>NZ_FTMK01000001.1 GCF_900156255.1 Paracoccus thiocyanatus
TTTCATGTCGGGATCATCGGACAATGCTTTGAAGATACGCTCAAATACTCCCGCGGCACCCCAATCCCGGAAACGGCGGTAGACCGAGTTCCATTTCCCGAACTCCTCCGGAAGATCGCGCCATTGCGCCCCAGTCCGAGCGATCCAGAAAACCGCCTCGAGAAAAAGGCGTGCATCACCGCCCGTTCGGCCGGGATCGGTCTTCTTGCCCAAGCAATGCGGCTCAATCTTCGCCCACTGGCAATCCGTGACGATGTAGCGTTCAACTGGCATCCAAACCTCCCGTTTGGAAAGCTTGAATCAGAAATCAGCTGACAGGGGAATCCTGATACTCAACAGACCCTAGACCGGCTTGATGACAGCCCGGTGTCATGCGGCGTCCCATCTGGGGAACGCGACGGCAGAACGCGACGACGGGTCGCAATGGCCGCCCCGTGATGTATTTGAACTTTTCGAATCACGCCCTATAATACTGCGCACCGAAATCGGGGCCGCTGGCCCCATTCCCTGCAACAGGGTCGCAACCGACCCGCGGAGGTGATCGGCGTTCGGCGCCGATTGGTTTCGCCCCCCGCGCCGCGTCCCCGTGGTGCGATGAAATTCCGGAGAGAACGATTTATGGGCAGATTTCTTGCTTCGACCACGCTTGCCTTTTTCGCGGCGGGCGTCCCCGCATTCGCGGCCGAGGACACATGCGGCACGATCACCATAGCCGAGATGAACTGGGCCTCGGCGGGGCTGGCGGCTTGGGTCGACAAGATCATCCTGGAAGAAGGTTACGGCTGCGAGGTCGGGCTGGTCGCGGGCGACACCATGCCCACTTTCACCTCGATGAACGAAAAGGGAGAGCCGGACCTGGCGCCCGAGCTTTGGGTGAACGCGGTCAAGGAGCCGCTGGACCAGGCGGTGGCCGAGGGGCGGATCGTCATCGCCTCGCAGATCCTGTCCGATGGCGGGGTCGAGGGCATCTGGGTCCCGACCTGGCTGGCAGAGGAACATGATATCCGCACGCTCAAGGACGCGCTTGCGCATCCCGAGCTGTTCCCCGGCGCCGAGGACGAAAGCAAGGGCGCCTGGTTCAGTTGCCCGTCCGGCTGGGCCTGCCAGGCGATCAACCGCAACCAGTTCCTGGGTTCGGGCGCTGATGAAAAGGGGTTCGAACTGGTCGATTCGGGCTCGGCCGCGGCGCTGGACGGCTCGATCGCGCGGGCGGCGAACCGCAACGAAGGCTGGCTGGGCTATTACTGGGCGCCCACCGCCATCCTGGGCCAGCATGACATGACCCGCCTGGACCTGGAGGCCGAGTTCGACCGCGAGCGCTGGGATACCTGCATCGTCCAGCCCGACTGCGCCGATCCGCAGGTGACGGAATGGCCGGCCTCGGACGTCTATACCGCCGTGACCAGCGAGTTCGCGCAAAAGGCCGGCGTGGCGATGGACTATGTCAAGACCCGGTCCTGGAGCAATGACACCGTGAACGGCATGCTGGCCTGGATGGTCGAGAACCAGGCCAATAACGAAGATGCCGCCTATGAATTCCTGGAGCGGCACGAGGAAATCTGGGCCGACTGGGTTCCTGCGGATGTGGCCGAAAAGGTCAAGGCGGCGCTCTGACCTGCGCCTTCGCGCCTGACGGGCAAGATCGCGGGCCGCGGTCTTGCCCATTTCCATTTCCAAAGGACAAAACACATGGACATGTTCCGTTTCCCGGAAATGAGCCGAGGGAACCTGCGCGCCATGCGCCAGACGATCGACGGCGCCTTCCGGGATTTCACCCGCGCCTGGGGAGACACGCTGGAAGCGATATTCGAGCCGCTGCAAGACCTGCTAACGCTGATCGAGAACCTGCTGCTCCGCTCGCCCTGGGCGCTGGTGCTGGTGGTGCTGGCCGCCGGGATCTGGCTACTTAGCCGAAGCTGGAGGATCGCGCTGGGATCGGTGCTGGCGCTTCTGCTGGTCGGTTATTTCGGCATGTGGGAGGACACGATGCGCACCATCGCCATGGTCTTGGTCTGCACCCTGATCGCCGTGGTGATGGGCATCCCCGTGGGCATCGTCATGGCGCAGTCGAACCGCGCAAGCGGGCTGGTGACGCCGATCCTGGACATGATGCAGACCATGCCGAGCTTTGTCTATCTGATCCCGGTGGTGATGATCTTTGGCCTGGGCAAGGTGCCGGGGCTGATCGCCGTGGTGATCTATGCCATTCCGCCGGTGATCCGGCTGACCAATCTGGGCATCCGGCAGGTGGCGCCCGACGTGCTGGAGGCGGCCGAGGCCTTTGGCTCGTCCGGCTGGCAAAAGCTGCGCGACGTGCAACTGCCGCTGGCATTGCCGACGATCATGGCCGGGATCAACCAGACCATCATGATGAGCCTTGCCATGGTCGTCGTCGCCTCGATGATCGGGGTGCGGGGCCTGGGCCAGCCGGTGCTTCAGGCGATCAACCAGCAATATTTCACCATGGGGGTGATGAACGGCCTGGCCATCGTCGCGATCGCCATCATCATGGACCGCACCACGCAGGCCTATGGCAAGCGGCTGCAAAAGCACACGGAGGCCGGCAGATGAACAAGGCGGGCACGCATGACATCGAAATCCGCGATCTCTACAAGATCTTCGGCCCCGACGCCCATCGCCATATAGATGCGGTCAAGGGCGGGCTGACCAAGGCCGAACTGAACGACCGCCACAACCATGTGCTGGGCTTGCAGGACATCAACCTGACCATCCCGCATGGCCGCATCACCGTCATCATGGGGCTGTCGGGGTCGGGCAAGTCGACGCTGATCCGCCATATCAACGGGCTGATCCGGCCCACGGCGGGGCAGGTGCTTTACGACGGGCTGGACGTGGTGACAATGACCCCGGCGCAGCTACGCGGCTTTCGCCGGCAAAAGACTGCGATGGTGTTCCAGAAATTCGCGCTGCTGCCGCATCGCACGGTGCTGCGCAACGTAGCCTACGGGCTGGACATCCGCGGCATCGCCGCGGCCGAAGAGCGCGCCCGCCACTGGATCGGCCGCGTCGGGCTGGAGGGCTACGAGGACTATTATCCCCGCCAGCTTTCCGGCGGCATGCAGCAGCGCGTGGGCCTGGCGCGGGCGCTGGCCAATGATGCCGAGATCCTGCTGATGGACGAGGCGTTTTCGGCGCTGGACCCTCTGATCCGCATGGACATGCAGTCGATCCTGCTGGAATTGCAGCAGGAATTGCGCAAGACCATCGTCTTCATCACCCATGACCTGGACGAGGCGCTGCGGCTGGGCGACAAGATCGCCGTCTTGCGCGACGGCGCGATGGAGCAGGTGGGCAACGGCCAGGATATCGTCCTGCGGCCCGCCAACGCCTATATCGCCGAATTCGTGCGCGAGGTGAACCGCGGCCGCATCATCGAGGCGCGCACCATCGCCGCGCCCGCCACCGGCGAGCGGTTGCCCGAGTTTACCGTTAAGGCGCGCTCCAAGCTTGACCTTGTGGCGCGCCGCATGACCAAGGCCGGGGTGTCCCACGCGCAGGTGCGCGACGGCGAAGTGCTGGTCGGCATCATCGACCTGCCGTCGATCCTGGAGGCGATGGTCAACCCCGCCGACGCCGCAAGCGACGACTGAACCGCGCAAGGGGGCTTTCGGCAAGGTCCGAAGGCCCCTTTCGTCCCTGGCAGGCGGCGGGGCGGCGGCGGTCCTTCATGCGTCCTAGCGGGGCGCGGCATAGACCGCGGCCCAGAACCGGGTGCGGCCGTCCGCGCCGGTGGCATAGCCGATGCCGAACTGCCGGACCTGGGGGATCAGGATATTGGCCAGATGGCCACCGGAACTGTTCCATTCCCGCAGCACCTGCCCGGCGTCATAGGGACCGGCGGCGATGTTTTCGGCAGTGATGCGCGGCGCATATCCCAGCGCCTTGATCCTTTGCGCCGGGCCGCTGCTGCGGCTGCCGGCATGGGTCATGCGCCCGCGCTGCGCCATGTCGCAGGCATGCGCGGCCGCCGCGCGCGACAGCAGCGCATTGGCGCTGACCGGGGAAAGCCCGGCCTGCGCCCGCGCCCGGTTCGTCGCGGCCACGCCCAGGGCGATGACCTGGGCGCTTGGCGCCTCGCAATCGACGCGGCCGGGCGGCGCGGCCTGCACGTCGTCGGGCCCGCCCTGCGGCGTCGGTGCCGCGCAGGCGGCCAGCATCATGCAGGCGGCCAGGGCGGCCCGCGGCCCGTTCCAAACTTCATGCGACATCGTCCATCTCCTGATCTGGTGGATTGCGCCGACGGCGGAACTGAAAACGCGGAACTGAAAACCCCAGGGCGTCGCGTCCCGGAACCGGGTGCGTCGGCCGCGCGGCGCGTCTGGTTGCGGCCGATGCGGGGCTGCGATTTCCCTGCACGTCATGCGTGCGCAACCCCTGCCGGCGCGCATTGTTCCGAAACGCCGCCCGCCGCGCCCAGGAACAAAGCCGCGGCCTGGCGGTTCACCGCTGCCCCTGCAAGGCCATGAAACCATGAAGGACGCGCCGATGACCACGCAGATCAAGCTTGATGATGCCTGCCTTGCCCCGGTCGAGGATGGCGGGGACGGCACCAACGGCCTGGCCGAAGATCTGGCCTGCCTGCGCCTGTCCATCGTGAACTGCCTGTTCTACGGCAGGCCCGGCAGCGATGGCTGGGTGCTGATCGACACCGGCCTGGCCAGTTCGGCCGGGACCATACGCGACCGGGCCAGCCGCCGCTATGGCGACGCGCGGCCGGCGGCGATCATCCTGACGCATGGGCATTTCGACCATGTCGGCTCGGCCGCGGCGCTGGCCGAGGAATGGGACGTGCCGATCTATGCCCATATGCTGGAGCGGCCCTATCTGGACGGCACCGCCGCCTATCCGCCGGCCGACCCCTGGGTCGGCGGCGGTCTGATGACGATATTGTCGCCGCTTTATCCCACCGGGCCGGTCGATCTGGGCGCCCGGCTTAGGCCGCTGCCCCAGGATGGCTCGGTTCCCGCGATGCCAGAATGGCGCTGGCTGCACACGCCGGGCCATGCGCCGGGCCATGTCTCGCTGTGGCGCGAGCGCGACGGCGTGCTGGCGGCCGGCGACGCGGTCATCGCGACCGGCCAGGAATCCGCCTATGAGGTGATGGTCCAGCAGCCCGAGATGCACGGCCCGCCGCGCTATTTCACCCCCGACTGGGCGGCGGCGCACCGCTCGGTGCAGCTTTTGGCCGCGCTGGGGCCGCAGCTTCTTGTCACCGGCCACGGCCCGGCGCTGGCGGGGCAGGGGATGGGCCGGGCGCTGTTCCGGCTGGCGCGCGATTTCGAAGACATCGCCGTGCCGCGGGGCGGCCGCTATGTCCGCGACCCGGCCACGGCCGAAAACGGCAGCGCCTATCGGCAGCCATAGCAAGGGAAGGATCCGCGATGAAGCGCGCAGCGACGGGGGGTTGGCGATGACGACCGTCATGGTCACCGGGGCGACGGGGCTGATCGGGCAAAGCGTCTGCGCCCGGCTGGCGGCCCAGGGGCATCGCGTGATCGGCGTCAGCCGCAGCGCCCGCCGCACCGGCTTTGGCGCGGTATCGGACTGGCTGCGCGTCGATTTCGCCCAGGCCACCGACCCCCAGGTCTGGCTGCCGCATCTGCGCGGGATCGACGCGGTGGTCAATTGCGTCGGCGTCTTGCAGGACAACCCGCGCGAAGATACCGGCACCGCGCACGCGACCGGGGCCGAGGCGCTGTTTCGCGCCTGCGCCATGGCCGGGGTCGGCCGGGTCGTGCATTTCTCGGCCATCGGGGTCGAACGGCATCAGGCATCGGCCTTTTCGGCCAGCAAGCTTGCCGGCGACCGGGCGCTGGCGGGGCTGGACCTGGATTGGGTCATCCTGCGCCCCTCGGTGGTGCTGGGCGGTCCGGCCTATGGCGCCAGCGCGCTGATCCGCGGCCTTGCCGCGCTGCCGGTGGTGCCGATCATGCCCGGCACCGGCCCCTTGCAGGTCGTGGCGTTGGAGGATGTGGCCGACACCGTCGCCTTTTTCCTGCGCCCCGACGCGCCTGCCAGGATGGCGCTGGACCTGGCGGGGCCGGAACGGCTGTCTTTCGACAAGGTGGTCGCGCTTCACCGCGCCTGGCTTGGCTGGAAACCGGCGCGCCGCCTGGCCTTGCCGGGCTGGGTCGCGGCGCTGCTTTATCGGCTGGGCGACATGGTTGCCCGGCTGGGCTGGCGGCCGCCGCTGCGCAGCACCGCCCGGCGCGAGATCGCCCATGGCGCCATCGGCGATCCGGCACCCTGGCGCCAGGCGACCGGGATCGCGCCGCGCAGCCTGGCCCAGGCGCTTGCCCAAAGGCCCGCCTCGGTCCAGGAACGCTGGTTTGCGCGGCTGTATTTCCTCAAGCCCGTGCTGTTCGTGGTGCTGGTGCTGTTCTGGACGCTGACCGCCATCATCTCGCTGACCACCGGGTTCCAGAACGGGCTGGACCTGATGCACCGCGCCGAGACGGGGGCGCTGGCCGGGCCGGGCGTCGTGGCCGGGGCGCTTGCCGATCTGGCCATCGGGCTTGCCATCGCCTGGCGCGGGACGACGCGGCGTGGCCTGTGGGCGGCCATCGGGCTTTCATGCTTCTACATCGTCGCCGGCACGCTGCTGCTGCCGGAATTGTGGAACGAGCCGCTTGGCCCCTTGCTGAAGATCTGGCCGATCCTGGTCGCGCATTTCATGGCGCTTGCCATCCTGGACGAACGCTGATGCTGTATTATGCGCTGAAATACCTGCATATCATCGGCGCCTCGGTGCTGCTGGGGACGGGGGCGGGCATCGCCTTCTTCATGCTCTTGGCGCATTTGTCGGGCCGGGTGGCGCTGATTGCGGGCGTGGCGCGGATCGTGGTGATCGCCGATTTCCTGTTCACCGCCACGGCGGTCGTGGCGCAGCCGCTGACCGGGCTGGCGCTGGTCTGGCATCTTGGCTACGCGCTGTCGGACCATTGGATCGTGCTGTCGCTGCTGCTTTACCTGCTGACCGGCGTCTTCTGGCTGCCGGTGGTCTGGATGCAGATGCAGATGCGCGACCTTGCCCTTGCCGCGCTGGAAAGCGGGCAGGGCCTGCCGCCGCGCTATTTCCGGCTGTTCTGGACCTGGTTCGTCTTTGGCTTTCCCGCCTTTGCGGCGGTTCTGGGCATCTTCTGGCTGATGATCGCCCGCCCGGCCCAGATCTGGTAGGACGGCGCGCTTTTTTGGCGGATGCGGGAACATTCGGGCCGGGCCTTGGTTGTCCGCACCCAGCCGTCGCCGGCGGCTGTGATCTATCCGTGACACAGGAGGACAGCATGGCAGATCGTTGGAGGGATGAAGACCGCAATCGCTGGAATCGGGACGATGCCGGTCGCGATTACGGGCGCGGCAGCTATGGCCAGGCGCGCTATGGCCGCGACGACGACCGCAGCAGCTATGGCAGCGGCGATTATGGCCGGACGGACCGCTATGGCGATTACGGGCGCGGTGCCTATGGCACCCCCTATGGGGATTATTCCGGCAGGTCGCGCGGCTATGACGACGATTACGCCGCGCGCGATTTCCGGCGCGACCAGGGCTATGGCCGGGGCGATTACGACCGCTCGGACCGGCGCGGCTGGCAAGGCGATCGCGACCGCGGCGAGCGCGACTGGATGGACCGCGCCGGGGACGAGGTGTCCTCGTGGTTCGGCGACGAGGATGCCGAGCGCCGCCGCCGCATGGACCAGGCCCGCGATGATGCCGACCGCAGCCGCCGCGACTATGACCGCCTGGATGACCGCATGGGCGGAACCTGGCGCAATCGGTCGCGCGGCGACTACTGGTAAGGCGTCCGAAACGCTGTCGGCCCTGCGCCGGACCCGCCCCCGCGGCGGGTCCGGCTTTTTAGTGGCGGCGGGATCGGGGGCGACAGGATCGGGGGCGGCCAGATTGGCCCTTTCCAGCGGCGCGGATTTCTGACAGGTCTTGGCCCATGCGGGTTCGGAACGGATATCGGGCAAAGGGGCCTGAACGCGGCGCGCTGTCGCGGTCCTGGTGGCGCTGGCTGGCGGTGCTGCCCTTCCTGCTGTTCTCGGCGATCCTGCCGGGCACCATGGTCGCCCGCGACGCCCAGGGCACCATCAGCGTGGTGCTGTGTTCGGGCGACGGGCCGGTCCAGATGGCGGTGGCCGCCGATGGCAGCCTGGTCCCGGCGGACGAGACGCCCCATGACGGCCCGCATGCCTGCGACTGGAGCCTGCACGGCCAGCCGCTGATGCCGGGCGCCGCGGCAGGCGGGCCGCTGCCCGCGCCCCAGGCGGCCGGGCTAGCGCTATGGCCCGAACCGGCGGCCGCGCCGCCCGGACTTGCGGCCCCCGCGCCCCTGGCCCGCGGCCCGCCCCGTTTCATCTGACGGAAAACTACCCCGAACAACGGCGGCCCGCCTTCGGCGCCGCGCTTTCCATTGGATGAGGATGACCATGCAAACCCGTGTTTTCGCAGCAATCTGCGCTTCGATCCTTGGCCTTGCGGCCGCCCCGGCACTGGCCGATTCCGGCACGAAACAGCCCCAGGCCCATAACCATGCCCATGGCGCGGCCATGTCGGTCCCCGCCACGGCCCAGGGCGCGGTGACGCTGGGGGACCTGACGCTTCGCGGCGCCTTCAGCCGCGCCACGCCGCCCGGCGCGCCGGTGGCCGGCGGCTTTCTGACCATCGATAATGCCGGGGCCGCCGACCGGCTGGTCACGGCCCGAACCGATGTCGCCGGCCGCACCGAGATCCACGAAATGGCGATGGAGGGCGAGGTGATGCGGATGCGCGCCTTGCCCGAGGGCCTGCCCATTCCCGCCGACGGCACGGTTGAACTCAAGCCCGGCGGCTATCACCTGATGTTCATGGAATTGAAACAGCCGCTGGTCGAGGGCGAGACGGTCGATGTCACGCTGACCTTCGAAAAGGCGGGCGAGGTCAGCTTGCCCTTGGCCATCGGGCCGCGCAATGCCGCGGCGGTGATGCATGAAGGAGGCGGCCATGAAGGGCACTGAGCGGAAATCCGGGCTGAAACCCCTGCGCTATGCGCTTTGGGCGCTGGTGGCGCTGGCGCTGGTCGGGCTGGGCTGGTTCCAGTTCATCGCACCCCGCGCCGGCACCGGCTCGATCGTGGATGCGGGCACGGCGGCGCTGGGGCGGGGCGATTACCGGCTGGCGGCCACCGATGGCACGGAATTCACCCAGGCGACGCTGAAGGGCCAGCCTTCGGCGGTGTTCTTCGGCTTCACCCATTGCCCCGATGTCTGCCCGACCACGCTGGGCGACATCGCCGGCTGGCAGCAGGAACTGGGCGAGGAAGGCCGTGACCTGCGGGTGTTCTTCGTCACCGTCGACCCCGAGCGCGACACGGTCGAGGGGCTGCGCGAATATGTCTCGTGGGTGCCGGGCGTGGTGGGCGTTTCGGGCACGCCCGAAGAAATCGCCAAGGCGGTCAAGGCATTCCGCATCTATGCGCGCAAATCGCCGCTGGAGGGCGGGGACTACACCATGGACCATTCCTCGACCATGCTGCTGTTCGACGGCAACGGCGAATATGCCGGCCTGATCGGCTATCAGGAGGAAAGCGAGCGCGCGCTGGCCAGCCTGCGCCGCCTGCTGAACAGCTAAGCTGCGGCCAGGTTACGGCCAGGCTGCGGCCAGGCCCTTGCGGCGCCGGCCAAAGGGCGGCGTCGTCCATTCGGCGGCAGGCGGCCATTGTTCCCGCCCGCCTGCCCATGCTACCCCGCGCGCCAAGAATGGAGGCGTGCGTGATCCTTTGCGAATTCGGCCCCGCAGGCGGGCCGGTCCTGTTCCAGGACCCGCAGGAAGTGCTGGTCGTCAACCGGCCCGACCAGGTCGCCGCCGCCCTGGCCCGGCTAGAGGCGCGGCGCCGCCAGGGGGCCTGGATCGCGGGCTGGTTGTCCTATGAGCTGGGCTATGCGCTGGAGCCGGCGCTGGCCGGGGCCATGCCGGACGCAAGGCGCGCGCCGCTTTTGGCCTTTGGGGTCTATGACGCGCCCCGGCCCGCGCCGCCGCTGCCGGCGGGCGATGCGGCCCGGCTTGGCCCGGTTGCGCCGCTGATTTCCCGTTCCGACTATGCAGCCGCCTTTGCCCGGACGCGCCACTATATCGCCGCGGGCGACTGCTATCAGGTCAACCTGACCTTTCCCCTTGGCTCGCGCCTGGTCTCTGGCTCGGCGCTGGAGCTTTATGCCGCATTGGCCGCGCGCCAGCCGGTGGGCTTTGGCGCCTATGCCGATCTGGGGGCGGGGCCGGTCGTCGTCTCGCGCTCGCCCGAACTGTTCTTTCGCCTGGACGCGCAGGGCGGGATCGAGGCGCGGCCGATGAAGGGCACCGCGCCGCGCGACCCCGATCCCGCGCGTGACGCGGCCTTGGCGGCGGGGCTTGCGGCGTCGGAAAAGAACCGCGCCGAGAACCTGATGATCGTGGACCTGCTGCGCAACGACATCTCGCGCATCTCGCGCCTGGGTTCGGTGCGGGTGCCCGAACTTTTCGCCGTGGACAGCTTTGCTACCGTCCACCAGATGAGTTCGCGCGTCGTGGGCCAACTGGACCGCCCGGCGGAACTGGGCGCGCTGCTGCGGGCGCTGTTTCCCTGTGGCTCGATCACCGGCGCGCCCAAGATCCGCGCCATGCAGATCATCCGCGAGGTCGAGCCGTTCCCGCGCGGCGTCTATTGCGGCAGCATCGGCTGGATGGGGCCGGACGGCGCGGCCTGTTTCTCGGTCGCGATCCGCACCCTGTCGATCTGGCCGGATGGCGAAGTGACGTTGAATGTCGGCGGCGGCGTGGTGCAGGATTCCACCGCCGAGGGCGAATGGGAGGAGGCGCTGTGGAAAGCGCGCTACGTGCAGGATCTGACGACCCCGGATTGCGGCTGATCGAAACGGTGCTGTGGGACGGCGCCGGCTGCCCGCGGATCGAGGGGCATCTGGCGCGGCTTGCGGCCAGCGCGCGGGCGCTTGGCTGGCCCTGCGACGGGGCGGCGGCGCGGGCGGCGCTGACCGCACCCCAGGGCGTGCCGGCAAGGCTGCGGCTGACGCTGGACCGCGCCGGGCGGATCGCGGTGACGCGCGCCCCCCTGCCGCCCGCGCGCGGCGAATGGCGGCTGGCCCTGGCGGGCGCAAGCCTGGCTTCGGACGATCCCTGGCTGCGGCTGAAGACCACGCGGCGGCAACAATACGACGACGCCCGCGCCGCCATGCCCCAAGGGGTCGACGAGCTGCTTTTCCTTAACGAGCGCGGCCAGGTCTGCGAAGGCACCATCACCACGCTGTTCTTCGATCTGGGCCGGGGGATGCGGACCCCGCCCCTGTCCTGCGGCCTTTTGCCGGGGGTGCTGCGCGCCGCGATGCTGGCCCAGGGGCTTTGCCGCGAAGAAACCCTGCCGGCCGCGGAACTGCCGCGCGCGCGACTGTGGGTGGGCAATGCCCTTAGGGGGCTGATCCCGGCCGTCTGGACCGGCTAAGCCGCGGGGCGCCGGGGCATCGCGGACCGGGACACCATGCCGCCGGCGATTTGTAGCATTTGCGTTGCCCGAACGTCATCCATGGGTTAGGAAGCCCGACTTACAGGCTACGGCGGCCGCTGGCATCGGGGGCGGGGCGCATTATATCGGGGCCATGGCGACGCGGGCAGAGTGGGGGGACCGAATGCTCGATCTGACGACCATCCGCAGCGAGCTTGGCTCGCATTACGATCTGGAACCGTCGCTCGACCTGGCCGAGCGCATGGCCGACATCCATGCCCGCATGGGCCGCGTGATGCCCTGGCCCGACTGGGCGATCCATGCCCCCTATGTTGCCGCGATCAACCAGCTGAAAAAGGAACGCGGCGCCGTGGTGCTGGCGCATAACTACATGACGCCGCAGATCTATCACGGCATTTCGGACGTGGTGGGCGACAGCCTGGCGCTGGCCATTGCCGCGACCCAGGTCGAGGCGCAGGTGATCGTGCAATGCGGCGTGCATTTCATGGCCGAGACGTCAAAGATCCTGAACCCGCAGAAAACCGTGCTGATGCCCGACATGGCGGCCGGCTGCTCGCTGGCCGAAAGCATCACCGCCGAAGGGATCGCGGAAATGCGCGCGCGCTACCCCGGCGCGCCGGTGGTCAGCTATGTCAACACCACCGCCGAGGTAAAGGCCGCGTCCGACATCTGCTGCACCTCGGCCAATGCGGCGCAGATCGTCGCGGCGATGCCGGGCGACACGGTGATCATGACCCCCGACAAGTGGCTGGCGCAGAACGTGGCCAAGCAGGTGCCGCAAAAGCGCGTGGTCTGGTGGGACGGGGCCTGCATCGTGCATGAACAGTTCACGCCCCAGGACCTGCGCGATTTCCGCGCCTGGAATCCGGGGCTGAAGATCATCGCCCATCCCGAATGCCCGCCCGACGTGGTGGCCGAGGCCGATTACGCCGGCTCGACCGCCAATATCCAGGGCTGGGTCGAGACTGAGCGGCCGAAGCAGGTGATGCTGGTCACCGAATGCTCGATGGCCTCGAACATCTCGGACGCGAACCCGGATGTCGAGTTCCTGGGTCCCTGCAACATGTGCCCCTATATGCAGAAGATCACCCTGGAAAAGGTGCTGTGGTCGCTGCACAGCATGACCGGCGTGGTCGAGGTCGATCCCAAGGTCGCGGACCGTGCCCGCCTGGCGGTGCAGCGCATGATCGACCTGTCGCAGCGCCTGGCGGCCTGACGGATGCGCGAGCTTTCGACCGACCGCGTCGTCATCGTCGGCGCGGGGCTGGGCGGGCTTTACGCGGCGTTGAAACTGGCGCCGCGCCCGGTGCTGATGATCTCGCCCGAGGTTCTGGGCCGTGGGGCCAGTTCCGCCTGGGCGCAGGGCGGCGTGGCGGCGGCCATGGACCCCGCCGACAGCGCCCAGGCCCATGCCCGCGACACGCTTCGCGCCGGGGCGGGCACCGTCGATCCCGCCATCGCGGCGCTGGTCACGCAAGAGGCGCGAGCGCATATCCTGGACCTGACCCGGCTGGGCACCCCCTTCGACCGCAAGCCGGACGGCGGCTATGTGCTGTCGCGCGAGGCGGCGCACGGCTTTGCCCGCGTCGTGCGGGTGCGCGGCGACCAGGCCGGGGCCGAGATCATGCGCGCGCTGGTCGCCTGCCTGCGCGAGGCGCCTTCGGTGCAGGTGCTGGAGGGGGTGGTCGCCACCGGCCTGCGCGCCCAGGACGGCGCGGTTGCGGGGGTCGAGGTGGCGCTTGCCGGTCCGCAGGGTTCGGCCCCGGTCCTGATCCGCGCGCCTGCGGTGCTGCTGGCGGGCGGCGGCTCGGGCGGGCTTTATGCGCTGACCACCAACCCGCCGCGCATCCGCGGCCAGGCCATCGGCATGGCGGCGCGGGCGGGGGCCCAGATCGCGGATGCGGAATTCGTGCAGTTCCACCCCACCGCCATAGATTGCGGCCAAGACCCCGCGCCGCTGGCGACCGAGGCGCTGCGCGGCGAAGGGGCGCATCTGCTGAACCGGCTGGGCGAACGCTTCATGGCGGCCCTGCATCCCGATGCCGAACTGGCGCCGCGCGACGTGGTGGCGCGCGCGATCTATGCCCAGACGCAGGCGGGCTTGCGGCCGGTGCTGGACACCCGCGCCTGCCTGGGCGACCGTATCCTGGCCGAGTTTCCGGCCGTCGCCGGTGCCTGTGCGCGGGCGGGGATCGACCCGACGCGCCAGCCGATCCCGGTCGCCGCCGCCGCGCATTACCACATGGGCGGGGTGGCGGTGGATGACGACGGGCGCGCCAGCCTCGACCGGCTTTGGGTCTGCGGCGAGGCAAGCTCGACCGGGCTGCACGGCGCGAACCGGCTGGCCTCGAACGGGCTTTTGGAGGCGCTGGTCTTTGCCCGCCGCTGCGCGCTGTCAATCGAGGCGCGGCTTGGTCCTGTGCAGGACGCGGCCCTGGTGACGCTACCCGACCTGCCGCCCGGCCCCACGCCCGACCCGGCGCTGGTCGCCCGCCTGCGCCGCGCCATGACCGAGGGCGCGGGCGTCCTGCGCGATGCCCAGGGCCTGACCCGCTGCCTGCGCGAGATCGCCGCCATCGAGGCGGCGCAGCCCGATTGCCCGGCGCTTTTGAACATGACCGCCACCGCCACGTTGATCGCCGCCGCGGCGCTGATGCGGCAGGAAAGCCGCGGCGCGCATTGCCGCACCGATTTCCCGCAGACCCTGCCCGAAGGGCGCCGCTCGCGCCTGCGGCTTTCGCAGGCGCTGGCCCTGCGCGCCTCGCTTGAACCGGAGACGACATGACCCAGATGCCCCCTCTGCCCGAGATGATCCTGGAACCGCTGGTCCGGGCCGCGCTGACCGAGGATCTGGGCACCTATGGCGACATCACCACCCGCACGGTGATCCCGGCCGGCACCCGCTACCGGGCGCGGATCGTGGCGCGCGAGGCGGGCGTGGCCTCGGGGATGCAACTGGCGGCCATCGCCTTTCGCCTGATCGACCCAAGCCTGGACTGGCGGCAGCGCCATGCCGATGGCAGCCGCTTCCAGCCCGGCGACACGCTGGCCGAGATCGAGGGCGAGGCGGCCTCGATCCTTTCGGCCGAGCGGGTGGCGCTGAACTTTGCCGGCCGGCTGGCGGGCATCGCCACCCAGACCGCGGATTTCGTGGCCCAGGCGGCGGGCACGCGCGCCCGCATCACCTGCACCCGCAAGACCACGCCCGGCCTGCGCCTGGTCGAGAAACAGGCGGTGCTGCATGGCGGCGGCTTCAACCACCGCTTCAGCCTGTCGGATGCGATCCTGATCAAGGACAACCACATCGCCGCGGCGGGCGGCATCCGTCCGGTGCTGCAAGCCGTCAAGGCGCGGGCCTCGCACATGATGCGGGTCGAGATCGAGGTGGACCGGCTGGACCAGTTCGCCCAGGTGCTGGACGAAGGCGGCGCCGACGTCGTGCTGCTGGACAATATGGAGACGGCCGCGCTGCACGAGGCGGTGGCCATGGCAAGCGGCCGGGTGGTGCTGGAGGCGTCGGGCAACATGCGCCTGGCGCGCGTGGCCGAGGTGGCGGCGACGGGGGTCGATTACATCTCGGTCGGGGCGCTGACCCATTCGGCGCGCACGCTGGACCTGGGCCTGGATTTCTGACCCGACCGGGGCCGGGCGCCCGGCCCGCCGCCGCGCTTGCTTTCGATGATGGATGGCGTAAGCCAGTAGACAGGCCCGCAGCGGGCCTGGCTGCGAGCGAAGGTGATCCATGGCCAGGGACGATCCGCCCAAGTCCGGCATCCGCGACGCGATCCTGTGGCACCTGACCTATACGCTGGGCAAGGATCCCGACCATGCGCAGCTTTTCGACTGGCGGCTGGCGCTGAGCCATGCGGTGCGCGACCGCATCGTGGACCGCTGGATGGAATCGGCCCGCGCCACCCGGCGCGCCGGCGCCAAGCGGGTCTATTACCTGTCGATGGAATTCCTGATCGGCCGGCTGCTTCAGGACAATATCGTCAACCTGCAACTGGCGGACGAGACGCAGGCGGCGGTGGAGGGCTTTGGCCTGGATTACCGCGCCCTGCTGCTGGACGAACCGGACGCGGCGCTGGGCAATGGCGGGCTGGGGCGGCTTGCGGCCTGTTTCATGGAATCGCTGGCCACGATCGGCTGCCCGGCCCATGGCTACGGCATCCGCTATGAACATGGGCTGTTTCGGCAAAGCTTTGCCGCGGGCCGGCAGGTCGAGGCGCCCGAAGACTGGCTGGTCCAGCCCTTCGTCTGGCAGTTCGAGCGGCCCGAGGCGCGTTTCACCCTGGGATTCGGCGGCCATGTCGCCACGCATCAGGGCAAGCCGGTCTGGGAGCCGGAAAGCTTCGTGCAATCCGAAGCCTTCGACGTCCCGGTCATCGGCTGGCCGGGGAACTGGGCCAATACGCTGCGGCTATGGGCGGGGCGCGCGGTCGATCCCTTCGACCTGAGCCGCTTCAACGCCGGCGATTTCACCGCCGCTGCCGAGGCCGAGGCGCTGGCGCGCACCATCTCGCGCGTGCTTTATCCGCAGGATTCGACGGAAAAGGGCAAGCGGCTGCGGCTGACGCAGGAATATTTTTTCTCGGCCGCCTCGATCCGCGACATCCTGCGCCGGTTCGAGGTCGAGCATGGCGATCTTCGGCTCTTGCCGCGCAAGGTGGCGATCCAGCTCAACGACACCCATCCCGCCATCGCCGGGCCGGAACTGCTGCGCATCCTGCATGACGAACGCGGCCTGCCCTTTGACGAGGCGCTGGACATCACCAGGGCCTGCGTGAACTATACCAACCACACGCTGCTGCCCGAGGCGCTGGAAAGCTGGGGCGAGGGGCTGTTTTCGGACCTGCTGCCGCGGCATTTGCAGATTATCGAACGTATCGACGCGGCCGACGCCGGCGCGCATCCCGACCGCCGGGGCGGGGCCAGGGACCAGGGCCGGGTCCGCATGGGCGAGTTGGCCTTCATGCTGTCGAACCGGGTGAACGGCGTCTCGGCGCTGCATACCGGGCTGATGAAGACCACGGTTTTCGCCGACCGGCACCGGCTGCATCCCGACCGCATCGTGAACCAGACCAATGGCGTCACGCCGCGGCGCTGGCTTTTGGGATGCAACCCGCGCCTGTCGCGGCTGATCTGCGAAACCATCGGCCGGGGCTGGATTGCCGATCTGGAACAATTGCAGCGGCTAGAGCCCCATGTCGCCGATGACGGCTGGCTGGGGCGTTTCGCCGCCGCCAAGGCCGCGAACAAGGCCGATCTGTGCGACTGGACCCTGCGCGAACATGGCGTGGCGCTGGCCCCGGATGCGCTTTTCGATGTGCAGATCAAGCGCATCCACGAATACAAGCGCCAGCACCTGAACATCCTGGAAGCCATCGCGCTGTGGCAGGCGATGCGCGACGATCCGGGCGGCGGCTGGCCGGCGCGGGTCAAGATCTTTGCCGGCAAGGCCGCGCCGGGCTATGTCCTGGCCAAGCAGATCATCCGGCTGATCAACGACGTGGCCGCTGTCGTCAACGCCGACCCGGCGACGAATGAAGGGCTGCAAATCCTTTATCTGCCGAATTACAACGTCACCCTGGCCGAACGGCTGATCCCGGCCGCCGACCTGTCGGAACAGATCTCGACCGCCGGGAAAGAGGCGTCGGGCACCGGCAACATGAAATTCGCCCTGAACGGCGCGCCGACCATCGGCACGCTGGACGGCGCCAATGTGGAAATCCGCGAACGGGTGGGGGCCGAGAACTTCTTCCTGTTCGGCCTGACCGCCGAAGAGGCCGAGGCGCGGCGCCTGGTTCCCGACCATGCCGGCCGGGCCATCGCCGCCGATCCGCGCCTGGCCCGCGCGATCGAGGCGATCCGTTCGGGCACCTTCTGCCCCGACGAGCCGGACCGTTACGGCGATATCGTCGCGAACCTGACCGGGGCGGATTATTTCCTGGTCTGTTCGGATTTCGCCGATTACTGGCGCGCGCAGCGCCAGGTCGACCGGGCCTATGCCGACCGGGACGGCTGGGCGCGGATGGCGGCGCGGAACCTGGCGCGCTCGGGCTGGTTTTCTTCGGATCGGGCCATTCGCGGCTACATGCAGGACATCTGGGGCGCGCAAAGCCTGCTGGGGCGGGAATAGGGCCATCGCAAAGGGGGCACCATGGCGCAGATCGACCCAAAGGACCTTGGCGATCCCGCGATGCTGACCGGCATCACCGGCGGGCGTTTCGACGATCCCTTTGCGGTGCTGGGCCCGCATCGGCGGGGCGGCCTCCGCCATGTCACCGCCTTTGATCCCGGCGCGGCCGAGATGGCGGCGATGCTGGGAAGCCAGGCGCATCCGCTGGACCCGGTTGCCGGCCATCCTGGCCTGTTTCACGGCAAGGTGCCGGGCGCGGAACCCTATCTTTTGCGCGGTCGCGCCCAGGGTCGGGAATGGCTGGTCGAAGATGCCTATCGCTTTGGCCCGGTCCTGGGCGAGATGGACGAATATCTTTTGGGCGAAGGCACCCATCGCCGGCTGTGGCAGGCCCTGGGAGCGCATGTGATGACGCATCAAGGCATGGCGGGCACGCATTTCGCGGTCTGGGCGCCCAATGCGCGCCGCGTCTCGCTGATCGGGGATTTCAATGCCTGGGACGGGCGGCGCCATGTCATGCGCAGGCGCGGCGCAACCGGGGTCTGGGAAATCTTCATGCCCGGCTTGGCCGAAGGCGCGGCCTATAAATACGAGATCCTGGGCGCCTATGGCGGGCTGGCGCAAAAGGCCGACCCGGTCGGTTTCGGCGCCCAGCACCCGCCGGCCACCGCCTCGGTGGTGCGCGACATCGCGGGCTATGGCTGGTCTGATGGCGACTGGATGGCCGCGCGCGCCCAGGCGCAGCGCCGGGATCGGCCGATCTCGATCTACGAGGTGCATCTGGGCAGTTGGCGGCGCAAAGAGGGCGGGCGGCCCATCTCTTACCGCGAGGCGGCGGGCGAACTGGTCGATTACGCCAGGGACATGGGCTTTACCCATATCGAATTGCTGCCGATCAGCGAATATCCCTTTGACGGGTCCTGGGGCTATCAGCCGGTGGGGCTGTTTGCGCCCACCATCCGCTTTGGCCCTCCGCACGAGTTCCGCGACCTGGTGAACGCCGCGCACAGGGCCGGGCTGGGGGTGATCCTGGACTGGGTGCCCGGCCATTTCCCCACCGACCCGCATGGGCTGATGCGGTTCGACGGCACCGCGCTTTATGAACATGCCGACCCGCGCGAGGGGTTTCACCAGGACTGGAACACCCTGATCTACAATTACGGCCGCGCCGAGGTCAGGAATTACCTGATCGCCAATGCCCTGTATTGGCTAGAGGAATACCACGTCGACGGGTTGCGGGTTGATGCGGTGGCCTCGATGCTTTATCGCGACTATTCCCGCGCCCAAGGCGAATGGATCCCCAACAAGGATGGCGGGCGCGAGAATTACGAAGCCATCATCATGCTGCAAGAGATGAACCGCCTGGCCTATGGCCAAGAGCCGGGGATCATGACCGTGGCCGAGGAATCGACCAGCTATCCCGGCGTCTCGCATCCGGTGGATCAGGGCGGCCTGGGCTTCGGCTTCAAGTGGAACATGGGCTGGATGAACGACACGCTGGACTATATCCGCCGCGATCCCATCCACCGCCGGCACCACCATCACCAGATGACCTTCGGCCTGCACTACGCCTTCAGCGAGAATTTCATCCTGCCAATCAGCCATGACGAGGTGGTGCATGGCAAGGGGTCGATGCTGGCCAAGATGCCGGGCGACGAGGCCGAGAAATTCGCCAACCTGCGCGCCTATTACGGCTTCATGTGGGGCCATCCTGGCAAGAAGCTGCTGTTCATGGGCCAGGAATTCGCCCAAGCCGCCGAATGGGACCATGACGGCGAAATCGACTGGGCCGCGATCGGCAACCCGCTGCATCATGGGGTGCAGCTTCTGGTGCGCGACCTGAACGCCCTTTATCGCGCGACGCCCGCGCTTTACGCCAGGGATTGCGAGCCCGCGGGCTTTCAGTGGATCGAGGCCGACGACGCCGCCCATTCCATCCTGGCCTGGCTGCGGCGCGGGGGGGCAGGCGATCCCGAGGCGGTGGTGGTGTGCAATTTCACCCCGGTCGAGCGCCGCGGCTGGCGGCTGGGCTTTCCGCAGCCGGGCCCCTGGCGCGAGGTGCTCAACACCGATGCCGGGGTCTATGGCGGGGGCGGTCGGGGCAATCTGGGCCGCATCACCGCCCGGCCGGGCGGCAGCCACGGACAGCCCGCCCATGCCGATCTGCTGCTGCCGCCGCTTTCCACGCTGATCTTTGTAAGGGACGACCCGACGACCGCATAGAAACAGCCCGGGCGCCGGGCAAGGAAAAAGGGGAGGGCTGACAGATGGCACCGCACGAGGAAAGGCTTTCCAGAAGGTCCATGGCCTTCATCCTGGCCGGCGGGCGCGGATCGCGCCTGCACGAACTGACCGACCGGCGGGTCAAGCCCGCGGTCTATTTCGGCGGCAAGTCCCGCATCATCGACTTTGCCCTGTCCAATGCGCTGAATTCGGGCATCCGCAAGATGGCCTTGGCCACGCAATACAAGGCGCATTCGCTGATCCGCCATGTCCAGCGCGGCTGGAACTTCTTTCGCGCCGAGCGCAACGAGTTCCTGGACATCCTGCCCGCATCCCAGCGCTATGACGAAGCGATGTGGTATCGCGGCACCGCCGATGCCGTGGCGCAAAACATCGACATCATCGACAGCTACGGCGTCGATTACGTGCTGATCCTGGCGGGGGACCATATCTACAAGATGGATTACGAACTGATGATCCGCCACCATGTCGCGGCGGGCGCGGATGTGACGATCGGCTGCCTGACCGTGCCGCGGTCCGAAGCCTCGGCCTTTGGGGTGATGGCGGTCGATGAAGGCGACGTCGTCACCGGCTTTCTGGAAAAGCCCGCCGATCCGCCCGGCACCCCGGACGATCCCGAACTGACGCTGGCCTCGATGGGGATCTATGTCTTTCGCTGGGACCTGCTGCGCGACCTGCTGATCCGCGACATGCAGGACGACAATTCCAGCCATGATTTCGGCAAGGACCTGATCCCGGACATCGTCAAGCACGGCAAAGCGCAGGCGCATCGCTTTCCCGATAGCTGCGTGCGCTCGGGTCCCGATGCGCCGGCCTATTGGCGCGACGTGGGCACGCTGGACGCGTTCTGGCGGGCCAATATCGACCTGACCAACTTTACCCCCGACCTGAACCTTTGGGACCGCGACTGGCCGATCTGGACCTATTCCGAACTGGTGCCGCCGGCCAAGTTCATCCATGACGAGCCGGACCGCCGCGGCAGCGCCGTCAGTTCGCTGATCTCGGGCGGCTGCATCATCTCGGGCAGCGAGATCCGCGAATCGCTGCTGTTCACCCAGGTCCACACCAATTCCTATTCCAGCCTCGACCGTGCGGTGGTGCTGCCCTATGTCACGGTGGCCCGGCACGCGCGGCTGACCAATGTGATCATTGACCGCGGCGTGCGAATCCCCGAAGGGCTGGTCGTGGGCGAAGACCCCGGCGAGGATGCGCGGTGGTTTCGCGTCTCGGGCGGGGGCATCACGTTGATCACGCAGGACATGCTGGACCGAAGGGAAGCGTCTTCATGAGGGTTCTGTCCGTCGCCTCGGAATGTGTGCCGCTGGTCAAGACCGGCGGGCTTGCCGACGTGGCGGGGGCGCTGCCGGCGGCGCTGGCCGGGCAGGGGGTAGAGATGCGGGTGCTGCTGCCCGGCTACCCGGCGGTGATGGCCGCGCAGGCCCAGGCCAGGGTGCTGCGCGAAATTCCCGACCTTTTCGGCGGCCCGGCCCGTATCCTGCGCGGCGCCCTGGGCCGGGGGGTGCTGCATGTCCTGGATGCGCCGCATCTGTTCGACCGGCCGGGCGGCATCTATCTGGGCCCCGACGGCCGGGACTGGCCCGACAATCCGCAGCGCTTCGCCGCGCTTTGCCGGGCGGCGGCGCTGATCGCGGCCGAGGGGGCCGGGGGCTGGCGGCCGCAGGTGCTGCATCTGCATGACTGGCAGGCGGGGCTGACCCCGGTCTATCTGCGCGAGGCGGGGGTGGCGGATGTGCGCACGCTGCTGACCATCCACAACATCGCCTTTCAGGGCCTGGCCCCCGCCCATATGCTGTCCACGCTGCGCCTGCCCGCCGGGCTTTTCAATCCGCAAGGCATTGAATACTGGGGCCGGATCTCGGCGCTCAAGGCCGGGATCGTGCTGGCCGACAAGGTCTCGACCGTCAGCCCGACCTATGCCGAGGAACTGATGACCCCCGAATACGGCATGGGGCTGGAAGGGGTGCTGGCCGACCGCGCCGCCGATTTCACCGGCATCCTGAACGGCATCGACCTGGATGCCTGGCGCCCGCCTTACGATGCGCCCGCGGGCAAGGCGCCGCACCGCGCGGCGCTGCGCGCCGAACTGGGCCTGCCCGAGGCCGAGGGGCCGCTTTGCGTCGTGGTCTCGCGCCTGACCGGGCAGAAGGGGCTGGATCTCTTGATCGAGGCGCTGCCGGCGCTGCTGCGATGCGGCGGCCAGCTTGCGGTGCTGGGCACCGGCGACCCGGATCTGGAGGCCGCCCTGTCCCGGGCCGCGGCCGGCCATCCCGGCGTCGCGCTGCGGTTGGGCTATGACGAGGCGCTGTCGCGGCGCATGATCGCGGGCGGCGACGCGATCCTTGTCCCCTCGCGCTTCGAGCCTTGCGGGCTGACCCAGCTTTACGGGCTGCGCTTTGGCACCTTGCCGCTGGTGGCGCTGACCGGGGGGCTGGCCGATACGGTCATCAACGCCTCGGCCGCCGGGCTGGCGGCGGGGGTGGCGACGGGGCTGCAATTCCACCCCGTCGATGCCGCCGCGCTGGCCCATGCGCTGACCCGGCTTTGCGCGCTGTGGCGCCAGCCGGCGGCCTGGCAGCGCATGATGGCCAACGCCATGGCCTATCCGGTGGGCTGGGACGCCTCGGCCCGCGCCTATGCGCAACTGTTCCGGCAGATGGCCGGCTGATGACCGGGCGCGCCATCTTCGAAGGGCGACCCGAGCCGCTGGGCGCCACATTCGACGGCGAAGGGGTGAATTTCGCGGTCTTTTCGGAACATGCGCGCCGGGTGACCTTGTGCCTGTTCTCGCCCGACGGGCGGACCGAGATGCAGCGCCTGGACCTGCCCGAACGCGACGGCGATGTCTGGCACGGCTACATCCCCGGCCTGCGCCCCGGCCAGCTTTACGGGCTGCGCGCCGACGGCCCCTATGCGCCGGCCGAGGGGCATCGCTTCAATTATCACAAGCTGCTGCTTGACCCCTATGCCAAGCGGCTGACCCGGCACCCGGTCTGGCACGACGCGCTGATGGGCTATGCCGTAGGCTCGCCCGATGCCGATCTAAGCTTCGACCGCCGCGACAGCGCCCGCTTCATGTCGCGCTGCGTGGTCGAGGACCCGTCATTCGCCTGGGGTCCCGACCAGCCGCCGCGCCGCCCCATCGCCGAGACGGTGATCTACGAGGCCCATGTCAAGGGCCTGACCCGGCTGCACCCCGACGTGGCCCATCGGGGCAGCTTTCTGGGCCTGGCCTCGGACCCGGTGCTGGATCATCTGCAATCGCTGGGCATCACGGCGCTGGAACTGCTGCCGGTGCAGGCGTTCCTGAACGACCGCTTCCTGCTGGAAAAGGGGCTGGTGAATTATTGGGGCTACCAGACGCTGGGCTTTTTCGCCCCCGACCCGCGCTATCTGGCCAAGGGCCAGATCGCCGAGTTCCAGCACATGGTCGCCCGCATGCATGCCGCCGGGATCGAGGTGATCCTGGACGTGGTCTATAACCACACCGGCGAAGGCAACGAGATGGGCCCGACGCTGTCCTTTCGCGGCCTGGACAATCGCAGCTATTACCGCTTGCAGGAAAACCCGCGCCATTATGTGAACGACACCGGCACCGGCAATACGCTGAACGTCAATCACCCGATGGTGCTGCGCATGGTCATGGATTCCCTGCGCTATTGGGTCGAGGTGATGCATGTCGACGGCTTTCGCTTCGATCTTGGCGCCAGCCTGGGCCGGCGGGCGCGCGGCGGCTTCGACCGCAGCGCCTCGTTCTTCGACGCCATCCGCCAGGATCCGGTGCTGACGCGGGTCAAGCTGATCGCCGAGCCTTGGGACATCGGCCCCGGCGGTTATCAGCTTGGCGCCTTTCCGCCGCCGTTCCTGGAATGGAACGACCAGTATCGCGACGGCATCCGCCGCTTCTGGCGCGGCGACGACCACCAGGTGCCCGAGCTTGCCGGCCGCATGGCCGGTTCCGCCCGGCAGTTCGACCATTCCGGTCGCCCCGCCACGGCTTCGGTCAATTTCCTGACCGCGCATGACGGTTTCACGCTGATGGACCTGGTCAGCCATGCCGAAAAGCACAACGATGCCAATGGCGAGGAAAACCGCGACGGCCATTCGCAGAATTTCTCGGACAATATGGGCGTCGAGGGGGCCAGCGACGACCCCGCCATCCTGGATGCCCGCGCGCGCCGGCGCCGCAACCTTCTGGCGACGCTGCTGTTGTCGCAGGGCACGCCGATGCTGCTGGGGGGCGACGAGCTGGGCAATTCGCAGGGCGGCAACAACAATGCCTATTGCCAGGACAACGAAATCGGCTGGGTGCAATGGCAGGGCGCCGATCCGGCCTTCCTGGATTTCACCCGCCGGCTTATCGCCTTTCGCCGCGCCCATCCTGTCTTGCGGCAGAAACGCTTCCTGCATTCGCGCCCGCGCCTGACCGACGGGCTGCCCGACCTGTTCTGGCTGCGCCCGGATGGCGGGCAGATGACCTCGGCCGACTGGGGCGATCCGGCTCTGCGGGTGATCTGCGCCGAGCTGCGCATGGCCGCCGGCACCCCCGGCTATGCGCAGCGCGAAGAGGCGATGTTTCTGGTCTTCAACAATGGCGACGCGCAGGACGTGGTGCTGCCCGACCCGCCGCAGGGCTGGCGGTGGCGGCTGCATCTGGACACCAGCCGCCCCGACCTGGCCCCTCAGGCAGTCGGGGCCAAGCGGCTGGCGGTGGACGGGCAATCCGTCCTGGCCTTTGACCTGGAACAGGGGGACCAGGATGACTGATGCCCGCCTGATCCTGGCCGAACGGCTGGGCGTGTCGCGCGGCTTTCGCGATCATGCCGGGCAATGGCGCGAAACCCCGGTCGAGACCGCGGTGGCGCTGCTGGCCGCCCTGGGCCGGCCCGCGCCCACGGCCGCGCAGGCGCAGGCGGCGCTTTTGGACGAAGACGCCGGGCGGCTGCCGCAAGACGTGATCTGCGCCCCCGGCAGCCGGCCCGATCCGGGCTTTGACGCCTGGCGGCTGACGCTTGAGGACGGCGCCCAGTCCGAAGGGCGCGGCCTGCTGCCGCCGCTGCC
Organism: Paracoccus thiocyanatus; assembly: GCF_900156255.1. GTDB lineage: Bacteria > Pseudomonadota > Alphaproteobacteria > Rhodobacterales > Rhodobacteraceae > Paracoccus > Paracoccus thiocyanatus. The sequence goes on from NZ_FTMK01000001.1 coordinate 24,975, forward strand.
GCTGGGCATCCACCGGCTAGAGGCGGCGGGGCGGAATTACACGCTGCTTTGCGCCCCCCCGGACCTGCCCCCGCCGGCGCGGTGCTGGGGGCTGATCGCGCCGCTTTACGGCATTTCGGCCGCGGGCATCGGCAGCTATGACGACCTGGCCCTGCTGGCGCAGGGCATGGCCCGCCACGGCGCGGCGTTCCTGGGCATCAATCCGATCCATGCCGGTTTCCCGACCCTGCCGCAGCTTTTCAGCCCCTATACCCCCTCGCATCGCCGGCGGCTGAACGTGATCCACCTGCCCGGCGGCGCCGGCAGTACCGGCCCCCGCGTCGATTATGCGCGCGACATTCCCGCCCGCATGGCGGCGCTGCGGGCCGAATACGATGGCAGGCCCGGCGATCCGGCCTTTGACGCCTGGCAGGCGGATCAGGGGGAAAGCCTGGACCGCTTTGCCCTGCACCAGGCGCTGTCGGCGCGCCTGGGCGCGTTCTGGGGCGACTGGCCGGCCGGCTTTGGCGCGCCCGACACGCCCGCCGCCCTGGCCGCGCGGGCGGAACTGGCCGAAGAGATGCGCTTTCACGCCTGGCTGCAATGGCGCGCCGAGCGCGCCCTGGCGGCGGCAGGGCAGGCGGCGCGGGACGGCGGCATGAAGCACGGGCTTTACCTGGACCTGGCCGTCGGCACCCACCCCCACGGCGCCGAGACATGGGAGGACCGGGCCAGCTTTGCCATGGGTGCCTCGCTTGGCGCGCCGCCCGACGGCTTCGCGCCCCAAGGGCAGAACTGGGGGCTGGCGCCCTTTAACCCGCTGGCGCTGCGCGCTGCGGCTTACGCGCCGCTGGCCCAGACGCTGCGCCGCCAATTGCAATTCGCCGGCTGCCTGCGCATCGATCATATCCCCGGATTCGAGCGCGCCTTCTGGGTGCCCGATGGCGCGCCGGGGGCCTATGTGGCCATGCCGCGCGACGCCATGCTGGCGGTGATCCGCATCGAGGCCGCCCGCGCCGGGCGGGCCGTCATCATCGGCGAAGACCTGGGCCATATCTCCGATGGCCTGCGAGAGGCCCTGGCGGCATCGGGCATCCTGGGTTGCCGCGTGGCGATGTTCGAGCGTGAGAGCCACCACCCCCCGGTCTTTCGCCCCGCGGCCGCCTATGACCGGGCGGCCGTCGCTAGCTTTTCGACCCATGACCTGCCGACCTGGCGCGGCTGGCGGCAGGGGGCCGACATCGCCGCCCGCGCCCGCCTTGCCGGGCAGGACGCCGCCGCCGCGCGCCAGGAACGCGCGCAAGAGGTCGCGGCCCTTGACCGGCTTTTACCCGATAACAGCCTGGATGCCCTGCACGGCTTTCTGGCCCGCACGCCGTCGCTGCTGGTGGCGGTGCAGGCGGAACTGCTGCTTGACATGGCCGACCAGCCGAACCTGCCCGGCACGGTCGGCGAATATCCCAACTGGCAAGCGCGCCTGCCGATGGCGGCCGGGGATTTCCCGGCATTGCCCTTGGTCGCGGGGACTGCCAGCATCATGCGCGACAACGATCGCTAAGGAGAGGTCCATGACCGCACATACCGTGCCCACCAGTCCCATCGCCGGGCAAAAGCCCGGCACCTCGGGCCTGCGCAAGAAGACATCGGTCTTCATGCAGCCACATTATCTGGAAAACTTCGTCCAGGCGATCTGGAACGGCACCGGGGGTGCGGCGGGCAAGACCTATGTGCTGGGCGGCGACGGGCGCCATTTCGGCGACCGGGCGGCGCAGGTCATCTTGCGCATGGCGGCGGCCAGCGGCGCAAAAAAGGTGATCGTCGGCCAGAACGCGCTGCTTTCGACCCCCGCCGCCTCGCACCTGATCCGGCTGCGCGGGGCGGATGGCGGCATCATCATGTCCGCCAGCCACAATCCCGGCGGCCCGACCGAGGATTTCGGCGTCAAATACAACACCGCCAATGGCGGCCCCGCGCCCGAGCCCGTGACCGAGGCGATCTTTGCCGCGACCCAGGACCTGGCGGAATACCGCATCCTTGACGCGCAGGACGTGGACCTGTCCCGGCCGGGCACCACGACCCTGGGCGGCATGCAGGTCGAGGTGGTCGATCCCGTCGCCGACTACCAGGCGCTGATGGCGCGGATCTTCGATTTCGCCAAGATCCGCGCGCTGTTCGCGGACGGCTTTCGCATCCGCTTCGACGCCATGCATGCCGTGACCGGCCCCTATGCCCGCGCGATCCTGGAAGAGGCGTTGGGCGCGCCGGCGGGATCGGTGATGAATGCCGAACCCAAGCCCGATTTCGGCGGCGGCCATCCCGACCCGAACCCGATCTGGGCGCACGCGCTGATGGCGGCGATGTTCGGTCCCGATGCGCCCGATTTCGGCGCCGCCTCGGACGGGGACGGGGACCGCAACATGATCCTGGGGCGCGATTGCTATGTCACGCCTTCGGACAGCCTGGCGGTTCTGGCGGCCAATGCCGGGCTGGTCCCGGCCTATGCCGGCGGGCTGAAGGGCGTGGCGCGGTCCATGCCGACGTCGCGCGCGCTGGACCGGGTGGCGGAACGCCTGGGCATTGCCTGCTACGAGACGCCGACCGGCTGGAAGTTCTTCGGCAACCTGCTTGATGCCGGGCGCGCCACGCTGTGCGGCGAGGAAAGCGCCGGCACCGGCTCGGACCATGTGCGGGAAAAGGACGGGCTTTGGGCGGTGCTGTTCTGGCTGAACCTGCTGGCCGAGCGCCGGCAATCGGTGGCCCAGATCATGGCCGGCCATTGGGCGGAATACGGCCGCAATTATTATTCCCGCCACGATTACGAGGCGGTGGATGCCGCGGCCGCGGCCGGGCTGATGGCGGCGCTGCGCGGCCGGCTGGCCGAATTGCCGGGCCAAAGCGCCGCCGGGCTGCGGATCGAGGCGGCGGACGAATTCGCCTATGACGACCCGGTCGACGGCTCGCGCAGCGAAGGCCAGGGCCTGCGCATCCTGACCGAGGGCGGCGGGCGCATCGTGCTGCGCCTGTCGGGGACGGGGACCGAGGGGGCGACGCTGCGCGTCTATCTGGAGCGGGTCGAGACCGACCCGGCCCGGATGCAGGACGATCCGCAAGCGGCCTTGGCCCCGGTCATCGCCGCGGCCGAGGAAATCGCCGGCATCCGCGCCCGCATCGGCCGCGCCGTCCCGGACGTGATCACCTGATCGGGCCGCCCGGTCCTGCGCCCGCGGGGCCGGGCCTTAGCCCGCCGCCAACTCGTCCCAGCAGGCCATCGCCCGGCCGGCATACATCAGGCCGGGGCCACCGCTCATCTGGATCGCCATGGACAGCACGTCGCCCAGTTCCTCGCGCGTGGCGCCGGCCTTCATCAGCGCCTCGACATGGAACAGGATGCAGGGCTCGCAGCGCTGGACGATGGCCATGCCAAGCGCGATGAATTCCTTGGTCTTGCCGTCCAGGACGCCGCCGTCATGCACGGCCTTGGACAGCGCCCCAAAGCCCTTGGTGGCGTCTGGAATGGCGCGGTTCATCACCCGCAATTCGCCGCGCATCTCGTCGATCTTTGCCTTGTAGCTCATGTTCGCACTCCTTTGCTGCGGCATGGCTAGCCCGGCGGGCCGGGCCGTGGCTTGATCCAGATCAACGGGACCGCGAATTGCCTGGGCCTAGACGCGGCGGCCGCGCACCCAGGTTTCGCGCAGCACCGGCAGGTCATCGCATAGCGAAAAGCGCATCAGGTCGGCGCGCAGCCCCGGCGCGATCCGGCCGCGATCCGCAAGCCCGGCCGCTTGCGCGGGATTCGCGCCGACCGTCGCCATGGCGCGCGGCAGGTCGTCCCAGATCCGCGCCAGGATCAGCGCCCCGGCCAGAAGCGCCGCGGGCACGTAATCCGAGGACAGGATGTCCAGATGCCCGGCCCGCGCCAGCTCCGCGGCCGAGACATTGCCCGAATGGCTGCCGCCGCGGATCAGGTTCGGCGCGCCCATCATCACCATGATGCCGTGGTCGCGGCAGGCGGCCGCCGCCTCGGGCGTGGTCGGGAACTCGGCCAGCCGCACGCCATGGCCGGCCGAAAGCGCGACATGTTCGGCGGTGGTGTCGTCATGGCTGGCCAGCACCGCGCCCAGACGGTGCGCGATCTCGACCGCCGCCGCCTCGTGGCGGTCGCCGAAGCGGTCGCGCAATGCCCTGAGCCGGGCGACGTGGTCGGCGAATTCCGCGTCCGAAAGCTTGTATTTCCCCTGCACGTATTGGGCAAGCTTGCCGATGTCGCGGAACTGGCGCTGGCCGGGCGTGTGGTCCATCAGGCTGATGATGCCGACCCGGTCCTGGGGGCCGAACTCGTCCAGTTCGGCCAGCAGGGTCTGCGAGCAGATCTCGGCGCGCAGGTGCAGGAAATGGCTGATGCGCAGCACGTCGCGGGCGCGCAGGGCTGCCAGTTCATGCGCCAGTTCGCGGGCGTATTTGTCGTAATCGCCATCCGTCCCCTCGTTCGGGATCGAGCCCACGCGCATCGCGTCGAAGACCGTGGTGATGCCGCAGCCCGCCAGTTCGGCGTCATGGGCCAGGATGGCCCCGGCATGGGGCCAGTTCACGCCGGGACGGGGGCGCAGGTGGCGTTCCAGGTTGTCGGTATGCAATTCGACCATGCCGGGGGCCAGGTAATCGCCGCCCATGTCCAGTGCGCCGTCGGGCAGGCCGTCGCCCGGCTGGATCGCGGCGATCAGCCCGTCCTTTAGCACCAGCGCGCCCTGGGTCACGGTTTCGGGCAGGATCAGCCGGGCATTGGCAAGGATGGTGCGGGTCATGGCGGGCCTTGGGTTCGGGGCAAGCCCAAGGGGTGGCGGATCGCCGCCCGATGGTCAAGGCCGGTCGCGGCGGCGCGGTGGCCGGGGGGCTTTGCCCCCACGCCGGCCGGGCCGGCGCTCCCCCAGGATATTTGGCCACGAAAGAAGCCGGAACGCGATCCCTAGGGGCAAAGCCCCTGGACCCATTGCGGCACCACCTGGGTGGCGGGGCCGATGCGGTGCTGGCTGAAATCGCGGGCCGCGGCCGAGGCGGCCAGGTTCAGCTCGATGGTTTCGGCGCCGTTTCGCCGGGCATGCTGGGCGAGGCCCGCTGCCGGATAGACCTGGCCCGAAGTGCCGATGGCGGCAAAGAGTTCGGCGCTTTCCACCGCCTGCCAGATCCGTTCCATGTGATAAGGAATTTCGCCGAACCAGACGATGTCGGGCCGGGCCAGGGGCTGGCCGCAGGCCGGGCAGGGATCGGGCGGGCGCATCACCAGCGCCGCTGGCCAGCGATGCCCGCAGCCCGAGCAGAGCGCACCCAGCAGGCTGCCATGCATGTGGATCACCTCGGCCGAGCCGCCGCGTTCGTGCAGGTCGTCCACGTTCTGCGTGATCAGGGTCAGGTCGTGATGCCGGGCCAGCCGCGCCAGCGCCCGATGCGCGGCATTGGGCTGGGCGCGGGCGGCATCGGCGCGGCGCTGGTTGTAGAAGCGGTGCACCAGCGCCGGGTCGCGGTGGAACCCCTCGGGCGTGGCGACATCCTCGATGCGGTGCTCTTCCCACAGCCCATCGCTGGCGCGAAAGGTGCGGATGCCGCTTTCGGCCGAGATGCCGGCCCCGGTCAGCACGGTGATGCGCATGTCCCGGCCTAGCGCGCGCAATAAGCCTCGGCTGCGGCGGCGAAGCTTTTGTAGCGCGCCCAGAAGGCGTTGTCGGCGTCGCTTTTCGACATGCGCACCTCTTGCGCGGCATCGGCGTCGCGGAAGAAGCGCGCGGCCCGGCGCTGGTCGGCGCGTGACAGCGTCTGGTCGGCGACCTGCTGGATGCAGCGGCATGCCTGGCCGTTGCGGGCGCCGCGTTCCGAACGGACGCAGGCGGAATCGATGGGGCCGGCCATGGCAAGCGGCGTCGTCAGCACCACCGCGGCGGCGGCGATCATCAGTCGGTTGAACATTCCTGTCTCCTCGGATCCTGCCGCGGCTACGGGGCTGGGCGCCCTCTTTCGGCCGCGTTTCTTGCGCCTTGCAGGTTAACAGAACCGGGTTTGCGTCACAATTGCGCGGGTCGGCGGCCGGGCCGGGCAGGAATGGCGGCCGCGGCGAGCGCGACCGCAAGATGTGGTTCAGCCCGGCTGGGGCGTGTAGCCGGCTTCGCGAATCACCTCGGCCGCGCGGGCCGGGTCCAGCCCCTGGACCGTGACGCTGCGGCTGGCAAGATCGGTGCTGGCCCGGCCGCCGGCCTGGGCCACCGCCTTTTCGATGGCGGCGGTGCAATGGCCGCAGCTCATATCCTCGACGTGAAACTTCATCGCTGCATCCTTTCGCGGGTTCCGGCCGCGGCTTGCCCGGCCTTTTAGCCATGCCGATCTTTCGTCCGGCGTGAAACCCGCCTATGATCGCGCCAGGGCGCCGCGGGCGCAATTCCCCGACATGAGGCCGCGACGAATGGTCACCGAAAACTTCCGCGGCGCGATCCTCATGGTGCTGTCCATGGCGCTTTTTGCGCTGGAGGACATGTTCATCAAGCTGATGACCCTGGGCCTGCCCTATGGGCAGGTGCTTTCCATGGTCGGAGCGGCGGGCTTTCTGGCCTTCTGGGCCTCGATCCTGCTGCGCCGGCAGCGCTTCTGGACCCGCGCGCTGCTGCATCCGCTGGTGCTGCTTCGCAACCTGTGCGAGATCGTCGGCGCCATCGGCTTTACCGCGGCGCTGGCGCTGAGCGACCTGTCCTCGACCTCGGCGATCCTGCAAGCACTGCCGTTGTTCATCGTGCTGGGGGCGGCGCTATTTCTGGGCGAGCCGGTGGGCTGGAGGCGTTGCAGCGCCATCGCGGTGGGCTTTGCCGGGGTGCTGCTGATCGTGCGGCCGGGGCTGGCGGCGTTCCAGCCGGTTTCGCTGATGGCGCTGGCCGCGGTGGTGGCGCTGGCGGTGCGCGACCTGGCCACGCGCCGCATTCCGCCCGGCATCCGTTCGGACCAGATCGCCGGCTCGGCCTTTCTGGCGATCCTTCTGGGCGGGCTGGCCACCTGGGTTGCGACGGGCCAGCCTGCCGTCAGGCCGGGGGCGGTGCAGCTTGGCCAACTGGCCGGGGGCATGGTGGTGGGCGTCGGCGGCTATGTGCTGCTGGTCGCGGCGACCCGCGTCGGCGATGCCGTCGCCGTGGCGCCCTATCGCTATGCGCGCCTGGTCTTTGCGCTGATCGTGGCTTTCCTGGTCTTTGACGAGCGGCCGGACCTGCCCACGCTGGCGGGCGCGGCGCTGATCGTCGCCTCGGGCTGCTATGCCATGTGGCGCGAGGCGGTGCTGCGCCGTCGCCGGCTGCGCGAGGCCGGTTTCGCCACCGCCTCATGAACCCTCTTCCCGCGCGGCCCGCGCCCTTGTATAGCGCGGCTATGACCGACCTTGAGCTCATCCGCAATTTCTCGATCGTGGCCCATATCGACCACGGCAAATCAACCCTGGCCGACCGGCTGATCCAGATGACGGGCACGGTCGCCGAACGCGACATGAAGGCCCAGCTGCTGGACAGCATGGATATCGAGCGCGAGCGGGGCATCACCATCAAGGCCAATACCGTGCGCATCGACTATCCGGCGCGCGACGGGCGGACCTATGTGCTGAACCTGATCGACACGCCCGGCCACGTGGACTTCGCCTATGAGGTCAGCCGCTCGATGCGCGCGGTCGAAGGCTCGCTTCTGGTCGTGGACGCGACGCAGGGGGTCGAGGCGCAGACCCTGGCCAATGTCTATCAGGCCATCGACGCCGGGCACGAGATCGTGCCGGTGCTGAACAAGATCGACCTGCCCGCGGCGGAACCCGACCGCGTCAAGGAACAGATCGAGGACGTGATCGGCATCGACGCCCAGGACGCCATCCAGATCTCGGCCAAGACCGGGCTTGGCATCCCCGACGTGCTGGAGGCCATCGTCGCCCGCCTGCCGGCGCCCAAGGGCGACCGGGACGCGCCGTTAAAGGCGATGCTGGTCGACAGCTGGTATGACGCCTATCTGGGCGTCGTGGTGATGATCCGCGTCATGGACGGGATGATCCGCAAGGGCGACCGCATCCGCATGATGCAGACCAATGCCGTCTACGGCATCGACAAGCTCGCCGTGCTGCGTCCGCAGATGCAGGACATCGCCGAACTGGGGCCGGGTGAGATCGGGGTCTTCACCGCCTCGATCAAGCAGGTGCGCGACACCCGCGTCGGCGACACCATCACCCATGAGCGCAAGGGCTGCGCCGCGCCGCTGCCGGGCTTCAAGCCGGCGCAGCCGGTGGTGTTCTGCGGCCTGTTCCCGGTCGATGCCAATGATTTCGACACGCTGCGCGACGCCATCGAAAAGCTGGCGCTGAACGATGCGTCCTTCAGCTATGAGATGGAGACCTCGGCCGCGCTTGGCTTTGGCTTCCGCTGCGGGTTCCTGGGGCTTTTGCACCTGGAGGTGATCCGCGACCGGCTGGAACGCGAATACGACCTGGACCTGATCACCACCGCGCCCTCGGTGGTGTTCCGGCTTTTCATGCGCGACGGCGAGATGCGCGAATTGCACAACCCCGCCGACATGCCCGACCTGACCCATGTGGACCATATCGAGGAGCCGCGGATCAAGGCCACGATCATGGTCCCGGACGAATATCTGGGCGACGTGCTGAAACTGTGCCAGGACCGGCGCGGCATCCAGATGGACCTGACCTATGCCGGCAGCCGCGCCATGGTGGTCTATGACCTGCCGCTGGCCGAGGTGGTGTTCGATTTCTACGACCGGCTGAAATCCGTGACCAAGGGCTATGCCAGCTTCGACTACCAGATCAGCGAATACCGCGAGGACTTCCTGGTCAAGATGTCGATCCTGGTCAATGACGAGCCGGTGGACGCGCTGTCGATCATGGTCCATCGCGACCGCGCCGAAAGCCGCGGCCGGGCGATGGTCGAAAAGCTCAAGGACCTGATCCCGCGCCACATGTTCAAGATCCCGATCCAGGCGGCCATCGGCGGGCGCGTCATCGCGCGCGAGACCTTGGCGGCGCTGCGCAAGGACGTGACCGCGAAATGCTATGGCGGGGATGCCACGCGCAAGAAGAAGCTTTTGGAAAAGCAAAAGGCCGGCAAGAAGAAGATGCGCCAGTTCGGCAAGGTCGAGATCCCGCAGACCGCCTTTATCCAGGCGTTGAAGATGGATAGCTGAGGGCGCCCCGGTCGGTTCCCGGCAATTGCAGCCCGGCGCTGGTTGCCTGGGCGGGGCTTGGGGCGATGAAGGCTGGTCCCGGCCTGAAAGCGGGGCCCCGGCCGCGCCTATCCCAGCCCGTCCCGCGCCATGCGGGCGGCGATCCAGTCGCGAAAGGCCGAAAGCGGCTTCAGCCCGGCCTTGCGCGCCGGCCAGGCCAGCCAATAGGCGCCGCTGCCCGGCACGCCCTGCCGCAGCACCGGCGCCAGCCGGCCCTTGGCGATCTCGACGCGGGCCAGGTAGTCGGGCAGCAGCGCGATCCCCAGTCCCGAGATTGCCGCCTGGATCATCATCGAGAACTGGTCCATCATCATGCCCTCCAGCGGCGCTGGCGGCTCGGCTCCCTGTCCCCGGAACCAGGCCTGCCAGGCGTCGGGGCGGGTCGGCAATTGCAGCAGCAGCATTCCCGCCAGGTCGGCGGGCGCCGCCACCGGCCGCCGCGCCAGCAGATCGGGGGCGGCGCAGGCGGTCAGGCGTTCATCGAACAGTTTCAGGTGGTCGGCCCCCGGCCAGTCGTCGCGGCCGTAGAAGATCATCGCGTCGAACGGTTCCTCGTCAAAGCTGAAGCGGCGAAAGCGCGTGGTCAGGTTGATCGAGACGCCGGGATGCGCCGACAGGAAATCCGGCAGTCGCGGCGCCAGCCAGCGCGTGGCAAAGGTCGGCAGCACCGCCAGGTCCAGGCTGCCGCCGTCGGGATTGGCGATCAGCGACATGCCGGCGCGCTGGATCTGGTCCAGCGCCGCGGAAATGTCGCGAAAATACCGCTCGGCGGCTTCGGTCGGGGTCAGGCGCTTCTTGTGGCGGATGAACAGGTCCTGCGCCAAATGCGCCTCCAGGCTTTGCAGCAGCCGGCTGACCGTGCTTTGCGTCAGCCCCAGATCCTGCGCCGCGCCGGTGACCGAACCCGTGCGCATCACCGCGTCAAAGGCCAGCAGCAGGCTGAGGTTCGGAAGAAAGCGCCTTTGCCGCAAGAACATTCATCCCATGCATGAAGTAATGAGGATTATCCATTTTCCGCCCCGGTTTGAAAGCGGTAATGAATGATCCGACAGCATCAGCGCATGAGGCATGACGTGACGACCCAATCGCACAAGGGCGGCCCCTTTTCCTGGTCCGACCCGTTCCTGCTTGAGGATCAACTGACCGAGGAAGAGCGGATGATCCAGGGCAGCGCCGCGGCCTTCGCCGCCGACCGGCTGGCGCCGCGCGTCGAGGCCGCCTATCTGAACGAGGAAACCGATCCCGAGATATTCCGCGAGATGGGCGCAGCCGGCCTGCTGGGCGTCACGGTGGACGAAGCCTATGGCGGCGTCGGCGCCTCTTACGTCGCCTATGGGCTGGTCGCGCGCGAGATCGAGCGCATCGATTCGGGCTATCGTTCCATGGCTTCGGTGCAAAGCTCGCTGGTGATGTTCCCGATCGAGGCCTATGGCAGCGAGGCGCAGAAGCAGAAATACCTGCCGAAACTGGCCTCGGGCGCGTTCATCGGCTGCTTCGGCCTGACCGAGCCGGATGCGGGATCCGACCCCGGCGGCATGCGCACCATGGCCCGCAAGACCCAGGGCGGCTATGTGCTGAACGGCTCCAAGATGTGGATCTCGAACGCGCCTATCGCCGATGTCTTCGTGGTCTGGGCCAAGTCCGAGGCCCACGGCGGCAAGGTGCGCGGCTTCGTGCTGGACAAGGGCATGAAGGGTCTTTCGGCGCCCAAGATCGAGGGCAAGCTGTCCTTACGCGCCTCGATCACCGGCGAGATCGTCATGGAGAATGTCGAGGTCGGCGAGGATGCGCTGTTGCCCGGTACCGAGGGCATGGGCGGCCCCTTCGGCTGCCTGAACCGCGCGCGCTACGGCATTTCCTGGGGCGCCATGGGCGCGGCCGAGGATTGCTGGTTCCGTGCCCGCCAATACGGCCTCGACCGCCAGCAGTTCAACCGCCCGCTGGCCGCGACGCAGCTTTACCAGAAAAAGCTGGCCGACATGCAGACCGAGATCGCGCTGGGGCTGCAAGCCAGCCTGCGGGTCGGGCGGCTGTTCGACCAGGGCAAGTTCGCGCCCGAGATGATTTCGATCGTCAAGCGCAACAATTGCGGCAAGGCGCTGGAGATCGCGCGCCAGGCCCGCGACATGCATGGCGGCAACGGCATCCAGATCGGCTATCACGTCATGCGGCACGCCCAGAACCTGGAGACGGTGAACACCTATGAGGGCACGCATGACGTCCATGCGCTGATCCTGGGCCGGGCGCAGACCGGCATCCAGGCGTTCGGGTGATGGATCAGCCGGCGCTGAAGGGGCTGCGCGTCGTCGAACTGGCGCGCATCCTGGCCGGGCCGTGGATCGGCCAGACCCTGGCCGACCTGGGCGCCGAGGTCATCAAGGTCGAGGCGCCCGAGGGCGACGACACCCGCCGCTGGGGCCCGCCCTTCATCGACCGGCCCCGGCCCGACGGCACGACCGAACGGGTCGCGGCCTATTTCCACGCCGCCAATCGCGGCAAGCGCTCGGTGACTTGCGACTTCAACGACCCCGCCGACCTGGCGCGGCTGCGGGCGCTGATCGACCAGGCCGACGTGGTGGTCGAGAATTTCAAGCTGGGGGGCCTGCGCAAGTTCGGGCTGGACTACGCGACGCTTTCGGCGCGCAATCCGCGACTGGTCTATGCCTCGATCACCGGCTTCGGGCAGGACGGGCCGCGCGCGGCGCAGCCGGGCTATGATTTCCTGATCCAGGGCATGTCGGGCATCATGGACCTGACCGGCGATCCGCAGGGCGAGCCGCAGAAGGTCGGCGTCGCCTGGATCGACATCTTCACCGGGCTTTACGGGGTGATCGCCGTGCAGGCCGCGCTGGCCGAGCGGGCGCGGTCGGGCCTGGGCCAGCATCTGGACCTGTCGCTTCTGGATTGCGGGGTGGCGGTGCTGGCCAACCAGGCGACGAATTACCTGCTGGGCGGGCAGGTGCCGCACCGGCTGGGCAATGCGCATCCCAATATCGTGCCCTATCAGCTTTTCCCGGCCTTGGACGGGCATCTGATCGTCGCCTGCGGCAATGACCGGCAATTCGCGGCGCTGTGCCGGGTGCTGGACCTGCCCGGCCTGGCGGAAGACCCGGATTATGCCACCAACCCCGCCCGCGTGGCGAACCGCGCGCGGCTGGTGCCGCTTTTGGCCGATGCCACGCGCCGCTTTGCCCGCTCTGCGCTGATCGCCGCGCTGGAGGGGGCGGGCGTCCCCGCCGGCCCGGTCAACGACGTGGCCGAGGCTTTGGCCGAGCCGCAGGTCCAGGCCCGCGGCCTGCGCATCGCGCCCCAGGGCATCGCCGGGCTGCGCAGCCCGCTGCGCTTTTCGCGCAGCCCGCTGGTGACGGATCGCGCCGCCCCGGCGCTTGGCGACGGCGAATGGCGCTTTCCGGGTTGAATCCCGGCCCTGCCGCCATGGCCGGTTGCGCGCAGCCGGCCTTGCTGTCAGATTCCGCCGCAGGAAGAGGGTGAAGCGGGAAGGAAGTCGTGCCTTGGATGCGCCGGTTCGGATGCGCATAGACCTGCGGCCGCGCCGCTGGCTGCTGGTCTTGGCCTGCATGGCCGGCGTGGCGGCGGTCCTGTGGCTGGGCGCGCAGTTGGCGCATCAGCATTCCTTTCGCCAGGGGCAGGCCCGCGCCACGACCGCGCTGCGGCTGACGGCGAATGCGCTGACCGCCGACCTGGCGCGCTATGAGGTGGTGCCGCAGCTTGTCGCCGACCTGGACCTGATCCGAAAGCTGGCCGCCGATCCCGGCAATGCCGCGCTGCGCCGGCAGACCAATCTCTGGCTGGCCGAGCAGAACCAGGCCGTGCAGGCCTCGGACATCTACCTGATCCTGCCCGATGGCGAAACCATCGCCCATTCCGGCCATCTTGGTCCCGCCAGCTTCGTCGGGCAGAATTTCAGCTACCGGCCCTATGTCATCGACGCCATGGCGGGCGGGCAGGGGCGGTTTTACGGCATCGGCACCACCTCGGGGGTGCGGGGCTATTTCTTCTCGGCCCCGGTCGAGGACGAGGCCGGCCGCATCAGCGCCGTCGTGGCGGTCAAGATCGGCGTGGACCGGATCGAGGCCTCCTGGCGCGGCAACCAGTATCGCGTGCTGGTGACGGACCCCGAGGGCACCGCGTTTCTGTCATCCGAGCCAAGCTGGCTTTACCACGGCATCCGGCCGCTGACCCCCGAGCGGCTGGCGCGCACCGAATCCTCGCGCCGCTATGCCGGCACGCCGCTGGCCGAATTGCCGATCGAGCGGCTGGACCTGCACGGCGTGCCGGTGTTCCGCCTGCCGGCTGCGCTTGGCGCCGAGGACGCGCGCCGCCACGACTATATCGCCGTCTCCGAGGACATGCCCGGCGCGGGCTGGACCGTGCATGTGCTGCTGGACAGCGCCGAATTGCGCGCCGAGGCGCGGCTGGCGGTGCTAAGCCTGATGCTGCTGATCGCGGTCGCGGGCATCGGGCTGATGATGTGGCGCCAGCGCCGGGCGCGGATCGCCGACCGCCTGGCCGCCACCGCCGAACTGGAGCGCCGCGTGACCCGGCGCACCGCCGACCTGGCGCGGGTGAACGCCCAGCTTGAACAAGAGGTGGCCGAACGCCGCGCCACCGAGGCGGAATTGCGCGCAGCCCAGGCCAGCCTGGTCCAGGTCGGCAAGCTGGCGGCGCTGGGGCAGATGTCGGCCTCGCTCTCGCACGAGATCAACCAGCCGCTGGCGGCGGCGCGCAACTATGCCGACAGCGCCGCCATCCTGATCGAGCGCGGCGACCTGGTCCGCGCGCGCGAAAACATCGCCCAGATCCTGGCGCTGGTGGACCGCATCGCCGCCATCGGCAAGCACCTGCGCCATGCCGCGCGCAAGCCCGACGACCGGCTGGGCGCGGTGGCGCTGGCCGGGCTTCTGGACGAAACCCGCACCATCGTCGCCGCCCGGCTGGCCAGCAGCGGCGCGGTGCTGGACCTGGACGTGCCCGCCGACCTGCCGCCGCTGCGGGCCGGGCCGACGCGCCTGCAACAGGTGCTGGTGAACCTGATCACCAATGCCGCCGACGCGGCGGAGGGGGCGGCGGACCGCCGCATCACCCTGGCCGCGCGGGCCGAGGCGGGCCGCATCGCCATCCGGGTGCGCGACCGCGGCCCCGGCGTGCCCGCGGCCATCGCCGCGCGCATCTTCGACCCGTTCTATACCACCAAGGGCCTGGGGGCCGGCTTGGGTCTGGGCCTGTCGATCACCGCCAATATCGTGCGCGATTTCGGCGGCGAGATCGGCTGCCGCAACATGGACCCCGGCGCCGAATTCTGCGTGACCCTGCCCCAGGCCGGGGCGGCCGAGGTGGCGGCATGACCCCGCGCGTGCTTCTGGTCGAGGATGACGGGCAGATGCGCCGCTCGACCGCGCAGGCGCTGGAACTGGCGGGATTCGCGGTCGAGCCGCTGGCCGCCGGCGAAGAGGCGCTGGCGCTGGCCGGGCCGGGTTTCGCCGGCGTCGTGGTCAGCGACATCCGCATGCCGGGCATGGACGGCATGACGCTGATGGGCCGGCTGCACGAGGTCGATCCCGAAATCCCGGTGATCCTGGTGACGGGCCATGCCGAAGTGCCGCTGGCGGTCGAGGCGATCCGCGGCGGCGCCTATGACTTCATCGAAAAGCCCTTCGTCGTGCAGGAACTGGCCACCGTGATCCGCCGCGCCATCGACCATCGCGGCCTGGTGCTGGAAAACCGCCGCCTTCGTGCCGTCGCCGGCAAGCGCGACGATGTCGAGGCCCGGCTGCCCGGCCGCACCCAGGCCATGGTCGACCTGCGCTATCGGCTGCGCGCCATCGGCGCCTCGGACGCCGATGCGCTGGTGATCGGCCCGACCGGGGCGGGCAAAGAGGTGGTGGCGCGCACGCTGCACGACATCTCGGCCCGCGCCGGCCGGCCCTTTATCGCCATCAACTGCGCCGCCCTGCCCGAGGCGTTGATCGAATCCGAGCTGTTCGGCCACGAGGCCGGGGCCTTTCCCGGCGCGCTGCGCCCGCGCTACGGCAAGTTCGAACATGCGCGCGGCGGCACGGTGCTGCTGGATGAAATCGGCTCGATGCCGCTGGAATTGCAGGCCAAGCTGTTGCGGGTGTTGCAGGAACGCACGATCACCCGGCTGGGTTCGAACGACCCGGTGGCCCTTGACGTGCGCTTCATCGCCATCAGCAAGGTCGATCTGGAGGACATGGTCGCGCGGGGCCGCTTTCGCGAGGATCTGTTCTGGCGGCTGAACGTGGCCGTGCTGCATGTGCCGCCGCTTTCCGCCCGGCGCGAGGATATCCCGCTGCTGTTCTTGCAGCTTCTGCGCGAAGCCGCCGCGCGTCACAACCTGCCCGAGCGCGAACCGCCCGCCGCGTTCCTGTCCGGCCTGGCGGCCAGGGAATGGCCGGGCAATGTGCGCGAATTGCGCAATCTTGCCGAGCGTTTCGTCCTGGGGCTGGACGGGGCGGAGCTTGGCCCCGAACAGGGCGCCCGCCTGGCCGACCGCGTCGCCGCGTTCGAGCGCGGCCTGATCGCCGGGGCCATCGCCGCACATGGCGGCAGGCTGCGCCCGGTCTACGAGTCGCTGGGGATTTCGCGCAAGACGCTTTACGAGAAGATGCAGAAATACGGGCTCGACCGCCGCCTGATCCTGGAGGGGGCCGAGGAAGAACCCGGCTGATCGCCCGAAATGGGTGGATATCCACCCAGCCCTGGGCGGGCCATGTCACCTTTTCCACCCCTCTTGGGGTTATTGCGGCAATTTGCGCATGGGGGCCTGCGTTTTTGATTTGTATGCGCGCCGCCCGCCGCCGCAGGCTGATGGGCAGGCTGCGCCGCACAAGGCGGCGGCCACGCCGTTCTTTGGGGGAGGAAACATGGCTTATCAAAAGCTTCTGGGCGCGCTTTGCGCCACGACATTGCTGGTCGCGCCGGCATTCGCGCAGGATTTTCCGCAGCGCCAGATCACCATGGTGGTGCCGTTCTCGGCCGGGGGGCCGACCGATACGGTGGCGCGGCTGGTGGCCGAGCGGATGTCGGCTGACCTGGGCCAGCAGATCATCGTCGAGAATATCGGCGGCGCCGGCGGCACGCTGGGCGCGGGCAATGTCGCCAAGGCCGAACCCGACGGCTATACCGTGCTGTTGCACCATATCGGCATGGCGACCTCGGCCACGCTTTACCGCAACCTGGCCTATGACACGCTGAACGCCTTTGAATATGTCGGGCTGGTGACGGAAGTGCCGATGGTGGTGACGGCGCGCAAGGATTTCGAGCCGGCGGATTTCACCGCCTTCAAGGATTACGTCAAGGCCAATGCCGACACGCTGACCCTGGCCAATGCCGGCATCGGCGCGGCCAGCCACCTGTGCGGCATGCTGCTGATGCAGGCGCTGGAGGCGCCCCTGGTGACGGTTCCCTACAAGGGCACGGGCCCGGCGATGACCGACCTGCTGGGCGGGCAGACCGATATCATGTGCGACCAGACCACCAACACCACCCAGCAGATCAAGGGCGGCACCATCAAGGCCTATGCCGTGACCTCGCCCGAGCGGCTGGAGCTGTTCCCCGACCTGCCCACCGCCAAGGAAGGCGGCGTCGAGACGATGGAGTTCGGCATCTGGCACGGCATCTATGCACCCAAGGGCACGCCCGCCGACGCGACCGAGCGCCTGTCGCAGGCCCTTCAGGTCGCGCTGGCCGACGAGGGTGTGGCCAAGGCGATGGCCGATCTGGGCACGGCGCCCGAGCCTGCGGAAAACGCCACGCCCGCCGCGCTGCAAGCCAAGCTGGAATCCGAGATCGCGCGCTGGAAGCCGGTGATCGAGGCCGCGGGCATCTACGCCGACTGAACCGGCCGCCCCCCGCCGCGTCCAGGCGCGGCGGGGCCTGACCGATGCGGGAAGGGGAAAACGCATGTCCACCAAACCCAAGGACAAGACCGATATCGCCGCCGGCCTGCTTTTGATGGCGGCGGCGGGGTTTTTCGGCTGGCAGACCGTCGGGCTTGAAATCGGCACCTCGCTGCGCATGGGGCCGGGCTATTTCCCCATGGTGCTGTCGGGGGTGCTGTTCGTGCTGGGGCTGATCGTGTTCCTGCGCGCCTTTGGCCGCGAGGATGACGAGCCCTTCGGCAAGGTTGCCTGGCGGGGCATCCTGTTCATCCTGCCGGCGCCGATCTTCTTTGGCCTGACCGTGCGCGGCCTGGGCTTCGTGCCGGCGCTGTTCGTGACCACGCTGATCGCGTCGCAGGCGTCGATGCGGATGCGGCCGCTGCCGGCGCTGATCCTGGCGGTCGGGGTTACGGTGCTGTCCACGCTGATCTTCAGCTATGGGCTGGGGCTGCCGTTCCGCCGCTTCGGCCCCTGGGTCCAGTTCTAGACAACAAGAAGGGGGGGCGGCATGGAACTGCTCGGCAATCTTGCGCTTGGCTTCTCGGTCGCCTCGTCGCTGGCGAACCTGGCCTTTTGCCTGATCGGGGTGATCCTGGGGACGCTGATCGGCGTGCTGCCGGGGATCGGGGCCACGGCGACCATCGCCATGCTACTGCCCATCACCTTCCAGCTAGAGCCGGTCAGTTCGCTGATCATGCTGGCCGGGATCTATTACGGCGCGCAATATGGCGGCTCGACCACGGCGATCCTGATCAACATGCCCGGCGAAAGCTCTTCCGCGGTGACGGCGATCGACGGCTACCAGATGGCGCGCCAGGGTCGCGCCGGCACGGCGCTGGCCACGGCGGCGCTGGGATCGTTCTTTGCCGGCACCGTCGCCACCTTCCTGGTCGCGATCTTTGCCCCGCCGCTGACCACCGTGGCGCTGAAATTCGGCGCGGCCGAATATTTCAGCCTGATGGTCATGGGCCTGGTGATGTCGGTGGCGCTGGCGCATGGCTCGGTTCTCAAGGCGCTGGCGATGGTGGTGCTGGGGCTGCTTCTGGGCATGGTCGGCACCGACATCTATACCGGCACCCCGCGCTTCACCATGGGCATCACCCAATATGCCGACGGGCTGAACTTCGTCGCCGTCGCCGTGGGCGTCTTCGGCATCGCTGAGATCCTGCGCAACCTGGAGGACGAGCATGACCGCCAGGTCATGACCAAGAACATCAACCGCCTGTTCCCCACGCGCCAGGAATTCCGCCAGATGGTCGGCCCGGTGCTGCGCGGCACCGGCATCGGCTCGGTCCTGGGCATCCTGCCGGGGGGCGGCGCGATCCTGGCCAGTTTCGCCAGCTACACGATCGAGAAGAAGGTCTCGGACCGGCCCCAGGACTTTGGCAAGGGCGCGCTGGCCGGCGTCGCCGGGCCGGAAAGCGCCAACAATGCCGGGGCGCAGACCAGCTTCATCCCGCTATTGACGCTGGGCATCCCGGCCAATCCGGTCATGGCGCTGATGATCGGCGCGATGATCATCCAGGGCATCGTGCCGGGGCCGAACGTGGTCAGCGAACAGCCGGCGCTGTTCTGGGGCATCGTCGCCAGCATGTGGATCGGCAACCTGATGCTGGTGGTGCTGAACCTGCCGCTGATCGGGCTGTGGGTCAAATTGCTGAGCGTGCCCTATTACGTGCTCTTCCCGATCATCATGGCCATGTGCTCGATCGGGGTCTATTCGGTGGCCTCGAACGCCTATGACCTGTTCGCCGTCGCCTTTTTCGGGCTTCTGGGCTATGTCATGTCCAAGCTGCGCTGCGAGCCGGCGCCCTTGCTGCTGGGCTTTGTCCTTGGCCCGCTGCTGGAAGAGAACCTGCGCCGGGCCATGATCCTGTCGCGTGGCGATCCCATGACCTTCCTGACCCGCCCGATCAGCGCCACCCTGCTGGGACTGTCGCTGGTCGTGCTGGTGCTGGTCTTCCTGCCGCAGATCCGCAAGCGCCGGGACGAGGTCTTTACCGAAAGCGACGCATAAGTCATCCAGAAACGGGAGGAAACCATGACCCCATCCATCACCCGCCGGCTGCTGCTGGGCGCCGCCATGGCGCTTGGCCTGGCGGGGGCCGGCGCGGCCGATTATCCCGACCGGCCGATCACCCTGGTCATTCCCTTTGCCGCGGGCGGCTCGACCGACGTGGTCGGCCGTATCGTCGCCGACCGCATGAGCCAGGACCTGGGCCAGCAGGTGATCGTGCAGAATGTCGGCGGCGCCGGCGGCAGCCTGGGCGGCGCCCAGGTCGCCAAGGCCGAGCCGGACGGCTATACGATCCTGATGGCCACGGTCGCCACCCATGCGCTGAACCCGCTGATCCTGAAGCAGAAACCCTATGATCCGGTGGCGGATTTCGCGCCGGTCTCGCTTTTGGTGCTGGTGCCGAACGTGCTGGCGGTGAACCCGGAACTGCCGGTCAACACCGTGCAGGAGCTGATCGACCTGGCAAAGGCCGAGCCGCTGGCCTATGCCTCGTCCGGCAACGGCACGCCGCTGCACCTGTCGGGCGAGCTGTTCAAGGCCATGGCGGGCGTGGACATCACCCATATCCCCTATAAGGGCTCGGGCCCGGCGCTGACCGACGTTCTGGGCAACCAGGTGCCGATCATCTTCGACAACCTGCCTTCGGCCTCGGGGCATATCGCCTCGGGGAAACTGCGCGCGCTTGGCGTGACCACGGCGGAACGCGCCCCCAGCTTTCCCGACATCCCCGCCATTGCCGAAACCCTGCCGGGATACGAAACCTATAGCTGGAACGCGCTGTTCGC
This sequence comes from Paracoccus thiocyanatus, assembly GCF_900156255.1. GTDB lineage: Bacteria > Pseudomonadota > Alphaproteobacteria > Rhodobacterales > Rhodobacteraceae > Paracoccus > Paracoccus thiocyanatus. The sequence goes on from NZ_FTMK01000001.1 coordinate 44,915, forward strand.
GCCCGCGGGCACCCCGCCCGAGGCGATCGAGGCGCTGAACAAGGCCGCGCTGGCCGCCATGGCCGACCCGGCGGTGGTCGAGCGGATGAACGAGTTTTCCGCCACCATCGTCGCCTCGACCCCCGAGGAACTGGCCGACCATGTCACCGCCGAGATGGCCAAATGGGAGCCGGTGGTCCGCGACGCCAATGTCAGCCTGGACTGACCGGATGCCGGGGGGCCGGGCGCCGTCCCGGCCTTTCGCTGCCGCCTAGGGGCCGGCGTCGGGCAGGGGGGGCGTGGCCCCGGCGCGGGTGCCGGCGCCGCCGCCGTTCAGCCGGCGCAGCGACAGGTCCAGCCGCGCCTCGGCCTCGCGGATCTCGCGGCTGGCCTGGCGCAGGTAGCGGATATGCTCGCCCGCCGCCTGCTGCGCCGCCGGGGCATCGCGGGCCAGGATCGCCTCGGCGATGGCGCGGTGCTGGCGGCGTAGCAATTCGCGGATGGCCGGCACCGCGAACAGTCGGCTGCGGTTCTGGATCACGTCCGAGCGCAAGACCCCCGCCATGGCCTGCATGATCTGAAGCAGGGTCAGGTTGTGGCTGGCCTCATAGATCAGCAGGTGCAGTTCGGCATCCGCCTCGGCCTCTTCCTGGGCGTCGGCGGCGGCATGGGCGCGATCCATGCGGTCCAGGCAGTCGCGGATCCGCGCCAGTTCCACCTCGGTCGCGCGCGCGGCCGCCATCGCCGCCGCCGCGCTTTCGACGATGCCGCGGAATTCCTGATAATCGTCGGCTGCCTCGGCGTGGCGGGCCAGCAAGGCGATCAGCGGATCGGTGATCGCGGCCTGGCCCAGGGGCGCCACCCGGCTGCCGCGCCCGCCGCCAGGGGCAAGCAAGCCACGTTCCTCCAGGATCCGCAGCCCGTCGCGCAGGGTCGATCGCGAGACGCTTAGCCGTTCGGCCAGTTCGCGTTCGGGCAAAAGCCGCTCACCAGGGCGCAGCGACCCTTCCAGGATCAGGGATTCCAGATGCTGGGCCACGGTCTGGGCCGCGCGTTCGGATTTCACGGAAGCATGGGTCATGGGTGGTCAGTCCGAATCTGCGGCGGTTGGCGGTGATTGTAAGCATGAAGCGGACGGAATGGTCCATAAAAATACCGATTGACGATTCTGGTCTGAAAATTATACCACAAAGGCGGGGCAGGTCAGATTCCTGCCCGCGATCCAGGGAGGAAAGCTTGTCCGGCATCGCCATGCCCGCGCCCGATGCGGCCATCCTGGCCCGCGCGCCCCAGATCGTCGCCGCCCTGCGCGCGGCCCTGCCCACCGATGCCGTGATCTGGGATCCCGAAGAGACGCGGGCCTATGAATGCGACGCGCTGACCGCCTATCGCTGCCCGCCTTTGGCCGTGGTGCTGCCGCGCACCACCGCCGAGGTCGCGGCGGCCATGCGCATCTGCCATGACCTGCGGGTGCCGGTCGTGCCGCGCGGCGCCGGAACCTCGCTGGCCGGGGGGGCGCTGCCCACGGCGGATTGCGTCATCATCGCCACCCTGCGCCTGCGCGACGTGCTGAAGATCGACACCCAGAACCGCTTCATCCGCGTGCAGACCGGCGTGACCAACCTGTCGGTCAGCGCCGAGTTGGAGGCGCATGGGTTTTTCTATGCGCCCGACCCCTCATCGCAGCTTGCCTGCACCATCGCCGGCAATATCGCGATGAACTCGGGCGGGGCGCATTGCCTGAAATACGGCGTCACCACCAACAACCTGATGGGCGCCACCGTGGTTCTGCCCACCGGCGAGGTGGTGGAACTGGGCGGGCCCGAGATGGGGCCTGCGGGCCTGGACCTGCTGGGCCTGCTGTGCGGGTCCGAAGGCCAGCTTGGCATCGTGACCGAGGCGACCTTGCGCATCCTGCCGCGCCCCGAGGGCGCGCGCCCGGTGCTGATCGGTTTCGACGACCCCGAGGTGGCGGGGGAATGCGTGGCCCGGATCATCCGCTCGGGCGTGCTGCCGGTCGCCATCGAATACATGGACGATGTCTGCCTGCGCGCGGTCGAGTCCTTTGCCCGTGCCGGCTATCCCGATTGCGCCGCGGTGCTGATCGTCGAGGTCGAGGGCTCGCCGGCCGAGATCGACCACCAGATCGCCCGCATCCGCGAGATCGCGGGTGCCCTGAACCCGGTGGAATTCCGCGAAAGCCGCAATGCCGACGAAGCGATGGCGATCTGGAAGGGCCGCAAGTCGGCCTTTGGCGCCATGGGCCGGCTGGGCGACTATATCTGCCTGGACGGCACCGTGCCGGTGGGCCAACTGCCCCATACGCTGAAGATGATCGGCGAACTTTCGCGCCAGCACGGGCTGGAGGTCGCGAATGTCTTTCACGCCGGCGACGGCAACATGCATCCGCTGATCCTCTTCGACGCCAATACGCCCGGCGACCTGGCGCGGGCCGAGGCTTTCGGTGCCGACATCCTGCGGCTTTGCGTCGAGGTCGGCGGCTGCCTGACCGGCGAGCACGGCGTGGGCATCGAAAAGCGCGACCTGATGGGCAGTCAATATGACGCCCCCGACCTGGATATCCAGATGGCGGTCAAGGACGTGTTCGACCCGCGCTGGCTGCTGAACCCGGCCAAGGTCTTTCCGCTGGAGGCAAGCCGACCTTGGCGCGAAGGGGGCGCGGGCCGATGATCCTGGACCATCCCAGCCGTGCGGCACTGAACCCCGCCAGCGAGGCCGAGCTTGCCGCCCTGATCGCCCAGCGTTTCGCCGCCCGCCAGCCCCTGCGCATCGCCGGCGGCGGCACGCGGGTCGAAACCGGCGCGGTGCCGGGCGATGTGCTGTCCACCGCCGCCATCGGCGGCGTCGTGACCTATGAGCCGGGCGAGATGACGCTGATCGCCCGCGCCGGAACGTCCCTGGACGACATCGAGGCCATGCTGGCCGCCGAGGGGCAGGCGCTGGCCTTCGAGCCCGCCGACATGCGCGGCTTGCTGGGCCGCAATGGCACGCCGACCATCGGCGGCGTGGTCGCGGCCAATGCCAGCGGCCCGCGCCGGCTGCTGGCCGGGGCCTGCCGCGACCATCTGCTGGGGGTGCGCTTCGTCGACGGCCAGGGCCGGGTGCTGAAGAACGGCGGCCGGGTGATGAAGAACGTCACCGGCCTCGACCTGGGCAAGCTGCTTTGTGGCGCGCATGGCACGCTGGGCGTGCTGACCGAGGTGGCGCTGAAGACCCTGCCGCACCTGCCCGACCGCTGCACGCTGGGCTTGCACGGCGTCACGGTCGAAGAGGCGGTGGCGATCTTCTCGGCCGCGCTGGCGACGCCTTTCGAGGTCTCGGGCGCCGCCTTCCGCGACGGCTCGGCCTGGCTGCGGGTCGAGGGGCTGGGGCCGCAGATGACCTATCGCCGTGACCGGCTGCTGACCTTGCTGAAACCGCGGGTCGCCGAATTGCTGGACGACGTTTCCACCCTGGCCCTATGGCGCGAGTTGCGCGACCTGGCGCATTTCGCCGGTTCCGACGCGCCGCTGTGGCGGGTGCTGGTCAAGCCCAGCGACGCCCCGGCCACGGTGCGGGCCTTGCAGGCGCTGGGGGGCGAGGCATCGCTCGACTGGGGCGGCGGGCTCGTCTGGTATTGCGGGCCGGGGACCGCGCAAGCGGTGCGGCAGGTGGCGCCCCATGCCACGCTGGTCCGGCGCGGTGGGCTTGCCGGCCCGGCCTTTCCGCCCCAGGCCCCGGCCGTCGCCCGGCTTTCGGCCGGGCTGCGGCGGGTGTTCGACCCGGCCGGCATCCTCAATCCCGGCCTGATGGATAGCTGACATGCAGACCAATTTCACGCCGCAGCAACTGGCCGACCCCGGCACCGCCCGCGCCAATGAAATCCTGCGCTCTTGCGTGCATTGCGGCTTTTGCACCGCGACCTGCCCGACCTACAAGGTGCTGGGGGATGAGCTGGACAGCCCCCGCGGCCGCATCTACCTGATCAAGGACATGCTGGAAAACGGCAAGGTCCCCGATGCCAAGACCGTCGGCCATATCGACCGCTGCCTGTCCTGCCTGTCCTGCATGACCACCTGTCCCTCGGGCGTGCATTACATGCATCTGGTGGACCATGCGCGCGAATATATCGAAAAGACCTATCGCCGCCCCATGGGTGAACGGGCGCTGCGCTGGCTGTTGGCGCGCATCCTGCCCTATCCGGGGCGGTTTCGGCTGGCGCTGATGGGCGCAAAGCTGGCGCGGCCGTTCCGCCGGCTGGTGCCGGATGCGCGGCTGCGGGCGATGCTGGACATGGCGCCCCGCGACATCCCGCCGCCCAGCCTGAACGACCGCCCGCAGGTCTTTGCTGCGCAGGGCCCGCGCCGCAAGCGGGTGGCGCTGCTGATCGGCTGCGCGCAAAGGGCGCTGAACACCGACATCAACGACGCGACCATCCGGCTTCTGCGCCGGCATGGCTGCGAGGTGGTGATCCCGCGCGGCCTGGGCTGCTGCGGCGCGCTGACCCATCACATGGGCAAGACCGACGAAAGCCACGCCATGGCCGCCGCCAATATCCGCGCGCTGATGGCCGAGGTCGCGGGCGAGGGGCTGGACGCGGTCGTCATCAACACCTCGGGCTGCGGCACCACGGTCAAGGATTACGGGCATATGTTCGAAAACGATCCGCTCGCGGCCGATGCCGCGCGGGTCGGGGCCTTGGCCAGGGACATCACCGAGGTGATGGCCGATCTGGGCCTGCGCGAGCCCGGCCATGCCCAGCCCCTGCGGGTGGGGTATCACGCCGCCTGTTCCTTGCAGCACGGCCAGCAGATCCGCAGCGCGCCCAAGGAATTGCTGGCCGCCGCCGGCTTTACCGTGCTGGAGCCCAGGGACGCGCATATCTGCTGCGGCTCGGCCGGCACCTATAACCTGATGCAGCCGGCGATTTCGGCCGAGCTCAAGCGCCGCAAGGTCGAGACGCTGGAGGCGCTGACCCCGCAGGTCATCAGCGCCGGCAATATCGGCTGCATGATGCAGATCGGCTCGGGCACCGGGGTGCCGGTGGTCCATACCGCCGAACTGCTGGATTGGGCCACCGGCGGGCCAAGGCCGCGGGCGCTGGCGGGCACGGCCTAGCGGGCGCGCCAAATACCCGGCCCGGACATGCGAACGGCGGCCCCAACCGGGCCGCCGTTCCCTTTCCTTAACCGCAAAGGGCGGGCGTCAGCTCATCTCGCGCAGCACGTATTGCACGATGCGCTCGGCCGCGTCCTCGGGGGTCAGGTCCACCGTGTTGACCGTCAGTTCGGCCTGCTGCGGCTGCTCATATGGGCTGTCGATGCCGGTGAAGTTCTTCAACTGGCCGGCCCGCGCCTTTTTATACAGGCCCTTGACGTCGCGGGCCTCGGCCACCTCCAGGGGCGTGTCCACGAAGACCTCGACGAACTCGCCCGGCGCCATCAGGTCGCGCACCATCTGCCGTTCCGAACGGAAGGGCGAGATGAAGGCGGTCAGCACGATCAGCCCGGCATCGGTCATCAGCCGCGCCACCTCGCCCACGCGGCGGATGTTTTCCACCCGGTCGGCATCGGTAAAGCCCAGGTCGCGGTTCAGCCCGTGGCGGATGTTGTCGCCGTCCAGCAGGAAGGTGTGCTTGCCAAGCGCGTGCAGCTTTTTCTCGACGATATTGGCGATGGTGGACTTGCCCGAACCCGACAGGCCGGTGAACCAGATCACCGCCGGCTTCTGGTTCTTCAGCGCCGCATGGGCATCGCGGTTCACGTCCAGCGCCTGCCAGTGGATGTTCTGCGACCGGCGCAGGGCGAAATGGATCATCCCCGCCGCCACCGTGGCATTGGTCATGCGGTCGATCAGGATAAAGCCGCCCAGGTCGGGGTTCTGGGCATAGGCTTCGAACGGGAGCGGCCGGTCGGTCGAGATATTGACCACGCCGATGGCATTCAGCCCCAGCGTCTTGCTGGCCAGATGCTCCAGCGTGTTGACGTTGACCTCATACTTCGGCTCGGTGACGGTGGCCGTCGCCATCTGGGTGCCGATCTTCAGCAGATAGGGGCGGCCCGGCAGCATTTCCTGTTCGGCCATCCAGACCAGCGTCGCTTCGAACTGGTCGGCGACCTCGCAGGGCTGGTCCGATTGCACGATCACGTCGCCGCGCGAACAGTCGATCTCGTCGGCGAAGGTCAGCGTCACCGACTGGCCGGCAACCGCCAGGTCCAGCGCGCCGTCATAGGTGACGATTTCCTTGACCGTCGTGGTCTTGCCCGAGGGCAGCACCCGGATCGCATCGCCCGGCCGCACCTGGCCCGCGCCGATCTGGCCGGCAAAGCCGCGGAAATCCAGGTTCGGCCGGTTCACCCATTGCACCGCCATGCGGAACGGATGCTCCAGCATCTGGGCGTCGCTGACCGGCGCTTCCTCCAGATGGCCCAGCAGCGTCGGGCCCTGATACCAGGGCATGCTGGGGCTGGGTTCGACGATATTGTCGCCCTTGAGCCCCGAGATCGGGATCGGCAAAAAGCTGTCCATGCCGATCTGCTTGGCGAAATGGCTGTAGTCGCTGACGATTTCATAGAACCGCTCGGCCGAGTAATCGACCAGGTCCATCTTGTTCACCGCCAGCACCACGTTCTTGATGCCCAGAAGGTTCACCAGATAGCTGTGCCGCCGGGTCTGGGTCAGCACGCCCTGGCGCGCGTCGATCAGGATCACCGCCAGGTCGGCGGTCGAGGCGCCGGTGACCATGTTGCGGGTATATTGTTCATGGCCGGGCGTGTCGGCGACGATGAACTTGCGCTTGTCGGTGGCGAAAAAGCGATAGGCCACGTCGATGGTGATGCCCTGTTCGCGTTCCGCGGCCAGCCCGTCCACCAGCAGGGCGAAGTCGATTTCGCCGCCCTGGGTGCCCACCACCTTGGAATCGCTTTCCAGGCTGGCAAGCTGGTCTTCGAAGATCATCTTGCTGTCGTAAAGCAGCCGGCCGATCAGCGTCGATTTGCCGTCATCGACCGAGCCGCAGGTGATGAAGCGCAGCATGGTCTTGTGCTGGTGCTTCAGCAGATAGGCGTCGATATCCTGCGCGATCAGCGCGTCGGTGACATAGACGGGGTCCTTCATCTCGTGGTTCATCTCAGAAATACCCCTCTTGCTTCTTCTTCTCCATCGAGGCGGACTGGTCGTGGTCGATGGCGCGGCCCTGGCGTTCGGACGTGGTGGTCAGCAGCATTTCCTGGATGACTTCCGGCAGGGTGCGGGCGTTCGATTCCACCGCGCCGGTCAACGGATAGCAGCCCAGCGTGCGGAAGCGCACCGATTTCATCATCGGCTGCTCGCCCTCGTGCAGGCGGAAGCGGTCGTCATCGACCATGATCAGCAACCCGTCGCGTTCCACGACCGGCCGCAGGTCCGAGAAATACAGCGGCACGATGTCGATGTTTTCCAGGTGGATATATTGCCAGATGTCCAGTTCGGTCCAGTTCGACAGCGGAAAGACCCGGATCGATTCGCCCTTGCCCTTGCGGGTGTTGTAAAGCTTCCACAGCTCGGGGCGCTGGTTCTTGGGGTCCCAGCGGTGATTGGCCGAGCGGAACGAGAACACGCGTTCCTTGGCGCGCGACTTTTCTTCGTCCCGGCGCGCGCCGCCGAAGGCCACGTCGAAATTGTACTTGGTCAGCGCCTGTTTCAGCCCGTCGGTCTTCCACATGTCGGTATGCAGGCTGCCATGGTCAAAGGGGTTGATGCCCTGTTCCATCGCCTCGGGGTTGTGGTGGACGATCAGGTCCATCCCGGCCTGCGCCGCGGCGCGGTCGCGCAGTTCGTACATGGCGCGGAATTTCCAGGTGGTGTCGACATGCAGCAGCGGAAAGGGCGGCGGCGCGGGGAAGAACGCCTTTTTCGCCAGATGCAGCATGCAGGCCGAATCCTTGCCCACCGAATACAGCATCACCGGGTTGTCGGCGGCGGCAACGACTTCGCGCATGATCTGGATGCTTTCGGCCTCTAGCCGCTGAAGATGGGTCAGCATGGCCGCCTGACCCCCGGTTTCGATGACGGATTGGCTGTTCATCTGGATGGCCCCTGTTCTAGGATGCGCCGTCCTTGCCAGATTTTCCCGCCAAGACCAAGACCGCCGGGTGCGAAACCGGCAATGTCATGCCGGAAAGCCCGCCGGGATGCTGCATTGCGGCAACGGGGCGGGCCGCAGGCGCCTTGTCGCGACGGGGCGGGACGCCCAGCCAAGCCCGCGCCAGGCAGGCGCCGCCGCAACCCGGACGCCCGGTCCCGCCGCGGGCGCAAGCCGCGCTTGACGAAACCGCCGCCAGGCGCTTGGGTGGCAGCCTGGACGGAAGGACGGGGGACCGGCGTGTCATCCTCAGCGCGGCAATGGGACGATCTTTTCATCATCGGCGGCGGGGTCAACGGGTGCGGCATCGCGCGGGACGCGGCCGGGCGCGGGCTTTCCGTCACCCTGGCCGAGATGGGCGACCTGGCCCAGGCGACCTCTTCGGCATCGACCAAGCTGTTCCATGGCGGGCTGCGCTATCTTGAGTTCTTCGAGTTCCGGCTGGTGCGCGAGGCCCTGGAAGAGCGCGAGATCCTGCTGGCCGCCATGCCGCATATTTCCTGGCCGATGCGTTTCGTGCTGCCCTGGTCGGCCGACATGCGGTTTCCGGGCGACACGCCCACCTCGCGCATCCTGTCCGTCGCCATGCCCTGGCTGCGCGGCCGCCGTCCGGCCTGGCTGATCCGGCTGGGGCTGTTTCTTTACGACCACCTGGGCGGGCGCAAGATCCTGGCCGGAACCAGGCGGCTGGACCTGTCGCGCGATCCGCTGGGGCAGCCGCTGAAGCCGGGCTTTCGCCGGGGCTGGGAATATTCCGATTGCTGGGTGCAGGACGCGCGGCTGGTGGTGCTGAATGCCCGCGACGCCCAGGCGCGCGGCGCGACCATCCTGACCCGCACCCGCGTCACCCATGCCAAGCGCGCCGGGGCCGGCTGGCGCATCACCACCCAGGGGCAGGACGGCACCCGCATCCATCATGCGCGGGCCCTGGTCAACGCCGCCGGGCCCTGGGTGGGCGAGGTGATCCGCGACGTGGCGCAGGTGCCGGCCACGGGGAATGTGCGCCTGGTGCGCGGCAGCCATATCGTCGTGCCGCGGCTTTACGACCACGACCGCTGCTATTTCTTCCAGGGCACGGATGGGCGGATCATCTTCGCCATCCCCTTCGAGCAGGATTTCACCCTGATCGGCACCACCGACATGGACCATCACGCCCCGCCCGACCAAGCGCGCTGTTCACAGGCCGAGCGTGATTACCTTTGCGCCTTTGCCAGCCAGTATTTCGCCGCGCCGGTGACGCCCGACCAGGTGGTCTGGACCTATTCCGGGGTGCGGCCGCTTTATGATGACGGCGCCAAATCGGCGACCGCGGCGACGCGGGACTATGTGCTTGGCCTGGACGATGCGGGCGCGCCGCTGCTGAACGTCTTTGGCGGCAAGATCACCACCTATCGCCGCCTGGCCGAGGCCGCGATGGCCAGGCTTGCGCCCTTCTTCCCGCAGGCGGGCGGCGACTGGACGGCCGGGGTGCCGCTGCCGGGCGGGGATTTCCCGGTGGACGGCGCCGCCGACCTGCTGGCCCGGCTGCGGGCCGCCCATCCCTTTCTGCCCGCGCGCCTGGCGCGCCGGCTGGTGCGCAGCTATGGGACCGACGCGTTCCTGCTGCTGGACGGGGCCGCCAGCATGGCCGATATGGGCCGCGATTTCGGCGCCGGCCTGACCGAGGCCGAGGTGTCCTGGCTGCTGCGCCAGGAATTTGCCCGCAGCGCCGAAGACATCCTGTGGCGCCGCAGCAAGCTGGGCCTGCATATGGACGACACGCAGCGCCGGGCGCTGGACAGCTATCTGCGCGCAAGGCTGGCGGCGCCCTAGCGGGCTTTCACCCGGCCGGCGCCAGGCTCAATGGCCCGGCGCGTCGGCGTCCAGCGGCCCGGTCTCGCGGTCGAAAGCCGCCTGCCACTGGGCCAGCAGCGCCGAGGCACCGTCGCGCCGTGCCGCCTGGCGCAGGGCGATGCGCAGCGCCGCGCGGCCATGGCGGTCGCCCGGCTCGGCCAGGGCCGAGGGCGGGTTGCCCGCCTTCAGCGCCGCCCAGGCCCTGTCCTTGAGCGTATTGCGCCCGGCATCGCCCCAATCGGCCAGCATGGCCTGGAAGCTGGCAAAGGCGGCCGCGTCGAAATCGCGGTCCTGGCCCAGGCTGTCCATGACCGGGCTGGCGGGGTGCAGGCCGGCCACCGGCACCAGGCCGGGCGGGATCGGCGTATTGGCGGAATGGGTGCGGCGCGTGCGCAAAAGCGGCGGCAGGATATGCGTATGCGGCCCGATGGGCGACACGCCGCCGGTATCCGGCCCGCCGATCTTTTGCCAGACCTCGATCCGGCCGATGCGGGTCAGCGCCACCCGATGCGGATGCGCGGGCAGGATCGCCGCCATCGCCCGGCTTTCCGGGTCGAGGACCGAGCGGCCGCATTCCGCCCGCAGCCGCGCGATCAGCGCCGGATCGTCGCTGCGGATGCAGAAATCCACCTGCGGCTGGTCCAGCCCCAGGTCGAACAGCACCGCCCCGCGATCCTGGTCGCGCAGCGCGCCCGCGTCGGGGCCAAGCTCGGTCAGCACCTGTCGCCGCGCAGTTCCCAGCCGCCCCTCGGGCAGGCACAGCGCGACGCCCTGCTGCCAGCGATGCGGCCGCGGGCTCAGCGCCTCCCATGCCACGGGGGTCAGGTCGGTCAGGTCGTCCAGCCGCACCCCGCCGCGTTCGGTGACGATGCCGCAGCCGTCCAGCGGCCGCGGCGGCGGATCGCCCGCGACATGGTGGAATTCGGCGATGGCGCCGAACGAGCCCATGGACCATCCGGCCCCGGTATCGGTCATCAGCGCGGCCAGGCGCGCGGTCAGCATGCCGGTCATCGGCTCTCTCCCTCAATGGTGTCGAGCGGCTGGAACAGGATGCCGCCGGGACCCTGCGCCAGATGCGCGGTGATGCCAAAGACACGGGCCAGGTTTTCGGCGGTCAGAACCGCATCCGGCGCGCCGTCGGCGACGATCCGGCCGCGGTCCAGCATGACCAGCCGCGTGCAATGCCGCGCCGCCAACCCCAGGTCGTGCAACGAGGCCAGCACCGCATGGCCCTGGTCGGACAGCCGCCGAAACAGCCGCATCACCTCGATCTGCGCGCCGGGGTCCAGCCCGGCAATGGGCTCGTCGGCGATCAGCAGCGGGGTTTCCTGCGCCAGGGCGCGGGCGATCAGGGTGCGCGCCTGTTCGCCCCCCGACAGTTCGGTGGCGCGGCGGTGGCGCAATGGCTCCAGGTGCAGGGCGGCGATGGCGCGCTCGATGGCGGCGCGGTCGGCGGCGCCCGCGGAATGCGGATGCGCGATGCGGCCAAGCGCCACCAGCGCCTCGACCGGCATCGGCCAGGCGATCTGGCGGCCCTGGGGCATATAGGCGGCGGCGCGGGCGCGTTCGCGCACCGAAAGCGCCGCCAGCGAGCTGTGGCCCCGCGCCGACAAAAGCCCCAGCGCCGCGCGCAAAAGCGTGGTCTTGCCGGCGCCGTTCGGACCCAGCAGGCCCACGAATTCGCCCGCGCCGATGCGCAGGTCGATGCCGTCCAGCACCGCCTGTCCGCCGCGGTCCAGCGAAAGGCTGCGAAGTTCCAGCATGGTCACAGCCCCTCGCGCCGGGTCTTCAGGATCAGGTGCAGGAAGAAAGGCGCCCCGACCAGCGCCGTCAGCACCCCCAGCTTCAGGTCGCGGCCGGGCGCGATCAGCCGCACGGCGATGTCGGCGGCCAGCACCGTGGCCGCCCCCCCCAGCGCCGATGCCGGGACCAGCCGCGCCGGGCTGGCGCCGACCGCGCGGCGCAGCACATGCGGCACCACCAGCCCGACGAAGCCCACCGTGCCCGCGACCGCCGTGGCACCGCCGATCAGCGCCGCGATGCCCGCGACCAGCATCAGCCGCAGCCGGCCCAGGTTCACGCCGCTGGATGCCGCCGCGTCCTCGCCCAGGGTCAGCGCCTCCAGCCCGCGGCGCAGCGGCCAAAGCAGCGCAAAGCCAAGCATCATGAAGGGTGCCGCGATCCAGACATGCAGCATCGAGCGGTCCGCCAGCGAGCCCATCATCCAGAACACGATCTCGTTGATGGCAAAGGGATTGGGCGACAGGTTCAGCACCAGCGAGGTCGCGGCCCCCGCCAGCGCCGAAATCGCGATCCCGGCCAGGATCAGCGCCAAGGTGCCGCCGCGCGGCCCGGCCAGCGCCAGCACCAGCAGCACCGACAGCCCCGCCCCCGCCAGCGCCGCCAGCGGCAGGCCCAGCGGAAAGGCGGCCGACAGGCCGGTCTGGATCGCCAGCACCGCTCCCAGCGCGGCCGAGGCGCTGGTGCCGATCAGTCCCGGCTCGGCCAGCGGGTTGCGCAGGAAGCCTTGCAGCACCGCCCCCGCCATCCCCAGCGCCGCCCCGACCAAAAGGCCCAGGATGGCGCGCGGCAGGCGCAATTCGCGCATGACCAGGCCCAGCAGGTCGTCGCCGCCGCCAAACAGCGCCGCCAGGCTTTCGCCCGGCCCCACCCCCGCCGGGCCGGTCAGCAGCGAGGCCAGGAACAGCGCCGCGACCAGCGCCGCAAGACCCGCGAAAAGCAGGCGCGGCCGGGTCATGGCGCGTCCCGCAAAGCCAGCCGCGCGTCGCGCAGTTCCGCCACGGCGCGCAGGATGTGGGGGTTGCCGCAAATCCAGTCGGGGTCCGAGATGACCTGGGCCGGCTTGCCCCGGCTCAGCGCCCTGAGCGCCGGGTGCTCCAGCATCTCTTGCGCGCGGGCATGGCCGTCATAGCGGCGCCCCTCGATCAGCAGGTCGGGGTCGGAAAGCAGCAGCGATTCCAGCGCCAGCACCCCGCCCGAGGGCAGGCCGAGTTCGTCGGCCACGTTGTCAAAGCCCGCCAGGTCCACGATCTGCCCGGCCAGGCTGTCGCGCCCGGCGCTATAGCCGTTGGCCATGTAAAGCGCCGCGCGCGGCCTGGGGTCCTGCCCGTCCGTCAGCCGCGCCAGGTCGGCGTCAAAGCGTGCCAGCATGGCGCGGGCCTGCGGCTCGCGCCCCAGAACCTCGCCCATGCGGCGGATATTGGCGCGGATGCCGGCGATGTCGGTTTCGATCGGAAAAACCTCGACCGCGATGCCCAGGCGTTCCAGCAGCCGGACGGTTTCGGGCGTGGACCAGGCCCCGGCCAGCACCAGGTCGGGCTGCGCCAGGAAGATTTCCTCGGCCAGGCCGTGGTTGACGGGCAGGCGGCCGGCCTCGACCGCCATGGCCGAGGCGGTCGGGTCCTGCGCCAGATACGAGACCGAGACCATCTGTCCCGGTGCCGCCAGCATCAGCGCCAACTGGTCGGTGCACAGGTTCATCGACAGCACCCGGCGCGGGGCTTCGGCCGCGGCGGGCAGGGCCAGCCCGGCCAGCAGCAGCCCGGCGGCCAGGAAAAGCCGCCCTACCATTGCGCCGACAGCCCGGCATAAAGGGTGCGGCCCTGGCCGTAATAGCCCCAGGATTCGGAATAATCCCGGTCGAACAGGTTCACCACGCGGCCTGTCAGGCGCAGGTTTTCGGTCAGGTCATAGCCGGCGGCCAGGTTGACGGTGACGTAATCGGGCAATTCCGTGGTCGGCGGGCTGTAGTTCCTGAACCATTCCGCGTCGTAGCTGCTGCCGGCATAGCGCAGATCGGCCGTGACCGAACCGCGCCCCTGCGCAATATCGGCCGTCGCGCGCAGGCCAAGCAGGTGGCGGGGCTGGCGCACGACGGGCTGGTCGTCCTCTGTGCGGGCATCCGTGTAGGTATAGGTCGCGCCCAGCCGAAGCCAGCCGGTCGCTTCATATTCCAGGTCGGCCTCGAACCCCTTGCGCTTGCTGGTGCCGGCAAGGTTTTGCGACGTGTTGCCGGTCCCGATGATCATATCCTGGACCTTGCTGGTGAAAAGCGTCACTCCCAGCGCGCCCCGCCCCGCGGCAAAGTTCCAGTCGGCGCCGATTTCCTGGCTGCGGCTGGTTTCGGGCGTCAGTTCGGCATTGCCGTCATAGCTGCCCGGCGCATAGCCATAAAGTTCGAACATGGTGGGATTGACGATGGCCTTGCCGGCGGCTGCGCGCAGACGCAGGTCGCGGTCGGGCACCTGCCATGCCGCGGCGATGTTCCAGGTGGTCGCATGGCGGAAATCGTCGTTGAAATCGCGCCGCATGCCGGCCTGGACGCCGATCCCGTTGTCGAACTGTCCCTGATATTCCAGCGCGGCGGATTTCGTGTCGCGCTGATACCGGCCGCCCGAAGCATAGGAGTTCTCATAGATCTCGCGTTTCTTCTGCACCGCCACATTCAGCTTTTGCGCGGCATCGCGGGCATTGCCGCCATCCAGCGCCCAGCTGCCGGTATATTTGAAGTCCCGCAGCCGCGAGGCGTCGCTGTAATCCGGCAGGCCGCCGTTGAAATGCGCCGTGTTCTGGTTTGCGCCAGAGACGGCAAAGCGGTTGAGCAGCCTGCCGCCGAAAGCTTCGCCTTCCAGCCACAGCGAACCATAGGTTTCGTCCCGGTCGGCGGTCAGCGGTGCGTCGACGATATAGTCGTCGGGAGAATCCACGAAAGAGACGGCCCGGTCATAACCGTATTCCTGCCAGATGCGCCTAAGCGTGAAGCCGACGGTCGCGCTTTCGGTCAGATCGTACGAGCCGTTCAGGCCCAGCACGCGCTGCCGGTTGAACTCGGTATCCCCGCCGGGACTGCGCGATTCGTCCTCGCCATCGGTGCGGCGCGACACGGCGGACAGGCTGATGCTGCCGCGCCCGTCCCCCGCCTGCACAAAGGCGCTGGCGGTGCGGGTGTCCAGCCCGCCGATCTCGACCGTGCCGCCATAGCCCAGCCCCTGCGCGGGGGCGCGGCGGGTGGTGATCGAGATGACGCCGGATGCGGCATTGGCGCCGTAGATGGCGGATTGCGGGCCGCGCAGCACCTCGATGCGCTCAATGTCCTCGGCCAGCATGCCGCTGAAGATATAGTCGCCGTTGCCGGGGGAATTGGCCTCGACCCCGTCGATGAGCACCAGCACGTGATTGGATTCGCCACCGCGGATGCGGATCTTGGCCACCGTTTCGCCGGTCGAGGTGACGGAAAGTCCGGGCACGGCGCGCAAAGCGTCCTGGACGGTGATGACCCGGCGGCTTTGCAGGTCTTCGGCGGTCAGCACGGTATGGGCGCGGCCATAGGCGCTTTCGGCCACCGGCGACAGGCCGGCGGACAGGACCAGGGTGTCAAGCACGATCTGGTCCTGGACCTGCTGGCCCGTCGCGGCACAGGGCAACAGGGCGGCGGGCAGGACGGCGGCGGTTGCGGCCAGCAGCGAAAGCGGGGTTCTGAACATTCCAAAGCCTTTCCAACGCGGGCGTTCGGCCCGCGGCTTGCAGATTGTCCGGCGGAAAGGCCAAGGGGCAGCCCGGCCGCAGGACGGCGACTGTCACCTCTGCGGAATGGCCGCTTTCCAGACGCGCCCCGCGCCGGAAATGGGTGATCGCTGCGGCAGGTCTCCTGGCTCGCGGATCGCTGCTTGGGCCGGCCTTCCCAGGGGTGTCCCCCAGTGGCGCTTTCGGCCTTTGCTCACCGCTTACAGTTGCGGGGGCAGCCCCGGTCTTGCCCTGGCCGCATCGCGGCCGGCGGGCGCACCGGTGTTCCCTTTTCATCCGGCTTGCACCGGAACCGTAGCGGTCCCGCATTGCCGCAGCGGCGCGCCGGCTGTCAAGGACCAATGCGCATTTCGTCGGCGCGCCGCGACAACCTGTCCGGCGATGGCTGCCGCGGAACCGCGCGCCGGGCCGCGGCATTGGGTCGGGTGTCCGAACGCAAGGAAAGGTCCGCCGATGGCCATGCCGCAGATCCTGGCCGTCCTGATCCTGTGCGTGATGATGGCGCTGTTCGTCTGGGGGCGGCTGCGCTACGACGTGGTCGCGCTGCTGGCGCTGCTGGCATCGCTGGCGGCGGGGACGGTCACGCCGGACCAGGCGTTTCGCGGCTTCAGCGACGATATCGTGATCATCGTGGGCAGCGCGCTGGTGGTCAGCGCCGCCATCTCGCGCTCGGGCGTGATCGAGGCGGCGATGCGCCGGCCGTTCCGGCGGCTGCGGCGGCTGCGGTGGCAGCTTCTGGCGCTGGTCGGCTCGGTCACGGCGCTGTCGGCGCTGGTCAAGAACATTGGCGCGCTGGCCATGCTGATGCCGGCGGCGATGAAGATGGCGAAGCGGTCGGGGCATTCGCCCTCGGCCTATCTGATGCCCATGGCCTTCGGCTCGCTTCTGGGCGGGCTGATCACGCTGGTCGGCACCTCGCCCAACATCATCGTGTCGCGGGTGCGCGAGCAGATAACGGGACAGCCCTTTACCATGTTCGACTATGCGCCGGTGGGGATCGGCCTGTCGCTGGTGGGGCTGGTGTTCCTTTTGTTCGGGCATCGCCTGCTGCCGCAGGACCGCCGCGCCACGGCGTCGCTGAGCGAGGCGGTCAATATCAGCGACTATCACACCGAGGCCACCGTCCCCGAAGGCGCCGCGGTCGCGGGCATGACGGTCGGCGAATATCTGGGCGCGGTCGATGGCGAGGTGGCCGTGACCGGGCTGGTCCGCGACGGCGCGCGCCGGGCGGTGACGCTGCCCGACACGGTGATCCAGCCCGGCGACACCCTGCTTTTGCGCGGCGAGCCGAATGCGCTGGAGCGGGCGGCGATCAAGGTCGGCATGGAACTGACCCGGCAGCACGCCGCTGCCGACGAGGGGGTGCCCGCCGACAGCATCGGCGTGATCGAGGCGGTGATGACCCCCACCTCGATGCTGGTGGGGCAAAGCGTGGGGCGGATCGGGCTTTTCGATCAGCACGGGGTGAACCTGATCGCCATTTCGCGGGCCGGGCATCGCATGACGCAGCGGCTTAGCCGGACGGTGCTGGCGGCGGGCGACGTGCTTTTGGTGCAGGGACCCATCGACCTGTTGCCCGAGCGGATGCGGGTGCTGGGGCTGCTGCCCCTAGCCGAGCGCAAGATCCGGCTGGGCGGGATGCACAAGCGGCTGCTGCCGGTGCTGATCCTGGTGCTGGCCATGGCGGGCACGGCGGCGGGGCTGGTGCCGGTCGCGGTGGCGTTTTTCGCCGCCGCCGTGCTGATGATCCTGACCCGCGCCATCAGCCCCGAAGAGGCCTATGAGGCCGTGGAATGGCCGATCCTGGTGATGCTGGGCGCGCTGATCCCGGTCAGCGGCGCGTTGCAGGAAACGGGCGTGACCGACCTGCTGGGCAACTGGCTGTCGCAGGCGGCGGCGGGCCTGCCGGCCTGGGGGGCGGTGGCGCTGCTCCAGATCGTGGCCATGGCGGTGACGCCGTTTCTGAACAATGCAGCGACCGTGCTGGTCATGGCGCCGATCGCCGCGACCTTCGCCGCCCAGTTGGGCTATCGCCCGGATGCGTTCCTGATGGCGGTGGCGGTGGGGGCGGGCTGCGATTTCCTGACCCCCATCGGGCATCAGTGCAACACGCTGGTGATGGGGCCGGGCGGCTATCGCTTTGGCGACTATGCCCGGCTGGGCGCGCCGCTGTCGGCGCTGGTGGTGCTGGCGGGCGTGCCGCTGATCCTGTGGACCTGGCCGGTCTGACCGGGCCGGCCGCCGCCTTGTGCCCGGCGGCGATCTATATGAGACAGGGGTTTCGCGCAAAAGGGGCGGGCCATGCAGGCATTGAAACGGATCGGCATCGACAATTACATGCTGCTGCTGATCGGCATGGTGCTGGCGGGGCTGGTCCTGCCCGCCCGCGGCATGGCGGCGGAAATCCTGCGCGGCGCGACCTTTTGGGCGGTGGCGCTGCTGTTCTTTCTTTACGGCGCCCGGCTGGACCCGGCTTCGGTGCGGTCGGGGCTGATGAACCTGCGGCTGCAAGCCCTGACCTTTGGCGCGACCTATGCGCTGTTTCCGGTCCTGGGGATCGCGCTGGCGGCGCTGCTGGGCGGCGTGCTGGGGCCCGAGCTGACGCTGGGGCTTTTGTTCCTGGCGGTGCTGCCCTCGACGGTGCAAAGCTCGATCGCCTTTACCTCGATCGCGGGCGGCAACGTGCCGGCGGCGATCTGCGCGGCCTCGCTGTCCAATCTTGCCGGGGTGGGGCTGACGCCGCTGCTTGTCACCCGCATCCTGCACCAGGAGGGGGCCGCCGTCAGCCTGGATGCCGTCGAAAAGATCGCGGTCCAGATCCTGCTGCCCTTTGTCGCCGGCCAACTGCTGCGGCGCTGGATCGGCGGCTTCGTGCAGCGCCACCGGCTGATGACCATGGCGGTGGACCGCGGCTCGATCTTGCTTATCGTCTATTCCGCCTTCGGCGCCGGCACGGTCGCGGGCATCTGGTCGACCATCCCGGCGGCGGGGCTGGTCCTGTGCTTTCTGGTCACGGCCTTGCTTCTGGCGCTGGCCATGGGGGCCATGGCGGCGGCGGGCCGGCTTTTCCGCCTGCCTGCCCCGGATCGGGCGGTGCTGTTCTTCTGCGGCTCGACCAAAAGCCTGGCCAGCGGCCTGCCCATCGCCACGGCGATCTTTCCGGCGGGCGCGGTGGGGGCGATCGTGTTGCCGGTGATGATCTATCACATGACGCAGCTTCTGGTCTGTTCGGCCATCGCGCAGCGGCTGGCGCGGGCGCGGGGCTAGGGAACCCGGCCGCTAGCTGCGCAGGTTGCGCCACAGGCTCAGCGCGGCGTCGGACAGATCGCCCAGCCGGGCCAGGACATGCTCGCGCGCCAGCCCGGACGGGTGTTCGGCCCGATCCAGCCGGCGCAGCAGCCGCAGCAGCCGGCGCTTGTGGGTGCCGGTCCATAGCTGCACCGGGTCGGCAACCAGCCCGGCAAAGGTGGTCAGCACCGAACCGAGCATGGCCAGCACCACCCCGGTCAGCACCAGGTCAAGGCTGGAAAGTTCGCGCGGGAAAGCGCCATACCACATGCGCCCGGCCCAGTTTCCCAGCGCGAAATCCTCGATCGCGCGGGTCTGGGCGCGCAGCTCGGCGATGGGTCCGGCCAGCGAGATCACCCCCGGCGTCGCGCGGTGGAACAGCAGCAACCCCGAGGCCAGCACCAGGGCCGAGGTGGTGATCTCGGCCACCGCGTTGCGGGTTTCGGCATAGTCCGCGGCGGCGCGGGCGACCGCCCCCGGCCCGGCCTGGGTCGCCAGCCCTTTGGCGGCCAACGCGTCGATGAAGCGGGCGGTGTCCGCCTCGATCCGCCGGGCGACGTCGGATTTCAGAAAGACTTGTCGCCGCCCCAGCCAGTCGCCTGCCCGCGGCAGGCCGATCCGGCGCAAAAGCGGCGCGCCCAGCCGCGTCAGCAGGAACAGCGGCGACAGCATGACATTGACCGGCGCGCGCAGCAGGTCCAGACCCAGCGCATGGCGATGCAGCGCCAGGGTGCCGCGCGGACCGTAGCGGGCGCGGACAAAGCGGCGGACCTCGGTCTCGCGCCGGGTCATCGGGCGGGGGTCGGCGGGTGTCAGGCCCATGGCGCGGTTCCTTGGCGGATCGCGGCCAATCTAGGCGCCGCCGGGCGGCGGCTCAATCCCTGCCGTTCAGATCAGCAGGACCAGCCCCAGCCCAAGCATGGCGATGAACGACCAGGCCAGCGCGCCAAGCGCCAGCGGACGAAGGCCCTTGGCGCGCAGCTTGCGGATATCCGTCTCCAGCCCCATGGCGGCCAGCGCCATGGTCAGAAGGAACGCGGTCAGCCCGACGATTTCGCCATGCAGCGCCGCGGGCAGCGCAACCGCGCTGTTGAACAGCACGACCGCGGCGAAACCCAGCACGAACCAGGGCGTCGGCGCCGAACCCTGCGCGGCCGCGCCGCCGCGCCGGGCCGCCGCGCCCAGGATCAGGATCAGCGGCGCCAGCAGCATCACCCGGCTCAGCTTGGCGACGGTGGCGGCCTGTCCGGCCTCGGGCCCGTGCTGGAAGCCGGCGCCGACGACCTGCGCCACCTCGTGCACGGTCGCGCCCACCCAGATGCCGTAATGCGCCGGGTCCATCGCCATCATCTCGCCCAGCACCGGCAGCGCCAGCATGGCGAGCGAGCCAAAGACCGTCACGCAGGCGATGGCATAGGCGACATCCTCGTCCGTGCCGCGCGTGACGGTATTCGTCGCGATCACCGCCGACGCCCCGCAGACCGAGGTGCCGGCGGCGATCAGTTCGGCCAGCCTGGGCTCGACCCCCAGCATCCGGCCGGCCCATCTGGTAAAGACGAAGGTGGCGGCCAGCGCGACCGCGATCACCGCCAAACCCGGCAGGCCCACGGCGCGCACCTGGTCCAGCGTCAACTGAAAGCCCAGCAGCACGATGGCAAAGCGCAGCACCCGCCGCAGCGAAAAGGTGATGCCGGGGCGCGCCGCCTGCGGCGTGCCGCCAAGGTTGCGCAGCGCGATGCCCAGCACCATGGCCACGACCAGCGGGCTAAGCGCGGCGATGCCCGTCAGCCGCTGCACCGCCATCGCGGCGCAGGCGATGGCGAAGGTCAGCCCCAGCCCCGGCAGGACGCCGCCCAGCCACGCGCCGATGGCGCTGGATGTTCGCCGGCCTTGGTCGATCATGGACATTCTCACGCTCCTTTGCCTGTTGGGCGGAACATGGTCCCTGGCCGCTGTTCAATCCATCGCATTATATTTGCCATATCGTTCGATTTTGATTATGGATAGAAGATGACCCTGGACCAGCTTCGCATCTTCCTGGCGGTGGCCGAGCGCCAGCATGTCACCCGCGCGGCCGAGGCGCTGAACCTGACGCAATCGGGGGTCAGCGCCGCCGTCTCCGCGCTTGAGGCGCGCCATGGCGTGCGGCTGTTCGACCGGGTGGGGCGCCGCATCGCCCTGACCCAGGCCGGCACGACCTTCATGGCCGAGGCGCGCGCGGTGCTGGACCGCGCCGAAACGGCCGAGATGGTGCTGGAGGATCTGGCGCGCGAGCCGCGCGGGCGGCTGCGGGTCCATGCCAGCCAGACGGTGGCCAGCTATTGGTTGCCGCCGCGCCTGGTGGCGCTGCGCGGGATGCATCCGGGGATCGCAGTGCGGCTGACGGTCGGCAATACCGCGCAGGTGGCCGATGCGGTTCAGGACGGTGGCGCCGATCTGGGCCTGGTCGAGGGCGCGGTGGCCCATGGCGGGCTGCACCGCCAGGTGGTGGCGCGCGACCGGCTGGTGCTGGTCATGGCCACCGATCACCCCTGGGCGGGGCACAAGGCCGTGCCGGTGCCCGCGCTGGAGACGCAGCACTGGATCCTGCGCGAACCGGGATCGGGCACCCGCTCGGAACTGGAAAGCTGGCTGTCCGGGCAGGGGATGTCGGTGGCCGCGCTGCCCCTGGCGCTGGAACTGCCCTCGAACGAGGCGGTGCTGAACGCGGTCGCCTCCAGCCGCTGCCTGGCCGCGCTGTCGCAGCGCGCCGTGGCGCGGCCGGCCGCCGCGGGCTGGATCCGCACCCTGCCGCTGCCTGGGGCCGAACGGCCGTTTTCGCTGCTGACCAATCCGCAGCGTTACCGCACCCGCGCCGTGCAGGCGCTGATCGGCATCCTGACCGAAGATGGTTTCGCCGCCGGCGACCCGTGATCGCGGGGCCGGGATCGCCGGCTCCGCAGTTTCGCTTTGACTTGGCGGGGCAGAGCGGATAGGAGGGCGGCTTGGCTCCGCGTTCCGGGCCGGCGGACCATGGGAGGGTCCGGCCGCAAAGGGGATGGTGCCTTTCACCCGGATGCGTTCCCGCATCCCCTTTTCTGGCGAAGAATATGAATGAACATGATATTGCCGCGCCGCTGGCCGCGGCGCTGGCGGCCAAGGGCTATGCCAGCCTGACCTCGGTGCAGGAAGCGGCCTTGGCCGCCGAGGCGCGGGGCCGCGATGTGCTGGTCTCGGCCCAGACCGGCTCGGGCAAGACCGTGGCCTTTGGCCTGGCGATGGCCGGCGACATCCTGCAAGGCGATGCGCTGCCCCAGGTCGAACGGCCGCTGGCGCTGGCCATCGCGCCCACGCGCGAACTGGCCTTGCAGGTGGCGCGCGAACTGGACTGGCTTTACGAACAGGCGGGCGCGCGCATCGCCACCTGCGTCGGTGGCATGGACTACCGCACCGAGCGCCGGGCGCTGGAGCGCGGCGCGCAGATCGTCGTCGGCACCCCCGGCCGCTTGCGCGACCATATCGAGCGCGGCTCGCTGGACCTGACCGGGCTGCGCGCCTGCGTGCTGGACGAGGCCGACGAGATGCTGGACCTGGGCTTCCGCGAGGACCTGGAGTTCATTCTGGGCAGCGCGCCCAAGGAACGGCGCACGCTGCTGTTCTCGGCCACCGTGCCGCCGGCCATCGAGGCGCTGGCCCGCGACTTTCAACGCGATGCGCTGCGCATCCAGGCCATGGGCGAGGCGCGCCAGCATGGCGATATCGAATACCGCGCCCTGTCGGTGACGACCCGCGACCGCGAACACGCCATCTTCAACACCCTGCGCTATTACGAGGCCAGCCGGGCGATCATCTTTTGCAAGACCCGCGCCAATGTGAACCACCTGCTGGCGCGCATGGGCAATCGCGGCTTCAAGGTGGTGGCGCTGTCGGGCGAGCTGTCGCAACAGGAACGCAGCCATGCGCTGCAAGCCCTGCGCGACGGCCGGGCGCGGGTCTGCATCGCCACCGACGTGGCGGCGCGCGGCATCGACCTGCCGGGGCTGGAACTGGTGATCCATGCCGACCTGCCCACCAATCCCGACACGCTGCTGCACCGTTCGGGCCGCACCGGCCGGGCCGGGGCCAAGGGCACCTCGGTGCTGATCGTGCCGGCCGCGGAATACAAGCGCGCGCAGCGGCTTTTGCAACGCGCCAAGCTGGTCGCGGAATGGGGCAAGGCCCCTTCGGCCGACGAGGTTCAGGCCCGTGACGACGAACGCATGCTGGACCATCCCGCCCTGGCGGATGCGCCGGGCGACGAGGCGGCACTGGCCGCAGCGCTGCTGGAACGGTTCGGGCCCGAGCATGTCGCCTCGGCCTTCGTGCGGCTGTGGCGCGACGGGCGGCCTGCGCCCGAGGAGCTGTCGGAAAGCGTGGCCCCCGCGCCTGCCGCCCCGCGCGAGCGCGGCGAGTTCGGGCCGGCGGTCTGGTTCCGGCTTTCCGTCGGCCATTCCGGCCGGGCCGAGGCGCGGTGGCTTTTGCCCAAGATCTGCGAGGCCGGCGGCATCACCCGCGACGCCATCGGCGCGATCCGGGTCAAGACGGACCAGACCTTTGTGCAGATCGCAGCCGCCGCGGCGCCGAATTTCGGCGACCGGACGGAGCTGGAACCGGGGCTGAACATGGCCCGGATCGACGGCGAGCCGGTTTTCGATGCGCCCCTGCCCAAGGACCGCAAGCCTGGGCGGCAAGGCTATACGGAAAACGGCGAAGGCCCCGTGCGTGAAAGAAAGCCGTCCCGCGACCCGGCCCCGCGCGACGAATCGCCGGAACCGCGCCCGGCCCCGCGACCCCTGGCCGAGCCCAAGCCCAAGCCGGCCCGGCGTCCGGCGCTGCTGGACCCCGAAGAGGTAAGGTCCCGCGCCGCTTCCGATGCAGAGGATGCGGCGGAAGCCCCGCGCAAGGCCCGCTGGAGCGCCGAGAAGAAACAGGCGCATAAGGCCGCGCCGAAAGCGCCGCCGCGGGCCGGCCTGAAAGCGACGGGATCCAAGTCGCATGGCAGCACCTTGCGCGAGAACCGTCCCGCCCGCGGCGACGGCGCCGAGGCGCGTCCGCGCCGCGCGGTCGGGTTCAAGTCGCACAAGCCGGCTGGCGGCGGGCAAGGCAGGTCGGGCGACAAGCCCTTTCGCGCCGGGCCAAAGCCGGGCAAGCGCTAACCCGCCCTTGCCAGCGCCGGCCCGCCACGTCGCATGGCGGTGACTGCCCCCGCGCGCAGGGATTGCGCGCCGGGGCGGGGCGCGACATGGCAAACGGCCTGGCGACCAGGGGCCGTGCGCCCGAACCGGCCCGGCGCCTTTCGGCCGGCTGGGGCGGCGGGCTGCCCCCCGGTCAGGCGCGCTGCGCCCACCAATGGTCGATGCCCGCCTGTGCCACGGCCTGATCCTGCGCCGGCGTTCCAGACGACACCCCGATCCCGCCCACGGTCTGGCCGTCGTGATCGACCGGCAGGCCGCCGCCCACCACCATCAGCCGGCCGCCAAGGGCCGAGGATATGCCCCAGGCCGGGGCGCCGGGCTGGCTGGCCGCGCCATATTCATGGGTCGCCTTGCGGGCCGCGGCAGCGGTGAATGCCTTGTCCACCGCGATCGTCGCCGATGTCACCTTGCCGCCGTCCATGCGCGAAAATGCCAGAAGCTGGCCGCTTTCGTCGGTGATGGCGATGCACATGGGAACGCCGATCTCGCGGGCATGGGCCTCGGCGCCGGCGATCAGCAGGCGCGCATCCGCCTGGTCCAGTCGGGTGATGGTCAGCATGGTTCCTCCTCCTTGGTTGGTGTTGCGGGGCGCGGGCGCCTTGCGCCGCTTGCCCGCCCGCGCATCGCATGCGCGGCCAGGGCGGCGCAAGCGCAGGCCCGCATGGCGCGAACCCGCCGGGGGCTATACGCCGGGGCCGCGTTGTGTCTTGATGGGTCCATCTGAATCTGCCGGAGACGCGCGATGGCATCCGTTCTCGTCAATCTTGTGATCTTTGCCGCGCTGATCGTCGTGCTGCTGCGCCTGCAAGGCGGGCGGCTGTCGCTGTCGGTGCGGGTCTTCATCGGCCTGGTCCTGGGCACATTGTTCGGGATCGGGCTGCAACTTGTCCATGGCAATGACACCCCGGCCCTGCAAACCACGATCGACTGGATCAACGTGGTCGGCAACGGCTATGTGCAGCTTTTGCAGATGGTGGTCATGCCGCTGGTCTTTGCCGCGATCCTTAGCGCGGTGGCGCGGCTGCACGACGCATCGGCGCTGGGGCGCATCTCGGTGCTGACGCTGGGCACCCTGTTCCTGACCACGGCCATCGCCGCCCTGGTCGGGGTGGTCATGGCGATGGCCTTTGGCCTGACCGCCGAGGGGCTTGCCCAGGGCGCGGCCGAAACCGCGCGCCTGACCACGCTGGAGACCAGCTATGCCCCGCGCGTCGCCGACCTGACGGTGCCGCAACTGCTGCTGTCCTTTATCCCCCGCAACCCGTTTGCCGACCTGACCGGGGCCAACCCGACCTCGATCATCGCGGTGGTGGTCTTTGCCGCCTTCCTGGGCGTCGCGGCCATCCGGCTGCTGCGCCGCGATCCCGAACGGGGCCAGGGGCTGCTGAGCCTGATCGACATCCTGCAAGCCTGGATCGGCCAGCTTGTGCGGCTGATCATGGCGCTGACCCCCTATGGCGTCATGGCGCTGATGACCAAGATGGCGGCGACCTCGAACGCCGCCGACATCCTGAACCTGGGCAAGTTCGTCATCGCCTCTTACCTGGGGCTGGCGATCATGTTCGGGGTGCATGCCACGCTGCTGACGCTGACCGGGGTGAACCCGCTGACCTTTTTCCGCAAGATCGTCCCGGCGCTGAGCTTTGCCTTTTCCAGCCGCTCCAGCGCCGCGACCATCCCGCTGAACGTCGAGATCCAGACCCGCCGGCTGGGGGTGCCGCAGACCATCGCCTCGTTCTCGGCCTCGTTCGGGGCGACCATCGGCCAGAACGGCTGCGCCGGGCTTTATCCGGCGATGCTGGCGGTCATGGTGGCGCCGACCGTGGGCATAAACCCGCTGGATCCGGCCTGGATCATGACGCTGCTGGCCATCGTCACGCTGTCTTCGGCCGGGGTGGCGGGCGTGGGCGGGGGCGCGACCATGGCCGCGCTGATCGTGCTGCCGGCCATGGGCCTGCCGGTGACGCTGGTGGCGCTGCTGATCTCGGTCGAGCCGCTGATCGACATGGGGCGCACGGCGCTGAACGTCTCGGGCGCGATGACGGCGGGGACGGTCACGTCGCAGCTTCTGGGCCAGACCGACAAGACGGTGCTGCAAAGCCGCGACGAGGGCGGGTTGCAAAATGCCTGAACGGCCAGCGGCGCCGGGCGGCGCATCCGCCCAAGCCTGCGCCGCCGGCCCGCCCCGCGGAGCCGCCCGGTCCGGCCGGCGCTGATACCGCCCAGCATTGCAAGGCTGCCGGTGGGGCGCGGTGTTCTGCCAGATCGACCCCATGGCCCGGCCCCTGGGCATCTTTCCCGGCAAGGGGCCTATGCGGCTTGGCCGAGCATGGGTTTTCCCGCGACATAGGTTTGGGCGATTGCCCGATCGTCGCCCAGGATTTGCAGCACGAAAAGCTCTTCGGCCAGGGTCTCGGCCCGGTCCATGCGCAGGGCCATCGCCGGCGTCGCGCGGCTGTCCAGCACCACCAGGTCGGCATCCGTGCCCGGCTCCAGCGTGCCGATGCGGTCCGCCATCCCGAGCGCCAGCGCATTGCCGCGCGTCGCCCAGTGGAATGCGGCCAGGGGATGCAGCTTCTGGTTGCGCAGTTGCAGCACCTTGTAGCCCTCGGCCAGGGTTTGCAGCATGGAATAGCTGGTGCCGCCGCCGACATCGGTGGCGATGCCGCTGACCACGCCCGCGGCGCGCAGCCCCGCCTGGTCGAAAAGCCCCGAGCCGAGGAACAGGTTCGAGGTCGGGCAGAACACCGCGCGCGCCCCGGTTTCGGCCATGCGGGCGATTTCGCGCGGCTCCAGGTGGATGGAATGCCCCAGCAGCAGCTTGTCCGACAAGAGCCCGTAGGTTTCGTAGATATCGAGATAGTCGCGCGCCTGCGGATAGAGCTCCAGGGTATAGGCGATCTCGTCGCGGTTTTCCGACAGATGCGTCTGGATGTGGCAATCGGGATGTTCGCGCACCAATTGCCCCGCCATCTGCAACTGTTCCGGCGTCGAGGTGATGGCAAAGCGGGGGGTGACGGCATAGCGCTGGCGGCCGCGGCCGTGCCATTTTGCGATCAGCCGCTTGCTGTCGTCATAGCCCTGTTGCGGGGTGTCCAGGACCGATTCGGGGGCGTTGCGGTCCATCATCACCTTGCCGGCGATCATCGCCATGCCCCGTGCCTCGGCGGCGGAAAACAGCGCCTCGGCCGATTGCGGATGCACCGAGCAGAAGGCGACGGCGGTGGTGGTGCCGTGCGAAAGCAGCAGGTCGAGGAATTTTTCCGCCATCAGCGGAGCATGGCCCTGATCGCCGAAGCGCGCTTCCTCGGGGAAGGTATAGGTATTGAGCCAGTCGAGAAGCTGCGCCCCCCAGCTGGCGATCACCTGCACCTGCGGGAAATGGATATGCGGGTCGATGAAGCCCGGCAGGATCAGGTTCGGGCGGTGGTCGATTTCCGCCAGGCCGGGTTCGCGCAGGGCGGCGTAATCGCCCATGGCGACGATCTTGCCGTCCTGGACGATGACGGCGCCGTCCTCGTGATAAGCGAAGGCGTCCTGGGTTTCGGCGGGGTCGGCGTAAAAGGAGAGCGTGCGCCCCCGGATCAACTGTCGCATGAGTATTTTTCAAACGGTGAAACGGTTTCGGTGAGCCGGCCGATGATCTCGGCGGCGGTGAAGGCGGCGATGATCTCGGGGCGCTTGTCGCGCGAATATCCCGCGCCGATGGGGCAGGTCAGCCGTTCGGTGCCCAGCCCCTGGGCGCGGGCAAAGCGGCGGAACTGCGCCAGTTTCGTCCGGCTGCCGATCATGCCGATATAGGGGGCGTCCATGCGCCGCAGCGCCTCGGCCGCCAGCAGGAAGTCGAGCGCGTGGTCATGGGTGACGATGATGTGGCTGGTGCCCTGGGGGGCGTTGCGAATCTCGGCCTCGGGCAGGGGGGTCAGGCGGGTCTCGCCGGTGGCTTGCGCCAGTTCGCCCATGCGCTGGTCGATCAGGATCGGGCGCAGCGGCAAAAGCGCCAGGGCGCGGGCCAGCGCCCGGCCGACATGGCCGGCGCCGAAGATCAGCACCTGCGGATGGTCTGGCGCGGGCGGGGCTTGGCTGATGCGGGTCAGGGCGAGTTCGACCCGGCCGCCGCAGCATTGGCCGATTTCCGGGCCCAGGGGGACGTCCATCGCGGCCTGCGCTTCGCCGCGCGCCAGCATCTGCCGGGCGCGGTCGATGGCCATGTATTCCAGCTGGCCGCCGCCGATGGTGCCCTGCACCGCGCCGGGGGTGACGAACATCGCCGCCCCCGTCTCGCGCGGGGACGAGCCGCGGGTGCGGGTGATCTTGACCCGGATCATGGCCGCAACCGCTCGATGGCCATCAGCACCCGTTCGGGCGTGGCGGGGGCGTCGATGCGCGGGTTTTCGGCATAGCCGTTGAAGCTGGCCACCGCCATGTTCAGCGCCTGGAAGACCGAGATGCCCAGCATGAAGGGCGGCTCGCCCACCGCCTTGGACCGCTTGATGGTGTTTTCGCGGTTCACCGACCAGTCGGCAAGCTGCACGTTGAAGACCTTGGGCCGGTCGGATGCCAGCGGGATCTTGTAGGTCGAGGGCGCATGGGTGCGCAGCCGGCCCTTGTCGTCCCACCACAGTTCCTCGCTGGTCAGCCAGCCGGTGCCCTGGACGAAGGCGCCTTCGACCTGGCCCTTGTCCAGCGCCGGGTTCAGGCTGCGGCCCACGTCATGCAGCAGGTCTGCCCGCTCGATCACGTATTCGCCGGTCAGCGTGTCCACCGAGACCTCGGAACAGGCGGCGCCATAGGCGAAGTAATAGAAGGGCCGGCCGCGGCCGGTATCGCGGTCCCAGTGGATCTTGGGCGTCTTGTAGAAGCCCGCGGCCGAAAGCTGGACCCGCGCCAGATAGGCGGTGTTGATGAAATCCTGGAAGGGCATTTCCTCGGTGCCGATCTGCACCGTCTCGCCGATGCTGACCAGTTCGGGCGGCACGTCCCTGGCCTTGGCGGCGAAGGCGGTCAGCCGCTCGATCAACTGCCGGCAGGCGTCCAGCGCCGCCATGCCGTTCAGGTCCGAGCCCGAGGAGGCCGCGGTGGCCGAGGTGTTGGGCACCTTTTCGGTCGTGGTCTTGGTGATCTTGATGCGGTCGATGCTGACCCCCAGCGCCTCGGCCACCACCTGGGCGACCTTGGTGTTCAGGCCCTGGCCCATCTCGGTGCCGCCGTGGTTCAGGTGGATCGAGCCGTCGGAATAGATGTGGATCAGCGCGCCGGCTTGGTTATACCAGGTCGCTGTGAAGCTGATGCCGAACTTGACCGGGGTCAGGGCGATGCCCTTGCGGATCGCGCCGCCCTGTTCCTGGGCGCGGGCGTTCCAGTCCAGCACCGCCTGGCGGCGGGCGTGATAGTCGCTGCTGGCCTCCAACTCCTCGAAGATGCGGGGCAGGATCTGGTCCTCGACCTCTTGGTGATAGGGGGTGAGCTGGCCGTTTTCGTAAAGGTTCAGCTTGCGGATTTCCAGCGGATCGCGGCCAAGGGCATAGGCGATGTCCTCGATCACCCGCTCGGCCATGACCACTCCTTGCGGGCCGCCGAAGCCGCGGAAGGCGGTGTTCGAGCAGGTGTTGGTCTTCAGCGG
The DNA here is from genome assembly GCF_900156255.1 of Paracoccus thiocyanatus. Taxonomy (GTDB): domain Bacteria; phylum Pseudomonadota; class Alphaproteobacteria; order Rhodobacterales; family Rhodobacteraceae; genus Paracoccus; species Paracoccus thiocyanatus. The sequence continues at coordinate 74,517 of NZ_FTMK01000001.1, forward strand.
ATGGCTGCGCAGTTCCACCGCCGGGTAGTAATAGGCATTGTCGGCATGGAACAGCGCCCGGTCCGTCACCGGCCCCGACAGGTCCGAGGACCAGCCGCAGCGGGCGTAGAAATCGGCATCGACGGCGTGGATGCGGCCGGTCTCGTCATAGCCCACCTGGTAGTCGATGACGAAATCGTGCCGCTTGCCGGTGATGGCGAAGTCGTCGTCGCGGTCGGGGCGCAGCTTGACGGCGCGGCCCAGCTTCTTGGCCGCCAAGGCCGAGATGCAGGCAAAGGGGTTCATCTGCGATTCCTTGCCGCCGAAGCCGCCGCCCATGCGGCGCACGTTCACCACCACGGCGTTCGAGGGCACGCCCAGCACATGGGCGACCATGTGCTGCACCTCGGTCGGGTGCTGGGTCGAGACGTTGACCACGACCTCGTCATCCTCGCCGGGGATCGAGAAGGCGATCTGGCTTTCCAGGTAGAAATGTTCCTGCCCGCCGACGGTCAGCCGGCCGGACATGCGCCGCGGCGCGCGGTCAAGTTCGGCCATGTCGCCGCGGGCAAGCTTCAGCGGCTTGGTCACATAGCCCATGCCGGCATCGCGGGCGCTGATCGCGTCGATGGCAAAGGGCAGTTCCTGGTATTCCACGCGGGCCAGTTGGCAGGCGCGGCGGGCTTGGTCGCGGGTCTCGGCCACCACGGCGAAGATCGGCTGGCCGTGAAACTGCACCTCTCCTTCGGCCAGCAGCGGCTCGTCATGCAGGCCGGTGGGCGAGATGTCGTTATGGCCGGGGATGTCGGCGGCGGTCAGCACCAGATGCACGCCGGGGGCCTTGCGCACCGCATCCAGGTCCATCCCCGTGATGCGGCCATGCGCGACGGTCGAAAGCCCCAGATAGGCGTGCAGCGTGCCGATGGGTTCCAGCAGGTCGTCGGCATAATCGGCCCGGCCGGTGACGTGCTTTTCGGCGGAATCGTGAGTGATGGGCGTATGGGCGGCGCCCTTGACGAAGACGTCCTGTTTCATTCGACCCTCCTTAGCCGGTGGTCTGCGCCCTGCTGTTCAAGCCAGAAGCGGCGGAAGAAGTTGGCGGCGAGCTGCTGGCGGTATGCGGCGCTGGCCCGCCAGTCGCTGAGCGGCTGGAAGTCGTTTGCGACCGCGCGCGCCGCCGCCTCGAATGTCTCGGCGGTAAAGGGCTGGCCCCTTAGCGCCGCCTCGGCCTGGGTGGCGCGCTTGGGGGTCGCGGCCATGCCGCCGAAGGCCACCCGCGCGTCGATGATCGTCGCCCCGTCGGTTTCCACCCGGAAGGCGGCGGCCGATGCGGTGATGTCGGCATGGTGGCGCTTGCTGACCTTGTAGGCGGCGATGCGCGCCTGGCCCTTCAAGGGCACGGTGATCGCTTCCACGAACTCGCCGGGGCGGCGGTCCTGCTTGCCGTATTCGATGAAGTAATCCTCGACGGGCAATTCGCGCGTGCCCTCGGCGCTGCGCAGCCGCAGGGTGGCGCCAAGCGCGATCAGCAAGGGCGGCGTCTCGCCGATGGGCGAGCCGTTGGCGACATTGCCGCCGATGGTGCCGGCGTTCCTGACCTGCCAGCCGCCGATGCGCAGCCAGTAATCCACCGCCTCGGGGAAATGCTGGCGCAGGAAGGGCTCGAACTCGGAATAGGTCACGCCGGCGCCGATGGTGACGTGGCCAGGGGCGATCTCGATCCGCTTGAGGTCGGCCAGATGGCCGATGAACACCGCCGGAGAGATGTCGCGCAGGAATTTCGTCACCCACAGGCCCACATCGGTCGCGCCGGCGACGATGGTCGCGTTCGGGTTCTGGGCCAGCACCTGCGCCAGGTCGGCGGCGTCGGCGGGCAGAATGGCGCGGTCCTGGCCGCGCGAGACCTCGACCCGCTCGGCCGGGATGGCTTGCAGGGCGGCGGTGATGCGGTCGCGCTCGACCGTCAGCGCGTCCATGTGCTGCCCGCCGGCCTCGCTGGCCGCGAAGGCCGCCTTCACGATCGGCTCATAGCCGGTGCAGCGGCACAGGTTGCCTTGCAGCGCGGTTTCCACCGCCAGCATGTCCGGGCGCGGATTGGCCATCCACAGCCCGTAAAGCGCCATGACGAAGCCCGGCGTGCAAAAGCCGCATTGGCTGCCGTGATGTTCGACCATGGCGGCCTGGACCGGGTGCAGCCCGCCATCGGCCCCGCGCAGATGCTCGACGGTGACGACATGGCAGCCGTGGCAGGACGCCAGGAAGCGGATGCAGGCATTGATCGGCTCGTAATGCAGCCGGCCGTCATGCAGGCGGCCGACCAGCACGGTGCAGGCGCCGCAATCGCCTTCGGCGCAGCCCTCCTTGGTGCCGGTCAGGCGGCGATTGAGCCGCAGGAAGTCCAGAAGCGTATCGCGAGAGCCCGCCTCGGTCAGGCAGATCTCGGTATCGTTCAGCAGAAAGCGCAATTCGTGGCCCATTCGGTCCTCGCTCGGGATGGCTGGGTATGGGAAAAGCCTAAAGGCGAATTGCTCTTTGCGAAATCTCGGATTGAGCATAAGACTTTCAGCGATTCCTTGAAAGAGGCGGGTTGAGACCATGCCCTATCTTGAAAGTCTGCGGGTTTTCGTCCGGGTGGTCGAGCTTGGCTCGATCACCGCGGGCGGGCGCGACCTGCGCATGTCGCCGGCCGTCGCCTCGAACCGGATCAAGGACCTTGAGACGCGCTATGGGGTGCGGCTTTTGAACCGCACCACCCGCAAGCTGGTCCCGACCGAGGTGGGGCGGGCCTTTTATGACAATGCCCGCCGGGTGATCGAGACGCTGGACGAGGCCGAGGCGGTGGTCTCGGGCTTTTCGGGGATGCCGCATGGCGCCTTGCGGGTGACGGCGCCCCTGGGGCTGGGGCGGCGACTGATCGCGCCTTTGGTGCCGAAATTCTGCGACGAATATCCGGGGGTCGAGCTGCGGCTGCGGCTGTCGGACCGCAACGTCGACATCATCGCCGACGGGATCGACCTGGCCTTTTTCCTGGGCGAGCCGCAGGATTCGGCGCTGAAATGGCGGCGGATCGCGGAATGCCGGCGCGCGCTGGTGGCGACGCCCGGCTATCTGGAGCAGCACGGCCGCCCCGAACGTCCCGAGGACCTGACTGCGCATAACTGCCTGTTGCTGCGCTATCCGCGCAGCCCGGAATATTACTGGGTGCTGCAAACCCCCGAGGGGCCGCAGAAGCTTTTGGTGAACGGGCGCTTCGACGCCGATGACGGCGACGTGCTGAGCGGCTGGGCGCTGGAGGGCAGGGGGATCGTCAACCGCCCCCGCTACGAGGTGGCCGAGCATCTGGCCGCCGGCCGCCTGGTCGAGGTGCTGCCGGACCATCCGCCGATCCCGTCGCAATTCGGCGTCCTGACCCCGCATCGCCGCTTGCAGGACCCCAAGGTGCGGCTGTTCGCCGATTTCATCGCGCGAGAGGTGCGGGGGGTATTCGCGTGACAGACCGCCCAGCCGGGCCGCGGGTCAGTTCAGCGCGAATGTCCTGGGCAGGCCGCGATACCAGTCGATGATCGCCTGGCGTTCCTGCGGCTCCATGAAGCTGACATTGGCGGGCGGCATGGCATCGGTCACGCCGGCCTGGATATAGATTTCCCGCGCGGCGCGGGTGATGTCGTCGGGGGTCTCCAGCAGCACGCCCTTGGGGGCGGTGTGGATGCCCTCGTAAGAGGGTTCGCGCGCGTGGCACATCGAGCAGCGGCCCATTACCGCGTTATGGGCATCGTCCCAGCCGGGCGCGTCTATCATGGCCTGCTGGGTGGGGGTCAGGACCCGCGCCTCGGCCTGTTCCAGGGTCTGGCGGAACATCGGCGCGGTCGAGAGCCACATGACGATGATGAACAGGATCGTCGTCGCGGCCCAGGTCCACCATTTCATGCCGCCGCCCGCATGCATGGTGTTGAAGAAATGCCGGATGGTGACGCCCATCAGGAAGACCAGCCCGGCGATGACCCAGTTGTATTCGGTGGCAAAGGCCAGCGGGTAGTGGTTCGACAGCATCAGGAACACCACCGGCAGGGTCAGGTAGTTGTTATGCGTCGAGCGCAGCTTGGCGATCTTGCCGTATTTCGGATCGGCGGGTCGCCCGGCCTTGAGGTCGGCCACGACGATGCGCTGGTTCGGCATGATGACGAAGAACACGTTCGCGGTCATGATCGTGGCGGTAAAGGCGCCCAGGTGCAGCATGGTGGCGCGGCCGGTGAAGACCTGGTCATAGGCCCAGCCCATGACCATCAGCAGCACGAACAGGATCAGCATCAGCAGGGTCGGGGTCTCGCCCAGCCGGGATTTGCACAGGTTGGTATAGACCAGCCAGCCGATCGACAGCGAGCCGGCCGAGATCAGGATCGCCTGCCAGGGCGCCAGCTCCATCTTGGCCGGGTCGATCAGGTAGAGTTCCGAGCCGACCCAATAGGTGATCATCAGGAGCGCCGCCCCCGAGATCCAGGTCATGTAGCTTTCCCATTTGAACCAGATCAGGTGGTCGGGCATCCGTTCCGGCGCCACCAGGTATTTCTGGATGTGGTAGAAGCCGCCGCCATGGACCTGCCATTCCTCGCCATGCGCGCCCGGCGGCAGGCCCGGCACCTTGCGCAGCCCCAGGTCGAGCGCGACGAAATAGAAGGACGAGCCGATCCAGCAGATGGCGGTGACGACATGCGTCCAGCGAATGGCGAAGCCGAGCCAATCCCAGATGACGGCGAAATCGGACATGGTCTGGTCTCCTGTCTAGCTGGCGAAAGACTAGCGGTTCGGCGGGGTTGCGAGTATTCACGCATTTCCCCTTGCTGTCTTAACGATGCGTTGAAAATCTTTCGCGCGGGCGCAGGGTGGGCGGAAGGAGGGGGCTTTGCCCCCTCAGGCCCGTGCCGGGCCTTCACCCCCAGGATATTTGGCCACGAAAGAAGCCGGCGCCGCGCCCGCCATCTTTCAGGCGGCGGTCAGGGTGATCGGCCTTTGGTCGCCCTGGGCGAAGCGGCGCAGCACCTGGGGGTAGAGCCGGTGTTCCTGGGCCAGCACGCGGGCGGCCAGGGTTTCGGCGCTGTCGCCGGGCAGGATCGGCACGCGGACCTGGCCCAGGATCGGGCCGGCATCGAGGTCCGGCGTCACCAGATGCACCGAGGCGCCGGCCTGGGCGTCGCCGGCCTCGATGGCCCGGCGGTGGGTGTGGAGGCCGGGATATTTCGGCAGCAGCGACGGGTGGATGTTCAGGATCCGTCCCTGGAAGCGCTGCACGAAGTCCGGGGTCAGGATGCGCATGAAGCCGGCAAGGCACAGGATGTCGGGCCGGGCCGCGAGCAGAGGTTCCAGGAGCGCGGCCTCGAACCCGGCGCGGTCGCCAGGATAGGCCCGGTGGTCGATGGCGAAGCTGGGGACGTCCAGCGCGCGGGCATGGGCCAGCCCCGCCGCCTGCGGGTCGTTCGAGCCGACGATCACCGGGCGCGCCGGATGGTCGCCGGTCATCGATTCGACCAGCTTGATCATGTTCGAGCCGCCGCCCGAGATCAGGATGGCGACGCGTTTCACCGCAGCCGGCCGCTGTAGCGCACGCCGCTGCCGGGCGCGACATGGCCCAGGCGGATCACGGTTTCGCCCTGGTCGCGCAGCAGCGCTTCGATTTCCCCGGCGCGGTCGGCGGCGACGGCCAGCACCATGCCGATGCCGCAGTTGAAGGTCTTGAGCATCTCGGCATCCGCGACCTGTCCGGCCTGGGCCAGCCAGTCGAAGACCGGCGGCAGGCTGAAGCTGTCGAGGTCGATTTCGGCCCCGAGCCCCTGGGGCAGGACGCGCGGCAGGTTTTCGGTCAGGCCGCCGCCGGTGATATGGGCGGCGGCATGCACGCCGCCCTGGCGGATCGCGGCCAGCACCGGGCGCACGTAAAGCCGCGTGGGCGCCAGCAGCGCCTGGCCCAGCGTGCCGCCGGCAAAGGGCGCGGGGGCGGCCCAGTCGAGCCCTGCGTGTTCGGCCACCCGGCGCACCAGCGAGAAGCCGTTGGAATGCACCCCGTCCGAGGCAAGGCCCAGCAGCAGGTCGCCATCCGCAACCCCGGCCGGAAGCGCCGAGCCGCGTTCCATCGCGCCCACGGCAAAGCCCGCCAGGTCGAAATCGCCGCGCGCATACATGCCCGGCATTTCAGCGGTTTCGCCGCCGATCAGGGCGCAGCCGGAACGCCGGCAGCCCTCGGCGATGCCGTTGACGACTCGCGCCGCCTCGTCGACCGCAAGCTTGCCGGTTGCGAAATAATCCAGGAAGAACAGCGGCTCGGCGCCCTGGCACACCAGGTCGTTCACGCACATGGCCACCAGGTCGATGCCCAGCCCGTCCAGTTCGCCCGTGTCGATGCCGATGCGCAGCTTGGTGCCCACGCCGTCGGTCGCGGCCACCAGCACCGGGTCGAGATAGCCGGCCGCCTTGAGGTCGAAGAGCGCGCCGAAACCGCCCAGCCCCTCCATCACGCCGGGGCGGCGCGTGGCGGCGGCGGCGGGCTTGATCCGCTCGACCAGCGCATTGCCCGCGTCGATATCCACTCCGGCCTCGGCATAGGACAGGCCGCTCTTGCGCTCGGTCATCTTCAGGTTCCCCTTTGCTTTGCGTCCCGATAGCGCAGGTGCGGCGCACAGGCAATGATCGGCTGTGGCCGGCTGCGGCTGTTCGCGCGGGCGCCAAGGCATTATGATCAATATGCGTCATAGCGAAGCCATGCGGCGAATCGAATGCCAGCCACGCTGAGTCTGATGGGAACGGTGCGCCTGCGCGGCGCGGACGGGGCGGACCTGACCCCCCGCGGCCAGAAGGCGCGTGGCGCGCTGGCGCTTTTGGGCACCGCGCCCGACCTGCGGCTGAATCGCGCCCGGCTTCAGGACCTGCTGTGGAGCGAGCGCGGCCGGCAGCGCGGCTCGGACAGCCTGCGCCAGATGCTGCGCGAGCTGCGCACGGCGCTGGGGGCCGAAAAGGCCATCCTGCTGACCGGCGTGGGCTGGGTGGGGCTGGACCCCGAGCGGCTGCGCATCGACCTGACGGCGGTCTATGACGCCGGCGGGGCGCCGATCGAATTCGCCGCCGATCTTGATATTCCCGACCCGGAATTCGAAACCTGGCTGCGCGACATGCGTCTGAGGCTGACGCCGGAAAGCGACGGGCCAAGCGCCTTGCAGCCCTGGACGGCCCTGGCGCTTGCCGGCCGCGGCGAGAGCCTGGCGGCGGGCGGCTATGTGGTCGCCTTGCCGCCGGTCGAAAGCAATGGCGGGCGCGCCCATGCCATCGGGGCGATGATCGTGAACGAGGCGGCGGCGCGCGCCTGCGAGATGATTCCGGCGGTGCTGGCCGACCGGGTCGGGGCGGGGACGGCGCGGACCGGCATCCAGCTTAGCGCCATTTGCTATGCGGCGGGCGCGGATTGCGCGCTGATGGTGGCGATATGCGACATCGCGACGGGGGCGCGGTGCTGGACCCGGCGCTTTACCATCGGGGCGGCGGACGAAGCCGCGGCCATGCGCCATGCGGTTGCGCAGATCGCCGTGGCGTTGCTTGACCGGGCGCGGCGGACGGGTCCCGCGGCGCAGGTCCAGGTCTTTCCGGTCTGGGACGTGTTCAGCTATTCCCGCGAGCGGCTGGAGGCGGCCGACCGCGTCCTGGCCGGCTGGGCCCCCGAACGGCAAAGCGCGGTCGGCCTGGCCCTGCGGTCCTATTTGCGCAACACGCTGATCTGCGAGCGTCTGACCGACGACCCGGCCCGCTGCGCCGACGAGGCCGAGGCCCTGGCGCAGCGGGCCCGCGACCTGGCCCCGGCCCATCCGGTGGTGCTGGCCGTGGCCTCGCTTTCGGCGTCGGGGCGGCGCGACGCGGTGGGGGCGCTGGACCTGGCGCAGGCGGCCTGCCGCAACGATCCCGACAATGTGCTGGCCTGCCATGCGCTGTCGCAGGCGCTCAGCGATGTCGGCCGCGACCTTGAAGCGTTGGAGGCGACCGAGCGGGGCGCCCGCGGCGCATTGGCCGAACTGGCCCCGGCCTCGTGGCTGATGCGCCGTGCCGTGGTGCAGTTGCGCCTGGGCCGGTTGCACGACGCCGAAAATTCCGCTGCCGCCGCCTATGCCTTTGCCGCGGACAACCGATCCTCGCTGCGCTTTCTGGCGGCGTTGCGCTATCATCGGGGCGATCTGGCGGGTGCGGCCCAGGCGTTGCGCTGTCTGCGCCGGATCGAGCCGGATTTCTCGCTGGAGCTGATGGCAGGGCCCGACTATCCGGTGGCGCCGCTGCGCATGGCCGGGCTGATGGGGATCACGGCGTCGGGCCTGTAACGCGCGCTGCCATCATGGCGCGACAGGCGGGATGGGCGCGGGCGGATGCGGGCATTGCAGCTTGCAGCCGGTCGAGAACCCGGAGACGGCTGCCTCCGCCTCCGGGCCACCGGATCGTCAGTCGCCCAGGTCGGACTGGATCCAGTAACGCTTGCGAAAGCCGCGCGCGCATTCGATCTCGATGCCCTGGCGGGCGACGAGGCGGGCGGTGTTGCTGCGGATTCCGTAGCCGATTTCCGTCGTGCCCGGCAGGATGCGCAGGTTGAGCGGCGCGGCCCCCCGCGCCGCCAGATCGCGCATCAGCCGCGCCGAATGCTGCGCCAGGATCCGGGGGATCGCCTGCGGTTCGGGTTCGGGCATGCCCTCGGGCCGCCTGGGCGGCGGCGGGTCGTCGGGCAGCCCGTGGCGATGGGCGCGGGGCGGCATCCGCTCGGCCACCCGGCGCAGGGTCGATTCGATGCGCAGCACGGTGCCGTCCGGCCGCATCGCCAGCCGCAACCCGCCGGCATTGGGGGTCAGCACCGGAATGCCGTCGATGCTTTGGCGGAACTTCACGATGATCTCGTCCAGGTTTTCCACCGGCGGCTGGTCCAGCCGCGACAGGCTGGCCGTCGCCGAAAGCGCCAGCGACACGCGGTCAAAGACAAGCTCGGTTCCCGCCGGCAGGAAGCCGTGCTGGCGCAGCGCATTGCGCGCGCGGCCGACCAGGGTGCGGCAGGGCGGTATCTCGCGCAGGCCGCGGCCCGGCCCGCAATCGCCAAGCTCCAGCAGGATGCGCCCCTCCGAGTCGCGCTGGAAGCGCAGCGCTCCGCGGGCCAGCGAAATCGCGCCCTGCGCATCGGTGGCGGCCAGCGCCGCATCCAGCCCCAGGCGCGACATCACCGATTGAACCAGATGGCGATCCTGCGCCACCGGCACCAGCCGGACTGCGGAAAACTCGGCCGGCGGCTCGGTCAGCGTGGGCGCGCGCTGGTGGACGGCGGCCGGCGCATGCCAGCGCCAGGCCCAGCCCTGTGCGCTGCCGCATTCTGCCCGAAAGCGGCGCTCGGAAAACAGCATGGCCAGCGCCGCTTCCGGGGTGGGGCCACAGGCGCAGGCGACCGGGCTTTGGTCGGGCGCGATGTCCCAGGCCCCGTCCAGCCAGGATTGCGCAAAGGGCTTGCCCATCTGCCAGTGGCGCCAGAAATTCGCGCCGTAGCGGCCGGAATCCCAGCAGATCGAATCAAAGCCGAACAGCATCCGCAACCCGTGATTGGCCCTGGCCCAGCTATGAAGCGGGTTCGTGCCCGGCCCCACCCGCAGCCCCTGGCTGGTCGACCAGAACAGATAGCGCAACGCATCGGTGCCCAGCCGCATCCGCTCGGATGTCAGGCAGGCATCCGTCCCGGTCCAAAGCGCGCCCATCGGCAGGTGAAAGACCCCGTCGTCACCCATCCGGCCATGGCCGGCGTGGTAAAAGACGCGCACCGAATCCATGTCGCGGCCGGGCGCGTGCTGCACGGGCTGGCGGTCATAGATCCAGGACTTGACCGCCCCGTCGCGGCGCCAGAAATCCGGCGCGGCAAAGCGGTCCACCGCATCCAGAAACCCGCCCGCATCGCGATGCGCGGCATGCAGCGCCCCGGCGGCGCGATAGGTCTCGATACTGCAAGCGCCGTAAAGGCTGGCGGGGCCGGCCGCCCGCGAGGGGCCGGTCGCGGCATCCATGGCCGGATCCGGCGGCAGGGCCAGGGCCGGCGGCATGTCGTATTCGGGCCAAGGTCGGGGGAGATCTTCCATGCCGTAAGCTCCTTGCAGGACAGCCGGGCCGGTGGACCCAGGCGAGGATGCGGTAAGATGTCACAGGAAGGCTATTTTGAGCGGCGTGAACTGAACGTGAATCGGCGGTTAACGCGCACTCGACCGGCAAGAAGGCGGATTTTACAGGCGGAATCCGCGCCGACCGTCCGGTGCGGCCGAATCAAGTCAAGTCCCGTCGCGCGGGGCCGGGTCCGGCGCCATGCCAAAGGACAGCGCCCGCGCCGCCTCGATCACCGCCTGCGACATGGAGGCCAGCCGCGCGTCCGACATGCGCAGGCTGGGGCCGGAAACCGAAATGCCCGCCGCAGCCTCGCCCCCCAGGTCGAAGATCGGCGCGGCGATGCAGCGCATCCCCGGCGTGCGCTCTTCATTGTCCAGCGCATAGCCGCGCGCCCGGATCCGGACTAGATCCTGGACCAGCGCCTGCGGGTCGGTCAGCGTGGTCGGGGTGAACCGTTCCAGCGCCATGCCGGCGATCATGCGTTTCAGGTCCGCCGGCGGCGCATGGGCCAAAAGCGCCTTGCCGATCCCCGAGGCATGCAGCGCCGACCGTGTGCCGGGCGGAAAGAAGGCGCGGATCGTCTCATGCGTTTCGGCCTGGCTCAGGAACAGCACCGCATCGCCGTTCAGGATGCCCAGGTTCGCCGTCTCGCCCGTCTGCTCCATCAGCCGGCGCAAGAGCGGCCGCGCCCGCTCGACCAGGCCCGAGCGGCGCATGAAGGCCGAGCCGTGGCGAAAGGCCGTCGGCCCGACATGCCAAGCCTGGGTCTGGCTGTCGCTTTCCGCCACGCCGCGCGCCGCCAGCGTCACCAGCACCCGATGCACGGTCGAAGGCGCCATCCCAAGCCGCTGCGCGATCTCGGTCAAGGTCAAGCCGCTGGACACGGCGATCAGGTCAAGGATGTCAAGCGCCCGATCCAGCGCCCGGATGCCGCCCGAATCCTCGGCATTCGGGCCGCCCGCCCGACCCCTGGGACGGCCTCTTTTGCGAATCTGCACCGACATTCAATTTTTCCTTTCGACTTGTTTCTGGATTTCTTGAAAATCCTGTTTTCGCTTTGGAAAAGGCCAACAGGCTGATTCCTCTTACGTTTAGGATACTTTTCCGCGATTGCGAAATGTTTTTCAGAAAAATTGCATCAGTGGACAGCAAAACGTAGCCTGGTCCACAAGCGCAGGAGGAATTGCCATGACCAGTCAGAACCCGATCTTTATCCCCGGCCCGACCAACATCCCCGAGGAGATGCGCAAGGCCGTGGACATGCCCACCATCGACCACCGCTCGCCGGTGTTCGGCCGGATGCTGCACCCGGCGCTGGAGGGGGTAAAGAAAGTCCTCAAATCGACGCAGGCACAGGTTTTCCTGTTCCCCTCGACCGGGACCGGCGGCTGGGAAACCGCGATCACCAACACGCTGTCGCCCGGCGACAAGGTGCTGGCGGCGCGCAACGGCATGTTCAGCCATCGCTGGATCGACATGTGCCAGCGCCACGGGCTGGACGTGACCTTTGTCGAAACCCCCTGGGGCGAAGGCATCCCCGCCGACCGTTTCGAGGAAATCCTGACCGCCGACAAGGGCCACGAGATCCGCGCCGTGCTGGCCACGCATAACGAGACCGCGACCGGGGTGAAATCCGACATCGCCGCCGTCCGCCGCGCGCTGGACGCGGCCAAGCACCCGGCCATGCTGTTCGTGGACGGCGTTTCCTCGATCGGGTCGATGGATTTCCGCATGGACGAATGGGGCGTCGATATCGCCGTCACCGGCAGCCAAAAGGGCTTCATGCTGCCGCCGGGCCTGGCCATCCTGGGCTTTTCGCCCAAGGCCATGGCGGCGGTCGAAAGCGCCCGCCTGCCGCGCACCTTCTTCGACATCGGCGACATGGGCGAAGGCTACGCCCGCAACGGCTATCCCTATACGCCTCCGGTCGGGCTGATCAACGGGCTGAACGCCAGTTGCGAGCGCATCCTGGCCGAGGGGCTGGAGAACGTCTTTGCCCGCCACCACCGCATCGCCGGCGGCGTGCGCGCCGCGGTCGGGGCCTGGGGGCTGAAGCTTTGCGCCGCCCGCCCCGAGCTTTATTCCGACAGCGTCAGCGCCATCCGCGTCCCGGAAGGTTTCGACGCCAACCTGATCGTCTCCCATGCGCTGGACACCTATGACATGGCCTTTGGCACCGGCTTGGGCCAGGTCGCGGGCAAGGTGTTCCGCATCGGCCACCTGGGCAGCCTGACCGATGCCATGGCCTTGGCGGGGCTGGCCACGGCCGAGATGGTGATGGCCGATCTGGGCCTGCCGATCCGGCTTGGCTCGGGCGTCGCCGCCGCGCAGGACCATTACCGCCAGACCACCGCCGCGGCGCTGAAAAAGGCCGCCTGAGGGATGAAGGACGCCATGTATATCCCGACCTATCAGGACATGCTGGCCGCGCATGAGCGCATCAAGCCGCATATCCGGCGCACGCCCGTCCGGGTCTCGGACTATCTGAACGAGCTTTCCGGCGCGCAGCTATTCTTCAAATGCGAGAATTTCCAGGAGCCGGGGGCCTTCAAGGTCCGCGGCGCCGCCAACGCGGTCTTCGGCCTGGACGATGCGCAGGCGGCCAAGGGCGTGGCCACCCATTCCAGCGGCAACCATGCGTCCTGCCTGTCCTATGCGGCGATGCTGCGCGGCATTCCCTGCAACGTGGTCATGCCGCGCACCGCGCCGCAGGCCAAGAAGGACACCGTGCGGCGCTATGGCGGCGTCATCACCGAATGCGAGCCCTCGACCAGCTCGCGCGAGGAAACCTTTGCCAAGGTGCAGGCCCAGACCGGGGGCGATTTCGTCCATCCCTATAACGACCCGCGGGTGATCGCCGGCCAAGGCACCTGCGCGCGTGAGTTCATCGAGCAGGTGGACGGGCTGGACGCCGTGGTCGCGCCGATTGGCGGCGGCGGCATGATCTCGGGCACCTGCCTGACGCTGGCGACGCTGGCGCCCGAAGTGCAGGTGATTGCGGCCGAACCCGAACAGGCCGACGACGCCTATCGCAGCTTCAAGGCCGGCCATATCATCGCCGACGATGCGCCCAAGACCGTCGCCGACGGGCTTCTGGTGCCGCTGAAAGATCTGACCTGGCATTTCGTCCAGAACCACGTCAGCGAGATCTACACCGCCTCGGACGCCGAGATCGTCGATGCGATGAAACTGGCCTGGAAGCATCTGCGCGTGGTGCTGGAACCCAGCAGCGCCGTGCCGGCGGCCGTTATCCTGAAGAACCCCCAAGCTTTTGCCGGCAAGCGCGTCGGCATCATCGTCACCGGCGGCAATGTCGATCTTGACAAGCTGCCCTGGATCTAAGGAGCATTCCCATGAACGCGAAAGCGGATTTCGCCGGCTACGAGGTCGGCTATGACATCCCCGCCCTGCCCGGCATGGACGAAAGGGACATCCAGACGCCCTGCCTGATCCTGGACCTGGACGCGCTGGAGCGGAACATCAAGAAGATGGGCGATTATGCCAAGGCGCATGGCATGCGCCACCGCAGCCACGGCAAGATGCACAAATCGGTGGATGTGCAGAAATTGCAGGAAAGCCTGGGCGGTTCGGTCGGCGTCTGCTGCCAGAAGGTCAGCGAGGCCGAGGTCTTTGCCCGCGGCGGCATCAAGGACGTGCTGGTCACGAACGAAGTGCGCGACCCGGCCAAGATCGACCGGCTGGCCCGCCTGCCCAAGCTGGGCGCGACCGTGACGGTCTGCGTCGACGACGTGGCCAACATCGCCGACCTGTCGGCGGCGGCGCAACGGCATGGCACCGAACTGGGCATCTTTGTCGAGATCGACTGCGGCGCGGGCCGCTGCGGCGTGACCACCAAAGAAGCCGTGGTGGAAATCGCCAAGGCCGCCGATGCCGCCCCGAACCTGAGCTTCAAGGGCATCCAGGCCTATCAGGGTGCGATGCAGCACATGGACAGCTTCGAGGATCGCAAGGCCAAGCTGGACGCCGCCATCGCCCAGGTGAAAGAAGCCGTCGCGGCGCTAGAGGCCGAGGGGCTCAAGCCCGAATACGTGTCGGGCGGCGGCACGGGGTCTTATTATTTCGAAAGCAATTCGGGGGTTTACAACGAATTGCAATGCGGCAGCTATGCCTTCATGGATGCCGATTACGGCCGCATCCACGATGCCGAGGGCAAGCGCATCGACCAGGGCGAATGGGAAAACGCGCTGTTCATCCTGACCTCGGTCATGAGCCACGCCAAGCCGCATCTGGCAGTGGTCGATGCGGGGCTGAAGGCGCAATCCGTCGATAGCGGCCTGCCCTTCATCTATGGCCGCGATGATGTGAAATACATCAAGTGCAGCGACGAGCATGGCGTGGTCGAGGACAAGGACGGCGTGCTGAAGGTCAACGACAAGCTGCGGCTGGTGCCCGGCCATTGCGACCCGACCTGCAACGTCCACGACTGGTATGTGGGCGTCAGGAACGGCAAGGTCGAGGTGGTCTGGCCGGTCTCGGCCCGCGGAAAGGCCTATTGATGCTGGTCGTCCCCGAAAAGCAAATCGCGGGTCTGATGACCCCCGAGGCGGCCTTCGAGGCCATCGAGGCGGTCTTCGCTTCGATGGCCCGGCGCAAGGCCCGGAACTTTCCCGTGGTGCGCGAGGCCATCGGCCATGAAGATGCGCTTTACGGCTTCAAGGGCGGCTTTGACGGCGTGGCGCTGGTGCTGGGGCTGAAGGCCGGCGGCTATTGGCCGTTGAACCAGAAGCATGGGCTGATCAACCACCAGTCCACGGTGTTCCTGTTCGACCCCGATACCGGCCGGGTCGCGGCGGCGGTGGGCGGCAACCTGCTGACGGCGCTGCGCACCGCGGCGGCCTCGGCGGTGTCGATCAAATATCTGGCGCCCAAGGGGGCCAAGGTTCTGGGCATGATCGGCGCCGGCCACCAGTCCACCTTCCAGATGCGGGCGGCGGCCAATGTGCATCGGTTCGAAAAGGTCATCGGCTGGAACCCGCATCCCGAGATGCTGTCGCGCCTGGCCGATACCGCCACCGAGCTGGGCCTGCCCTTCGAGGCGGTCGAGCTGGACCGGCTGGGCACCGAGGCCGATGTGATCATCTCGATCACCTCGTCCTTCTCGGCCCTGCTGATGGACCAGCATGTCAAGGGCCCGACCCATATCGCCGCCATGGGCACCGATACCAAGGGCAAGCAGGAACTGGACCCGGCGCTGGTCGCCCGCGCCCGGATCTATACCGACGAGATCGCGCAGTCGGTCAGCATCGGCGAATGCCAGCACGCCATCGCGGCGGGCCTGATCGCGCAGGAGGCGATCCGCGAACTGGGCGCCGTGGTCGCCGGCAGGGGTCCCGGCCGCGACGGCGCCGAGGTGACGCTGTTCGACGGCACCGGGGTCGGTTTGCAGGACCTGGCGGTGGCCGCGGCGGTCGTCGAACTGGCCAAACACAAGGGGGTGGCGCAAGAGGTCGAAATCTGACCCCTGCCGCTCGCGTCCTGAACAAGGGAGGATAAGGACGTATGCAAGAACCCGTTACCAGCCCCGGCTTCGATCCGGTCGAGGAGCGCGTCGCCGCGCCTCGGCTGCTTGCCCTGGGCTTCCAGCATGTTCTGGTCATGTATGCCGGCGCCATCGCGGTGCCGCTGATCGTCGGCCGCGCCCTGCAACTGTCGCCGCAGGACGTGGCCTTTCTGATTTCGGCCGACCTTTTCGTCTGCGGCATCGTCACCATCATCCAAAGCTTCGGTGCCACGCAATGGTTCGGCATCCGCCTGCCGGTGATGATGGGCGTGACATTCGCCGCCGTCGGGCCGATGGTCGCCATCGCCTCGGCCAATCCGGGGCAGGAAGGGGCGCGGATGATGTTCGGCGCCATCATGGCGGCGGGGGTGATCGCGATCTTCTTTGCGCCGCTGGTCGGCCAGTTGCTGCGCTTTTTCCCCAGCGTGGTCACGGGCACGGTGATCCTGGTGATCGGGGTCAGCCTGATGCCGGTCGGCATCAACTGGATCTTCGGCCTGCCGGTCGGCCCGACCGCCCCGCAGCTTGTCGATCCCGCAGCCCAGTCCTGGCTCGACACCGCCCGCGCCGCCGGCGGTGTTCCCGAAAGCGTCAGGCTGATGCCGACGGTCGCCAATCCCGAATACGCCTCGTTGCCGCGCATCCTGATCGGCATCACCGTACTGGCGGCGATCCTGCTGATCGCCCGCTATGCCCGCGGCTTCGTCGCCAATATCGCGGTGCTGCTGGGCATCGTCATCGGCGGGCTGCTGGCCGCGGCGCTTGGCATGATGCATTTCGACGGCATTGCCGAGGCCGCCTGGTTCGCCCCGATCAAGCCCCTGCATTTCGGCATGCCGATCTTCGACCCGGTGATGATCCTGACCATGCTGCTGGTCATGTTCGTGACCATGATCGAATCGACCGGCATGTTCCTGGCGCTTTCCGACATCTGCGGGCGGCGCATGACCCCCAAGGCCCTGACCGCGGGTCTGCGCGTCGATGGGCTGGGCACCGCGATCGGCGGGCTTTTCAACACCTTCCCCTATACCTCCTTCAGCCAGAATGTCGGGCTGGTGGGCGTGACCGGCGTGCGCTCGCGCTTTGTCTGCGTGGCGGGCGGCGCGATCATGATCGTGCTGGGGCTGATCCCCAAGATGGGCGCGCTGGTCGAATCGCTGCCGACCACCGTTCTGGGCGGGGCGGGGCTGGTGATGTTCGGCATGGTCGCGGCGACCGGCATCCGCATCCTGTCCACCGTCGATTTCAAGGGCAACCGCCACAACCTGTTCATCGTCGCGGTCTCGCTGGGGCTGGGCATGGTGCCGATGATCGCCCCCGACTTCAACCAGTGGCTGCCGCATTCGATGCACACGCTGATCCATTCCGGCATCCTGCTGGCCGCGCTTGCGGCGGTCGGGCTGAACTGGTTCTTCAACGGCGCCCCTCATACCAGCGACGAGGAAATCGCCGCCACAGCCCACGCGGCCGAGGCGCATTGATGGCGAAACGCCTGCTCATCCGGGGCGCCGAAGTGGTCGTGACCATGGACGGCGCCCGGCGCGAGATCGCCGGCGGGGACGTGCTGGTCGAGGGCGGGGTCATCTCTGCCCTCGGCCCCGGCCTTTCGGCCGAGGGTGCTGAGGTGGTCGAGGCGCGGGGCTGCGTCGTCACCCCCGGCCTTGTCAACACGCATCACCACCTGTTCCAGACCCTGACCCGCGCCGTGCCCGCGGCCCAGGACGCGGCGCTGTTTGGCTGGCTGCGCAGCCTTTATCCGATCTGGGGCCGCATGACGCCCGGCGATATCCGCCTGTCCACGCAGATCGGGTTGGCGGAACTGGCGCTTTCGGGCTGCACCTGTTCGTCGGATCACCTGTATCTGTTCCCGAACGGCGCCCGGCTCGACGACAGCATCGAGGCGGCCTCGGAAATCGGCATCCGCTTCACCGCCACCCGCGGCGCCATGTCGATCGGCGAATCCAAGGGCGGGCTGCCCCCCGATGCCCTGGTCGAGGATGAGGCCGCGATCCTTCGCGACAGCGAACGCCTGGTCGCAGCCTTCCACGACCCCGAAGCCGGCGCCATGGTGCAGGTCGGCCTTGCCCCCTGCTCGCCCTTTTCGGTCAGCCGGGAACTGATGCGCGACGCGGCGATCCTGGCCCGCGAAATGGGCGTGCGACTGCACACCCACCTGGCCGAAAACGCCGAGGACGTGGCCTATTCGCTGGAAAACTTCGGCATGCTGCCCGGCGACTATGCCGAAAGCCTGGGCTGGACCGGCGAGGATGTCTGGCACGCGCATTGCGTGAAACTGTCGGACAAGGAAATCGACCTCTTCGCCCGCACCGGCACCGGGGTCGCGCATTGCCCCTGTTCGAACGCGCGGCTCGCCTCGGGCATCGCCCCGGTGCGGCGGATGCGCGATGCGGGCGTGGCCCTGGGCCTGGGCGTCGACGGCTCGGCCAGCAACGATTGCAGCCATCTCGGGCTCGAAGCGCGCCAGGCCATGCTGGTCGCCCGCCTGCGCGACGGCCCCGCCGCCATGGGCGCCCGCGAGGCGCTCGAGATCGCCACGCTTGGCGGCGCCCGCGTGCTGGGCCGCAGCGACATCGGCGCGCTGGAACCCGGCAAGCGCGCCGACCTGGTGCTTTGGGACGTCTCGGAACTGCCGGCCGCCGGGCAATGGGACCCGGTGGCGGCGCTGGTTTTCTGCGCACCGATCCGACCACGCGCGGTCTATGTGGAAGGCCGGGCCGTGGTGCAGGATCACCACCTGCTGACCGCAGACCCGAATCGGCTGAACGAACAGGCCCGCGCCGCCATCGCCCGGCTCGCGGATTGACCAAGGAAAGGACGACAATGCCCGGCTATCTGACCACCCATGTGCTCGACACCGCTAACGGCACGCCCGCACAGGGCATGCGGATCGAGCTTTACCGCCTGGACCCGGAACGCCGGCTGATCGCGCAGACCGCGACCAATCACGACGGGCGCACCGACGCGCCGATCCTGCCCCAGGCGGACTTCCAGACCGGCGAATACGAGCTGGTCTTTCATGTCGGCGCCTGGCTTGACGGCATCGGCCACCAGGCGGCCAAGCCCCGCTTCCTCGACCAGGTGCCCTTGCGCTTCGGCATGTCCGAACAGGACCATTACCATGTGCCGCTGCTGATCTCGCCCTACGGCTTCTCGACCTATCGCGGCAGTTGACCGCTTCTTTCGTGCCCAAATATCCTGGGGGGCGAGGAGCGTCAGCGACGAGCGGGGCGAAGCCCCCGAACGAAAGATGGGGAATTGGCGGGGGCAAAAGCCCCCGCCGTCATTTCTCGGGCACCAGCCCGCGCGGGGCGAAGCGCAAGACCAGCAGCAGCACCAGCCCCAGCGCGATGAAGCGCATATGCGGCGCGCTGCCCAGCAAATGGTCGCGCAGCGCACCCGCGGGCAGGGGGCCGGTCAGCAGGCGCATCAGTTCGGGCCCCCAGACCTCGGCCTTGATCCACAGAAACCAGATCAGGATCGCGCCAAGGGCTGCGCCCCAGTTGTTGCCCGAGCCGCCGACGATCACCATCACCCAGATCAGGAAAGTATAGCGCAGCGGGTTGAAGCTGTTGGGCGACAACAGCCCGTCCAGCGTCACCATCATCGCGCCGGCAAGCCCGATCACCGCGCTGCCGATGACGAAGATCTGCAAATGCCGGCGGGTCACGTCCTTGCCCATCGCCTCGGCGGCGGTCTCGTTGTCGCGAATGGCGCGCATCATCCGCCCCCAGGGCGATTTCAGCGCCAGTTCCGCCAGCAGGATCAGCACCAGCAGCACCGCGCCGAACAGGCCCGCGTAAAGCAGCTTGACCCAGATGCCCGATGCCAGGGCCGGGCTCAGCCCCCATTCGGCGGCGCGGGCCACGAAATCGGGGTCGCTTTGCAGGTCCAGCTCATAGGGCACCGGGCGCGGGATGCCCGAGACGTTCTTGACCCCGCGCGACAGCCATTCCTCGTTGCGCATCACCGCGACGATGATCTCGCCGATGCCCAGCGTGGCGATGGCCAGATAGTCCGAGCGCAGCCCCAGCGCCACCTTGCCCACCCCCCAGGCCGCGGCGGCGGCGAAAAGCGCGCCGACCGGCCAGGATAGCAGCACCGGCCAGCCCAAGCCGCCGATATGGCCGGCGCTTGCGGAATTGTTGGCCTCGATCGCCATCACCGCCGGGTCGAACAGCCAGCGGTAAAGCACGAAGCCCAGGCCCAGCACCGCGACCAGCGCCGGCACCCGCATCAGCCCCGGCACGCGCCGCCAGGCCTGCGCCGCCAGCACCAGCGTGCCCAGCCCCACCAGCAGCGCCAGGACCACCCGCGGCCCGCCGGCAGCCCAGGCCCCCGCGACCGGCGCGGTCGAGACCAGCACCGGCGCCAGCCCGCCAAGCGCCAGAAAGCCCACGACGCCGGCGTTGAAAAGCCCGGCATAGCCCCATTGCATGTTGACCCCCAGCGCCATCACGGCCGAGATCAGCCCCATGTTCAGGATGGCCAGCGCGGTGTTCCAACTGCCGGAAAAGAGCGCGTTGCGAAAGCTGCCCTCGGCCAGGAACAGCAGCGCAAGCACCAGGAACAGGATCGGCGCGCGCCAGGGGCTGGAGGCATCGGCTTGGCGGATGTTCGACATGGAAAACCCCCTTCAGACGGATTTGCCGCGCAGCAGGCCGGTCGGCCGGAACAGCAGCACCACGATCAGGATCACGAAGCTGACCGCGAACTTGTATTCGGTGGACAGCAATTGCAGCAGGCCCTGGGGCTCGAACCCCAGATAGGTGGCGATCTTCTTCCAGGGATAGGTCACGGCCACCTCGGAAAAGGCGACGATGAAGCCGCCCGCGACCGCGCCCAGCGGGTTGCCAAGGCCGCCGACGATAGAGGCGGCAAAGATCGGCAGCAGGATCTGGAAATAGTTGAAGACCTTGAAGGACTTGTCCAGCCCGTAAAGCGTGCCCGCCGTCACCGCCAGCGCCGTGGCGATCAGCCAGGTCAGGCGCACCACCCGTTCGGGGTCGATGCCCGACAAGAGCGCCAGATCCTCGTTGTCGGAATAGGCCCGCATCGCCTTGCCGGCGCGCGAGCGGTTCAGGAACCGGAACAGCCCCCAGCAGGCCAGCGCCGTCACCACCAGGGTGATAAGCTGGCTGACCCGCAGCGACAGCCCCTCGGACAGGCCGGTCCAGTCGCGAAAGTCGCGCACGGTAAAGACGAAGCGCGCCCCGTCGTCAAAGCGGATCTCATCGACGCCGATGATCAGCCGCGTCAGCCCGTTCATGATGAACATCACCCCGACCGAGGCCATGACCAGGATGATCGGCGCCGAGCGCTTGCGGCGATAGAAGCGATAGACCGCGCGGTCGGTGCCTAGGATGAAGACCGCGCTGAGCGCGATGCCGAAGGGCAGGGCCAGCAGCGCGGTGGGCAGCGGGCCCAGGCCGATGCCCAGGGCTTGCAGCCCCCAGGTGATCAGGATCACCATCGCGGCGCCAAAGGCCATGGTGTCGCCATGGGCGAAGTTGGAAAAGCGCAGGATGCCATAGATCAGCGTCACCCCCAGCGCGCCAAGCGCCAGTTGCGCGCCGTAAGAGGCGGCGGGGATCACCACGAAGTTCAGGATGGCCACAAGGGCGTTCAGCAGGTCCATCTTTCAGCCCCCCAGGAAGGTGCGGCGGACCTCGGGGTCGGCCAGCAAAGCCTGCCCGCTGTCGGTGTAACGGTTGGCGCCCTGCACCAGCACATAGCCGATATCGGCGATTTCCAGCGCCTGCCGGGCGTTCTGTTCCACCATCAGGATGGAAATGCCGGTGCGGGCGACCTCGATGATGCGGTCGAAAAGCTCGTCCATGACGATGGGGCTGACGCCCGCCGTCGGTTCGTCCAGCATCAAGAGGCTGGGCCGGGTCATCAGCGCCCGGCCGACGGCGACCTGCTGGCGCTGGCCGCCCGACAATTCGCCGGCATTCTGCTTGCGCTTGTCGGCCACGGCCGGGAACAGGTCATAGACCTGTTCAAGGGTGCCGGTGAAATCGTCCTGCCGGATATAGGCGCCCATTTCCAGGTTTTCCTCGACCGTCATGGTCGGGAAGATGTTGTGGGTCTGCGGCACGAAGCCCATGCCCTTGCGCACCCGCTCTTGCGGGGTCAGGCCGGTAATATCCTCGCCCGCCAGCGTCACGCGGCCTTCGCGCAGGGCCAGCATGCCGAAGACCGCCTTCATCGCCGTGGATTTGCCGGCGCCGTTCGGGCCGACGATCACCGCGATCTGCCCCTTGTCCACGGTCAGGGTGCAGCCGTTCAGGATGTCGGCCTTGCCATAGCCGCCGCGCATGGCGGTGGCGGAAAGATAGGGTTCTGCCATCACATTCCCCCCGCCGGCTTGCCGTCGCCGCCCTGGCCCGCCTCGGCCCCCAGGCCGGGCTGGGCGCCGTGGCTTTCGCCAAAGGCGGCTTCCTCGGCCACTTCGGCCGCGACCTTGTTCTTGAGCCCGGTGCCAAGATAGGCTTCGATCACCGCCTCGTTCTTCATGATGCTGGAGGCGCTGCCCTGGGCCAGGACCTTGCCCGCCGCCATGACGATCACCGGGTCGCACAGCCGGCCGATGAAATCCATGTCGTGTTCGATCACGCAAAAAGTATAGCCGCGCTCCTTGTTCAGCCGCACGATGGCATCGCCGATGGTGCCCAGCAGCGTGCGGTTCACCCCGGCGCCGACCTCGTCCAGGAACACGATCCGGGCATCCACCATCATGGTGCGGCCCAGTTCCAGCAGCTTCTTTTGCCCGCCGGACAGGTTGCCGGCCTTTTCGTCGGCGACATGGGAAATAGTCAGGAACTCCAGCACCTCGTCGGCCTTTTTGCGCAGCGCGCGTTCCTCGGCGCGGATGCGGCCGCGGCGCAGCCAGGTGTTCAGCAGCGTCTCGCCGCATTGGCCGCCGGGGACCATCATCAGGTTCTCGCGCACCGTCATCGACGAAAACTCATGCGCAAGCTGAAAGGTGCGCAACAGCCCCTTGTGGAACAGTTCATGCGGCGGCAGGCCGGTGATATCCTCGCCCGCCATGGTGACGCGGCCGGAAGTCGGTTTCAAAACCCCGGCGATCACGTTGAAAAGGGTGGATTTTCCGGCGCCGTTCGGGCCGATCAAGCCGGTGATCGAACCTTTTTCGATGGTCAGGCTGGCGCCGTCCACGGCGCGGAAGCCTCCGAAATGCCTGTGCAGGTCGTGGACCTGGATCATAATGCTCCCCAGCTTCATGCGATGCATGAAGGATTACCCTTACGGGATTGTTTCTTTTTAAGAAAAGGGCCCGGAAACCCGGACCCTTCCTGATCGGGCGACCTTAGCGATAGCTGACCACGTTCAGCTTGCCGCCCTTGAAATCCACCTCGCGATAGACGCCGGCGCTTTCGCCCGGTTCGACCAGCTCGACCGAGGTGGCGCCGACATAGTCGATATCCGTGCCTGCGGCGAGCAGTTCCAGCCCCTTGGCCAGTTCGCCCGGATAGATCTTTTCGCCGGGGGCGTTGGCGATTTCCATCACCTTGTCCTTATAGACCTTGGGGTCCGAAGACTTGGCGGCCTGCATGGCCAGAAGCATCAGCGCGCTGGCATCATAGGATTCGCCGGCATAGGCCGAGGTGCCGTCGAAGCCCGCTGCGGTGGCGAGTTCGGCGAACTTGTCATGGCCTTCGCCCTCGGCCGAGGGGTTCTGGCCGAACGAGGTTTCCAACTGCGCGCCGAACTTGTCGGCCAGGGTCTGGTTCACCATCCCGTCGGGCAGCACGAAGGTTTCGAAGGCGCCCGTGTCCAGCGAACCCTGGATAACGCCCGAGCCGCCCTGGTCGGCATAGCCGGCGACGACCAGCGCATCGCCGCCCGCCGCGGCCAGCGCCGCGACCTCGGCCGAATAGTCGGCCTTGCCGTCGTCATGGGCCGAAACCACGGTGATTTCGCCGCCCTTGTCCTTGTAGGCCTGGGCAAAGCTGTCGGCCAGGCCCTTGCCATAGTCGTTGTTGGTATAGGTCACGGCGACACTGTTGATGCCGCGTTCCAGCACGATATCGGCCATGACTTCGCCCTGGCGCGCGTCCGAGGGCGAGGTGCGGAAGAAGAAGCCCTTGTCGTCGATGGTCGAAAGCGCCGGCGAGGTCGCCGAGGGCGAGATCATCACTACGCCCTGCGGCACGCCCACCTGTTCCAGCGAGGCGATCGCTTCGCCCGAACACATGCCGCCCATGACGCCCCGGACCCCTTCGGCAGTGACCAGGCGGGTGACGGCGGCGACCGAGGCGGCCGCGTCGATGCAGGTGTTGTCCGCCACCACCGGCGTCACGGTCGAGCCGTCCAGCAGCTTGCCGCTGTCCGAGACCTCTTTCATCGCCAGTTCCGCGGCCTTCTGCATGGCTGGCGCGATGGATTCCAGGGGGCCGGTCAGGCCCAAAGAGATGCCCATCTTGATTTCCTCGGCACCGGCTGCGCCGGCCAGCAAGGCTCCGGCGGCGCTGGCCAGAAGAAGCTTTTTCATCAGTCGTCTCCCTGAGTGGAACATTGTCCTGTCTGACAGGTTATAAGCGCCCGAATGAAAAGAAAAGCGTGTTGGCGGCTGGATAAAACGGCAATTCCGGCGCTGTGCCGCAACGGAAGACCGGCTATTGGGCAGCGGCCGCGCCCCGTTCGCGATAGGGGGTGCAGCCATAGGTCGCACGGTAGCATTTCGAAAAATGCGCCGCCGAGCCGAAGCCGCAGGCCAGCGCGATCTCCATCACGCTCATCCGGGTCTGGCGCAGCAGGTGATGTGCGCGTTCCAGGCGCAGTTCCATGTAATGCCGCTTGGGCGAGCGGCCCAGATGGCGCGCGAACAGCCGTTCCAGTTGCCGCGGCGACAGCCCCGCTTCGGCGGCCAGCCGCGCCGGGCTGACCGGATCCTCGATATTGGCTTCCATCCGGGCCAGGACCTGCGCCAGGCGGGGGTGACGGGCGACCATCCGGCCGGGGCTGGACATGCGCTGGTGATCCTGTTCCGACCGGATGGCGGCATGGATCAACTGGTCGGCCACGCGGCCCGCCAATGCCGCGCCATGGTCGCGGGCGATCTGGTGCAGCATCAGGTCGATGGCGGCGGTGCCGCCGGCGGCGGTCAGCCGGTTGCCGTCCTCGACAAAGACGGTGCGGATCAGCGTCACATCGGGAAACCGCTCGGCAAAGCCGTCCTGGTTTTCCCAATGGATGGTCGCGCGGCGGCCGTCCAGCAGCCCGGCCTCGGCCAGCACCCAGGCGCCGGTGCAAAGCGCGCCGATGCGGGTGCCGCGCCGCGCCTCTCGGCGCAGCCAGGCCAGCACCGGCCGGCTGGCCGCGCGCTCGACATCCAGCCCGCCGCAGACCAGCAGCGTATCGTCGCGCCGCGTCTCGGCCAGCGGGCCGTCAAGAAGGATGCGCGCCCCGTTCGAGCAGGTGGCGGCCTCGGCCCGTTCGCCGATCAGCCGCCAATCGTAAAGCGCCCGCCCCGCAAGCCGGTTGGCCAGTCGCAGCGGCTCGATCGCGGCGGCAAAGGAAACCATGGTGAAGCGGTCCAGCAGCAGGAAGACATAGCGCCGCGTTCCGGTTGCCCCTGGCGCCGGCGGTTCCGAAACTGGAATGACTGCTGGAACGGGCTCTGGCATGTCGGTCGCGCATGTGCAATTCGCGCCAGATCAGCAGGCAATCGCGGCGCTTGCAAGGCTTTTCCTTTGGTCCTGCACGTTCTATATGGCACGCACCGCTTGCTACGGAAGGACAGGATCATGGCACCGAACAATTCCAGCCCCGCGACCCCGGCAAAGGCTTGGGACAAGCGCGGCTGGCGCGCCTATCCGCGCGTCCAGATGCCGGACTATCCCGACCAGGCCGCCATCGCCGCGGTCGAGGCGCAGCTTGCCAAATACCCGCCGCTGGTCTTTGCCGGCGAGGCGCGCCGGCTCAAGGCCGCGCTGGGGCAGGTCGCGGACGGCCGCGCCTTCCTGTTGCAGGGCGGCGATTGCGCGGAAAGCTTTGCCGAATTTTCCGCCGACAACATCCGCGACACCTTCAAGGTCATGTTGCAGATGGCCGTGGTGCTGACCTGGGGCGCGCAATTGCCGGTGGTCAAGGTCGGCCGCATGGCCGGCCAGTTCGCCAAGCCGCGCAGCACCCCCACCGAGACGATGGGCGAACAGGAACTGCCCAGCTATCGCGGCGACATCATCAACGGCTTCGACTTCACCCCCGAAGCGCGCATCCCCGACCCGCAGCGGATGCTGGCGGCCTATACCCAGGCGGCGGCCTCGCTGAACCTGCTGCGCGCCTTTTCGACCGGCGGCTATGCCGACATCCACCGGGTGCAAAGCTGGATCAGCGATTTCACCGGCGGCGAGGAAGCCGCGCGCTATCGCGACATCGCCGAGCGGATCAGCGACGCCATGGCCTTCATGGCGGCGGCTGGCGTGACTTCGGAAACCGCGCATGACCTGGGCAAGGTGGATTTCTACACCAGCCACGAAGCCCTGCTGCTGGAATATGAAGAGGCGCTGGCGCGCATCGATTCGACCACCGGCCTGCCGGTCGCGGGTTCGGGCCACATGATCTGGATCGGCGACCGCACCCGCCAGGTCGACGGCGCGCATGTCGAGTTCTGCCGCGGCGTGCAGAACCCGATCGGGCTGAAATGCGGCCCCTCGATCAGCGACAGCGACCTCAAGACGCTGCTGGCGCGGCTGAACCCGGAAAACGAGCCGGGCCGGCTGACGCTGATCGCGCGCTTTGGCGCCGGTTCGGTCGGCGACCACCTGCCGCGGCTGATCAAGGCCGTGCGCGAAGAGGGGGCGAATGTCGTCTGGTCCTGCGACCCGATGCATGGAAACACCATCAAGTCGGCCTCGGGCTTCAAGACCAGGCCCTTCGATTCGGTGCTGCGCGAAGTGCGCGAGTTCTTTGCCGTCCACCGCGCCGAAGGCACCATCCCCGGCGGCGTGCATTTCGAGATGACCGGCCAGGACGTCACCGAATGCACCGGCGGCGTGCGCGCCGTCACCGACGAGGACCTGTCGAGCCGCTATCACACCGCCTGCGACCCGCGGCTGAATGCCAGCCAGTCGCTGGAGCTGGCCTTCCTGGTGGCCGAGGAACTGCACAACCGCCGCATCAACGGCAACAGGCAGGTCAAGGCCGGCTGACCGGCCCGGCGCGCGGCCAGGCCGCCGCCCGCGCGGGTCAGGACCGCGGCGGGCGGGGTTGGCCCGGCTTGCCGTTGCTGATCACGCGAAAGCGGGCGCGGCGCGCGGCGGGGCTGCCGTCATCGGGCGGGGCGTCCTGGTCCGGCCGCCCCTTCCACCGCTGCGGCGCATCGGCAAAGCCCGGATGCGACGGCGACGGCTCCAGCACCCTGGCGC
The DNA here is from genome assembly GCF_900156255.1 of Paracoccus thiocyanatus. Taxonomy (GTDB): domain Bacteria; phylum Pseudomonadota; class Alphaproteobacteria; order Rhodobacterales; family Rhodobacteraceae; genus Paracoccus; species Paracoccus thiocyanatus. Next base: position 101,580 of record NZ_FTMK01000001.1, read on the forward strand.
CGGGGATGACCGGGAATTCGGCATCCGAAACCAGGTCGAAGCGGCGCGGGCTTTCGCCCATCTCGCCCTCGGCCACCAGCCCGCCAAGGGCGCGTGTCACATCCCCCAGGTCGGATCGCAGCGGCAACAGCAGCATCCGCCCGACCAGCGCCGGGCGGCCATAGCCGGCCGGAGAGCCAAGCGCCAGTTCGGCGATTTGCGGCGCGCGGAACACGCTTTCCAGAACGTCCGAAAGCCGGCCGCGCGAACTGGTATTCAGCAGGGCGCAAAGCGGCATGCCGCGCACCTCCATGCCCATCAGGTCGACAAGGTGGCGTCCGGCCAGCCGGAAGCGGGCCGCGCCGGGGGCGATGCGTTCCAGGATAAAGGCATAGTCCAGGGACCGGCGAATCCCCCGTGGCTCGACGTCGGCGCGGTCGGGGATGGCGCGGCCGTGGCGCAGCCCTTCCCAATAGCCGCGCAACTCGCCCAGGATGCGGTCCATCTGCACGGGTTCGTAATCGGAAAGCCGCAGCAGCCTGCCGGGCCGGCCATGCGGCGGGCCGGGCTTGTGCGGGGGGTTCCCGTCCTGTCCCTGATCGTCCGACATCCGCCTCGCCTTGACCGCCCAACCGTGCAACATGGTACTGCTGGAAATCTAGACCTTTCCTTTCCGCCTGCCGAGCGAATTCTTTCCCGATGGTTAAAAACCCGGCCCCAGGCGGCGGCGCGGGGGCTTGACCCGGCCCGTGGGCGGGGCCATTCAGGCGGCGCTGGAACGGCATGGGGCAGGCGCGATGGAGATGGAGCGGAGCGGACTTCTGGTGATCCTGTCCTCGCCCTCGGGGGCGGGCAAGTCGACGCTGGCGCGGCGGCTGATGGACTGGGATCCTGGCTTGCGCTTTTCCGTCTCGGCCACCACCCGCAAGCCGCGTCCCGGCGAGGCCGAGGGCGAGCATTACTATTTTCGCAGCGCCGCCGAATTTCGCGCCATGGTCGCCGCGGGCGAGATGCTGGAACATGCCGAGGTTTTCGGCAATTTCTACGGCACCCCCCGCACCCCGGTCGAAGAGGCGATGCGGGCGGGGCGCGATACGCTGTTCGATGTCGACTGGCAGGGCGGGCAGCAGATCCGCGCCTCGTCGCTGGGCGGGCATGTCGTGTCGATCTTCGTGCTGCCGCCCAGCCTGGCCGAGCTGGAGCGCCGGCTGGTCGGTCGCCAGCAGGACGCGCCCGAGGTCATCGCCGCCCGCATGCGCAAAAGCCGCGATGAGATCAGCCATTGGGCGGAATACGACTATGTCATCGTCAATGACGACGTCGAGCGCAGCGTCGAGGCGCTGAAGACCATCCTGAAAGCCGAGCGGATGCGCCGGGCCCGGCAGGTGGGACTGGGCCCCTTTGTCCGCGCCCTCATGGAAGAGGAAAACGCATGATCTGGGATCTGGACGGTATCGCGCCAGAAATCGCCGCGGACGCCTGGGTGGCGCCGGATGCGCAGCTTATGGGCCGGGTCGTGCTGGAACCGGGCGCCAGCGTCTGGTTCGGCGCCGTGCTGCGCGGCGATAACGAGGAAATCCGCGTCGGCCGCAATTCGAACGTGCAGGACCTGGTCGTCTGTCATACCGATATCGGTTTTCCGCTGAGCATCGGCGCGAACTGCACCATCGGCCACCGGGCCATCCTGCATGGCTGCACCATCGAGGACGGCGCGCTGATCGGCATGGGCGCGATCATCCTGAACGGGGCGCGGATCGGCGCCGGCTCGCTGATCGGCGCCGGTGCGCTGGTGGCCGAAAACAAGGTGATCCCGCCCGGTTCGCTGGTCATGGGCGCGCCCGGCAAGGTGGTGCGCGAACTGGACGAGACGGCGCGGGCGCGGCTGCTGAAATCGGCCGAAGGCTATCGCCGCAACGCCGCGCGCTTTCGCGCCGGGCTGACCGCCGCATTCGAAGGATGATCGAGACGCGGCTGCATGCGCTTTTGCGCGGCGTGCCGGTGGCCATGCTGGCGGTGGACGGCCAGGCGCGCATCATCGGCGCCAACGAGGCGGCCGAGGCGCTTTTGGGCGCGGTGCCGGGCGGGCGGCCCTTTGTCACCGTGCTGCGTCATCCTGAAGTCAACGCGGCGCTGGAGGCGGTTCTTTCGGGGCAAGAGCGCGCCCGGCTGAATGTCGCCCTGGGCGCGGCCGATCGGCGGATGTTCTGCGAGGTGACGGTCACGGCCCTGGCGGCGCCCGGCCTGACCGGGGCCGCGGTGGCGATCGAGGACCGTTCCCGCGACGAGGAAATCGAACAGATGCGCCGCGATTTCGTCGCCAATGTCAGCCATGAACTGCGCACGCCGCTGACGGCGCTGATGGGGTTCATCGAAACCTTGCGCGGCCCGGCCCGCAACGACCCCGCCGCCCGCGACCGCTTCCTGGACATCATGGAGCGCGAGGCGGGGCGGATGAACCGGCTGGTCGCCGATCTTCTGTCGCTAAGCCGGGTCGAACAGGACGAGCGCCGCCGCCCCGCGCAAGGCCTGGACCTGGCGGCGCTGCTGCGCGGCGTGGCGGCGACGCTGGCCCCGGCCGCCGCCGCGGCCCAGGTGCGGCTGGAGATGCAGGGCGCCGACGGGCAGGTGATGGTGCCGGGCGATGCCGACCAGCTTGTGCAGGTCTTTCACAACCTGATCGAGAATGCGGTGAAATACGGTGCCGCCGGCGGGGTGGCGACCGTGACGCTGGAACGGCTGGCGCATGAGCCGGTGCTGCGCGGCCCTGCCTGGTCGGTCTGCGTCGCCGACCAGGGCGAGGGGATCGACCCCCAGCACCTGCCGCGCCTGACCGAGCGGTTTTATCGCGTCGACACGCATCGTTCACGCGAACAGGGCGGCACCGGGCTGGGTTTGGCCATCGTCAAGCATATCGTGAACCGCCACCGCGGCCGGCTGCGCATCGAAAGCGAACGCGGGCAGGGCAGTCGCTTTACCGTCATCCTGCCCGAACAGGTCGGCCGCATCTGACCGGCAAATGGCAGGGGGCGGACATGAAAAAGGCGGAGAAAATCCCCGCCTTCGTCAACATCCGCCGTCCCGGCTGCCGCGATCACTCGGCGGCGTGGCCGGTGACCGAACGCGCCGCACAGTTGGATTTCATGCGGAAGCCGCGTTCCAACTGGTCAAAGGGCGCCACCGGATATTCGCCCGAGAAACAGGCGTCGCAATATTGCGGGCAGGACTTGTTGCGGCCCTGCGGCTCGCCCACGGCGCGATAAAGCCCGTCCAGCGATACAAAGGCCAGGCTGTCGACGCCGATCCAGTCGCGCATCTCTGCCTCGGACATCTGCGCGGCCAGAAGCTTGTCGCGGTCGGGGGTGTCCACGCCGTAAAAGCAGGGCCAGGCGGTCGGCGGGCTGGCGATGCGGAAATGCACCTCGGCCGCGCCGGCATCCAGGATCATGTCCTTGATCTTGCGGCTGGTCGTGCCGCGCACCACCGAATCGTCCACCAGCACCACCCGCTTGCCCTTGACCAGCGCGCGGTTCACGTTCAGCTTCAGCCGCACGCCCATATTGCGGATCTGCTCGGTCGGCTCGATGAAGGTCCGGCCCATGTATTGGTTGCGGATGATGCCCATGCCAAAGGGAATGCCGCTTTCATGGGCATAGCCGATGGCGGCCGGGGTGCCGCTGTCGGGCACGGGACAGACAAGGTCGGCATCGACCGGGGCCTCGCGCGCCAGTTCCACGCCGATCTGGCGCCGCGTCTCATAGACGGAACGGCCGCCGATGATCGAATCGGGGCGCGAGAAATAGACATGTTCGAAGATGCAGAACCGGCCGGTCGAGGGGCCGAAGGGGCGCGAGCTTTCGATCTCGCCCTTGGAGATCACCACCATTTCGCCCGGCTCGATCTCGCGCAGGAACTCGGCGCCGATGATGTCGAGCGCGCAGGTTTCCGACGCCAGCACGAAACCGTCATCGCCGATCCGGCCCAGCACCAGCGGCCGCACGCCCAAGGGGTCGCGCACGCCGATCAGCTTGGTGCGGGTCATGGCGATGACGCTGAACGCGCCCTCGACCCGGCGCAGCGCATCCTTCATCCGTTCGGGGATGTTGCGCTGGATGGACCTTGCCATCAGATGGATGATGCATTCGCTGTCGGACGAGGACTGGAAGATCGAGCCGCGCTCGATCAGTTCGCGGCGCAGCGCCATGGCATTGGTGATGTTGCCGTTATGCGCGATGGCGCAGCCGCCCATGGCGAATTCGCCGAAAAAGGGCTGCACGTCGCGGATCGCGGTCGCCGCCTTGGTCCCGGCGGTGGAATAGCGGACATGGCCGATGGCAAGAGAGCCGGGCAGCGTCTCCATCAGGCCCTGCTTGGTGAAATTGTCGCGCACATAGCCAAAGCGGTGGGCGCTGTTGAAGCCGTGTTCGGCATCATGGGCGATGATGCCGCCGGCCTCCTGCCCGCGGTGCTGCAAGGCATGCAGCCCCAATGCGACGAAATTGGCGGCATCCGTCACTCCGATCACGCCGAACACGCCGCATTCTTCATGCAGGCGGTCGGAATCGAAGGGATGGGCAAGGAATGGCTGCATCATCACCGACTCTTGGGGCTATTCCGGGGCTGTCTACGGGAGGGCTCGACGTCAATCTAGGGTGTCGGGCCGACGAAGTCACGCCCCCCGGCCGATCCAGGGGACGATTTATGTCACAAAAAGGCTATATGGCCTTAATTCGCAGGTGCGGCCGGGGCGGGGGGCGGCGTCTGCGCGTCGACCGGCTGGCCGGTGGGGGCACAGCTGCGCACCAGTTGTTCATAGCGGCTGACGACCCAGCCCGGCGCGTCCTGCGGGATCTGCTGGTCCATCTGGCCGCGCATCCGCTCGAACACCTGGGCCGAGCGGGAATTGTCCACCACCGCGACCGGCTGGCTGGTCATCACCCGGTCGTAGACGATGAAGGCGATGGCGACCAGCAGGATGCCGCGCGCCACGCCGAACAGGAACCCCATGCCCTGGTCCACGCCCCCCAGCGCCGACCGCTGCACGACCGACGAGAACAGCGGCGTGATGATGGAAAACAGCACCAGCGCCAGGGCAAAGACCGCGGCAAAGCCGGCAATGGTGGCCAGTTCGCAACTGTCGGCCAGGAATTTGTTCAGCCCCGGCACCTGCGCCACCATCGGCCGCACCGTCGGCGCGAAGATGAAGGCCAGCACCGCCGCGCCGATCCAGCCCAGGATCGCCAGCGATTCGCGCACGAAGCCGCGCGCATAGGCCAGGATCGCCGAGAGGATGATCACGACGGCGACAATGCCGTCGATGATGGTGAATCCGTCCATTTCACGCCCCTTTTGCGGCTTTGTCCGCGCTTGGGAACAAGATCATCCGGCGCCGAATGTCTCGCCCACGAAACCAGTCAGATCCGCGATACGGTCGATCCGCATCGCGGCCAAGCCCTCGACCTTGGTGGCCGAAGGCAGGATTGCCCGTGAAAAACCAAGTTTCTGCGCCTCTTTCAACCTGTTTTCGGCCTGCGCCACCGGCCGCAGCGCGCCGGAAAGGCTGATCTCGCCGAAAAGCACCGCCTCGGCGGGCAGCGCGACATCTTCGCGCGCGCTCAGCAGGGCTGCGGCGATGGCCAGGTCGGCGGCGGGCTCGTTGACGCGCATCCCCCCGGCGACGTTGAGAAAAACGTCAAGGCCGGCAAAGGGGATGGCGCAGCGCGCCTCGAGCACCGCCAGGATGGTCGAGACCCGGCCGCCGTCCAGCCCCACCACGGTTCGGCGGGGACTTGCCAATGTCGAGGGGGCGACCAGCGCCTGCACCTCGGTCAGCACCGGGCGGGTGCCCTCGATGCCGGCGAAGACCGCCGAGCCGGCGCTGGCCTCGCCGCGTTCGGACAAGAACAGCGCCGAAGGGTTCGCGACTTCGGAGAGCCCGCCGCCGGTCATTTCGAAGACGCCGATCTCGTCCGCCGGGCCGAAGCGGTTCTTGTGGGCGCGCAGGATGCGGAACTGGTGGCCGCGCTCGCCCTCGAAATAAAGCACGGTGTCCACCATATGCTCGACCACGCGGGGGCCGGCGATCTGCCCCTCCTTGGTGACATGGCCGACCAGGATGACGGCGGTGCCGCGGCGCTTGGCGAAGGTCACGAGTTCATGCGCGGCTGCGCGGACCTGCGCGACCGAACCGGGCGCGGCCTCGATCCGGTCGGACCAGAGCGTCTGGATCGAATCGATCACCGCGACATCGGGCCGCTCGGCATCCAGCGTGGTCAGGATGTCGCGCAAGGCGGTCTCGGCGCCCAGCCGCACCGGCGCGTCGCCCAGCCCCAGGCGCTGCGCGCGCATGCGGACCTGGGCGCTGGCTTCCTCGCCCGAGACATAGATCGCCTGCTGGCCGGCGCGGGCAAAGGCCGCGGCGGCTTGCAAGAGCAGGGTGGACTTGCCGATGCCCGGATCGCCGCCGACCAGGATGGCCGAGCCGGGCACCAGCCCGCCGCCCAGCACCCGGTCAAGCTCGGCAATGCCCGAATGGGCGCGCGGCGGCGGCGCCTCTTGCGTGGCAAGCCCCGATAGCGGGATCGGCTTGCCCTTGAGCGTGCCCAGGCCGCGGCCGGGACCCTGGGACAGCGGCGCTTCCTCGATAATGGTGTTCCAGGCGCCGCAGGCGTCGCAGCGGCCGGCCCATTTGCGGTGGCTGGCACCGCAGGCAGTGCAGGTGAAGGCGGAGATCGGTTTGGCCATGACCGTTATCTGGCAGATTGCGCGGGCGCGCGCCAGCCGGGAAGGGCGGGGCCGGCGGCGCGGTCGCTTGGGTATTGGGGGACCGAAGAAGCCGGGTCGCGCCAGGGGGCGCGGCCGGATGAGTATTTGGGAAACGGTGAAAGTGGCTCAGCTCACGCCCAGGCCGGCGCGCATCATGACGCGGCGCAGCGGCGGGGCGGCATAGAGCCCGCCCAGGGCCGCGGCGCGCAGGTCGCGCAGGGGCCGGGCCGAGATCATGCTGGCGCGGTTCAGCGCGTCGATGCCCAGAAGCCGGGCCAGCGCCTCGGGGCGGCGGCGGCGTTCATAGGCGGCAAGCGACCGGGCGCTGCCCGGATCGCCCGCGGAAAGGTCGATCAGCGCCGCCAGATCGGCAAGGCTCATGTTCAGGCCCTGGGCGCCGATGGGCGGGACGACATGCGCCGCCTCGGCGATCAGGGCCGTGCGCGGGCCGGTGAAGCGGTCGGCGATCTGGCTGATGATCGGCCATTCGGTCAGCCGCGTCGCCTGGGTCAGATGGCCCAGAACGCCGGCCGAGCGGCGGTTCAGCTCGGCCTCGAATGCCTCGCGTGGCAGGGCGCGCAGGCGCGCGGTTTCCGGCCCCCGCTCCATCCAGACCACGGCAGAGGAGGGCTTGCCGTCGCGGTCGGGCAGCGGCACCAGCGTGAAGGGGCCGCCCGAGCGGTGGATCTCGGTCGAGACGTTGTCATGCGGGCGTTCATGGGTGACGGCGAAGGCCAGCGCCTTTTGCCCGTAGCGCAGCGTCCGCGTGCCGATGCCGAGCGCTTCGCGGGTGGGCGAGTTGCGCCCGTCGGCGCCGATCACCAGCCGGGCCCGGATGCGGCGGCCGTCGGTCAGCGTCGCCAGCGCCTCGGCATCGCGGGCCAGCAGGGCTGCGGTGCCGGTGCCGGGCAGGAAGCGGACATTGTGCAATTCGGTCAGGCGGGCCGAGATTTCCCGCTTCAACAGCCAGTTCGGCAGGTTCCAGCCGAAAGGTTGGTCCGAGATTTCGGCGGCGTCGAATTCCCGGCTTAGCCGCGCCTGCGCCAGCTTTCCGCCGGCGTCGATGATGCGCATCACCTGCAATGGCGTGGCATGGGGGGCAAGGCGGTCCCACAGCCCCGCCGCCCGCAACACCGCGATCGAGGGATGCAGAAAGGCGGTGCTGCGCAGGTCGGAGCCCTGGGCGCCCTCTTCGGTCACGGGCGGCGCGGGGTCGACGCAGGTGACGCTATGCCCCTTGCTGCCAAAGGCCGCGGCCGCGATCAGCCCGGCGATGCCGCCGCCGGAGACAAGAATGTCGGTATCGTCGATCTGCATGTCCGGGCCGGGGTTGGGAAAGAGGGCTGCGTTGCGGGGTCGGCCGGGTCAGAACCCGGCCGCATAGGCGGCGAGCATCACGAACATCAGCACGGTTCCCGCCAGCCCGATCAGGCCAAGCGCCGGCAGGCCCCAGATCAGGATGCCGACCACCGCCAGCACGACGACCATCAGCGCGAAGAGATAGAGGAAGGTTGCGGTGCGGGCCTCGGACCGGGCCTGGGCGGGGGTGAGTGGTTCGGACATGCGCGTTCCCTGTGTTGTGGTTTGCTGTCGGCGGAACCTCAGATTTTACCCAGCCCGCCGCCTGCGGCAAGCCCGCGCAGGAAGGCGCCAAGATCGCCGGTGCGGTGATGCACATGCGGGCCGTGGTCGTGATCCTGGGCCAGTTCGTCGGGGCCATGGCGGCCCGGTCCGACCAGAATCGTCCGCATTCCAAGCTGATGCGGGACCGCAAGGTTCCTGGGATCGTCCTCGAACATGGCGGCCTGGGCGGGGTCGAAGCCTTCGGCGGACAGGACTGCGGCATAAGCGCGCGGGTCGGGCTTGGGGTGGAAATCCGCCTCTTCGACGCCGTGGATGGCGTCGAAGACCGCCAGCCCGCGATGATCCAGCACCCGCGCGGCATAGGCGCTGTCGCCATTGGTGTGGACGATCTTGCGGCCGGGCAGGGCGGCGATCAGCCCGGCCAGTTCCGGGTCGGGCGTCAGCGCCGAGAAGTCGATGTCGTGGACTTCGCGCAGATAGGGCAGCGGATCGACGCCATGCTCGGCCATCAGCCCGGCGAGGGTGGTGCCGTGCTTGCGCCAGTAATGGCTGCGCAGCCGGTCGGCTTCGGCCTTGGTCACGCGCAATTCGCGCATGACAAAGGCGGTCATGCGCTGCTCGATCTGGCCGAAAAGCCGGACCTCGGGCGCATAAAGCGTATTGTCCAGATCGAAGATCCAGGTGGTGACATGGCGAAATTCCATGGCCCTTGCCTAGACCGGCGGCATGGCGCTTGCAATCGTCGTTGCAACCGGGGATCGTGCCGCCCATGAAAGACGCCTATTCCCTGATCCTGTCGGCCATCGACAACGGCATCTATCGGCCCGGCGACCGGCTGGTCGAATCCGAACTGGCCGAGCGCTTTGGCGTGTCGCGCACCCCGGTGCGCGAGGCGCTGCAACGGCTGGAAACCCAGTCCATGCTGAAACGCGACGGGCGCAGCCTGATCGTCGCCACGCTGGATCACAACCAGCTGGCCGAGCTTTACACCGTGCGCGCCGAGCTGGAGGCGCTGGCGGCCCGGCTGGCCGCCCGCCACGCCACCCCCGAAGAGGTGCGCGTGCTGGCCGGCATGGTCGACGAGGATCGCGCCATCCTGGGCGATCCGCAGGCCCTGGCGCGGGCCAACCGCCGCTTTCACCACCAGATCCACCTGGCCTCGCACAACCGCTATCTGGTGCAGCAACTGAACCTGGTGCATCGCAGCATGGCCTTGATGGCGCGCACCAGCCTGGCGGCGCAGGGCCGCGACGTGGTGACGCTGGACGAGCATCGGGCCATCGTCGATGCCATCGCCGCCCATGACGGCGCGGCGGCGGAACAGGCGCTGCGGCACCATATCTCGATGGCCTTCGAGACCCGGCTGAAGGAAGAGGCGCGGCTGGCCGACGAGGAGCAGGGCTGATGCGCGAGATCCGCGCCCCCGCCGATCTGGAGGAAGGCGCGGCGCATCTGATGCGCGCCTGCCCGGTCTGGGCGCGGGAATTGCCGGCGCTGCTGCCGCTGGACTTGCGGCGCTGGCCCGAAGGGTTTACGGCGATCCGCGACGCCGTGGTCTCGCAGCAGATTTCGGCCCAGGCGGCGAGCGCCATCGCCGGGCGCATGGCCGCGGCTGGGCTGGCCGACGAGGCGGGGATCGCCGCCGCGGATGACGAGACGCTGCGCGCCCTGGGCCTGTCGCGGCCCAAGATCCGCTATCTGCGCGGCATCGCCCAGGCGGGCGTTGACTGGCCGGGTCTGCGCACGCTGCCCGATGACGAGGTGATCGCCCGGCTGACCGCCTTGCCCGGCATCGGGCGCTGGACGGCCGACATCTATCTGAAATTCGCGCTTGGCCGTGCCGATGCCTTCGCCTCGGGCGACCTGGCGCTGGCCGAGGCGGCGCGGCTGCTTTACGGCCTGCCCGAACGCCCGCGCCCGGCGGCGCTGGTCCTGCTGGCCGAGCCCTGGCGGCCGTGGCGGGCGGTTGCGGCGCGGGCGCTCTGGGCCTATTACCGGGTCGCGAAAGGGCGCGAGGGCGTCCGCTGAAAGGGGGACAAGATGCCGCGCGAGTTGAAATCCGAACGCAAGGGCCCGCGCCAGGCCGATTCGGTGGTGGTCTTCCTGCATGGCTACGGCGCCGACGGGGCCGACCTGCTGGGCCTGGCCGACCCGCTGGCGCCGCATCTGCCGGGCACCGCCTTCTATTCCCCGAACGCGCCCGAGCCCTGCGTGAACAATCCCATGGGCTATCAATGGTTTCCGATCCCCTGGCTTGACGGCTCGACCGACGAGCAGGCCCGCGCCGGGGCGGCGCAATCCTTCCAGGACATCAACGCCTTCCTGGACAAGGTGCTGGCGGATGAGGGGCTGGCCGCGGACCGGCTGGCGCTGGTCGGCTTTTCGCAAGGCACGATGATGGCGCTGGCCGTCGCCCCGCAGCGCGAGCAGGAGATGGCCGGGGTGGTCGGCTTTTCGGGCCGGCTGCTGGAACCCGAGCGTCCGGTCGAGGCGCGGGTCAAGCCGCCGGTGCTGCTGATCCATGGCGACCAGGACCCGATGGTGCCCTTTGAAAGCATGGGGATCGCGGGCGATGCGCTGCAAAAGGCGGGCTTTACCGTCTATGGCCATGTGATGAAGAACACCGGGCATGGCATTTCGCCCGACGGTCTGTCGGTGGCGCTGGCCTTTCTGAAGGAACGGTTCGCCGCGGGGTTGTAAGACTGGGGCCGGTTTCGCCCTTGGTTTCCCTGCGCTGCTATGCGCCATAGCCCGCGGGGGCGCGGCCGCCGCCGGACGGGTCAGGCCCAGATCGTGGGATCGGCGATCTCGATGGAGTTTCCGGCCGGATCGCGGAAATACAGCGACCGGCCACCTTGCGGCCAGATGAAATCGGCCTCGATCTCGACCCCCGACGCTTCCAGATGCGCGCGCCAGGCGTCGAACGTGCCCGGTTCCGCCGCCATGCAGAAATGCCCCGGACCGTCGCAGCCATGCGGCGGAACCGGCAGGCGGGCGTCGGGCCTGGGCGGCTCGCGCGTGGCGCTGGCGCAAAACACCAGCAGAACCTGCGCCCCGCAGCGAAAGAAGACGTGGCGGCCGGGCGCGCGGGCGATCTCGGCCAAGCCGATGACGCTGGTCCAGAACCGTGCGGCCTGGTCCAGGTCCTGGGCGTAAAGCGCCGATTCCAGCGTTCCGATCAGTTTGGGCGGTGTCGACATGCCGCCATCTTGCCTGCATTTGCGCGATGGGACCAGCCCGGCTTGACCTTGACCCCGGCCCGCGCGACAGCTTGCAGGTCGAAACAGGAACGGGCGGGAACGGCATGGCGTGGATCTATCTGGCCGTAGCGGGGCTTTTCGAGGTGGTCTGGGCCTTTTCCATGAAGCAATCCGACGGCTTTACCCGGCCGTGGCCGACCGCGATCACGATTGTCGGCATGGCCGCAAGCGTCTGGTTCCTGGCGCTGTCCATGAAGGTGCTGCCGCTTGGCACCGCCTATGTGATCTGGACCGGCATCGGCGCGATCGGCGCCTTTGCGCTGGGATTGGCGCTGCTTGGCGAATCGGCCGATCCGCTGCGGCTGCTCGCGGCCGGGCTGATCGTGGCCGGGCTGGTGCTGATGAAAATCGCCGCGCCGCAATGAGTTGTCATGCGCCTGTCATTGGCCGCGGCTATTTGTGCGCCCAGCATATATTCGGGGACTTGTCAGCCCGGTGCCGCGATATATAGTCGTTGCCATCTCTGACCCGTCCTGGGCAAGGCGGAGCGAGGGGCCGATGCTGGACGACCATGGCGAATTTCGAACCCAGTTCGTGCGCGAGCCTTCTTTCTTGCGCCACCATCCGGCATTGGTGCTGAACGCTGACTTCCGGCCGCTCAGCTATTATCCGCTGTCGCTATGGCCCTGGCAGGAGGCGGTGAAGGCGGTGGTCCTGGACCGGGTCCAGATCATCGCCGAATATGACGAGGTGGTGCGCAGTCAGCATCATGCCATACGCATCCCCTCGGTCGTGGTGCTGAAGGATTACATCAAACCCCAGAAGCGCGTGGCCTTCACGCGCTTCAATCTTTTTCTGCGGGACGAATTCTGCTGCCAGTATTGCGGGGCCAAGGGGGAGCTGACCTTTGACCATGTCGTGCCCCGCTCGCGCGGTGGGGGGACAAGCTGGGAAAACGTCGTCGCGGCCTGTTCGCCCTGCAACCTGAAAAAAGCCAACAAGTCGCTGCGCCATTCCGGGATGAAGCTGCGCCGGCCGCCGCTGCGGCCAACGCCCCAGGAAATGCATGCCATCGGCAGGCGCTTCCCGCCCAACCATCTGCATGAAAGCTGGATGGATTTCCTGTATTGGGATACGGAATTGATTGCCGATTGACCGGCCGATCGGGACCGGGCGGCCGGCCCGCCGGCCCCGATTTCCGCCGTCCGCGCCGGAAAATCGTCCAGGATGATCCCGTTGTGGCCAGATCGCGGCTTTCGGCAAAGTGTTGATAAATAATGGTTTCGCCAAATTTCCGCGGCGTCGCGCCGCTGAAAGGACCATGGTTCATTGCAGCGGACGCCGATGCCGGTTAAAGAAACCGTCAGGTTTGCGTGATGACATCAAGCCTGTTCATGCGCCGATTCGCATTCGGTCCGGCGCTGCGACCATCGCCCGCGCGCTTGGTGTTTTCCGCGTTTCGCGGCCATGCAGGGCGATCAACGAAAAGACAAGAAAGGATCTCGCATGTGGACACGTATTCAGACCGTGATTGACGGAAATACCGTTTCCGGTGACTGGACGATCTGCCGCAATGAGCTGCCGGTCGGGCGCGTCAGCCATGATCCCCAGCAAGCCGGGGTTCCGGCCTGGGCCTGGGCGCTGCTGGAAGACCCCAGCGCCGCCGGACGGGCCTGGACCGAGGAAGCTGCACTTTCCGCAATCAAGGCCAGCGCCGAAAAAGCCGGCGACGCGGCCGCCTGAACGCTGAAAAGGGGCGGCGATTGCGCCCCTTGGACCCTTTTCCCGCGCCCCCCGTCCAGGTGGCGCCGGAAGCCTAGCTTCGGTGATCGCGCATGGTCAGATGCGCGATCGCGGCAGCCACCAGCGCCAGAAGCCCAAGCGCGAACAGCGGAATGCCAGCCGCGCTGGCCGCCCAGACCGTCAGCCCTCCGGCCAGGATCACCACAAGGATCAGGATCAGGAAATGCGGCAATGGCATGGCGTCCTCCTGTCTTTCAATATGGACGCTCTGGCGACGGGGGAAAAGGCCCGGCCGCGCTTTTGCGCGCCGTCTTGCCCATGGACGCGGCGCCGGCACCGATCAGCCCGTTCGTTCTGGCAAATGTTCGCGGAATGTTCTAATCTGGCTGGATGAGCCTGCCGCCTCGAAATCCCGATGAGATTCTGCGCGCCCGCGGCGCCGACACCCGCCCGGCCGCGCGGTTCGAACCCTATGCGACCGAGCGCGAGGCCGACGGCTGGGACATTCCCGAAGAACAGGGATTGCTGCGCACCGAGGTCACGCCCGAACGCGCGCGCTCGATCATCACGCGCAACCGCTCGCCCGACATATCGTTCGACCGCTCGATCAACCCCTATCGCGGCTGCGAACATGGCTGCATCTATTGCTTCGCCCGGCCGAGCCATGCCTATCTGGGCCTGTCGCCGGGGCTGGATTTCGAAACCCGCATCACCGCCAAGCCCAACGCGCCCGAGCTGCTGGCGGCCGAGATCGGGCGGCGCGGCTATGCGGTCGCGCCCATCGCCTTTGGCACCAACACCGACCCCTACCAGCCGGTCGAGGCCAAGCTGGGCATCATGCGCGGCTGCTTGCAGGTGCTGCATGACTGGAACCACCCGGTCGGGCTGGTGACGCGCGGTGCGACGGTCATGCGCGATGTCGATCTTCTGGGGGCCATGGCGGCCAGGGGACAGGCGATGGCCGGGGTCTCGATCACCACGCTGGACGTGGAACTGGCACGGCAGATGGAGCCGCGCGCCCCGGCCCCCGCAACCCGGCTGCGCATGATCCAGGCACTTGCCGATGCCGGAGTGCCGGTGCGGGTCATGGTCGCGCCGGTGATCCCGGTGCTGACCGAACACGAGATGGAGCGGATCATGCAGGCCGCCCGCGATGCCGGGGCGCGGGCCGCCAGCATGATCCCCATCCGCCTGCCGCTAGAGGTCGCGCCCTTGTTCCGCGACTGGCTGGAACGCCACCATCCCGGCAAGGCGGCGCATGTCATGGCGCGCGTGCAGGCGATGCGCGGCGGGCGCGACAACGACCCGCGCTTTGGCAGCCGGATGCAGGGCGAGGGGCACGAGGCAGACCTGCTGCACCAGCGCTTTCGCCTGGCACGCAAGCGGCTGGGCCTTGACGGCCCGGTCGAGGCGCTGGATTGCAGCCGCTTTGCCCCGCCGCCCAAAGCAGGGGACCAGCTTTCGCTGTTTTGATTATTCGCCCGGCCCCATGGCCTGGGCGATGCGCGCCGAAATCCGCTCGGGCGAGGGGCGGGGGCCGCGCGGCGCGGCGACCAGCGCATCGCGCATGGCGGCCAGATGCGCGGGCGTGGTGCCGCAGCAGCCGCCGATGATGCGCACGCCCAGGTCACGCGCCAGCACGGCGAATTCCGCCATCACCTCGGGCGTGGCGTCATAGATCAGCCCGCCGTCCTGATAGCGCGGCACCCCGGCATTGGGCTTGGCGATCAGCGGACGCTCGTTGCCCGAGGCGGCGAACCCGGCCACGGCCAGCAGCAGCTCGGCCGGGCCGGTGCCGCAATTGGCGCCATAGGCCAGCGGCGGATGCGGCAGCCGCTCGACCAGCGCCGCCAGTTGCGGGGGCGTCACCCCCATCATGCTGCGCCCGCCCGGCTCGAAACTCATCATCCCGCACCAGGGCAGGCCCGCGGCCTGGGCGGCGCGCGAGGCGGCGCGCATCTCTTCGGCGGCGCTGATCGTCTCGACCCACAGCAGGTCGGCGCCGCCCTCTTTCAGCGCCTGTGCCTGCTGGGTGAACATGGCGGTGGCCTCGGCCTCGGTCAGCCGGCCCATGGGGGCCATGATCTCGCCGATGGGGCCGACCGAGCCGGCGACGACCACGGCGCGGCCGGCATCGGTCGCCGCCTCGCGCGCCAGCCGGGCTGCGGCGCGGTTCAGCGCGGCCACCCGGTCCTGCGCCTTGGCCAGCCGCAGCCGGCTGGCATTGGCGCCGAAGCTGTTGGTCAGGATGATGTCGGCGCCCGCGGCGATCATCTGCCGGTGCAGCGCCCGCACCCGGTCGGGATGGGTTTCGCACCACAGGTCCGGCGGCTGGCCCGGTGCCAGGCCCATGTTGTAAAGATTGGTCCCGGTCGCGCCATCGGCCAAGAGCCAGGGGCGTTCGCCGAGCATCCTCGACAGTTGGTCAGGCATGGCGTTTCCCGTTTTGCGGCAGGACGGGGGAAGCATAGCCCATCATGCCGGGAAGTCATTGAAGCATTCGCAAAACGCCGCGTTTCAGCGCGAGCGGATCATGCCCATGATGTCCTTGGTGCGTTCGACGATCGGCCGGGCGATGGCCTCGGCCTGGCCGGCGCCGCGGCCCAGGATGCGGTCGATCTCGGCCGGGTCGGCCATGAACTCGGTCATCCGCCGGGTGATCGGGGCCAAGGCCTCGACCGCGACCTCGGCCAGGGCCGGCTTGAAGGCGCCGAAGCCCTGGCCCTCGAACCGGGCCAGCACCTGGTCGGCCGTCTCGCCCGACAGCGCGGCATGGATGTTGACCAGGTTCCTGGCCTCTGGCCGGTCCTTCAGCCCCTCCATCGACCCCGGCAGCGGCTCGGCATCGGTGCGCGCCTTGCGGATCTTTTGCGCGATGGCATCGGCATCGTCGGTCAGGTTGATGCGGCTGGCATCCGAAGGGTCGGATTTCGACATCTTCCTGGACCCGTCGCGCAGGGACATGACGCGGGTCGCGGTGCCCTCGATCATCGGTTCGGTGATCGGGAAGAAATCGACGCCATAATCGTGGTTGAACTTGGCGGCGATGTCGCGGGTCAGTTCCAGGTGCTGCTTCTGATCCTCGCCCACCGGGACGGCGGTGGCGTGATAGGCCAGGATGTCGGCGGCCATCAGCGACGGATATGCCAACAGGCCCAGGCTGGAATTTTCGCTGTTCTTGCCGGCCTTGTCCTTGAACTGGGTCATGCGATACATCCAGCCCACCCGCGCCACGGTGTTGAAAAGCCAGGCCAGTTCGGCGTGTTGCGCGACCTGGCTTTGGTTGAACAGGACCGAGAGTTCGGGGTCCACGCCCGAGGCCATGAAGGCCGCCGCGACCTCGCGGGTGTTGTGGCGCAGCTTTTCGGGCTCCTGCCAGACGGTGATCGCGTGCAGGTCCACGACGCAATAGATCGTCTCGGCCCCCTTGCCCTGATAGTCGGCAAAACGTTTCAGCGCGCCCAGATAGTTCCCCAAGGTCAGCCCGCCCGAGGGCTGGATGCCGGAAAAGATGCGCTTGGCGAAGCTCGTGGTCATGGCACTACCTGCTTGGAAAATCCCGGTGGCTGGCTTACCTCTTGGCCCGTTCGGGCGCAACAGCCCACTGGAAAGGAGCCCTGATGCGTCCCGGCTATGATGAATCGCCCCTGAACCCCGTGCCCGCCGTGGTCTGGTTGATCGCCCTGCCGATGATCGCCAGCGAGGCGGTGTTCGGCCTGGCCCAGATGGGCTTTGTCAGCGGCGGGCAGGGGGCGGGGCTGGCCATGCGCCAGATCGCGGTCGAGCGCACCGCCTATATCCCCGAACTGGTGCTGCGGCTGTGGCAGATGCGGACCGTCCTTTTCGACCAAGGCTGGCGTATCCTGACCTATCCCTTCGTGCATCTGTCGCTGACCCACGCGCTGTTCGTGATCGTCTTTACCCTGGCCCTGGGCAACCTGATCGCCAGCCAATTCCGGCCCTGGGCGGTCGTGGCGCTGTTCTTTGGTTCGGCCATCGGCGGCGCGCTGGTCTATACGCTGGCCGCCGGGCTTTTGCCGCAGGTCCGGTTCCAGGCGCTGATCGGCGGCTATCCGGCGGTCTATGGCTTTGTCGGCGCCTTTACCTTCCTGCTTTGGACCCGGCTCGGGCAAGAGAACGCGAACCGGCTGCGCGCCTTCACCCTGATCGGCATGCTGCTGGCCTTTCAACTGGTCTTTGCCATCCTGTTCCAGGACGGCAGCCTGACCTGGATCGCCGAGATCTCCGGGTTTTGCTGCGGCTTTCTGTTGTCCTTCGTCTTGGTGCCGGGCGGGATCGGCCGGGTGATGCGCCAGATCCGTCAGCGCTGACGGCGCAGGCCCGCCCGCAGGTCCGAGGGGCGGAAGGCGCCAAGCGCCAAGGCCGCCCCGCCATAGGTTGCAAGCCCGCCCAGGACCAGCGCGGCCAGCGCCAGATAGCGGGTGCCGGGCTGTTCCAGCGCCGGCCCCAGGACCAGAATCAGCCCCCAGACCGCCGCGCCCATGATGGCGGCCGCGGCGCAGATGCGGGGCAGCCGGTGGCGCAGCCGCGCGTCCAGCGCGGCCGCCTCGCCAAAGGCGCGGGTGCCGCGCCATAGCTGCGCGGCCATGGTCCAGCCGGCGATGGTGGTGCCCCAGGCGGCGGCGGAAAAGCCGATAAAGGGCGCAAGACCCAGCGCCACCGCCGCATTGACCACCATCGACCAGACGGCAAAGCGGAACGGGGTGCGGGTATCCTCGCGCGCGAAATACAAGGGTTGCAGCACCTTTTGCAGCACGAATGCCGGCAGGCCCAGCCCATAGATCGCCAGCGCCAGCGCCGTCGGGCCCACATCGGCGGTCAGAAAGGCGCCGCGCCGGAACAGCACCGAGATCAGCGGATAGGCCGCGATCACCAGCGCCACGGCCGCCGGCACGGTCAGGAACAGGGCAAATTCCGCGGCGCGGTTATAGGCGTGGCGGCCGCCATCCGTGTCGCCGTTCTTCAGCCGGCGCGAGATGTCGGGCAGCAGCACGATGCCGATGGCGATGCCCACGACCCCCAGCGGCAATTGGTAAAGCCGGTCGGCATTGGTCAGCCAGGCGATGGCGCCGTCGAAGAACGAGCCGACCTGGCGGCCGACCAGCAGGTTGACCTGAACCACGCCGCCCGCCAGCACCGCGGGCGCCGCCACCGCCAGCAGCCGGCGCATGTCCGGCGACAGCCGCGGCCGGCGCAGCCGCAGCGCAAAGCCCATGCGCTTGGCCGCCCACCAGACCGCGGCAAGCTGGGCAATGCCGGAAACCGGGGTGGACCAGGCCATCGCCAGTCCCATGTCCCAGCCCCGCCAATCGGCCAGCAGCATGGCCGCGATCAGGATGAAGTTCATCAGCACCGGCGCGGCCGCCGCCGCCATGAAGCGCCCGCCCGCGTTCAGCAGCCCCGACAAAAGCGCGGTCAACGAGATGAACAGGATATAGGGAAAGCAGATGCGGCCATAGATCACCGCAAGCTGGAACCGCTCGTCACCCTGAAAACCCGCGGCCTGCATCAGCACCAGCCAGGGCATCGCCAGATGCGCAATCAGCGAGACGACCAGCACCACCGAGAACAGGCCCGAAAACGCCTCTTCGGCAAAGCCGCGCGGGTTTTCGCCGCTTTCCAGCCGCTTGGCGAACATCGGCACGAAGGCGGTGTTGAACGCCCCTTCGGCAAAGAAGCGGCGGAACATGTTGGGCAGGGTGAAGGCGACGATATAGGCCTGTGCCACCGGGCCGGTGCCCAGATAGGCGGCGATCATCACGTCGCGCACGAAGCCGACCACCCGGCTGGCCAGCGTCCATGCCCCGACCGAAAGGAAGCCGCGTATCAGTCTGATCGGTTGCATTCGCGTTCCTCAGTAGGCTGCGCCCAGCGGACGCTCGGCCCGTTCGGCGCGTTGGGCGCCGTCCTTGATCGCCTGGCGCAGCTTTTTCTCCAGCGTCTCGCGGCGGCCCGGCTGGTGCAGCTTCAGCCCGAACATGTCCTTGACGTAAAAGGTATCCACCACCTGCGCGCCAAAGGTGGCGATCACGGCGCTGGCGATCTGGATATGGTTCTCGGCCAGGGTCCGGGTCAGGTCGTAAAGCAGGCCGGGGCGGTCGCGGGTATCGACCTCGATCACCGTATAGACGTCGGATGCCTCGTTGTCGAAGGTGACATGGGTCGGAAAGCGAAAGGCCGCCTCGCGCTTTTTCGGCTTGTCGCGGCCGGCCAGGGCGTCGCGCGCGACGATCTCGCCGGCCAATGTGCGCTGGATCATGCTGCGCAGCCGCGGCAGCCGGTCGGCGGCATAGGGGTGGCCGTCCGCATCCTGCAACCAGAAGACCGCGGTGGCGAAGCCGTCCTTGGTGGTATAGGTGCGGGCATCGACGATATTGGCCCCGACCAGCGCCAAGGCGCCGGCCATGCGCGAAAAGATGCCGGGATGGTCGGCCAGCACAAAGGCGGTGCGGGTCGCATCGCGGTCGGTATCGGGATGCAGGTCGGTGCGGATCTGGTCGTCGGTCAGGTCCTTGAGCATCTGCGCAAAGACATATTGCGTATCCGTCGGCAGGCCCGGCCAGTAATTGTCGTAATGCCGCGCCAGTTCGGCCTTGATCGCCCTGGGCTCCCAGCCCTTGGCGGTCAGCAGGTGGCGCAGCGAGCGCTTGGCCTCGCCGATGCGCTTGTCGCGGTTCAGCTCTTCCAGGCCGTTTTCCAGCGCCTGCCGCGTTTCCTGGTGCAGCTTGCGCAGCAGCATCGCCTTCCAGTTGTTCCAGGTGCCGGGGCCGACGCCGCGGATGTCGCAGACGGTCAGCACCAGCAGCATGTCCAGCCGCTTGGTGGTCTTGACCGCCTTGGCAAAGGCGCGCAGCGTGCGCGGATCGGCGATGTCGCGCTTTTGCGCCACGTCCGACATCAGCAGGTGGTTGCGCACCAGCCACTCGATGGTCTCGATCTCGTCCGCGGGCAGGCCGAAGCGGGTGCAGACCCGCCGCGCCAGCCGCGCGCCCAGGATCGAATGGTCCTCGGCCCGGCCCTTGCCGATGTCATGCAGCAGCACCGCCAGGTAGATCACCCGCCGGTTCACCTTGCCCTTCATGATCTTGCTGACCACGGGCAGGTCCTCGGCATCCTCGCCGCGCTCGATGGCGGCAAGGGCTGCGACGCATTGGATCAGGTGCTCGTCCACCGTGTAATGGTGATAGACATTGAACTGCATCATCGCCACCACCGGCGCGAACTCGGGGATAAAGGCGCCCAGCACCCCCAATTCGTTCATCCGCCGCAGCGAGCGTTCGGGGTTGCCGTGCTTCAGCAGCAGGTCCAGGAAGATGCGCACCGCCTCGGGGTCGGACCGCATGCGGTCGTCGATCCGGTCCAGATTGGCCGCGACGGCGCGCATCGCGTCGGGATGGATCAGGATGCCGGTGCGCAACGCCTCTTCGAACAGGCGCAGGATGTTCAGCGGGTCGGACAGGAATTGCGCCTCGTCGCCATAGGTCAGCCGCCCGCGATCCACGCGAAAGCCGGCGCGGACCCGGCGGCGGCGCTGGAACAGGATGTTCATGATCGGCGCGCGATACAGGTGCCGGGCCTCCAGCGCGACAAGGAATACCCGCGTCAACTCGCCGACCTTGGTCGCGTGCAGGAAATAATCCTGCATGAAGATTTCGACCGCGCGCCGCCCGCCAAGGTCGCGATAGCCCATGCGGCCCGCCACCTCGACCTGCATGTCGAAGGTCAGCTTGTCGACCGGCCGGCCGGCGATCAGGTGCAGGTGGCAGCGCACCGCCCACAGGAAATCCTCGGCCTGCCAGAAGGTCAGGTGTTCCTCGCGGGTAAAGAATCCCAGGTCGACCAGTTCGACCGCGCGATCGACGCGGTGGATGTATTTCGCGATCCAGTACAGGGTTTGCAGGTCGCGCAACCCGCCCTTGCCCTCCTTGACGTTCGGCTCCAGCACATAGCGCTGGCCGCCTTGGCGGCGGTGGCGCTCGGTGCGCTCGGCCAGCTTGGCCTCGATGAATTCCGGCACGGTGCGGTCGAACAGTTCGGACCAAAGCTGGTCGCGCAGGATTTCCGCCGTCGCGGCATGGCCGCAGATCAGCCGGTGCTCCAGCAGGCTGGTGCGGATGGTGATGTCCCCGCCGCCCAGCCGCAGGCAGTCATCGACCGAGCGGGTGGACTGGCCCACCTTCAGCTTCAGGTCCCACAGCATGTAAAGCACGGATTCGGCCACGCTTTCGGCCCAGCCGCTGGTCTTCCACGGCGTCAGGAACAGCAGGTCCACATCGGATTGCGGCGCCATCTCGGCCCGGCCGTAGCCGCCGATGGCCAGCACCGCCAACCGCTCGGCATCGGTGGGATTGGGCAGCGGATGCAGGATGGTGGTGGCGACGTGATGGATGGCGATGACGGTGGCGTCGGTCAGGCTGGCGATGGCGCGCACCGTCTCGCGCGCGGCGCGGGGATGGGACATGAAGCCCGCGACGATGTCGGCCATGGCGGCGCGGCGCGCCTCGGCCAGGATGGCCACGGTGCGGGCGCGGATCTCGCGCGGGCCGGCGATGCCGTCCAGCGCCTGGGTCAGCGCCGGCAGAAAGGTTTCTGGGGTGAACAGCGAATGCGCCCCAGGCAGGGCCGGGGCGCTTTGCGGCAGGCTGTCGATGTCCTTGGCGCCCAAGATCAGAACCCGAAGCCGCCGAAGCTGCGCGGCGCCGGGTCCAGCACGACGACCTGCCCGCCGCGCACCGTGGCCACGGCCAGCGCGCGTTCGTTGGTGCCGTCGCGCTTAAGCCGGAATGCGCCCGAGATCCCGGCGAAACCGGCATTCTGCGTCAGCCCCGACGTGGTCAGCGCATTGGACTTGCCCGCCCGCACCAGTGCCGCGATGGCCGCGACCCCGTCATAGGCCAGCGAACCCAGCTCATGCGGCGTTTCGCCATACGCGGCGCGATAGCGCTGGTCGAACTGCGCCTTCATCGTGGTGTCGGGAATGGCGAACCAGCCGCCCTGCACGCCGCGCAGCTGCAACCGGGCCGAGGGCTGGTCCCAGCGCGTCAACCCCATCAGCTGCACCTGGGCCGAGGTCACGCCGGCATCGGCCAGGCTGTCGGTCAGATAGGGCAGCACCGCGCCCTGGTTTGCGGTCATGAACACCGCATCGACATTGCCCGACAGGGCCGCCTGGGTGATGTTGGGCAGGACGCCGTCGATGCCGGTCTTGGACAGCGGATGGACGGCGGTGCCGACCAGGGTGGCGCCATTCCTGCGGATCGCGCGCTCGATCGCGCGGGCGCCGACCTGGCCGGCGGTGTCGTCTTCGGCCACCATCATGATGCGGCGCTTGCCGTGTCCGACGCCATATCTCACCAGCCGGTCGGCCACGTTGTCGAAGGTATTGCCCAGCACGAAGACATTGCCGCCGGCGATGTCGGTATTGTTCGAGAATGACAGAACGTTCACGCCCTGCGACGCCATGGCGTTGCCCACCGCATTGGTGCTGTCGGCGAAAAGCGGGCCCAGGATGATGCGGGCGCCCTCGGCCACGGCCTGGTTGGCCATGACGGCCGCGGTTGCCGGATCCGAGCCGGATTCGTAGACGCGCAGGTCGATCCTGGCGCCGCGCGCATCCGCCGCCGCCATCCTGGCCGAATTGCTCAGCGAACGCGCCAGCCAGTCCAGGTCGGCGGCCCCGGTCCCCCCCGGCACCAGCAGCGCCACCTGGACCGGCTGCGCGGGGTCGATGCTCTGGCCGGTCTCGGGGCCGGTCGCTCCCATCCCGGCCGGCTGGCAGGCGGCAAGCGTCAGGGCGGAAAGCACGGCGCCGATGCGCGCAAGCGGGCGGCGCAGGTCAAAGGCGCCGCGGATCGTGTTCAGGACGGTCATGGCTTGATTCCCTGTTGGATCTAGGCTGGGGGTTTGATGGGGCAGGTTATTGGCATATTGGGGACATGGCAACTTGCCCCGGCAGCGAGAAAGGAACCGGCGATGGAGGATGGCGCAAGCAGCGGCGTGACCGGCGCCCGGCCGCTGGCCCTGAGCGTTTCGGCCGCGCCGCCCCAGCCGGGGCTTTACCTGGTGGCGACCCCGATCGGCACGGCGCGCGACATCACGCTGCGGGCGCTGGACGTGCTGAACGCGGCCGACGTGCTTGCGGCCGAGGATACCCGCAACCTGCGCCACCTGATGGATATTCATGGCATCCCGCTGCGCGGGCGGCGCATCCTTGCCTATCACGACCATAATGCCGACCGGCAGCGCCCGGCGATCATGGCTGTGCTGGCGCAGGGCAAATCCCTGGCCTATGCCTCGGATGCGGGCACGCCGCTGGTGGCCGATCCGGGGTACCGGCTGGCGCGGGACGCCGCCGAGGCAGGCTTCCCGGTCAGGGCGCTGCCCGGCCCGTCGGCCGCCCTGGCGGCGCTGTCGGTGTCGGGATTGCCAAGCGACAGGTTCCTGTTCGTGGGCTTTCCGCCGGCCGCGGCCGGGGCGCGCAGGACATGGATCGAAAGCTGGCGGCAGGTGGATGCGACGGTGATCGTCTTTGAAAGCCCCAGGCGCGTTAAGCAATTGTTGGAGAATTTGTGCGAGCTTGAGGCGAATCGGGTTACAGTGATTTGCAGGGAGCTGACGAAGAAATTCGAAGAGGTGATGCGCGGAACCGCTGCGGAACTGCTGGAACGGTTGCCAGAGGGCGGATTTCGCGGCGAGATCGTCGTGCTGTTCGGTCGGCCTGAACCGGTTGTGCCGGATGAAAACGGCTTGCGCGATGCCCTTGCGGCGTTGCTCGACGAACGTCCGGTCAAGGAGGCGGCAGCCGAAGTCGCGGCCCGCTTCCGGCGGCCCCGACGCGAGATCTATGCGCTGGCCTTGGCGATGAAAAAGGAACGGGAATGAAGTTCGAGCGGATTTCACAGGGGACAGCAGTCCCGGTCGCCACCGGACGGTCGCAGCGGGGCGCGGTGGCCTATTCGTCGGGCCGTTTCGCCGAGGAATCGGTGGCGCGGGAATATCGCCGCCGCGGCTACGAGGTAATGGCCGAGCGCTGGCGCGGCCGCGGCGGCGAGATCGACCTGATCCTGTTCAAGGACGACGAATATGCCTTTGTCGAGGTCAAGAAATCGCAAAGCCACGACCGCGCGGCAGAGCGGATCGGCCCGCGGCAGGTCCGGCGCATCTGCAATGCGGCGCTGGAATATTGCGGCCGTCTTCCGGCGGGGCTGCTGACCGCGATGCGCTTTGACGCGGCTCTCGTCGATCAGTTCGGACGGGTCGAGATCCTTGAGAATGCCTTTGGAGCGAACTGAAACCGCGGGTTCGGACAATGGATCGCCGGCCAGGTTCTGCAGCATCCGCCCACGTGGCTTCGAGGCGGAAGCAGGCTGAAAATCCCAGCCCTGCTGCGGAATGGCGGGCTTGCGTTTCCGGGGGGCGGGCATCCGGGCCATGCGATTCTTTCGGGCGGTGCAAGGCTCATCATCCTCGCGGCGCCCTGTCCGGCCGGAAGCCCTGCATGGCCTACCGGCCCAGGACTACCGCTTGCAAAGCCGTCCCGCGCGGGCGACAAAGCCCACCGACACAGTCCGGGGATGAGAGATGAGTCTTTACGTGGCCCTGCAAATGGACCCGATCGAGCAGGTTTCGATCGATGGCGACAGCACGTTCCGGCTGGGACTGGAGGCCGAGGCCCGCGGCCACCGGCTGTTTCAGTACACCGCCGACCGGCTAAGCTATTGCGAAGGCCGGGTCACGGCGCGCGGCCGTCCGGTCAGCCTGCGCCGCGAAGCGGGCGATCACGTAAGCTTCGGCGACTGGGCCGAGGTCGATCTGGCCGAGTTCGACGTGGTCTGGCTGCGCCAGGACCCGCCCTTTGACATGGGCTATATCACCACCACCCATCTGCTGGACCGGGTGCATCCGTCGACCTATGTGGTCAACGACCCGTTCTGGGTGCGCAACAGCCCCGAAAAGCTGCTTGTGCTGGATTTTCCCGACCTTACGCCGCCGACACTGATCACCCGTGACCTGGGCCAGATCCGCGCCTTTCGCGAAAGGCACGGCGATTTCATCCTGAAGCCGCTTTACGGCAATGGCGGGGTCGGCATCTTCCACATGCGGCCCGACGATCCGAACCTGTCTTCGCTGGTCGAGACCTTTCTGGCCAACAGCCGCGAGCCGATCATCGCGCAGAAATACCTGCCCGCCGTGGTCCGCGGCGACAAGCGCATCATCCTGGTCGATGGCGAGCCGGTCGGCGCGATCAACCGGGTGCCCGCCCAGGGCGAGGCGCGCTCGAACATGCATGTGGGCGGCCGCCCCGAGAAGATCGGCCTGACCGAGCGCGAATACGAGATCTGCGCCCGGATCGGCCCGACCTTGCGCGAAAAGGGCCTGATTTTCACCGGCATCGATGTGATCGACGGCTGGCTGACCGAGATCAACGTGACTTCGCCCACCGGCATCCAGGAGCTTGAGCGTTTCGACGGCATCAATGCAGCGGCGCTGATCTGGGATGCCATCGAGCGCCGGTTGGCCGAACGGGGTTAGCGGCCTGTTAGGCCGGAACCGGCGAATCGGAGCCCCGGTGGTTGTGCGGCCCGGCGAGGTTGCGGATGACACCCGACCCCGGCGGCTTTGCAGTGGCGATGCCGCGACGTCGCCGCCGGGCTGGGTTGCGGCTTTGCTGGCTCTCGGGCGGGCAGGCCCGTTGACCGGCACGGCAGCCGGGCGTCGGCAAGGCGAACCGGCATTTGGGCGAAGGGGCGGCCGCCGAGCGCGATCACGCCGTGCCGCCGCCGCCCAGACGCGAACGGACCGGCAGTTCCTATCCTAATTTTCTGTTGCGCAGATGCGGAGACACCCCCTCTGTCGAGGGAGCGTCGAGGCGCCCGCATGGGCGATTCCCGTCGATCAGCCGGTTCGCAAGAATGCGTCAATCCGGCCGGCCGAAGGGCAGGCGATAGGACAGCGCCTCGGCCAGGTGCGGCTGGCGGATGTCGGCGGCGCCGTCCAGGTCGGCAATGGTCCGCGCGCTGCGCAGGATGCGGTGATAGCCGCGCGGGGTCAGGCCCAGCCGGTCGGCCGCCAGCGCCAGCAGCGACCGGCATTCGCCGTCTAGCGGCGCGATCTCTTCCAGCAGCCGACCCGAGGCGTCGGCATTCACCCGCGCGGTTGCATGGCCGGCAAAGCGTGCGGCTTGCAGCGCGCGGGCGGCGGCGACGCGGGCGGCCACGCTGGCCGAGCTTTCGCCGGTCGCCGGCAGGCCCAGGTCCTCGATCGAAACCTGCGGCACCTCGATGCGCAGGTCGAAACGGTCCATCATCGGCCCCGAGATGCGGCCCAGATAGTCCGCCCCGCAGCGCGGCGCCTTGGAGCAGGCGCGGGCGGCGTCCGCAATCTCGCCGCAGCGGCAGGGATTGGCGGCCGCGACCAGCAGGAAGCGCGCCGGATAGCGGATATGGGCATTGGCGCGCGAGACGTGGATTTCCCCCGTCTCGATCGGTTCGCGCAGCGCGTCTATGACCCGGCGTTCGAATTCCGGCAACTCGTCCAGGAACAGCACGCCGTTATGCGCCAGGCTTGCCTGGCCGGGCCGGGCGTTGCGCCCGCCCCCGACCATGGCCGCCATCGACGCCGTATGATGCGGCTGGCAAAAGGGCGCCATGCGCGAAATGCCGCCTTCGGCCATAAGCCCGGCGACGGAATGAATGATCGAGGTCTCCAGCGCCTCTTGCGGGTCCAGCGGCGGCAGGATGCCGGGCAGGCGGGTCGCCAGCATGGACTTGCTGGCGCCGGGGGGGCCGACCATCAGCAGGTGATGCCGGCCGGCGGCGGCGATTTCCAGCGCCCGGCGGGCGCGTTCCTGACCCTTGACCTCGGCCAGGTCGGCTTCGAACACGGTCGCGGCCAGTTCGCCCGGCGCGGCGCGGGCCAGGGGCGCGCGGTCGGTCAGGTGATCGACCGCTTCGCGCAGGGTGCGCGGCGCAAAGACCGGCACCGCGCCGACCCAGGCTGCCTCGGCGGCGCAGGCGCGAGGCACCAGCAGGGCGCGGCTTTCCTCGGCTGCGGCCATGGCGGCGGGCAGGGCGCCCGCGACCGGCGACAGCCGCCCGTCCAGCGCCAGTTCCCCCAAGGCCACCACCCGTTCCAGCGCCTCGGCCGGGACGATTTCAAGCGCGGCCAGCACCGCGAGCGCGATGGGCAGGTCGAAATGCGAACCCTCCTTGGGCAGGTCGGCGGGCGACAGGTTCACCGTCACCCGCCGCGAGGGCATGGCGATGGACAGCGCGCCGAAGGCGGCCTTGACCCGCTCGCGCGCCTCGCTGACCGATTTGTCGGGCAGCCCGACGATGCCGAATCCCGGTAGTCCCGGCGAGACCGAACATTGCACCTCGACCAGCCGCGCCTCGACCCCGTCGAAGGCTACGGTATAGGCAATTGCCGCCATCGGTTCTCTCCGTGTCCGGCTTTCTGGATAAACTGCCGCATCTTAAAGAAGGGTTAACGGGCGCGGCTTGCTTGTTCCGCGCGGCACTTGCGCCTATGTGCAGGGCGAAGGACAAGGGGGCCAAAGGAAGCGACCATGCAAGGCAGCCGCATATTGCTGATCGTCGGCGGGGGCATCGCCGCGTTCAAGATCCCCGAGCTGATCCGCATGATCCGGCGCGAGGGCGGCGCGGTCGTGCCGGTGCTGACGCAGGGGGGGGCGCAATTCGTCACCCCGCTTACGCTTTCCGCCCTGGCCGAGGCGCCCTGCCATACCGAACTGTTCGATCTGACCCGCGAATCCGAAATGGGCCATATCCGGCTGTCGCGCGCCGCCGACCTGGTGGTGGTCGCGCCGGCCACGGCCGACCTTTTGGCGCGGATGGCGGCGGGGATGGCGGACGATCTGGCCACCACGCTGCTGCTTGCCACCGACAAGCCGGTGCTGGCGGCCCCGGCGATGAATGTGCGCATGTGGCAGCACCCGGCCACGCAGCGCAACCTGGACACGCTGGAAAACGACGGCATCCGCCTGGTCGGCCCGGACGAAGGCGACATGGCCTGCGGCGAATACGGCCCCGGCCGCATGGCCGAGCCCGAGGCGATCCTGGCGGCGATCCGTGCGGCACTTGGCCGCGACAAGCCGCTGCGCCTGCCGCCCGAGGCCGCGATCTCGTTGCCGGCGCGGCGGCTGGCCGGGCGGCATGTGATCGTCACCTCGGGCCCGACGCATGAGCCGATCGACCCGGTGCGCTATATCGCCAACCGCTCCAGCGGGGCGCAGGGCGCGGCCATCGCGGGCGCGCTGCGCGACCTGGGCGCGCGAGTCAGTTTCGTGACCGGCCCGGCCCAGGTGCCGCCCCCCGAAGGCGTCGAGGTGATTGCCGTGCAGACCGCGCGCGAGATGCGCGCGGCGGTCGAGGCCGCCTTGCCCGCCGACGCCGCCGTCATGGCCGCGGCGGTTGCGGATTGGCATGTCGCCAATGCCAGGGCGGGCAAGATCAAGAAAGACGGATCCGGGGCGCTGCCCGAACTGCAATTCGCCGAAAATCCCGACATCCTGGCCTGGATCAGCCAGCTTGGCCAGGATCGGCCGGCGCTGGTCGTGGGCTTTGCCGCCGAAACCGACGATGTGCTGGACAATGCCGCGCGCAAGCGCCAGCGCAAAGGCTGCGACTGGATCATCGCCAATGACGTCAGCCCCGAAACAGGGATCATGGGTGGGACAGAGAATGCGGTGACGCTGGTTTCCGGCGTCGGCGCGGAAAGCTGGCCGCGCCTGTCCAAGGCCGAGGTGGCGCGCCGGCTGGCCGCCCGCATCGCCGAGGCGCTGAACGGCGAAGGGCCGGCCGAGGCGCGGCCATGAGCCGGGTCTATCTGGACTGGAACGCCACCACGCCCCTGCGCGCCGAGGCGCGCGAGGCGATGCTGGCGGCGATGGAACTGGTCGGCAACCCTTCTTCGGTCCATGCCGAGGGGCGGGCGGCCAAATCCGCGATGGAACGCGCGCGCGAAGACATTGCCGCGGCGCTTGGCGCCGAGGGCGCGGACGTGATCTTTACCTCGGGCGCGACCGAGGCGGCGGCGCTGGTGCTTCAGGACCGTGGGCTGGCCTGTTCGCCGGTCGAGCATCCGGCCGTCCTGGCGTGGTGCGACCCGTTCTTGCCGGCCGATGCGGCGGGGTGCGTCACCGTGCCCGATCCCGGCCGGTCGGTGCTGCAACTGGCCAATTCCGAAACCGGCGTCATCCAGGATCTGCCCAAGGGGCTGGCGGTCAGCGACCTGACGCAAGCCTTCGGCAAGATCCCCCTGGCCTTCAACTGGCTGGGGATCGAGGCCGGCTTTGTCAGCGCCCACAAGCTGGGCGGGCCGCGCGGCATCGGCGCGCTGGTGGTCCGCCGCGGCACCGAGGTCGCGGCCCGCATCCGGGGCGGCGGGCAAGAGCAGGGGCGCCGCGCCGGGACCGAGAACCTGATCGGCATCATGGGCTTTGCGGCGGTCGCGAAAGCGGCGCAGAATGACCTGGATCAAGGAATTGGGGAAAAAGTGTCGCAACTTCGCGATTCCCTGATGGCCGCTCTGGAATCCCAGACAGAAATGGTTACATTTCCGGGGCGCGAGGCCCGCCGCCTGCCCAACACATTGTCGATCCTGACGCCGGGATGGCGCGGAGAGACGCAGGTGATGCAGATGGATCTGGCCGGATTTGCCGTCTCGGCAGGCTCGGCCTGTTCGTCGGGCAAGGTCCGGCCCAGTTCCGTTCTGACGGCCATGGGAATCGCGCCGGAATTGGCGGGCGACGCGATCCGCGTCTCGATCGGCCCGGCGACGGAGCCTCGGGACGTGATGCGTTTTGCGGATGCATGGCTGGCGGCGCATGGGCGCTGGCGGCAAAGGAATGATTGGCGGGCGACCGCGGGAAGGGTTTGAGATGACTGTAGAGATCGGCGAGACTATCGAAGTTCGCGAGGGCGTGGACCGCGAGACCGTCGAGACCGTCCAGAACATGGGGTCCTACAAATACGGCTGGGACACCGATATCGAGATGGAATATGCCCCCAAGGGCATCAACGAAGATATCGTCCGCCTGATTTCGGAAAAGAACGAAGAGCCGGAATGGATGACCGAATGGCGCTTGCAGGCGTTCCGCCGCTGGCAGACCATGACCGAACCGAAATGGGCGATGCTGAACTATCCTGAAATCGACTATCAGGACCAGTATTACTATGCCCGCCCCAAAAGCATGCAGGTCAAGCCCAAGTCGCTGGACGAGGTCGATCCCAAGCTGCTGGCGACCTATGAAAAGCTGGGCATCCCGCTGAAGGAACAGATGATCCTGGCCGGGATCGAGGGCGCCGAGGGCGCGCCCGCCGAAGGGCGCAAGGTCGCGGTGGATGCGGTCTTCGACAGCGTCAGCGTCGGCACCACCTTCAAGGACGAACTGGCCAAGGCCGGGGTCATCTTCTGCTCGATCTCGGAAGCCATCCGCGAACATCCCGAGCTGGTGCGGAAATATCTGGGCTCGGTCGTGCCGCAGACCGACAACTTCTTCGCCACGCTGAACTCGGCGGTGTTTTCGGACGGCAGCTTTGTCTATGTGCCGCCGGGGGTGCATTGCCCGATGGAGCTTTCGACCTATTTCCGCATGAATGCCGAGAATACCGGCCAGTTCGAGCGGACGTTGATCATCGCCGACAAGGGCTCCTACGTCAGCTACCTGGAAGGCTGCACCGCGCCCAAGCGCGACGTGGCGCAACTGCATGCGGCGGTGGTGGAAATCGTCGTGCTGGAGGATGCCGAGGTCAAGTATTCCACGGTGCAGAACTGGTTCCCCGGCGACGAGGAAGGCAGGGGCGGCATCTACAACTTCGTCACCAAGCGCGCCGATTGCCGCGAGGCGCGGGCCAAGGTGATGTGGACCCAGGTGGAAACCGGCAGCGCAATCACCTGGAAATACCCGTCCTGCATCCTGCGCGGCGACGAGAGCCAGGGCGAGTTCTATTCCATCGCCATCGCCAACAACTACCAGCAGGCCGATACCGGCACCAAGATGATCCATCTTGGCAAGAACACCCGCTCGCGTATCGTGTCCAAGGGGATTTCTGCGGGACAGGCGCAGAATACCTATCGCGGCATGGTGACGATGCACCCGCGCGCCAAGAACAGCCGCAACTATACGCAATGCGACAGCCTGCTGATCGGCGACAAATGCGGCGCCCATACCGTGCCCTATATCGAGGTCAAGAACACCTCGAGCCGCGTGGAACACGAGGCGACCACCAGCAAGGTCGACGACGACCAGCTGTTCTATTGCCGCTCGCGCGGGATGGACGAGGAAGAGGCCGTGGCCCTGGTGGTGAACGGCTTCTGCCGCGAGGTCTTGCAGGCCCTGCCGATGGAATTTGCCATGGAGGCGCAGTCTCTGGTCGCCATCAGCCTGGAAGGGTCGGTCGGATGATCGTCACCACCACCCCCGGCATCGAGGGCCGCCGCATCACCGCCTATCACGGCGTGGTGACGGGCGAGACCATCATCGGCGCCAATATCTTTCGCGACATCTTCGCCGGGATTCGCGACATCGTGGGCGGCCGCTCGGGCGCCTATGAATCCGCGCTGGCCTCGGCCCGCGAAACCGCCTTGTCCGAGATGCAGGACCGCGCCCGCCAGATGGGCGGCAATGCCGTGGTCGGCATCGATCTGGACTATGAAGTCATCAACAACATGCTGATGGTGTCCGCCTCGGGCACCGCCGTAAGTGTCGAATAGGAACGAACCATGCTGGAAATCAAGAATCTGCACGTCAAGCTTGAGGATGAGGACAAGCAGATCCTCAAAGGCGTCGATCTGACCGTCCCGGCTGGCGAGGTCCATGCCATCATGGGGCCGAACGGCTCGGGCAAATCCACGCTGTCCTATGTGCTGTCGGGCCGCGACGGCTATGCCGTCACCGCGGGCGAGGCGGCGCTGGACGGCCAGAGCCTGCTGGAAATGGAGCCCGAGCAGCGCGCGGCCGCCGGCCTGTTCCTGGCCTTTCAATACCCGGTCGAGATCCCCGGCGTCGGCAACATGACCTTCCTGCGCACCGCCGTGAACGCGCAGCGCAAGGCCCGCGGCGAGGAAGAACTGTCCGCGGCCGAGTTCCTGAAGCTGATCCGCCAAAAGGCGGCGACGCTGAAGATCGACAGCGAGATGCTGAAGCGCGCGGTCAATGTCGGCTTCTCGGGCGGCGAGAAAAAGCGTAACGAAATCCTGCAAATGGCCATGCTGGAGCCCAGCATGTGCATCCTGGACGAAACCGATTCCGGCCTGGACGTGGACGCGATGCGGCTGGTCGCCGATGGCGTGAACGCGCTGCGCAGGCCCGACCGCTCGTTCCTGGTCATCACCCATTACCAGCGGCTTCTGGACCATATCCGCCCCGATGTGGTGCATATCATGGCCGACGGCCGCATCGTGCGCAGCGGCGGCCCCGAACTGGCGCTGGAAGTGGAGCAGAACGGCTATGGCGATCTGCTGGCGGAGGTCGGGTAATGGCGGACACGGCTGTTCTTGTCGCGCAGGTGCCGACGGTCGAGGGCAAGGTTCGCCCCGGCCAGGCGGCGCTGGCGGCGCATCTTGACGCGTTGGACCTGCCGCGCGGCGGCTTTAGCCGCGCCGCGCGCCAGGATGCGGCGCAGCGGCTGGAGGCCATGGGCCTGCCCGGCGCGCGCGACGAATACTGGCGCTATACCGATCCGGCGCCCTTCAATGCCGCGCGGCCCGAGCCGCTGGAATTCGCGGCGGATGACGCGACGCTTTTCACCGCGATCGACCGGCTGCACCTGGTTTTCGTGGACGGGCGTTTCGACGCCGCCGCCTCGGATCCGCTGACGGCCGAAGGGGTCGAGATCGAAAGCCTTGCCGCGGCCGATGCCGGGGACGATCACTGGGCCTCGGGGCTTTACGGCCGGCTGGAAGCCGCCGGGCAGGTGCCGGTCAAGCGTCCCTTTGCGGCGCTGAACACGCTGGCCGCCGCCGACGGGCTGCTGATCCGCGTGACCGGCCAAGTGGCGCGGCCGGTCCATATCACCTATCGCCGCTCGGCGCTTGATGCGGATGTCCATCTGCATCACGTCGTCAAGCTGGAAGAGGGGGCCGAACTGACATTGCTGGAAAGCGGCGTGCTGGGTGCCCGCTCGAACGTGGTGATCGAGGCCGATCTGGCGCGCGGCGCCCGCCTGCACCATCTCAGCGCCAAGCGCGCCAAGGATCCCAAGCTGGGACTGGGCCATATTTTCGCCCGTGTCGGCGCCGAGGCGCTGTTCAAGTCCTTCACGCTTTCGGTCAACGGCGCGATGATGCGCAACGAGGCGGTGATCGACATTGCCGGCGACGATGCCGTGGCCCATATCGCCGCAGCGGTGCTGGGCGATGGCAATATCGGCCGCTTCCATCATGACGATACTGTCTTCGTCATCCATGGCGCCGAGCGTTGCGAAAGCCGGCAGGTGTTCAAGAAAGTGCTGAAGAACGGGGCCGAGGGCATCTTCCAGGGCAAGATCCTGGTCAAGCCCGGCGCGCAAAAGACCGACGGCTACCAGATCAGCCAGGGGCTTTTGCTGGACGAGGGCAGCCAGTTCCTGGCCAAGCCGGAACTCGAGATCTATGCCGACGACGTGAAATGCTCGCATGGCTCGACCACCGGGGCGCTGGATGAAACCGCGCTGTTCTACCTGCGCTCGCGCGGGGTGCCCAGGGAACGGGCCATCGTGCTTTTGGTGCTGTCCTTCCTGGCGGATGCGCTGGACGAGATCGAGGATACGCGGCTGCGCGAAGACATCCTCGGCCGGCTGGAAGACTGGCTGACCGAACGCGCGGGCAATCCGGGCAAGGCATGAGCCAGACCGGCATCGTTCCCCGCATCCTGGAAAGCTGGTGGGCGCCGGGCAGGGTGGTCGCATCCCTGCGCAGCATGCCCGACCGGGCGCTGATCGCGGTCCTGATGGCGGCGATGCTGATCTTTCTGATCGCGCAGGCGCCCGGCCATGCCCGCGCCGCGCAACTCCAGCCCGAGGTGCCGCTGGCCGCGCGCATGGGCGGTGCGATCCTGGGGGTCATGTTCATGATGCCGCTGATGGCCTATGCGGTGGCGGCGCTGGTCTCGGCGCTGTCGCGGCTGACGCCCTGGCCGGTCGCGCCGCTCGATTCGCGGCTGGCGCTGTTCTGGGCGCTGCTGGCCGCGGCGCCGGCCATGCTGTTGGCCGGGCTGACGGCGGGGCTTGTGGGGCCCGGCGCGCCCCTGGCCCTGACCCGTGCGGTGGCGGGCCTGGGCTTCCTGGTGATATGGGGCGCGGGTTTGCGCGCATTGGCAGGGACGCGATGAAGGCCGGCGATCTTGGCGAGATGATGGTCCTGACCCTGCGCGATCCCGATCGGGCGCTGGACGTGCTGCGCGGGCTGGACCTGCCGATGGCGGCGCGCTGGATGGTGCTGCTGCTGGCCGTCACCCTGTCGACCCTGCTGGCCGGGCTGTCGCTGCTGCTGTTCCCGATCGAGGTGGACAACCCCGTCTCGCGCATGCTGTCCGAACCGCTGACGCTGGCCGGCATCCAGTTCGGCGCCATGGTGATGTCGGCGCTGTTCGTGGCCCAGATCGGCCGGCTGTTCGGCGGCCAGGGCGATTTTCCCGATGCGCTTTTGGCCATCGGCTGGGTCGAGCTGATGCTGGTCGGCTTGCAGGCGGTGCAGGTCGTCATGATGGTCGTGTTCCCCGCCACGGCCACGCTGCTGTCCATGGTGGCATTCGGACTGTTCCTTTACCTTGCCGTCACCATGACCAAGGCCCTGCACGGCTTTACCAGCACGCCCAAGGTGGTCCTGGGCCTGATCGGCAGCCTATTCCTGCTTGGCTTCGTGCTGTCGCTGATCGCGGCGGCATTCGGCATCGTTCCCGAGGTGGCCCCATGAGCTTTGACGTCGACAAGGTCCGCGCCGATTTCCCGATCCTGTCGCGACAGGTGAACGGCCGGCCGCTGGTCTATCTGGACAACGGCGCCTCGGCGCAAAAGCCGCGGGCGGTGATCGACGCCGTCACCCGCGCCTATGAGGCGGAATATGCCAATGTCCACCGTGGCTTGCATTACCTGTCCAACCTTGCGACCGAGAATTACGAGCGTGTGCGCGTCATCATCGCCCGCTTCCTGAACGCCCCGCGCGAGGACGAGGTGATCTTTACCTCGGGCGCGACCGAGGGCATCAACCTGGTTTCCTATGGCTGGGCCGCGCCCCGCTTGCAGGCGGGCGACGAGATCGTGCTGTCGGTGCTGGAGCATCACGCCAATATCGTGCCCTGGCACTTCCTGCGCGAACGCCAGGGCGTCCGGCTGAAATGGGTTGAGCCGGAACCCGACGGGTCGCTGCCGGCCGAAAAGGTGCTGGCGGCGGTGGGGCCGCGCACCCGGCTGATCGCCGTCACCCATATGTCGAACGTGACCGGCACCGTGGTCGATGTCGGCGCCATCGCCCGCGGGACCGACGTGCCGGTGCTGGCCGACGGGTCGCAGGCGGCGGTGCATATGCCGGTGGACCTGTCCACGCTTGGCGTCGATTTCTACTGCATCACCGGGCACAAGCTTTATGGCCCCTCGGGCTCGGGCGCGATCTGGATCCGGGCCGGGCGCCAGGCCGAGATGCGCCCCTTCATGGGCGGCGGCGACATGATCCGCACCGTCACCCGCGAGGCGGTGGACTATGCAGACCCGCCCTTGCGCTTCGAAGCCGGCACGCCCGGCATCGCCAACCAGATCGGCCTGGGCGCGGCGCTGGAATACCTGATGGGCCTGGGGATGGAGAACATCGCCGCGCATGAGCGCGACTTGCGCGACTATGCCCGCGAGCGGCTGCGCAGCCTGAACTGGCTGGCGGTCCAGGGCGATGCGCCGGACAAGGGTGCGATCTTTTCCATGACCATGCAGGGCGCGCATGCGCATGACATCTCGACCATCCTGGACAAGCGCGGCATCGCCGTGCGGGCGGGCACGCATTGCGCCATGCCGCTGCTGGATCACCTGGGTGTCAGCGCCACGGCACGGGCCAGCTTTGCCATGTACAATACCCGCGCCGAGGTCGATGCGCTGGTCGACGGCCTGGCCTTTTGCCGCGAGCTTTTTGCCTGAATCAGGACCTTTGAACCCGGCCGCCGGCCGGGCGGCGCCGTGACCCATGCGCGGGGTGAAACATCCTCGCCAGGGTCCGCATCGCTAGCGGGTCGCTAAGGGGCGTTGGACGCGTCCGCGCGCCTTCGGGATGGCCGGCTGACGCTGCCCGTGCATGGCAGGCAATGCAAGGACATTGTCCGCACCGTGCAGACTTAGGCGCTGTCAACAATAGGGTGGAAGATGGCGCACCCGACAGGATTCGAACCTGTGACCTTCGCCTTCGGAGGGCGACACTCTATCCAGCTGAGCTACGGGTGCTTCAGGCCGGTCCATAACCGATCGGACCGGCCCTCGCAATGGCAAAATCGCCTACGCCTTCAGCCGGCCAGGCTCTTCTGCCGCAAGATAGGCTTCCTGTTCCGGCGTCAGGTCGATGTCCTCGAATCCTGTCACCATCGGCTTCACATGTTCACGAAAGCCGTGGCCGATGGTCAGCAGATAGACATGCGCAACCACGAAAGCCGCGATGGCAAAGGCGGCCAGGATGTGGATGTTGGCCACCGCCCAGATCGCCCAGCCCGAGGGGTCGAGATGGTCCCAGAACGTATAGCCCAGATAGGCGATACCGCTAAGAAACACCGCCGGGAACAGCAGCACCTTCAACGCCAGATAGGCCAGCGCCTGCAAGGGGTTGTGCCGGCGGCGCAGCACCTTGCGATAGGGATGGTCCTCGCCGCGGAACACCCCCCAGGCATAGAAGCGCGCGACCTGCCACAGCCCGGCGCGGCGCGGCGCGAATTGCCGCCACGCGCCGGTGGTCATCAGCCAGAAGGCGGTAAAGACCCAAAGCAGCATCAGCGCCACCGCGACGATGGAATGGATCGTCACCGCGGTGCCAAAGGTCAGCACCCCGTGCAGCCCCATGATCCTGAGCCCGGTGAACAGCAGGATCAGGATCGAGGTCGCCTGGCTCCAATGCCAGAGCCGGTTGAAGCGGGTATAGACCAGAACCTTGCGCTCAGCCATGATGGTTCCCCTTGTCCTTCCTGCCCAGCAGGCGCAAAAGCCCGTGTCCGGCCACGCCGGCCACCGCCATCGCCAGGATCGCCAGCCCCAGGATGCCGCCCGGCGGCAGGCCGGTGCCGGGAATGTAAAGCCCGGTGATCCCCGCCATGCGTCCCTGCGGACGGTGGCAGGCGCCGCATTTCAGCGCATCATCGGCAGGCGCCACCATATGGGTGATCGGCCAGTACATGCGCGTATCGACAAAGTCGAACTTGCCGGAATAGCCGGTGCCCATGTAGTCGGCCGCCACTTGCAGGGCCTTGCTCCAGTCGAAATTGGTCCAGAAGGCCGTGTCGGTCTGGGGCCCATAGACCTGGCTGTGCAGCAGCACATTGCGTTCGGTGTCGAAAGCCTGGCGGCCGATCATCTGCTTGAAGGGCCAGATCCGCGCATCCGGGTCGCTTGCCGAACCTTCCAGCCGGTTGATCTCGACCGGCAGCGACGGGTCGAAGACCGTGTCGGCGGTGGTATATTCGACCGTGCCGTTGAACCAGCCATAGAATGGCACCACGTTCTCGGCCCATTCGAAATTGCCCTTGGTGGACAGATAGGTGTGCAGGTGCTGGCCGTCGGACTGGGTGAACCCGTCTTCCGAGAAGGGCTTGCCGTCCTTGAGCTTGCCGGCGGTCGACCAGTCCCACAGCGTCTTGGTCGCGACGCCGCCGCGGGCAAAGGACGGAATATGGCAGGTCTGGCAGGCGACGCGGTCGGTATGGTCGTTCAGCTTCATCCCCGCGGGCGTCGCGGCATGGGGCCGGTTGCCATGGCAGCTTTCGCAGGTCGCGGTATCGCGCGGCTGGCCCAGCAGATGGGCATCGACGATATCCTTGGCCTCGACATCATAGCGGGAACCGGCGACGCGGTGATCCTCGGTGACATGGCAGGTCTGGCAGGTGAAATTGCCGCCTTCGGGCGACATATGCACATCGGTCGCCAGGTCGGGCCGCACCAGCGCCGAGGACAGGTCGCCATGCTTCACATTGTCGCCGCCGCCGCCGTAGAAATGGCAGTTGCCGCAATTTTCGCGGCCCGGCTCGCCGACGGATTGCGCCGCCTTTGCCAGGTCCACGGGCTTGGCATCGGCGCCGGTGATGGTCTTGGCCCCGGCGCGCACCGGGTCAAGCGGCGGATGCCCGGCCAGGTCGTCCTGCTTGGCATATTGCCCCGAACGGTCGTGGCAGGCCAGGCAGTCCACCCGCGTCGGATCGGCGGGCGGCGGCTCGCGCACGTCGGTCCAGCCATAGCCGGCATGGCACGAGGTGCATCGCGCCTCGTTCGAGCCGACATTGCCGCAAAACGAGTTTATGACATTGGCCTTGCCAAGCTTTTGCCCGGTCTCGGGATGGGTATAATCCCAGGACCAGTGCAGGGTGTGCATCACCTGGTCCCCGGCCTCGGTATGGCAGGACAGGCAGGCTTGCGTCACCTCGGGCCCCGAGGAGAAGGGTCCCTTCAGCGCCGGAAATTTCGAATGGTCGGCCGTGGTGCCGCCTCCTGGTATCGCAGGCGGCTCTTGAGCCTGCGCCGGTGCGGCAGCGATCACGACCCAGATGGCCCATGCGACGAAGCGCATGGCCCGGTGTCTTGGTGGCATATGCCCTCTTCCTCCCATGGATCGGCCGGTTCGCGGACGGCCGAAGAGAGCGCGCTTCCTGCCCCAAGACTAACAACGCGGCGCCCAGCCCGCCAGAAACAAAATGACGCATGGGCAGGGATGGAAAAGCGAGCCGCCGGCGCTGTCGGCATCTGTCACCCGGTGCCGCATGTGAATGACGCGATTCCAGCGGACCGTATAGGTGTCGCCGATGCCGCCCGCTTCATGGACGAAGCTTGGCTTCGGGGTCAAAGGCCAAAAGCCGCAGCGCGTTAAGCGTGACCAGCACCGTCGCCCCGGTATCCGCCAGGATCGCGATCCACAGTCCGGTGATCCCCAGGATGGTCGTGACCAGGAACACGGCCTTGAGGCCAAGCGCGATGGCGACGTTTTGCCGGATATTCGCCATGGCCGCGCGGGCCAGCCGGATCTGCGCGGCGATGTCGGTCACGCGGTTGCGCAGGATCGCCGCGTCTGCGGTTTCCAGCGCCACATCGGTGCCCGCCCCCATCGCCACGCCCACATGGGCCGCGGCAAGCGCCGGGGCGTCGTTGATCCCGTCGCCGACCATCATGACCCGGCCCTTGCCGGCCATATCGCGCAGCGCCGCGACCTTGTCCTCGGGCATCAGTTCGGCGCGGTGGGCGATGCCTAGGCTGCCCGCGATGGCGGCGGCGGTGCTGGCATTGTCGCCGGTCAGCATGACCGCAGCGATGCCCAGCCCGCCAAGCTGGCGCATCGCCTCGGCCGCGTCCGCTCGGGGTTCGTCGCGCAGCGCGATCAGCCCCAAAAGCCGCCCCGGCCGAAAGACCGCCGCGACGGTCTTGCCCTCGGCCTCTAGCCGGGCGGCGGCTTGGCGCGCCTTGTCGTCCAGCACGCCGCGGCCTTGCGCAAAGCGGGGCGAGGCGACCCAGGCCGGTTCGCCCTTGACCAGCGCCTCGGCCCCGTGGCCGGGAATGGCGCGGGCGGCGGTGGCGGCGGGCCCCGCGATGTCGCGCTGTTGCGCGCAGGCCAGGATCGCTTGCGCCAGCGGGTGGCTCGACCCCGTCTCGACCGCGGCGGCAAGGGCAAGAAGC
Organism: Paracoccus thiocyanatus; assembly: GCF_900156255.1. Lineage (GTDB taxonomy): Bacteria > Pseudomonadota > Alphaproteobacteria > Rhodobacterales > Rhodobacteraceae > Paracoccus > Paracoccus thiocyanatus. The sequence continues at coordinate 141,709 of NZ_FTMK01000001.1, forward strand.
TCGGCCTCGCTTCCTGAAATGGGGACAAGATCGGTCACGCGCGGGCGGCCTTCGGTCAGCGTTCCGGTCTTGTCAAAGGCCACATGCGTGGTCGCGGCGGCCGCCTCGATCACCGCGCCGCCCTTCATCAACAGCCCGCGCCGCGCGCCCGCGGACAGGGCCGAGGCGATCGAGGCCGGGACCGAGATGACCAGGGCACAGGGGCAGCCGATCAGCAAAAGCGCCAGCGCCCGATAGATCCAGGTGCCCCAGTCCTGGCCAAGCGCCAGCGGCGGGATGACGGCCACCAGCAAGGCGGCCCCGACGACCGCCGGCATATAGACCCGGCTGAAGCGGTCGATGAAGCGTTCGGTCGGCGCGCGGGCGCTTTCGGCCTGTTCGACCAGGCGGATGATGCGGGCGATGGTGTTGTCCTTGGCCGCGCTGGTGACGGTCACGTGCAGCGCCGCTTCGGTATTGATCGAGCCGGCGAAGACCGGGTCGCCCGGCTGCTTGAGCCTGGGCATGCTTTCGCCGGTGACAGGGCTTTCATCCACTCCCGAAACGCCGCGCAGGACCGTGCCATCCGCCGGAACCCGGTCGCCGGGGCGGACAAGCACCACCTGGCCGATTGCAAGGATGTCGGCTGCGACCTCGCGCGTCTTGCCGTCCACCTCCAGCAGCGCCGTTCGCGGCACCAGCCGCGCCAGCGCGCGAATGCCCTGGCGCGCCTTGTTCGCGGCCATGCCCTCCAGCATCTCGCCCACGGCGAACAGAAAGACCACCAGCGCCGCCTCTTGGGCGGCACCGATGAAAAGCGCGCCCACTGCGGCGATGCTCATCAGCATCTCGATGGTGAAAGGCATTCCGGCGGTCGCGGCATGAAGGGCGCGGCGCGCGATGGGCGCGACCCCGATCACGGTCGCGGCGATAAAGCCCCAGCGCGCCGGCCCGTCCCCGGCCAGAAGGCTGACGGCAAAGGCGGCAAGGAACAGCAGGCCGGTGCCGATGACCAGCCGCGCCTTGCCGCTGCGATGCCAGGGGGGCAAGGATCCAGGGTCGGACGCCTGGGCGCCATGGGCCTGTGCCTCCGCCCCTGGACCCGCAATGGCTGCGGCGGAACTGGGCTTGGGCACGATCCCGTAGCCAAGCGCCCGCACCACCGATTCGACCCGCTCGCGCGTCGTCTTGCCTTCGTCCAGAACCAGGGACAGGCGCTCTGCCATCAGGGCCACATCCACCCGGCTTACGCCCGGCAGACGCTCGACCGCCGTTCTGACCTTGCCGGCGCAAGAGCCGCAATCCATGCCGCTCACCGTCCATTCGACGCATGTTTCCTTCGTCATCGCCATCTCATCCTGCCGCGCAAGCCGCGGGCTCTTGTTACCGTGGTCTTGCTTACCTAATGTCTCCAGCAACTAGAGGTTCAAGAGGTATCTCATGCTGACCATCGGAAAACTGGGGGCGGCGGCCGGTGTGAAGGTGCCGACCATCCGGTATTATGAACAGATCGGGCTTTTGCCCCCGCCGGAACGCAGCGCCGGCAACCAGCGCCTTTACGGCCGCACGGCGCTTGACCGGCTGGCCTTTATCCGCCACGCCCGCGACCTGGGTTTCCCGCTAGAGGCGATCCGCGACCTTCTTAGCCTTTCGGACCGGCCCGACCAGCCCTGTGCCGCGGCGGACATCATCGCCAAACAGCAACTTGCCGCGGTCGAGGCGCGGATTGCCCGGCTGGAGGCGCTGAAATCGGAACTGGAGCGGATGGTCAGCCAATGCGCGCAGGGGACCATTGCGAACTGCCGGGTGATCGAGGCGCTGAGCGACCATTCGTCATGCGCGCCGGGCAGCCACAAGCCGGGCGCGCATTCCCAAGACGACAAGCGCACCACGCCCGGCGCCGGCAGGTGATCCGGGGTCAGGCGGGCTGCCGCTGCGGCGCGGCAGGCAGCGGAAAGACCCGGTCATAGATGATGTTGAAGATGAAATTATAGATCAGATAGAACGCCACGATGAACAGGTCGAGCAGCAATGTCTGCCACAGCGTCATGCCCAGATACCAGGCCATCGGCGGCAACAGCATGACCAGCAGGCCAAGCTCGAACAGCAGGCTGTGCAGCAGCCGGTGCCGCAGCGCCTTGCGGGCATGGCCGTGAAGCCGGCGCAGCGCATGGTCGAAGCCCAGGTTGAAAAGAAAGGTCCAGACCGTGGCCAGCGTTGCGGCGCCGATGCCGACCACGCCCATGTCGAGCAGCGGCTTGTCGTAAAGCCAGGCGGTCGCCGGGGTGATGATCGCAAGCCCGATGGCTTCGAACATCAGCGCATGCCGCACGCGGTCGGGAAAACTGCGCATTGTCACCGTGATTCATCCGTTGATTTCATTGCGCCGTTTCTATCTTGATTCTTCCGGAAGCCAAGTTAGCTTCCATCTGAAAAAAAGATGGATCAATGAGCGTCACGCTGGAACAGTTGCAAGCCTTTGTCGCCGCCGCCGAACACGGCTCGTTCTCGGCCGCGGGCAGGGCATTGCGCAAGGCGCAATCGGCGATCAGCACCCAGGTCGCGAACCTGGAAGATGACCTTGGCCTGGCGCTGTTCAGCCGCACGGGCCGCAACCCGGTGCTGACCGCGGCGGGCGAAAGGCTGCTGGCCGAGGCGCGGGTGGTCCTGGATCGCCGCGAACACCTGATCGGCGTCGCCGCCAGTTTCGAGGCCCATGTCGAACACAGGCTGGTCGTCGCCATCGACGAGCTTTATCCCGAACAGGCCTTGGGGACGCTTTTCGCCGCGTTCGCTGCGCATTTCCCCCATGTCGAACTGGAACTGCTGTTTCCCATGCTAGAGGATGTCAGCCGCCTGGTGCTGGACGGCAAGGCCGATATCGGCGTGATGTGGCGCCAGGAAGTGCTGCCGACCGAGATCGCCTTTCACACCCTGGGCTGGGTGCCGCTGCAACTGGTCTGCGGCAAGGACCACCCGCTTGCGCGCGGCGTGGTCGACTGGGAGGAGCTGAAGCGGCATCGCCAGTTGATGGTGGCGGCGCGCAGCGAGGGGCCGGAAAAGCAGCGGCTGCGCAGCGCCGCCGAGGTGTGGTGGGTCGAAAGCCATTGGATCATCCTGCAAATGGTCCGGCAGGGCATCGGCTGGGCATTGGTGCCCGACCACATCATCCGCAGCTCTCCGGTCCGCGACGATCTGGTCACGCCGCCGCTGCAATTCGATGGTGCGGACTGGCCGGTGGCGCTGGAACTGGTCTGGCACAAGCAGCGCCCCAGCGGCCCGGCGGCGCGCTGGCTGCGCGAACGCTTTGCCGCCCTGCGGATCAGCGGCCTGCCGCGCTAGGCATGGCGGGCGGCGCGGACGCGCTGCCCATCGGCTTGCGGATCAGGCCAGTTCCAGGTTCAGCGCCTTTTCAAACGCGCCGCGATACAGCCCCGACAATTCCGCCAGCGGCGCGCTATCGCCGCCAAGGGTCACGGATTTGCCGCCAAAGCGGCCGATCACCGCCAGGGGCACGCCCGCAGCCCGCGCCGCCTCGGCCAGTTTTTCGGCATCCGCGGCGGTGCAGGCGACCAGGTAGCGCGCCTGATCCTCGCCAAAAAGCTGGGCGATATCGGCGCTGTCCAGCGTGACGCCCAGGCCCGCCGCCTCGGCCAGTTCAAAGGCGGCCAGCGCCAGCCCGCCATCCGACAGGTCGGTCGCGGCCCGGACCAGCTTGCCCTGCGCGCGCAGGAATTCGCCGTTGCGGCGTTCGGCCGCCAGGTCCACCGGCGGGGCATCGCCCGCCTCGATGCCGAAGGCCTCGGCCGCCAGGGCGGATTGGCCCAGATGGCCGCGGGTCTCGCCGATGATCAGCGCCAGGTCCCCCTCGGCCGGCAGGCCGGCGATCAGGTCGTCCAGGTCCGCGATCAGCCCGACGCCGCCGATGGTGGGCGTGGGCAGGATGCCCTTGCCGTCGGTTTCGTTGTAAAGCGAGACGTTGCCCGAAACGATGGGGAAATCCAGCGCCGCGCAGGCCGCGCCGATGCCTTTGATGGCGCCGACGAACTGGCCCATGATCTCGGGCTTTTCCGGGTTGCCGAAGTTCAGGTTGTCGGTGGTGGCCAGCGGCAGGGCGCCGCAGGCGGTCAGGTTGCGGTAAGCCTCGGCCACCGCCTGCTTGCCGCCTTCAAAGGGGTTCGCCCGGACATAGCGCGGCGTCACGTCGCTGGTAAAGGCCAGCGCCTTTTTCGTGCCATGAACCCGCACCACGCCGGCGCCCAGGCCGGGGCGGCGCACGGTATCGGCGCCGACTTGAGCGTCGTATTGTTCCCAGACCCAGCCTTTATGGGCATGGTTGGGGCTGCCGATCAGCGCCTTCAGCGCCGCGATCGGGGCGATGGCGGGCAGGGCGGGCATGTCGCCCGCGGCCGGCGTTTCCACCCAGGGGCGGTCGTATTCTGGCGCGCTGGACGACAGCTTGGAAAGCGGCAGGTCGGCCTTGACCTCATTGCCGTGCAGGATCAGGAAGCGGTCTTCGGCGACGGTCTCGCCGACGATGGCGAAATCCAGGTCCCATTTCTCGAAGATCGCCCGCGCCTCGGCCTCTTTCTCGGGCTTCAGCACCATCAGCATCCGCTCCTGGCTTTCCGAGAGCATCATTTCATAGGCGCTCATGCCGGTTTCGCGCTGCGGGACGTGGTCCAGCACCAGCTTGATGCCTAGGCCGCCCTTGTCGCCCATCTCGACCGCCGAGCAGGTCAGCCCGGCCGCGCCCATGTCCTGGATCGAGATCACGCTGTCGGTCTGCATCAGTTCCAGGCAGGCTTCCAGCAGGCATTTCTCGGTAAAGGGGTCGCCGACCTGCACGGTGGGGCGCTTTTCCTCGATGGTGTCGTCGAATTCGGCACTGGCCATGGTGGCGCCGCCGACGCCGTCGCGGCCGGTCTTGGCGCCCAGATAGACCACCGGCATGCCCACGCCCGAGGCGGCGGAATAGAAGATCTTGTCGCTGTCGGCCAGGCCCGCGGCAAAGGCGTTCACCAGGCAATTGCCGTCATAGCTGCGATGAAAGCGCACCTCTCCGCCGACATTCGGGACGCCAAAGGCATTGCCATAGGCGCCGATCCCCTCGACCACGCCCTTGACCAGATGCGCGGTCTTGGGATGGTCCGGCCGGCCAAAGGACAGCGCGTCCATGGCGGCGATGGGGCGGGCGCCCATGGTGAAGACGTCGCGCAGGATGCCGCCGACGCCGGTCGCGGCGCCCTGATGCGGCTCGATATAGCTGGGGTGGTTGTGGCTTTCCATCTTGAAGACCACGGCCTGCCCGTCGCCGATGTCCACGACGCCCGCATTCTCGCCCGGACCGCAGATCACTTGCGGACCCGTGGTCGGCAGGGTGCGCAGCCATTTCTTGGAGGACTTGTAGGAACAATGCTCGTTCCACATGGCCGAGAAGATGCCGAGTTCGGTAAAGCTCGGCTCGCGCCCGATGATCTCGAGGATGCGCTGGTATTCGTCGGGCTTGAGCCCGTGCGCGGCGATCAGGTCCTCGGTGATCTGCGGTTCGTTCATGTCTGGCGCCTTTCCCCCGGTTTGCGGCCTTTTAAGCGCCGCCGCCCGTTTAGGAAAGAGCCCCTGCGCGAGGCATGGAAAAACCCGGCACGCGATGCCCCACGGCGACAAAAAAAAGCCGGGCATGAAGCCCGGCTCAAGTCCAACAGGGAGGTGAAGGTGATGTGAGTTTCCTCAGCCCATCGCCTTCGAAGCCCGAGATATGTGCAGTCAGCCAGCGGTTCAAGGCTCATTTCCCCGGCAAAGGGCATGGCCGATATGCGTTATGCGAATGCCTTGGGCAAAATCGCCCGGCCCCTGCCTGGTCAGCGGTCAGCCCTCGGACGGGTCGGCGACCTGCTCTTCGGACTGCTGGCGGCGCAGCGACTGGATTTCCTCCAGCACGAAGTCGCGAAAGGCCGCGACGCGGCGCGAGGCGCGCAGCTCTTCGGGAAAGGCCAGGAAAACCGGAACCTCGCTGGACTGGATATCCGGCAAGACGCGGGTCAGGTTCAGGAAATCCCCAGACAGGTAGTCGGGCAGCACGCCGATCCCGACATGGTTCAGCACGCCTTGCAGAACCCCGAAATAGTTGTTCACCATCAGGGTGGAACTGATGTTGCGCGCCAGCAGCATCTGCGACAACACGGCGCCCGAACTGACCTGCGGCGTCTGCGGGTTCTGGCAGATCAGCCGGTGCGGCCCCAGATCGTCCAGCGTTTCCGGCACGCCCGCCTTGGCCAGATATTCGGGGGTGGCATAAAGCCGCATGCGGATGTTCAGAAGCCGGCGGCGGATCAGATCCTGCTGGTTCGGTTCCTTCATGCGGATGGCCACGTCGGCTTCGCGCATGGGCAGGTCCAGCACCCGCTCTTCCAGCATCAGGTCGATCTTCAGGTCGGGATAGCGGTCGTAAAGCTTGGCCAGCCGCGGCACCAGCCACATGCTGCCAAAGCCGGTGGTCGTCGTGACCTTGAGTTCGCCGAAGACGTTTTCCTCGCTGTCGCGGATGCGGGCCGCGGTGGTGTCAAGCTTGCGCACCATGGAAGAGGTCGCCTCGAACAGCAGTTCCCCCTGTTCGGTCAGGATCAGCCCGCGGGCGTGGCGGTGAAAAAGCGTGGTGCCCAGCGAATCCTCCAGCGCGCGGATCTGGCGGCTGACGGCGGACTGGGACAGGTGCAAAACATCGCCCGCGTGGGTCAGGCTGCCCGCGTCGGCGACGGCGTGAAATATTCTTAATTTATCCCAGTCCATAACATGCTTTCTTGCGGCATCAGCCATGCAATCCGTGCAACCCTTATCACAGAAGATAGGCGGAACAAGCCTGCAAAACGTCCATAAAACCCGATATCGGTCAAACCTGCTTACCTGTGTTGCAGCCGCGGCGGCGCAGGGTGCAAAAGCGCGCAGCAGGACGTGGCGTCACCACCGCCAAGGGCGATTCGCACCGGGTTTTCCGTCACGGTATTTTGAAGCGGGCGGGTCGCCGCGGCGGCGCTGTGCCGCAGCCCGAGAAGTGACATAAATCATGGCATTCCGGCTGGACGCGTTCTAGAAAGGCAAGGCGCGGGCAGGAGGTCGGTCATGGCAGTGGGCATATTCGATTCGGGTCTGGGCGGTCTGACGGTTCTGGCCGCGGTCGCCGCCCGCATGCCCGATGTGCCGCTGGTCTATCTGGGCGACAATGCCCATGCGCCCTATGGGGTGCGCGACGCCGACGACATCTTCGGCCTGACCTGCGCCGGGGTCGAGCGGCTTTGGGCGGAAGGTTGCGACCTGGTGATCCTGGCCTGCAACACCGCCTCGGCCGCCGCGCTCAAGCGCATGCAGGAAACCTGGCTGCCGGCCGACAAACGGGTGCTGGGGGTCTTTGTGCCGATGATCGAGGCGTTGACCGAACGCCGCTGGGGCGACAATTCCGCCCCGCGCGAGGTTGCGGTCAAGCATGTGGCGCTGTTTGCGACGCCCGCGACCGTGGCCAGCCGGGCATTCCAGCGCGAACTGGCCTTTCGCGCCATCGGCGTCGATGTCGAGGCCCAGCCCTGCGGCGGGGTGGTCGACGCCATAGAGATGGGCGACGAAATCCTGGCCGAGGCGCTTGTGACCAGCCATGTCGAGGCATTGCTGCGCCGCATGCCGCATCCCGAGGCGGCGATCCTGGGTTGCACTCATTATCCGCTGGTCCAGGCCGCCTTCCAAAAGGCGCTGGGGCCGCAGGTCGCGGTCTATTCGCAGCCCGACCTGGTGGCCGAAAGCCTGGAGGACTATCTTGCCCGCCATCCCCGGATGCTGGGCGCAGGCCAGGTGTCGCGCTTTCTGACCACTGGCGATCCCGAGCGGGTATCGGGCAAGGCCACGCAATTCCTCCGCCATCCGATCAAGTTCGAAAGTGCTTGAAGCAGGAAAGCTTGAACCATGAAAACGCTAAAGAAAAAACGCAGAATCCAGATCATCATCGCCGCCGCCCTCGCGCTTGTCATGGCCGTCGGCCTGATCGGCTATGGGTTCCGCGACGGGATCAACTTCTATCGCTCGCCCAGCCAGATGGCGGAAAGCCCGCCCCAGGACGGCGAGGTCTTCCGCCTGGGCGGGCTGGTCGAGGACGGGACCCTGGTGCGTGGCGCCAGCGAAACCGTGACCTTCACCGTGACCGATGGCGGCGCCGCCGTGCCGGTGCGGTTTACCGGCGTCCTGCCCGACCTGTTCACCGAAGGCCAGGGCATGATCGGCACCGGCAGCATGGAAGGAGAGGTTTTCGTCGCCACGGAGATTCTGGCCAAGCATGATGAAAACTACATGCCGCGCGAGGTGATGGATTCGCTCAAGGAACATGGGGTCTATCAGGAACCCACCACCTGATGCGGATCGCCCCCTTGCACCGTTCGCCCGGTTAACCGCCGGTTAACCCGCTTTCTCCAGCCTTGGGCCGTGTCATGGACCTGGGGGCTGGAATGAAGACGGTAGAACAGATCGCGGCCGAGATCGTCGCGCGCGAAGGGGGCTACGTGAACGACCCCGACGATCCCGGCGGGGCCACGAATTTCGGCGTGACGCTGGCGACGCTGCAACGGCTGGGCATCGACAAGACGGGCGACGGCCGCCTCGATGTCGCCGATATCCGGGCGCTAAGCCGCACCGATGCCGAGCGCATCTTTGTCGAGCATTACTTCCGCCGCCCGCGGCTGGCCGAACTGCCGGTTTCGGTTCAGGCATCGGTCTTTGACATGTATGTGAATGCCGGCGCCAATGCGGTGAAGATCCTGCAACGGCTGGTCACGCGCATGGGCTTTGCGGCCGCCGATGACGGGGCGGTCGGGCCGCGCACTATCCAGGCGGCGGGACGCGCAGAGGCCGCCGCCCCCGGCCATTTCGCCGATGCCTACGGGATTGCCCGGCGCAATTACTATTATGCGTTGGGGGACGGGCGCCCCGCCAGCCGCAAATATGCGCGCACGCAATCGGGGGCCAAGGGCGGCTGGATTTTGCGGGCTGAAGCCTTCATCTCGCCCCGCTATCACCTGTCGGCGGCCGAGCATCGCGCGAGGGTTGTGGCATGGGGCTGATGGATCGCTTTCTGGGCGCCGGAACCGCAGTGACCACCATGGCCAATGCCGCCAGCGGCGTGGCCGAGGTGTTTCGCGAGAATGCGACCCGCCGGATGGAACTGGACGAGGAAGCCTATGCCCGCGCCATCGGCCAGTTGACGGGCGAATTCGCCGCCCAGTCCTGCGGCTGGTTCGATGGGATGATGAACGGGCTGAACCGTTTGCCGCGGCCGTTGATGACGCTGGGGACGGTCGGGCTGTTCGTCTATGCCATGGCCGACCCCCAGGGCTTCGGCCTGCGGATGCAGAACCTGAACCTGGTGCCCGAACCGCTGTGGTGGCTTCTGGGGGCCATCATCAGCTTTTATTTCGGCGCGCGCGAGGCGCATTATTTCCGCAGCCGGCCGGTCTTGCGCAAACAGCCCGCCGCCGCCGCCGAGGACGCAGCGCCGGCTGCATGGCCGCCGCTGGGGCCTGGCGACCCGTTCGACGACAATGCGGCGCTGCGCGACTGGGCCGGGCAAGGCGCCTCCAGATAGCGACGCTGTGACAATCTGGCAGGCGCGGGGGGCTGGTTAGCCGCCCGCGCCGCTGCTATCCTGCGGCCGAGCCAACCGGAGGAAGCCCATGATCGCTGAACTTGGCCATTTCGCACTGATTCTTGCCTTTGTCGTGGCCATCTTCCAGATGATCGTGCCGATGATCGGCGCCGCCAAGGGCTGGAGCGGCTGGATAGAGGCCGCGCGCCCCGCGGCGCTGGCGCAGTTCGGCCTGGTGGCGATTTCCTTCGCGGCGCTGACCATCGCCTTCATGACCTCGGATTTCTCGGTCTCGCTGGTCTATGAGAATTCGCATACCAGCAAGCCGATGATCTACAAGATCAGCGGCGTCTGGGGCAACCACGAGGGCTCGATGCTGCTGTGGGTGCTGATCGTGGCGCTATTCGGTGCCATGGCCGCGGTGTTCGACGCCAACCTGCCGCCCAAGCTGCGCGCGCGGGTGCTGGCGGTGCAGGGCTCGATCGGCGTGGCCTTCCTGGCTTTCAGCATCTTTACCTCGAACCCCTTCCTGCGCATGGCGAGCCCGCCGTTCAACGGGCGCGACCTGAACCCGCTGCTGCAAGATCCCGGCCTCGCCTTCCATCCGCCCTTCCTTTACCTGGGCTATGTCGGGCTTTCGATGGCCTTCAGCTTTGCCGTGGCCGCCCTGATCGAAGGGCGGGTCGATGCCGCCTGGGCGCGCTGGGTCCGTCCCTGGACCCTGGCCGCCTGGGTCTTCCTGACCATCGGCATCGCGCTGGGTTCCTGGTGGGCCTATTACGAACTGGGCTGGGGCGGGTTCTGGTTCTGGGACCCGGTGGAAAACGCCAGCTTCATGCCCTGGCTGATCGCCGCCGCGCTGCTGCATTCCGCCATCGTCGTCGAAAAGCGCGAGGTGCTGAAAAGCTGGACGATCCTTCTGGCGATAATGGCCTTCGGCTTTTCGCTGATCGGCACATTCATCGTCCGCTCGGGCGTCATCACCTCGGTCCACAGCTTTGCCAGCGATCCGCAGCGGGGCGTGTTCATCCTGGCGATCCTGGCCTTTTTCGTCGGCGGGGCGCTGGTGCTTTACACCTTCCGCGCCGCCTCGATGCAGGCGCGCGGCGCCTTTGCCCCGGTCTCGCGGGAAGGGGCCTTGGTGGTGAACAACCTGCTGCTGGCGGTCTCGACCTTCGTGGTGTTCATCGGCACGGTCTGGCCCCTGGTGGCCGAGATGCTGTGGGACCGCAAGCTGTCGGTCGGCGCGCCGTTCTTTGAACAAGCCTTCACGCCCTTCATGGTGGCGCTGGCGATCATCCTGCCGGTCGGCGCCATCCTGCCGTGGAAGCGCGGCAGGTTCCGGCGCGCGCTTTATCCGCTGCGCGGCGCGCTGGTCTTTGCCGGCGCGATCATGGCGCTGGTCTTTGCCGTCTCGACCGGGCATTCGGCCTTGGCGGTGATCGGCGCGGGGCTGGGCGCCTGGCTGATCGCCGGGGCCGCCGTCGACCTGTGGCTGCGCACCGGCAGTTCGGGCCTGTCGCGCCTGCGGCGGCTGCCGCGCGCCGATTGGGGCAAGGCCGTGGCGCATGGCGGGCTGGGCGTGACCTTCATCGGCATCAGCCTGCTGATGGCCTGGCAGGTCGAGGATATTCGCGTCGCGCGGATCGGCGAGCCGTTCACCGTCGCCGGTTACGAGATTACCTTGGAAAGCGTCGACGAACAGCCCGGCCCGAACTACAACGCCATCATCGCCACGATGGCGGTCAGCCAGGGCGGCAAGCAGATCGCGCTGCTGCACCCCGAAAAGCGGGTCTATCCGGTGCAATCCATGCCCACGACCGAGGCGGCGATCCAGAACGGCCTGTTCCGCGACCTCTATCTGGTGATCGGCGACGAACAGCAGGGCGGCGGCTGGGCGGTGCGGACCTATATCAAGCCCTTCGCGAGCTGGATCTGGCTGGGCTCGGCCCTGATGGCGCTTGGGGGCTTCATCAGCCTGTCGGACCGTCGCTATCGGGTCGCCGCGGGCGCGCGCCAGGTCCGGGCGCCCAGCCCGCAGCCGGCGGAGTAAGCCATGCGCGCCCTGATCCTGTGCCTGTCGCTGCTGCTGGCCTTTCCCGCCTTTGCCGTCCAGCCCGACGAGGTGCTGTCCGACCCGGCGCTGGAGGCGCGGGCGCGGGACCTGTCCAAGGTCCTGCGCTGTCCGGTCTGCCAGGGCGAAACCATCGACGAATCGAATGCCGCGATCAGCCGCGACCTGCGGCTGTATCTGCGCGAGCGGCTGGTCGCTGGCGACAGCGATACCGAGGCGGTGCAGGCCATCGCCGACCGCTTCGGGGAATATGTGCTGTTCGAGCCGCCGGCGCGGGGCGCCAACTGGCTGCTTTACCTGGCCGGGCCGGGGATGGCGCTGCTTGCCCTGTTCCTGGGCTGGCGCTTCATACGCTCTCGCGGGTTGAGCGAAGAAGGCCCGGCAAGGCTCAGCGACGAGGAAAAGGCCCGGCTGGACCATATCCTGCGCGATTGACGCAGGGTCGGGCCTTTCCTGTTACCTCGTACCCCGGCAGGCTGGGCGAAAGCACCGGCAGGGGGTAGGGATGAGCTTTCAGACCATCGAATTCACTTATGCGGACGGGATTGCCCGGCTGGCGCTGAACCGGCCGGATGTGGTGAACGCGCTGAACCGCACCATGCGGGCCGAGATCGTCGCGGCATTGGCGGAGTTGCCGCAGGGCACGCGTTGCCTGGTGCTGACCGGCAACGGGCGCGGCTTCTGCTCGGGCCAGGACCTGACGGATGCCGGCGGCGATTTCGACGTGGAAACCATCCTGCGCAATGAATACGAGCCGATGCTGGCCGCGATTTCGGACGCGCCGGTGCCGGTGATCGCCGCGGTAAACGGCATCGCGGCGGGGGCGGGGGCCAATCTCGCGCTGGCGGCCGACGTGGTCATTGCCGCGCAATCGGCCAGTTTCGTCCAGGCCTTCAGCCGCATCGGGCTGATCCCGGATGCGGGCGGGACCTTCATCGTGCCGCGCTCGGTCGGGGTGGCGCGCGCCATGGGGATGATGCTTTTCGCCGAGCGCATTCCGGCGGCCAAGGCCGTGGAATGGGGGCTGATCTGGGAAGCCGTGCCCGATGGCGATTTCGCGGCGACGGTCACGGCGCGGGCGCGCAGCCTGGCAGAGGGGCCGACCGCCGCTTTCCTGGCCATCCGCCAGGCGTTGCGCGCGTCGGGCAGCAACGACATGGCCGAACAACTGCGGCTGGAGGCGCGGCTGCAAGGCCGGATGGCCCGCACCCGTGACTTTGCCGAGGGCGTCGCGGCCTTCCTGGAAAAGCGGGCTCCGCGCTTTCGGGGGGACTGAGCCTAGGTGATGCGGATGAAGCGGGGCGTCATCTGGCGATTGTCGAAAAACGGCACCGAGCCGGGCGGCGCCAGCGGCCCTTCGCCCGCCGCCGCCACCAGGCCCGCGACCTCGGCCAGAACCACCTCGGTGATGAAGGGCAGGTCCAGCGCCCGGGCCTGGGTCAGGGGCACCCAATGCAGGTGCGAAAGCTCGTCGCAGGCGGCGCTGAAATCGTTGCGGTCGCCATGCAGCCGCTCGGCATCCAGCAGCAGGAAGCGCGCGTCGAAACGGCGCGGGGGACCCGGCGGGGTGATGGCGCGGAACAGATAGATCATCGCCGTGGGGTCGGGCGCCATCCCGGCCCCGGCGTAATGGTCCCAGCCGGCCGGCGCCGCGCCGGGCGTGTCGGTCAGAAGCCCGGTTTCCTCGGCCAGTTCGCGCAGGGCGGCGGCGGCCAGCGCCAGCGGCGACACGGTCGAGCCGGGGCGCGGTTCGGCCGCCAGAAGCGCCGACATCCGCCGCGGCAATTCCCCCGCCAGCCGGGCCTGGGCATCGGCCGCGTCCACCGCCCCGCCTGGAAAGACGTATTTCGACGGCATGAAGGCAGCCGCGGCGCCCCTTTGCCCCATCAGCACCGAAGGCCCGCCGGCGGCATTACGGTCCAGCACGACGATCGAGGCCGCATCGCGGATCGGCAGATCCGCGGTTTCACGGTCCCTGGCCAGGGTGCCGGTCCCCGCGCTCACGGTGCGGCGGTCTCGGCCATTGCCGGCTCGGATCCAAAGCCGTGCATGCGCCGCGCCCATTGAAAGCCGATCAGCCCGCCCTTGATCGCCGGCAGCAGCAGAAGCGACAGCACCACCGCGCCCAGGCTGAAGCCGATCAGCATGGACATTGCCGAGGGCCGATACATCATGAAGATCGCCAGCAGGAACGGCGCCCCAAGATGCGACACCAGCAGGATGGTCAGATAGGCCGGGCCGTCATCGGCGCGCTGGTGGTGCAGTTCCTCGCCGCAATGGCGGCAGGCGGGGCTGACCGACAGATAGCCCTGAAACAGCCGGCCCTTGCCGCAACAAGGGCAGCGCCCGCGGGCGCCGCGCATCATCGCGGGCTTGACCGGGCGTTCGGGCTGGGCTTTGTCGGAATAGGCGTGGGACATTGACGCGTTCCTTTCCTGTTCCACCCTTATCTAGGCGATGCCGACCGCAAAGAAAAGCAAGGCTTGGGTCTGGGATCTGCGCGGCAAAGTGTCGCAGCGGCAATTATGCCGCGATTTCCGGTGCCGCGACGACGATGCGGTTGCGGCCGGCGGATTTGGCGCTGAGCAGGGCGCGGTCGGCGCCGGCCAGCAGCGCCTGGGGGTCCAGCGGCGGCAGGTGCGGCCCGCCGCGGCCAACGGCGACCCCGACCGAGATGGTCACGCCCAGTTCCGTCCTGGCGCAGCCTTGCGGCAGGCTGATCGGCGCGGACATGACCGCGCGGCGCAGATCCTCGGCCACCAGGCGGGCGGCTCGGGGCGGGCAATCGGGCAGCACCGCCAGGAACTCTTCGCCGCCGATGCGGGCCAGCAGCGCGCCTTCGGGCAGGGCGGCGGCCATGCGGGCGGCCACCTCGGCCAGCACGGCGTCGCCGGCGGCATGGCCATGCCTGTCGTTCACCTGCTTGAAGCGGTCCAGGTCCAGCAGCATCACCGCCAGATCGGCCTGGCTTTCCTGCGCCGCGGCGGCCAGCCCGGCCAGCCGGGGCAGGGCGAAGCGGCGGTTGTGCAGCCCGGTCAGCGGGTCGGTCATCGCCCAGCGCATGTGGCGCAGGGTCTCGTGCCGGCGGCGGTCGGCCTCTTGCTTGCGGGCAAGCTGGGCTTGCAGCCGCATCGCCGTTTCGGGCGCGGCATCGGCACGGGCCAGATCCCAGTTCAGCACGTCGCCCGCGCCCAGATCCAGCGCCACCGGCATCATGTCTGCCCGGCCGGGGCGCAGGGCGATGACCACCGCCGCCTCGCGCGTGCCCGGCCGAGAGCGCAGTTCCGACAGCAGCCTTAGCCCGTCGCCCGGCTGCTGGATGTCCGCGGCGATCAGATACAGGTCGGCGCCGTGATGAGATACGGCTTCGGCCAGCGCCTGTTCGGGTTCGCGCACCGAGATCGAGAAATCCACCCGGTCGCGCAGGGCGTGGCGCCAGCCAAGCGCGGTTGCGGGCTGGTCGGCGACAAAGACCGCGCGCGGGCGATCGGCGGGCGCAAAGCCCGCCGGCGCTTCGGCAAGGCCGGGCGCAGGCTGGTCCAGCCCGCCATATTCGTTCCGCATCAGCCCGCGAATGCGCGCCAGCAGCGCCAGTTCGTCGCTTGCGCTGTCGATCAGCGCCGTCGCCCCGGCGGCCAGCGCCGCGATGCGTCCGGCGCCGCTGGCCTGGACCAGCACCGGCAGGTCGGCGCCGCAGGGCAGGGCGCGCAGCGCCGCACAAAGCGCCGCCGCCGCCATATCGGGCAGGCTGTCGCCGATCAGCACGATCTGGGGATGGGTCTGGCGCGCGATCCGCAACGCCTCGGCCCCGGTGGTGGCGGTCGCGACCTCGTAGCAGGCCGAGGCCAGCCGCACCTTGAGGGTGATGCGATTCGTCGGCACGCCGTCGACGACAAGAATGCGCCCTGCCATGGTTATGCCTGCTTTACACCCGGAGCCCAAGGCAGCATCTTCCGCGGGAATAGTTAACAAATCCTTTCCGGCCCCGAAGAAAATCGCCGCGGCCTGCAAGAATGCGAGAGAGAAATGACACCGAACGAGGCGCGCGACATCGCCGATGCGGGCTTTGCCCATATCGCCGGGGATACGGAACTGGTGGGCGCGCTGCTGGCGCAATCGGGCAGCGACGTGGCGGGGCTGCGCGCCATGGCGGCGCGGCCGGAATTTGCCGTCTTCGTGCTGGATTTCCTGCTGGAACACGACCAGCGGGTGCTGGATTTCGCCCAGGCCGCGCGGATCGCGCCGCAGCGGGTGCAATTGGCGCGCGCCGTGCTGGGCGGGGGCGACCCCTGGTAGGGGCCGCCGCTGCGGTCAGGCCACCTCGGCAAAGACCTTGTCGAGCGCCTTTTCCAGTTTCTCGAACATCTCGTCCATCTGCGCCTCGGTCAGGATAAAGGGCGGGCACAGCACGATGGACTGGCCCAGCGGCCGGCAGATCAGCCCCAGGTCGGTGCAGGTGTTGGCGATGCGCTCGCTGACCGAAAGATCGGCGTCGAAGGGGGTCTTGGTCGGCTTGTCCTTGACCGCCTCCAGCGCCCACATGAAGCCGATGCCGCGATATTCGCCGATATTCGCGCGGTCGGCGATGCGCTTCAGCCCCTCTTCGAAACGGGGGGCAAGGCGGCGCACGTTCTCGGCCAGCCCCTCGTTCATCACCACGTCGATGGCCTTCAGCGCGATGGCGCAGCCGACCGGGTGGCCCGAGGCGGTGAAGCCGTGCGGGAACTCCTCGATCGCCTCGACGGCGGCTTCCAGGCGCTTGCCGAGATCGGGGCCGAGGATCACCGCGCCCATCGGGAAGAAGCCCGCCGTCAGGTTCTTGGACGAGATGATCGCATCGGGCATGAAGTCATAGGTCAGGCAGCCCCAGGTGTTGCCGGTGCGCCCGAAGCCGCAGATCACCTCGTCCGAGATCACCGGGATGTCGTGCTTGCGCAGGATCGGCAGCATGGCCTTGAAATAGCCGCGTGCCGGCGGGATCACGCCGCCCGCGCCCATCACCGGCTCGGCGAAGAAGCCGGCGATGGTGTCGGCGCCCTCGCGCTCGATGGTGTCTTCAAGCTCGCGGGCCAGGCGGGCGACGAACTGTTCCTCGGTCTCGCCCTCTTCGCCATAGCGCCAGTAATGCGGGCAGGTCAGGTGGATGAAGCCGGGCAGCGGCAGGCCGAAGACCGAATTATAGGGCTTGCCTGTCATGCTGGCCGAAACCGCGGTCACGCCGTGATAGGCGTTCCAGCGCGTCAGGATCTTGCGCTTTTGCGGCTTGCCCTCGGCGGCATGCAGGAACCACAGCATCTTGACCATGGTGTCGTTCGCTTCCGAGCCGGAATTGGTGTAGAAGACCCGGCCGCTTTCGAAGGGCGAGACCTCGACCAGCTTTTCCGACAGCATCACCGTCTGGTCGGACATGCGGCCGAAAAAGGCGTGATAGCCGGGAAAGCGGTCGTATTGCGCCTTGGCGGCCTGGATCAGGCCCTGGTGGTCAAAGCCCGCGACCATGTTCCACAGCCCCGAATTGGCATCCAGGTAGCGCCGGCCATGCACGTCGACGACATAGGGCCCCTCGCCATGGGTCACGACGACGGTGCCGCGCTGATGGACCGAGGGCATGTCGGTGAAGCCATAAAGCGAATAGGTCTCGGCGCGGGCTTCCCAGCTTTGCGGTTGGTTCATGACGTCAGCCTCCATCTGCTTTGGGCGAAAGGCTAGCCGGGCGCCGGGGGCGGTTCAATGGGGCGCCGCGCGGCATCGGGCCAAGTGCCGGGATGGGTCGGGGACGCTTGGCGAATTGCCGGTGCGGGCGGTGGAAATGCCGGCGCGAATGGGCGGGCTTCGCGCTGGTGGCAGCCTTGCATGAGTATTTGCGAAACGGTGAAGATGTGCCGCGGCGCCTAGCGGGGCCAGAGGCGCAGGCGGATCCCGTCCCGGCTGCGCAGCGTCAGCCGCACGATCGGCTGCGGGCGTTCCCCGCCGGGCGCCAGGCGATAGGCGCGCAGCAGGGCGGAAAGGATCAGTGGCCCTTCGACCATGGCGAAGCCCGCGCCGGGGCAGGCGCGAGGGCCGGCCGAGAAGGGGATGAAGGCGTCGCGCTGGCAGGCCTTGCCGTTTTCGGTTTCCCAGCGGGCGGGGTCGAAGCGGTCGGGATCGTCCCAAAGCCGCTGGTGCCGGTGCAGGTGCCAGGGCGAGATCACCAGCTGCGCGCCCTTGGGCGCCTTGCGGCCGCGCAGGGTTTCGGGCCGGCGGCATTGCCGCACGGTCATGGCGACGGGCGGATAGAGCCGCAGCGCCTCGCGGAAGACGGCGCGGGCCAGCGGCAGGTTGCGCATGGCGGCGAAATCGGGCGCGAGATTCTGATGCGCCTCTTGCGCCAGCCGGTCTTGCCAGTCCGGGCTTTCGGCCAGCAGGTAGAGCGCCCAGGCCAGCGCCGAGGCGGCGGTTTCATGCCCGGCCAGGAAGAAGGTCGCGACCTCGTCGATCATCTCGGCCTCGGTGAAGATGCGGCCGGTCTGCGGGTCGGGGGTGGTCATGATCTTGGTCGCCAGATCCGCGGGCGCGGTGCCGGCGGCGATCTGCCGGGCGCGGGCTGCGACCAGTTGGCCGATCAGGCCGCGGATGCGCTGCGCGCTGCGGCGCACCCGGCGGCTGTGGATGCGGGCCCAGCGGGGCAGCCCCATCAGTCCGCCAAGGTTCACCATCGGCTGGGCATCCTGGTGGTCCTGGAAGGCGCGGAACACCTGCGCGGCGATCCCGTCCTGGATCGGGATGGAAAACAGGGTGCGGAAGATCACGTCGGCGGCGATATGGCTGGTCTGCGGTTCGATGTCGATCTGGGTGCCGTCGGCCACGGGCTCCAGCCGCGCGACGCCGGCCTGGGCTGCGTCCCACATCGCCGGAAAGGCCTGGCGCAGGCGGCCGCCCTGGAATGCGGGGTCGATGATGCGGCGCTGGTGCAGCCAGGTTTCGCCGTTCGAGATGAAGCTCGAATGGCCCAAGAGCGGCTGTAATCCCGCCGCCATGCGCGGCGACTTGGGAAAGTCCATCGGCCGCCTTTTCAGGATCAGATCGACCAGCGCCGGGTCGTTGCAGGTAAAGCTGTGGACGAAGGGGCCGCGGAATTCGGCCATCCAGGCGCGATAAAGCCGGTCGGATTGCGCCGACAGGATGTCGCGGCGGAAATCGCGGATGAAGCGGCAGACCGACGCCTTTCCCGGCCGCGCCGGCGGCTTGGGCGGGATCATGGCGCGCACCGGCGGTTGACCGGCCGGGCGATGCGGCCGGGCGAATGGCTGCGGCCGGCGAAGCGCCGGCCCAGCGTCAGCGGCCCGGCGGTGATCGCGAAATAATCGTAATCCCCCGGCCGGTCGAAGGCGCAGAGATATTGGAAATGCAGCCGGAACCAGCGCCCGCGCAGCGCGCGCCGCTTTTGCGGCGAAAGCGTCTGGGTGAAGGCGGCGGAAAGCACCAGCGGATGGCGGCGGTCCGGCGGCTCGACCCCCGAGACCGCGACCGGGTCGCACAGGCCGAAAGAGCAGGCATCGCCCGGCGCGGTCACATCCACCCAATCCAGTTCTGCGCGCGCCGAAAGATAGCGCAGGTCGGCGCAGAGCCGGTCCGCGCGGGGCAGGAAGGACGCCATCGGGACGACATGGCCCAGCGACAGGTAGGAAAGCCGCGGCCCCTGCGCCGGCACCCGGCCCGAGCGGATCAGGTCGGCCAGGACCGAGACGCCCAGATAGGCGCCGGAACTGTGGCCGACGACCAGCACCTCGTCCCAGTCGTCCGCCAGCACCGCGGCGATGCGGTCGGCGAAATGCGCCAGCCGCGCCTCTAGCGCCGGGGGATAGGCGCCGCCATGCCGGGCGGTAAAGGCATAGTCGTGCATCAGATACCAGGCAAAGATCCTGCCGTCGATGCGCCGCCACAGATGCAGCCCGGCCCAGGTCAGCGCCAGCGCGGCCGGCCCGCCCAGCCACCAGCCAAGCCCGCTGAGCCGCCCCAGCACCCAGCCGATGAGCGCCCCGAAAAGCGCCGAGGCCAGCAGTTGCGCCAACAGCACCGCGACCGGATAAAGCGCCGCGATCACCGGCCCGCGCCGCAGCCGCATCAGCCGCATGAGCGCGCCCGAGCCGATATAGGTCCAGGCCGTGCGCAAAAGCTGGCCATAGGTCGCAAGGATGCCCCGGCCCATCGAGCCCTGCACGATATCGGCCCAGACCAGCACCTCGAACTCGGCCTGGGTCGCGGTGCCGTCGAAATCGCCGGCGACGCCCCAGCCAAAGCCCGTGCGGTCGCGGCGCGGGCCGAAGCTTAGCCCATAGCCGGAAATGCGCGCCTGTTCGGCGCCCTCGCGCCGGTAAAGCTCGCGATAGCGGCGGGGCGGGATCGGGTCATAGCCCGGAATGTAAAGAACGCGGCGGCGAAAGGGGCGGGTCATGGAAAATAAGCTGTTTGCGCCGGCACAATAGCCCATCCGCGCGGCCCCGCAAGTCAGGTCGCGGCCCAGCGTGCCTCTAGCCTTTCAATGGCGGTGATGCGTGCCTGGGCGGGTGGGTGCGACAGCAGCCATGCCGGCGCGCCGCCGCCGCCGGCGCCCGCCAGCCGGTCCAGCTTGCGAAACAGGCTTTTCTGCGGCTCGGTGCCGAAGCCCGCCTTGACCATCAGCGCGCTGGCAAAGGCGTCGGCCTCGAACTCGTCCTGGCGCGACAGGCGCGCCGCGATGGCGCTGGCGGCGATATTGGCGATCCAGACGCCGATGCCGGGCAGGAAGCGGCCCAGCACGCCCGCCAGCACCATGCGCACCACGTTCTGGCCGGCGAAATCCACCATGCGCCGCCGGGTATGGCCATGGGCGACATGGCCCAGCTCATGCGCGATGACCGATGCCAGTTCGGCCTCGGTCACGTCGCCCTGGTCCAGCCGGTCCAGGAAGCCGCGGGTCAGGAAGATGCGGCCGTCGGGCGCGGCCAGCCCGTTCACATGGCCGACCTCGTAGACATGGGCCTGGACGCCGGGCAGGTCCATGGCCCGGCCCAGCCGCTCCAGCATCGGCAGCAGCCGGGGGTGGCGCAGGGGCGTGGATTTTTCGTTCAACTCGGCCCGCAGCCGCCATGCGGAAAAGAACCACATCGCGGCGGCATAAAGCAGGATCAGCAGGATCGGCGTGAATTTCAGCATAAGCGCAATATGGGCAAGGCGCGGCGCTTAGCCAAGGATTCGCATGGCCTGGCCCAGCCCTTCCAGCGTCAGGGGCTGCATCCGGTCCTCGAATATCTCGCGGATCATGTCGATCGAGCGGGTATGACCCCAATGCGCGCGGGGCACCGGGTTCAGCCAGACATGGTCGGGCCAGGTCTCGCGCAGGCGGTTGAGCCAGGTTTCGCCCGATTCGGGGTTCCAGTGCTCGTTCGCGCCGCCGGGGATCGCGATCTCATAGGGCGACATCGAGGCATCGCCGACGAAGATCGCCTTGTAGTCGCGGCCGAAGCGGTTGATGACCTCCCATGTGGGGGTCGTTTCGGTCCAGCGGCGGTGGTTGTCCTTCCACAGCGCCTCGTAGACGCAGTTGTGGAAATAGAAATGCTCCAGGTGCTTGAACTCGGCGCGGGTGGCCGAGAACAGTTCGTCCACCAGCCGGGAATGGTCGTCCATGCTGCCGCCGGCGTCCAGGAACAGCAGCACTTTCACGGCATTGTGCCGCTCGGGCCGGGTCTGGACGTCGATATAGCCGTGCTCGGCGCTGGCGCGGATGGTGCCGGGCAGGTCCAGTTCCTCGGCCGCGCCGTGGCGTGCCCATTGCCGCAGCCGCTTCAGCGCCACCTTGATGTTGCGGGTGCCCAGTTCCACCGAATCGTCGAAATCGCGGAACTCGCGCTTGTCCCAGACCTTGACCGCGCGGCGGTGGCGGCTTTCGGCCTGGCCGATGCGCACGCCTTCGGGGTTGTAGCCATAGGCGCCAAAGGGCGAGGTGCCGGCGGTGCCGATCCACTTGTTGCCGCCCTGGTGGCGGCCCTGCTGTTCGGCCAGCCGCTCGCGCAGGCGCTTCATCAGTTCGTCAAAGGAACCGGCACCCTGGACGGCGGCGCGTTCCTCGGGGGTCAGCAGCTTTTCGGCCAGCTTTTCCAGCCATTCCGGGGGGATCGAGACCTCGTTCACCAGCGCCTCGACCGGGATCTGGTCAAGGCCGGCGAAGGCTTCGGCGAATGCGCGGTCGAATCGGTCGATATGCGCCTCATCCTTGACCAGCGTGGCGCGGGCGAGGTGATAGAACCCTTCGGGCGACCAGTCCGTCAGCCCGGCTTGCAGCCCGCCCAGCAGGTCCAGGTATTCCCGCAGGCTGGCCGGAACCCCATGGCGGCGCAGGCTGTCGAGAAAGGGCCGGAACATCAGCCCAACCGGCTGAGAACTATGGTCAGGAACATTCCCAGGACGCCAAGCGCCAGGGCATGTGCGACGGCATATTGCAGCTTGTCGGCGCGGCTGCCCCCGGCTTTCGCCGCGCGCCTCCAGCCGATCGCTGCGCCAAGGATGAATGCGGCGATCACGATCATGGGACAGGGCATAGCCCGCCCCCGCGCCCCTGTCGAGGGGCAGGCCCTTGAACGCCCGCCGCGCGCAGGTTACTTTCGGACCAACTTGATATCGGAGGGCGTGACGATGGCGCCCAGGCGTCCTGCGGGTGCGGACGCGTTCCCGACAAAAACGGTCGAGCCGTTCGCCACCCGCGCGGCCGAGGACAAGCCGCTTTATGCGGCCCTGGATCTTGGCACGAATAGCTGCCGGATGCTGATTGCCCGCCCGGCGGGCAGCCAGTTCCAGGTGGTCGACAGTTTCTCGAAGCCGGTCCAGCTTGGGCACGGCCTTGAGGCGTCAGGCAGGCTGTCGCGCCCTTCGATGGCGCGGACGGTGCATGCCTTGCAGGTGTGCCGGCGCAAGCTGGAGGCGCATAAGGTCGTGCATATGCGCCTTGTCGCCACCGAAGCCTGCCGGCGGGCCAGGAACAGCCGCGACTTCATGCGCCTGATCCGGCGCGAGACCGGCCTGCCGGTCGAAATCATCGACGCCGAGGAAGAGGCGCGGCTTGCGGTGATTTCCTGCGCGCCGCTGGTCAGCCAGCGCACCGAGCAGCTTTTGGTGGTCGATATCGGCGGCGGCTCGACCGAACTGGTCTGGATCGACCTGGAAAATGTCGATCCAAAGGAACGCTCGCGCGCCATCATGCGGCTGGGCAACGGTTTCGGCGTTCCCCAACCCGACGGCGCGCGGGTGGTGGACTGGATCAGCGTGCCGCTGGGCGTGGCCACGCTGCGCGACCAGTTCGAGGATGTCGAGGACGACCAGGGCCGCTTTGCCCTGATGTCCTGGCATTTCGAAGAGATGCTGGCGGATTTCGCCCCCTATGCGCTGGCCCAGACCATGCGCGAGGGGTTCCAGATCATCGGCACCTCGGGCACCGTGACCACGGTGGCGGCCAGCCATTTGGGCCTGCGCCGCTATGACCGCACCAAGGTGGACGGGCTGACCATGACCACCGCCCAGATCGACCGGGTGATCCGCGACTACCTGGCGCTTGGCCCCGAGGGGCGGCGCGCCGATCCGCGCATCGGCCGCGAACGCCATGCGCTGATCATGTCGGGGGCGGCGATCCTGCAAACGCTGATGCGGGTCTGGCCGACGACGCGGCTGTCGGTGGCCGATCGCGGCCTGCGCGAGGGGCTGCTTTACGCGCAGATGGTCAAGGACGGGGTTCTGGCCCCGGATGGAATGAACGGGGTGGCTTGAAGATGAGCGAAGACAAGAAGCCGGGCGCGGGGCGCAAAAGCTCTGGCCGCGGCCAGCGCGACCTGCGGGTGCGGGTGAAATCGGCCAAGGGGCGCAAGCTGTCCAGTACGCTGTGGCTGGAGCGGCAGTTGAACGATCCCTATGTCGCGCGCGCCCGGCGCGAGGGCTATCGCGGCCGCGCCGCCTACAAGATCCTGGAACTGGACGACAAGTATCGCTTTTTGCTGCCCGGCGCGCGGGTGGTCGATCTGGGCTGTGCGCCCGGCGGCTGGTGCCAGGTGGCGGTGTCGCGGGTGAACGCGCTTGGCGACAAGCCGGGCAAAAGGGTCGGCCGGGTTCTGGGCGTGGACCTGCAAGAGGTCGATCCGATTCCGGGGGCCGAGATCCACCAGCTTGATTTCCTGTCCGACGGCGCCGACGAACAGGTCAAGTCCTGGCTGGGCGGGGGGGCCGATGTGGTGATGTCGGACATGGCGGCGGCGTCCTCGGGGCACAAGGGCACCGACCATCTGCGCATCGTGGCGCTGGTCGAGGCGGCGGCGCAACTGGCCTTCGACGTGCTGGAACCGGGCGGCACCTTCGTCGCCAAGGTCCTGGCCGGCGGCGCCGAGACCGAGATGCAGGCGATGCTCAAGCGCAATTTCCGCAAGGTGGCGAATGTGAAACCGCCGGCCAGCCGCTCGGATTCCTCGGAGAAATTCGTGGTGGCGCAGGGGTTTCGCGGCCGCGATGACGCCGCGGACGGGCAGGACGCCGGATAGGGCCGGCGCGCGCGCCGATGCCTGATCGGGGCCGGGCGGTCCTTTCCGGCGATGGGCGCGCCTTTGCTGTTCCCTTTCGGCCCGGCTTGCGCCTAGTCTCTGCCCGAACAAGGGGAGAGTTTCCATGTCCGAGAATTGGGGTTTCGACACCACCGCCATCCATGCCGGCAGCGCGCCGGACCCGGCGACCGGGGCGCGGCAGGTGCCGATCTATCAGACCACGGCCTATGTCTTTCAGGATGCTGGCCACGCGGCCCGGCTGTTCGGCCTGCAAGAGGTCGGCTATATCTATTCCCGCCTGACCAACCCCACCGTCGCCGCGCTTCAGGCCCGCGTGGCCGAGCTGGAGGGCGGGGCCGGCGCGGTCTGCTGTTCCTCGGGCCATGCGGCGCAGATCATGGCGCTGTTCCCGCTGATGGGGCCGGGCAAGAACCTGATTGCCTCGACCCGGCTTTATGGCGGCACCGTCACCCAGTTCAGCCAGACCATCAAGCGCTTCGGCTGGTCGTGCAAATTCGTCGATCTGGACGATCCCCAGGCGCTGCGGGCCGCGGTGGACGACGACACCCGCGCCATCTTCTGCGAATCGATCAGCAATCCGGGCGGCTATCCCACCGATATCCCCGCCATCGCCAAGGTGGCCGACGAGGTCGGCTTGCCGCTGATCGTGGACAATACGCTGGCGACGCCCTGGATCTGCAAGCCGATCGAGATGGGCGCGACGCTGGTCGTCCACAGCCTGACCAAATACATGACCGGCAACGGAACGGTCATGGGCGGCGCCATCGTCGATTCGGGCCGCTTCGACTGGTCGGCATCGGACAAGTTCCCCAGCCTGTCCCAGCCCGAGCCCGCCTATCACGGGCTGAACTTCCACAAGACCTTTGGCACGCTGGCCTTTACCTTTCACGGCATCGCCATCGGGCTGCGCGACCTGGGCATGACCATGAACCCGCAGGCCGCGCATTATACGCTGATGGGAATCGAGACGCTGGGCCTGCGCATGGCCCGTCATGTCGAGAACGCGCAAAAGGTCGCGGAATGGCTAGAAAACGATCCGCGCGTCACCTCGGTCAGCTATGCGGGGCTTGCTTCGTCGCCGTGGAATGCCACCGTGCAGCGCGTCTATCCCAAGGGGGCGGGGGCGCTGTTCAGCTTTGGCATCCGGGGCGGATATGACGCGGCGGTCAAGCTGGTCGACAGTCTCAAGCTGTTCAGCCATGTGGCGAACCTGGGAGATGCGCGGTCGCTGGTGATCCATTCGGCCTCGACCACCCACAGCCAGTTGACCGACGAACAGAAGATCGCGGCCGGGGCCGGCCCGGATGTGGTGCGGTTGTCCATCGGGATCGAGGATGCCGCCGACATCATTGCCGACCTGGACCAGGCGCTGGCCGCCGCCACCGCATGAACGGCAGGGCGACGGGGGCACCTGCCGCCCTGGGCCAAGCCCGGCTCAGTTTTCCGGCGCGCTTTCGGTCGTGCCCTGCGGCGCGGCCGGGCGGCCGTCCGGCGCGTCAAGCGGGCGAAGGGCAAAGACGGCGGTGACATTGGCGTCGACCGTAAGCTCGCCCGCCTCGATCGGCGTGTCGGCCGCGCCCGCCGCCTGGGCCCGCATCGCCATCATCGGCCGCGGCCCGCCGCCCGATCCGACCTCGGCCAGCGAAATCAGCCGGCCCAGCCGCATGCCCGCCGCCTGGGCCATCACCTCGGCGCGGCGGCGCGCGTCGGCCACGGCCTCGCTGCGGGCCTTGTCCTCGACTTCGGTCATGTCGTCGCGCGCAAAGGCGATGCCGCCGATCTCGTTGGCGCCCGACGCCACCAGCCGGTCCAGCACCGCGCCCAGGCCGGCAAGGTCGCGGACCCGCACCGTCACGCTGTTCTGCGCCCCATAGCCGGTCAGCTTGGGCGGCTGGCCCTGGTCGGAATAATCCATCACCGGCGACAGGTTCAGCCCCGAGGTCTGGATGTCGCGGGCCTCGATCCCCTCGGCCTTCAATGTCTCGATGACCTTGGCCTGCTGTTCGGCATTCTGCGTCATGGCCTCGGCCGCGGTGGCGGCGCGGGTGCTGACGCCCAGGGTGATGCTGGCCATGTCGGGCTGGACGGTGGCCTGGCCCGTCCCGGTCACGGTCAGCTTGGCGAAGGCGGCGTGTTTCATCGGATGAACGCCCATCCCGGCGGGCGGTGGCGCATCGGTCGGGGCGGGCTGGGCGATCAGGGGGCCGGCGCCCAGGACGATCAGCGTCGCGGCAGCCATCAGGGGTCGGAAAGCGGGCATCGGGTCTTCTCCTTGGCGGGGCGGGAATTTTCCGCAGGCGGTTGTCTTCACGAACCTCCTTAATGCCGCAAATGCGGTTCGGGGTGCCTCACAATCCGGTGTTCGGCTTTTCACGCATTGCGTTCTGGGTTAGTCCGGGACCATAGCCGATGAAGATGTGTCCGGGCAAAACCGGATGCCAGGAACCGAAAGCAAAAGCCCGCCGATGTCGCCTGTTTGCGCTACTGAATACGCTCTTTCCTTCAGCGAGGACGCCGTGCATCTGGACCGGCGCGACCGCGGTCCCGAACAGGAAAGGCCCGCCACGCCCCGGCCGTGGCGGCACCTGGGCTCGGTCGATTTCGCCTCGGCTGAGTTCGGCGCGGAACTGGCGCGGCTGCGCGCCATGGCGACGGCTGGGGATGGTGGCACGGCGCTGCCCGTCACGCTGGTCATTCCCGACGACCAGATCCTTTATACCACGCTGACTGTGGCGCCGGGTGCGGATCGGGAACAGGCGGTCGGCCGGGCGCTGGACGGGTTGACCCCCTATGCCATCGAAGACCTGGCTTTTGACTGGCGGGGCGAGGGCGACAGCGTCCGCGTCGCCGCCGTGGCCCGCCAGACCCTGCGCGAGGCGGCGGATTTCGCCCGGCAATACGGGTTCGAGGGGCAGGGTTATCGCGCGGCCCCCGCTGCCGGTCTTTACCCCGGCGAGCCGGTTTTCGTGCTTGCGGCCGCGCCGCGCGCCCGACCACAGGTCGACCCGGCCCAGGCCGGCGTCACCGCCGGGGCGCTGTTGATCGAGGATGAGGCCGCCGAGGACGAAGACCAAGCCCGCCCCGGCCCCGAGCAGCCCGGCGCCTTTGACCTGGACGGCGACGGGATCGATGACGCCGGGGACAAGGCGACCGTCTGGTCGCCGCCCCAGGCTGCGGCGGAGCCCGGCATAGAAAAATTCGAAGATCAGAGTATAAACCACAGTTCTGAAACCGAAAAACGTCCTGACACGGGAAAGACGGATGGTGCGGAGACCCTGGTCCCCGTGGCAGGTGAGACACCGCCTGCGGCTGCGGACCGGACGGATGCCGCATCGAAATCGGCCGGCCCTGTGGGCGCGGCGCAGAATGCGGATGCAGGGCCAGGGGCCAGGCCGTTGCCGGCTGCGGCGGGGCATGGCGCGGGGCACACGGCCGCGGCGCCGGTCCTGAACCCGCGCGCGCAGGCATTGCACGACCGCGCGGCCAGCGCCCGACAGGCGCGCCCGGTCGGAAGCGCACCGGCCCAGCCTCGCCGGCCGGGCGAGCGCGGCGGCCTTGCAGGGCTGATCGCCATGCTGGGTGTCCTGGTGATCGGGTTGATCCTGATCTGGGCCTTTCTGGTGCCCGACCGGCAGGATGCCGCCCCCGCAGCCACGACCGCGGCACCGGCTGCGGCTACCAGCCCGGCCCCTTCCGCGCCGCGAACGGCCGCCCCGGCCGGTGCTGAACCCCCGCAGCCCACAGCGGCCGCGCCGGTCGACCCTGCGCCGGCCCCCGCCGATATCCGCGCCGAACCGGAACCCGGCCCCGCGCCGGCCGCCAGCGCGGCCCCGCCGGGTTCGGCCCTGACCGAGCAGGAACGCCGCCGGGTGCTGGTCGCCGCCACCGCCGTCGCCGCCGCCGTGGTGCCGCCCCCGGCCGCCGAACCGGCAGCCCCGCAAGCCGCCTCAAGTCCGCCCCCGGCCGAACCCGCCGCAACCCGCACCGCGACCGAAACGGCCATCGAAGCGGCCATCGAAACGGCGGTCCGGGACGCGGCGACGCAGCCCGCCGCCACGGCCGCGCCAGCCGCCGCGGATGCCGTCGCGACACAGGGCGCGCGTCCCGCCCCGCCCGCGGCGCAACTGACCCGTTCCGCCCGGCCGCAGCTTGCGCCGCGACGCAGCACGCCCCAGACGACGGTGCCGCGCGCCGATACCGCCCCGCGCGTGCCCGGCGACCCGCTGCCTTTCGAGGCCGGGCAGAACCGCAACCCGCCCGTCAACAGCGCCCGCCCGCCGGCGCGCAGCCAGCCGCCCGCCGCCGCCCCGGCGACATCGGCGCCGGCCGCCGCACCCGCCGGCAACACCGTGCTTGGTGGGTCGGCCCGGCCGCCCTTGCGTCCCGAAGGTTCTGCGCCCGAACTGCTGGACCCGGACCGGGCCGAAGCGCTCGACCCGGCCGAGCGCAGCCTGCTGCGCGATCTGGTCCGCGACCTGGGACGCCACGGGCTGATCGCGCGCCCCACACCCCTGTGGGGCGAGCGTCTGGCCCAGGCCCGCCCGCAACCCCGCCCCGGCACGGCGCCCGCAGCCACCGCCAGCGATGCCGTCAACCCATCGGCCATCGACGCGGCGCTAAGATCGGCGGCCAGCTCACCCCCCGACAGGCCAGCGCGCCCCGATGCCGCCGCAGCAGCGCCCGCCCGCGATTCGGGCGGGCTTTTGCGTGGCGCCACGCGGCCGCGCGCCCGCCCGGCCAGCCAGAACGCGCCGGCGGTTTCGGACGATGCGGTCAAGGCGGCGCTTTCGGCCGCGGCGGCGACGCCGGGGGCGGTGCAGCTTTCGGCGCTTGCCTCATCGCCCTTGCCGCCGCGGCGCAGCGACCGTTCCGACAGCGCGACCGCGGCCGAGGCTCCGGCGTCCGAAGGGGCGGAGCTGGCCGCCCGCCGCAAGCTGGACGAACAGTTGCAGGCCCAGGCCGAGGCACGCATCCGCGCCCGCGCCGCCGCCGATGCCAAGGCCGAGGCCGAGGCCCGCGCCCAGGCCGAAGCCCGCGCCCGCGCCCAGGCCGAAGCCGAGGAACGCGCCGCCCGTGCCCGCCGCCAGGACTACAAGCCGCCCGAGGTCGACAACGAACCCGAGATGGCCGCCGGGGCCCTGCCCAAGGGCGCGACCGCCGCCACCGTGGCCAAGGCCGCGACCCAGCCGCGCGGCATCGACATGGGCCGCACCACGATCATCGGCATCATCGGCGCAGGCAAGGCCAGCCGGGCGCTGATCCGGCTGCGCAGCGGCAAGGTGGTGACGGTGCGCCTGGGCGATCGCATCGACGGCGGCACCATCAACGCGATCGGCGATGGGCGGCTGACCTATGTCAAGGGTGGGCGCACCCATGAATTGCGGATGCTGGACGGCCGCTGACCGCCCCCTCGCCGACCCGCGCGCGACCCTTGCGAGCCGCGCGCCAAGCGCCTAGAAAGCGGGCCAGCCTTGCCTTGGGGAAATGCCATGCTCGACCATCTGACCTATACCGCCCCGGAACCGAAGATCATCCAGGGAGCGAAACAGGACTGGGAACTGGTCATCGGGCTGGAGGTCCATGCCCAGGTCGCCTCGAACGCCAAGCTGTTTTCCGGCGCCTCGACCGGCTTCGGGGCGGAACCGAACAGTCATGTGGCCTTTGTCGACGCCGCCATGCCGGGCATGCTGCCGGTCATCAACGAATTCTGCGTGGCGCAGGCGGTCAAGACCGGGCTGGGGCTGAAGGCGGGGATCAACCTGGTCTCGGCCTTCGACCGCAAGAATTATTTCTATCCCGACCTGCCGCAGGGCTACCAGATCAGCCAGCTTTACCACCCGATCGTGGGCGAGGGCGAGGTGATCGTGGACATGGCCCCCGGCATCGCCCGCCGCGTCAGGATCGAGCGCATCCACCTGGAACAGGATGCCGGCAAGTCGATCCACGACATGGACCCCAACATGTCCTTCGTCGACCTGAACCGCACCGGCGTCGCGCTGATGGAGATCGTCAGCCGCCCCGACATCCGCGGCCCCGAGGAAGCGGCCGCCTATGTCGCGAAACTCCGCCAGATCATGCGCTATCTGGGCACCTGCGACGGCAATATGCAGAATGGCAACCTGCGCGCCGACGTGAACGTCTCGGTCTGCGCGCCCGGCGCCTATGAGCGCTACCAGGAAACCCAGGATTTCAGCCATCTGGGCACCCGCTGCGAGATCAAGAACATGAACTCGCTGCGCTTCATCCAGGCCGCAATCGAATACGAGGCCCGCCGCCAGATCGCCATCCTGGAAGATGGCGGCAAGGTGGTGCAGGAAACCCGGCTCTACGACCCCGACCGGGGCGAGACGCGGTCCATGCGCAGCAAGGAAGAAGCCCACGACTACCGCTATTTCCCCGATCCCGACCTTCTGCCGCTAGAGATCGAACGGGCTTGGGTGGACGAAATCGCCGCCGCGATGCCGGAACTGCCGGATGAAAAGAAGGCGCGTTTCGTGGCGGATCTGGGCCTGTCGGAATATGACGCCGGCGTGCTGACCGCCGAGGTCGAGAATGCCGATTACTTCGAGGCCGTGGCGCAGGGCCGCGACGGCAAGATGGCCGCGAACTGGGTCATCAACGAATTGTTCGGCCGGCTGAACAAGGAAGGGCTGACGGTCGAGACCGCGCCGATTTCGGCTGCCCAGCTTGGCGGGGTGATCGACCTGATCGGCTCGGGCGCCATCTCGGGCAAGATCGCCAAGGACCTGTTCGAGATCCTGTGGACCGAAGGCGGCGACCCGGCCGAGATCGTGGAATCGCGCGGCATGAAGCAGGTCACCGACCTTGGCGCCATCGAGGCGGCGGTGGACCAGATCATCGCCGCCAATCCGGCGCAGGTGGAAAAGGCCAAGGCCAATCCGAAACTGGCGGGCTGGTTCGTGGGCCAGGTCTTGAAGGCCACCGGCGGCAAGGCCAACCCGGCCGCGGTCAACGAACTGGTGGCAGGCAAGCTGGGCCTGTGATGGGTTTCGGGGCGCGGGCCGCCGGCGCCTAAACCAGCTTGCCGTTGCCGCCCCCTGCCGGCTGCTGCTAGGATTTACAAAAACCAACAAAGCGGCGAGCAGGCGTAAGGGACAGGCAATGGGCAAATTTCGTGCAGGGTCTTTGGCTTTGGCGGCGCTGGTGGTGCTGTCGGGCTGCGGGGTGGGGCGCCATTCCGAGGTCGAATGCATGGAACGCGCCATGTTCTTCGAATCGCACCGCTCCAGCCGCGACGGCATGATCGCGGTCGGCAGCGTGGTGATGAACCGGGTGCAATCGGGCCAGTATCCGCGCAGCGTCTGCGGCGTGGTGGGCCAGAAGAACCAGTTCGCGCCCGGCATCATGTCGCGGCGGATGAATTCGAAAGCCATGCCCGATGTCCGCGATGCCGCCCGCGCCGTCCTGCGCGGCGAACGCCACCCGCTGATCGGCAATGCGATGTTCTTCCATGCCGCCAGCCATCGGTTTTCCTATGGCAACATGCATTACGTCGTGACCACCGGCGGCAACGCCTTTTATGAAAAGCGCCCGCGCGCGCTGGTGACGCAACCGGTCCCGCTGCGGCCCATCGAAAACATCACCCGCAGATAAGCCCTGCGCCCGCCTCGCGAATTTGTGCGCCGCGCCGGCCGTATCGCCCCGCTTCCCTTGGCCTGCCATCTCGCCTAACCTGCACCGCAAAGCGAAAGGCCAAAGGCATGAGCAGCTACGAATATACCGCCATTCCCGCCCCCATCCGCGGCGAAAAGACCAGGGGCGCCAAATCCGGGATCGACCGCTTCGCCGCCACGATGACCGATACGTTGAACCAGATGGCGCAGGATGGCTGGGATTATGTCCGCGCGGAAACCCTGCCGGCCGAGGAACGCTCGGGCCTGACCAGCCGCTCGACGGTCTATCACAACCTGCTGATTTTCCGCCGCGCCCTGGCCGGGCAGCCGGCACAGCCGCAACCGACCGCCGCCCAGACGGCCGACGCCCAGCCGGCCAACCCCCAGATGCCCGAGGCGCCGCCCGTCCAGGCCGAAGCCCCGGCACCCGCCCGCGGCCCGTTCAGCCAGCCCATGCTGGCCGCGCCCAAGCCCCAGGCCCCGGCCGCGCCGGGCAGCCAGAACCGCGCCCGCGCCGCCGAGCCGCCGCTTTCGGCGCCGCCCAGCCCGGCCCCGGCAGGCCCGCGCCTCGGCCCGGCCAGCCGCTGATTTCGCCGTTTCCCAAATACTCCGGGGTGAGCCCCCGGCACGGGGGCGAGGGGCAGCGCCCCTTACCCCCTTACCAATGCGGCGGCCGCTGATCGGCCAGCGGCACCGTTCCCGCCTCGGCCTCGCGTTCCGCCTCGCGCTCCATCAGCATGCCGACATGGCGCGCCAGCCGGGCGATCTGGGCTTCCTGCCGGGCGACGATGCCCGACAGATCCTCGACGCTGCGCGTCAGATAGGCCACGGCCTCCTCCAGCCGCTCGACCCGCTCCTGGCCCTGCTTGTCCATCCATCCTCCATCCGCTAGACCGCCGCATGGAAAAGCCCGAGGCAAACCATGGCGAAAGATCAGAAGAAACAACCCCGTCCCAAGGCCGAAACGCCCAAGGGGTTCCGTGACTATTTCGGCGCGGACGTGACCGAACGCAAGCAGATGCTCGACCGTATCGCCGAGATCTACCATCGCCACGGTTTCGAGCCCCTGGAAACCAGCGCCGTGGAAACCGTCGAGGCGCTGGGGAAGTTCCTGCCCGACGTGGACCGGCCCAATGCCGGCGTCTTCGCCTGGCAGGAAGCGGACGTTCCGGGCGGCGGCGTGGGCGACTGGCTGGCGCTGCGCTATGACCTGACCGCACCCTTGGCCCGCGTCGCCGCGCAGTTCCGAAACGACCTGCCCAGCCCCTATCGCCGCTATGCCATGGGTCCGGTCTGGCGCAATGAAAAGCCCGGACCCGGCCGCTTTCGCCAGTTCTACCAATGCGACGCCGACACGGTGGGCAGCGCCTCGGTCGCCGCGGACGCGGAAATCTGCGCCATGCTGGCCGCGGCCCTGGAACATGCCGGCATCGCGCGCGGCGACTACCTGATCCGCATCAACAACCGCAAGGTGCTGAACGGCATCCTGGAAGCCATGGGCGTCGCACAGGGCAAGCCCGCCGACGACGTGCTGCGCACCATCGACAAGTTCGACAAGGTCGGCGAAGAGGGCGTGCGCCAATTGCTGACCACCGGCCGCAAGGACGATAGCGGCGCCTTTATCGAGGGCGTGGGGCTTGCCCCCGAACAGGCCGGGCCGGTCCTGGCCTTCCTGACCTCCAAGGGTGCGAACAATGCCCAGACGCTCGCCAACCTGCGCGCCGCCGTCGGCGCCTCGGCCGTGGGCGCCGAGGGGGTCGAGGAACTGGCCCAGATCGCCGACATGCTGTCCGCCATGGGCGTGGGAGAGGATCGCGCCATCATCGACCCCTCGATTGTGCGGGGCCTGGGCTATTACACCGGCCCGGTCTTCGAGGCCGAGCTGACCTTTGAAATCCTTGATGACAAGGGCCGCAAGCGCCAGTTCGGCTCGGTCGCCGGCGGCGGGCGCTATGACGGGCTGGTCGAACGCTTCACCGGCCAGAAGGTGCCGGCAACCGGGGTTTCCATCGGCGTGGATCGGCTGCTGGCCGCCCTGCGCGCCAAGGGGCTGATGGGCGGGACCGAGCCGGGCCCGGTCGTCGTCACCGTCATGGACCGCGAGCGCATGGCCGACTACCAGGCCATGGCCGCCGAACTGCGCCAGGCCGGCATCCGCGCCGAGGTCTATCTGGGCAATCCCAAGAATTTCGGCAACCAGTTGAAATATGCCGACAAGCGCCATGCCCCGGTTGCCATCATCCAGGGCGGCGACGAGGCCGCGCGCGGCGTGGTGCAGGTCAAGGACCTGATCTTGGGGGCGAAGATCGCCGCCCAGGCCAGCCACGAGGAATGGAAATCCCAGCCCGCCCAGACCGAGGTCGCCCGCGCCGATCTGGTCGCGGAAGTCCGGCGTATCCTAGGATGAGCAAGCGCGAGAGACAGGCCATCGGCCAGCAGATCCTCGCCGCCTTTCGTGCCGCCGGAGCGCGGGAGGTCGCGCCCGACATCCTGCTGGAGGCCGAGACGCTCCTGGACCTTTACGGCGAGGATATCCGCGCCCGCGCCTATGTGACCCAGGACCCGATCCGCGGCGAGATGATGCTGCGCCCCGACTTCACCGTGCCCGTTGTGCAGATGCATATGGAAAACGGCGCCGAACCGGCGCGCTATTGCTACCTGGGCGAGGTGTTTCGCAAGCAGGACCATGGCGAGACCCGGCCTCAGCATCCGCGCGACAACGAATACCTGCAAGCCGGGTTCGAGCTTTTCGCCCGCGACCCCGAAGCCGATGCCGAGGTTTTTGCGCTTTTCCACGACATCCTGGCGCCCCTGCGGCTGCAAGCCAGCATGGGCGACATGGACCTGCTGATGGATGCGGTGCGCGCCCTGCCGCTGTCGGGCGCCCGCCGCGCCGCGCTTTTGCATCACATCTGGCGGCCGCGCCGCTTTGCCAAGGCGCTGGCGCGCTTTGCCGCCCCGGCCGAGGCC
Source organism: Paracoccus thiocyanatus (assembly GCF_900156255.1). GTDB lineage: Bacteria > Pseudomonadota > Alphaproteobacteria > Rhodobacterales > Rhodobacteraceae > Paracoccus > Paracoccus thiocyanatus. The sequence goes on from NZ_FTMK01000001.1 coordinate 176,545, forward strand.
CGCAGTTTCCCGGAAAGCGCCGCGCCCTGGACCGGGCTGCGTTCACCGGCCGAGATGCAGGCCCGCATCGACCGCCTGCGCGCCGACGCCGCCGAGCCGCCGCTGCCGCCGCAATGGGTCGAGCGGCTGGAGCGGCTCTTCGCCATCCAGGCCCCGGCACCCCAGGCGCTGCGGCAATTGCGCGACCTGGCGGCCCAGATCCCCGACATCGCCGAGGCGGTGGACCGGCTGGAACGCAACCTGGCGGCGCTGTCGGCGCGCGGGATCGACGTCGGCGCCATCCATTTCGACGCCAGCCACGGCCGGCACACCATGGAATATTACGACGGCATGACCTTCAGCTTTGCCGCGGCAGGGCGGGCGGACTGGCCGCCGGTCGCCTCGGGCGGGCGCTACGACGCGCTGGCCGCGGTGCTGGGCCAGGCGCAGGGCCGCTCGATCCCGGCGGTGGGCGGCATCATCCGCCCCGGTCTGGTCCATGAACTGGGGGGGCTGGCATGATCCGGCTGGGCATTCCGTCCAAGGGGCGGCTGATGGAGCAGACCTTCGACTGGTTCGCCGCCCGCGGCGTGACCCTGTCGCGCGCCGGCTCGGACCGCGAATATGCCGGCCGGGTCGAGGGGGCGGACAATGTGGCGCTGGTGCTCTTGTCGGCGGGCGAGATCCCGCGCGAACTCATGGCCGGGCGCATCCACCTGGGCGTGACCGGCACCGACCTGATCCGCGAAAAGCTGGCGGGCTGGCGCAGCCATGTCGAGGAACTGGCGCCGATGGGCTTTGGCCATGCCGACCTGATCCTGGCCGTGCCCGCCTGCTGGAGCGATTGCGAGACCTTGGACGATTTCGCCACCATCGCCCGCGATTTCCGCGCCCAGCACGGCTTCCGCCTGCGCATCGCCACCAAATATCACCGGCTGGTGCGCGCCTGGCTTTCGGACCACGAGGTCGCGGATTATCAGCTGGTGGACAGCCAGGGCGCGACCGAAGGGACGGTCGCGAACCTGACCGCCGAGGCCATCGCCGACATCACCTCGTCGGGCGAGACGCTGCGCGCCAATCACCTGAAGATCATCGGCGAGGAACCGATCCTGCGCTCGCAGGCGACGCTGTTGCGCTCGCTCGCGGCGGGGGACGAGGCCGAACTGCGCGATTTCGCTGCGCGGCTTGGGCTTTAGAAACCTGCGGCGGGGCCGCGGCGTTGGTGTCCCGCACCGCCAAGGAAGAAATGACCATGCGCCTGGCCGCCCTGATGCTGATCCTGTCCGCAAGCCCGGCGCTCGCCTCGTCCGAAACGGCGTGGCAGCAGTTCCGCCAGGATGTCGAGACCGCCTGCACCGCGCTGGCGCCCACCGAGGGCCAGACCGCCATCGAGGTCAATCCCTTCGGCTCGGAAAGCTATGGCGCGGCGCTCTTGATCACCACGCTGGCCGATGGCGCGGCGGACCGCTATGTCTGCATCTATGACAAGCAGGCGGGAACCGCCGAACTGACCGCGCCCTTCACGCCGCCGCAGGATGTGGTCCAGCCCATGGCCGCCCCGGCGGGCAATGTCGCGCCGATCGAGGACACCAGGACGGACGCGCATCTCGTCAAGCCGTGACGCCTGCGCCGGTTGCGCGGCCGCAGGGTATTTGGAAAACGGAAAGCGGCGAGGGTCAGTCCCCAAGCCCGACCAGCGCGCGGGCAAACTCGCGGGCGTCGAATGCGTCCAGATCGTCGATCTGTTCCCCCACGCCGATGGCATGGATCGGCAGGCCGAAGCGGTCGGCCAAGGCCACCAGCACGCCGCCGCGCGCGGTGCCGTCCAGCTTGGTCATGACCAGGCCCGAGACATCGGCCAGTTTCTGGAATGTCTCAACCTGGCTCAGGGCGTTCTGGCCGGTGGTGGCGTCCAGCACCAGCAGGGTATTGTGCGGCGCGTCGGGATCCTTCTTGCGGATGACGCGGACGATCTTGGCCAGTTCCTCCATCAGGTCCTGGCGGTTCTGCAAGCGGCCGGCGGTGTCGATCATCAGCAGGTCGGCGCCCTCGGCCTCGGCCCGCACCATGGCGTCGAAGGCCAGGCTTGCCGGGTCCGAACCCTCGGGCGCGGTCATCACCGGCACGCCGGCGCGCTGGCCCCAGACCTGCAACTGTTCGACGGCGGCGGCGCGGAAGGTGTCGCCCGCCGCGATCACCACCTGCTTGCCGGCCGCCTTGAACTGGCTGGCGAGCTTGCCGATGGTCGTGGTCTTTCCCGAGCCGTTGACCCCCACCACCAGCACCACCTGCGGCCGCTTGGGATAAAGCGGCAAGGGCTTGGCGACCGGGGTCATGATGCGGGCGATTTCCTGGGCCAGCAACTCCTTCAGCTCGGTGGCGGAAATGCGGCGCCCCATGCGGCCTTCGGCGATATTGGCGGTGACGCGCAGCGCGGTCTCGACGCCCATATCGGCCTGGATCAGCATCTCTTCCAGATCCTCAAGCATCGCGTCGTCCAGTTCGCGGCGCGGCTCGGCCGGGGCGGGCGCGCGGCCCAGGATCCGGCCCAGCATCCCCGGACGCGCGTCGGGCGATGCGGCTGGATTGGCGGTGGGTTGGGGCTCCGCCACCGGGGCAGGCATGGGCTGCGCCGCCGGGGCTGGCGCCGGCGCCAGCCCGGCGGGCCGTTCGGGTGCCGATGCCGGCTCTTCCTCGACCGCGGCGTCCGCGACGATCTCGTCCAGCCCCGCGCCGATCTTCGACGAGGACCGCGTCAGCCGGTCGCGCAGCTTCGAGAAAAACGACATGCACCCATCCTTCTGTCTGTCCTGCGAAACCTAGGCAATCTCGGTCGAAAGGAAAAGGGCGCCCCGAACCGGACGCCCCTTCACCGTTTGAAAAATACTCCGGGGTGTGGGGCAGCGCCCCACGGCAATCAGGCCTTGCCCAGATAGATGTCCACCAGCTTGCCCAGCATCTCCAGCGCATCCTCGCGCGAGCGCTGGAAGCTGTTGCGCCCGATGATCGAGCCGTTGCCGCCGCCGTCGCGGATGGCGCGGGCATCGTCGAAGACCGCATCGGCGCCCTTGGCCGCCCCGCCCGAGAACACCACGATGCGGCGCCCGTCAAAGGCCGACTGCATGCAATGCGCCACGCGCTTGGCCTGGGTCGAGATGTCGATACCCTTGGCCTCGTAGACCTTTTTCGCCTCGGGCAGTTCCAGGTGGCCGGTCGACAGCTTGATCTTGATGACATGCGCGCCGATCAGCGCCGCCATCTGCGCGGCATAGGCGGCGATGTCGATGGCCGTCTCGCCGTCCTTGCTGATCGCCTCGCCGCGCGGATAGGACCAGACCACGGTCGCCACGCCCTTGGCGGCGGCTTCGCGGCGCATCTCGACGATCTCCTCGATCATGTCCAGCGCCATGTCCGAACCCGGATAGATGGTAAAGCCGATGGCCGCGCAGCCCAGCCGCAGCGCGTCGTCGACCGAAGCCGTGATCGCCTGGTTCTTGCCGGCAGTGTCCGACATCAGCGAATTGGCCGAGTTCACCTTCAGGATCGTCGGGATCTGGCCGGCGAAGGTGTCGGCGCCCGCCTCGATCATGCCCAAGGGGGCGGCATAGGCGTTCAATCCGGCGTCGATGGCCAGTTGATAGTGGTAATGCGGGTCATAGCCGGCCGGGTTCGGCGCAAAGCTGCGCGCCGGCCCATGCTCGAAACCCTGGTCCACGGGCAGGATGATCATCTTGCCGGTGCCGGCCAGCCTGCCGGTCATCAGCATGCGGGCCAGCTGTGCCTTCACACCCGGCGCTTCGCCCTCGTAATTGGCGAGGATCTTGCGGACGGTATCGGTCATCTGCATCGGGAACTCCATGTCTGAATGCCGGCTGCTTAGCAGACCCGCCGCCAAGGGCAATTGGGGTTGCGCTAACGGCCGGGCCGGCGCAGCCGGCCGTGGCGCGCCCGCGGCCGGCCCGGCCATGAAAAAAGGGGCCCGAAGGCCCCTTATGCGCTTCCGGTTCCCGCCGGTTCAGCGTTTCTGCAAGGCCGCCACGCCGGGCAGTTCCTTGCCTTCCATCCATTCCAGGAAGGCGCCGCCGGCGGTCGAGATAAAGGTGAAATCGCCCGAGACGCCCGCCTTGTTCAGCGCCGCCACCGTGTCGCCGCCGCCCGCGACCGAGATCAGCTTGCCGTCGCGCGTCAGCCGCGCCGCCTCTTGCGCGGCCGCATTGGTCGCGGCGTCGAAGGGCGGGATTTCAAAGGCGCCGAGCGGGCCGTTCCAGATCAGCGTCCGGCTGGCCTCGAACACCTCGGTGATCTTCGCCACCGTCGCCGGGCCGGCGTCGAGGATCATCGCATCGGCCGGGCAGGCATCCGCCGCCACCGTCTCGTTCTCGGCGCCGGTCTTGAATTCGCGCGCGGCCACCACGTCCACCGGCAGGTGGATGGTGCAGCCGGTCTTTTCCGCCTTGGCCAGCACCTCGCGCGCCGTCTCGGCCATGTCGCGCTCGGCCAGGGACTTGCCGACCTCGATCCCTTGGGCGACCAGGAAGGTGTTGGCCATGCCGCCGCCGATCACCAGGTGGTCCACCTTTTCGATCAGGTTGCCCAGCAGGTCCAGCTTGGTCGAGACCTTGGCGCCGCCGACCACCGCCACCACCGGGCGCTGCGGATTGCCCAGCGCGGCGTCCAGCGCCTTCAGTTCCGCCTCCATCAGCCGGCCGGCGGCGGCGGGCAGCAGCCGCGCGATGCCCTCTGTCGAGGCATGGGCGCGATGGGCCGCGGAAAACGCGTCGTTCACATAAGCCTGGCCCAGGGCCGCAAGCGAGGCGGCAAAGGTCGGGTCGTTGCTTTCCTCGCCCGGATAGAAGCGGGTGTTTTCCAAAAGCAGCACATCGCCCGGCTTCAGATCGGCGACGGCGCGCTTGGCCGGTCCGCCAATCGCCTCGTCCGCGAATTTCACCTCTTGGCCCAGCGCCTGCTCCAGCGCCGGCACGACCACCTTCAGGCTCATGCTGTCCACGCGCTTGCCCTTGGGGCGGTCGAAATGCGCCAGCAGCACCGGAATGCCGCCCCGGCTTTGGATGTCCTTGACGGTCGGCACGATCTTTTCGATCCGCGTGGCATCGCTGACCTGGCCGTTTTCGACCGGCACGTTCACGTCCACCCGGACGAGTGCCACCTTGCCGTCCAGATCGAGGTCGTCGATCGTGTTGAAATCCGCCATGCTCATGTCCCTTTCCTGTTGGGCTGACACGTCCCCCGCGGGGGTTGTCCCGCATCATGACATTTTCGTCAACCGGCGGCGGAATCCCGGCCTGCGGCGAAACGCGCGGCAAAGGCGGGCGTTGTCTGGACGGGCCGAAATGCTTATGCCTTTGCCCAAGCCATCAGAAGGAGACCCCCATGGCCGAGATCAAGGATCCCGAGAACACGGTCATCATCGCGCTGAAGGACGGCCCGGTGGTGATCGAACTGCTGCCCGACGTGGCGCCGAAACATGCCGAGCGCATGAAGGAACTGGCCCGTGCCGGGAAATACGACAACGTGGCCTTCCACCGGGTGATCGAGGGTTTCATGGCCCAGACCGGCGATGTGGAACACGCGAATATGGAAAACAACTACAATCCGGGGCGCGCCGGCACCGGCGGCTCGGACCTGCCGGATCTGCCGGCCGAGTTCTCGCGCCTGCCGCATGACCGCGGCACGCTGGGGGCGGCGCGGTCGATGAACCCGAACTCGGCCAACAGCCAGTTCTTCATCAACTTCAAGGACAACCATTTCCTGAACGGCCAATACACCGTCTACGGCCGGGTGATCGAGGGCATGGAGCATGTCGACAAGATCGCCCGCGGCGAGCCGCCGGCCAATCCCGATCGCATGCTTTCGGTGAAGGTGGCGGCCGATGCGGAATAAGCTTCTGGTTCCCGCCCTGATCCTGAGCGCCGGCGCGGCCGGGGCCCAGGGGCTGCCGGGCGTCACCGACGGGCCGGGTCCGAACCTGGTGATCGAGGTGGCCGATGCCAAGGGCACGGCCAAGGGCAGCATCGTTCTGGACCTTTACAACGACAAGGCCCCGAAACATGTCGAACGGTTGGTGACGCTGGCGAAATCCGGCAGCTATGACGGGGTGGTGTTCCACCGCGTGATCGACGGGTTCATGGCCCAGACCGGCGATGTCGAATACGGCAAGCAGGGCGGCGATACCGCGCGGGCAGGGATGGGGGGTTCGGACCTGCCCGATCTTCAGGCCGAGTTCAACGATGTCAGCTTCCAGGCCGGCACCGTCGGCATGGCGCGTTCGCAGGACCCGGACAGCGCCAACAGCCAGTTCTTCATCGACCTGGCCCCGGCCGAGTTCCTGGACGGGCAATACACCGTCGTCGGCCAGTTGGTCGACGGCTGGGACGTGCTGAACGCGGTCAAGAAGGGCGATCCCGCCGCCAATGGCGCCGTGGTCGAGCCCGATTACATGCTGAAAGTCACGGTTCAAGAGTGATCCCGGCCTGATCCATCGGGAAAGCCCCGCCCGCGCGGGGCTTTTTCATCCAGGAGCCCGCATGACCACGCTTTACATCGACGCCGATGCCTGCCCGGTGAAAGCCGAGGCCGAGCGCGTGGCCACCCGCCTGCGCCTGCCGATGGTGCTGGTCTGCAACGGGGGCTTGCGGCCCTCGGCCAACCCGCTGGTGTCGCTGGTGATCGTCCCCGAGGGGCCGGATGCCGCCGACCAATGGATCGCGGCGCGCTGCGGGCCAGGCGACGTGGTGGTGACGACCGACCTGCCGCTTGCCGACCGCTGTCTCAAGGCCGAGGCGCAGGTGGTGCAGCCCGACGGCGAGGTGCTGACCCCCTCCAATATCGGCCCGCGGCTGGCGACGCGCGACCTGATGCAGGACATCCGCGCCGCCGACCCGTTCCACCAGGGCCGGGGCGGCGGTTTCGGCAAGGCAGAGCGGGCGCGGTTCCTGCAAGCGCTGGACCGGGTGATGGCCGCGGCGCTGCGGGCGGGCTAGGCGCGACAGGCGGCGGGACGGATGATTTCAGCGCCTGGCATTTTCAAACGCCGATCCACGCCCTATTGGGCGGCCTTCCTGGTCATCCTTGCCGCCGCGGCCTGGCTGCTGTGGCTCGGGCGCGCGCCGATCTGCACCTGCGGCTATGTCAAGCTGTGGCATGGCCAGACGATGAGTTCCGAAAACTCGCAGCATCTGGCGGACTGGTATACGCCGTCGCATGTCATCCACGGCTTGCTGTTTTACGGCGCGCTGTGGCTGATGGCGCGGCGCCTGCCGTTCGGCTGGCGGCTGGCGATCGCGACGCTGGTCGAATCCGCCTGGGAGATCGTCGAAAATTCCGACGCGATCATCGAACGCTATCGCGCCGTGACCATCTCGCTGGACTATCATGGCGACAGCGTGGTGAATTCGGTGGCCGACATCCTGGCGATGGTGCTGGGCTTTGCGCTGGCGGCGCGGCTGCCGGTCTGGGCCTCGGTCGCGCTGGCCATCGGTTTCGAGGCTTTGACGACCTGGCTGATCCGCGACGGGCTGGCGCTGAACGTGCTGATGCTGGCCTGGCCGATGCAGGCCGTGAAAGCGTGGCAAGGCGGGTAAGCGGCCGGGCCGTTCCCGGCCGACAAGGCGGCGTGGTCGCCTGGGCGCGCCGCGGCTGTGAGTATTTGGGAAACGATGAAAGCCGGGCAGGCGGACCCGTGGCGGGACAGCGGCGGGAAAAGACGCCGTGCCCCGCCGGGCGCTTAGCCCAGCCGCAGCATCCGGTGCTTCTTCTTCCCGACCGAGACCTTCAGCCCGTCCCCGATCAGCGCCGCGTCCACGGCAAGCTGCGGGTCGCTGACGGCTTGGTTGTTCAGCCGCAGCCCGCCTTCGGCGATCAGCCGCTTGGCCTCTTTCCCCGAGGCGGTGATGCCGGTCTGGGCCAGCAATTGCACGACCGAGACGGGCAGGGCGCCGGCACCGATGGTCACCACCTCCAGGTCGCCGCCGGCGCCGCCCTGCTCGAAGACCTCGCGCGCGGTGGCCTCGGCGCTGCTGGCGGCCTCGGCGCCGTGCAACAGCGTCGTGACCTCATTGGCCAGGATGATCTTGGCCGCGTTGATCTCGGATCCCGAAAGCGCGCCCAGGCGGTCGCATTCCGCGACCGGCAGTTCGGTGTAAAGCTTGAGGAACCGGCCCACATCCGCGTCGGTGCTGTTGCGCCAGAACTGCCAGAATTCATAGGGCGACAGCATCGCCCCGTTCAGCCAGACCGCGCCGCCCGCGGACTTGCCCATCTTGCGCCCGTCCGAGGTGGTCAGCAAGGGCGAGGTCAGTCCCCAGATTTCCGCATCCAGCACCCGGCGGGTCAGGTCGATGCCGTTGACGATATTGCCCCATTGGTCCGAGCCGCCCATCTGCAACCGGCAGCCATAGCGCCGGTGCAGTTCCAGGAAGTCATAGGCTTGCAGGATCATGTAGTTGAATTCAAGGAAGGACAGCGATTGTTCGCGGTCCAGCCGCGACTTGACCGATTCAAAGCTCAGCATCCGGTTCACGCTGAAATGCCGGCCGATGTCGCGCAGGAAGTCCAGGTAGTTCAGCCCGTCCAGCCATTCGGCATTGTTGAGCATCAGCGCCCCGCCGCCGGCGTAATCCAGGTAGCGGGCAAAGACCTGCTGCATGCCGTCGATATTCGCTTGGATGGCGTCGGGGGTCAGCAGCGGGCGTTCCTCGGACCGGAAGCTGGGATCGCCGACCTTGGTGGTGCCGCCGCCCATCAGGGTGATCGGGCGGTTCCCGGTCTTCTGGAACCAGCGCAGCATCATGATGTTCAGCAGGTGCCCGACATGCAGGCTGGCCGCCGTGGCGTCATAGCCGATGTAAGCCGTCACCGGACCCTGGATCAGGGCCTCGTCCAGCGCCTGCATGTCGGTGCAGTCCGCCAGATAGCCACGCTCGATCATCACGTTCAGAAAATCGGATTTGGCACGGTAGGTCATGGGCTTTTCCTTTCGACTGGCGCGGATATACCGGGGGAAAGGCCGAAGGGAAAGCAGGATGATCCATGCGCTGGGGATGATGTCGGGCACCTCGCTGGACGGGGTGGACGCGGCGATGATCAGGACCGACGGGCGGCGGATCGCCGGTTTCGGCCGCAGCGCCTATCGCGCCTATGGCGGCAATGAATCGGGCCTGCTGCACGCGGCGCTGGGGCAATGGCCGGGCGGGCCGGACGTGGCCGAGGCGGCGGCGCTTTCCGTGGCCGCCCATGCCGCGCTGGCGGAAGGTTTCCCCGAGGCGGAACTGGTCGGCTATCACGGCCAGACGCTGGCGCATGATCCGGGGGGGCGCGGCACGCATCAGGCGGGCTGCGGCGCGGCGCTGGCGCGGCGGCTGGGCCGGCCGGTGGTCTGGGATTTCCGCAGCGAGGACGTGCGCCAGGGCGGCCAGGGCGCGCCGCTTGCGCCGTTTTTCCATTGGGCCTGCGCGGAATGGGCGGTGGGGCGGGGGCTTTTGCCGCGCGCGCCGGCCGCCTTTCTGAACCTGGGCGGGGTGGGGAACCTGACCTGGGTCGATCCCGCCGCCGCCGCGCCCGAGGCGCCGGGCGCCTGCATCGCCTTTGACACCGGCCCGGCCAATGCGCCGGTGAACGACCTGATGCGCGCCCGGCGCGGGCTGGCGCGGGACGAAGGCGGGCGGCTGGCGGCGCAAGGCCGCCCGGACGAGGCGGTGATCGCCCGGTTCCTGGGCCACGCGCATTTCGGCCGGCCCTTGCCGAAATCGCTGGACCGGGACGCCTTTGCCCAGGCGCTGGAGGTGTCGCATTTGGCCGATGCCGACGCCGCCGCCACGCTGACCCATGCGGCGGCGGCGGCGGTGGCGGCGGGGCTGGCGCTGCTGCCGCAAGCGCCGGGCCTGCTGCTGGTCTGCGGCGGCGGCCGCCACAACGCGGCGATGATGGCGGCGCTGGCGCAGCGGCTGCCCTGCACCGTGGCGCCGGTCGAGGCGGCGGGGCTTGATGGCGACATGCTTGAGGCGCAGGCGTTCGGCTGGTTGGCGGTGCGGGTGCTGCGCGGCCTGCCCACATCGGGGCCGGGCACCACGGGCGCGCCGCGGCCGGTCTGCGGCGGCCGGATCAGCCATCCGCGGCGGCGCTGAGGCGGGGTGCGCCGCGGGCGGCTTTCCGCCTTGTGACTGATTGCGCGGCATTTCATGGGAACGAAGCCGCAAAGAGTGGCGTTTGACGGTCATGCGACGGCGGCTGCCGTTCGCGATAACGACAACCGGAAAGGACATCGTCCATGAAACCTCTTGTCATCGCCGCCACCACGCTGGCTCTGGCTGTTCCTGCCCTGGCGCAGACGGAAACCACCCCTCCGGCCGAGCTGCCGGCCGAGCAGGTCGAGGGTGCGGCAGGCACGACCGAAAACGCCGCCGGGGCGGCGGATGCCGCGGCCGAACAGGCGGAAGAGGCCGCGGACCGCGCGGCCGACGAATCCGGCGCCGCCGCCGCGGATGCGGCCGAGGATGCGGCCCAGGCCGCCGATGCGGCCAGCGACGCGGCCAATGAGGCGACGGGCGCCGCCGCCGGCATGGGCGTTGCCCCCGACGCCCCGCCCGGCGATGCGATCCCCGCGGCCGAGGCCGACGCGGCCGGCGGCGCGGCCGACGATGCCGCCAATGCCGCCGAGGACGCCGCCGCCGCGGCCAATGACGCAGCCGACGCGGCAGCCGACGCCGCCGAAGAGATGCCGGTCACGCCCCCCGACGTGAACCCGCCCGCCATCTCGGAAGCCGATCCGGGTGTGCTGTCGAGCTGGCTGACCAGCCGGCGCATCTGGACCACCAACCAGCCCTCGACCACCGAATGGACCGATCCCGCGGTCGAGGAGCGCCCCGCCGAATGGCAGGACATCGCCAAGGTGAACGATATCGTTCTGGACGATTCGGGGCAGGTCGTGGGCTATATCGCCGATATCGGCGGCTTCCTGGGCATCGGCGCCAAGAAGGTGCTGCTGGGCGTCGATGCGATCCACCTGATCACCATCGGCAACGACACCTTCTTCGCCACCAACTACACCAAGGCCGAGTTGGAGGCGCTGCCGGATTTCGACCAGAAGACCGTGCGGCAGTAAATTTCCGACCGATTTGGGACCAGCGGGGCGCCTTTCGGGGCGCCCTTGCGTTTTTTGCGCAATCGGCCTTGACGCCATGCGCGGCCATGCGTAAACCCCCTCGCACCCCGGACGGCGATCCGGGGGAAGTGGTCTGCGCGGTTGTAGCTCAGTTGGTTAGAGTACCGGCCTGTCACGCCGGGGGTCGCGGGTTCGAGCCCCGTCAACCGCGCCACCACCACCTTAACGAAGAAAAAATGCGCGGTTGTAGCTCAGTTGGTTAGAGTACCGGCCTGTCACGCCGGGGGTCGCGGGTTCGAGCCCCGTCAACCGCGCCATCTTTCCCCAAAATCCTGCAAGGCTTTGCCAGCCGCGCTTATGGCGCGGTTTCTTGGGTATTTGGGCAACGAAGAAGCCGGCCGGCGGCCCGGACCAGGGTCGGCGCTAGGGGCTTTTCAAGCCGTCTCAATTCCCTATGCTGGCCCCCGATCACGACGGAGGACGCCATGGCACGCGGAATAGATTACGGCGGAATGATGCACCGGGCCATGCAGCGGCTGATCGCGGATGTGCTGGAAACGGTGGCCCGCGAAGGGCTGCCGGGCGAGCATCATTTCTTCATCACCTTCGATACCCGCGATTCGGAGGTCGAGATGGCCGACTGGCTGCGCGACCGCTATCCCGAGGAGATGACCATCGTCATCCAGCACTGGTTCGACGACCTGGCCATTACTGACGAGGGATTCCGCATCACGCTGAATTTCGGCAATTCGCCCGAGCCGCTTTACATTCCCTTCGATGCGCTGCGCACCTTTGTCGATCCCTCGGTCGAGTTCGGCCTGCGCTTCGAGAATCACGACGAGCGGGAGGATGAGGAAGAGCCCGAAGAGGAAGAGGGCGCGCCCCCCGAACCCGATGACGACGGTCCCGCCGGCGGCGCCGAGGTCGTCAGCTTGGACAAATGGCGCAAGTAAGGCGCGGGAGCCGGATCGCATACCATGGCATGCCGATTGCGAATCCCCGCCATCGGGCCTAGAAGCCCCACAACACCGTGAGGGAGCATGCCATGACCAAGACCACCCGCACCGAGACCGACAGCTTCGGCCCGCTGGAAGTGCCGGCCGACAAGTATTGGGGGGCGCAGACCCAGCGCTCGATCCAGAACTTCCCCATCGGCTGGGAACGCCAGCCGGTGCCGATCATCCGCGCGCTGGGTGCGATCAAGCAGGCCGCGGCCGAGATCAACATGGCGACCGGCAAGCTGGACCCGGAAATCGGCAAGGCCGTGGTGCAGGCGGCTGCCGAGGTGATGGCGGGCCGGTTCGACGACAACTTCCCGCTGGTGGTCTGGCAGACCGGATCCGGCACGCAGTCGAACATGAACGCCAACGAGGTGATCTCGAACCGCGCCATCGAGATCCTGGGCGGCGAGATGGGCTCGAAAAAGCCGGTGCATCCGAACGATCATGTGAACATGGGGCAGTCGTCGAACGACACCTTCCCGACCGCCATGCATGTCGCCATCGCCATGCAGGCCCGCGACGTGCTGCTGCCGGGGCTGGAAAAGCTGCACAAGGCGCTGGTGGCGAAGGCCGAAGAGTTCAAGGACATCATCAAGATCGGCCGCACCCATACCCAGGACGCGACGCCGCTGACCCTGGGCCAGGAATTCGGCGGCTATGCCCACCAGGTCCAGAAGGGGATCGAGCGGGTCAAGCTGACCCTGGGCGACATCTACGAACTGGCCCAGGGCGGCACCGCGGTCGGGACCGGGCTGAACACCAAGAAGGGCTGGGATACGGCCATCGCGGCCGAGATCGCCAAGATCACCGGCCTGCCTTTCGTCACCGCGCCCAATAAGTTCGAGGCGCTGGCGGCGCATGACGCGATGGTCATGTTCTCGGGCGCGCTGAAGACGGTGGCGGCAAGCCTGTTCAAGATCGCCAATGACATGCGGCTGCTGGGTTCGGGCCCGCGCTCGGGCCTGGGCGAATTGATTCTGCCGGAAAACGAGCCCGGTTCCTCGATCATGCCGGGCAAGGTGAACCCGACCCAGGCCGAGGCGCTGACCATGGTCTGCGCCCATGTCATGGGCAATGACGCGGCGGTGGGCTTTGCCGGCTCGCAGGGCCATTTCGAACTGAACGTCTATAACCCGATGATGTCCTATAACGTGCTGCAATCCATGCAGCTTTTGGGCGACGCGGCGGGGTCGTTCACCGACAACATGGTCGCCGGCACCCAGGCGAACATCCCCCGCATCGAGAAGCTGATGAAGGAATCGCTGATGCTGGTGACGGCGCTGGCGCCGACCATCGGCTATGACAATGCGACCAAGGTGGCCAAGACCGCGCATAAGAACGGCACCACGCTGCGCGAGGAGGCGATTGCGCTTGGTTTCGTGGATGGCGAGACCTTCGACCGCATCGTCCGCCCCGAGCAGATGATCGGCCCGGAAGACTGATCTTGGCCGGGTCTGGTCCAGGCAAGGTCATCAACCTGCGGGCGGCGCGCAAATCCGCCGCCCGCGCTGCCGGCCGCCAGCAGGGCGACGAGAATGCGGCGAAGTTCGGCCGCAGCAAGGCCGCGCGCCTGGCCGAGCAGCAAGCGGCCGACCGGCTGGCCCGCCACCTGGACCGGCATCGCCGCGAGGATGGGGCGCCGGGCGATGAATGAGCCGCTGTCGCTGCCGCCGCTGACGGCGCCGGTCAAGCGCTCGGTCACGATCGGGGGGCATCGCACCTCGGTCAGCCTGGAGGATGCCTTCTGGCGCGAGCTGCGCGACATCGCCCGCGCGCAGGGGCGCACCGCGGCCATGCTGATCGCCGCAATCGACGCCGCCCGCCCGCCCGAGGTGGGGCTGGCCACCGCCTTGCGGCTTTACGTGCTGGCCCAGATCCGCGGGAATCGGGCGTAACGCTTGCAGCGCCGGCCGCGGCTGACTAAAAGCCCCAGCACAGATCCAAAATTCCGGGACATACCATGGCAGGCCATTCCAAATGGGCCAATATCCAGCATCGCAAGGGCAAGCAGGACAAGCTGCGCTCGAAGCTGTTTTCGAAACTGGCCAAAGAAATCACCGTCGCCGCCAAGATGGGCGATCCAGACCCCGAAAAGAACCCGCGCCTGCGGCTGGCGGTCAAGGAAGCCAAGTCGAATTCGGTGCCCAAGGACGTGATCGACCGCGCCATCAAGAAATCGCAGGGCGGCGACGCGGAAAGCTATGACGAGATCCGCTATGAAGGCTACGGCCCGAACGGCATCGCCATCATCGTCGAGGCGATGACCGACAACCGCAACCGCACCGCGTCGAACGTGCGCAGCTATTTCACCAAATATGGCGGCGACCTGGGGCAGACCGGCTCGGTCAGCTTCATGTTCGACCGCAAGGGCGAGATCTTCTATTCCGCCTCGGCCGGCGATGCCGACACGGTGATGATGGCCGCGATCGAGGCCGGGGCCGAAGATGTCGAAAGCGACGAGGACGGGCACTGGATCTATACTGCGGACAGCGACCTGGCCGAAGTTTCCTCGGCCCTGGAAGCGGCCTTGGGCGAATCCGAACATGCCAAGCTGATCTGGAAGCCGCAGGCCCCGACCGAGATCGACCTGGAAACCGCCACCAAGCTGATGAAGCTGATCGACGCGCTGGAAGAGGACGACGACGTGCAGAACGTCACCGGGAATTTCGACATTCCCGAGGATGTGGCGGCGCAGCTTTGAGTTTCCGCCTCCGGCGGGAGTATTTGGAAAACGATGAAATCAGGGTCGCAGTTCTGCTGCGGCCCTTTTCCTGATCGCGGCGGTCAGGGGGGCCATGGCGGGCGCCATGGCGCGCTGCACATGCCAATGGAGCGCCACGTCCAGGGCCAGGTCCGGGACCAGCGGTTGCAGCCGGCCCTGGCGCAGGGCCGGGGCCGCCATGCTTTCGGGGATCATGCCCCAGCCCAGGCCAAGTTCCACGGCGCGGGCAAAGGGTTCCGAGGCCGGGATGCGGTGGCCGGGCAGGTGCAGACGCTCGCCCGCGGCCATCTGCGCCCATTGCGATTGCAGCGCGTCCTTGGCGTTGAAGATGATCGCCGGCGCGGCGCGCAGGCTGGCCGCGGTTACGCCGGCGGCGAAGTGCCGGGCCAGGAAATCGGGCGCGGCCAAGGCAAGATAGCGCATGGACCCCAGGGCCAGGACGTCGCAGCCCGGCACCGGCTGGGGATCGGAACTAATCGCCGCCGAGACCTGGCCCTGGCGCAGCCAGTCGCGGGCATGGTCCTGGTCGTCAAGCACCAGGTCGTAAAGCACCGGCAGCGCCGTCATCGCCGCCGGAAACCAGGTGGCCAGGCTGTCGGCATTGACCGCCAGCCGCAGGACCGCCGGCGGGTGCAGGCTGGCGTCAAGCCTTTGTTCCAGAAGCCGCACCTGGTCAAGATGCTGCATCAGCCGCAACCCGGTCTCGGTGCCCCGCGCCGGGGGGCCGCGATGGATCAGCACCTGGCCCAGCCGTTCTTCGAGCCCCTTGATGCGCTGCGACACGGCCGAGGGCGTGACGCCAAGCGCCGCCGCAGCCGCGTCAAAGCTGCCGCGGCGGATGATTTCCGAAAGCGCCGCAAGGGCCGCATAGTCCAGCATTAAGCCAACCTTACTCTGGATAATGATTTTGAATTTGCCTGAACACCGGCGCAGCGGCAAGACGGCGGCGAAGGAGAGCCGCATGCACGCCTATTTCGCCGGACTTGGCACCGCCCTTTCGCTGATCGTCGCCATCGGCGCGCAGAACGCCTTTGTGCTGAAACAGGGGCTGATGCGCCGGCATGTGCTGGCGGTCTGCGCCTTTTGCGCCATCTCGGATGCGATACTGATTTCGGCGGGGGTGATGGGCGCCGGCGCGGTCGCTGCGGCTGCGCCCTGGTTTCTGGGGGTCATGCGCTGGGGCGGCGCGGGCTTTTTGCTGATCTATGGCGCCAGGAGCTTTCGCGCCGCCTGGCGGGGTGGCGCGGTCTTGCAGGCCGGGCCGGGCGGCGGGGCGGGGCTGGGCGCGACGCTGGCGGTTCTGGCGGGGCTGACCTGGCTTAATCCGCATGTCTGGCTGGACACGGTGGTGCTGATCGGTTCGGTCTCGGCCGGGTGGGAGAGCCGGGGGGTGTTTGCGGCCGGCGCGGTCTCGGGCTCGGTGCTGTTCTTCTTTGCGCTGGGATATGGCGCGCGCTGGCTGACGCCGCTTTTCGCCCGACCGCTGGCCTGGCGGGTGCTGGACGGGTTGGTCGGCCTGGTGATGTGGTCGATCGCGCTGGGGCTGGTGCTGGGCGGCTGAGCCTTGCGCCGGCGGCGCGGGCGGGGCATGGCTGGGCGATGGACAGGACCGGACCCATCGCGCGCAGCGACCTGCGGGGCATTCTTTGGATGCTGGCGACGGGGATCTGCTTTGTCGGCATGAACGGCACGGTCCGCTGGCTGGGCACGGCGCTGCCGGCCGCCGAGGGCGCCTTTATCCGATTTGCCTTTGGGCTGCTGTTTCTGGTCCCGGCGCTGCTGCCGGCCTTGCGGCGGGGATTTCCGGCGCCGGTCTGGAGGCTTTTCGCATTGCGCGGCGGGTTGCACCTGCTGGCGGTGATCCTGTGGTTCTATGCGATGGCGCGCATCACCGTGGCCGAGGTGACGGCCATCGGCTTTCTGAACCCTATCCTGGTGACGGCAGGCGCGGCGCTGCTGATGGGAGAGCGGATTTCCTGGCGCCGGGCGCTTGCCATTGCCGTGGCGCTGGCGGGGGCGATGATGGTGCTGCGTCCCGGCATCCGAGCGCTGGAGCCGGGCCATGTGGCGCAGCTTAGTGCGGCGCTGGTCTTTGCGCTGTCCTATCTGGTGGCCAAGCGGTTGTCGGAACTGGTCCCGGCCTCGGTCGTGGTGGCGATGATGTCGCTGACGGTCTGCATCGGGCTGGCGCCGGTCGCGGCGCTGGTCTGGGTGCCGCCGACGCTGGGGCAATGCGCGGTGCTGGCCTGCACGGCGCTGTTCGCCACCGCCGGCCATTACGCGATGACGCGGGCTTTTGCCGCGGCGCCGCTGACGGTGACGCAGCCCATCACCTTTCTGCAACTGGTCTGGGCCAGCCTGCTTGGCGCCCTGGTTTTTGCCGAGCCGGTGGACCCCTGGGTGCTGGCCGGCGGCGCGGTCATGATCGCCGCCATCAGTTTCATCACCTGGCGCGAGGCGGGGCTGGCGCAACACGCGGCCACCCCGCCCGTGCCGGCACCCGCAAGCGCCCGGCTTGCGGATCGCCGCGCCAAGTCCCCCCGGCCTTAATATTCGACCGCGCCGCCGCCCTGGCCGGGCTGCACCACCAGGCGCGACAGGATGCCCTGGCGCGTGACCTGTCCGCCGCCCTGCAAGGGCAGGGCTTCGGCCCCCGCCTCGGTCATCATGCGGATCACGTCGCGCACCGGGGTTGCCCGGTCGAGGGGGCTGCCCAGGGCTTCGCCCGGCTCTGCCATGTCTTCGGCGCGCAGCACGGCCAGCGGGTTCATATGGGCGACGAAATCCTCGACATAGGCATTCGCCGGGTGGGCGATGATTTCGCGCGCGGTGCCGATCTGGACGATGCGGCCGCCCTCCATCAGCGCGATGCGGTTTCCGATGCGGAAGGCTTCGTCCAGGTCGTGGCTGACGAAGATGATGGTGCGGCGAAAGCGGTCCTGCAATTCCAGCAACTCGCCTTGCAGCCGGTTGCGGATCAGCGGGTCCAGCGCCGAGAATGGCTCGTCCATCAACAGGATCGGCGCCTGGGTGGCAAAGGCGCGCGCCAGCCCCACGCGCTGCTGCATCCCGCCCGACAGGTCGCCCACCTTGCGCTCAGCCCAGTCGGCCAGGCCCACCGTCGCCAGTTGCTCGTCGACGCGGCGGCGCCGTTCGGCCTGGGGGATGCCCGCCAGTTCCAGCCCCAGCCCGACGTTTTCGCGCACGCTGCGCCAGGGCAGCAGGCCGAATTGCTGGAAGACCATCGCCACATGTTCGCGCCGCAGGCGCCGCAACTGGGCGCCGCGGGCCTTGGTGACCGAGGCCATGCGCGCGCCGTCCCAGATCCGCACCTCGCCGCGGCAGACCGAATTCAGCCCGTTCACCGCCCGCAACAGCGTGGACTTGCCCGAGCCGGAAAGCCCCATCAGCACCAGGATCTCGCCCTCGCGCACTGCCAGCGAGCAGTCGTGGACGCCCAGGACCTGCCCGGTCTCGGCCTTGATCGCGCCGCGTTCCAGCCCCTGGTCCATCAGCGGCAGGGCAGCGTCGGGATCATCGCCGAAGACGATGTTCACCTTGTCGAATTCGACCGCGTTGCGTGCGGTTTGGCTGGTGTCAGTCATTACGCCCCCTTACGCGCAGCATCCGGTCAAGCATGATGGCCACGACCACGATGATGATGCCGCTTTCAAAGCCGAGCGACGTGTTCACGCTGTTGAGCGCGCGGACCACCGGCACGCCCAGCCCCGAGGCACCGACCAGCGCCGCGATCACCACCATGGACAGCGACAGCATGATGGTCTGGTTCAGGCCCGCCATGATCTGCGGCGTGGCACTGGGCAGTTCCACTTTCCACAGAAGCTGGCGCGGCGTGGCGCCAAAGGCGGTGGCGGCTTCGACCAGGGCCTGCGGGGTTGACGAGATGCCCAGATGTGTCAGCCGGATCGGCGCCGGCAGCACGAAGATCACCGTGGCGATCAGGCCGGGCACCATGCCGATGCCGAAAAAGACGATGGCCGGGATCAGATAGACAAAGGTCGGCAGCGTCTGCATCAGGTCCAGCACCGGCCGCATCCAGGCGTAAAGCCGCGGCCGATGCGCGGCGGCTATGCCGATCGGCACGCCGATCGCCATGCAGACCACGCAGGCCGCAAGGACCAGCGTCAGCGATTGCATGGTTTCTTCCCAGTAGCCCTGGTTCAGAATGAAAAGAAAGCCAAGCCCCACCAGCAGGCAGGTCTTCCAGTTGCGCTGCAAGCCCCAGGTCAGCGCCACGGCCAGCAGGGTAAAGACCAGCGGATGCGGAAATTCCAGCATCCGCAGGATGGCGCCGATCAGCCCGTCCATCAGCCCCGAGATGAAGTTGAAGACGACCGCGGCATGGCCGTTCAGCCAATCGAAAATCGCCTTGGCGGTTCGGCCCACCGGGATTTTCCTGTCGGTCAAGAATGCAGTCAATTGGTCCATGCGTCCCCTTCTTTCTGCCTTGCGAAGGGACCGGATCCCGGCGGCGCTGCGCCCGCAGGGCGGGGCAGGGCTTGGGCGGGCCGTCCGGTCGGTGGATGCGGCCGCCCGTGGACAAGGCGACGCGGCGCGCGCACGCGGGGGGCGGCCCCCCGCGCCCGGCAGGGCTTATTCGGACAGCAGCTTGTCCAGCGCGGCCTGCGCATCGCCGCCATCGGCGCTGGTCACGCCGGCCAGCCAGGGCTTGGCGGCATCGGGATTGGCCTTCAGCCAGGCCAGCGCCGCGTCCGAAGGCTGTTCACCGTCGTTCAGGATCCGGCCCATGACCTCGTTCTCCATGGGCAGGGTGAATTCCAGGTTTTGCAGGAAGGCGCCGACATTCGGGCAGGATGTGACATAGCCGGCGCGGGTGTTGGTATCGACGCGCGCGCCGCCGAAATCGGGGCCAAAGACATCGTCGCCGCCGGCCAGGTAGGTCATCTGGAACTGGCTGTTCATCGGATGCGGCTCCCATCCCAGGAAGACCATGGGCTTGCCTGCGCCGTCGGCGCGGGCGACCTGGGCCAGCATGCCCTGTTCGCTGCTTTCCACCACCTCGAAGGTGCCCAGGTCGAACTTGTTCTCGGCCACCATCTCCAGCAGCAGGCGGTTGCCGTCATTGCCCGGCTCGATGCCGTAGATCTTGGCGTCGAGCGCGTCCTTGTGCTGGACGATCTTGGCGAAATCGTCGATGCCCAGATCGGCCCCGGCCTTGTTGGTGGCCAGCGTGTATTTGGCGCCGGTCAGGTTGGTGCGCAGCACCTCGACCGTGCCGGCGTCGCGATAGGGGGCCAGATCGGCCTCCATCGTCGGCATCCAGTTGCCCAGGAACACGTCCACATCGTCGGTGGACATCGCGGTATAGGTCACCGGCACGGAAAGAACCTTGATCTCGGTCTGGTAGCCCAGGGCCTGAAGCACGGTCGTGGCCAGTGCCGTCGTGGCGCTGATATCGGTCCAGCCCACATCCGAGAAGACGACCTTGCGGCACTCCATCGGCTCTTGGGCCGCAGCCATGCCAGCCGAGGCGAGCGAGGCGACCAGCCCGACGGCAAGAGCTGCGGTAGTGCGGCGAAATGTCATCTTTATCTCCTTGTCTTGTTGACGGTGAGCCAATTAAGGCTTTTATTGATTGACGAGTCAATCAAAGATCGGCCAGATGCGGCTCTCTTGCGCGAATTTTCCAACCGAAACTGCATCATGGTATTCTGTCATGCCCAAGCTTGGCGCTGAACCTATCCGAAAAGCGGCATTAATCAACGCCGCCATTGCCACGATCGGCCGCGCCGGGTCGCTGGACGTCACCGTGGCGCAGATCGCGCGCGAGGCGGGCATGTCCTCGGCGCTGGCGCATCACTATTTCGGCTCGAAAGAGCGGATCTTCCTGGCGGCGATGCGCCACATCCTGACGCAATACGGCGATTCGACCCGCGCGGCGCTGCGCGGAACGGTCGCGCCCCGCGACCGGCTGCGCGCCATCGTCCGCGCCAGTTTCGACGCCGCGAATTTCGAACGGGAAACCGTCGCCGCCTGGCTGAACTTCTATGCGCTGGCGCAGGTCGACCCGGAAGCGGCGCGGCTGTTGCGGGTCTATCACCGCCGGCTGGCCTCGAACCTGCTGGCGGCCCTGCGGCCGCTGACCGGGCCGGCGGCGGAAGCCATCGCCCGCACGCTGGGGGCGCTGATCGACGGGCTTTACGTGCGCGCGGCGCTGTCAGAGGCCGCTGACGCCGCCGTCGCCGAACAGACCACGCTGGACTATCTGGAGAAGGTGCTGCCATGAGCCATGACGCGCAACCCGATGCGAGCCTTTACATCGCCGGCCGCTTCGCCGAGGGCGAGGGCGAGGCGCTGCCGGTGCATTATCCCTATGACGGTGCGGTGATCGCCACCCTGCGCGCGGCGACGCCGAAGCAGGTGGCGCAGGCCATGGCGGCTGCGCAGGCCGCGCAGCCCGCCTGGGCGGCGTTGCGCCCGGTCGAGCGCGGCCGGGTGCTGATCCGCGCCGCGCAGATCATCCGCGACCGCGCCGAGGAGCTGGCGCGGCTTGAGACGCTGGATACCGGCAAGCCGATCCAGGAAACGCGGGTGGCCGACTGGCCCTCGGGCGCCGAGGCGCTGGAATATTTCGGCGGGCTGGCGCCCACCGTCACCGGGCAAGCGATCCCGCTGGGCGGCGATTTCGTCTATACCATCCGCGAGGCGCTGGGGGTCTGCGCCGGCATCGGCGCCTGGAACTATCCCAGCCAGATCGCCTGCTGGAAGGCGGCGCCGGCGCTGGCCATGGGCAATGCCATGGTCTTCAAGCCCAGCGAGGAAACGCCGCTTGGCGCGCTGAAGCTGGCGGAAATCCTGACCGAGGCCGGGCTGCCGCCGGGCATCTTCAACGTGGTGCAGGGCGGGGGCGCGGTCGGCGCGGCGCTGGCGACGGACCCGCGCGTGGCCAAGGTCTCGCTGACCGGCTCGGTCGCGACCGGGCAAAAGGTCTATGCCGCAGCCGCCGAGGGGATGCGTCATGTCACCATGGAACTGGGCGGCAAGTCGCCGCTGATCGTCTTTGACGACGCCAGCCTTGAGGACGCGGTCGGCGCGGCGGTGCTGGCGAATTTCTATTCCTCGGGCCAGGTCTGCTCGAACGGGACGCGGGTCTTCGTGCAGGAGGGCATCCTGCCGGCATTCCTGGAGCGGCTGGCAAAGCGGCTGGCCGCGGTGCGGATCGGCGATCCGCTGGACGAGGCGACCCAGCACGGCCCGATCATCAGCCCCGCGCAGCTTTGCAAGGTCCGCGCCGCCATCGAACGCGGCCAGTCCGAGGGCGCGCGGCTGGTCTGCGGCGGGCCGGGCGAGGGGACCTTCGTGCCGCCCACGGTCTTTGCCGGGGTGACGGACGACATGTGGATCGCCCGCGAGGAAATCTTTGGCCCGGTCATGTCGGTCCTGGGTTTCGCCACCGAAGCAGAGGCGGTGGCCCGCGCCAATGCCACGCCCTATGGGCTGGCGGCGGGGGTGTTCACCCGCGACCTGGCGCGCGGCCACCGGGTCGCTGCGGCCTTGCAGGCCGGCACCACCTGGATCAACGCGTATAACCTGACCCCGGTCGAGGCGCCCTTTGGCGGCGTCAAGCTGTCGGGGATCGGGCGCGAGAACTCGGCCGCGGCGATTGAGCATTATTCGCAGTTGAAATCGGTCTATGTCGGCATGGGAGGGGTCGATGCGCCCTATTGATCGGCATGGCGCCGGTGGCGCGGTGGGCGTGGGTATTTGGAAAACGGTGAAAGCCGCGACGACGGTGCAGGGGAGGCAGGCGTGACCGCGGATTATGTGATCGTCGGCGCCGGCTCGGCCGGCTGCGCGCTGGCATACCGGCTGGTGATGGCCGGCAAGCGGGTCGAGGTCATCGAATACGGCGGCAGCGACATGGGGCCCTTTATCCAGATGCCGGCGGCGCTGAGCTATCCGATGAACATGCGCCGCTATGACTGGGGCTTTTCCTCCCAGCCCGAGCCGCATCTGGGCGGGCGGCGGCTGGTCACGCCGCGCGGCAAGGTCATCGGCGGGTCGAGTTCGATCAACGGCATGGTCTTTGTGCGCGGCCACGCCAGGGATTTCGACTTCTGGGCGGAAAGCGGCGCCAGCGGCTGGGCCTATGCCGACGTGCTGCCCTATTTCAAGCGCATGGAAAATTCGCATGGCGCGGTCAGCGATTATCGCGGCAGCGAGGGGCCTTTGCATGTCACCCGCGGCTCGCGCAGCAATCCGCTGTTCGACGCCTTCATCCGCGCCGGGCGCCAGGCCGGCTATCCGACGACCGAGGATTACAACGGCGCGCGCCAGGAAGGGTTCGGCGCCATGGAGGCGACGATCTGGGAAGGGCGGCGCTGGTCGGCCGCCAATGCCTATCTGCGCCCGGCGCTGGAAACCGGGCGGCTGCGGCTGCGGCGCGGCTTGGCGCAGCGCGTGGTCTTCGAGGACGGGCGCGCCGTGGGTGTCGAGGTCAGGAATACCCGCGGCGTCAATGTCTTCCGGGCGAAGCACGAGGTGATCCTTTCGGCGAGTTCGATCAATACGCCTAAGCTTCTGATGCTGTCTGGCATCGGCCCGGCGGATCATCTGCGCGAGCGCGGCATCGAGGTCCGGGCCGACCGGCCCGGCGTCGGCGCGAATCTTCAGGATCATCTTGAAGTCTATATGCAATATACCGCGACCAAGCCGGTCACGCTTTACAAGCACTGGAACCTTTGGGGAAAGGGCTCGATCGGGGCGCAATGGCTGGCGACGGGGACGGGGCTGGGGGCGTCCAACCAGTTCGAAAGCTGCGGGTTCATCCGCTCGGCCGCGGGGGTCGAATATCCTGATATCCAGTATCACTTCCTGCCGCTGGCGGTGCGCTATGACGGCCGGGCGGCGGCCGAAGGGCACGGCTTTCAGGTCCATGTCGGGCCGATGCGGTCGAAATCGCGCGGCACGGTGCGGCTGGTCTCGGCCGATCCCAAGGCGGCGCCCGAGATCCGCTTCAACTACATGTCGCATCCCGACGACTGGGCCGAGTTCCGCGCCTGCGTGCGCCTGACGCGGGAAATCTTCGCGCAGCCGGCCTTTGCCGAATACAAGGGTCACGAGATCCAGCCCGGCGAGGAGGTGGTGAGCGACGACCAGATCGACGCCTTCATCCGCGACCATGCCGAGTCGGCATTTCACCCCTGCGGCACGGCGCGGATGGGCCGCGCCGACGATCCGATGGCGGTAGTGGACCCGGAATTGCGGGTGATCGGGGTCGAGGGGCTACGCGTCGCCGACAGTTCGGTCTTTCCGCGCATCACCAACGGCAACCTGAACGCGCCCACGATCATGACCGGCGAAAAGGCCGCCGATCACATCCTGGGCCAGGGCATGCTGGCGCCGCTGAACCTGGGACCAGAGATCGCGCCGGATTGGGAACGGCTTCAGCGGCTGCCCTAGTCGGGGCGGTGCCTGGACTGTTTCAGCAGGTCCGCCAGCCCGGCAAGCGGCTTGCGGGCCGGCTCGTCGGGGGCGGGTTCGGCGGCGTCCAGCGCCGCGCCCTCGGCGCGCGGATAAAGCGGCAGGGCCAGCACCAGCGCCTCTGTCATGATCGCCTCGGTGTCGATGAACTGGCCCAGCGGCTCAAGCGCATCGTCGGGCATCTCGACCTCGTCGCCCTGGGGCGGGGCGACATGGGGCGAGAAGATGCGATGCACCATGTCCTGCAAGTCGGTCGCGACGGGGGCCAGCGTCACCACGCAGGGCTGCACGACGCGGGCGCAAAGCGTGCCCGTCACCTCCCAGGCATCGCTGGAGACGGCCCGGATCTGGCCGGTAAAGCCTAGCCGGGGCAGGGCATCCAGCCCCAGTTCGTCCGCCAGCGCCGCGCGCGCGGCGTCATCGGGTGCCAGGGCGAAGTCGGTCGGCTGGCGCGGGTTCAGATGGGCCACCCGGAACCGGGTCTGCGGGGTTTTGGAAACGGTCATCGGTGGCCTTTCGCGGGCGATTTGGCCCATGGGTCTGGATATTCTTGAGCGTGGGGCATGAGTTTGCTAAGCCTGTCGCGCGGCGTCAACAGGCGCGTAAGGGGACAGAGAGAAGATGAAGTTTTCCCGGCGGCAGCTCATGGGTCTTGCATTGGCCGCGTCTCTTGGCCTTTCTGCCTGCCAGGCCACCTATCGCAACCACGGATATACCCCGCCCGAAGAGCAGCTGGCGCAGGTCGTCGTCGGCCAGACGCAGCAATCCGAACTGGAGGGGCTGATCGGCCGCCCATCCGCGGGGGGGCTCTTGACCGGCTCGGCCTGGTATTACGTGGGTTCGCGCTGGCGATTCTATGGGCCGCGCGAACCGCAGGAAATCGACCGCGAGGTCGTGGCGATCAGCTTTGCCGAAAACGGCGTGGTCAGCAATGTGGAACGCTTTGGGCTGGAGCGCGGGCGGGTCGTGGTGCTGTCGCGCCGCGTCACCGATTCTGGCATCACCAGCCTTGGCCTGATCCGGCAGCTTCTGGGCAATGTCGGCCGCGTGCAAGCCGGCGATTTCCTGGGCGATTGATGGGAAAGGGCGCCCGGCCGGGCGTCCCTTTTGCGCTGGATCCCGCCGCCGGGATCCATGCGGGCCGGGCCGGTGCCGCCTTGCCGCGCCCGTCAACCCGGTTCCGGCACGAAGCGCAGGGCCACGCCGTTGATGCAATAGCGCAAGCCCGAGGGCGGCGGCCCATCGGGAAACACATGGCCCAGATGCGCGTCGCAGCGATGGCAACGGACCTCGGTGCGGATCATGCCGTGGCTGGCGTCGTGATGTTCGTCGATCCGGCCGGCCTGGGCAGAGCTGCTGGGCCCCGAAAAGCTGGGCCAGCCGCAATGGCTTTCGAACTTGGCATCCGCGTCGAACAGCCGCGCGCCGCAACAGACGCATTCGTAATGCCCCGGCCCCTTGGGAAAGCCCGGATGCGAAAACGGCCGTTCCGTCCCCGCCTGCCGCGTCACGCGATAGGTTTCGGCATCCAGTTCCGCCCGCCATTCGGCGTCGCTCTTGACGATACGCTCTGTCATCTTGGCCCTTCTATCCTGCTGCGCTGCTGTTACAAGATAGGTGCAGGATGGGCGCTGGCAAGTCGAACGGGGCCGATTCACGGATCGGGCAGAATGCCATGATGTCACTGAGCAAGGGCCGCTACCGCCTGGGATTTGCCGAAAGCGCCGCGGAAATCCGCGAGGCCCAGGCGCTGCGCTGGCTTTGCTTTCCGGCGCGCGACGGCAGCGCGGGGGCCCAGCCGCTGGACCGCGACGATTACGACGACCGCTGCCGGCATGTGCTGATTCGCGAAACCGCCGGCGGCCGGCTGGTGGGCTGCTTTCGCATGCTGACCCTGTCCGGGGGTGCCCAGATCGGCGACAGCTATTCGGCGCGCCATTACGACCTGTCGCGGCTGAACGGCTTTTCTGGCCGCATGGCCGAGATCGGGCGCTTCTGCATCCGGCCGGGATGGCACGATCCCGATATCCTGCGCCTGGCCTGGGGTGCGCTGGCCCGCCATGTCGATGACCAGCGCATCGAGATGCTGTTTGGCTGTTCCAGCTTTGCGGGTACGGATACCAGCGGCTACGAGGACGCATTCGCCATGCTGCGCGAGCGGCATCTGGCGCCGCGGCGCTGGCTGCCGCGGGTCAAGGCGCCGCAGGTGTTTCGCTTTGCCCGCGCCCTGCGGCTGCGCAAGCCCGATCCGCGCCGCGCCATGGCGGCGATGCCGCCGCTTCTGCGCTCATACCTGGCGATGGGGGGCTGGGTCAGCGACCATGCGGTGGTGGACCGCCAGCTTGATACGCTGCATGTCTTTACCGCGCTGGAAATCGCCGCCATTCCGCCGGAACGGGCGAAACTGTTGCGCGCGGCCGGCGGGTAAGGCCGGCTTTGCATCCGGCGGCGAAACCCCCTATCTGCGCAGGCATGAGCGACAGATTCCATTTCACCGTCCACGCGCGCGACGGCCGCGCCCGCAGCGGCGTCATCCACACCCCGCGCGGCGAGATCCGCACCCCCGCCTTCATGCCGGTCGGCACCGCCGCCACGGTCAAGGCGATGCTGCCCGAATCGGTGCGCGCCACCGGCGCCGACATCCTGCTGGGCAATACCTATCACCTGATGCTGCGGCCGGGTGCGGAACGCATTGCCCGCTTGGGCGGGCTGCACAAGTTCATGAACTGGCCGCGGCCGATCCTGACCGATTCGGGCGGCTTCCAGGTCATGTCGCTGTCCAGCCTGCGCAAGCTGACCGAAGAGGGCGTGATCTTTTCCAGCCATGTCGACGGCTCCAAGCATCACCTGTCGCCCGAAAGCAGCATGGAAATCCAGCGCCTGCTGGGCTCGGACATCGTGATGGCCTTTGACGAATGCCCGGCGCTTCCGGCCTCGGACGAGGCGGTGGCGAAATCCATGCGCATGTCGATGCGATGGGCGCAGCGCAGTCGCGATGCCTTTGGCGACCGGCCGGGACATGCGCTGTTCGGCATCATGCAGGGCGGCGTCAGCCGCGAACTGCGCGAGGAATCGGCACAGGCGCTGCGCGCGATCGGCTTTGACGGCTATGCCATCGGCGGCCTGGCCGTGGGCGAGGGGCAAGAGGCCATGTTCGGCGTCCTGGACTATGCGCCCGGCTTCCTGCCCGAAGACAAGCCGCGCTACCTGATGGGCGTGGGCAAGCCCGACGACATCGTCGGCGCGGTCCTGCGCGGGGTGGACATGATGGATTGCGTGCTGCCGTCGCGGTCCGGGCGCACGGGGCAGGCCTGGACCCGGCGCGGACAGGTCAACATCAAGAACGCCCGCCATGCCGACGATCCGCGGCCGCTGGATGCCGACTGCACCTGTCCGGCCTGCACCGGCTACAGCCGCGCCTACCTGCACCATGTCTTTCGCGCCGGCGAGATGATCTCGGGGATGCTGCTGACCTGGCACAACCTGCATTATTTCCAGGAATTGATGGCCGGGCTGCGCGATGCGGTGGCGCGCGGAACCCTGGCCGGTTTCGTCGCCCAATTCGAGGCAATGCGGGCACAGGGCGACATTGATCCGCCTTGAACGTCGGGTCGTGTCTTGAAATTCGATCACGCCTGGATAATTCCCAAGGAATCGCCGGCGGAAGAACCGCCCCTTGAAAGAGCCCGATGCCCGCAAAAGCACCAAATGACGAGAAGACCGAAATTCGGACCCTGACGACGACCGAGGAACTGGCAGAGTTCTGCGCCCTGGCCAAGACCCAGCCTTATGTCACGCTCGACACCGAATTTCTGCGCGAACGGACCTATTATTCCCGGCTTTGCCTGATCCAGGCGGCGCTGCCCCCGGCCTCGGCCGCCAAGGCCGCCGGCGGCACCGCGGTGCTGATCGACCCGCTGGCCGATGGCCTGTCGCTGGAACCGCTTTACGACCTGTTCCGCCACAAGGCGACCGTCAAGGTGTTTCACGCCGCCCGCCAGGACCTGGAGATCTTTTTCCACGACGCCGGCGTGATGCCCGATCCGCTGTTCGACACACAGATCGCCGCCATGGTCTGCGGCTTTGGCGAACAGGTCGGCTACGAGACCCTGGTCAAGAAGATCGCCCGCCAGCCGCTGGACAAGTCGTCGCGCTTTACCGACTGGTCGCACCGGCCGCTGTCCGAGGCCCAGGCGGCCTATGCGCTGGCCGACGTGACGCATCTGCGGGCGATCTACGAATTCCTGTCGGCGCAGCTCGACAAGACCGGCCGCGCGCCCTGGCTGGGCGAAGAGGTCGCGGTGCTGCTGAACCCGGAAACCTATATCACCCGCCCGCAAGAGGCGTGGGAGCGGGTGCGCACCCGGTCGGGCTCGCCCCGCTTCCTGGCCGTGGTGCGGGAACTGGCGCGTTTCCGCGAAACCTATGCGCAGGACCGCGACATCCCGCGCGCCCGCGTGTTCAAGGACGATGCGCTGATCGAGCTTGCCTCGACCAAGCCGCTGACCGAGGGCGACCTGGCCAAATCCCGGCTGCTGCTGCGCGACGCGCGGCGGGGCGAGATCGCCAGCGGCATCCTGGCCGCGGTCAAGGCCGGGATCGAGGCCAAGGACCTGCCCAAGCCCGCCCCCGAAGAGCCGGGCCGGCCCGGCAATGCGGCGCTGGCGGATCTGCTGCGGGTGCTGCTGAAGGCCAAGGCCGATGCGGCCGGGGTGGCGCCGCGGCTGATCGCATCGGCCGCCGACCTGGACGCCATCGCCTCGGGGGCGCGCAACCTGCCGGCGCTGTCGGGCTGGCGGGCCGAGGTCTTTGGCCAGGACGCGCTGCGGCTGGCGGCGGGCGAGATCGCGCTTTCCGCGCAGGGCGGCGCGGTCAGGGTGGTCGCGGTCGCGCCCTAGTCGCTGTCGCGGCCGTTCGCGCCACGGGCGGCCGGGCTGATCAGCACCCGGATCAGATACAGCACCACCATGGCCATGCCGGTGGCCATCAGCGCCAGGCGCAAATCGCCGGTGCCGCAGCAAAGCCCGATGGCGCCGCAAAGCCACATCGAGGCGCCGGTGGTGATGCCGCGCACATTGCCGCGGTTGATCACGATCGACCCGGCGGCCAGGAATGCGACGCCCGCCGTCACCGCCTCGATCAGGCGTAGCGGATCGGTGCGCTGCTGGCTTTCGTTCACCGGGCTGAAATCGACCAGCTCCATCGCGACCAGGGTGAAACAGGCCGCGGCCAGCGCGATCAGCATATGCGTGCGCAGCCCGGCTGCGCGGGATTTCACCTCGCGTTCCCAGCCGATCACCCCGCCCAATAGAACCGCCATGGTCAGCCGCAATGCGACGACGCCGGCGGGCAGGCTCATCGGGCGCGAGAACTCGCCCGCCAGCATGTCCAGCATGTTGTCACTTTCGAGACGCTTTTTCCTCGATCCCCGAACGCCCCTCGCGGCGGTCAAGTTCATTTTCCACGTCCGCCAGCGTCACATCGCGCGCCGCCAGCATGACCAGCAGGTGGTAAAGCGTGTCGGCCGCTTCGGAAACCAGCCGCTCGCGGTCGCCCTTGACCGCCTCGATGATCGCCTCGATGGCCTCTTCGCCGAATTTCTCGGCGCATTTCTCGGGGCCCTTGGCCAGCAGCTTGGCGGTCCAGCTTGTGCAGGGATCGGCGCCCTTGCGCGCTGCGATGGTCTGGGCCAGGCGATGCAGGCCGGTCTGGGGCAGGGCGGTCATGCCAGCCGCACCGGGATGCCGGCGGCGGCCAGGTGTTCCTTGGCCTCGCGCAGGGTGAAGGTGCCGAAATGAAAGATCGAAGCGGCCAGAACCGCGGATGCATGGCCTTCCAGCACCCCCTCGACCAGATGGTCCAGCGTGCCGACCCCGCCCGAGGCGATGACCGGGATCGTGACCGCATCGGCCACGGCGCGGGTCAGCGGGATGTTGAAGCCCGATTGCGTGCCGTCGCGGTCCATGCTGGTCAGCAGGATTTCGCCCGCGCCCTTGGCGGCGACGGTGCGGGCGAATTCCACCGCGTCGATGCCGGTGGGCTTGCGGCCGCCATGGGTAAAGATTTCCCAGCGGCCCGGCGCCACGGTCTTGGCGTCGATGGCGCAGACGATGCATTGGCTGCCGAAACGGTCGGCCGCCTCGGCGATCACGTCGGGGTTCGCGACGGCGGCCGAGTTGAAGCTGACCTTGTCGGCGCCCGCCAGCAGCAGCGCGCGCACATCCTGGTGGCTGCGCACGCCGCCGCCCACGGTCAGCGGCACGAAACAGGCTTCGGCGGTGCGCGTCACCAGGTCATACATGGTGCCGCGGTTTTCATGCGTGGCATGGATGTCGAGAAAGCAGATCTCGTCCGCGCCGGCGGCGTCATAGGCGCGCGCGGCTTCGACCGGGTCGCCGGCATCGCGAAGGCCGACGAAATTCACGCCCTTGACCACGCGGCCATCGGCGACATCCAGACAGGGGATCACACGGGTCTTCAGCATGCGTCCTGTTACCTCGTCCCGCGCCGT
This sequence comes from Paracoccus thiocyanatus, assembly GCF_900156255.1. Taxonomy (GTDB): domain Bacteria; phylum Pseudomonadota; class Alphaproteobacteria; order Rhodobacterales; family Rhodobacteraceae; genus Paracoccus; species Paracoccus thiocyanatus. Next base: position 207,342 of record NZ_FTMK01000001.1, read on the forward strand.
CAGGCCAGCGCCTTCAGCGCCGCATTCAGGTCGATGGCGCCGTCGTAAAGCGCCCGGCCCGAAATCGCGCCGGCGATGACCCCGGTTGCCCGCAGCGCCATCAGGTCCTGCATCGAGCTGACCCCGCCCGAGGCGACGACCGGAATGTTCACCGCCCGCGCCAGGGCCTCGGTCGCGGCGATGTTGGGTCCGGCCATGGCGCCGTCGCGGTCGATATCGGTATAGATGATGGCGGCCGTCCCCGCGTCCTCGAAGCGATGCGCCAGTTCGACGGCGGTGACATTGGTGTCTTCCGCCCAGCCGCGCACCGCCACCCGGCCGCCGCGCGCGTCGATGCCCACGGCGATCTTGCCGGGAAATGCCATCGCCGCCTCGCGTACCAGGTCGGGGTCTTCGACCGCGACGGTGCCCAGGATGACCCGCGCCAGCCCGCGATCCAGCCAGGCCTCGATGGTGGCCATGTCGCGGATGCCGCCGCCCAGTTGGGCGGGCACGTCGATGGCGGCCAGGATCGCCTCGACCGCGTCGGCATTCACCGGCTTGCCGGCGAAGGCGCCGTTCAGGTCGACCAGATGCAGCCATTCCGCCCCGGCATCCTGGAATGCGCGGGCCTGCGCGGCGGGATCGGTGCCGAAGACGGTCGCCGCCTCCATGTCGCCGCGCAGCAGGCGCACGCAATTGCCGTCCTTGAGGTCGATCGCGGGATAAAGGATCATCGCATCTCTCCTGATAGCGTGGCGTCCCTTTGCCACAGCCCGCCGCGATCCGAAAGGCCCCGGCGCGGTGGCTGCGACCTCACGTCAGGCTTGATCGGCAAAGCTTCGCGCCCGCATCCTGCAAGCCGCGCCATCACCTTGGCAAAAGGGGGAATCATCATGAAGGCATTGGCAACCGCCGCCCTGCTGGTCTTGGCCGGAACCACGGTCCAGGCCCAGGGCATAGGCGGCATCTTCCAGACCCAGGCCAATGACGACGGCAATGTCGGCATGGTCGAGTTCTACGATTGCGGCGGCAAATATTGCGGGCGGCTGGTCAAGAGCTTCGACCGGGCCGGCAAGGAAATCGGCTCGCCCTATGCCGGCAAGAACATCGTCGCCGGCATGACCGATGACGGGGGCGGCAAGTTCTCGGGCGGCACGATCTGGGATCCGGGCGCCGACAAGACCTATAAGTCCAGGATGCAGCTTGACGGCAAGCTGCTGGATGTTTCCGGCTGCGTCGCGATGTTTTGCAAGACCCAGCGCTGGGTCCGCGTGAAATAGTCCGGCAAGGGCCGGGATCGCCCAGGCTGCGCCCGGTCTTGCCCATTCCCGCGGCCCCTGGCGATGTCCCGCCGGGGCCGCAAGGGACGGTGTTTTCCCGCCCCGTCCTTGCCGCATTGCGCAATCCCGCCGCCGCGAAACGACCTTGCGGGTTTCCGGCGGAACCTTTTGCTGCTATTGCTGTTGTATGCCTGCACCGTCGCAAGGCGCAGGAAGGGGCCGGAACGCCGGTCTCGACATGGTCGCCAGGTGCATCAAGCGCCCGACGCGGCCCGCCAATCGCACTATCGCAATGCCTGCGCCCCAGGGCCGCAGCGAAATCGTGATCTTTGGGAGTTATGCAGAAAATCATCTCGGCAACCACGGCGGACGCAAACGCAATCATTGACGGTTCGCTGTCGGACTGGGCTTTTTTCCTGGACCTTGACGGAACGCTTCTGGACCTGGCCCATACCCCCGAAGCGGTGGTGGTGGCGCCGGGCCTGCGCCAGACCCTGGCGCGGCTTGACGCGGCAACCGGGGGCGCGCTGGCCATCGTCACCGGCCGCTCGGTCGGCTTTGCCGAAAGCCTGTTTCCCGGCCAGCCGCTGACCCTTGCCGGGCTGCACGGGGCCGAAATGCGGCTGCGCCAGGACCATTCCGCCCTGTCGGAACAGCCGCCCCCGCCCAGCTATGCCAAGGCGCGCGAGATGGCGCAGCGCGCCGCCCAGTTCCTGGCCGGCGTGCTGTTCGAGGACAAGGGCGCCGGATTTGCCCTGCATTACCGGCTTGCCCCCGACCACGCCCAGGCGGTCGCCCGGATCATGGCCCAGGCGGCCGGGCTGGCCGGTCCCGCCTATGCGCTGCGCCCCGGCAAGGCGGTGGTCGAACTGGGACCCGCCGATGCCAACAAGGGCCGCGCCGTCAAGGCGCTGATGGACATGCCGCCCTTTCTGGGGCGGCGCCCCTTTGCCGCCGGGGATGACGTGACCGACGAGGATATGTTTCGCGCCGTCAATGGCCGGGGCGGGCTGTCCATGCTGGTCGGGTCCCAGGCGCAGTTCAGCCGCAGCGCCGCCCTATCGCGGCTGGAGGAGCCGGCCGATTTCCGGCGCTGGCTGGGGGGGCTGGTCCCATGAACGCCGCGCCGCCCCCTTCGATGCAGACGCTGGATCTGGGCGTCATCGGCAATTCCGCCGTGGCGGCGCTGATCGACCCGGCCGGAACGCTGAACTGGATGTGCTTGCCGCGGCTGGACGGCGACCCGGTGTTTTGCGCGCTGCTGGGCCCGCCGGGCGAACCGGGCGAGGGCGCCTGGAGCCTGCGGCTTTGCGACCAGGTGTCGACAAGCCAGCGCTATCAGCGCAACACCGCGATCCTGGAAACGGTGCTGACCGACCGCGACGGCAACCAGGCGCGGATCACCGATTTTGCCCCCCGCTACCGTAAGAACGGCCGCATCTTTCGCGGCGCCACCATCACCCGCATCGTCGAGCCGATCCGCGGGACGCCGCGATTGACCGTGTCGCTGCGCCCGCGGCAATCCTATGGCGCGCATCCGCCCGAGATTTCGCGCGGCACCAACCATGTGCGCTACATGCTTGGCGATCAGACCCTGCGGCTGACCACCGACGCGCCGATCGAATATGTGCTTTCGCGCACCCCCTTTCTGCTGGACGGGCCGCATGTCTTCCTGCTGGGACCGGACGAGGGGCTAAGCGACAGCGCCTCGACCATTGCCAACATGTTCCTGGCCGAAACGCGGCTTTACTGGCTGGACTGGGTGCGCAGCCTGTCGCTGGCGGCGGATTTTCAGGACGTGGTGATCCGCGCGGCCATCACGCTGAAGCTGTGTTCCAACGAAGAGACTGGCGGCATCGTCGCGGCGCTGACCACCTCGATCCCGGAATACGGCGCCAGCGGGCGGACCTGGGATTACCGCTATTGCTGGCTGCGCGATTCCTATTTCACCGTGCAGGCGCTCAACAGCCTCAGCGCCACCCGCACGATGGAGAACTACCTGATCTACGTGTCGAACCTGGTGGCCGCGTCCGAGGACGGCTATATGCAGCCCCTGTTCGGCCTGGGGCTGGAGCGCAAGCTGGACGAGCAACTGGTGCCGACGCTTGGCGGCTATCGCGGCTTCGGCCCGGCGCGCTGCGGCAATGCCGCCTGGACGCAGGTGCAAAATGACGGCTACGGCTCGATCGTGCTGGCGGCGATCCAGTGCTTTTTCGACGAAAGGCTGCCCCAGCTTGGCGGCGAACATCTGTTCCGCCAGCTTGAACGGCTGGGCGAACAGGCGGTGGCGCGCTGGGACCGGCCCGATGCCGGCCTGTGGGAGTTCCGCAACCGCAGCGAAGTGCATACCCATTCCGCGCTGATGTGCTGGGCGGCCTGCGAGCGGCTGGGGCGCATCGCGGCCCGGTTGGGCCTGCCCGACAGCGCCGCGCGCTGGAGCGCCGCCGCATCCACGATCCACGAGGGCATCCACCGCCGCGCCTGGAACGAGGCGCGCCAGTCCTTCGTCGCGACATTCGAGGGCGAGGACCTGGACGCCAGCCTGCTATTGATGGCGCAGACCGGCTTCGTGGCGCCCAACGATCCGCGCTTCCTGTCGACCGTCGCCGCCTGCGAGGCGGAGCTGCGCTTTGGCAACCATGTCTATCGCTATCGTCGGCCGGACGATTTCGGCCCGCCCGAAACGGCATTCACCGCCTGCACCTTCTGGCTGATCGACGCCCTGGTCCGCACCGGCCGGCGCGAGGAGGCGCGCCACATCTTTGACGACATCCTGTCGCGCCGCAACCATCTGGGCCTTCTGTCCGAAGGCGTCCATGTCGAAAGCGGAGAGCTTTGGGGGAACTTCCCCCAGACCTATTCCATGGTCGGGCTGATCAACTCTGCCATTGCGCTCTCGCGATCCTGGGAGGAGATATTATGAGCCGCCTGATTGTCGTTTCCAACCGCGTGCCCGATCCCGACCGCGCGCCGGCGGGCGGGCTGGCCGTCGCCTTGCAGGCCGCGCTACAGGACCGCGGCGGGGTCTGGATGGGTTGGTCGGGCAAGTCCTGCGGCGAAGACGAACCGGGGCCGCTGGCCTTTCAGCAACAGGGGTCGATCACCTATGCGCTAAGCGACCTGTCCGAACGCGACCTGTCCGAATATTACAACGGTTTCGCCAACAGCGTGCTTTGGCCGCTATGCCATTACCGCATCGACCTGACCGACTTTGCCCGCCGCGATGCCCAGGGCTATTTCCGCGTCAACCGCTTTTTCGCCGAGCGGCTTTTGCCGCTGATCCAGGAAGACGACCTGATCTGGGTCCATGACTACCACCTGATGCCGCTGGCGGACGAATTGCGCCGGCTGGGGGTGCGCAACCGCATCGGCTTTTTCATGCATATCCCGTGGCCTGCGCCCGATGTCTATCTGACGCTGCCGATGGGTGCCCGGCTGTTGCAGTCGATGACCGCCTATGACCTGCTGGGATTCCAGACCGAAAACGATGCCGCCAATTTCCGCGAATGCCTGCAACGCGGCGAACTGGCCACCCGCCGCGCCGGCGAGACCGATTTCGTCGACACCACCGGCCGCCACTTTCAGGTCGGCACCTTTCCGATCAGCATCGATACCGGCAATTTCGCGCGCCTGGCCTGCCAGGGGGTGCGCAATCCGACGGTGCGCAAGTTCCGCGCCACCTTGGGCGAGCAGCAGCTAATCGTGGGCGTGGACCGGCTGGATTATTCCAAGGGGCTGGTCCAGCGCCTGAACGGCTATCGCCGCTTCCTGGAAACCCAGCCGCATTGGGCGGGCCACGTCACCTATTTGCAGATCACCCCCAAAAGCCGCTCGGGCGTGCATGAATATGACAGCTTGCAGCGCGAGGTGGCCGAGCTTGCCGGCCATATCGGCGGCACCATGGGACGGCTCGACTGGGCGCCGATGCGTTATGTCAACCGCGCCTTCAGCCAGCAGGTGCTGGCCTGCATCTATCGGATGGCGAATGTGGCCCTGGTGACCCCGTTGCGCGACGGGATGAACCTGGTGGCCAAGGAATATGTCGCCGCACAGGACCCCGAGGATCCGGGCGTGCTGGTTCTGTCGCGCTTTGCCGGGGCGGCGGCAGAGCTGGGGCCCGGCGCGCTTTTGGTCAATCCCTATGACGAGGACGCCATCGCCCAGGCCATTACCCAGGCGGTGTCGATGCCGCGCGAGGAAAGGCAGCGCCGCCATGCCCGGATGATGGAGGGGCTGACCCATAACGACGTGTTCCACTGGTGCACCGATTTCCTGGGCCGGCTGGCGCCCTCGCAGGTGCTGCCGCTGAAAGGGCCGCCCAACGCCGCCTAAGGCCGGCCGGATGCGGCGCCGCCCGCACCGGACTGCCCGTTGATGCGGCCGGCGCGATGGGCGGCGTCACGCCCATTCCCAGGGCAGCGCATATTGGCCCAGCAATTGCTCGACGGCGCCGCGGTCGACCTGGCCCCTGGGCTGGATGCGGGCGACCAGGCCGCGCTTGCGGTCGTCGATCACCTCGGCCACCTGGGCCGCCAGACCCGATTCGGCCAGGGCTGCGTCATAGACCCGGCGGATCGCCAGCTTGCGCAGGTCGGGCTTGAAGATCTTGCCGACCGCGGTCTTGGGCAGTTCGGGCAGGATCTCGATATGCTTGGGGATGGCCGCGCGTTCGTGGATATGGGCGCGGGCATGGTCCATCAACTCGTCCAGGCCGACCTCGGCCCCCGCGATCAGTTCGACATAGGCACAGGGCAGTTCGCCCGCAAAGCTGTCGGGCTGGCCGATGGCCCCGGCCGAGGCGACCTTGGGATGGGACAGCAGCGCGTCCTCGATCTCGGCGGGGTCGATGTTGTGGCCGCCGCGGATGATCAGGTCCTTGGCGCGGCCGGTGATCCACAGATAGCCGTCGGCGTCCATCCGCCCCAGATCGCCCGTGCGCAGAAAGCGGCTTTCGGCGAACAGGTCATGGTTCTTGTCGGCCTCGGTATAGGTCGAGCCCTCGAAGACGCCGGGATTGGCCACGCAGATCTCGCCGATCTCGTCGGTGGCGCATTCGCGGAAACCGCCGTTCTGGCGTTGCAGGATGCGCACATGCGTATAGGGCAGTGGCAGGCCGACCGAGCCGACCTTTTTCAGCCCGTCGACGGGATTGCACGATACCAGGCAGGTCGCCTCGGTCAGCCCGTAGCCCTCGGCGATCTCGACCCCGGTCGCGGCCTTGAAGCGGTTGTAAAGCTCGATCGGCAGGGGGGCCGAGCCCGAGATCGCGGTCTTGAGCGACGAGACATCGGCATCGACCGGGCGCTGCATCAGCGCGGCGATGGCGGTGGGCACGGTGATCAGGAAGGTCGCCTGCCAGCGGTCGATCAGCTTCCAGAAATTGTCGAACACCCCCTCGCCGCGATAGCCGGCGGGCGTCGGCATGACCAGTTGCGCGCCCGATATCAGGCAGGACATCAGCACCGGATAGGCGGCGAAGACGTGAAACATCGGCAAGGGGCACATCAGCACGTCGGTTTCCGTGAACAGCAAAGTGCCGCCCAGCCAGCCGTTATAGATCATGCCCGACTGCTTGTGCTGGGCGACCTTGGGCATGCCGGTGGTGCCGCCGGTGTGGAAAAAGGCGGCGACCCGGTCCTCGGCCGGCTCGTCGAAGGTCAGGCGGTTGTGCTTGCAGGCGCTGGCGGCGGCTTCGAAGTCGATCACCTTGGCCGGGTGGCGGGCGGGAACCTTGGGCCGCATCAACGGCACCAGCAGGCGCTTGACCCCGGTCAGGTAGCCGCGCAAGTCGACCTCCAGCACGGTCTGCACCTTCGGGGCCTGCGCCACGGCCTGGGCGGCCTTCTGCGCGACCTCGGACTTGGGAAAGCTTTTCAGCGTCACCAGCACCTTGGCCCCGGTTTCGCGCAGGATGGCGGCGATATGGTCCGGCTCCAGCAGCGGGTTGATGGGGTTCACGATCCCCGCCGTCGCGCCGGCCAGCAGCACGATCGGCGCCTCGATGCAATTGGGCAGCAGATAGGCCACCACATCGTCCGGCCCGACGCCCAAGCTGCGAAACAGGTTCGCGGTTTCCGTCACCCGCTCGTGCAATTCGGTCCAGGTCAGCGTGCGGGCCGGGGCCTTGGGGTCCGAAAAAAGCTGGAAGCTGATCGCGGGGCGCTGGGGATGGCGGTCTCGGGTCTGGGTCAGGGCCTGATAGACGGTGCGCGGCACCGGCCGCTGCGCATAGGGCATTTCCGTCTCGACCGCGTCGCGGTCTGCGACGCCTGCGAACCTGACCATTCCTGACCTCCCATTCCCAGGTCCGGGATCCTGCCCGGCCCAAGGGCAGAATGGTCCAAGACGGCGCGCGCTGGCAAGTATCGCGCCGCCCGCGCCGCGGCCGGAACGCAGCGTCGCATCCGGTTTCAGCCCTGCGGAATGCGCAGGGTCTGGCCGGGATAGATCTTGTCGGGATCGCTGAGCATGGGCTTGTTCGCCTGAAAGATCTCGGGATAGCGCGAGGACTTGCCCAGGTATTTCTGCGCGATGGCCGACAGCGTCTCGCCCTTCTGGACGGTATGGAACAGCGGCTTTGCCCCGGCCGGGGCGGGCGTTTCGGTGCCGGCATCGTCGGCCAGTTCGACATGGGCGATGCCGCGGATATTGCCGACCGCCAGGATCAGCTTTTCCAGCGTTTCCTGGTCGCGCGCCTTGCCCGAAATGACGACGGTATCGCCCCGCAGCTTCAGATGCACATCCTTGCCGGTCAGGCCCAAGGCGGACAGTTCGGCCTTGAGCGCGGCCACCTTGCGGTCGGTGTCGCTTTGCGCGGCTTGGGCCTGCGGGGCTTGGGCCTGCGGGGCCTGGGCGGGGGCCTCATGCGCCTCGGCCTCGGATCCGAACAGCGATTTCCCGGCGTCTTTCACGAAATCCCAGATGGCCATGACCTCTCCTTTTCTGGCTGCGTCTGGGCGGCAACGCTTCGCCGGGGCCGGGGTTCCAGACAATTTTCAACATTCGAAGATTGAGAAATACGCGTCCCCTTCCTATCTTCCCCGGCTGAATGGGGGACAAATTGATCATATACCGCAACTTACTGGCCTATCTCATTTTTCTTGGTCTGTCGGCACCGGCTTTGGCGGCGGGCGGGACGGCGCCTGGCAAGGCCACATGCTATCAGACCAGTCAGGTCGAAAACGCGGCCGCGACCCGGGCCACCAATGCCACACGCAAGGCCCATGGCCTGGCACCCTTGCAGCCCAGCCGCGACCTGGCCGCAGCGGCGGCAGCCCATGCCTGCGACATGGCCAGCCGCGGCGTGATGTCGCATCAGGGCAGCAGGACCAAGGGGCCGATGCAGCGGTTGAAGAAACAGGGCTATCGGCCCGCCCTTGCCGCCGAGAATATTGCCGCCGGCCCCTGGGGACAGGACCGGGTGCTGACGGAATGGGTCCGTTCCGGCGACCATCTGGCGAATATTCTGATCCCCCAGCTTCATCATTACGGCATCGGCCGCGCCTTGGGCGCGGATGGCCGGACGGTCTATTGGGCGGCGGTCTATAGCGCCCCGCGCTAGCAGTCGCCGGCGGAAAAGGGGCGGCCTGACGCCGGATATCAGCCGGGGCGGTTATGCGGCGTGGCCGGTCGCCCATCGCGGCAGGGGCCGGTCCTGCCGCGATGGGTCCGCGACTGCGCCGCCCCGCTGCCGGGCAGGGCGCGGGGCACGGGACGCGCGCGTTCAGGCGATGTCCGCCCCGCCTTCGGTGAACTGCAACCGCGCCAGCCGGGCATAAAGTCCACCCTGCGTCACCAGCTCCTCGTGCCGGCCCTGGGCCACAATGCGGCCATGGTCGAAGACCACGATCCGGTCGGCCTTCTTCACCGTGGCCAGCCGGTGGGCGATGATGATGGTGGTGCGGGACCGGGCCAGTTCGTCCACCGCATCCTGCACCAGCCGTTCGGATTCGGCGTCCAGCGCGCTGGTCGCCTCGTCCAGAAGCAGGATCGGCGCGTCGCGCAGGATGGCGCGGGCGATGGCGATGCGCTGCTTTTGTCCGCCCGACAGCATCACCCCGCGCTCGCCGACGAAACTGTCATAGCCGTCGGGCAGCAAGGCCAGGAACTCGTCGGCATGGGCGGCGCGGGCGGCGGCCTCGACCTCGGCATCGCTGGCATCGGGCCGGCCGAAGCGGATGTTCTCGCGCGCCGTGGCGGCAAAGATCACCGGATCCTGCGGCACCAGCGCGATGGCTTGGCGGAAATCGCCGCGCGCCATGTCGCGCAGGTCGATGCCGTCGATGCGCACCGCCCCCGAATCGGGGTCCCAGAAGCGCAGCAGCAACTGGATCACCGTGGTCTTGCCGGCGCCCGAAGGCCCGACCAGCGCCACCGTTTCGCCTGGATGGATGTCCAGCGTGACCCCCTCCAGCGCCGAACGGTCGGGGCGCGAGGGGTAATGGAAGGTCACGTCGTCAAGCCGGATCGCGCCCTGGACCGGGCGGGGCAGGGCAATCGGCTGGGCCGGATCGGCCAGCAGATCCTGCGCGGACAGCAGCTCGGTCAGCCGCTCGGTCGCGCCGGCGGCGCGCTGCAATTCGCCCCAGATTTCCGACAGCGCGCCCACGGCGCCGGCGACCAGGACCGCGTAGATGACGAACTGCACCAGTTCGCCCACGGTCATCATCTCTAGCCGCACGTCGCGGGCGCCGATCCACAAGACCCCCAGCACGCCCGAGAAGATCAGGAAGATCACGATCACCGTCATCACCGTCCGCGTCCCGACCCGCTTCAGCGCCGCGTCGAAGGACCGCTCGGTCACGTCGTCGAAGCGCGCGCGCGTCGGCCCTTCCTGCGTGAAGGCCTGGACGGTCTGCGCCGAAAGCAGGCTTTCCGAGGCCGCGCCCGAGGATTGCGCGATCCAGTCCTGGTTCTGGCGCGACAGCTTGCGCAGCCGCCGGCCCAGCACGACGATGGGCACGACGACCAGCGGCACCAGCAGCAGCACCAGCCCCGACAGCTTGGCCGAGGTCCAGACCAGCATCGCCATGCCGCCGATCAGGATCAGGAAATTGCGCAACGCGATCGAGACCGAAGAGCCGATGACCGACTGGATCAGCGTGGTGTCGGTGGTGATGCGGCTGATGATCTCGCCGGTCAGCACGCGTTCGTAAAAGGCGGGGCTCATGGCGATGACGCGGCTGAACACGGCCTTGCGGATGTCCGCGACCACGCGTTCGCCCAGCCGGGTGACAAGGTAATAGCGCATCCCCGTCCCCAGCGCGAGCAGGGCCACGATGGCCAGCGCCGCGCCGAAATACTGGTCCAGCAGCTGCGCCCCGGCGCCAAAGCCGTCCACCACCCGGCGCACCGCCAGCGGCAGGACCAGGTTGATGCCCGCCGTGACCGCCAGCGCCACCAGCGCCGCCGCCAGAAGCCCGCGATAGGGGCGCAGAAAGGGCCAAAGCGCCCTTAGCGCGCCGATGCGTTTCGTGGTCGGCCGATCCACGATGGGTTTGGGTCCGCGTGCCATATATCCTCCCTGGGTCGCCGACGGGCTGCCTGATGGCGCGTTCACAGCGGTTCGGTGCCGCCGGCCAGCTCCAGAATGATTTCCCATTCCGCGTCCGAGACGGGCTGCACCGACAGGCGCGAATTGTTGACCAGCACCATGTCCCCAAGCCGGGGTTCGGCCTTGGCCTCGTCCAGCGAGATCGGGCGCTTGATGCGGGCGACGGCGCGGACATCGACGCATTCCCATTTCGGGTCGGCGGCGGTGGTGTCGGGATGCGCCTCGGCCACCACCTCGCAGATGCCGACGATCTCCTTGCCGATATTCGAGTGATAGAAGAAGCCGCGCTGGCCCTTCTTCATGGCGCGCATGTTGTTGCGGGCCTGATAGTTGCGCACGCCGTCCCATTGCTCGCCCGTCTCGCCGCGGCTGATCAGGTCGTCGAAGCTGAAGACGTCCGGCTCGGATTTGAACAGCCAATACGCCATCAGCCGATCACCTTCTTCCACTCGATCACCTCGACCGAGGCGAACAGTCCGGCCGCCTTGTAGGGGTCCTGCGCCGCCCAATCCTTGACCTCTGTCAAGCCGTTGCCCTCGACCAGCAGCAGCGAGCCGCAGGGCTGGCCGTCCTCGACCAGCGGGCCGGCCAGCTTGACGCCGGGCTGCGCATCCAGGAAGGCCAGGTGGCTTTCGCGGGTATCCAGGCGGGTTTGCAGCTTGCCGGCATGGTCGCGGCAGATCACGGCGAAAAGGGGCATCATTCCTCCTTCAGGGGGCGGTTGAGCAGAAAATCCAGCGCATGTTCCATGGCGATGCTGCCTTGGGCAAGCCCCGCGACCAGATTAGAGATCGGCATCTCGATCCCCAGCCTTTCGGCCAGGGCGGTGACGGCGCGGGCGGTGGCGGCGCCCTCGACCGTGGTGCCGGGGGCAAAGTCGCGCCCGGAACCCAGCGCCAGCCCGTAGCGAAAATTGCGCGATTGTTCCGAGGTGCAGGTCAGCACCAGGTCACCCAGGCCCGACAGGCCCGGCAATGTCTCGGGCCGGGCACCAAGCGCGGTGGCCAGCCGCAGCATCTCGGCAAAGCCGCGGGTGACGATGCTGGCGCGCGCGCTGTCGCCATAGCCCGCGCCGATGGCGGCGCCGGCGGCGATGGCGATGATATTCTTCAGCGCCCCGCCCAGTTCCGCCCCGGTGACGTCGGTGCTGCGGTAAAGCCGCAGCGTCGCGGTGGAAAGCTGGCGTTGCAGCGCCTCGGCCGTGCCGGCATCGGCGCAGGCAAGCGTCAGTGCCGTGGGCAGGCCGCGGGCGATGTCGGCGGCAAAGCTGGGTCCGGTCAGCACCGCCACCCGCGCCTGCGGACAGGCGGCGGCGATCAGCGCCGAGGGGCCGGTCAGCGTCGCCAGGTCGATCCCCTTGGCGCAACTGACCAGGTTGCGGCGGTCGAGGCGCGCGCCATGCTCGGCCAGGAACCCGCCCAGCACCTGCGCCGGCAGCGCCAGCAGCACGGTGTCTGCCGCGATCTGATCCAGCCGGTCGGTGACATGCAGCGCCGGCGGCAGGGCGACGCCGGGCAGGCGCGGATTCTCGCGCGCCGCGGCCCAGCCGATGTCGCGGCCCCACAGCGTGACCGGCCCCTTGGCCGCCAGCGAAACCGCCAGCGCCGTGCCGAATGCGCCCGCGCCGATCACCGCCACGCTCATGCCTTGGCCCCCCGCTTGCCGGCGCCCAGCATCGGTGCGGCGTCCCGGTCCAGCGGCCAGCGCGGCCGCGCGGCCAGGTCCATGCCGTCGCGCTGGCCGGTCCGGTAGGCCTCGATCCCGGCCCAGGCGATCATCGCGGCATTGTCTGTGCAAAGCCGCAGCGGCGGCGCCAGGAAATCCGCGCCGGCCTGGGTCGCGACCGCTTGCAGCGCCGCGCGCAGGGATGCGTTGGCCGCGACGCCGCCGGCCACGGCAAGCACCGGCACCGGGGACAGGGCCAGGGCGCGGCGGGTCTTTTCGGCCAGCACCTCGGCCACCGCCGCCTGGAAGCCGGCGCAAAGATCGGCGCGGTCCTGTTCGTGCAAGCCCCCCTGCGCCGCGACCAGCGCGTCGCGCTGGCGCAGCACCGCGGTCTTGAGCCCGGAAAAGCTAAGGTCGCAGCCCGGCCGGTCCAGCAGCGGCCGGGGCAGGGCAAAGCGGCGCGGATCGCCCGTGCGCGCCGCCGCCTCGACCGCGGGGCCGCCGGGCTGGGGCAGGCCCAGAAGCTTGGCCACCTTGTCGAAAGCCTCGCCCGGCGCGTCGTCGATGGTGCCGCCGAGCCGGGTGAAATCCGCCGGGCCGTCCACCCGCAGGAACTGGCAATGCCCGCCCGAAACCAGCAGCATCAGATAGGGAAAGGGAATGCCGTCGGTCAGACGCGGCGTCAGCGCATGGCCGGCCAGGTGGTTGACGCCGACCAGCGGCAGCCCGCTGCCCGCCGCCAGCCCCTTGGCCAGCATGACGCCCGACAGCACCCCGCCGATCAGCCCCGGCCCGGCAGTGACCGCGACCCCGTCCAGGTCGGCCAGCCGCATCCCCGCCTGGGCCAGCGCCTGTTCGACGCACAGGTCCAGCCGCTCGGCATGGGCGCGGGCGGCGATTTCCGGGACCACGCCGCCGAAATCGTCATGCAGCGCCGTCTGGCCCGCCACGACCGAGGCCAGGATGGCGCGGTTTTCGCACACCACCGCGGCGGCCGTGTCGTCGCAGCTGCTTTCAATGCCCAGAAAGATCAGTCCCATGCTTGTCCTTGTTCCCGCGCCGCCAAGGGCCTAGGCAGGATGGGACGTAACATCTTGTCGGGCCGATTGCCATGCCGCCGAACCCCACGCCCATCCTGCTTCTGACCCGGCCCGAGCCGGCCTCGCGGCGATTTGCCGCAGATCTGGCGCATCTGGACCTGGAGGTGCTGATATCGCCGGTGCTGCGCATCGTGCCGGTGGCGCATGACGCCGCAAGGCTGGCGGCGGCGCGCGGGCTGGTCTTTACCTCGATCAACGCGGTGCCGGCGGCGGGGGCGGGGCGCGGCCGCCCGGCGATCTGCGTCGGGCCCGCCACGGCGGACGCCGCGCGGGCGGCGGGTTTCGACGCCACCGAGGGGCCGGGCGACGCGGCGCGGATGATGCCGATGCTGGACGGGCTGGGCCAGGGCTGGCTGCACCCGCATGGCGCGCATGTCGCCAAGGCCCTGCCGGTGCCCGACATGGTGGTCTATGACCAATTGCCCGAACCGCTGGATGCGGCGGCGCTGGCGGCGCTGGCGGGGACGGTGCCGGTCATCCTGCCGCTGTTTTCGCCGCGTTCCGCGCATATCCTGTCGGGCCAGTCGGCGGGCGCGCGGGCGCCGCTGTGGCTGGCGCCGATCAGCCCGGCGGCACAGGATGCCTGGCAGGGGCCGGCCGCCCGGCTTGCCGTCGCGCCGACCCCCGATGCCGAAGGCGTTCTGTCGGCCATCGGGCAATTGCTGGCGGCGGAACAATCCACATGAGGGCGGGTTGAGGCGCCACGCCCCGCCGACTAGACTGCCCGCGGGAGCCAGTCATGATTGCGGGCGGGCGGGAGTTCAGACCCGAAACAGCCGCGCCGTAACGCGAAAGGAAACGGGGAAAAATTGTGAAGAAGCCAGAAACCAATTCCAGCGATAACAAGGCAAGCCCCGAAAAGGACAACAGAAAACAAGCGGCATCGGGTCCGGCGATCGACAGCCGGCCGGTGATTGCGGGCCAGGCGGCCCCGGCGCTTGCGCCCGAATCCAGCCCCTCGGTCGAATCGAAGCTTGTCGGCAGCGGCGGCGGCCCCGGCGCTGCGGCACCCAAGCCCGCCGCCCGCAAGCCGCGGAGCGAATCGAAACCCGATGCCGCGCAGCCCGCCGCCGACCCCAAGCCGCGCGGCGTCCCGCCGGTCGCCAAGGCCGAAGCGCCGGGCGAATTGTCGCAGCCCGTCCCGCCGCAAGCCCCGCCCGCCCAGGCCGAACCCCGCCTGGCCCAGACGCGCCGGGGCGGGTTCGTGCCGACCTTCCTGGGCGGCGTGGTCGCGGCCGGCCTGGGCGCCGCCGCAGCCTGGTGGGCGCTTCCGCATCTGCCGGCCGGCTGGCAGCCGGGCGCGGCCCAACCCGCCCCGACCGAGGCGCAGGTCGCTGCCGCCCGCGATGCCGCCATCGAGGCGGCGCGCGCCGAGATCCAGGCCCAGGCCGACGCCTTTGCCGGCCGCGCCTCGCAGGCGGGGGCCGATGCGGCGCGCCAGGCGCTGGCGGATTCCGAGGCGCAGCAGGCCGCCGGGGGTGAAGCGGCCCTGGCCGCGCAAGCCGAAAAACTGGCGGCGCTGGAAAAATCGCTGGCCGATCTGGCCGCGCGCCCTGCAACGGCGCCCGTCGTCACCGGCGAGGGGGCCGAAGGGTTGCAGCAGGTGCTGGACGATCTGACCGCGCGGCTTGCCGCGCAGCAAAGCCGCATCGACGAACTGTCCGAGCGTCCCGCCGTCGACACCGACGCGGCCCGGCAGGTCCAGGACCTTGCCGCCCAGGCCGAGGCGCTGCAAGCGCGGATCACCGCCGCCGCGGACGAGGCCGAAAAGCGCATCAGCGCCGCCGAGGCGCAGGCCGCCGCCTTGCAGGAAACCGCCCAGGCGGCGAACCGCCGCGCCCAGGCCGCCAGTGCGGCCGCCGCGCTGCAAGCTGCGATCGCGACCGGCGGGCCGCGCGACCAGGCGCTGGCCGACCTGCGCGCCGCCGGGGTCGAGCCGCCCGCGGCTTTGGTCGGCGACGTGCCGAAGCTGGCCCAGTTGCGCACCAGCTTTCCCGCCGCCGCCCGCGAGGGCCTGGCCGCCGCGCTGAAAGAGGCGCCACAGAACCAGGGCGCTTTGGGGACCATCGGCAGCTTCCTGCGCGTGCAGACCGGCGCCCGCTCGGTCGAGCCGCGACAGGGCGGCGATCCCGATGCCATTTTGTCGCGCGCCGACGCCGCGGTGCATGCCGGCGACATCAGGGGCGCGCTTGGCGAAATCGCCGCCCTGCCGCAATCGGGCCAGGCGGCGATGGCCGGTTGGACCACCGGGGCCCAGGCCTGGGTCGAAGCCAATGCCGCGCTGGCCGCTATGGCCGCGGGCAGCATGTAAGGGGCGCGCCATGCTGCTTTCGGCACTGAAAATCCTGATCTTCTTCGCCATCGTCCTGGTGCTGGCCCTGGGCGCGATGATGCTTTCGGAAACCGGCAATGGGCTGAGCATGGTCTATGGCGGCACCGAATACACGCTGGGGCCGGTGCAGCTGGTGATCGCGGCGCTGCTGGCCCTGGTGCTGGGCTGGGCGCTTGTGCGGCTTTTGGGGCTGCTGCTGGCCTTCCTGCGCTTTCTGCTGGGCGACGAGACGGCGATCAACCGCTATTTCGCCCGCTCGCGCGAACGCAAGGGCTATGATGCCCTGTCCGAGGGGATGCTGGCCGTCGCCTCGGGCGAGGGCAAGCTGGCGCAGGACAAGGCCGCCAAGGCGGCCAAGTTCCTGGACAGGCCCCATGTCACCGACCTGTTGGCCGCGCAGGCCGCCGAGGTCGCGGGCGACCGGCGCAAGGCGGGCGAGGTCTATCGCCGGCTACTTTCGGACGAGCGGACCCGCTTTGTCGGGATCCGCGGGCTGATGCGCCAGAAACTGGATGAAGGAGACACCGCAACCGCCTTGAAACTGGCGCAAAAAGCCTATGCGCTGAAGCCCAGGCACAGCGATTTGCAAGACACGCTGCTGGAATTGCAAACCCGCGAGGGCGACTGGAAGGGTGCTCGCGCCGTGCTCAAGGACAAGCGCCAGCAGGGGCAGTTGCCCAAGGACGTGCATGTCCGCCGCGACGCGGTCCTGGCGCTGAAAGAGGCGTCCGAGGTGCTGGCGCATGGCAATTCGATCAGCGCCCGCGAGGCGGCGATTTCCGCCAATCGCGCCAGCCCCGACCTGATCCCGGCGGCGGTGCTGGCCGCGCGCAGCTATATCGCCCAGAACGACACCCGCAATGCCAGCCGGGTGCTGCAAAAAACCTGGAGCGTGCGGCCCCATCCCTCGGTCGCCGCCGCCTATGCCGAGATCGTGCCGGATGAAAAGCCGGCCGCGCGGCTGCGCCGCTTCGAAGATCTGATGCGGCAGAACCCCGATCACGAGGAAACCCGGCTGCTGCGCGCCGAACTGCTGCTGGCGGCCGAGGATTTTCCCGGTGCCCGCCGTGCGCTTGGCGATGTGGCGCAAAAGCATCCCACGGTGCGCTCGCTGTCGATCCTGGCCGCCGTCGAGCGCGGCGAGGGCGGGGACGAGGCGGTGGTTCGCGGCATCCTGGCGCGGGCCCTGGCCGCCAGCCGCGGTCCGCAATGGGTCTGCGACAAATGCCATAATGTCATGGCCGACTGGTCGCCCGTTTGCGATAGCTGCGGCGGCTTCGACACGCTGACCTGGCGCGAGCCGGATCTGCCGGCCTGGAGCGCCTCGGCCCCGAACGGGGTCGAGATGCTGCCGCTGCTGGTCGGCGGCGCGAATGACGCACCGGCCCGGCCCGCCGAACCGGCGCCCGCCGCGCCCGCATCGGCGCCGCGCGCCATCTCGCCCGACATGATCGGCCCGCAGCCCCCAAAGCCGCAGGCCAAGGCGGCGGCAGTCCCGGTCGAGGTGGCGGATGTCGCCCCCGGCATGGTGCCGCGCGAGGCGGACTATCGCCGCGTCGTGCCGCCATCGCAGGGCACAGAGCCGGCAATGACCGTCACCGACCCTGATCCCGAGCCCGAGCCGCGCCCCGTCGACCCTGCGCCTGCGCCCGCCACCGGCGGCCAGGCGGCGGCGGCGCAGGGCGATATCCTGCCCGTGCGGCCCGATGTCGAGCCCCCCGAACAAGAGAATGCGGCGCTGGCGGGGAAAAATCTCTGATCCCCCCTTTTCGCCCGCGCCGGAACCTGCTATCCGGCGCGGCACCAAGAGGCCGGTGTAGCTCAGCTGGTAGAGCACGTCATTCGTAATGATGGGGTCGGGGGTTCGAGTCCCTTCACCGGCACCAGTAGATACTGGAAGCCCAGCGAAAATGGCCGCCCTTCGGGGCGGCCTTTTGCTATGCGGAAGGTGTAAAGCCAGGCGGGCTGGCCTGGGCAAACGGCCATCCGCCTTGCCCGCGGTTGCATGCCCGCCCACGCCGCGGGGGCGGGACATTCGCGCGCCGTTCATCGATTCGCTTATCGTTAAACCCATTGCCGCTTGCCGGCGGACCGGCCCCGCGTTCGATCCGCATGCTCTGCTGTTGCCAAGAAGGGGTTGGTGGGCAATGCTGGACAGGATGCCGCAGGCTGGCCTTGCCCTGGCTGGGCGCTTTGCGCGCCGCAAGCCGGCATCCAGCCCCAAGCGTTCCGAACCTGGAGGGAGAGATGAAGATACTACACGTTGCCCTGGCTGCCTGTCTTGCCGGGGGGATCGCCGGCCCGGTCCTGGCGCAGCAGGAGGCGCCGGAAACCAGCTATACCAAGACCGTCGAAGCCGAGTTCGACGACGTGGCCTTTGCGGTTGAACAGGCGATCACCGGCGAAGGGCTGGTGATCGACCTGACCAGCCATGTCGGCGACATGCTGGCCCGGACCAAGCAGGATGTCGGCGGGGCCAAGGACCTGTTCGTCCATGCCAGCGTTTTCAGCTTCTGCTCGGCCAGCATATCCCGCCAGGCGATGGAGGCCGACCTGGCCAATCTCCAGTTCTGCCCCTATGGCATCTTCGTCTATGAGACGGTCGAGGCGCCGGGGCAGATCGTGGTCGGCCACCGGATCAACCCCGGCTCTAGCATGGCGGGCGTCAACGAGATGCTGACCCGGATCGTGGACTCGGCCCTGGAATGACAATGCGCCCGTCCGCCGGCCACGGATCGCGGACGGGCAGGCTATCCGGCAAGCTTGCCGAGCGAACGGCCAAAGCGCACCTAAAATGAACTGTGCAGTATACATAGAAATATTGCTATGTTAGCTTTACCCGAAACACGGGAGGGGCTGATGGTCGATCGAAACAAGTCGCCGCCGCGCGGGGTCGCAGCGGGGCGAAGCTCTGACCCGGAGCATTTGCACGACAGCCGCTTTTCAAGCCGGAACCGGCTGCGCGGCGATTGCCGGGGGTTCTTTGGATAATCAACGCCGCTTGGACTGATTTCGTCCGGGCATGGTTTTGCGGACCCGCGAATACGGGGCGATGCCGCTTGCCGTTTTGACGGATTTCAAAGGCGGCGGCGCAACCCCGTGCCAAAACAATGTATTACAGCCAAAGGGAGGAAATGCCATGCTCGCCAGGGTGCTCATTTTCGTTGCGCTTGCGTTTTGCGCCGGATTTGCCGGGGCCGAGGAACGCTGATCCGCATCGCGGCGCAGCAGCGTGGACTGAAACAGCGGATGGCCATAGGCGCCCCAGCCCATCAGCGGGTCGAAGCCGGTTTCCGGCTCGCCGCCGATGGCCAGGACAAGGCTGGTCTTGGGGGCGGCGATGCCCGCGGCCGGCACCATCGCGATTGCCGTGAACAGCGCGACGGCGGCAGCGTGCGGAAATCGGCGGTGTTGTCTTTTCGGCATGTGCTGGTTCCTTCCGGGCGGGTCGGCAATCTCGGCGGCGCTCGCCGGTCCCGACAGGGGACCGGCGGTGGCAGGGGGCCCCTGTCGTCAGACCTTTTCCGCCACGCAGTCGTTCACCAGGCGGCCGACCTTTTCGATCTCGACCTCGACGCGGTCGCCGGCTTTCAGCCATTGCGGCGGCTTCATGCCGATACTGCCGCCGGCGGGGGTGCCGGTAAAGATCACGTCGCCGGGCCGCAGCGTGAAATACTTGCTGAAGAACGAAATGATCGCCGGAATGTCGAAGACCATCCCCGAGGTCGAGCCGTTCTGCTTTTCCTCGCCGTTCACGCTTAGCCGGATGTTCAGGTCCGAAGGGTCGCCGACCTCGTCCTTGGTGACGATCCACGGTCCCATCGGCGCGTGGCTGTCTTGCGTCTTGCCGCGCAAAAGCTGGCGGTCGGCGCGCATGTGATCGACGACCACAACCTCGTTGCCGCAGGAATAGCCCAGCAGATAGTCCATCGCCTGTTCTTTTTCGATAAAGCGCGCGGTGCGGCCGATGACCAGGACCAGTTCGGCTTCCCAGCCGATCATCTCGCTGTTGCGGGGGATGACGATCGGGTCCGAGGTGCCGACCAGCGCATTGCCATACATCGGAAAGTTGGTGATGATCTGCGGCACGTCATGGCCCATCTCTTCCAGATGGTCGTAATAGTTCGAGCCGACGCCGATGATCTTTTCGGGCCGGGTGATCGGCGCGCCAAGTTCCAGCGAGGCCAGCGGCAGGACATGGGCGGCATCGGGCGCAGCCAGCGCCCGCTTGACCAGGTCGGCGGCCAGGTCCAACCCGCCCTCGGCATTCAGCAGATCGAAGGTCGAGGCGACTGCCGCCACCTGTTCCGCGGTCGCATCGGGGCGCAGCGCGACCAGGGCGGCGGCCAGATCGACGACCTGCTCGCCCTCGCAGATGCCCAGCCGCAGGGTCTTGCCGCTTTTGAACTGAAGGATCTTCATGGGTTGGTCTCCGTTGTTGTTGGCGCAAAGGCGGTGCCGGTCCCGACGGCGGGATCGGGCAGGTTCAGGTGGCGATGGGCCGCGCGCAGCGTGTTGAGCAGCAGGCAGGCGATGGTCATCGGCCCCACCCCGCCCGGAACCGGGGTGATGGCCTGGGCTTGCGCGGCCGCCTCGTCATAGGCCACGTCGCCGACCAGCCGGGACTTGCCGCCGCTTGCCAGCCGGTTGATGCCCACGTCGATCACCACCGCGCCGGGCTTGATCCAGTCGCCGCGCACCAGTTCGGGCCGGCCCACGGCCGCGACCAGGATATCGGCGGCGCGGCACAGGGCGGGCAGGTCGGCGCTGCGCGAATGGGCGATGGTCACGGTGCAGTTCGCGGCCAGCAGAAGCTGCGCCATCGGCTTGCCGACGATATTCGAGCGGCCCAGGATCACCGCATGGCGTCCCGACAGGTCCGCCCCCAGTGCGTCGCGCAGCAGCATCATGCAGCCGGCCGGGGTGCAGGGCACGAAAGCCTGGTCCTGCTTGCCCGCGCCAAGCCGGCCGATATTCAGGTAATGGAACCCGTCCACGTCCTTTTCGGCCCGCACAGCCTGCGTCACCTTGTCGGCGTCGATCCCCTTGGGCAGCGGCAGCTGGACCAGGATGCCATGGATCGCCGGGTCGGCGTTCAGCGCCTCGACCTGCGCCAGGATCTCGGCCTGCGAGGCGTCGGCGGCAAGATTGGCCTGGACCGAATGAAAGCCGCAGGCTTCGGCCTGCCGGGTCTTGGTGCGCACATAGACCTGGCTGGCCGCATCCTCGCCCACCAGCACGACGCCCAGTCCGGGCCTGGTGCCGGTGCGGGCGGCCAGATCCCCGGCCGCCTGCGCGATATCCTGCGTCAGCCGGGCGGCGAAAACCTTGCCGTCGATGACGCGCGCGTTCATTCGAAAACCACCGTGCGGTGCCCGTTCAGGAAGACGCGCCGTTCCAGATGCAGCTTGACCGCCTTGGCCAGGACGCGGGTTTCGATGTCGCGGCCCACCGCCACCAGATCGTCTGCGGACAGCGCATGGCCGACGCGTTCGGTCTGCTGTTCGATGATCGGGCCTTCGTCCAGGTCGGCCGTCACATAATGCGCCGTCGCGCCGATGCTTTTCACGCCGCGGTCATAAGCCTGGTGATAGGGCTTTGCCCCCTTGAAGCTGGGAAGGAAGGAATGGTGGATATTGATGATCCGCCCGAATTGCGCCTTTGAGAAATTGTCCGACAGAACCTGCATATAGCGCGCCAGGACGATCAGGTCGGCGCCGGTGCTGTCTGCAAGTTCTTGCAGGCGCGCTTCCTGTTCGGCCTTGTTATCCTTGCTGACCGGCCAATGATAATAGGGCAGGCCCGCCGCCTCGGCCGAGGCGCGCGCCTCCTCGTGGTTCGACACGACCGCGACGATCTCGGCCTTAAGCCAGCCGACGCGGATCTGATACAGCAGATGTTCGAAGCAATGGTCGAAGCGCGACACCATCACGATGATTTTCGGCAGCTTGTCGGCTTCGTAAAGATTCAGGCGCATGTCAAAGCGCGCCACGGCCGGCGACAGGGCGTGCCGGATCTGGTCCTTGGTCTTGTCGCCTGGGCAGACAAAGCGGATGCGCATGAAAAAGCGCCCGGTGGTGCCGTCGCCGAATTGCGCGCTTTCCAGGATATTGCCGCCGAAATCCGCAAGACGGCCGGTCAGGGTGGCGACGATTGCCGATTGGTCGTCGCAGGACAGCGTCAATATATATTCTTTTTCAGACATCAGGGCCGGTCCTTTTTGCCGGGCGCATATTGGGAATGCGCCCCTATTCAAATCAGAATGTCGCCCGGCAGATTCCGCCCCCGCCATGGCTTTCCACAGCCGCCGGATTCTTCCGGGCAAGGCGCGCAATAAATGCCGCAACCTCATGCTCCTCCCGCAGGATTGGGAAAGGTATATGAGTTGGCGCCTGGCGAGGCTTCTCAAAAAAATTCAACGCGGCGCATAATTATTGCGGTTGTTGGAAAGGAGGGGCGGGCGCAGAACCCTGTCCTGACTGCAAGACGCAAAAGGGGCTGCCGTGGTGGCCCATCGGCACCAAGCGCAGAGGAGAACGGGATGAGGATACTGGTCGTTGGGGCAGGGGCCGTCGGTGGCTATTTCGGGGCGCGCCTGGCGGCTGCGGGTCGCGACGTGACCTTCCTTGTTCGCGCGCGCCGGGCCGAGCAGTTGCGCCGCGACGGGATGCAGGTGGTCAGCCCGCATGGCGACCTGACGATCCAGCCGAAGCTGATCGAGGCGTCGCAGATCGACGGGCCCTATGACCTGATCCTGCTGAGCGTGAAAGCCTATACGCTTGACAGTGCGATGGCGGATTTCGCCCCCGCGGTCGGCCCCGACACGATGATCCTGCCGGCCCTGAACGGCATGCGCCATATCGCGCGGCTGGTCGAGCGGTTCGGCGAAAAGCCGGTGCTGGGCGGGGCCTGCCGCGTGGTGGCCGAACTGAACGACAAGGGCCAGATCGTGCAGATGGCCGAGGTGCAAAGCCTGGTCTATGGCGAACGCAACGGCGCATCCGGCGAACGGATGCAGGCGCTGGATGCGGCCTTGCAGGGCGCGGGCTTCTCGGCCGAATCCTCGGACGGCATCGTGCAGATCATGTGGGACAAATGGGTCAACCTTGCCTCGCTTGGCGGGATCACCTGCCTGCTTGGCGGCTCGATCGGGCAGGTTGCCTCGGTCCCCGGCGGGGTGGGTGCGGCCAGCGCGCTGTGCAACGAGGCGCTGGCGGTGGCCGCAGCCTATGGCCACGCCCCGTCCAGGCAAGAGGCCGAGCGGGTCATATCCTCGCTGACCAACCCGAAATCGAAACTCACCGCCTCGATGTATCGCGACATGAAATCGGGCGGCCGGGTCGAGGCCGAGCAGATCCTGGGCGACATGGTCGAGAAGGCCGAGGCCAAGGGGGTCGAGGTGCCGCTGCTGCGCGCCGCCGCCGTCGCGCTGCGCGTCTACGACGCCGCGCATAACGGCTAAGGCCGGCCGAAAAACAAGGAGATACGCATGAAAGTCGTCAAGGTCGAAGCCATCGAGATCGAGCAATCCGGGCAGGTGGGCATCCCGTCCTGGCGCCATGTCTTTGCCCGCGTCCATACCGACGAAGGCATCACCGGCCTGGGCGAGGTGGGCATGCCCTTCGGCACCGGCGCCCCGGCCGCGGCGCCCATGATCCTGACGATGGGAGAGCGTTTCGTCCTGGGCCGCGATCCTTTCGACACCGAGACGGTATGGGAAACCATGCTGCGCCGCTCGTTCTGGGGCGAGGGCGGCGGGCCGGTGATCTTCGGTGCGATGAGTGCGCTGGACGCCGCGCTTTGGGACATCAAGGGCCGGGCGCTTGGCAAGCCGGTCCATCGCCTGCTGGGGGCGACGACGCCCCAGCCGCTGCGCTGCTATGCCAGCCAGTTGCAATTCGGCTGGGACGATATCGAGGTCCGGCCGCGCGCCCATCCCCAGCAATACAAAGAGGTCGCGCAGGCGGCGCGGGCCGAGGGTTATGATTGCGTCAAGGTCGATCCGATCATGGTCGATCCGCAGGGCGTGCGGAACCCGCATGTCCGCGGGCTGTTCACGCCCCAGGAACGCAAGCTGTTCCGCGCCCGGCTGGAAGCCATCCGCGAAGGGGTCGGCCCCGATTGCGACATCATCATCGAGCTGCATTCGTTCAGTTCCTCGGCCGGGGCCATGCAGGTTTCGGAACTGGCCAAGGACCTGGGGATCCTGTTCATCGAGGAGCCGACGCATTACAACAGCACCCATGCCCATATGAAGGTGGCACGCCGCTCGGAAATCCCGATGGCGACGGGGGAAAAGCTTTATACCCGCTGGGGCTTCATGCCCTATCTGGAAGCCGGGGCCGTGGACATGATCCAGCCCGATGTGGGCTTGGTCGGCGGCATTTCCGAGGCGTTCAAGATCGCGCATCTGGCCCATGCCTATGACGTGGGGGTGCAGGCGCATATCTGCGGCTCGCCGCTGGCCACGGCCATCGGCCTGCAACTGGAAGCCGCGATCCCGAATTTCGAGATCCACGAGCATCACACCTTCGCCCTGAAGCACACGAACCGCGAGTTGTTCGAGCAGGACCTGCAACCCGTGAAGGGTCGCTTCGAGGTGCCGACCGCCCCCGGCTTCGGCATGGATTTCACCGCCGCCGCCGAACGCCAGATGATCCGGAAAGAGGTGGCGCTGTAAGCCGCCGCCGTCCGACAGGAACGAAAGGAACCTCCATGACTTCGCTCGTCACCACCGCCTGGCTTGCCGATCACCTGGACGATCCGCAGGTCGTGCTGCTGGATGCGTCCTTCAAGCTGCCCGGCGCGACCCCCACCGCGCCCGAGGAATTCGCCGAGCGCCACATTCCGAGCGCGCAGTTCTTCGATGTGGACAAGGTGGCCGATGCCGGCAACCCGCTGCCGCATATGATGCCCTCGGAAGCCGAGTTCGCCCGCACCGTCGGCGCCCTGGGGATTTCCAACGACACCATGGTGGTGATCTACGACACGCCCGGCCTGATGTCTGCGGGCCGGGCCTGGTGGATGTTTCGCAGCTTTGGCCACCGCAATCTTGCCATTCTCGACGGCGGGCTGCGGGCCTGGATGGCCGAAGGGCGGCCGGTGACAGCCGAGGTGGTGGCGCGCCCCGCCGCCAGCTATCAGGCAAGGCTGGATCCCGCCGCCATCGCCTCGAAAGCCGATGTGCTGGCCAATATCGACAGCAAGGCCCGCGACCTGGTCGATGCGCGTTCCGCCGCCCGCTTTACCGCCGCAGAGAATGAGGCCCGCCCCGGCCTGCGCTCGGGCCATGTGCCGGGCAGCCTGAACGTGCCATTCGACCGCATGACCGACCCCCAGACCGGCAAGATGAGAGCGCCCGCGGAAATCGCGCAGGTCTTCCGCGATGCCGGGCTGGACATGGAACGGCCGGTCATCGCCTCTTGCGGCTCGGGCGTGACCGCTTGCGCGCTGGCCTTTGGCCTGCATCTGGCCGGCAAGGACGACGTGGCGGTCTATGACGGCTCATGGGCGGAATGGGGCATGCCGGGGGACACCCCGGTGGCGACCGGCCAATGAGGGACGCGCTGCCGGAACCCGATTTCCAGGGCTTCGCGGCGGCCGTCCGGCAGGTGGTGCCCGCCGCCCGCTTCCTGCTGGACGAGTTCTCGCGCACGGTTCACGGTGCCGATGCCAGCCCCTACAGCCTGCTGCCCCGCGCGGTGATCCTGGTCGAGGCCGAGGACGAGGTGACAGCCATCTGCCGCGCCGCCAGCCGCTCCGGCGTCGCCATCACCTTTCGCGCGGCGGGCACCAGCCTGTCGGGGCAGGGCGTGACCGACAGCGTGCTGGTCAAGATGGGTCCGAACGGCTGGCGCCAGTTCCAGGCGGACGAGGCCGGGGCCACCGTGCGCATCGGCCCGGCCCTGATCGGGGCGCAGGCCAATGCGCGGCTGGCGCGCTACCGGCGCAAGATCGGCCCCGATCCCGCCTCGATCTCGGCGGCGATGATCGGCGGGATCATCGCCAACAATTCCAGCGGCATGTGCTGCGGGACGGAACAGAACAGCTATCGCACCCTGCGTTCGATGCGGCTGGTGATGGCGGATGGCACGCGGCTGGACACCGCCGATCCCGAAAGCCGCCGCGCCTTTCAGGCCAGCCATGGCGCGCTGCTGGACGAATTGGCGGCGCTTGCCCATGCGGCGCGGGATGACGCGGAACTGGGTGCGCTGATCCGGCGCAAGTTCGCGATCAAGAACACCACCGGCTATTCGCTGAACGCGCTGGTCGATTACGACGACCCGTTCGAGATCCTTCAGCACCTGATCGTCGGGTCCGAGGGCACGCTGGCCTTTATCTGCGAAGTCACGCTGGAAACCGTGCCCGCGCCCCCCAAGCAATCGGCGGCGCTGGTGTTCTTTGCCGATGTCCGCATCGCCTGTTCGGCGGCGACCGCGCTTAAGGCGCAGCCGGTCTCGGCGGTCGAGATGATGGATTACGCGTCATTGCGCTCGGCACTTGGCCAGCCCGGCGTGCCCGACAATTTCACGCATATGCCGCAGGGCACGGCCGCGCTTCTGGTCGATCTGCGCGCGGGCGATGCCGCGTCCCTGGACGCGCAGATGCAGTCGGTGACGGCGGCCATCGCGCCCTTCGCGCCGCTGGAGCCGGTGCGCTTTTCGCAAGACCCGCGGACCTATGCGGATTACTGGAACGTGCGCAAGGGGCTGCTGCCCGCCGTGGGCGGCATGCGCGCGCCCGGCTCGACGGTGATCGTCGAGGATATTGCGGTTCCCATCGACAGCCTTGCCGAAGCCGCCCTCGCCATCCGCGAAATCTTCGACCGGCTGGATTACCAGGATGCGGTGATCTTTGGCCACGCGCTGGACGGCAACCTGCATTTCGTCTTTTCCCAGGCCTTCAACAGCCCCCCGGACATCGCCCGCTACGCCCAGTTGATCGACGAGGTGGCGGAACTGGTCACCAACCGTTTCCATGGCTCGCTGAAGGCGGAACACGGGACGGGCCGCGCGATGGCGCCCTTTGTCGAACTGGAATGGGGCAGCGCGGCTTACGGGCTGATGCGCCGCATCAAGCGGGCCTTCGATCCGGCGGGGGTGCTGAATCCCGGCGTGATCCTGTCCGACGATCCCGAGATCTATCTCAAGGCGCTGAAATCCCTGCCGCTTGCCGATCCGCTGATCGACAAATGCATCGAATGCGGCTTTTGCGAGCCGGTCTGCCCTTCGCGCGCGCTGACCACCACGCCGCGCCAGCGCATCGTCGCGACCCGCGCCCTGGCGCGTGGCGCGCATGATCCCAGTTTCGACAAAAGCTATGACTACGCCGCGGTGGATACCTGCGCCGGCGACGGGCTTTGCGCCATGTCCTGCCCGGTGGGCATCGACACGGGCGAGATGATGCGCAGCCGCCGCGCCCTTCGCCACGGGGCCGCCGGGCGCGGCCTTGCCCATGCGGCCGAACGGCATCTGGGCACGGTGATGAAGGCCGCCAAGGCCGGGCTTTGGGCCAGCGACCGCGCGCATGGCGTGCTGGGCACCGGCGCGATGGGCAAGGTCACGCAGGGGCTGCGCCGCGCCTCGGGCGGCAGGGTGCCGCAATGGACGCCCTGGCTGCCGAAACCCGCGCCGGCGCTGCGTGACCGCCGGGGCGCGTCCCCGGACGCCGACCTGCCGCAGGTCCTGCTGTTTCGAAGCTGCGCCAGCACCGTCGCCGCGCCCGCCCGCGGCATGCCCGACCCGCGACCGCTGTGGGATGTGCTGGCGCTGCTGCTCGGCCGCGCGGGCTACCCGGTCCGCGTCGCCCCGGCGGGCGAGGGCCAGTGCTGCGGCCAGCCCTTTGCCAGCAAGGGCTATCCGCAAGCCGCACAGGAAAGCGCCCAGCGGCTGGAAAGCCATCTGCGGGACCTGGGCGGCGGCATCGTCGTATCGGACACCAGCCCGTGCAGCTTTCGGATGCAGCAGGTGCTGGCCCCCGACATGCGCCCGATGGACGTGACCGAGGCGCTGGCCACGCTGGTCCTGCCGCGCCTTGCCATCCGCCGCCGCGCCGAAAGCATCGCGCTGCATATCACATGCAGCACGCGCAAGATGGGACAGGCCGACCGGCTGCTGGTCCTTGCGCAGGCCTGCGCGGACGAGG
This sequence comes from Paracoccus thiocyanatus, assembly GCF_900156255.1. Taxonomy (GTDB): domain Bacteria; phylum Pseudomonadota; class Alphaproteobacteria; order Rhodobacterales; family Rhodobacteraceae; genus Paracoccus; species Paracoccus thiocyanatus. The sequence goes on from NZ_FTMK01000001.1 coordinate 235,398, forward strand.
TGATCGTGCCTGCCGACATCGAATGCTGCGGCTTTGCCGGCAACAAGGGGTTCGAAGTGCCCGAACTGAACGCCAGCGCCTTGCGGACGCTGCGCGGCAAGCTGCCCGAACGGGTCACGCGCGGCTATTCGACCAGCATCACCTGCGAAATCGGGCTGTCCGAGCATTCCGGCCGCCCCTACCAGTCCATCGCCTATCTGCTGGACTGGTGCAGCGATCCCGCCCTGTAGCCCAAACCTGTTGAACGGTCGCGCCCTGCGGCCATGACGATGGAGGACATAATGACGTCATCGCCCCAGGTCGAAGCCTTTTTCGATCCGCCGACGAACACCTTCTCCTATATCGTTCGCGACCCCGCCTCGGCGGCCTGCGCGGTCATCGATTCCGTTCTGGATATGGATTACGCGTCGGGCCGGCTGTCCTACGATTCCGCCGACCGCATCATCGCCCGTGTGCGCGAGCAGGGGTTGCGGCTGGAATGGCTGCTGGAAACCCATGTCCATGCCGACCACCTGTCCGCGGCGCCCTATCTGCAACAGGCGCTTGGCGGCCAGATCGGCATCGGCGACCAGATCACCGTGGTGCAGGAAACCTTTGGCAAGGTCTTCAACGAGGGCACCGAGTTTTGCCGCGACGGCTCGCAATTCGACCGACTGTTCCGCGACGGCGACAGCTTCCGCATCGGCACGCTGGAATGCCGCGTCATGCACACACCGGGCCATACGCCGGCCTGCCTGACCTATGTGATCGGCGATGCGGCCTTCTTGGGCGACACGCTGTTCATGCCGGACGGGGGCACGGCGCGGGCGGATTTTCCGGGCGGCGACGCGCGGATACTTTACCGCTCGATCCGCCGGGTGCTGGAATTGCCGCCGGAAACCCGGCTGTTCCTGTGCCACGATTACGGCCCCAACGGGCGCGATATCCTGAATGAGACCACCGTGGCCGAGCAGCGCGCCCACAATATCCATGTCCGCGACGGCGTGACCGAGGACGAATTCGTCGCCATGCGCGAGGCCCGCGACGCCACGCTGGCGATGCCGCGCCTGATCATCCCCTCGCTTCAGGTCAATATGAAGGCCGGCGCCCTTCCCAAGCCCGATGAAAGTGGCCGCCGTCATCTCAAGGTGCCGCTGAACGAACTTTGACCGCAGGGGCGCGGCCGCGAGGGGGAGGCGGCCGTCCCCTGAAGGAAAACCACGAGACAAGGTCGCTATCCGACCATGGGAGGACTTATGCCTGATCCTGATCGCGCAGTTGCACATCACCACCAGATCGTCATCGTCGGCGCGGGGGCTGCGGGCATCGCGGTCGCGTCCAGCCTGCTGGCGCGCAGGAAGGATATCGACGTCGCGCTGATCGATCCGGCGCCCGAGCATTTCTACCAGCCGGGCTGGACGCTGGTCGGCGGCGGCGTCTTTACAGCCGACCAGACCCGGCGCGAACTGGCTTCGCTGATCCCGCGCGGCGCCAGCCTGATCGAGGCACGCGTTTCGGGCTTCGCGCCCGAGGCGCGGCAGGTGATCCTCTCGGACGGGCGCCGCATCGGCTATGACAAGCTGGTGGTCGCCCCCGGACTAAAGCTTGACTGGCAGGGGATCGAGGGCCTGGCCCAGTCCCTGGGCCGCAATGGCGTGACCTCGAATTATCGCCACGACCTTGCGCCCTATACCTGGGACCTGGTGCGCCAGCGCCGGGGCGGGACGGCGCTGTTCACCCAGCCGCCGATGCCGATCAAATGCGCCGGCGCGCCGCAAAAGGCCATGTATCTGTCCTGCCACGCATGGGAACGCGCCGGGACGCTGGGCGATACCCGTGTCGAGTTCCTCAATGCCGGGCAGGCGCTGTTCGGCGTCGCCGACTACGTTCCGCCGCTGATGGAATATGTCCGGCGCTATGGCATCTCGCTGAGCTTTGGCCACAGCTTGAAACGGATCGACGGCGATGCCCGCACCGCCTGGTTCCAGACGACCGGGCCGGATGGCGACACGCAACTGGTCGAGCGTCGCTTCGACATGATCCATGTCGTGCCGCCGCAGGTCGCGCCGGATTTCATCCGCAGCTCGGTCCTGGCGGATAAGGCAGGCTGGCTTGACGTGCATGGAGAGACCCTGCGCCACGCGCGTTTCCCCGACATCTACGGCGCGGGGGACGTGCTGGGGACCGGCAATGCCAAGACCGCCGCCGCCGCCCGGAAACAGGCGCCCATCGTGGCCGTGAACCTGCTGCGCGACATGGGCCGGATCCAGACGCCGCACCCCGCCGTCTATGACGGCTACGGCTCGTGCCCGCTGACGGTCGAGCGCGGCAAGATCGTGCTGGCAGAGTTCGGCTATGGCGGCAAGCGGCTTCCCAGCTTTCCGGCATGGCTGATCGACGACCGCAAGCCCAGCCGCCTGGCCTGGCTGCTGAAGGAAAAGATCCTGCCGCCGGTCTATTGGCGCGCGATGCTCAGGGGCCGCGAGCTGCTGGTCAAGCCGCGCCTTGCCCCGGTGCAGGACTGAAGCCGGGGCGGAGGTCGAAACGTGGTTGCGCTTGAGCCATTGCAATACGGGCTGGGCACCCTGTCGGGGGGCCTTGTCGGGCTGACCTTGGGGCTGTTCGGGGGCGGCGGCTCGATCCTGGCCGTGCCGCTGATGGTCTATCTGGTCGGCGTGCCGGGCGCGCATATGGCCATCGGGACCAGCGCCGTCGCCGTGGCCGCCAATGCCGCCAGCAGCCTTTTCCATCACGCTCGGCACGGCCACGTCAAATGGCGCTGCGCGCTGTATTTCAGCCTGGCCGGGGTGATCGGGGCCTATATCGGCTCGACCATCGGCAAGGCCATCGACGGACAGAAGCTGCTGTTTCTGTTTTCGATCCTGATGCTGGTGGTGGCCGTGCTGATGTTCCGGGGCCGCGCCGACCGGGGCAGGGCAGGGATGGAATGCACCCCCGATCGGCTGCCCAAGGTCATGGGCTTTGGCGCGGGAGCCGGCATGCTGTCGGGCTTTTTCGGCATCGGCGGCGGGTTCCTGATCGTGCCGGGGCTGATCGCCTCGACCGGGATGCCGATCCTGAACGCCATCGCCTCGTCGCTGGTGGCGGTGGCGGCCTTCGGCCTGACCACGGCGCTGAACTATGCGCGGTCGGGCTATGTGGACTGGCCGCTGGCGCTGGTCTTCGTGGGCGGCGGCGTGTTGGGCGGCATGCTGGGCGCGCGGCTGGCCCGGCACCTGGCGGCGCGCAAGGGCAACCTGAACATGGGCTTTGCCGCCCTGGTCGTGCTGGTCGCGGTCTACATGCTGGTGCGCAGCGCCGCCGGACCGTCCGGCTGACCCGGACCTATCGTCAACCCGGCCGGGACCGTCCCGGTCATCCCTTACCCCAGAAACAGGAGAAAACTCATGCTGTTCGCTTTTATCTGCACCGACAGGCCGGATGCGCTGGAAATCCGCATGGCCAATCGTCCGGCCCATCTGGACTGGCTCAATTCAACCCCCGGCGTCTATATCGCCGGGCCGCTGCTTGACGAGGGGCAGAAACCCTGCGGCAGCATCCTGGTGGTCGAGCATGAAAGCCTTGACGCCGCCCGGCAATGGGGCGCGCAGGATCCCTATGCGCAGGCCGGCCTTTTCCAAACCGTTTCCATTCGCGAGTGGAAGAAGGTGATCGGGCAATGATCGCCCGGAAAGCGCAGCCGTGTCAGGCTGCGCTTTCCGGCTTCAGCACCCTTGCGCCAGGCCGGCGGCCTGGCGGATCATGTTCAGCGCCCGATAGGCCGCGCAGGCCGCGCCATAGCCATTGTCGATATTGACCACCGTCAGCCCCGGCGCGCACGAGGCCAGCGCCGCGTTCAGCGCCGTCTGCCCGGAATGCGAGACGCCATAGCCGGTCGAGGTGGGCAGGCAGATCATCACCCCCGGCACCAGCCCGCCCAGCACGCTGGGCAGGGCGCCGTCCATGCCGGCGATGGCCACGATCACCGGGAATTTCTGCAATTCCTCGACATTGCCCAGCAACCGCCACAGGCCCGCCACCCCGATGTCGATGAACTGCCGCGTGGCCGCGCCGAAATAGGTCAGGGTGCGGATGACCTCGGCCGCCTGCGGCATGTCGGAACTGCCCGCCGAGACCACGGCGATCTGCGCCGGTCCGGTCGTCCTTGGCCGGCTCCAGTTGAAATAGCCCATGCGCGATACGGCATCGTAATCGACCCGCGCGCGGTGATGGGCCGGGAAGCGGTCGAACACCTCGGGTTCCAGCCGCGTCATCAGGCAGCTTTCACCCTGTTCCAGCACGCGGTCCATGATCGTCACCAGCTGCGCGTCCGACTTGCGGGCGCACAGGATGGCCTCGTCGAAGCCGACGCGTTCGGGGCGCTGGAAGTCCAGCCGGATTTCCTCGCTCATGTGGCTTGCTCGCGTAGAAAGGCGCTGCCGCGCGTGTAGGATTGGAACATGACCGGCCTGTCCTGGCCGAAGGCGGCGCGGATTTCGCCGGTCAGGGCTTGCCGGCGTTCCGGGGACAGGCGCGACAGGGCGGCGGGGTCAAGCTCGACCACCACGCCGGCGGCGCGGACGCGGCAGCGCACGGTCTGGGGCGCCAGTTCGGCCCGCAACAGGGTTTCCACCCCGTCCACCGCGCGCAGCATCTCGGGCTCGATGCGCAAGGCCGTTTCGATCCGGCTAGACAGGCAGGGGGCCGATGGCATCTCGGCCAGATCGTCCAGCCCATGCGCGGCGGCCATGGCGCGCACATCGGCCTTGGTCATGCCCGCCTCGACGAAGGGGTGGCGCACATGGTTGGCCTTTGCCACTTTCAGGCCGGGACGCCAGTCACCCAGATCGTCCATGTTGGTGCCCGAGAAAAGCTGCGCTTCCGTTAGCCCGGCCAGCGTCCCATAAAGGTTGGATTTGCAGAAAAAGCAGCGATTAGACGGGTTTGAAAGATATTGTTCATCTGAAAACTCACCCGCGTCCACGATGCGCAACAGCCAGCCGTGGCGCAGGGCATAGTCGCGGATGCGCGTCGTCGCCGCCTGCGGCACGGCGGGGGACGAGGCATGGAACATGGTCACGTCCCCGCCCATCGCCCGATGCGCGACATAGGCCAGCGTCATGCTGTCGACGCCGCCGGAAACGGCCACGGCGGCAGGCCGGGCGCTGTCGAAGACCCCGTGCAGCCGGGCCAGGAAATCTGCGGTTTGCATCAGCTTTTTACCTTTTCCTGCAATGCCTGGGCTTCGGCGGCGCGGCGCATCTCGGCGCGCTGCTTCTGGCTGTCGGCTGTTGCGGCATCGTCCATCTCGGCCTTGGCGGTGGTGCCGCCGGGGCGCTCGGCCAGCTTGACGCGGATGCCGCCCTGGGTGATCACGGCGCGGCGCGGCAGGATCGCACGCGTCTCGATCCGGCTGCGCAGGCCAAGGGTGGTGGTCTGGCGGAAGCAAAGCTCGCCGACCGGGGTCAGCGCCTCGGGCCGGGTCAGCACCTGGACGGCGGCCATCATCCGGCCCTTCTTGCCCATGGCAAGGCTTTGCGTCACGTCGATCACCGCCGGGTCGGCGCGGATCTGGTCAAGTGCCGCCGCCAGTTCCTCGCCGCTTTGGTCGTCGATCTCGAACTGGATGACGCCGACGCGGTCGTCGGTCCGGCCTTGCTCGGCCTCGACCTCGGCCAGGGCAAGGACGCGCAGCACATTGCTCATGCCCTGAAAGCGGCGGGTGCCGAAGCCGATGCCGCTGCGCGCAAGCCGGCGCGGGCTGGCGCCGATGCCGGGGGCAGGCGCCAGGTAGCGCAGGATGGCGGCGCCGGTCGGGGTGACGCGCTCGCCCGGATGGCCGTCGTCGTATATGGCAAAGCCCTGCAAAAGCAGCGTCGTCGCCGGGGCGGGCACGGGCAGGCGGCCATGGTCGGTTTCGACCCAGCCCCGGCCCAGCGGCAGCGCGCCGACCGACCAGCTGCTTGCGCCCGTGCCCACGATCAGCGTGGCGGCGGCGACGATATCGGCGATGGAATCCCAGTTGCCGACCTCGTGAAAGGCGACCGCGTCCAGTTCCTTGCCATGGACCTGCGCCTCGGCCATGGCGAGTTCGTGGAAGATGCCGATGGCGGTATGCTTGACGGGTTCGGGCAGGGCGCTGGCGGCAAGGCTGGCGCGCAGATCGCGCCAATGGGTGTGGTGGTGATGGTGCCCATGGTCGTGGTGCGGATGGTGGTGGTGGTGGTCATGCCCCGCGTGATGGCCGTGGTGATCATGCCCGTGGTCGTCGCGGTGATGGTGGTGATCGCCGTGGTCGTGGTCGTCGTGGTGGTGGTCGTCGGCCTGGGCGTCGGTCTTGCCGTCCTTGGTCACGACGAAGCGGTGGCCGGTCAGCACGCCGTCGTCATGGGGCAGGGCCTGGGCATCGACATTGGCCTTTAGCCCGGCCAGCAGCAGATTGGCCTGCACCTCACCTGCCAGTTCGGGCCAGGCATCCAGCAGGGCGGCCACGAACATGTCGCCCGCCACGCCGCCCAGGGCGTCAAGATGGATATGCATCTGCGCGTTCCTTTTCATTCGCGCCCAAGCTTAGCGGGCCGGGTCGTCCAGATCGACCGCAAGGGTTTCGGGCGGCTCCTGGCTGCCGACCGCCGTTTCGACCGCCGCCTTCAGCACCGCCAGCGCGACGGGCCTGTCCTCGACCATGGCGGCGCAGATCGCCGCCAGGTCGTCATGTTCCGCCTTGGCGCGCATGAACGCGCCGTCGCTAAGGATGCGCTTGATGCGCAAGGGAAAGCGGCGGCTGGTGCCGTTCCAGCGCAGCTCCAGCCGGGTCTGATAGCGGCGGATGTCGAAATGCTTGTGCTGGGATTGCAGCACGCGATAGCCCCAGATCCCCAGTTCCGAGGCCAGAAGCAGGGCAAATTCAGCCTCGTCCCCGGCCTCGATGTCGATCAGCAGCACATAGCCCGGCCGCCCCTTCTTGCCCAGGCTCGACAGAAGCTGGACGTTGCGCGCGCCCATATCGGCCATCTGCGTGACGACGCGCCCCAGCAATTCGCCGGGCGCGTCGTCGATCTGGGCCATCAGCAGGATGACGCCGGTATCCGCCATCACAGGGCCAGGGTGTCGACCGCGACCAGGGCGGCGGCTTCGGCCTTGGCCTTGGTGCCGGGGATCCCGGCCGAGATGATGCCCGCCGACTGCGCCTCGAGCGCCGCGTCCGAAGGCGACATCCGGCCCATGGCGGCGGCCACGACGGCGGGAACGGTGACGTTGATGATCACGTTTCCGGCCAACAGCAACTCGCTGGCAAAGGGCGCCAGCGCCGACAGGAACGGCGCACGCTCGCGGCCGATGCCCTGCGCGACCTCGGGCACGACGCGGTTGATGATGCCTTCCATGTGGATGGTCTCGTCGCCCAGCGTCACCTCGGCATCCAGCGCCGGGTCAAAGGCCAGCCAGCGCGCCGCCATCTTGCTGGAGCGGCGCGCGCCCTTGGCGATCTTGGTGAAATGCACCTTGACGGTCTTGCCCTTGGCCTTGGTCAGCGCCTCGGCGCCGCGCCTTTCGACCAGCAATTGCCGTTCATGATCCAGTTCGCGCACGATGTCGCCCAGGCTCTTGCCCGCGGACAGATCGTCATAGGTGCGGCAGGCGCGGTCATAAAGCACCCGCGTCAGCACCGGGGTCGAGGACAGGATCATCGCATTCGTCACCGGCCCGTTGCAAACCTGCGTCGCCTTGCGGCCGATGATGTTCATGGCGATCATCGCGGTGTCGGGGTCGAAGCTGGTGGCCTGCCGCCGTTCGCGCAGGGCCTTGGCCACGCCTTGTTCGGTCGAGCCGTCCTCCAGCAGGCACAAAAGCGCGATCACCGCATCGCCGCAGACATGGCCCAGCGGCGGGTTGACCGGACCGGCGCCGGCGCCGGCAAGACCTTCCTCGAAGATCGAGACGATTTCGTCCAGCGCCATGATGCCGATGACGGTCGGCCCGCCGATATCCTTGAGGATCAGGCCCAGATCGCCGATCAGCTTGGCCGTATCGACTTCCTTGCCGGTGATGCGGACATGCAGCTTTTCGGGCAGGCCGGCGGTGCGCACGGCGGACATGCCCGCGACATAGGCGCTGGTGACCTTGCCATAGGGGCCGTATTCCTCGCGCACATCGGCGTCGGGATGGATGATTTCCAGGATGGCTGCGGCGCCGAACAGGGCCGACAGGAATTTCTGGCTGGGCATGCCGGCGCCGGACATGGCGTCCATCATCGCCTTGGTGCCGACGGCCGCGCCTTTTTCCGCCATGCCGGGAAAGATGAAATCCTCTCCCAGCGCGCCGTGGCCGACCATCACGCCGCCGCCGACGCCTTCGGGGATGTCGCGGCCCTGGATGGGCGACAGCTCACCCTTGATCATCGCGTCATAGACTGCCGAGACCGCGGCGAAGCCCGAGATCTTGTTGTTCATCTTGGCCGTCGGCACCGCGGCAAGGCCCGAACGGCTGACGCCCGCGATCATGCGCGCCGAAGAGCCCAGCTTGCGGTTGCCGGCCGGGATGCCGACCTGGGCATTCGCCCCGGCCAGATAAAGGATGGTGGCCGCGATCAGCGCCGCATTGGCGCCGTCCGCGCCGCCGTCCTTGGCCACCTGGATCGCCTTGGCCAGCAGGTCGTCGATCGGCTGATGGACGGCATCGGCGAATTTCACCTCGGGGCTGACGCCGCGGCGCAGTTCGGTCGCGATCACGTTGCAGACCGCGACGACGGGGATGTTGAGCATCCCGTGACCTCCGGCCAGGGCTTCGACCCGGTCGCTGGTCAGCCAGCCGGGGTTCGACGCCGCCGCCATGACCGATGCCAGAAGAACCTTTTCGCGCGGCTGATCGGATGTCTTGTCCATGTATTCCTCCAACCGCATGCAGCGGCTTTGACGATTTCCAGGGGCGGCCCGGCATGTCCTGGGGGCGCGTGCGGCCGGTCGGACAGGCGCGCCATGCTGTCGCCGCGGGATTTTCGGGCTGCCAACTTCAAGGCAGGGTGTAATCCATATTTCCGCCGCCGGGCTGCGAAAAGAATTCAGCCGGCATGAGTTTATATGACGGCGCCCCGCGGACCCAGGCGCTCGCGCGCCGGTGCAGGGCGGCGCATCTGTGCTGATATTTCCGATAATCGGAATTATGTAACAAAACTCCGTCATCCCACCCGCCGGCTGGGCGCATCCCACGGCGCCGGGCTGCAAGCCGCGGATGCGACTGATTATCCATATCCGATGGAAACGCTTTCTTTTCGCGCGCGCGCATCCTAGTCTGCCGGGACGAATCCACGTCAATATCCGCAGCCGCCGCAAGCGGCGATCATGAGCAGGGAGGTTTCATGGCCGTTCGTCCCCCGGTTTGCGATTTTGGGGCAAGCGCACCCGATTTCACATTGCCCGATCCCGATGGTCGCATGTTCTCGTTCGGCGACATAGCCGGGCCGCGCGGCACGCTGGTGATGTTCATCTGCAACCATTGCCCCTATGTGCAGGCGGTCATCGACCGCATCCAGCGCGACGCCGCCGAATTGCAAAAGCTTGGGCTGGGCGTCGTGGCGATCTCGGCCAATGATGTGGCCGAATACCCGCAGGACGGCCCCGAGCAGATGAAGGCCGAGGCCGAGAAGCACGGCTTCACCTTTCCCTATCTCTATGACGAAAGCCAGGCGGTCGCGCGGGCCTATGGCGCCGAATGCACGCCGGATTTCTTTGGCTACAATGCCGCCGGCGAATTGCAGTATCGCGGCCGGCTGGACGCATCGGGCCGCAACCCCGCGCCGGCCGATGCCCCGCGCGAGCTGTTCCAGGCCATGGCCCAGATCGCCGAAACCGGGCAAGGCCCGCGCGAACAAGTGCCCTCGATGGGCTGCTCCATCAAATGGAAGGTGTGAATGAACGTCTGTCTTGCCCCCTGCCCCGTGGTCTTCGACCTGGACGGAACGCTGATCGACAGCGTGCCCGACATCCACGCCTGCGTGAACGCCGTGCTGCGCCTGCACGGGGTGGCGCCGCTGACGCTTGACCAGGTGCGCGGCTTCGTCGGCGGCGGCGTCGACCTGTTGTGGCGGCGCGTCATCACCACCGCCGGCCTGCCGGTCGAAGCGCATCGCGACCTGGTCGCATCGTTCATGACCCGCTATCACGACGCGACCGGGCTGACCCGGCTTTACCCCAATGTCGCCGAAACCCTGGGGGTCCTGGCCGACCGGGGCTATCCTTTGGGGCTTTGCACCAACAAGCCGCTGGGACCGACGCGGGCGATCCTGGATCATTTCGGCATCGCGCAGCTTTTCGGCGCGGTGGTGGGCGGCGATTCCCTGCCCCAGCGCAAGCCCGATCCGGCGCCGTTGCGGGCGGTCTTCGTCGGGCTGGGCGCCGATCCCGCCAATCCGCGCGGCGTCTATGTCGGGGACAGCGAATTCGACGAGGAATGCGCCAGCAATACCGGCGTTCCCTTCCTGCTGTTCACCCGCGGCTATCGCAAGACCCCGGTCGACAAGATGGTGCATAACGGCACTTTCGACGATTTCGCGCATCTGCCGCTGCTGGTCGAGGAGACGGCCGCCATGGGCTAGCGGCGTCTTGCCGCAGCGCATGACACAAGGCTAGAACGGAACGATTCGCCGTCCGAACCCGATCGACAGCCCAAGGAGTTCCGCATGGACCTGCGCCAACTGACCCCGGATATTGCCGTCGCCGGCCAGATCCGCCCCGAGGACTTGCCGGCCCTGGCACAGGCCGGCTTTCGCGTGCTGATCAACAACCGCCCCGATGACGAAACGGGTCCGGGCGAAGATCACGAGGCGATGCGCAGGGCGGCCGAGGCGGCGGGAATGCGGTATCACTTCAATCCCTTTACGCCGGGCCAGATCACGCCGCAGATGATCTCGGCCCAGGCCGAGGCGCTGGCCGATCCCGGCCCCAAGCTGGCCTATTGCCGGTCGGGAAACCGCTCGACCGTGCTTTGGGCCCTGGCGCGGGCGGGGCAAGAGCCGGTTTCGGACCTGATCCAGACGGCGGCGCGCGCCGGATACGACCTTTCCGGCGTCCGGCCGCTGATCGAATCGCTGGCGCGCCCAGAGGAGTGAGCGGTCCGGGCCTGGAACCCTGGGGGCTGCGGCGGGTTCTTCTGCGACAGCCTGCAACCGGACGGATGCCCCGCCCGGCCAGCCCAAGGAAGGAAACTGGCATGAATTCGATCATCTATCTCGTCGGCCTTGTCGTCGTGGTGCTGTTCATCCTGGGGATGCTGGGCCTGCGCTGACGTCGATTGGTGCTGGCCTTTCGCGCCCCCGTGCGTTACCGGGGGCGCAAATTCTGACAAAGGCCACCTATGGACATCCGCAATATCGCGATCATCGCCCATGTCGACCATGGCAAGACCACGCTGGTCGACCAGCTTCTAAGGCAATCGGGCAGTTTCCGCGAAAACCAGGCCGTGGCCGAGCGGGTGATGGACAGCAACGACATCGAACGCGAACGCGGGATCACCATCCTGGCCAAGGCGACCTCGGTCGAATGGCAGGGCACGCGCATCAATATCGTGGACACGCCCGGCCACGCCGATTTCGGCGGCGAGGTCGAGCGCATTCTAAGCATGGTGGACGGGGTCTGCCTGCTGGTCGATGCCGCCGAAGGCCCGATGCCGCAGACCAAGTTCGTCACCTCCAAGGCGCTGGCGCTGGGGCTGCGGCCCATCGTGATCCTGAACAAGGTCGACAAGCCCGCAGCCGATCCCGACAAGGCGCTGGACGAGGTGTTCGACCTGTTCGCCAACTTGGGCGCCAGCGACGAACAGCTTGATTTCCCGCATCTTTACGCCTCGGGCATCGGCGGCTGGGCCGATGAGACGCTGGAGGGGCCGCGCAAGGGCATGTCGGCGCTGTTCGACCTGGTGCTGCGCCATGTCAATCCGCCCAAGCAAGTCGCCCGCCAGGACGAGCCGTTCCAGATGCTGGCGACCACGCTGGGCGCCGACCCCTTCATCGGCCGTGTGCTGACCGGCCGGGTCGAGGCCGGGCGCGCGAAAGCCGGCGATACCATCAAGGCGCTGTCGCGCGACGGCGCGCGCATCGAACAGTTCCGCATCTCCAAGGTGCTGGCATTCCGCGGCCTGAACCAGCAGCCCATCGACGAGGCGGTGGCGGGCGACATCGTGACCATCGCCGGCATGACCAAGGCCACGGTGGCCGACACGCTTTGCGCGCCCGAAGTGGACAGCCCCCTGCCCGCCCAGCCGATTGATCCGCCGACGATCAGCGTCACCTTTGGCATCAACGACAGCCCGCTGGCCGGGCGCGACGGCAACAAGGTCCAGTCGCGGGTGATCCGCGAGCGGCTGATGAAAGAGGCCGAATCGAACGTCGCCATCAAGGTCGAGGATACGGCCGGCGGCGACGCCTTTGTCGTCTCGGGCCGTGGCGAATTGCAGATGGGCGTGCTGATCGAGAACATGCGCCGCGAAGGGTTCGAACTGTCGATCTCGCGCCCCCGCGTCATCTTCCGCGACGAGGACGGCCAGCGGCTGGAGCCGGTCGAGGAAGTCATCATCGACGTGGATGACGACTATACCGGGGTGGTGATCGAAAAGCTGACCGGCGACCGCAAGGGCGAGATGGTGGACATGCGCCCGGCCGGGGTCGGCAAGACCCGGATCGTCGCGCATGTGCCTTCGCGCGGGTTGATCGGCTATCACGGCGAATTCATGACCGATACCCGCGGCAACGGCGTGCTGAACCGCATCTTCCACGGCTGGACCCCCTATAAGGGCGCGATCCAGGGCCGCCGCCAGGGCGTGCTGATTTCCATGGAGGACGGGGTTTCGGTGGCCTATGCGCTGTGGAACCTGGAAGAGCGCGGCAAGATGTTCATCGGCGCCCAGGAACAGGTCTATCAGGGCATGGTCATCGGCGAGCATTCGCGCGACAACGACCTGGAAGTGAACCCGCTCAAGGGCAAGAAGCTGACCAACGTGCGCGCCTCGGGCACGGACGAAGCGGTGCGGCTGACGCCCCCGGTGCGCATGTCGCTGGAAGAGGCCATCGCCTATATCGACGATGACGAGCTGGTCGAGGTCACGCCGAAAAGCATTCGCCTGCGCAAGCGCTACCTGGACCCGCATGAACGCAAGCGCCAGTCCCGCGCCGATGGGTAATCCGTCCGCATCGGGTGGATTACGGACTTTCGCATTGCCGAAACTCTGCTAGATTTGTGCCGAACGGTTTCGGGGGCGGCTGATGGAAGGCCGGGGCAACATCTATCAAGGCTTGATCTTTGCCGCCCAGGACTACCTGGAGGGTAACGGCCGTCTTCCAGACGATCCGGCCGAACTGGCCGGTTATGGCAAGGCCAGCGCCCAGGAAATCCGCGATATCTTCCAGTCGCGCGAAGACCTGTGCGAAGGGCTGGTCTATCACGCCGTGACGCTGCTGAACGATGCGCTGCGCGAAGGGGTGATCGGCGCCAATACCAGCGACCCGATCGAACAGTTGCATTCGATCGCGCATAGCTATCTGGCCTGGGCCGAAGCCAACCCGACCCTGTTCAAACTGCTGGTGGACGGGCTATGCGGCCCGATCAGGCCCGACAGCGCGCTGCATCGCTATACCAGTTCGATGCGCGACCTTTACCATCGCAAGCTGACCGAGGCGCAGCAGCTTGGCATCCTGTCCGAGGATGCCGATATCGAACTGTCCACCATGATGCTGCATTGCCTGGTCAAGGGCGGCAACATGATGTTCCTGACGCGCAGCACCGATCCCTGGTTCGACGGCGATGCCCGCTCGACCCGCGATCTTGCCGAAAGCATCTTCGCCGAGTTCATGAGAAATCTGCTGCGCGCCAACGCCCCTGCCGCCCCAGGGACGGGCAAGCCGGGCGCCTAGATCTGCCGTTCGGGCAGGTTCACCACCAGCCCGTCAAGCTCTTCCGTCACCTTGATCTGGCAGGTCAGGCGCGAGCGCACCGGATCGGGCTGCCAGGCGAAATCCAGCATGTCCTCTTCCATCGGGTCCTTCGCGGGCAGCCGGTCGACCCAGTCCTGTGCGACGTAGACGTGGCAGGTCGAACAGGCGCAAGCGCCGCCGCAATCCGCGTCGATGCCGGGCACGCCGTTGTCGCGCGCGCCCTCCATCACCGTCATGCCGGGTTTGACGTCGATTTCGTGGACGGTGCCGTTATGCTCGATGTAAGTGATCTTGGCCATGGGTGCCTTCCTTGCGCTTCATGCCGCAGATAGGTCATCGCGCCGCCAGAGAAAAGCCCTGCCCGCGCGGCGGTTTTTCGCATCCGCCTGCCCTGCCCTGGGCCGGGCCGCCTAGAAAAGCGATTTCTGCCCCTTGGGCTCGCGCGGCTTGCGGGCGGGCTTGGCCGGGGATGCGTCGGGGGGCGCGTCGGGGCGCGCCGCCATGCGGCCGTCCAGGAACTCGATCTCGAAGCGCGGGGTCTGCGCCGCCTTGACCGCATCGGTCAGCAGGCCCGAGGGGCCACGGACGACGGCAAAGCCGCGGCGCAGCGTCTCGCGATAGCCCAGGGTCTGGCGCAGCCGGTCCAGCCGCTCCAGCGCCTCGCGCCGCGGCGGCAGCATGCGCGCGGCGGCGGCGGCAAGCCTTGCGGCCTGCCGGTCCAGCATGTCGCGGTCGCGCCGGGTCTGGCGCCCGGCATCGGCCAGCATCCGCGCGCGGGCGCGCTCCAGCCGGCTGCCCAGATCGGCCAGGCGCTCGGCCCGGCTGCGGCCCAGCCGGGCAAGGCAAAGCGGCAGCCGCTGGCCCTGCGCCTGCAACGCCTCGCGCCGGCTGCGCAGCATGGCGCGCAGCGCTGACAGCGACAGCGGCAGCGCATTCAGCCGGTCGCGGCGGGCGCGGACGAAACCGCGCAGCGCCGGCTCCAGCCGCTCGGCGAACAGGTCGAAGCGTTGCCGGGCCGGATCGGTCAGCGCCTGCGGCCGGCCAAGCGCCCGGCCCAGGTCGGCCAGCCGCTGGCGCCGGCGCTGGTTGCCCCCTTGGGCGGCGCGCATCGTCCGGGCCCGGATCTCGGCCAGGCGCGCGGCCAGGTCGGCGCGCACCGGCACCGCCATCTCGGCCGCGGCGGTGGGCGTCGGCGCCCGGCGGTCGGCGGCAAAGTCGATCAGCGTGGTGTCGGTTTCATGCCCCACCGCCGAGATCAGCGGGATCGCGCTTTCGGCGGCGGCGCGGACCACGGCTTCCTCGTTGAAGCCCCACAGGTCCTCCAGGCTGCCGCCGCCGCGGGCGACGATGATCAGGTCGGGGCGCGGCGGGATCGCCCCGCCCTGGGGCAGCGCGTTGAAGCCCTGGATCGCGGCCGTGACCTGCGGCGCGCAGCCCTCGCCCTGCACCGCCACCGGCCAGATCAGCACCCGCGTCGGGAAACGGTCGCGCAGCCGATGCAGGATGTCGCGGATCACCGCGCCCGAGGGCGAGGTGACGACGCCGATCACCCGCGGCAGATAGGGCAGCGGCCGCTTGCGCGCTTCGTCGAACAGCCCCTCGGCCGCCAGCGCCTTGCGGCGCTTTTCCAGCATCATCATCAGCGCGCCGGCGCCCGCGGGCTCGATCTCGTCGACGATGAGCTGGTATTTCGACTGGCCGGGAAAGGTGGTCAGCCGGCCGGTGGCGATGACCTCGATGCCCTCTTCGGGGCGGGTGGACAGCCGCGCGGCCTGCCCCTTCCAGGTGACGGCGGCGATGCAGGCGCGCTCGTCCTTGAGGTCGAAATAAAGATGGCCCGAGGAGGGGCGCGAAACCCGGCCGATCTCGCCGCGCACGCGGACGCGGCCGAACTCGCCCTCGATCACCCGCTTCACCGCGCCCGAGATTTCGGAAACGGTGAATTCATGGGCGTTGCTGGCGGGCGTGTCTTCGAAAAGCTCCATGGACCGGTTGTGGCGCGGGGCGCGCGCGGGATCAAGGGGCTTGGGGGATTGATCCGGGCCGGGCCAGTTCCTAGAAGGCGCAAGACATTCGCAAGGGGGCCTTTTCGCATGAACATCCTGATCCTCGGCAGCGGCGGGCGCGAACATGCGCTGGCCTGGGCGATCCGGCAGAACCCGAAATGCGACCGGCTGTTCGTCGCGCCCGGCAATGCCGGGATGGAGCCGCTGGCGCGGCTGGCGGATCTGGACATCCTGTGCGGCCCGGACGTGATCGGCTTTTGCGAAGAAAACGCCATCGACCTGGTGGTGATCGGCCCCGAGGCGCCGCTGGCCGCCGGCGTCGCCGACGCATTGCGCGCCGCCGGCCTTCTGGTCTTTGGCCCATCCCGCGCGGCGGCGATGCTGGAGGCGTCGAAAGCCTTTACCAAGGAGGTCTGCGACGCCTGCGGCGCGCCCACCGCCGCCTGGGCGCGCTTTGACGCGGCCGAGCCGGCGCGGGCCTATATCCGCGAGAAGGGCGCGCCCATCGTCGTCAAGGCCGACGGGCTGGCCGCCGGCAAGGGCGTGACCGTCGCCATGACCGAGGCCGAGGCCATCGCCGCCATCGACGACGCCTTTGCCGGCGCCTTTGGCGCGGCCGGGGCCGAGGTGGTGATCGAGGAATTCATGGAGGGCGAGGAAGCCAGCTTCTTCGTCCTGTGCGACGGGGTGGATTGCCTGCCCATCGGCACCGCCCAGGACCACAAGCGCGTGGGCGACGGCGATACCGGGCCGAATACCGGCGGCATGGGCGCCTATTCCCCCGCCCCGGTGCTGACGCAAGCGATCCAGGACCAGGTCATGGCCCAGATCGTTCGCCCCACCGTGGCCGAGATGGCGCGGCGCGGCACGCCGTTCCAGGGCGTGCTTTATGCCGGGCTGATGATCCGGGACGGCCGGGCGCGGCTGGTGGAATACAATGTCCGTTTCGGCGACCCGGAATGCCAGGTGCTGATGATGCGGCTGGGTGCGCAGGCGCTGGACCTGATCCTGGCCTGCGCCCAGGGCCGGCTGGGGACCATGGCGGTCCGCTGGGCCGACGACCATGCGCTGACCGTGGTCCTGGCCGCCAAGGGCTATCCCGGCAGCTATGCGAAGGGCAGCGCGATCGGCGGGCTGGACGCCCTGCCCGAGGACAGTTTCCGCATGGTCTTTCACGCCGGGACGGCGCGGCAGGACGGCCGGATCGTCGCCGCCGGCGGCCGGGTGCTGGCCGCGACCGGGCGCGGCGCGACCCTGGCCGAGGCGCATGCCCGCGCCTATGCGCTGGTCGACGGCATCGACTGGCCCGAGGGTTTCTGCCGCCGCGACATCGGCTGGCGCGCGCTTTGAACTGCCGGGCCGGCGGCACGGGTGCAGGAGTATTTGGAAAACGGTGAAAGCAGGCGGCGGCGCGGGGCGGCATCGCCCCCGCAGGCGGCAGGGCGGGAAAATGCCGCGGGGCGTTTTTTGCCTTTTCAATCAGGTGGCGCGGGTCTTATAGTCTGGGCATGACTCGGATGCAGCAGATCATTGCCACGGCCCCCCACGCGCAAGACAGCGCGCCATCGGCCGTGCATCCCCGCGGTCTTATTCTTCTTACGCTGCGCTGAGCGGGTCTTCCGGGCCGCCGCTCAGTCAGGTTCGTGCCCGGTCCCCCCGTGAGCATGAAGAAGGATTCCCGACATGACCGATCCGAACCGCGTATTGATCTTTGACACCACCCTGCGCGACGGCGAGCAATCGCCCGGCGCCACCATGAGCCACAGCGAAAAGCTGGATATCGCCGAGATGCTGGACGAGATGGGCGTCGATGTCATCGAGGCCGGCTTTCCCATCGCCTCGGAAGGCGATTTCGCCGCCGTCTCGGAGATCGCCACGCGCGCGAAGAACTCGGTGATCTGCGGCCTGGCGCGGGCGCAGATCCCCGATATCGACCGCTGCTGGGAGGCGGTGAAGCATGCGCAAAAGCCGCGCATCCACACATTCATCGGCACATCGCCCCTGCACCGCGCCATCCCCAACCTGGACATGGACCAGATGGCCGAGCGCATCCACCAGACCGTGACCCATGCCCGCAACCTGTGCGACGACGTGCAATGGTCGGCCATGGACGCCACAAGGACCGAGCATGATTACCTGTGCCGGGTGGTCGAGATCGCGATCAAGGCCGGGGCAACCACCATCAACATCCCCGATACCGTCGGCTATACCGCGCCGCGCGAATCCGCCGCGCTGATCCGCATGCTGCTGGAGCGGGTGCCGGGGGCCGATACGGTGGTCTTCGCCACGCATTGCCACAACGACCTGGGCATGGCGACCGCAAACAGCCTGGCCGCGGTCGAGGCGGGCGCGCGCCAGGTCGAATGCACCATAAACGGCCTGGGCGAACGCGCCGGCAATACCGCGCTGGAAGAGGTGGTCATGGCCTTGAAGGTGCGCCACGACATCATGCCCTATACGACCGGCATCGACACCACCAGGATCATGGCGCTGTCGCGGCGGGTGTCGCAGGCTTCCGGCTTTCTGGTGCAGCCCAACAAGGCGGTGGTGGGCAAGAACGCCTTCCTGCACGAATCCGGCATCCACCAGGACGGGGTGCTGAAGAATGTCGAGACCTTCGAGATCATGCGGCCCGCAGATATCGGCCTGAACGAGGCCAATATCGCCATGGGCAAGCATTCCGGCCGCGCCGCGCTGCGCGCCAAGCTGAAGGACCTGGGCTATGAGCTGGGCGACAACCAGTTGAAGGATGTCTTCATCCGTTTCAAGGCGCTGGCCGACCGCAAGAAAGAGGTCTATGACGACGACCTGGTCGCGCTGGTCCAGGATGCGGCGACGAATACCGAAGACGATTACCTGCAAGTCAAGCATCTGCGCGTGGTCTGCGGCAGCGACGGGCAATCCGCCGATCTGACCCTGCTGGTCGGCGGCGAGGAAAAGGCGGTTCACGCGACGGGCGACGGCCCGGTCGACGCCTGTTTCAACGCGGTCAAGACCATCTGGCCGCATCGGGCGCGGCTGCAACTGTATCAGGTCCATGCCGTGACCGAGGGCACCGATGCCCAGGCTACCGTCAGCGTCCGCATGGAGGAGGAAGGCCGCATCGCCACCGGCCAGGCCTCGGATACCGACACGATCCTGGCCAGCGTGAAAGCCTATGTCGGGGCGCTGAACCGGCTGAAGGTGCGCCGCGACATGGTCGGCGAAGGCGCCGATGCCAAGCAGGTCAGCATGTATTCGCATTGACCCGTTGCGGGACGACAAGGACAGGGGCGGCTCAGGCCGCCCCTTTGCGTTCCACGAATCCCAGGTCGATGCCTTGCAGGAAGGGAAAATCCTCGGCCAGTTCGCGCTGGAACTCGGCCGGGGCAAGCTGCTCGAACCATTTGGGGAAGCGGGCGACGATGGTGGCGACGGAATCGCCTTCGTCCCAGCGGGTCTGCACATAGCCCAGGCCGTCCACATCGGTGAAGGCGGGGAAATGCTTGGGAAGCTGGAAGTGGTTATAGGCATAGATGCAGCGCCCAGGCCCGCGCATGCGCACCGCCGCCCCGGCGCCCAGGAAGGGCTGGTGGGCGCGCCAATAGCTGACCGGCTCGCCCTGGTAGCTGCCCATGACCAGACCTTGCGGATAGCTGATGGCGAATGCCGGCAGGTCGGCAAAGCGCTTTGCATGGCGGCGGATGCGGGCGACATGGTGGCGGCTGAAGGCGTCGTCGTCATCGACGCGGAACTGGATGACCGGGCGGCCCGCCGCCTCGGCCGCTTCGCGCAGCGGCTCGCGCAGGGCGTTCACCGTCTCGCGCCTGTCCGAAAGGATCAGCCGGACCTGCGGCAGATCGGCGCAAAGATCGCGCAGCCGATCCAGCCAGGGCTGCGGCAGTTCGGGCGATGTCAGCAGCCAGAAGCGGAAATCCGCATCGGTCTGCGCCTTGATGGAGGGCAGGCAAAGCGTCTCGAAGGCGGTGAAGCGGCGCTCCAGCCGTTCGGGCGCGTAAAGCATGGCGCGGCGGCGGGCCAGAAGATCGGGCCCGGCCTCGCCCTGCCCGGCCATGCCGGCCCAGTCGCAGCGGCCCAGAAAGGAAAACCGGCAGATGCCAACGATATCGTCCCGCAAGATCCGCCCCCGCTTATTCGGACCCCTGTGGGCCAACCGGCGAAAAACCCTAGCAGGCCCTGATCGGCGGTCAAGCCGTTCCTCTGCCGCGAAACCCCGCCCAGCCGGGTGCCGGCGGAATTTTCCGGTTTCCCCGCGCCCGGCCCCGGCCTATATCTCCTGCACCTTGGCGGGGGCGACTCGCCGGGGCAATCGGGCAATGGCCGGCGCGAAAAGCGCGGCGAAACGGCCGTCATGGCAAGGGGCGGCGAAAGGGATAGTCACATGGCCTTTGGCGGGTTGTTTTCCACCGATATCGCGATCGACCTGGGGACCGCGAACACGCTGGTCTATGTCAAGGGCAAGGGCGTGATCCTGAACGAGCCCTCGGTCGTGGCCTATCACGTCAAGGACGGCAAGAAGCAGGTCCTGGCCGTGGGCGAGGACGCCAAGCTGATGCTGGGCCGCACGCCGGGCAGCATCGAGGCGATCCGGCCCATGCGCGAAGGCGTCATCGCCGATTTCGACAGCGCCGAGGAAATGATCAAGCATTTCATCAAGAAGGTGTTCAAGCGCACCACCTTTTCGAAGCCCAAGGTGATCGTCTGCGTGCCCCATGGCGCCACCCCGGTCGAAAAGCGCGCCATCCGCCAGTCGGTGCTTTCGGCGGGCGCGCGCCGCGCCGGGCTGATCGCCGAGCCGATCGCGGCCGCCATCGGCGCCGGCATGCCCATCACCGAGCCGACCGGCAGCATGGTGGTGGATATCGGCGGCGGCACCACCGAGGTCGCGGTGCTGTCGCTGGGCGACGTGGTCTATGCCCGCTCGGTCCGCATCGGCGGCGACCGGATGGACGATTCGCTGATCAACTATCTGCGCCGCAACCACAACCTGCTGATCGGCGAATCGACTGCCGAGCGCATCAAGACCCAGATCGGCACCGCCCGCATGCCCGATGACGGGCGCGGCGCCACCATCATGGTGCGCGGCCGCGACCTGCTGAACGGCATCCCCAAGGAAATGGAGATCACCCAGGCGATGGTCGCCGAGGCGCTGTCCGAACCCGTGCAGCAGATCTGCGAATCGGTGATGGTGGCGCTGGAGGCGACGCCGCCCGACCTTGCCGCCGATATCGTCGACCGCGGCGTGATGCTGACCGGCGGCGGGGCGATGCTGGGCGAGTTGGACCTGGCGCTGCGCGAGCAGACCGGGCTGATGATCAGCCTGGCCGACCAACCGATGAGCTGCGTCGCGCTTGGCACCGGCAAGGCGCTGGAGTTCGAAAAGCAGCTTCGCCATGTGATCGACTACGACAGCTAAGCGGATTAGGCCCATGGCGCGCAAGGGCCCTGATTACGCGGCTCCGGTCCGCCGCATCCTGGTTTCGCTGCTGGTGCTGGTGCTGCTGGCGGTGTTCCTGTTCTGGCAGATCGACAGCCCCAGGGCCGAGCGGATGCGCGCGGCCTTTGTCGACCGCTTCGTGCCCAGCTTTGACTGGGCCATGACGCCGGTCACCAGGCTGTCGCGTATGGTGGCCGGTTTCCAGTCCTATGCCCGGCTATACGAGCAGAACCAGGAATTGCGGCGCGAATTGCAGAAAATGTCGGCCTGGAAAGAGGCCGCGGTGCAACTGGAACAGGAAAACGCCAAGCTGCTGGCGCAGAACAATGTCAGGATCGACCCGGCGCTGACCAGCGTGTCGGGCGTGGTGCTGACCGATAGCGGCACGGCCTTTCGCCAGTCGGTGCTGCTGAACGTGGGCGCGCGCGACGGCATCGTCGATGGCTGGGCGACCATGGACGGGCTGGGGCTTGTCGGGCGCATCTCGGGCGTGGGCCAGACGACCAGCCGGGTGCTGCTGCTGACCGATCCGTCCAGTCGCATTCCGGTGACGATCCTGCCTTCGGGGCAGCATGCGCTGCTGGCGGGCGACAATACCGCGCTGCCGGCGCTGGATTTCATCGAAAGCCCGGAAAACCTGCGGCCCGGCGACCGGGTGGTCAGTTCGGGCGATGGCGGGGTGTTCCCGCCCGGCCTGCCGGTCGGACAGGTCGCGCAGGCCAGCGACGGCCGGCTGCGGGTGCGGCTGGCGGCCGATTACGGCAGGCTGGAATTCCTGCGTGTGCTGCGCAGCCACCCGGCCGAGCAACTGGCCGATACCGGCATGCTGATCCCGCCGCCGCCGGCCGATTTCATCGGCCCGCCCATGCCGGCGCCGGCCGATCTGCAAGGGGCGGCCGCCGGGCCCGTTCCGGCGGATGATTGACCCGTCCCGCCAGCGGCGGATCGTCGGGCAGGCGCTGTTCGTGGCGCTGTTCCTGGCGATCCTGTTCTGGCGGCTGCTGCCGCTGGCGCCCGGCCGCATCGGCTGGCCGGGGCCGGACCTGGCGCTGTGCCTGGCGCTGGTCTGGGTGCTGCGCCGGCCCGAGCAGGTGCCGGTCCTGACCATCGCCGTCCTGTTCCTGATCGAGGATATCCTGCTGATGCGCCCCATGGGGCTGGGCGCGGCAATGGCGGTGATCGGCACCGAGGCTGCAAGAAAGCGCGAGCAGCGTTGGCGCGAATTGCCTTTCATGGTTGAATGGCTGCGCGTGGCGATGCTTCTGGCGCTGATGATGGTGGCGAACCGAATCCTGCTGGCGATGTTCTTCCTGCCCCTGCCGCCGCTTGGGCAGGTGATCCTGCAATCGCT
Source organism: Paracoccus thiocyanatus (assembly GCF_900156255.1). Lineage (GTDB taxonomy): Bacteria > Pseudomonadota > Alphaproteobacteria > Rhodobacterales > Rhodobacteraceae > Paracoccus > Paracoccus thiocyanatus. The sequence continues at coordinate 258,092 of NZ_FTMK01000001.1, forward strand.
TGCCACCATTGCCGCCTACCCGCTGGTGGCGGCGCTTGCGGGCCGGGTGCTTGGCCTGCCGCGCGGCCGCGCCGAAAGAGATACGAGGTATCGCTGAACCATGCGCAAGTCAGAACGCGACATCGCCGAAAGCAGCCGCCTGATCACCCGCCGGGTGCTGATGCTGGGTGCGATCCAGGCGGCGGTGGTTTCGGCCCTGGGGCTGAAGCTGCGCTCGATGCAACTGGAACATGCGGATGAATACCGGATGCTGTCGGACGGCAACTCGATCAAGATCCGGCTGCTGCCGCCGGCGCGCGGATTGGTCCTGGACCGCAACGGCACCATCATCGCCGGAAACGAGCAGAATTACCGCGTCACCCTGACCAGGGAAGAGGCGGGCGACATCTCGGCGGTGATCGCCCGCCTGCGCCATATCATCGCGATGAGCGACCGCCAGGCGGCCGAGATCCTGGAAGAGATCCGCAAGCGCAGCGCCGTCACCCCGGTCCTGGTCGCCGACCGGCTAAGCTGGGACGAGTTCTCGTCCATCGCGCTCAACGCCCCGGCCCTGCCCGGCGTCACGCCCGAGGCGGGACTGTCGCGCAGCTACCCGCGCGCCGGCGATTTCGCGCATGTGCTGGGCTATGTCGGGCCGGTTTCCGATTACGACCTGTCCAAGATCGAGGATCCCGACCCGGTCCTGCGCCTGCCCGAGTTCCAGCTTGGCAAGGTCGGCATGGAGGCAAAGCTGGAAGAGGCGCTGCGCGGCAAGGCCGGCTCGCGCCGGGTCGAGGTGAACAGCGCCGGGCGCGAGATGCGCGAGCTGTCGCGGCAAGAGGGGCAGCAGGGCGCCACGGTCCAGACCACGCTGGACGCAGGCTTGCAGAATTTCGCCACCCAGCGGCTGGGCAACGAAAGCGCCGCCGCGGTGGTGCTGGACGTGACCACCGGCGATATCGTGGCGATTTCGTCGTCGCCGGTCTTCGACCCCAACAAGTTCGTGCGCGGCATCTCGGGGCCGGATTACCGGGCGCTGATGGAACATGACCACCGCCCGCTGGCCGACAAGACCGTGCAGGGCGTCTATCCCCCCGGCTCGACCTTCAAGATGGTAACGCTGCTTGCCGGGCTGGAATCCGGGGTGATCGACAGCGGCTCGCGCTTTTATTGCCCCGGCTATACCACCGTGGCCGGCCGCCGCTTTCATTGCTGGAGCCGGGGCGGGCACGGCATGGTCGATGCGATGGGCAGCCTGGAACATTCCTGCGACGTCTATTACTACGAACTGGCGCAGCGGGTCGGCATCGACCGCATCGCCGCCATGGCGCGCAAGCTGGGGATCGGCGTGCGCCACGACCTGCCCATGTCCGCCATCGCCGAAGGCATCGCGCCGGACCGCGACTGGAAGCGTGCGCGCTATGACCAGGAATGGCAGGTGGGCGATTCGCTCAACGCCTCGATCGGCCAGGGCTATGTGCTGGCCTCGCCGCTGCAACTGGCGGTGATGACGGCGCGGCTGGCCACGGGCCGGGCGGTGGCGCCGCGCCTGGTTCGCGCCATCGACGGCCAGGCCGAGCCGGTGCCGGACTGGCCGGCGCTGGACATCGCCCCGCTGCACCTGCACGCGGCGCGGGCCGGCATGGATGCGGTGATGAACAGCAGCCGCGGCACCGCCCGGCGTTCGCGCATCACCTTGCCGGAATGGCGGATGGCGGGCAAGACCGGCACCAGCCAGGTCCGCAACATCACCGCCGCCGAACGCGCCCGCGGCGTGATTTCGAACGAGCAATTGCCCTGGAACCGGCGCGACCATGCGCTGTTCGTCTGTTTCGCGCCCTATGAGATGCCGCGCTATGCCGTCTCGGTGGTGGTCGAGCATGGCGGCGGCGGCGGCGCGGTCGCGGCCCCGATCGCCCGCGACATCCTGCTTTATGCGCTGGCGGACGGCTTGCCGCCGCTGAGCGCCTATCCCGAGGCCGAGCGCGCCAAGGTGCAGGAGATCTGGTCGCGCATGAACCTGATGCCTTCGGCCCGCAAGGGCGAGGCGCGCGCAAGGGCCTGAACCATGAGCTATCTGGACTATCAAGTCGCCCAGGTGCCGACGGGCTGGCGCAAGATCCTGCACCTGAACTGGCCGCTGGTGTTCCTGGTCACGGCGGTCAGCAGCATCGGATTCCTGATGCTTTATTCCGTCTCGGGCGGCGATATCGACCGCTGGGCCGGCCCGCAGATGGAGCGTTTCGCCGTCGGCATGGCGGTAATGCTGGCGCTGGCCTTCGTGCCGATCTGGTTCTGGCGCTCGATCTCGGTGGTTTCCTATGTGATCTGCGTCGCCCTGCTGGTGCTGGTCGAGGTGGTCGGCGATGTCGGCATGGGCGCGCAGCGCTGGCTGGTGCTGGGGCCGATCCGCATCCAGCCGTCGGAACTGACCAAGGTCGCCTTCGTGCTGACGCTGGCGGCCTATTACGACTGGCTGCCGGTCGACAAAGTCTCGCGCCCGTTCTGGGTGCTGGTGCCGGTGGTGCTGATCCTGCTGCCGACCGGGCTGGTGCTGATGCAGCCCGACCTGGGCACCTCGATCATGCTGGTGGCGGGCGGCGGCATCGTGATGTTCGCGGCCGGCGTCAGCCTGTGGTATTTCGCCGCCGTCATCGCCATCGCCGTCGCCGCCGTCACCACGGTTCTGGAAAGCCGCGGCACCGACTGGCAATTGCTGCACGATTACCAGTTCCGCCGCATCGACACCTTCCTGGACCCCGGATCGGATCCCTTGGGCGCCGGCTACAACATCGCCCAGGCGCAGATCGCGCTGGGATCGGGCGGCTGGTCGGGGCGCGGCTTCATGCAGGGCACGCAGTCGCGGCTGAACTTCCTGCCCGAGAAGCACACCGATTTCATCTTCACCTCGCTGGCCGAGGAGTTCGGCTTTGTCGGCGCCGGGTCGCTGTTGGTGCTTTACGTCCTGATCCTGGGATTTTGCATGTATTCGGCCCTCACCAACCGCGACCGCTTCGCCAGCCTGCTGACCATCGGCATCGCCGGGACGTTCTTTCTTTACTTCTCGATCAATATGGCGACGGTGATGGGCATGCTGCCGGCCAAGGGCTCTCCCTTGCCGCTGGTCAGTTACGGAGGAACCTCGCTCATGATCCTGCTGATGGGTTTCGGCATCGTGCAATCGGCCCATGTCCATCGCCCCCGAGGCTAGCGCGATGCGGATTCTGTTCGCTGCCCCCGCCCCGCTATGGGACGAATGGGCGCCCGCCCTGCGCGCGGCCTGTCCCGAAATGGAACTGTGCCGTGACGGCGATCCGGCGGGTTTCGACGCGCTGATCTATGCGCCGGGCTATCCCCAGGACGGAACCGCGCTGGACTTTGCCCCTTTCACCCGCGCGCGGCTGGTGCAAAGCCTGTGGGCCGGGGTCGAGCGTATCGTGACCAACCCGACCCTGACCCAGCCGCTTTGCCGCATGGTCGATCCGGGGCTGGCGCAGGGCATGGTGGAATATTGCACCGGCTGGGCGCTGCGGGCGCATCTGGGCATGGACCGCCAGCTTCAGGACGGCATCTGGCGCGGCGGCCAGGCCCCGCCGCTGGCGGCCGGGCGTGGCGTGACCGTGCTGGGCATGGGCGAATTGGGCCGGGCGGTGGCCGCGGCGCTGGCCGGCCTGGGCTTTCGCGTCGCCGGCTGGTCGCGATCGGGCCGCCCGGTGCCGGGGCTTCAGGTGCTGGCGGGCGACGCCCTGCCCCAGGCCCTGAACCGGGCCGAAATCCTGGTCTGCCTGCTGCCCGACACCGCCGAGACGCGCGACCTTTTGGACGCCGAACGGCTGGCGCTGCTGCCGCCGGGGGCGACGATCATCAATGCCGGCCGCGGCACGCTGATCGACGATGCGGCGCTGCTTGCCGCGCTGGGGCGCGACCCAGCCGCCCATGCGGTGCTGGACGTGTTCCGAACCGAGCCGCTGCCGCCCGGCCATCCGTTCTGGGCCCATCCCCGCATCACCGTCACCCCGCATGTCGCGGCCGCGACGCGGCCCGCCAGCGCCGCGCCGGTGGTGGCCCGGAACCTGCGCCGCGCCATGCGCGGCGAGCCGCTTTTGCACCTGGTGGACCGGACGCGGGGCTATTGACCATTTGCGCAACTTGCGGGTGCAGGCCCGCCGGCCGATAAGAAGGCGGACTGCCCCGTGTTGATGGAGCGATGTTCATGACGATCACCCCCGTTCTGCTGGCCGGAGGCTCGGGCACCCGGCTGTGGCCCGTCTCGCGCAAGAGCTTTCCCAAGCAGTTCGCCCCTCTGGTGGGCGAAGAAAGCCTGTTCCAGGCCTCGGCCCGCCGGCTGGCCGGGCCGCGCTTTGCCGCGCCGCTGGTCATGACCAATGCCGATTTCCGCTTTATCGTGGCCGAGCAGCTGGACCAGATCGGCATCGCCCCCGCGGCGATCCTGATCGAGCCCGCCGGCCGCAATACCGCCCCTGCCATCCTTGCCGCAGCCCTGCGCGCCGCCGAAACCGACCCCGAGGCGCTGTTGCTGGTCGCGCCCTCGGACCATGTCGTGCCCGATGCCGAGGCGTTCGGCCGCGCCGTCGATCTGGGCGTGCCCGCCGCGCGCGCCGGCCGCATCGTCACCTTCGGCATCACCCCCACCCGCCCCGAAACCGGCTATGGCTATGTCGAGGCCGAGGGAGAGGGCCTGGGGCCGCTGGTGCTGAGGCGCTTTGTCGAAAAGCCCGATGCGGCGAATGCGGCGCGGATGATCGCGCAGGGCAATTTCCTGTGGAATGCCGGCATCTTCCTGTTCGCCGCCCGCACGATGATCGAGGCTTTCGAAACCCATGCGCCCGGCTATCTTGCCCCCGTGCGGGCGGCCCTGGCCGAGGCGCGCATGGACCTGGGCTTTCTGCGGCTGGCGCCCGAGCCGTGGGAGCGTCTGCCCGACCTGTCCGTGGACTATGCGGTGCTGGAAAAGGCCGCCAACCTGTCGGTGGTGCGCTATTGCGGCCATTGGTCCGACCTGGGCGGCTGGGACGCGGTCTGGCGCGAGGCGCAGGACCAGGTCCCGGCCGAACGCGGCGCCGTGGCCGATGCCCGCTCGACCGCCATTGATTGCGACAATGTCCTGCTGCGTTCGCAGGATGAAGGAATCGAGGTGGTGGGCATCGGCCTGAAGGACGTGATGGTCGTGGCCACCAATGACGCGGTTCTGGTCGCCGGCATGGATCGCGCGCAAGAGGTCAGGCAGGCGGTCGCCGCGCTGAAATCCAAGGGCGCGCGCCAGGCCGAGCATTTCCTGCGCGACCACCGCCCCTGGGGCTGGTTCGAAACCCTCGCCCTGGCCGACCGCTTCCAGGTCAAGCGCATCGTGGTCAATCCGGGCGCGGCGCTGTCGCTGCAATCGCATTTCCACCGCTCGGAACATTGGATCGTCGTCTCGGGCACCGCGCGGGTGACGGTGGACGAAACCGTGACGCTGGTGACGGAAAACCAGTCGATCTATGTGCCGCTGGGCGCGGTCCACCGGCTGGAAAACCCCGGCAAGGTGGCCATGGTGCTGATCGAGGTGCAGACCGGCGCCTATCTGGGCGAGGACGATATCCTGCGCTACGAGGACGTGTATTCGCGCGAATGATCCGCTCGCGCCATCGTGGGCTGCACCGGCTTGCGGGCCGGCAGGCGGCCGTCTAACCATGGCCGGTAATGAGACGCATGGTGAAATCGCTGATCCCGGCCGCGCTGTTGCTGGCGCTTGCCACGCTGGCGGCGCGGGCCGGGGAACTGGCGGTGCAACTGCGCGGGCCGGGGCTGGCGGAATCCGCCGGCTTCGTGCTGGCCCAGGCGCGCGGCTATTACGCCCAGGAGGGACTGGCCGTCACGCTGCACCCTGTCCGGCCCGCGCCGCCCTTTGAATCGCTGGCGCGGGGCGAGACGGATCTGGCCGTGGCCTGGATGCCCACGGCGCTGGTCGCGCGCGAAAACGGCCTGCCGCTGGTCCATATCGGCCAGATCCTGGCACGCCCGGCGCTGCGGCTGACCTGCCGGCGCGAGGCGGGCGTGGCCCGCGCCGCCGATCTGCACGGCAAGACCATCGCAAGCTGGTTCGGCGGCGCGGAATATCCGTTGCAAGCCTGGCTGAACCGGCTGGATCTGTCCGCCGATGACAGCCTGTCCGGGGTCGCGCTGCTGGCGCAATGGCCGGCGGGGGCCGAGATGCTGCGCCACAAGCAGGCCGCCTGCATCAGCACATTAAGCCATGATCCGGTCGCGGGCCAAGGGCTGGTCGAGCTGGACCCCCAGGACCAGGATGCCGCGGTGCTGGAGGACGGGCTTTACGTCCTGTCGGCCGCGCTGGCCGCGCCGGGGACCGAAGCGCGGCTGGCCGGGTTCCTGCGCGCCAGCATGAAGGGCTGGCACGAAGCGGTCGCCCGCCCCGAGGAAACCGCCCGGCTGATCCTGGGCCCCGACCCCGACCAGGACGCCGTGCAGCGCCAGGCGGCGATGCTGCGCCGCATGGCCGGGCTGCTGTCGCAAAGCGGGGCGCTGGAGCTGGACGATTACCGCCGCACCGTCCAGGCGCTGCGCGCCGGCGGCGACAGGGCGGTGTTGCGCCGCGATCCGCAGCGCGCGACCACCAGCGCCATCAGCGACCGCGCCGCAGCCGCAGGACCCGCCGCAGCCGCAGCCGACGCCCTGCCGCCGCGTTGATCGCCAAGCCCCTTGCCGGCCGGTGCCCGTCAAGGCAAGACGGGCGGATGAGCGATACCTCTTCTTCCCGCCACAGCCCCGTCGAGGATGCGCAGGGCCTGGCCTATGGCAGCTTCATGGCCGCGGTCGGGGTGTTGCTGCTGACGCATCTGGGCTTTGTCACCGGCCAGACGGCAGGGCTGGCAATCCTGATCTCTTATGCCACCGGCTGGGGCTTTGCGCCGGTCTTCTTCCTGGTGAACCTGCCGTTTTACTGGCTGGGCTACCGCCGGCTGGGGCTGGGCTTCATGCTGAAGTCCTTTATCGCCGTCGCCGCCATGTCGGTGCTGGTCGCCACCCTGCCGGCGGGCCTGCAATTCGGCCATGTCCATCCCGCGCTGGGGGCGCTGCTGGTGGGGTTCCTGACCGGCTCGGCCTTGCTGGCGCTGTTTCGGCACGGCGCCTCGCTGGGAGGCGTCGGCATCGTCGCGCTTTATGTGCAGGATGCGACCGGCTTTCGCGCCGGCTGGACGCAGATGATCTTCGACGCCTGCATCTTTGCCTGCGCGCTGATGCTGCGCGACTGGCAGACGGTGGGCTGGTCATTTCTGGGGGCGGTGGTGGTGAACCTGGTGATCGCCATCAACCACCGCCGCGACCGCTATGTGGTCTAGGCCGCCACCCCCAGCGCACGCTTGACATTGGCGGTCCAGCCCAGCAGGCGCTGGTCGCTTTCCACGATCGCCGGACGCTTCATCAGCGAGGGCTTGGCCGACAGCATCTGCAAGGGCGTGCCGCCGCGTTCCTCATCGGACATGGCGCGCCAGGTCAGGCTGGCGCGGTTCACCAGCTTTTCCCCGAACTCGGCGATCATGCGCTGCCATTCGTCCCCGTCCAGGGGCGCCTTGGCCACGTCGCGGAAATCGACCTGCCAGCCCGCGGCCTGCAACGCGGCCTGGGCCTTTTGGCAGGTCGAGCAATGCGCCAGGCCATACATCTGAAGCCGTCCCGCCATCACGGAAATCTCATCAGAGGCGCGGCGGTCGGCTGGTGCTGAGTGGTCATGGGCTGTCTCCTTCTTGCGCTTGGTCGGGGTGCTAATGGCCGCCGTCATGCAGCCGGGCGCGGATGCGCCGCATGGCCAGCCAGACGCCCAGGACGGCCAGCGGCGTCATGGCCGCGACCAGCACCGCCTTGTCGACATGCAGCGCCTGGGCCAGCGGATAAAGCGCATAGCCCAGAAGGCCGACCGCATAATAGCTGATCGCGACGACCGACAGCCCCTCGACCGTGTGTTGCAGCCGCAATTGCAGGTCGGCGCGCCGATCCATGCGCTGCATCAATTCCTGGTTCTGGGCGCTGCGCTGAACATCCACGCGGGTGCGCAAAAGCTCGCTGGCGCGTTCGGCCCGGTCCAGCATCGCCGACAGCCGCTTTTCGGCCGATTTCGCGGTGCGCATCGCCGGCAGATAGCGCCGGGCCATGAATTCGGTCAGCATCTGCCCGCCCAGGAAGCGCGTCTCGCGCAGGGCGGCGACGCGGTCCATGACGATGGCCTGATAGGCCGCATTGGCGCCGAAGCGAAAGGCGTGCTGGGTGGCGGCGCTTTCCAGCCGGGTCGAAACCGACAGCAGGTCTTGCAGAACCTGATCGGCCGGGCGGTGGTCGTCGCTCATGCCCTGGACGATGTCGCTAAGTCGCGGGTCCAGCGCATTGAGCTGTCCGGTCAGGTCGCGGGCGCGGCCCAGGCCCAGCATGGACATGGCGCGATAGGTTTCCAGGTCCAGCAGCCGCTGCACGATGCGGCCGATGCGGCCCGGCTGGGTGCCGGGCTTGACGAAGACCGCAAAGCGCATCCAGCCGGCCGGGTCGATGCGGAAATCGCCGGCGACCACCGCCGCCTCTTCCAGCACCCAGACCGAGGCCATGCTGTCGGCCGCAAACCATTCCGACAGGCGCGGCAGGATCTCGGCCGGGTTTTCGGGCAGGATGTCGACCTGGATCATCACCGCGGCAACCCGCTTGCCGGGCGCGTGATGCTGCCAATCCTCGGGGAAGATGGCGCCGGCCGAGGGATCGAAGGGCCGCGGCGGCAGGCCGGGCACGAAGGCGGCATAGGTGACGAACTCGGTATGGCTTTCCCAGCGCAGCTTGTGGCGGCCAAGCTGGGCCGCGTAATGGGCGGCGCTGGCATCGGGGCGCGGCGCGCCATGACGGGCGCAAAGCTCGGCCAGATGCGCCACGTCCCTGCCCCGGTCGCGATTGGCGGCGTCGCGCGGCTCCTTGATCGCCAGATAGACGGCCGTGCAGGGCGCGCTAAGCCGCGGCGAGGGCCGGGCGTGCAATTCGTTCACCAGGGCATAGCGCTGGGGATGTTCGTCTTCGTCATTCATGGGCGCATGATTAGCGGCAGGCATTTTTCCCGCAACAGGAAAACCCCGCGCGGCCGGCGGCCTGGGCAATTCTGCCACGCCGCCGGCGCGGTATCAGGTTTTCGTGAAGCCCTTCCGCATTGCCCGCCAGCGGCAAGGCGGGCAAAATGGTGCAAAATCCTTATCCGAGGGGCAGGACGGATGACAGGCTGGCTGGGACGTATCGTCGCACTGATGCTGTTGCTGGGGCTGGCGGCCTGCGGGCCGAGCAAGTTCAAAAGCTATTCCGGGCCGCCCGTGACCCAGGTGGTGGTGAACAAGGGCGCGCGGCAGATGCTGCTGCTGAACGGCAACCGGGTGCTGAAAGCCTATCGCATCGGCCTGGGCAACGCGCCCCTTGGCCACAAGCAGTTCGAGGGCGACGGCCGCACCCCCGAAGGGCTTTACTATATCGACCGCCGCAATCCCGACAGCAGCTATCACCTGTCCATCGGCATCTCTTATCCCAATCCGCAGGATGCGGCGCAGGCGGCCTCGATCGGGCGCAGCGCCGGCAGCGACATCTTTATCCATGGCCAGGGCCCCGAGGGGCGGGCGCTGTCCCGGCGGCAGCAGGACTGGACCGCGGGCTGCATCGCCGTCACCGATGAAGAGGCCGAGGATATCTATGCCATGGTCCGCGACGGCACCCCGATCCTGATCACCCCCTAGCATTCGGCCGGGGGGCGAACAGGGCCGGGCAGATGCGCCCATAACTTGTATGGTAGACCTGTGCAAAAGGTCAGATACTCTTTGCCGGCGGCTGGGGCTAACTGTTGAGATCAAACTTGGTCCCCGGTTCCAGCCCATGCACTTGCCGCCCATCATCCACGACGCGCTGATCGATTCGGCCGAAACCGAGGGCTACGTCCCCGGCACCATCGAAAGCGTCCTGCGCTTCGGCCCGCATTCGCGCTGGTGCGCCGGGGTGATCGCGGCCGGGTCGGCGGATCGTTCGCTGGCGGTGGCGACGCGCTGCGCGCTGCTGATCCCGCGCAAGGGCAAGCGCATGCGCAAGCTGGCCCTGCATCCTGCGCTGCCGGCCGAGGTGATCAAGTCCATGCTGGACGCGACCTGACGGGGACCGGCCATTGAAAAAGGCGGGCACCAAGCCCGCCTTTCCCCATTTTCCGCAAACCGCTGCGCCTAGTCGATCATCGGCAGCAGCGCGTCCAGCGACTTCTTGGCATCGCCATAGAACATGCGGGTGTTTTCCTTGTAGAACAGCGGGTTCTCGATTCCGGAATAGCCGGTGCCCTGGCCGCGCTTGCTGACGAAGACCTGCTTGGCCTTCCAGACCTCCAGCACCGGCATGCCGGCGATGGGGCTGTTGGGATCCTCTTGCGCCGCCGGGTTCACGATGTCGTTCGAACCGATGACGATCACCACGTCGGTGTTCGGGAAGTCCTCGTTGATCTCGTCCATCTCCAGCACGATATCATAGGGCACCTTGGCTTCGGCCAAGAGCACGTTCATGTGCCCCGGCAGCCGGCCGGCGACCGGATGGATGGCGAAGCGGACCTTCTTGCCCTTGGCGCGCAGCTTGCGGGTCAGCTCGCTGACCGATTGCTGCGCCTGGGCGACCGCCATGCCATAGCCTGGCACGATGATGATCTCGTCGGCCTCGTTCAGGGCCGCCGCCACGCCGTCGGCGTCGATGGCGACCTGTTCGCCCTCGATCTCCATCGCCGGGCCGGTCTCGCCGCCGAAGCCGCCCAGGATCACGCTGACGAAATTGCGGTTCATCGCCTTGCACATGATATAGGACAGGATCGCACCGGACGAGCCGACCAGCGCGCCGACCACGATCAACAGGTCGTTGCCCAGGGTAAAGCCGATGGCCGCCGCCGCCCAGCCGGAATAGCTGTTCAGCATCGACACCACCACCGGCATGTCGGCGCCGCCGATGCCCATGATCAGGTGATAGCCGATGAAGAACGCCAGCAGCGTGATCAGCACCAGCCACAGCACCGGCGCGCCGGTGGTGCTGTAAAGGATCACCGCCAAAAGCGACAGCGCCGCCGCGCCGGCGTTCAGCATGTGGCCGCCCGGCAGCTTCCTGGGCTTGCCGTCGATCTTGCCCGCCAGCTTGCCGAAGGCCACGATCGAGCCGGTGAAGGTCACCGCGCCGATGAAGATCCCCAGCGCCACCTCGACCTTGAGCATGGCGATTTCCGCGGGCGTCTTGTGCGCCAGCACGGCGGCGAAGCCCTCGAATTGCGCGGCGGCATCTGCGGCACGGGCGCGCAGCACCCGGCCCAGCTCGAACTGGGCGTTGAAGCCGATCAGCACCGCGGCCAGGCCGACCAGGCTGTGCATGGCCGCGACCAGTTGCGGCATTTCGGTCATCTGCACCCGCTTGGCCACGACCCAGCCGATGGCGCCGCCGATGGCCAGCATGACCAGCGTCAGCCCCCAATTGCCATAGCCCGGCCCGATCAGCGTCGCGACCACGGCCAGCGCCATGGCGGCAATGCCGTACCAGACCGCGCGCTTGGCGCTTTCCTGGCCGGAAAGCCCGCCCAGGGACAGGATGAACAGCACGGCCGCGACCACATAGGCGGCGGTGGTGAATCCGTATTCCATGCGCCCCTCTCCTTACGACTTCTGGAACATGGCAAGCATCCGGCGCGTGACCAGGAAGCCGCCAAAGATGTTGACGCCCGCCATCAGCACCGACAGCGCCGCCAGCACGACGACCAGCCCGCCGCCCGAGCCGATCTGCAACAGCGCGCCGACGATGATGATCGAGGAAATGGCGTTGGTGATCGCCATCAGCGGCGTGTGCAGCGAATGGCTGACATTCCAGATCACCTGGAAGCCGACAAAGACCGCCAGCACGAAGACGATGAAATGCGACAGAAAGCTTGCGGGCGCAAACAGCCCCACCAGCAGCATGGCGACGGCGCCGCCGACCAGCAGCGTGACCTGACTGCGGGTCTGGGCGCGGAAATCGGCGATTTCCTTGGCGCGGCGTTCCTCGGGGGTCAGTTCCTTGACCTTTTCGCGCGGCTTCTGCGCGGCGATGGCCGCGACCTTGGGCGGCGGCGGCGGCCAGGTCACGTCGCCGTCATGGGCGACGGTGGCGCCGCGGATCACGTCGTCTTCCATGTTCTGGACAAGGACCCCGTCCTTGCCCGGCGTCAGGTCGGACAGCATGTGGCGGATGTTGTTGCCGTAAAGCTCGGACGCCTGGGCACCCATGCGCGAGGGGAAGTCGGTATAGCCGATCACCACCACGCCGTTTTCGGTGACGATGCGCTCGTCGGGCACCGTCAGGTCGCAGTTGCCGCCGCGCTCGGCCGCCAGGTCGACGATGACCGAGCCGGTCTTCATCGCCTCGACCATGTCGGCGGTCCAGAGCTTCGGCGCATCGCGGCCGGGGATCAGCGCCGTGGTGATGACGATGTCCATCTGGGGCGCAAGCTCGCGAAACTTCTCAAGCTGCTTTTCGCGGAACTCGGGGCTTGAGGGCGCGGCATAGCCGCCCGTCGCCGCGCCGTCCTGGGCAGTTTCGGCAAAGTCGAGATAGACGAACTCGGCGCCCATCGATTCGATCTGCTCGGCCACCTCGGGGCGCACGTCGAAGGCATAGACCTGCGCGCCCAGGCTGACCGCCGCGCCGATGGCCGCAAGGCCGGCGACACCGGCGCCCACGACCAGCACCTTGGCCGGCGGCACCTTGCCCGCCGCCGTCACCTGGCCGGTGAAGAAGCGGCCGAAATTGTTCGCCGCCTCGATCACCGCGCGGTAGCCGGCGATATTGGCCATCGAGGACAGCGCGTCCATCTTTTGCGCCCGGCTGATGCGCGGCACCATGTCCATGGCGATGGCGGTCACGCCCTGTTCGCGCGCCAGTTCCAGCAGATCGGCGTTCTGCGCCGGCCAGAAATGCGAGATCAGCGTCTGGCCGCGGCGCATCTGCCGCAACTCGGCCTCGGCCGGCGGGCGGACCTTGACCACCACGTCCACGTCCCCGATCAGCGCCGCGGCGCCGGGCAGCACGGTGACGCCCGCCGCCTGATAGGCGGCGTCCGAAAAGCCCGCGCCCACACCTGCACCCGATTCGACAAAGACCTCATGGCCCAGTTTCTTCAGATGGCCAGCAGAGGATGGAGTGACGGCTACCCGCGCCTCCCCCTCGTAATTCTCCTTCAAAGCGCCGATCTTCACGAGGCGATCTCCCCTGTTAGCGACTTTCAGCGTCCCCCATAGCAGAGCGCAACAATCTTTCACAAGAGAGCGAAGGCCGGTGCTTTCCCGAAATGCGACGCCGCGTCACGGTGGCGATCCAGGCAAGGGTGGTGGTGACAGCGCCCGCGCCGCCCACGGGGATGCCGCGGCGCAGCGTCCGGGCGGGCTTGGCCGCGGCCGTTCAGATCCAGCGCCGGACCCGCTTTCGGTAGCGGTCGAATGCGGGACCGTAGGCCGCGGCGATGACCGTTTCCTCGCGCAGGATGAAACGGCGCTTGAGCACCAGCGCCAAGGCCGGCACCGCCACCAGGCCCGCCGGTGCCGACAGCGCCAGCATCAGCCCGGCCAGCAGGATCAGGTCGGCCAGATAGATCGGGTTGCGCGAAAAGCGGAACGGACCCTGCGTCACCAGCGCGGCAGGCAGCCGGCCGGGGATGACGGTGGTGCGCGCGCGCCACATGGTGAAAGCCGCCCAAAGCATCAGCGCCAGCGCCGCCGCGACCAGCAAAAGGCCCAGGTCCCGCAGCGCGGGCGGCAATTCCAGCGGCAGCAGCCGCCCCAGCGCCGCCCCCGCCAGGGCGAACAGCCCCAGCCAGACGGGCGGCAGGCCGGCCAGCCGCGCGATCATGCGGCGCGGCTCGTCCGCTCGGCCTTGGCTTGCAGGCGGCGGGCATGCAGCACCGGCTCGGTATAGCCCGAAGGCTGCATGCGGCCCAGAAAGACCAGGTCGCAGGCCGCCTGGAAGGCCACGCCGTCAAAGCCCGGCGCCATCGGCACATAGGCCGGGTCGCCCGCGTTCTGGCGGTCCACCACCGCGGCCATCTTGCGGAAAGCGTCCATGACCTGCCGGTCGGTGACGATGCCGTGATGCAGCCAGTTCGCCAGCGACTGGGCCGAGATGCGCAGCGTCGCCCGGTCCTCCATCAGCCCCACATCGTTGATATCGGGCACTTTCGAGCAGCCGACGCCCTGGTCGATCCAGCGCACGACATAGCCCAGGATGCCCTGGCAATTGTTCTCCAGCTCGCGGGCGATCTCGGCATCGCTGTAGTTGCGGCCGCCGGCCAGCGGGATGGTCAGCAATTCGTCCAGCCGCGCCGGCCGGCGCAACGCGGCGATCTGGGCCTGGCGGGCAAAGACATCGACCTTGTGGTAATGCGTCGCATGCAGGGTCGCGGCGGTCGGGCTGGGCACCCAGGCGGTATTGGCGCCCGACAGCGGGTGGGCGATCTTCTGTTCCAGCATCTCGGCCATGCGGTCCGGCACCGCCCACATGCCCTTGCCGATCTGCGCCTTGCCCGAAAGGCCGCAGGCCAGGCCGATATCGACGTTGCGATCCTCATAGGCGGAAATCCAGGGCTGCGTCTTCATCTCGCCCTTGGCCAGCATCGCGCCCGCCTCCATCGAGGTGTGGATCTCGTCCCCGGTGCGGTCCAGGAAGCCGGTATTGATAAAGGCCACCCGGTGCCTGGCGGCGCGGATGCATTCCCTGAGATTGGCCGAGGTGCGGCGTTCCTCGTCCATGATGCCCAGCTTGACGGTATGGCGCGGCAGGCCCAGCACGTCCTCGACGAAATCGAAGATCTCGCAGGCAAAGGCGACTTCCTGGGGCCCGTGCATCTTGGGCTTGACCACATAGATCGACTGCGTGACCGAGTTCTTCGGCCCCTCGCGGTCCAGGTCGCGCTTGGCGCATAGCGTGGTGATCATCGCGTCCAGCAGCCCCTCATAGACCTCGGCCCCATTGCGGTCCAGCACGGCGGGGGTGGTCATCAGGTGGCCGACATTCCTGACCAGCATCAGGGCGCGGCCCTTGGCGGTCGCGTCCGAGCCGTCGGGGGCGGTGAAACTCACGTCCGGCTTCAGGTGGCGGGTAAAGGTCTTGCCGGCCTTTTCGACCTTTTCGGCCAGGCTGCCGTCCATCAGGCCCAGCCAGTTGGCATAGGCCAGCGCCTTGTCCTCGCCATCGACGCAGGCGACGGAATCCTCGCAATCCATGATCACCGACAACGCCGATTCGATTACGATATCCGCGATGCCCGCCTTGTCCTGCGCGCCGACCGGCTTCGAGGGGTCGATAACGATGCGGATCAGCAGGCCGTTATTCTTCAGGAAAATGTCGGTCGGATCGGTGCCGGTGCCGCGATAGCCGGCGAACTTGGCCGGCTCGCGCAGCGCGGGGACCAGCGCGCCGTCGCTGACTGACAGCCGCTGGACCGCTGTCCACGAACCCTCCGCCAAGGGCGCGGCGCTGTCCAGGAAATCGCGGCCCCAGCCGATGACGCGGGCGCCGCGGGCGGCATCGTAGCCCGCGCCCTGCGGCAGGTCGCCCAAGGCGTCGGTGCCGTAAAGCGCATCGTAAAGGCTGCCCCAGCGGGCATTGGCTGCGTTGATCGCATAGCGCGCGTTGGTGATCGGCACCACAAGCTGCGGTCCGGCAAGCAAGGCAAATTCCGGGTCCGTGGCCGGCGTCTCGATCTGGAAATCCTCGCCCTCGGGCAGCAGATAGCCGATCTCGGCCAGGAAATCGCGATAGGCAGCCGGGTCGGGCGCCGCCCCGCGGCGCGAGACATGCCAGGCGTCGATGGCCGATTGCAGCTCCTCTCGCCGCTCCAGCAGGGCGCGGTTGCGCGGGCCGAATTCATGCAACAGGGCCGAAAGCCCCTCCCAGAAGCGGCGCGGCTCGATCCCGCTGCCGGGCAGCGCATGTTCGTTGACGAAGGCGGCAAGCGTCTCGTCGACCCGCAATCCTGCCTTTTCCACGCGACCCATCGCAGTTCCCCTTGCTTCATTGTCCGGCTGGTTTGGTGTGCCGTGGTATACCAAACCCGGCGCTGTTTCAACCAGAGGCACCTTCAAGGATATCGCAATACAGTCTTGGCTTAAAATTGAAGGCGCCGCCCGAATGATCCGGGCGGCGACCAGCTTTTCGCAGCGATCAGTTGGCCGGGGCGGGGGCCGTGCCGGTGTCGGCGGCCGGCGGCGTGGTGGCCGCTGGCTCTTCGACGGTGACGGCATCGTCCAGGGCCTCGCCAGTGGTGTCGGCGGCGCTGTCGGCGGCCTCTTCGGCGGCCGATGCCGCTTCGCCTGCGGCGGTGCCGGCCGCTTCGGCCGCGTCTTCGGCGGCGGCGGCGGCATCCTCGGCCGCGTCGTTCATGGTGTCGGTCGCGGCATCGGCGGCTTCTTCCGCCGCGGTGGCGGCGTCGGTAGCGGCCTCGCCCGCGGATTCGGCCGCGTCGGTGGCGGCAGCGGCGGCGTCATCGGTCGCGGCGTCATCCGTCACGGCCGGATCGGTCGTGGTGCCCGCGGGCAGGGCCGTGGTGCTGTCGGCCGGCTCGGTGGTGGTGACGGCCGCATCCTCGCCGGTGGTGGCGCCTTCATCGTTGCCCATGAAATATTGCAGCACGAAATAGGCGATGGCCAGCGCCAGCAGGATGCCGATGATCAGCGGCAACGGCGAGGCGCGACGCTCGACCGGCTCGACATAGGTTTCGGGCGCGGCGGCGGGGCGCTGGGGGTCTATGCCTTCCGTCCGCTTCGGATCGTTCGGATCGTAATGGGCCATTCGGGTATCCTCGCTCTTGTGCTTCGTGCCTGGCCGTTGGTCGTGCCGCTGGGGCATCCCGGCTTGCGACCCGGCTGTCCTGCGTCTAACACTTGGGTTTCGCACAAGTTCCCCAGGCCGCCGATTTTTTTGCCTTTCCAAAAAGGTGCCGCATGACCGCCACGCAATATCTCGCCGATTGGCGTCCTTATCCGTTCGAAATCGCCCAGACCCGGCTGGAATTCGACTTGGCCGCCCGCGCGACGCGGGTGCGCTCGCAGATCGCGTTCCGCCGCAGGGATGCGGGCGACCTGATGCTGGACGGGGCGGGCCTGCGGACCCTGTCGCTGGCGATCGACGGCCGGCCGCTGGACCCCGCGCTGGTCCAGGGCGAACGCCTGGTGATCCCCGCCGCCGACCTGCCCGACGCCTTTACCTTTTCCGCCGAGGTCGAGATCGACCCCCAGGGCAATACCGCGCTCGAGGGGCTGTATCTGTCCGGCGGCATCTTCTGCACCCAATGCGAGGCCGAGGGCTTTCGCCACATCACCTGGTATCCCGACCGCCCGGACGTGATGGCGCCGTTTCATGTCACCATCCGCTCGGATCAGCCGGTGCTGCTTTCGAACGGCAACCCGGTCGCGAGCGCGCCGGGCCAGGCCGTCTGGCACGACCCCTGGCCCAAGCCCGCCTATCTGTTCGCGCTGGTCGCGGGCGATCTGGTGGCGGTCCCGGACAGCTTCACCACCATGTCGGGGCGCAAGGTGGCGCTCAATGTCTGGGTCAGGCCCGGCGACCAGGACCGCGCCGGCTATGCGATGGAATCGCTGATCCGCTCGATGAAATGGGACGAAAAGGCTTATGGGCGCGAATACGACCTGGACGTCTTCAACATCGTCGCCGTCGATGATTTCAACATGGGCGCGATGGAAAACAAGGGGCTGAACATCTTCAACTCCAAGCTGGTGCTGGCCAGCGCCGAGACTGCGACCGACGGCGATTACGAACGCATCGAGGGGGTGATCGGCCATGAATATTTCCACAACTGGACCGGCAACCGCATCACCTGCCGCGACTGGTTCCAGCTTTGCCTGAAAGAGGGGCTGACGGTGTTCCGCGACCAGCAGTTCACCGGCGACATGCGCTCGGCCGCGGTCAAGCGCATCCATGACGTGCAGACCCTGCGCGCGCGCCAGTTCCGCGAGGATGCGGGACCCTTGGCGCATCCGCCGCGCCCCGACCACTACCAGGAGATCAACAATTTCTACACCGCCACGGTCTATGAAAAGGGCGCCGAGGTCATCGGCATGCTCAAGCGGCTGGTCGGCGATGAGGGTTATCGCCGCGCGCTCGATCTCTATTTCGACCGCCATGACGGCCAGGCCTGCACCATCGAGGACTGGATCAAGGTCTTTCAGGACGCCACCGGCCGCGACCTGGCCCAGTTCAAGCGCTGGTATACCGATGCCGGCACGCCGCGGCTGACGCTTTCCGAGGACTGGCGCGACGGCACGCTCACGCTGGATTTCCGCCAGGAAACCGCGCCGACCCCCGGCCAGCCGGACAAGCCGCCGCGGGTGATCCCCATCGCGATCGGCCTGATCGGTCCGAATGGCGACGAGGTGCTGCCGACCACGGTGCTGGAAATGACCGAGGCGCGGCAAAGTTTCCGCTTCGACGGGCTGGGCGCGCGGCCGGTCGTTTCGCTTTTGCGCGACTTTTCGGCGCCGGTGACGGTTGCGCGCAAGATCGCGGCCCAGGAACAGGCGCTGCTCTTGGCGCATGACACCGACGCTTACGCCCGCTGGCAGGCCGGCCATGATCTGGCGCTGGACGCGCTGGTCGCGCGGGCCACGGGGACCGAAGGCGGGGCGGAATTCAGCCGCGCCCTTGCCGGGCTGCTGGCCGATGCCGAAGCCGACCCGGCCTTTGCCGCGCTCTGCCTGTCCCTGCCCGGCGAGGAAGAGATCGCGACCACCATCGCCGCCCGCGGCGTCACCCCCGATCCCCAAGCGATTCATGCCGCGCGCGAGGCGCTGGCGCGCGGCATCACCCAGGCGCATCAGCCGGCGCTGGCCCGGCTATACGAGGCGATGGCGACCCCCGGCCCCTATCGCCCCGATGCCCAGGGCGCGGGGCGGCGCAGCCTGCGCCTGGCCTGCCTGGGCCTGCTGTCGCGCATCGACGGGGCCGCGCGGGCCGGGGCGCTGTTCAGCGCGGCGTCGAACATGACCGAGCGGCAGGGGGCGCTGGAATGCCTGATCGCCGCCGGCCGGGACGCCGATGCGCTGGAAGCCTTTGGGCGGGAATTTGCCGGCAACCGGCTGGTCATGGACAAATGGTTCATGGTCCAGCCCCTGCGCGCGGCGCCCGAACGGGCGGTGGCCCGCGCCCGCGCGCTGGCGGCGCGGCCGGATTTCGACTGGAAGAACCCGAATCGTTTCCGCGCCCTGATCGGCGGGCTGGGCGCGAACCACGCCGCCTTCCACGCCGCCGACGGTTCGGGCTACGATTTCACCGTGGACTGGCTGATGCGGCTTGACCCGGTGAACCCGCAGACCACGGCGCGGATGTGTTCGGGCTTCGAAACCTGGACGCGCTACGACGCCACCCGCCAGGCCCATGCGCGCGCGGCGCTTGGCCGGCTGGCGGCGCTGCCGGGCCTGTCGCGCAACACCGCCGAAATGGTTACGCGCATCCTTGCCGGTGGCGGCTGACCATGGACGAACCGCTCTTGCGGGCCTGTTGCGGGCGCGGCAATACTGCCCTTATGGATGCCCGCGAGGACATGAAACGCCGTCTCGATCCGCTGATTGCCGAGCGGGCGCCCTGGCTTTTCTCGGGCCAGCGGCATCACCTGCTGGCACGGCAAGTGCTGATGCGCCTGTTGCGCTATCCCCGCACCTTGGAGCTGGCGGCGGAATATCGCGACCTGCCCACCGACGAGGTCATGCGCCGCATTGCCGGTCTGATCCTGCGCGAACTCTGCGTCGAGGGGCTTGAACATATCCCGGCCACCGGCCCGGCGCTGATCGTGTCGAATCACCCCACCGGCATCGCCGACGGCATCGTGCTGAACGCGGTCGTCGCAGCGGTGCGGGACGATCTTTTCGTCTATGCCAACCACGATATCCTGCGCATCCTGCCGCAATTCGACAGCCTGATCGCCCCGGTGGAATGGCGCGCCGAAAAGCGCAGCCATGCCAAGACCCGCGCCACCATGGACTACACCCGCGAGGCGCACGAGCGCGGGCGGATCGGGCTGATCTTCCCCTCGGGCCGGCTGGCCAAGCGCCAGGGGCTCAGCCTGCACGAGCGCCCCTGGATGGCCAGCGCCGCGATGATCGCGAAAAAGTTCGACGCGCCGATCATCCCCTTGCGGATCCGGGCGCGCAATTCGGCGCTGTTCTACCTGCTGGACGCGATCCACCCGACCTTGCGCGACGTGACGCTGTTCAACGAGGTGCTGAACAAGGCGGGCCAGCCCTTCCGCATCACCGTGGGCGCGCCGATCCCCCCGTCCTCCCTGCCCGCCCGCAGCGAGGACGGCATCGCGCTCTTGCGGGATGCGGTTCTGGCCTTGCCCGCGCCGGGCCAGAACGCCGTGCGCATGTCGCATCTGCGCGGCCTGTCGCAGCGCCGCCACACGCCGGCCAAACCGCGCCCGATCGAGTAAACCCGCAACGCCGGCCCTGCCTGAACGGCCGCATGAGTATTTGGAAAACGGTGAAAGACCGAGCGGCGCGAATGCCATTCACCGTTTTCTCAAATACTCCTGCAAGGGTCACGCAAAGATGGGGCCGCCGCCGGGCTCACACCACCATGTCGTCGCGATGGATCAGCGCGGCGCGGCCGGGATAGCCCAGGATGGCCTGGATTTCGTCGCTGCGATGCCCGGCGATGGCGCGCGCCTCGGTCGAGGCATAGCGCACCAGACCCGCCGCCAGCCGCGCCCCCTGCGGGTCAAGCACCAGCACCGGATCGCCGCGGCCGAAGCGGCCCGAGACGGCGGTCACGCCGGCCGGCAGCAGCGACTTGCCCTGTCCCAGCGCCAAGGCCGCGCCGGCATCGACGGTGATTTCCCCCTTGGGCTTCATCGCCGCGATCCAGCGCTTGCGCGCCGCCTGCGGGTCGGTGTCGGGCAAAAACCACGTCACCCGCGCGCCATTCGCCACGGCGGAAAGCGGGTTCAGCACCGATCCTTCGGCGATGGCCATGGCGCAGCCGCCGGCGACCGCGGTGCGCGCCGCCAAAAGCTTGGTCTTCATCCCGCCCTTGCTGAGACCCGAGATCGGGTCGCCGCCCATGGCCTCGATTTCCGGGGTGATCTGCTGGACCACCGGCAGGTGGCGCGCCGCGGGGTCGGTCTTGGGATTGGCGGTATAGAGCCCGTCCACGTCCGACAGCAGCAAGAGTTGGTCCGCCCCGCAGGTCACGGCGATCTGCGCCGCCAGCCGGTCGTTGTCGCCGAAGCGGATCTCGTCGGTCGCCACCGTGTCGTTTTCGTTCATGATCGGCACCACGCCAAGGCCCAAGAGCGTCTGCATGGTCGCGCGGCTGTTGAGATAGCGGCGCCGGTCGGTGGTGTCGTCCAGCGTCACC
Organism: Paracoccus thiocyanatus; assembly: GCF_900156255.1. Lineage (GTDB taxonomy): Bacteria > Pseudomonadota > Alphaproteobacteria > Rhodobacterales > Rhodobacteraceae > Paracoccus > Paracoccus thiocyanatus. The sequence continues at coordinate 279,509 of NZ_FTMK01000001.1, forward strand.
AGCAACTGCGCGGTCTTGACGCCATGCGGGGCCAGCGCCTCCTCGTAGGCGCGGGCCAGCTTGATCTGGCCGACCGCCGCCGCCGCCTGCGACTGTTCGACCCGCAGGGGGCCTGTGGGCAGGCCCAGCACCTGCCGCCCCAGCGCGATGGCGCCCGAGGAGACCAGCACCACATCCGTGCCGCGCGCCCGCGCGCGCGCCACGTCGTCGCAAAGCCCGCGCAGCCATTCGGCGCGCAGCCCCGCGCCGTTCACCAAGAGCGCCGAGCCGATCTTGACCACCAGCCGCTGCGCGCGGCCCAGTTCCGGCGTCACGGCTGCCACGGCTTGTCTTCCCGGTCCTCGGCCGGCTTGCGCGAGGGCGCGATCCGCGACCATAGCGCGCGCAGGACCTCGGTCACGCCGTCGCGCGAGACGCCGGACATCAACAGCACCGGCCCGCCGATCTCGGCTTCCAGCGCGGCCTGGCGTTCGGCCAGCGTCTCGGGGTCGAGCGCGTCGATCTTGTTCAGCGCCGTGACCCGCGGCTTTTCCGCCAGCGCCGGGGAATAGGCTTCAAGCTCGGTCAGGATGGTGCGGGCGTCCTGCGCCACGTCCAGGGCCGTGCCGTCGACCAGGTGCAAAAGCACGCGCGAGCGTTCGACATGGCCCAGGAACTGGTCGCCGAGGCCCCTGCCCTCGCTTGCGCCCTCGATCAGGCCGGGAATGTCGGCCATGACGAATTCATGCCCGTCCACGCCCACCACGCCCAGGTTCGGGTGCAGCGTGGTAAAGGGATAATCGGCGATCTTGGGCCGCGCGTTCGACACCGCGGCAAGAAAGGTCGATTTCCCGGCATTGGGCAGGCCCACCAGACCGGCATCGGCAATAAGCTTCAGCCGCAGCCACAGCGTGCGTTCCACCCCCGGCTGGCCGGGATTGGCGTGGCGCGGGGCGCGGTTGGTCGAGCTTTTGAAATGCAGGTTGCCGAAGCCGCCATTGCCGCCCCTGGCCAGAAGCACGCGTTGCCCCGGCTCGGTCAGGTCTGCGACCACGGTTTCCTGGTCATCTTCCAGGATCTCGGTACCGACCGGCACGCGCAGCACGATGTCGTCGCCCGAGGCGCCGGTGCGCTGCGCGCCCATGCCATGCCCGCCCGACTTGGCAAAGAAATGCTGCTGGAAGCGAAAGTCGATCAGCGTGTTCAGACCTGGCGCGGCCTCGGCCCAGACATCGCCGCCATTGCCGCCGTCGCCGCCATCCGGCCCGCCATATTCGATGAATTTCTCGCGGCGAAAGGACACGCAGCCCGCGCCCCCGCCGCCCGAGCGGACATAGACCTTGGCGAGATCGAGGAATTTCACGGCGGCGGCTTCCTTGCGGGGAAAATGGGGCAAGCCGTGGGATACGCGCTTGGCCTTTCCGGTTCAAGGGCGCGGTTCGGGACGGCGTGACTTTCCCCCGCCATCCGGGCTAGATGGCCGGGCGACGAACGAGTGGAGACGCCATGCCGATGCTGACCTATGCCACGCTTTTCACCGCCATCACGCTGGAGGTGATCGGCACGACGTTCCTGCAACGCAGCGAGCAGTTCACCCGGCTGGTCCCGACCCTGCTGACGGGGCTGTGCTATGCCGGCTCGTTCTATTTCCTGTCGCTGGTGCTGCGCGCCATGCCGCTGGGCATCGCCTATGCGATCTGGAGCGGGCTGGGCATCGTGCTGGTCTCGTTGATCGGGCTGGTCGTCTTTGGCCAGCGGCTGGATTTCGCGGCGATGATCGGGCTTTCCATGATCGTCGCGGGTGTCGTCATCGTGAACCTGTTCTCGGGCAGCGTGACGCATTGAACCGCCTCTGCCCTTAACATTCCGGCAATCGCGGTTAGATAATGTCCGAAGGGAGGGCCGCGATGATCCGCTTCGACAACAGCTATGCCCGACTGCCGGAAGGTTTCTTCACCCGCACCATGCCGACGCCGGTGCGCGATCCGCAGCTTGTGGCGCTGAACCGGCCGCTGGCCCTGCGGCTGGGGCTGGATGCCGATTGGCTGGCCGGCCCCCAAGGCGTGGCCATGCTGGCCGGCAATGCCATGCCCCAAGGGGCGGAACCCATCGCACAGGCCTATGCCGGCCACCAGTTCGGCGGCTTCGTGCCGCAGCTTGGCGACGGGCGCGCGGTCCTGCTGGGCGAAGTTGTGGCGCCGGACGGCGCGCGCTTCGACATCCAGCTAAAGGGCGCGGGGCCTACCCCCTTTTCGCGCCGGGGCGACGGCCGGGCCTGGCTGGGCCCGGTCTTGCGCGAATATCTGGTCAGCGAGTTCATGGCGGCGTTCGGCATCCCGACCACGCGGGCCCTTGCGGCCGTCACCACGGGCGAGACGGTGATCCGCGAAACCATCCTGCCCGGCGCGGTGCTGACCCGTGTCGCTGCCAGCCATATCCGGGTCGGCACCTTCGAATTCTATGCCGCCCGCGGCGACCGGCAGCGCCTGCAACTGCTGGCCGATCACGTCATCGCCCGGCACTATCCCGACGCCTCGGGCGCGGCCGACCTGCTGCAAGCCGTGGTCGCGCGGCAGGCCGCGACGATCGCCGGCTGGATGGCGCTTGGCTTCATCCACGGGGTGATGAACACCGACAACATGTCGGTTTCCGGCGAGACCATCGACTACGGCCCCTGCGCCTTCATGGACGGCTACCGGCCCGACAAGGTGTTCAGCTCGATCGACGCGCAGGGGCGCTATGCCTGGAACGAACAGCCCAATGTCGCGGTCTGGAACCTGGCGCAGCTTGCCAGTTGCCTGGTGCCGCTGATGGGCAATGACGACGCGGCCGTGGCCGAGGCGACGCGCATCGTCCACAGCTTCCCCGATCTTTATCAGGCGGAATGGCTGGCCCGCTTTGCCGCCAAGCTGGGCATCGCCGCCCCCCGCCCCGAAGACCGCGCGCTGATCGAGCGGTTACTGACGCTGATGGCGGCCGACGAGGCGGATTTCACCCGCAGCTTCGCCGGGCTGGCGGATGGCCGCGCCCGCGACGAATTCGCGGCACCCCAGCAGTTCGACATCTGGGCCCAGGACTGGCGGGCGCGCATCCGCGACCTGCCCGATGCCGCGCAGGTCATGGCGCGCGCCAATCCGCGCCGCATCCCGCGCAACCACCGGATCGAGGCCGTCATCGCCGCCGCGCGCGAGGGCGATCTTGCACCCTTCCACGCGTTGGACGCCGCCTTGCGCGCCCCGTTCGAGGATCGCCAGGAATGGGACCGCTTCGCGCAGCCCCCCACCCCGCAAGAGATCGTGCGCCGCACCTTTTGCGGCACCTGAAACAGCGAAAGGCCCATGCCCGGAAGTTCCTCTCAATTGCGACTGGCCAGCTATAACTTGCACAAATGCCGCGGCATGACCGGCCCGCATGCGCCCGAACGCAACCTACGCGTCATCGCCGAACTGGGCGCGGACGTGGTCGCCCTGCAAGAGGTCGATTTCCGCTTCGGCGCCCGCCCCGAAGCCCTGCCGCGCGCGCTGATCGAAGACACCACCGGCATGGTCCCGGCGCCCTTTCTCGGCACGGGCGAAAATTCGCTGGGCTGGCATGGCCAGACCATCCTGCTGCGCCCGGAACTGCGCCGCTGTGCCCAGATCCGCCGCCTTCCCCTGCCGGGGATCGAGCCGCGGGGCGCCCTGGTGCTGCGCCTGCCCGGCCTGACCGTGGTGGCGGTGCATCTGGGGCTGATGCGCTCGTCCCGGCGCGCGCAACTGTCGCGCATCATCGCCCAGGCGCGGCGCATCGGCCATGATCGCATGGTGCTGACCGGCGATTTCAACGAATGGCACGATTCGCGCGGGCTGGAGGCGCTGGAGGCGCTGCGCGTCGTCACCCCCGGCCCAAGCTGGCCCGCGCCGTTTCCGCGCCTGCGCTACGACCGTTTCGCCGTGTCGCACAGTATCGAGGTGCTGGGCTGCGGCGTGCTGAACAACGACATGGCCCGCCAGGCTTCGGACCACCTGCCGGTCTGGGCCGATCTTGCGGTCGATGCGCATGAGGACGTGCCGCGCGGCTACCAGCCGGCGCGCATCACCTCGCGCATTCCCGGCGCCGATGGGGTGGCGGGGGCGGATTGACGCTTTTCTGCAATTGCGAAGGCGGCTAAACAGCGCCAAAGCTCGTCAGCCAAGGGGGACGCAGACATGACCGCCATCATCGACATTTTCGCGCGCGAGATTCTGGACAGCCGGGGCAACCCGACGGTCGAGGTCGATGTGACGCTGGAGGACGGCACCATGGGCCGCGCCGCCGTGCCCTCGGGCGCCTCGACCGGGGCGCATGAGGCGGTGGAAAAGCGCGACGGCGACAAGGCGCGCTACCTGGGCAAGGGCGTGCTGGAAGCCGTCGCCGCCGTCAACGGCGAGATCGCCGAGAACCTGGTCGGCGAAGATGCGACCGAACAGGTCGCCATCGACCGCATGATGATCGAACTGGACGGCACCCCGAACAAGGGGCGGCTGGGCGCAAATGCCATCCTGGGCGTGTCGCTGGCCGTGGCCAAGGCCGCCGCCGATGCGTGCTCGCAGCCGCTTTACCGCTATGTCGGCGGTGCCGGCGCCCGGGTGCTGCCGGTGCCGATGATGAACATCATCAATGGCGGCGAACATGCCGACAATCCGATCGACATCCAGGAATTCATGATCATGCCGGTCGCCGCGGACGACATCCGCGAAGCCGTGCGCATGGGGTCCGAGGTGTTCCACACGCTGAAAAAGGAACTGTCGGCCGCCGGCCTTTCGACCGGCATCGGCGACGAGGGCGGCTTTGCCCCCAATCTTTCCAGCACCCGTGACGCGCTGGACTTCATCCTCAAGGCCATCGAAAAGGCCGGCTACCGGCCCGGCGACGACATCATGCTGGCGCTGGACTGCGCCTCGACCGAATATTTCAAGGGCGGCAAGTATGAAATGGCCGGCGAACGCAAGTCGCTGAGCCCGGCCGAAAACGTCGACTACCTGGCCGCGCTTTGCGCCGACTATCCGATCCTGTCGATCGAGGACGGCTGCGCCGAGGATGACTGGGACGGCTGGAAGCTCTTGACCGACAGGCTGGGGGACCGCGTTCAACTGGTCGGGGACGACCTCTTCGTGACCAACCCCGCCCGCCTGGCCGAAGGCATCGCCAGAGGCTGCGGCAACTCGCTGCTGGTCAAGGTCAACCAGATCGGCACCCTGACCGAGACGCTGGACGCCGTGCGCATGGCCGACCGTGCCCGCTATACCAGCGTGATGTCGCACCGCTCGGGCGAGACCGAGGACGCGACCATCGCCGACCTGGCGGTGGCGACGAATTGCGGCCAGATCAAGACCGGCAGCCTGGCGCGCTCGGACCGGCTGGCGAAATACAACCAGTTGATCCGCATCGAGGAAATGCTGGGCGCCACCGCCGAATATGCCGGAAAATCCATCCTGCGCGGCTGATCTTCCCACCCGGCCTTGGAACAATCGGGGCGGCCGCGCATGGCCGCCCTTTTCATATCCACCAGCGATGGGTCAGGGCGAATGCGCCAAGCGCCAGGCGGCGGCGGAACTCCGAAGGGGCGGCGCCGGCCAAAGCCTGTGCCCCCCGCGGCGCCGCTTGCAGCACGGCGCGCACCCCCGCCCCGGCAAACAGCACCGGCGCCAGCCGGCGCGGCACCGCGCGGCGCTGCGCCCTTGCCTCGCCCAGCTTCGCCTGCGCTTTCGCCGCGATCCCGGCCAGCGCCTGGGGCGAGGCGTCCCAAAGCCCCAGCCCCATCCCCTGCAAGGCCGGCAGCGCGGCCAGCCAATGCGCCAGCCCCACCCCTTCGGCCTGGGCGGCGATGACTGCCGCCGCAGGCGCGCTGCTTCTTTCGTGCCCAAATATCCCGCGGGGGTCCGGGGGCGCGAAGCCCCCGGCAGCGTCCCGGTCCAGCGCCTCGGCAGCGAAGGATGCCAGCGGCACCGCCGTCTGCCGCACATAGGCCGCAACCGCATCCGGCCCGTCCAGCGGCTGGCGCGCCGCGTCCCGGCGCCGCGCCTCGGCCAGCAGTGCGAAACCGGCGGCGCGCGGCCCCCAGGCCGCGGCCAGCGGCGTCAGCAATTCATGCGATTGCGGCTTGCCGGCGCCGATATCCTCCAGCCGCTCGATCCACCATTGCAGCCGCATCTCGGCGATCAGCGGCTCGGTCGAGGCGAGCGGCGCCCGCGCCAGTTCCAGGTTCAGCGCATAAAGCGTCAGCAGCCGCGGCCGCGCCTCGGGCGCCGCCAGCAGGCAGATGCCGAAACGGTCGGGGTCATGGTCGCGCAGCGCCTGGGCGCAATCCTCCAGGCTCATGCCGGCACCAAACGGTCGCGGACCAGCTTCCAGCGGATCGCATCGACCAGCGCCTCGAAACTGGCATCGACGATATTGGGCGACACGCCCACGGTGGACCAGCGGTTGCCCTGCCCGTCGGCGCTGTCGATGATGACCCGCGTCGTCGCCTCGACCCCCTCGCCGGTGATGCGGACGCGGAAATCGACCAGGTGCATGTCGTCGATGGCGCCCTGATAGGGGCCCAGGTCCTTGGCCAGCGCCCGCCACAGGGCGTTGACCGGGCCGCGGTCCTGGCCCTGTTCGTCCAGGCTTTCGCTGACCGACAGCATCCGCTGGCCGCCGATGCGCACCACCACCACCGCTTCCGAGACCGAGATGCGGCGGCCAAGCGCGTTCTTGCGCCGCTCGACGGTGACGCGGTAGCGCTCGATGGTGAAGTAATGCTGCATCCGGCCCAGTTCGGCCAGGGCCAGCAATTCGAAGCTGGCCTGCGCGCCGTCATAGGCATAGCCCGCATCCTCGCGCGCCTTGACCAGGTCCAGGATGCGCGCCAGGGCCGGATCGTCGCGGCCGACCTCGATCCCCGCCTCGGCCAGGCGGGCGCGCAGGTTCGACTGGCCGGCCTGGTTCGACATCGGAATGACCCGTTCATTACCGACCGTCATCGGGTCCACATGCTCATAGGTCGCCGGGTTCTTCAGGATGGCGCTGGCATGCAGCCCGGCCTTGTGGGCGAATGCCGAAGCGCCGACATAGGGCGCGGGCCGCGCCGGCGGGCGGTTCAGGATATCGTCCAGCCGGCGCGAGATGCGCGTGAGCCCCGCCACCCCCTCGGCCGAAACCCCGGTTTCCAGCGCCGAGCGATAGGGTTCCTTCAACAGCAGGGTCGGGATCAGGCTGGTCAGGCTGGCATTGCCGCAGCGCTCGCCCAGGCCATTGAGCGTGCCCTGCACCTGCCGCGCCCCGGCATCGACCGCGGCCAGCGTGCAGGCCACGGCATTGCCGGTATCGTCGTGGCAATGGATGCCCAGCCGCTCGCCGGGAATGCCGGCCGCGATCACCGCGCGCGTGACCTGCCCCACCCGCCGGGGCAAGGTGCCGCCATTGGTGTCGCACAGCACGATCCAGCGCGCGCCCGCCTCATGCGCCGCGCGCAGGCAGGCCAGGGCGTAATCCGCGTCCTCGTCATAGCCGTCGAAGAAATGCTCGGCATCGAACAGCGCCTCGCGCCCCTGGGCCACGACATGCGCGACCGAGGCGCGGATATTGCCCAGGTTTTCGTCCAGCGAAATCCCCAGCGCCTCGCGCACGTGAAAGGGATGGGTCTTGCCGACCAGGCAGACGGCGGGGGTGCCGGCATTCATAACCGCCGCCAGCACGTCGTCGTTTTCGGCCGAGCGGCCGGCGCGCTTGGTCATGCCGAATGCGGTCATGGTGGCGCGGGTCGCAGGCGCCTGGGCAAAGAAATCGCTGTCGGTCGGGTTGGCGCCCGGCCAGCCGCCCTCGATGTAATCGACGCCCAGCCGGTCCAGCATCCCGGCGATCTCGGCCTTTTCGGCGGCGGAAAACTGCACGCCCTGGGTCTGCTGCCCGTCGCGCAAGGTGGTGTCGTAAAGATATAGGCGCTGGCGCGTCATCGGGGCGGCCCCTTTTCGGCTGGCTGGCATGCGGTTATCCGGGCAGTCTGGCGGCGTCGAAATCGGGACCGGGCAGAAGCTCGACCCCGGCGGGACCCATGCGCACCTCGACCCCGGCGGCCAGCAGGCGCTGCTTGAGCGCGTCGACGGCCGAGAAATCCTTGCTGGCCTTGGCTTCGATGCGCAGGGCATTCATCCGTTCGGCCAGTTCCGAAAGCTTTGTGGCGTTCTCGACCGCCGCGCGCCGGCTGAGGCGTTGTGGGTCCAGTTCCTTGAAACCGAGGAAATGGAGTGTGTCGAAGAACGACAGAACCAGATCGCTATCCGCCGGATGGTTCGCGGAAGAGATTTCCTGGGCCATTTCGTAAAGGCGGGTAAGGGCATTCGGAGTATTGATGTCGTCCGCCAGTGCTTCAATGATCCGCTGGTCAACCTTTGTGCCGTCGAACTTCGGGAGGGGATCCGAAAGCTTGTGCCTCCTTATTCGACCCCAGTTAGCTAGGTGATGTGCCGCGTTTTGCCGCTTGCTCTCTGTCCAATCCATAGGGCTGCGATAATGGGTCTGCATGAACACCAACCGGATCACCTCGCCCGGAATACCCTGGTCCAGAAGATCGCGGACGGTGAAGAAATTGCCCAGGCTCTTGGACATCTTCTTGCCCTCGACCTGCAACATCTCGTTATGCAGCCAGATATTGGCGAAATCGCCATGCGGATGGGCGCAGCAGCTTTGTGCGATCTCGTTCTCGTGATGGGGGAATTGCAGGTCGATGCCGCCGGCATGGATGTCGAAGCTTTCGCCCAGAAGCTCGTAGGACATGGCCGAGCATTCGATATGCCAGCCTGGACGGCCGCGGCCCCAGGGGCTGTCCCAGCCCGGCAGCCCGGCATCCGAGGGCTTCCAGAGCACGAAATCCATCGGGTCTTCCTTGAAGGGCGCGACCTCGACGCGGGCCCCGGCGATCATGTCGTCCACCGACCGTCCCGAAAGCTTGCCGTAATCGGCAAAGCTGCGCACCCGGAACAGCACATGGCCGTCGCGCGCATAGGCATGGCCGCCATCGACCAGCGTCTGGATCATGGCGATCATCTGGGAGATGTAATCGGTGGCGCGCGGCTCGTGATCGGGCCGCATCGCCCCCAGCGCGTCCATGTCGGCGTGATACCAGCCGATGGTTTCACGCGTGCGCTCGCGGATCAGTTCCTCCAGCGTGCCGGGGGCGCCGGCCTGCTGGCGGGCCAGGGCGGCGGCGTTGATCTTGTCGTCCACATCGGTGAAGTTGCGCACATAGGTGACGTGGTCCGCGCCATGGACGTGGCGCAAAAGCCGCACCAGCACGTCGATCACCACCACCGGCCGGGCATTGCCCAGATGCGCCCGGTCATAGACCGTCGGCCCGCACAGATAAAGCCGCACGTTCTGCGGGTCGATGGGGCGGAAAACCTGTTTCCGGCGCGTCCTGGTATTCGTCAGCCTGATCTCGACCATGACTTCCCCTTTGCGGGCGCCGTCAGGTCACGATGAACCGCCCGCCTGAATTTTCAGCCGGTAATGATGCAGCGGATGGTGGCGGTTCCTGCCTTCATGCGCCCGCCTTAACGCATTGGCTTGCCTATGCCAAGAGAGGCTGCAACACTTGGCCGCATGAGCCGCGAACTGGTCAATGAAATCTGCGCCGGGCAGCCTGGGGCCGAATGGTCGGACCCCTGGGGCGGCGGCCATGACTGCTGGAAGATCGGCGGCAAGAGCTTTGCCGTCACCGGCACGGCGGGCACGCATGTCTCGGTCAAGACCGACAGCGCCGAGACGGCCGCTTTCCTGATCGAGACCGGCGTAGCCGAGCGCGCGGCCTATCTGCATCGTAGCTGGGTGGCGCTGCCGCTGGATTCGGCGCCCGATGAACTGGCGCATCGCATCCGCCATTCCTATCGGCTGGTGCGCGGGGGCCTGCCGAAAAAGGTTCAGGCCGAACTGCCGCCCATGTGACGAAAAGGGCCGGCCCCGAAGAGCCGGCCAAAGGCGAAGGGCCGAGCGACTGGCCCCGCGCCGAATCGTCCTGCGATCAGGCCGGAACCTGCGCGGCAAGCTGTTGCAGCAAGCCTTCCATCTGCTGGCAGAGCGCCTCTTCGGTGGTGTTCTGCTCTTGTGCGGCGTCCTCAAGCCGACGCTCGACGCCCATGGCCGAAACGGTGCCTTCCTTGCCCTTGGCCTCGGCCGCCTCGCCCTTGGCGCTGTCGCCGGCCGGGATCATCGCCAAAAGCTTGGTCTGGATCTCGACCGCCTTGCCGTCGATATGGCCCTGTTCCTGGCAATAGGTCAGGACGCCCAACTGGTTGCGCGCGCTTTCATAGGCAGCGCCGCTGTCCTGTTCGGGCGCGGCCGGTGCCGCCTCGGTCGTGGCCGGGGCGGCGGGCGCGGCCGGGGCCGCTTCCTGCGCCAGCGCGATGCCTGCGGTCAGGCCAAGGGCCAGGGCGGGCAGGATTGCGAAACGTGCGATCATCTCGATCTCCGTCTGTTGCGTGGTGCGCGGACTGTGGCATGGGGGCGCCAGCGCCGCAAATCGGCTCGGCGGAATGCCGCAGCCGCCTGCGCGCCGATCAGCGGAAAAGCACCAGAGATCCGGGGGACCAACTCACATTCGCGCGGGTGCCCACGTCCTGCACCTCGCGGCCAAAGACGTTGCGCATGGCGATGCGCACCGGGCGCGCCTGGCCGTCGAACCCGGCGGAACCGTCCAGCCGCACGTCGTAATAGGTCATGTCGCCGTAATAGACGACCTCGTCGATCACGCCTCCGGCCACCCGATTGGCGGTTTGCGCCCCCGTCGCCAGCAGCGACACCGCCTCGGGGCGGAAACCGACCGAAGGGCCGGCGTCGCCGGGATCGGCGCGGCTGACATTGGCCATGGGTATATCGACGCGGCCCAGGCCCGGCGCCTCGATCTGCACGGCCTCGCCCGTCTCGCCCAGGACGCGGGCCGGCAGGAAGTTCATCACGCCGATGAAATTCGCCACCCGGCGGCTGGTCGGACGGGCATAAAGCGCCTCGGGCCCATCCATCTGCGCGATCTGGCCCTCGAACATGACGGCGATGCGGTCGGACATGACCAGCGCCTCCTCCTGGTCATGCGTGACCAGGACGAAGGTGATGCCGACCTGGCGTTGCAGCTTGATGAGCTCGACCTGCATCTGCTCGCGCATCTTGCGGTCCAGCGCCGAAAGCGGCTCGTCCAGCAACAGCACCTTGGGCTTCAGGATCAGCGCACGGGCCAGGGCCACCCGCTGCCGCTGCCCGCCCGACAGCGCATGGCTGGCGCGGCTGCCATAGCCTTTCAGCCCCACCATCTCCAGCGCCTGTTCCACCGCCGCGGCCTTTTCGGCGCGCGAACGCGGGTCGCGGCGCAGGCCGAAGCCCACGTTCTCGGCCACGGTCAGGTGCGGGAAGATGGCATAGGACTGGAACACCATGTTGGTCGGTCGCCGGTTGGCCGGCACCTCCTGCATGTCCTGCCCGTCGATCAGCACCACGCCCGAGGAAATATCCTCGAAACCCGCGATGGTGCGCAGAAGCGTGGTCTTGCCGCAACCCGAGGGGCCCAGCAGCGAAAAGAACTCGCCCGAGCGGATGGTCAGGTCGATGCCGCGCAGCGCGTGATAGTCGCCGTAATGCTTCTGCACCTGCCGGATCTCGATCATCGGGCGCGCGCCGGCCATGGCGGCGCGATGGGCGGCGGTGGTCTTGGGGCCCGGGTTTTGGGTCGTCACAGGAAGCCTCCGGTATCCTTGGCGCCGGTCTTGGCGATGCCGCGGCGGCGGAAATATTCGGCGATGGTCAAAAGCAGGATCGACATCAGCACCAGCACCGTCCCCAGCGCCATGATCATCGGGATCTGCTTGGGAAAACGCAGCTGGCTGAAGATATAGGTGGGCAGCGTCGGTTCGTTCCCGGCCAGGAAGAAGGCGATGATGAATTCGTCCAGGCTGATGGTAAAGCTCATCAACAGCGACGAGATGATCCCCGGCATGACCAGCGGCAGGATCACCAGGCGAAAGGCGCTGATCCGCGTCTCGCCCAGGTCATAGGCCGCCTCTTCCAGCGAACGGTCCAGCGAGTTGAAGGCGGTGGACAGGATCACCGTGGCATAGGGCATGCAGATCAGCGTATGGCCCAGGATCACCGTCAGGATGCTAAGCTGCACCCCCAGCGACAACAGCACCACCAGAAGCGAGATCGAGACGATGATCTCGGGCAGCACCAGCGGCAGCATGATCAGCCCCATGATCGGCCCCTTGCCCGGAAAGGCGAAGCGGGTCGAGGCGCGGGCGGCAAACACCCCCAGGCAGGTCGCCAGGATCGAGGAACTGACCGCGATAAGCAGCGAATTGGTCAGCGCCCGGCGCAGCGAGGCATTGCCCCACATCTGCGCGAACCATTCCGTGGTCACGCCTTTCAGCGGAAAGGCGATGATCGTGCCCGAGTTGAAGGCAAAGATCGGCAAAAGCAGGATCGGCGCGTAAAGGAACAGCAGATAGACCAGCGCATAGGCGCGCAAGCCGCCGCCCTTCATTGCCGCACTCCCAGGAAACGCCGGTTCAGCGCGACAAAGGCCAGGCTGATGACCGCGACGATCAGCATGGCCGTCACCGCCAGCGCCGAGCCCATCGGCCGGTTGTCCAGATCCAGCATCTGCGCCTGGATCATGTTGGCGATCATCGGGATCTTGCCGCCGCCGATCAGCGCCGGCGTCACATAGTCGCCGATGGTGGGGATAAAGACGATCAGCGCCGCCGCCACCACACCCGGCATGGCCAAGGGCAGGGTGACGCGCCAAAAGGTGACCGCCCGGCTTTCGCCCAGGTCGCGCCCAGCCTCCAGAAGCGAGCGGTCGATCTTTTCCAGCGCGATGAAGATCGGCAGGATGGCAAAGGGCGCATAGGCATGGGCCAGCGTGATCACCATGGCGTTGACGTTGTAAAGGATGAAGGTCAGCGGCTGCTCGATCAGCCCCAGCGTCTTCAGCCCGGAATTGATGACACCGTTATAGCCCAGGATCACCTTCCACAGGAAAACCCGGATCAGGTAGCTGGTCCAGAACGGGATGGTGATCAGGAACAGCCACATGGCCTTTTTCTGCGGCGAGACGGCAAAGGACAGGAAATAGGCCACCGGAAAGGCCAGCACCACGGTGGCCAGCGTCACCAGCGCCGCCACCCCAAGCGAGCGCAGCATGATCTTGTGAAAGATCGGGTCGGACCAGACGGTGCGGTAATTCTCCAGCGTGAATTCGCGGACCACCGTCAGATAGCCGTCCTTGAAAAAGGAATAGGCCAGGATGGTCAGCAGGGGCGCCGCCAGCACCAGCACGGCATAGCCCAGGGGCGGCGCCACCAGGGCCAACCCCTGTGCCGTCTGAGATCGGTTTCCTGACGCCATGCCCCGCCCTGTGAATCCCTGTCGCTTGATCTGGCAGGTTTCCATATCCGCGCCGCAAGGAAAAGGGCTTTCCTGCCGCCGGCTTGCCGCTTTCACCCCGGCTGGAAATGCGCCCCCACCTCGCGTTGATGCGGATGGGCCCGGTGTTCGACCAGGTAGATGCCCTGCCAGGTGCCCAGCCCCATCCGCCCGCCTGCCACGGGAATATTCAGGCAGACCGGCAGGATCGCGGCCTTCAGATGCGCGGGCATGTCGTCCGGCCCCTCGGCGCGATGCGTCAGGTAGCGCATCGACGGATGGTCGGCCGGCGGCGCGATCCGGTCCAGCCAGGCCAGCAAGTCGCGCTGCACGTCCGGGTCGGCGTTCTCCTGCACCAGAAGCGAGCACGAGGTATGGCGCACGAACAGCGTCACTACCCCCTCGCTTGCGCCGATGCCGCGCAGCCAGGCCGCCACCTCGGCGGTGAAATCATGGCAGGCCGGCCCGCGGGTCTGGATGGCAAAGCTGGTCCTCAAAGCGTCACTTCCCGCCATGTGTTTCGCCGTTTCACAAATACCCAATGCGCTACTCCGCCGCCTCGCCGGGCGCTTCCAGCGACTCGACCCCGTCATGGTCCAGCGCGATCCGCTTTTGCGTGCGCGCGCCCAGGTCGCGCAGCATCTCGGCCTGGCGGATGACGTTGCCGGGGCCGCGGGTCAGCCGGTCCATCGCCGTGGCGTGGCTTTTCTGCGCCCGCTCCAGCGCGCTGCCCACATCCTCGACCGCCGAGACGAAGCCGTGCAGCTTGTCGTAAAGCTGGCCGGCGCGGGCGGCGATCTGCATGGCATTCGATTCGCGCCGCTCGACCGTCCAGATATGGTCGACGGTGCGCAGGGTCAGCATCAAGGTGGTGGGCGTGGCCAGCCCGACGCGGTTTTCCAGGGCAAAGCGCGCCAGGTCGGGATCGACGCGCAGCGCCTCGGAAAAAGCGCCCTCGACGGGGATGAACATCAGCACGTAATCCACCGAGCCGCCGTTTTCGCCCTGGGCGTCCAGCGCCTGATAGCCCTTGGCGGCAAGCCCCGCCACATGGGCGCGGACCGCGGCGACATGGCGGCGCAGCGCGGCGTCGCGGCTGGGCAGGTCCTGGGCATTCACCGCCTCTTCATAGGCGTTCAGAGAGACCTTGCTGTCGATCACCAACAGCTTTTTCTGCGGCATCTTCACGATCACGTCCGGGCGCCACAGCTTGCCGTCGCCGTCGCGATGGCTTGACTGCGTGTCGTAATGCGTGCCGGCGATCAGGCCGGAATCCTCAAGGATGCGCTCCAGGATCATCTCGCCCCAGGCGCCGCGCTTCTGGCTGTCGCCTTTCAGCGCGCGGGTCAGCGCCACCGCCTCGCGCGAGATGTCTTCGGAGCGCTTGTGCAGGTATTCGATCTGCTCGCGCAGCCTGGCGCGTTCCTCGTCGGTGGCCTTGTTGCGGGCCTGAAGCTCGGTCTGGAAGCGGTTGACCTGTTCGCGAAACGGGGTCAGCAGCGCCGAAAGCTGCTCTCCATGCGCTTTTTGCATCTCGCTGCCTTGCGATTTCAGCGTCTCATGGGCCAGCAGGCGGAACTGGCCGGACATTTCTTCGCGCAGTTCGCGCAGGGTAGCGATATCGCGCTCGGCCGCCTGGCGGTCCTTCTGCGCCGCCAGCCGGGTTTCTGCCAGGTCGCGTTCCAGCCGCGAGACCGACTGGCGTTCGCGATGCAGCGCATCGGTCAGCCCGTCGCGTTCCTCGCCCAGTTCCTGCAAGCGCTGGGACAGCGATTCCGCCCGCGTCTCCACGCGGCTGGCGACCAGAAGCTGATCGCGCAGCCCGGCCGATTCGGCATCCAGCCGCGCCTGCAACGCCGTTTCGCGGCCCTGGGCCAGCGTGGCGGCCGCCTGGGCCGAACGCCGGGTTCGCCACAGCGCAACAAGGCACAGCGCCAATCCCGCCAGCGCCAGGATCAGCAGCAGGCGAAGATTGCCCGCATCCGCAAGCCATGGCAGCATATTTCCCGCTTCATTCATGCGTCCCGGCGCCCTTGTCCCGATCGCGGTCCCGCGCCGCTTGCCGGCAACTGTTCACCTTTTCCCCCAAAATTGCAAGCGCGCCCCCCTTTCCCCGGCTCGCGCCGCTGCCTAGCTTGCGCGGGACAACCGCAAAAGGAGATCAGGCATGGTCAAGACAGTCGCCGTCATGGTGGGATCGCTGCGCAAGGATTCGCTGAACCTCAAGCTGATGAAGGCATTGCAGAAGCTTGGCGAAGGCCGGCTGGAGTTCCACCTGCTGCATATCGGCGATCTGCCGCATTACAACGAAGAGCTTTGGGCCGATGCGCCGGAATCGGTGCTGCGGCTCAAGGATCGGATCGAACATTCCGACGCGGTGCTGGCGATCACGCCGGAATTCAACCGCAGCTATCCGGGCGTCATCAAGAACGCCATCGACTGGGCCACCCGCCCCTATGGCCAGAACTCCTGGAAGGGCAAGCCGGCGGCCGTCACCGGCACCTCGCCCGGCGTGATCGGCGCGGCCATGGCGCAGGCGCGGCTGAAAAACGACCTGGTCCATGTCGGCACGGTGATGATGAGCATGCCCGAAGCCTATATCCAGTGGAACGCCGAGGCCTATGCCGCCGATGGCAGCGTCACCGACGAAAAGACCGCGAAATTCCTGCAATCCTATGTCGATGCCTTCGCGGACTGGATCGAAAAGCACGGCTGAAGCCGGAATGACGAAGGCCGCGCCCTGGGGCGCGGCCTTTTTCGCTGGTCGGGGCGCTTACTGGTCCAGGAAGCTGCGCAGCTTGCGCGACCGGCTTGGATGCTTGAGCTTGCGCAGCGCCTTGGCCTCGATCTGGCGGATGCGTTCGCGGGTCACGCTGAACTGCTGGCCGACCTCTTCCAGGGTGTGGTCGGTGTTCATGCCGATGCCAAAGCGCATGCGCAGCACCCGTTCTTCGCGCGGGGTCAGGCTGGCCAGGACGCGGGTCGTGGTTTCCTTCAGGTTTTCCTGAATGGCCGAATCCAGCGGCAGGACGGCGTTCTTGTCCTCGATGAAATCGCCAAGCTGGCTGTCCTCCTCGTCCCCGATCGGGGTTTCGAGGCTGATCGGCTCCTTGGCGATCTTCATCACCTTGCGGACCTTTTCCAGCGGCATTTGCAGCTTTTCGGCCAGTTCCTCGGGCGTGGGCTCACGGCCTATCTCGTGCAGCATCTGCCGGCCTGTCCGCACCAGCTTGTTGATCGTCTCGATCATGTGGACCGGGATGCGGATGGTGCGGGCCTGGTCGGCGATAGAGCGCGTGATCGCCTGCCGGATCCACCAGGTCGCATAGGTGCTGAACTTGTAGCCGCGCCGATACTCGAACTTGTCCACGGCCTTCATCAGGCCGATATTGCCTTCCTGAATGAGATCAAGGAATTGCAGGCCCCTATTCGTGTATTTCTTGGCGATGCTGATGACCAGGCGCAGGTTCGCCTCGACCATTTCCTTCTTGGCCTGGCGCGATTCCTTTTCGCCGCGCTGGACCTGGCTGACGATGCGACGGAATTCCTCGATGTCGACGCCGACATGCTGGCCGACCATGGCCATTTCGCTGCGCAGGTTTTCCACCTGCGGGCGGGATTTCTCGAACAAAGCCTGCCAGCCGCGGCCCTTGTGCTGCATCATCCGCTCGACCCAGGTCGGGTCCAACTCGCTGCCGCGATAGGCGTCGATGAACTCGCGCCGGTTGATGCGCGCGGCATCGGCCAGTTTCACCACGTTGGAATCGATGGTGACGATGCGGCGGTTGATGCCATAGATCTGGTCGACCAGCGCCTCGATGCGGTTGTTGTGCAGGTGCAGTTCGTTCACCAGCGCGACGATGCGCGAGCGCAGCACCTGATAGGCGCTTTCCTGCGCCGCCGAGAAGGTATCGTCCTCGTTCAGGGTCGCCGACATGCGGTTGTCCTGCATGTGCGACAGTTCTTCATAGCCCTGGGCGATGGCTTCCAGCGTCTCCAGCACCTTGGGCTTGAGCGAGGCTTCCATGGCGGCCAGCGACAGGTTCTGGCCGTCGTCTTCGTCCTCGTCCTCCTCGCGGCCCATGGGGTTGCCGTCGGCGTCAAGCTCTTGGGTGTCGCGCGCGTGGCCGGTGCTGGCGGCGGCGGGGGTTTCGGTGGGCAGGACTTCTTCTTCCTCGCCCTCCTCCTCGTCCATCGAGCGGCCGAAGGTGGTTTCCAGGTCGATCACGTCGCGCAGCAGGATGTCTTCGTCCAGAAGCTCCTGGCGCCACATGGTGATGGCCTTGAAGGTCAGCGGGCTTTCGCACAGGCCGGCGATCATGGTGTTGCGCCCGGCCTCGATGCGCTTGGCGATGGCAATCTCGCCCTCGCGCGACAAAAGCTCGACCGAGCCCATCTCGCGCAGATACATGCGCACCGGGTCGTCGGTGCGGTCCAGCTTTTCCGTCTCGGCGGTGGCGACCGTCAGTTCGCGCGAGGTCGAGGCGGTGGTGGCCAGTTCGCCGCCCGGTTCGGCCTCTTCGGCCTCTTCGTCGTTCTCGACCACGCGGATGTCCATCTCGGACAGCATGGACATGACGTCCTCGATCTGGTCCGAGCTGACCTGTTGGGGCGGCAGGACGGCATTGAGCTGGTCATAGGTGATGAAGCCGCGCTCGCGCCCTTCGGCGATCATGCGCTTGACCGCGGCCTGCGACATGTCCAGCGAATGATCGTCATCCTTGGGCTCGGGCTTCTGGTCTTCGTCGTTGGCTGCCATGCTGGCTCCCTTGAAGCGGTGATTCGCGAATCGGCGAATCGGGATCGGCTATCGGCCGGTTCTAACCGAATCGCGGGGCAGTTCAAAGCCCGCGGTCCGGCAGCGGCCAAGGTGATTCGGCGCGGCGCGATGCGCGCGCCCTTCAGCGGCGCGGCTTGCGCCAGATCTCGTTCTTCAGCGCCGCCTCCAGGATGGCCCGGTATGCGTCGCTGTTCTCGCCCAGGTCCGACAGGTCGGCCAGCGAAGGATGGTCGGCCTGCTGGCGGGCACGGGCGGATTGCGCCATGCGCCAGGTCAGGCCCTCGTCGGCCAGCCCCTCGATCTCGGCCTCGGCGCGGGCTATTTCCTCGCGCCCGGCGCGGCGGGCCTCGATCCGGTCCAGGGCGTTGGCAAGGATTTCCGCGGCGGCGTCGCCGTCATGCGGGCGCAGGATCGCCGGGGCCGCCCTCACATGGGGGTCGGCCATGATGCTTTCAAGGGCGCGCTGCCCGGCCTGGGACTGCGTCCCCGACAGCAGGTCGTGGATCAGCGCCGCGCGGTCGGCGTCCCGCGGCTCCAGCCGCTCCAGCCGCGATTCGACCGGGGCGATCAGGCCGGGATGGGTGGCGCAGATGGCCAGGACCATGGCCTCGATCAGCGCCTCGGCCTCGTGCTCGCCGGCTTCGGGAGAGGACAGGCGCGAGGCCCGCGTCGGCGGCGCGGGCGCCACCGGCTGGAAGCGCGCGCCCCGCCCCTGCCAGCCCTCGCGCGCCGGGCGCGGCGACGCATTCTGGTTGCGGCGGGGACCGAACATTTCCCATTTCAGGTTGCGCAGGACGCTTTGGTAATGGTCGCGCGTGTCCTTGTCGGGGATCCTGGCCACCGCCTGCGCCAGCGCCTTGTCCAGCGCCGCCCGCCGTTCGGGGCTGTCAAAGACCCGCCCCTCGGTCTCGCGCCGCCACAGCAGGTCGATCAGCGGCCGCGCCTCGTCCAGCAAAGCGGCCATGGCCCGCGGTCCCTGCGCGCGGATCAGATCGTCGGGGTCCAACCCCTGCGGCAGAAAGGCGAATCGCAGCGCCTGCCCCGGCCCGGTCATCGGCAGCGCCAGGTCGATCAGCCGCATCGCCGCCCGCAGCCCGGCCTGGTCGCCGTCCAGCGCAATCACCGGCTCGGGCGAGATGCGCCACATCAGCCGCAACTGGTCCTCGGTGATGGCGGTGCCCAGCGGCGCCACCGCGCCCTCGAAACCCGCGCGCACCAGGGCGATCACGTCCATATAGCCCTCGGCCACCACCAGCGGCCTGCCCTTGGCCACCGCCGCCCGCGCCGGGCCGATATTGTAAAGGTTGCGGCCCTTGTCGAACAACGCCGTCTCGGGGCTGTTGAGGTATTTCGCCCGCGCATTCGGGTCCATCGCCCGGCCGCCGAATGCGATGCAGCGCCCGCGCCCGTCGCGAATCGGAAAGATGATGCGGCCGCGAAAACGGTCAAAGGGCGCGCCGCCGTCATCGGGCTTGGCCGCGAGCCCCGCCTCGACGATCAGCGCCTCGGCGATGCCCTTGGCGCGCAGGGCGTGGTAGAGGCCCTGGCGCTGGTCCGGGGCATAGCCGATGCCAAAGCGTTCGCAGGCGGCCGTATCCAACCCGCGCCGGTCCAGATAGGCGCGGGCCGGTTCGGCCGCGCCCATGCCCAGTTGCATTCGGAACCAGCGCACCGCCTGTTCCATCACCTCGACCAGTTCCGTGCGGCGGTCGGCGCGCTGCACCTGGCGGGGGTCGCGCTCGGGCATCGGCAATCCGGCTTCGGCGGCCAGCAATTCGACGGCTTCGATGAAGCCCAGCCCCTCGGCCTCGCGCAGGAAGGTCAGCGCGTCGCCTTTGGCGTGACAGCCGAAGCAGTAATAGAACCCCTTCTGGTCATCGACATGGAACGAGGGGGTCTTTTCGCCGTGGAAGGGACAGGGCGCCCACCAGTCGCCCTTGGCCTGGTTCGAGCGGCGCTGGTCCCACACCACCTTGCGCCCGATGACGCGCGACAAAGGCACGCGGGCGCGGATCTCGTCAAGGAATTGCGGAGGCAGGCTCATGCCGTCTTATATCGGATCGCGGCCGCCGGTTGCAAAGGGTCATGCGCCGACCGCACCGCGCACCAGGTCCCAATAGACCGCCACGACCCGGTCCTGGTCCAGCCGCCCGCCTTCGCGATACCAGTTGGTGACGCCGGTCAGCATGGCGATCAGCGCCATGGTGGCCAGCCGCGTGTCGGGCACCGCCATCGTGCCCTCGGCCTCGCCGGCGATCAGGATCGCTTCCAGCGCATCCTCGTAGCGGCGGCGCAGGGCGGCGATCTGGGCGCGGTTTTCCGCCGTCAGGTTGCGCAGTTCCATATAGGACAGGAACACCGCCTCGGGTCGCTCCAGGCTGGTCTGGATGTGAAAGCCCAGGAACGCCCTTAGCCGGTCTAGCGCCGGGCGCGACGGATCGTCCTGCCAGGCGGCCAGCAAATCCTCCATATGGCTGCGCAGCAGGTCGGCCAGCAGCGCCTGCTTGTCGGCGGTATAGCTGTAAAGCGTGCCGGCCTGCACGCCGACCTCGGCCGCGATCTGGCGCATCGAGACGGCGGCAAAGCCGTGGCGCGCGAAAAGCCGGCGCGCGGCGTCGCGGATCAATGGTCCGGTGATCTCGGCCCTGGAGCCATGGGTTCGTGCCATCCCGCCTTCTAGGCAGCGCGCCGCGGCAAGGAAAGAGCGCATCTTGCCCCCGCCCGGCCCGCGGGCCTATGGTCCGGCGCATGGATTTCGGGGAACGGGCATGAGGCGGATCTGGGGCGCGCTGCTGCTGGCGGGATTGGCGGGATGCGGCGATATGGTGGGCGATTATCCTGCGCTGATGCCGACCGACCGGCTGCTGGCCGAACCCGCCCTGCCCGGCCATGCCGGCGACGCAGCCCGCGACCCCGCGGCGATGGGCAGCGCGCTGGATGCGCGCGGGCAGTCCCTGGCCGGCCGCGCCCGCAGCGCCCCCGCGGCAGCGGATGGCGAATTGCAGCGCCGCGCCCAGGCCCTGCGCGCCCGCGCCCGCGCGCTGTCGCAGCAATCCCCGGCCGAAGACTGCCCCGAGGGCAGCGCCGATTGCGCGCCGAATTAAGGAGAACCCCATGCCGGTCATCACCTGCATCGACGATCTGAAGGCGATCTATCGCCGCCGCGTGCCGCGCATGTTCTACGACTATTGCGAAAGCGGCAGCTATACCGAGGGCACCTTTCGCGACAATTGCAGCGATTTCCAGCGGATCAAGCTGCGCCAGCGCGTTGCGGTGGACATGACCGGGCGCAGCACCGAAAGCACCATGGTCGGGCAGCGCGTCGCCATGCCGGTGGCGCTGGCCCCGGTCGGCATGACGGGAATGCAATCTGCGGATGGCGAGATCAAGGCGGCGCGGGCCGCCGCGGCCTTTGGCGTGCCCTTTACCCTGTCCACCATGTCGATCTGTTCGATCGAGGACGTGGCCCAGGCCACCCAGGCGCCGTTCTGGTTCCAGCTTTACGTCATGCGCGACCAGGAATTCATGGAAGCGATCATCGAGCGGGCGCGGCGCGCCAATTGCTCGGCCCTGGTGCTGACGCTGGACCTGCAAATCCTGGGCCAGCGCCACAAGGATCTGAAGAACGGGCTGTCCGCCCCGCCGCGGCTGACCCTGCCGGTGCTGCTGGACCTGGCGACGAAATGGCGCTGGGGCATGGGGATGCTGCGCACCAAGCGCCGCTTTTTTGGCAATATCGTCGGCCATGCCAAGGGGGTGGGCGATCCCTCGTCGCTGGTCGCCTGGACGGCCGAGCAGTTCGACCCGCAGCTTGACTGGGGCAAGATCGCCCGCATCCGCGACCTCTGGGGCGGCAAGCTGATCCTGAAAGGCATCAACGACCCCGAGGATGCCCGCATCGCCGCGGATTTCGGCGCCGATGCGATCATCGTCAGCAACCATGGCGGCCGGCAGTTGGACGGCGCGGTCAGCGCCATCCGCATGCTGCCCGAAATCGTCAAGGCGGCGGGCGACCGGGTCGAGATCCATCTCGACAGCGGCATCCGCTCGGGCCAGGACGTGCTCAAGGCGCTGGCGATGGGGGCGCATGCCACCCATATCGGCCGCGCCTATATCTATGGGCTGGGCGCCATGGGCGAGGTCGGCGTGACCCGCGCGCTGGAGGTGATCCAGAAGGAACTGGACATCACCATGGCGCTGTGCGGCGAACGGGACGTCAAGAACCTTGGCCGCCACAACCTGCTGGTGCCGCCCGATTTCCTGCAACCCTGGCACTAGGTTGCGGACTCATAATTCCTCATCCACAGCCTTGAGCATGCCATGAGGACGGCGGCGAGGTAGTTTTCCGCCGTCTTCTCGTATCGGGTGG
>NZ_FTMK01000002.1 GCF_900156255.1 Paracoccus thiocyanatus
CGGGGTCAAGCCGGTGGTGCTGGATGCGCAGACCGGGGTGGCGCTGGACGGCGACGGGGTCGAGGGGGTGCTGTGCATCGCCGATAGCTGGCCTGGGCAGATGCGCACGGTCTGGGGCGACCACGAGCGCTTCATGGAGACCTATTTCCAGCAATATCCGGGCTATTACTTCACCGGCGACGGCTGCCGGCGCGACGCGGACGGCTATTACTGGATCACCGGGCGGGTGGATGACGTGATCAACGTCAGCGGCCACCGGATGGGCACGGCCGAGGTGGAATCGGCGCTGGTTGCGCATGAGAAGGTGGCCGAAGCGGCGGTGGTGGGCTATCCGCACCCGCTGAAGGGGCAGGGCATCTATGCCTATGTGACGCTGATGAACGGCATCGAGCCCAGCGACGGCCTGCGCGCCGAGCTGGAGAAATGGGTACGCACCGAGATCGGCCCGATCGCCAAGCCGGACCTGATCCAATGGGCGCCTGGGCTGCCCAAGACCCGTTCGGGCAAGATCATGCGCCGCATCCTGCGCAAGATCGCCGAGGACGATTTCGCAGCCTTGGGCGACATCTCGACCCTGGCCGATCCAGGCGTCGTCGACGACCTCATCGAAAACAGGATGAATCGCGCCTGAAACGGCGCGGGCCCTTCGCCGGGGGAAAAGACGGAAACGACATGTCTGTAAATGGGAGGATTTGAAGGACATGAGTGACAGGCAATCATCAAACGCATATTGGCAGGCCAATCTTAAGCTGATCTGGCTATGCATGATCATCTGGGCCGTGGTGTCCTATGGTTTCGGGATCATCCTGCGGCCGGTGCTGGCAGGTATTTCGGTCGGGGGGACGGATCTGGGATTCTGGTTCGCGCAGCAAGGCTCGATCCTGGTCTTCATCGTGCTGATCTTTTTCTACGCCTGGCGCATGAACAAGCTGGACGCAGAACACGGCGTGGACGAGTGAGGAGCATCCAATGAGCCAGTTTACCCTCAACCTGATCGTCATCGGTGCGTCCTTCGCGCTTTACATCGGCATCGCCATCTGGACCCGCGCCGGTTCCACGGCGGAATTCTATGCTGCGAACCGCGGCGTCAGCCCGGTCATGAACGGCATGGCCACGGCCGCCGACTGGATGTCGGCCGCCAGCTTCATTTCGATGGCGGGGATCCTTGCCTTCGGCGGCTATGACACCTCGGCCTATCTGATGGGCTGGACCGGCGGCTATGTGCTGCTGGCGATGCTGCTGGCGCCCTATCTGCGCAAGTTCGGCAAGTTCACCGTGCCGGAATTCATCGGCGACCGCTTCTATTCCCAGACCGCCCGCATCATCGGGGTGATCTGCCTGCTGATCATCTCGATCACCTATGTGATCGGCCAGATGACCGGCGTCGGCGTGACCTTTTCGCGCTATCTGGAAGTGTCCAGCTCGACCGGGTTGTGGATCGGCGCGGCGCTGGTCTTCGTCTATGCGGTGCTGGGCGGGATGAAGGGGATCACCTATACCCAGGTTGCCCAATACGTCGTGCTGATCATCGCCTATACCATCCCGGCGATGTTCATCGCGCTGCAACTGACCGGGCATGTGCTGCCACAGACCGGGCTTTTCGGCACGCATGACGCCTCGGGTCTCAAGTTCCTGGCCAAGCTGGACCAGGTGGTGACCGATCTGGGCTTCCGTTCCTATACCGGGCACCACGGCTCGATGCTGGACATGGTGCTGTTCACCATGGCGCTGATGATCGGCACCGCGGGCCTGCCGCATGTCATCATCCGCTTCTTCACCGTGCCGAAGGTGGCCGATGCGCGCAAATCGGCGGGCTGGGCGCTGGTCTTCATCGCGCTGCTTTACACCGTCGCGCCGGCGGTTGGGTCGATGTCGCGCTTCAACCTGACCGCGACCATGTGGCCGGGCGCCGAGACGGGCGAGACGTTCAGCCAGCCCGCGGTGTCGCTGAGCGACATCGAGACCCGCGAGGACCTGCACTGGATGCGCAACTGGCAGTTGACCGGCCTGCTGAACTGGGAGGACAAGAACGGCGACGGCCTGATCCAGTATTACAGCGAGGCAGGGGCCGCCACCAACGAGCCGCTGGCGGCGGTGATCGCCGAACAGGGGCTTCAGGGCAACGAACTGACCACGGTGAACAACGACATCATGGTCCTGGCCAACCCGGAAATCGCCAACCTGCCAGCCTGGGTCATCGCCATCGTCGCCGCCGGCGGCCTGGCGGCGGCGCTGTCGACCGCGGCGGGCCTGCTTCTGGCGATCTCGGGCGCGGTCAGCCACGACCTGATCAAGGGCGCGATCAACCCCGGCATCAGCGAAAAGGGCGAACTTCTGGCCGCCCGCATCTCGATGGGGGTGTCGATCCTGGTGGCGACGATCCTGGGCCTGAACCCGCCCGGCTTTGCCGCGCAGACCGTGGCGCTGGCCTTTGGCCTGGCGGCAAGCTCGATCTTCCCGGTGCTGATGATGGGCATCTTCTCGACGCGCATGAACAAGGAAGGCGCGATCGCGGGGATGCTGGCCGGCGTCATTGCGACGCTGGTCTATATCTTCACCTACAAGGGCTGGTTCTTCATCTCGGGGACCAACATGCTGCCGGATACGGCGGATGCATGGCTGCTGGGCATCTCGCCGGCCTCGTTCGGGACCGTCGGCGCGCTGATCAACTTCGTGGTGGCCTATCTGGTGGCACAGGCCACCAAGGAACCGCCGGCCGAGGTGCGCGAACTGGTCGAATCCATCCGCGTCCCGCGCGGGGCCGGCGCGGCGCAGGCCCATTGACCAATGGCCGCGCCCCTTTGCGGGGGCGCGGCTTTCCCCCAGCCGGCAGGGCAGGTTCATGAACGACATCGCCGCCTTCATCGCCTCGGTCCATCCCTATGACAGCCTGTCGCCGGATGAATTGGCGCGGGCGGCCGCTGCATTCGTGCGCCGCACCTATCCGGCGGGCAGCGTGATCTATCACCAGGGCGACAGGCTGGCGGGGCTTTATCTGATCGAAAGCGGGCTTGTCCGCGTTTCCGATTCCGCCGGGGATTCCGTTTCCGAACTGGCGACGCGCCATTCCTTTGGCGAAAGGGGCTTGCTGCGAGACGGCGTGGCCGTGACCACCGCGACGGCGGTGGATGACGCGACCGTGCTGATGCTGCCGCGCGCCGAACTGACAAGGCTGATCGGCAGCCATCGCGCGGTGGCGCGCTTCTTTGACCGCGTCGGGCTGCCCGGCAGCCGCGGCAGCGACCTGGCCCTGTTGAAGGTGGGCGACCTGATCGGGCGAAAGGCGCCGCTGAGCTGCACCCCCCAGACCCCGGCCATCGACGCCGCCCTTGCCATGCGCGACGCCCGCGTCAGCAGCATCGGCGTCCTGGACGGGGACCGGCTGGTCGGGCTGGTCACGATCCGCGACATGTCGAACCGCATCGTCGCCGAGGGGCGCGACGCCAATGTGCCGGTGGCGCAGGTGATGACGCCCGATCCGATCACGCTTTCGCCCGCGGACCTGGGCTATGACGTGCTCAACATCATGCTGGAACGCCGCATCGGCCATCTGCCGGTGATCGACAAGGGCCGCTTCGTCGGCATGGTCAGCCAGACCGATTTGACGCGGGTGCAGGCGATCTCGGCCTCGGCGCTGATCCGCGACATCGCCCAGGCCGAGGATATCGCCGGCATGGTCGCGGCCACCGCGCGCATTCCCGAACTGCTGGTGCAACTGGTCAACGGGCATCACCGGCACGAAACCGTCACCCGGATGATCACCGACATCGCCGATGCCGTCACCCGCCGCCTGCTGGTCCTGGCCGAGACGCGGCTGGGCCCGCCGCCGGGTCCCTGGCTGTGGGCGGCCTGCGGCAGCCAGGGGCGGCAGGAACAGACCGGCCTGTCGGACCAGGACAATTGCCTGATCCTGGGCGACGATTGCGACCCCGACGATCCCTGGTTCGCGGATCTGGCACGCCATGTCTGCGACGGGCTGAACGCTTGCGGCTATGTCTATTGTCCCGGCGAAATGATGGCCATCAACCCGCGCTGGCGCCAGCCGCGCCGGGTCTGGCGCGGCTATTTCCGCGACTGGATCGCCCATCCCAGCCCGCAGGCGCAGATGCTGGCCTCGGTCATGTTCGACCTGCGCGCCATCGGCGGCGACGCGGCGCTGCTTGACGGGCTTCAGGCGGAAACGCTGGGGATGGCGGCGAAGAACTCGATCTTCGTGGCGCATATGATCGCGAATGCGATGAAGCATCGCCCGCCCTTGGGGCTGATCGGCGGCTTTGCGACCGCGCGCAGCGGCGAATATCGCAACCAGATCGACATGAAGCATAACGGTGTCGTGCCGGTGACGGACCTTGCCCGCATCTATGCGTTGCAGGGACAGCTAACGCCGGTCAATACCCGCGCCCGCCTGGTCGAGGCGCAGGCCGCGGCCATCATCTCGGGGCGCGGCGCGCGCGACCTGATCGCGGCCTACGACCTGATCCAGACGACGCGGCTGGAAAACCAGGCGGCGCAGATCCGCGCGGGTGAGCGGCCGGGAAACGGCTTGGCGCCGGCCGCGCTGCCCGATTTCCAGCGCAGCCACCTGCGCGACGCCTTCGTCGTGGTGCGCGGGATGCAAGCGGCGCTTGGCCATGGCAAGGGAATGTTGGGATGAGAGGCGCATGACCGGGATCGGGATCGAACTGCTGGGCGTGGCCGCGGTGGGCATCGGCGCGGCGGCGCTGCTTTATGCGGGGATGCACCTGCTGCGCAAACTGGGCCCGGCGCCGGCGCGCTGGCTCATGCCCGCGGGCATCGGCCTGGCGATGATCAGCTATGCCATCTGGAACGATTATGCCTGGTATGACCGCGCGGTGGCGCGGCTGCCGCCGGGGGCGCAGGTCCTGCTGGTCGGCCGGGACAGCCAGCTTTGGGCGCCCTGGACCTATCTGGCCCCGGCCGCGATCCGCTTTGCCGCCATCGACCCGGCCGGCATCTCGGACACGGCCGAGGGCAACCGGCGGGCCGGCATCATCCTGGTCGAGCGGCGCGGCCCCATGCTGGTCGTGCCGCAGGAATTCGATTGCGCGAAAGGGCTGGTCCGGCCGGCGCGCGGCGCGTGGTCGCCGCCCGGCCCGTCGGATCCGGCCTATTCCGTCGTCTGCAAAGGAGGGGGCTGATGGCAAGGATCCTGGTGGTCGAGGATGAGGACAACATCGCCACTGCCCTGGATTTCCTGCTGTCGCGCGACGGCCACAGCCACCGGCGGCTGGCCACCGGCGCCGGCGCGGTCACGGAAATCCGGGCCAGCCATCCCGACCTGGTGCTGCTGGACGTGATGCTGCCCGACGTCTCGGGTTATCAGATCGTGCAGGACGTGCGGGCCGATCCGGCGCTGAACGATGTGCGGGTGCTGCTGATGACGGCGCGCGGCTCGGTCGTGGAACGCCGCAAGGGGCTGGCGCTGGGGGCGGACGGGTTCATCGCCAAGCCGTTCGAACTGTCAGAACTGCGCGCAGAGCTGTCGCGGCTGCTGGAGGGGTGATGCTGACGCGGCTGTCGCTAAGGGTCCGGGTTCTGCTGGTCTTTGCCGGGCTTGCGGCTGCGATCCTGGCCGCGCTGGCCGCGGCGCTTTGGGTGGCGGGGGCCAGCCTTTCGGGCCGTGGCGTCCCGATGCCGGCGATGCTGGACGCGCTGGCGCTTGCGGCGCTGGTGGCCGGCCTGGGCGCCTTGGGGGCGATCGCCTGGATCTGGTTCCTGTTCGACCGCAACATGGCCCGCCCGATCGAGCTTCTGGCCGGCGGGTTGCGCACCGGCCAGACACCCGAGATCGAGGAAGCCCGCTATCTGGCCGACCTTGGCCCCGCCGCGCGCGATGCCGCCGGCGCGCGGGCGCGCTCGGCCGAGGCGCTGGCCGAGGCCATCGCCGAACACGCGACCGAGTTGCAGCGCGAGAAAGAGACGCTTGAGGCGATTCTGGCCGATATCGGCGCCGGCGCGGTGATGACCGATGCGGCGGGGCGGGTGGTGTTCTACAATGCATCGGCCGCGCATCTGCTGCCTGGCATCGCGCTGGACCGCCAAATCGGCCGCCATCTTCCCGCCGCTGCGCTAGAGGCGGGCGCGGCGCGGCTTGCCGCGGGGGCCTCGGCCACCGACCTGACCTGCCTGACCGCCCAGGGGCAGCGGCTGCGGGGGCGGATGCGGCGCGTCGACGACGGCATGTTGCTGATCCTGCATGACCGCGCGCCGCTGCGCCCGGCGCCGCGCGCCCTGATCGAAACGCTACGCCGCCGCGCCGCGACCCTGGTGCCGATGCTGGGCGCGCTGGACGGGCCGATGCCGCCCGCGCTTGCGCAGGCGATCCGGGCCGAGGGGCAGGGGCTGGCCCAAGCCCTGCGCGAACTGGCCGCGGCGACCGGCGCCGACGACGCCTCGCAGGGTCGGGCGGGGCTGAACGAGCTGGGCGCCGGGCTGGATCAGGCCCCCGACCAGCCCCGGCTGGCGCTTTTGGCCGATGCGGCCGGGGTCAACGGGCTGCTGCGCCATCTGGACCGCCGGCTGCGCCAGCAGGGCCTGGCCCCGCGACTTGCCGCCGAAGCCGAGACATCCGAGGCGCGGCTGCTTTTATCCTGGGCCGGCGCGCCGTTGCCCATGGACCGGCTGGAAACCTGGCTGGCCGAGCCGCCAGACCCGGCGCAGCCCGAACTGACCGGCCACGAGATCCTGGCCGCCCACGCCACCGCCATCTGGTCCGAGGTGCAGGACGGACAGGCGCGGCTGGTCCTGCCGCTGCCCGTCGTGCCGGATCGCGCCGACAGCGCCGGGCTGACCTATGACTTCGCCCTGGCGCGGCGCGGCGCCGGACAGGCGCGCCTGGCGGATCGGACCTGCGTGGTCTTCGATACCGAAACCACCGGCCTTGATCCGGCGTCGGACCGTATCGTGCAGATCGCCGGGCTGCGCATCGCCCGCGGCCGGCTGACCGGCGAACGCTTCGAAACCCTGGTCAATCCCGGCCGGCCGATCCCTGCCGGCGCTACCGCCGTGCATGGCATCACCGACGCGATGGTGCAGGACGCCCCGGACATGACCGCGGCGCTGACCGCCTTTCGCCATTTCGCCGGCGAGGCGCTGCTGGTCGCCCATAATGCGCCGTTCGACATGGGCCTGTTGCGGCACGCCGCGGCCGAGACGGGGGTGCATTTCGACAACCAGGTGCTGGATACGATCCTGCTGTCGGCGATGCTGTGGGGACAGTCGGCGCCGCATTCGCTGGATGCGCTGACCGGACGGCTTGGCATCACCATCGAGCCCGAGGCGCGCCATACCGCCATGGGCGATGCCCGCGCCACCGCCGATGCCTATCTGCGGCTGATCGCGGCGCTGGAGGCCAAGGGGCTGGCGCAGTTCGAGGATGTTCTTGCCGAAGCCCGCCGCCATCGCCGCCTGATCGAGGATGCGAACCGCCCGGCTGCGCCAGGGGCGCAGGGCGGACCGCCGGCCGGCCCCGCGCCGGGGCCAGCCGGCTGAGTTGTCGCCCGGTCAGCGCAGCTCGCGCCGCTCGGCAAGCAGGCCCTTGACGATGGCCCAGCAGGCACCCAGCAGCACCAGCGTAAAGGGCAGCCCGGTCGAAACCGCCATGGCCTGCAACGCCGTCAGCCCGCCGCCCAGAAGCAGCGCGATGGCGACCAGCCCCTCGAAGCTGCACCAGAAGATGCGCTGCGGCACCGGCGCGTCGATCTTGCCGCCGGCGGCGATGGTGTCGATCACCAGGCTGCCGGAATCCGACGAGGTCACGAAGAACACGATGACCAGCACGATGCCGACGAAACTGGTGATCGCGGTCAGCGGCAGTTGCGACAGCATCTGGAACAGCTGCAATTCCAGCGCCGCATCGGCCACGCCCGCATAGCCCGCCAGCGTGATCGAGATCGCGGTGCCGCCGAATGCGGTCATCCACAGGATCGAGATCATCGAGGGCACGATCAGCACCGCGACCAGGAATTGCCGCACGGTGCGGCCGCGGCTGACACGGGCGATGAACATGCCGACAAAGGGCGACCAACTGATCCACCAGGCCCAGTAAAAGGCCGTCCAGCCCTGCCGGAAATTGTCGTCGTCGCGCCCGAACGGGTTCGACAGCGGCAAGAGATTGGTGGCATAGGCGCCCAGGTTGCCAAAGAACCCGCTGATGATCTGCCAGGTCGGGCCGGCGAAGATCACGAAGAAAAGCAGGATGATGGCCAGGACCATGTTGATCTCGGACAGCCGCTTGACGCCCTTTTCGACGCCCAGGACCACCGAAGCCGTCGCCACCGCGGTGATGGCGACGATCAGGATGATCTTCGAAGTGTCGGTGGCGCTCCATCCGAACAGGAAGCCGAAGCCGGCCGAAGCCTGCTCGGCCCCGATGCCCAGCGACGTGGCCAGCCCGAACAGCGTGGCCATCACCGCCACCACGTCGATGACATGGCCGGGCCAGCCCCAGATCCTTTCGCCGAACAGCGGATAGAAGACCGAGCGCAGCGTCAGGGGCAGCCCCTTGTTATAGGCGAAAAGCGCCAGGGCCAGCGCCACCACCGCATAGATCGCCCAAGGGTGCAGGCCCCAGTGAAAGATCGTCGCGGCCATCGCCAGGCGGCGGGCGGCCAGCGGATCGTCCGGCGCGCCGTCCAGCGGCGCCCAGTCGGTGCGCACCCCTCCTTCGACCACCGGCCCGCCCAAGGCGGCGGTGAAATGGCCCAAGGGTTCGCTGACGCCATAGAACATCAGCCCGATCCCCATGCCGGCGGCAAACAGCATCGAGAACCAGCCGGTCAGGCTGAAATCCGGCGTGGCCTCGGGGCCGCCCAGCCGGATCGAGCCCAGCGGCGACAGGATCAGCCCCAGGCTCAGCAGCACGAAGATATTGCCCGCGATCATGAAGAACCAGTCGAACCTGCTGGTCACGATGTCGCGCAACCCGGCGAAGAACGGTCCAAGGACGGCGGGAAACATCAGGGTCGAGGCGGTGAACAGCACCACGACCACGGCCGAGATCATGAAGACCGGGTTGTGGATGTCGAAGGCGACCGGCTTGACGCCTTCGATATTGTCCTGGCCGATCTCATAATCGGTCTCGATGATCTCGGTCGCCCCCTCGGGCGGGGGCAGGGCCTCGACGCCGGTATCGGTCGCATCCTGGTCCGGCAGGGCTTGGTCGGGGCGGCCCTCGTCGCCGGGACGATGGGGGGTCTCATGCGGGGGTGTCTCTGACATGCATCCCTTTCTCATTCTTGGTTCGATCGGGCGCCGAAAGCTTCGACTCGGCGCGTCATGCGCCTGGCGAACCTCCAGGGTTTCACGTTTTGGTTATCATTGCCATCCGCTTCGGCGTGAACTGCCCGTTTCGTCGGAACCGCAAGGGGCGGATGCGCCGCCGTTTCATCGGTCCAGCGCCTGCCAGCCGCGGCGCAGGTCGGCCAGGAAACGCGCCTCTTCCTCGGCCCGCTGGGCGCTGTCGCGAATGCGCAAAAGCCAGGACGGGTGGACGGTCGCGACCATCGGCGTGTCGTCGGAAAGCCGCTGGATGGTGCCGCGCAGGGACGAGATCGTGGCCGGCCGGCCCAAAAGGCTGCGCAGCGCCGTCGCCCCCATCGCCACCAGGACCGCCGGTGCGACCAGCTTGCGCTCTTGTCCAAGCCACCAGTTGCAGCGGTCGATTTCACCCGCATTGGGGCTGCGGTGCAGGCGGCGCTTGCCGCGGGGCTGAAACTTGAAATGCTTGACGGCATTGGTGACGAATATCTGGTCGCGCGGGATGCCGGCCTGGTCCAGAATGCTGTCGAACAGCCGCCCCGCCGGTCCGACAAAGGGGCGTCCGGCAAGGTCCTCCTTGTCGCCGGGCTGTTCGCCCACCACCATCATCCGGGCCTGGCGGTGGCCTTCGCCGGGGACCACCTGCGTGGCATGGCGATAAAGCGGACAACGGGTGCAGGCCGCTTCGGCCAGGGCCAGCGCGTCCAGCGATGCCGCCTCGACCTCGGCGTCAGACATGGCCGCGCCGCGGACGGGGATGTTTCTTCTGGTCGTCGCGTGGCGGCATGGCGCGGCTCCTTTCTTGCATGGCAACCGGGCCGGCGGCGGATTGTTCCGGCCGCGTCGATGCGCGACGCGGGGTGAATGCAGGAACAATTCGCCGGTCCGCGGGTTTCCCGCCGCAACTGGACCGGCCTGGGCGGCCTGATTTTCGCAGCGGAGGCAGGATGACGAAACGCCATGCAGAACTGACCGTAACGGCGGGCGCGGCGGCGCTGACCATCGCAATCGGGCTTTGGATGTGGAAGCGCGCGGCCGGCCCGCGCCGTTCGGACGACGCGCCGGGCCGGACGGCGCGGCGGCGGGATTTCGGCGGCTATCAGGTGGTGGGCCGCACCGTCACCATCGCCGCCCCCCGCAGCCGCATCTATGCGCAATGGCGCGACCCGGCGCTGCTGAACCGCATCCTGGGCGACGCGCTGGCCGTGCGGCAGGACGGGACGGAGGGCTTCGGTTGGACCGTCGCGCTGCCCGCCGGCGAGGTCGAGATCCAGACGCGCCTGGTCGAGGATCGCGAGGACGAGGCCCTGGCCTGGCGTTCGGTCGAGGATGCCGAAATCGAGGTCGAGGCCAAGGTCCAGTTGCGCGACGCCCCCGCCGGCCGCGGCACCGAGGTCGAGGCGCATGTGGCCTGGCGTCCGCGCTGGGGCGCGGCGGGGCGATGGGCGGCGCATCTGGGCGGCACCGATCCCGAAACGCTGTGCAGCCAGGCGCTGAAGCGGCTGAAAATGCTGCTGGAAACCGGCGAAATAGCGACCTCGGGCCAAGGGAGGACCTTGTGATGCGGGCATTGACCTGGCACGGAAAGCACGATGTTCGCGTCGAGGAGGTGCCCGATCCGCGCATCCTCAACCCCCGCGACGCCATCATCGAGGTCACGTCGACCGCGATCTGCGGCTCGGACCTGCATCTTTACGACGCGGTGATCCCCGGCATGCAGGCGGGCGACATCCTGGGCCACGAATTCATGGGCCGCGTGGTCGAGACCGGGCCGGGATCGACGCTAAGGGTCGGACAGCGGGTGGTCGTGCCTTTCACCATCTCTTGCGGGGCTTGTTTCTTTTGCCGCAAGGGGCAGTTCTCGGCCTGCGACAATTCCAACCCGGTCGAAACCCAGGCCGCGACCGAGCCGCTTTACGGCCATGCGATGAGCGGCCTTTTCGGCTATTCGCACCTGACCGGCGGCTATCCGGGCGGGCAGGCGGACTATGTGCGGGTGCCGTTTTCCGATGTGGGCCCGATCGTGGTCCCCGATGGGGTCGCCGACGAAGATGTGCTGTTTTTGTCAGACATCCTGCCCACCGGCTGGATGGCGGCCGAGAATGCGCAGATCGAGCCGGGCGACAGCGTGGCGGTGTGGGGCTGCGGGCCGGTGGGGCTGTTCAGCGTCCAGGCCGCCCTGCTGATGGGCGCGGGGCAGGTGATCGCCATCGACCATCACCCCAACCGGCTGGCCTTGGCGCGCGACCTGGGGGCCAAGGTGATCGACTATCGCCACAGCCACGTCCTTGATGCGCTGATGGAATTGACGGGGGGCATCGGGCCGGATGCGGTGATCGACGCGGTCGGGATGGAAAGCCACGGCTTTGCCCCCGACAACCTGCTGGACTCCGCCCGCCAGAAGATGCTTCCCGGCGCGGATCGCGCGCATGCGCTGCGCATGGCGCTGCTGGCGGTGCGCAAGGGCGGCCGGGTGTCGATCCCCGGCGTCTATGGCGGCTTTGCCAGCCAGTTTCCGCTGGGCGCGCTGATGCAGAAGGGCCTTCAGATCCGCACCGGCCAGACCCATGTCCAGGGCTATACAAGGCCGCTTTTGCAGCGCATCCTGGAGGGGCAGATCGACACGACCTTCCTGATCTCGCACCGGCTGCCGCTGGAGGATGCGGCCGAGGGCTATCGCAACTTCCATGGCAACCAGAACGAATGGACCAAGGTGGTGCTGAAGCCGGGACAGGCCCCGGCGCCGCGCCGCTAAAGCCGCCTCGCGCAGCCGCGCGCGCTCAGCCGCGCGCGCTCAGCCGCGCGCGCTCAGCCGCCGGTGATCCCCGTCTCCGTGCCGGGCTGCGCGGCGCTGCTGCCCTCATCCTCTTGGCGCAGGTCGTTATGGATGGCCGTCGCCGCGGTGGCCGCCTGTCCCAGGGCCACCGCGATCTGGTTGAGCGAATGGACCACGTCGCCCGCCGCATAGACCCCCCTGGCATTGGTCTGCTGATGGGCGTCCACGCGGATATGGCCCTTGTCGTCGCGGCGGATGTCCAGCGCCGCGGCCAGCTCGGCGCGAACGGCATAACCCAGCGCCGCATAGATCACGCCAAAGGCGATTTCGCGCCCGTCAAGCAGCCGGGCCACATAGCCGGAGTGGCCTGAATGGATGGCGCGAATGTCCTCGCAGATCCCGATGCCGGCCTGGGCGGCCTGGGCGCGCGATGCATCCGAAAGCGCCGCCGGATCCTGCACCAGCAAAAACACCTCGGAGGAAAAGCTGCGCAGAAAGATCGCCTCGCGCAGCGCATGCGCATCCTGGCCGAAGACGCCGATGCGCTTGCCGCTGGCTTCATAGCCATCGCAGACCGGGCACAGGCACAAGGACCGGCGCGCGATGTTTTCCTTGATCCGGGGCAGGTCGGGCAGGAAATCCGTGACCCCGGTGGCCAAAAGCAGCCGCCGGGCCGGCAGCGGCGTTCCGCCGCAGGTGACGGCAAAGCCGGTGCCTTGGCGCGCGATGGCGGTGGCGTGGCCGGGGACGATATCCGCGCCGTAATGCGTCGCCTGCCGGCGCAGCCGGTCGACCAATTCGCGACCGCTGATCCCGTCGGGGAAACCGGGGCAATTGTTCAGCCGGGGAATGCCCAGGGCGCGGCCGTCGCCGGCATCCACGGCGACGACCCGGCGGCGGAACCGCGCCAGGTAAAGCGCCGCCAGCAGCCCCGCCGGGCCTGCGCCGATGACCAGGCAATCGGCCACCTGCCGGGCCGCCTTCATGCCGGGCGGCCCCTCGTCATCGCCCGCCCGGTCGCGGCGGCGGCGCGCATCATCCCGGCGCGGATCGTAAAGGGGGTCGGGGCATGCATCCTGGCCTCGCATCGGGAACGGGCTTCCTGAACGCCCGGCGCCGCGCGATGTTCCCGGCAAGCCTCCGCCATGCCCGGTCGGACCGGCAAGACGCCTTTGCCCAAGGGCGATAAGCGGCAAGCATGTCATCATGATGAGAGGGGGAAGTGGCAGCCCGTAGGGGAGTCGAACCCCTCTTTTCAGGTTGAAAACCTGACGTCCTAACCGATAGACGAACGGGCCACTTTCTGTCTCCGCCGGGCCTTGCCCCGCGGCGTGAGGCGGTATCTAGGATTTCCGTCCGAGGGTTGCAAGCGGAAAAAACGCGGCCCCGGAAAGTTTTTTCCGGGGCGGACCAAGGGCTCAGCCCAAGGGCGCCGCATCGTCCAGCCGCAGCCGCACACGCTCGCGCCCGCCCCAATGCGAAAGCTCCAGCCGCCCCGCCAGATGGAAGCGCCGGCCCTTGGCGCCGAGCAGGGCCGGGCCCAGCGGACCGCTCATCGCGCCCCAGGCGACGGCTTCCAGAACCGGGCTGCCGGGGCTGCGGAATCGCAGCCGCAGGTGGCTGTCGCCCATCGCCCCGGCGCTGTCGATCAGCTGCTCGGCAAAGGCAAAGCGCGGCGCCGGCGCCGCCTGGCCGAAGGGGCCGGCGCGCTCCAGCATCTGCATCAGCTCGACCGTGGCCCCGGCAGGGTCCAGCAGCCCCGAGATGCGCAGCTCGCCCGCCCCCGACCGCTCGGCCATCTCGCGCGCCAGCAGTTGCGACAGGCGATCCATCGCCGCAGGGATCTTTGCCTCTTCGATGGTCAGGCCGGCGGCCATGGCATGGCCGCCGCCTTTCAGCAGCAGGCCTTCGGCCGACAGGCGCTGGATGGCGCGGCCCAAATCCACGCCAGGGATCGAGCGTGCCGAACCCTTGCCGATGCCGCCCTCGACCCCCATAACCACCGCTGGCAGGCCGGTGGCCTCTTTCACCCGCGCGGCGACGATGCCGACCACGCCGGGATGCCAGCCCGCGCCCGCGGCCCAGGCGACCAGGCCGTCACTGGCGCGCGCCTCGACCTGGGCCAGCGCCTCGTCGCGCACGGCGGCCTCGATGGTGCGGCGGTCGCGATTCAGCGCGTCCAGCTCGGCCGCCAGCCGCTCGGCCTGACGGCCGTCGGCGCATGACAGGCACAGCGCCCCCAGGTCGGCGCGCCCGACCCGCCCGCCGGCATTGATGCGCGGCCCCAGCAGAAAGCCCAGGTGAAAGGCATTGGGCGCCGAATCGAGCCGCGCCACATCCGACAGCGCCACCAGGCCCGGCCGCTCGCGCCGGGCCATGATCAGCAGCCCCTGGCGCACGAAGGCGCGGTTCACGCCAACCAGCGGCGCCACATCGGCCACCGTCGCCAGCGCCACCAGGTCCAGAAGCGGAATCAGGTCGGGCGTCGCGTGGCCGTCCCGGCGCAGCAGGCTGTTGCAGCGCACCAGGGTCAGGAATACCACCCCGGCGGCGCAAAGATGGCCCAGGCTGCCATCCTCGTCGGCGCGGTTGGGGTTCACCACCGCCAAGACCGGGGGCAGGGTTTCGCCGCCCTGATGGTGGTCCAGCACGATCACGTCGCAGGTCGAAGCCGCCAGGGCGTCAAAGCTCAGCGTGCCGCAATCGACGCAGACGATCAGGTCGTGATCCCGCGACAGCGCCGCGATGGCCGGGGCGTTCGGGCCATAGCCTTCGTCGATGCGGTCGGGGATATACAGCGTCGCATCGCGCCCCTGCCGGCGCAGCCAGTCCAGCAGAATCGCGGCCGAGGCGCCGCCATCGACGTCGTAATCGGCGAATATGGCGATGCGCTGGCTGGCCAGCACGGCGGCGACCAGCCGCTCGGCCGCCTTGTCCATGTCGCGCAGGCTGGCGGGATCGGGCAGCAGGTCGCGCAGCTTGGGATCAAGGTAAAGCGGCGCTTCATGGGCGGGCACGCCGCGCGCGGCCAGCACCCGGCCGACGGGCAGGGGCAGGCGGCTGTCCTGGGCCAGCGCCGCGGCGGCGCGTTCCAGGGCGGGATCGGGACCGCGCCACAGCCGGCCGGTCAGCGAAGATTCTACGGAAAGAAAGGCGGTCATGCGGGCTTCATCCCCCATGACCGCCCGCTGTTCAAGCCCGGCCGCTCAGCGGATCGGGTTGCGATAGATCATGCGCCGCACCGAGCCGGTCTTCGAACGCATCAGGATGGTCTCGGTTTGCAGGTAATGCGGCTCGCGCTTGACCCCGGCCAGGATCGAGCCGTTCGTCACCCCGGTCGCGGCAAAGATCACGTCGGCCGTCACCATTTCGTCGCGCGAATAGATGCGGTCCAGGTCGGTGATGCCGGCCTTGGCGGCGCGGCCGCGCTCATCGTCGTTGCGAAACAGCAGCTTGCCCCAGATCTGCCCGCCCATGCATTTCAGCGCCGAGGCCGCCAGCACCCCTTCGGGTGCGCCGCCGGACCCCATATACATGTCGATCCCGGTCAGCTCCGCCTCGGCGCAATGGATCACGCCCGCCACGTCGCCATCGGTGATCAGGCGAATGGCGGCCCCGGTCGAGCGGACCTCGGCCACCAGGTCCTCGTGCCGGGGCCGTTCCAGGATGCAGACGGTGATGTCGCTGTCCTTGACGCCGCCGGCCTGGGCCAGCGCCCGCACCCGTTCCGAAGGCGTCATGTCCAAGCTGACCACGTCCTTGGGATAGCCCGGACCGATGGCCAGCTTGTCCATATAGACATCGGGCGCATGCAGCAGCGTGCCGCGCGGCGCCATGGCGATGACGGTCAGCGCGTTCGGCATGTCCTTGGCGGTCAGCGTCGTGCCCTCCAGCGGGTCCAGCGCGATATCGACCGCGGGGCCTTGGCCGGTGCCGACCTCTTCGCCGATGAACAGCATCGGCGCCTCGTCGCGCTCGCCCTCGCCGATGACGACGACGCCCTGGATGTCAAGCTTGTTGAGCTGTTCGCGCATGGCGTTGACGGCCGCCTGGTCGGCCGCCTTCTCATCGCCGCGGCCGATCAGCCGCGCCGAGGCATGGGCGGCGGCCTCGCTGACGCGGGCAAGGCCAAGCGACAGCATCCGATCATTGAAATCCTTGGGCGAGGTCATGCGGAAATTCCTTGTGCTTGCGGCTTTGCGGGCTTCTACGCGCCCCGTTCGGGCCCGGCAAGACTGGGCGCGCTAACGGTTCAGCTTTCGGCCAGTTCCAGCGCCAGCGCGTGGATGCGCGGCACGATGTCGCCCAGGGCGCCATGCACCAGCCGGTGACGCGCGACATGGCCCAGCCCGGCAAAGCGGGCGCTGGCCATGCGGATGCGGAAATGCGTCTGGCCGCCCTCGCGCCAGCCGCCATGGCCGCGATGGCTTTCGCTTTCGTCGATGATGTCCAGCCGCGAAGGCTCCAGTATTTCCAGCCTTTGGCGCATCTCGTCGGCAATCATGTCCGTTTCCCCTTTCATGTCCCGCGAAATAGCCTAAACTGCCTGTCCCGTTGAGGACAAGGCAGGCAGATGAGCAACAGCGACCCGTTCGGTTTCGACATTTCCGCGGCCGCGGACAAGAAGCGCCGCTCACGCGGGCGACGCGGCATGTCCGGCGCCTTCGAGACCTCGACGCGGCAATGCGACAAGGAAGGCTGCAACGAGCCCGGCCAGTATCGCGCGCCGAAATCGCCGCGTGCGCTGGACGAATATTACTGGTTCTGCAAGGAACATGTCCGCGAATACAACCTGAACTGGAACTATTTCCAGGGCCAGTCCGAAGCCGAATTCCAGGAGTTTCTGGACAATGCCACGGTCTGGGAACGCCCGACCAAGCCCTTTGGCCGCGCGACGCAGGAACAGAAATGGGCGCGGCACGGCATCGACGACCCGCTGGAGATCCTGGGGACCAACGGCACCAACCCCGAATTGCGCACGCGCACGGCCCGCAAGCTGCCGCCGACCGAGCGCCGGGCGCTGGAGATCCTTGAAGCCAAGGACAGCTGGAGCCGCGCGGAAATCCGCAAGCAATACAAGTCCCTGGTCAAGGATCTTCATCCCGACATGAATGGTGGCGACCGTTCGGACGAAGATCGCTTGCAGGAAGTGGTCTGGGCCTGGGACCAGATCAAGGACAGCCGCAGCTTCAGGGATTGAAGAATGGGGGCTTTGCGCCCCCACGCCCGACGGGCAGGCCCGCCGGGCTTCCCCCGCAGGATATTTTTCCACGAAAGAAGCGAAGAAAAGCCGCGCCCGCCCGGCTTCTTTCGTGCCTAAATATCCTGGGGGAGCGCGGAACGCGCGGGGGCAAAGCCCCCCCTGCGGCCTTACAGCTCGCGCTTGATCGCCTCGGCCAGGTCGGTCCGCTCCCAGGAAAAGCCGCCATCGGTATCCGGCGTGCGGCCGAAATGGCCATAGGCAGCGGTGCGGCGATAGATCGGGCGGCACAGCGCCAGATGCTCGCGGATGCCGCGCGGCGTCAGGTCCATGGCACGCGAAACGGCGCGCTCGATCTCGGCTTCGGGGACTTCGCTGGTGCCGAAGGTATCGGCATAGATCGACAGCGGCTTTGCCACGCCGATCGCATAGGACAGTTGGATCACGCAGCGCGTCGCAAGCCCGGCCGCGACCACGTTCTTGGCCAGGTAGCGCGCCGCATAGGCGGCCGAGCGGTCCACCTTGGTCGGGTCCTTGCCGGAAAAGGCACCGCCGCCATGCGCGGCCGCGCCGCCATAAGTATCGACGACGATCTTGCG
The DNA here is from genome assembly GCF_900156255.1 of Paracoccus thiocyanatus. Classification (GTDB taxonomy): domain Bacteria; phylum Pseudomonadota; class Alphaproteobacteria; order Rhodobacterales; family Rhodobacteraceae; genus Paracoccus; species Paracoccus thiocyanatus. Next base: position 17,855 of record NZ_FTMK01000002.1, read on the forward strand.
CCCGGTCAGGCCGGTATCCCCGTCCGGCCCGCCGATCACGAAAGTGCCCGTGGGGTTCACCCACCATTCGGTGTTCTCGGTCAGCCATTCCGCGGGCAGAACCTCGCGGATATAGGGCTCGACGATGGCGCGGACATCGTCCGATGATTGGCCTTCGTCCTTGTGCTGGTGCGACAGGACCAGGCTGGTGATCTCGACCGGCTTGCCGTTTTCATAGCGCAGGCTCAGTTGCGATTTGGCATCCGGGCCCAGCGTCGGCTCGGCGCCGGATTTGCGCACCTCGGCCAGGCGGCGCAGGATCGCGTGGGCATATTGGATCGGCGCCGGCATCAGTTCCGGCGTCTCGTCCACGGCATAGCCGAACATGATGCCCTGGTCGCCCGCGCCGTCGCGGTCCACGCCCTGGCTGATATGAGCGGATTGCTCGTGCAGGTAGTTGTGGACATGGCAGGTGTTCCAGTGGAACTTTTCCTGTTCATAGCCGATATCGCGGATGGTATTGCGGGCGATCTCGGTGATGCGGCCCATATATTCGCCCAGCTTTTTCTGGTCGGTCAGCCCGATCTCGCCGCCGACGACCACCGTCCCGGTGGTGGCGAAGGTTTCGCAGGCGACGCGCGCGGCCGGGTCCTCGGCCAGGAGCGCGTCCAGGACCGCATCCGAGATCTGGTCGCACAATTTGTCGGGGTGGCCCTCGGAGACGGATTCCGAGGTGAACACATAGTCCTGTCTGGCCATGAAGTTGCTCCGTTGAAATGACGCCGCCACGCCAGGAAGCCGTTGTGACGGTCAGGCAAAGCGTTAGTGGACGCGGGGGGCGGCGTCAACTGCGCAACGCGCGGGGCCGGCGCGCCGCGACCAGCAGCAAGGCCGCCAGCGCCAGCGCCAAGGCCGGCCAATCGCCAAGCCGCGACCAGGGCGTCGGCGGCAGCGCGCCGGGGAGCGCCGCGTCGATGCGGCCGGCGCGGTTCAGGCCCAGCGTGGCGCGCAGCCCCCCGCGGGCGTCGATTACCGCCGAGACGCCGGTATTGGCCGCCCGCATCAGCGGCAGGCCCGATTCGATGGCGCGCAGCCTGGCCTGGGCCAGATGCTGCCAGGGTCCCGACCATTGACCGAACCAGGCGTCGTTGGTGACTTGCAAAAGCCAGGAGGGCCGGTTTTCCCCGCTGACAAGGTGGTCCGAGAACACGGCCTCGTAGCAGATCAGCGGCTGCATCGGCGGCAGGCCGGGCAGGCGCATGACCTGCGGGCCGGGGCCGGCGGAATAGCCGAAGCCGTGCTGGGCGGCAAAGGCGCGGATGCCAAGCTGCGCCATCATGTCGCCCCAGGGCGTGTATTCGCCAAAGGGCACCAGGTGGAACTTGTCGTAGATCGGACCGATGCCCTGGGCCGAAAATTCGGTCAGGCTGTTGAAGTAACGCTCGCCCTCGACCCGCTGGATGCCCAGCACGACCGGGGCGCCGACATAGGCGGCGATGTCCTGCGGTGCGGTGCCGGCTTGTTCCAGCAGGAAGTTCACCGCGGTTTCGGGCCAGATCACCGCGTCGGGCGGCGGCATGTCGGGGTCGCGGATGGCCGACAGGTCGAGCAGGCGTCGGAAGAACACCTCGGACCACCAGGGATCCCATTTCAGCGCCTGGGTGGCATCGGGCTGGACCAGGCGCAGCCGCATTCCGGTATCGGGCGGCAGGGGCTGGGCCAGCCGCGCCAGCCCCGCGCTCCAGGCCGTGGCGACGACCAGCAGGGCCAGCACCGTGCCGGGCAGCGCCGGGAACCGGCCGGGCCGGCGAAAGCACAGGGGCAGGGCGGCGGCCAGCATGGTCAGGCCGGAAAGCCCGATCGCACCCAGCGTCGCCGCGACCTGGCCGGCGGGGGTGTCGATCCAGACATGGCCGGTCAGTGCCCAGGGCAGGCCGGTGAAGATCCAGCCGCGCAGCCAGTCCGACAGCACCATCAGCGCCGCGAAGGCAAGGCCCTGCCGGGGAAAGCCGGGCGCCAGGCGGCCGGCGAGCCAAGCCGGAACGGTCCAGAACAGCGCCCCCCCGGCGGCCATGAAGAGCAGCGCAAAGGGGGCCATCCAGCCATAGGTCTCGGGCTCGACAAGAAAGGGTTCGACGATCCAGGACATGGCCAGCGCGAAATGGCCCAGCCCGGCGGCAAAGCCGTGCCAGGCTGCGGCGCCGGGCGTCGCGGCGCGGGCGATGCGATGGCAAAGCAGCGCCAGCGCCAGCAGCGTCAGCGGCCAAAGACCCCAGGGCGCCTGACCCAGCGCAGCCATGGCCCCCAGCCCCGCGTCAAGGCCGAGCGCCGCCCAGGAAAGGCGGCCGCGTCGTGCCGGGGACATGCAGGCCGGAACGGCCATGGGCGCGGTCTCAGGTCCCGGCGGCGCTGTCGTCGGGGCCGGTTTCCGGGGCCGCAGCCGCGCCGCCAGCCGTTTCCGCAGCCGGCTGTTCTGCCGCGGGTTGTTCTGCCGCCGACGGTTCTGCCGGCGCGGCCGCCTTGGCCCTGGGCTTGCGCGGAGCGCGCGGCTTGGCGGGCGTCCGGGCGGTCTTGCGCGCAGGCTTGGCCGGGGCCTCGGCCGGCGCGGCTTCGGGCTGCTCGCCGTCGGTTGCGGGCTCGGCCGCGCTTGGATCAGCGGCTCGCGCGCCGGAAAGCTCGGCCGGGGCGGGCTCGGCCTTGGGCTTGGTCACGCGCGGCTTGCGCTTGCGGACCGGCTTTTCCTGGGCCGGTTCGCCGGGCGCCGCGTCGGCCGTTTCCGCCGCCTGCACGGCCTGCGGTTCGGCTGCCGAGGCAGGCTCTGGCTGGGATGCGGCGGCCTCGGTATTTTCCGCGCCTTGTTCAGGCTGGGCCTGTTTCGGCTCGATCGGTTCCGGCTCTGCCTGGACGGGTTCCGGCTGGACGGGTTCCGCCTGGATGGGCTCGGCCCGCTTCTCGTCCTGGCCTTGCTCGGGGCGGTTTCGCGCCGCGCGCTGCCGCCTGGCTGGTGCCTGCCTGTCGGTATCGGCACGGGCGCGCGGCGTTTCCGCATCCGGCTGGGCGGCCACGACGTCGTCGGCGGGTGCGGCATCGGCCGGTTCGGTAAAGCCGGGGCGGAAGCTGCGGGTCATGAATTCGGGCATGTGATCGCCCATGCCCATGACCGGGTGGCGGTCGGTGCGGCGGTCGTCGCGCCGGTCATGGCGGTCGCCATGACGCTCGCGGCGCTCGTCCCTGCGTTCGTCGCGGGGGGCGCGCTCTGGCCGGCGGTCGACCTGCTCGGGTGCGGGGCTGGCCTCGGCGCGCGGTTCGGCGGCGGGGACGGGCGGGCGCTGCTCGCTGTCGTCGCGGCGGCCGCGACGCTCGCGGCCGCGGTCCTTGCGGCCGCTTTCGCGCGCCGGCCGGGGCGCGTCCTGCGCGGCGCTGGACAGGGTAAAGCCCTCGGGCACCGGGGCGCGGGGCAGGGCCTGCTTGACCAGCGATTCGATGGCGCCCAGGTATTTTTCGTCCGCAGGCGTCGCGATCGAGATGGCGGTGCCCAGCCGCCCGGCGCGGCCGGTGCGGCCGATGCGGTGGACGTAATCCTCGGCATGGCTGGGCAGGTCGAAGTTGAACACATGGCTGACCGCCGGGATGTCCAGGCCCCGCGCCGCCACGTCCGAAGCGACCAGGAAGCGCAGCGTGCCTTCGCGGAACCCGTCCAGCGTCGCCGTGCGGTGGCGCTGGTCCAGGTCGCCATGGATCGGCGCGGCGTCGAAACCGTGCGCTTTCAGCGACTTGGCGACGATGTCCACCTCGGTCTTGCGGTTGCAGAAGATGATGGCGTTTTTCAGCCCCTCACCCTCGGCCCGGATCATGGCGCGCAGCAATTCGCGTTTTTGCTTGGCGGTCTGGTCGCGGCGCGAGGGGGTGATCTCGACCAGCTTCTGGGTGATCGTCTCGCTGGTGGTGGCCTGGCGGGCGACCTCGATACGCTCGGGCGCATGCAGGAAGGTGTCGGTGATGCGCTCGATCTCGGGCGCCATGGTGGCGCTGAAGAACAGCGTTTGCCGGGTAAAGGGCGTAAGCTGGAAGATGCGCTCGATATCGGGGATGAAACCCATGTCGAGCATGCGGTCGGCCTCGTCCACCACCATGATCTGCACGCCGGTCAGCAGCAGCTTGCCGCGCTCGAAATGATCCAGCAGCCGGCCGGGCGTCGCGATCAGCACATCGACGCCGCGGTCGATCAGCTTGTCCTGTTCGCCAAAGGAAACGCCGCCGATCAGCAGCGCCTTGGTCAGGCGCGTGTGCTTGGCGTAGATGTCGAAATTCTCGGCCACCTGGGCGGCCAGTTCGCGCGTCGGGCACAGCACCAGGCTGCGCGGCATCCGCGCCCGCGCCCGGCCGCGGCCCAGCAGCGTGATCATCGGCAGGGTGAAGCTGGCGGTCTTGCCGGTGCCGGTCTGGGCGATGCCCAGCACGTCGCGCCCTTCCAGCGCCGGGGGAATCGCCCCCTCCTGGATCGGCGTGGGCGATTCATAGCCCGCTTCGGCGATGGCTTTCAGAACCTTGGGGTCCAGCTTCAGATCGGAAAACTTGGTCATTCAGGGCTTTCGTATCAATGCGCGGGGTCGCCGCGCCGTGCTTGCGTCCATCGCCGCCCAACCGGGAAACCGGGGGGTTCGCGGCGGGTCGGGACGCAATTTCCGCACGCCCCTCGCCTTGCCTGCCGGATGCAGACAGGGCGGGCCTAGCCGAAAACCTGCCCTTCGTCAATCTGATGCGAAAACGCGGCTTGGCCGCCCGGTTGACGGCCCCCTTGGCCAGGCGCTATCCCCGGACGATCTTACGGATGGAAACCATGAACCTTTTCTCGGATATCCGCACGCTGGTCCTTGACGCGCTGGCGCAGATGGAGCGGGCGGGCGATCTGCCCGCGGGCCTCGACACCGCCAATGTGACGGTCGAGCCGCCGCGGGACGCCGCGCATGGCGACATGGCCACCAATGCCGCCATGGTGCTGGCCAAGCCCGCGGGATTGAAGCCGCGCGACATTGCCCAGGCGCTGGCCGCCCGCCTGGCCGCCGACCCCCGCATCGCCTTGGCCGAGGTGGCGGGGCCGGGCTTTCTGAACCTGCGGCTGGCGCCGGGCGAATGGCAGGCGGTGATCCGCGCGGCGCTGGCCCAGGGCGGCGATTACGGCCGTTCGGACATGGGCCGGGGCCAGCGCATCAACGTGGAATTCGTCAGCGCCAACCCGACCGGGCCGATGCATGTCGGCCACACCCGCGGCGCGGTCTTTGGCGATGCGCTGGCGGCGCTTCTGGATTTCGCCGGGCACGAGGTCACGCGCGAATATTACATCAACGACGGCGGTGCCCAGGTCGATGTGCTGGCGCGTTCCGCCTATGAACGCTACCGAGAGGCCAACGGGCTGGAGCCCGAGATCCGCGAGGGGCTTTATCCCGGCGATTACCTGATCCCGGTGGGCGAGGCGCTGAAGGCGAAATACGGCACCAGCCTGCTGAAAAAGCCGGAATCCGAATGGCTGGCCGAGATCCGCAGCTTCGCCACCGAGGCGATGATGGAGATGATCCGCGCCGACCTGGCGCTGCTCAACGTCCATATGGACGTGTTTTCCAGCGAAAAGGCGCTTTACGGCACCGGCCGGATCGAGGCGGCGATCGAGCGGCTGCGCCAGCAGGGCCTGATCTACGAAGGCGTGCTGGAGCCGCCCAAGGGCAAGACCCCCGAGGATTGGGAGCCGCGGGAACAGACGCTGTTCCGCTCGACCGCGCATGGCGACGACGTGGACCGGCCGGTCAAGAAATCGGACGGCGCCTGGACCTATTTCGCCCCCGACATCGCCTATCACTGGGACAAGATCGAGCGCGGCTATGACGCGCTGATCGACGTGTTCGGCGCCGACCATGGCGGCTATGTCAAGCGCATGACCGCGGCGGTCAAGGCGCTGTCGGACGGCCGGGTGCCGCTGGACGTCAAGCTGATCCAGCTTGTGCGGCTGTTCAGGAACGGCGAGCCCTTCAAGATGTCCAAGCGCGCCGGCACCTTCGTCACCCTGCGCGACGTGGTCGAGCAGGCGGGCGCGGACGTGACCCGTTTCCACATGCTGACGCGCAAGAACGACGCGGCGCTGGATTTCGACTTTGCCCGCGTGCTGGAACAGTCCAAGGACAACCCCGTCTGGTATGTGCAATATGCCAGCGCGCGGGTGAACTCGGTCCTGGGCAAGGCGGCCGAGATGGGCGTCGACACCCTGGACGCGGCGCTGGCGCAGGCGGATCTGGCGCAGCTTGCGCATCCGGCCGAGCTGGAACTGGCGCGCAAAGTTGCAGAATGGCCACGCACGGTCGAGATCGCCGCTCGCGCGCACGAGCCGCACCGGATCGCGTTTTTCCTTTACGATATTGCGTCCGAGCTGCATTCGCTTTGGAACCGCGGCAATGACGAACCGGCCCTGCGTTTCCTGCAAGAGGGCGACATGCAGGCCACGGCGGCGAAAATCGCCCTGCTGCGGTCCGTCGGCGTTGTCATTTCGGCCGGTCTTGGTATCTTGGGTGTCACTCCGGCCAAGGAAATGCGCTGAGAAACGGCGCCTGCCGGGGCGAGCAGTTGAACAAGCAGCGTCGGGACAACCGGCAGGCAGGCAGGAATGACGGTAGTAGATTTCCGCTCTTCGGGCGGGTTTGACGGGTCGCAGCCCCATGGGCTGTCGCATGACTATTCCCATGCCGATGGGCAACAGGGCCATTCCGGCGACTGGCAGGATCAGGACTGGCAGGAAAGCGGCTGGGACGACCAGCCCTATCGCTCGGACGCCGAGTCGCTGGTCGATTCGCCGTCACTTTTGGGGCGGGTCACGCGGCTGACGCATTACCTGGGGGCGCTGGTCTCGGTCGGGCTGATCGTGATCCTGGCGGTCTGGGGCTACAAGCTTGTGGTCCGCGACGTCTCGGGCGTGCCGGTGATCCGCGCGGTCGAGGGCGAGGCCCGCACCGCGCCCGACAATCCGGGCGGCGAACTGACCCATCGCACCGGCCTGGCCGTGAACTCGGTCGCAGCCGGCGCCGACGCGCAGCCGGTGGACCGCGTGGCCATCGCGCCGCAGCCCGCCGGGCTGGAGCCGCAGGACGTGGCCATGGGCGAGTTCGGCGCCACGGCGCAAGAGCCTTCGCACCCCGTCGAATTGCCGCTGCTGGAGGAAACCGCCCGCGTCATCGCCCGCCCCGACGGCGAGGCCCCGACCGAGGCCGATCCCGCGGCGCAATCCGTGGCCAGTGCAGTGATCTCGGACGCCCCGGCGGCCGAGGCCCCGGTCAACGAGGTCGTGACCGACCTGGCCGGCAACCAGACCCGCGACACCGCCATCACCACGGCATTGGCCGAGGCCGGGGCGACGCCCGCCGCCATCGCGCAATCCTCGCGCCCGGCGCCGCGTCCGCGCCGCATGGCCGCCGCGGCGACGGTCGCAAGCGATGCCGCGCCCACACCGGCCGCTGCCGCCCCCGAAACCCGCCCCGATGCCGCGCCGCAAGCCGCAGCCCCGGCCCAAAGCCCGGCCCAGGTCGCGCCGGGCGCGCCGCTGGTGCAGATCGGCGCCTTTGACAGCGACGCGCTGGCGCGGGGCGAATGGGACCGCGTATCGGGCAAGTTCTCTGCGCTGTTCGCCGGCAAGGGCCTGGTGGTCCAGGAGCACAAGGCGAACGGCCGCAGCTTCTGGCGGCTGCGCGCCGCGGGCTTCGCCTCCAAGGACGACGCCCGCCGCTTTTGCGCCGCCCTGATCGCCGAGGGCGTGGACTGCATCCCCGCCACCGCGAACTGAGCCGCTGACGTGACCAGCGCCACGATTCTTGGCGGCATCGCCGGCCCGGAGTTGAGCCGGGCCGAGCGCGATTTCTTTCGCGCCGCCGACCCTTGGGGATTTATCCTGTTTGCGCGGAATGTCGACACGCCCGACCGCCTGCGCCGGCTGACCGGCGACTTGCGCGATGCCCTGGGCCGCGACGCGCCGGTGCTGGTCGACCAGGAAGGCGGGCGCGTCCAACGCCTGCGCGCGCCGCATTGGACCGACTGGCCCGCGCCCCTGGTCCAGGCCGGACGCGGCGAACGGGCGATCTGGCTGCATCATCACCTGATGGCGCAGGAACTGCGCGCCGTGGGCATAGATGCCGATTGCGCCCCGGTGCTGGACATCGCCCGCGACGACACGCATCCCTTCCTGAAGGACCGCTGCCTTGGCGCCGATGCCGGCACGGTGATCCGCCTGGGCCGCATCGCGGCGCAGGCGATGCTGGCCGCGGGGGTGCTGCCGGTCATCAAGCACATGCCGGGCCATGGCCGGGCGCGGGTGGACAGCCACAAGGACCTGCCGGTGGTCGAGGCGTCGCTGGAAGAACTGCGCGCCACGGATTTTGCCCCGTTTCGCGCGCTGGCCGACCTGCCCATGGCGATGACCGCGCATATCCGCTTTGTCGCGCTGGACGACGCGCCCGCCACGGCCTCGGCCCCGGTGGTCAGGATGATCCGGCGCGAGATCGGCTTTGAGGGGCTGCTGATGTCCGACGACATCGGCATGCAGGCGCTGTCGGGCAGCCTGGCCGCGCGCGCCGCCGCCACCATTGCCGCCGGCTGCGACCTGGTGCTGTCCTGCAACGAAACCGTGGCGCAGATGGAAGAGATCGTCGCGGCCGCCGGCGCCATGGCGCCGCGCGCCGTGGCGCGGGGCCAGGCGGCCCTGGCCCTGCGCGACGCGCCGGTGCCGCATGAGGCCGCGGCGCTGCGGGCCGAACTGGCGGCGCTTGCCGGGCCGGCGGCTTGACCCGTTGACTAAGCCCGGCCTATGGCGGATTCTGCGCAGGTTCCCTTGCCTGGACGCGACATGACCAAGGTGCCCTACCTGACCCCCGTGCCCGACCCCCAGGCGCGCGCCCAGCCGGATCCCCGGACGGATCCGGCGCCGCATCTGCCGGGGCTCGCGCCGCAGCCGGCGGCCGAGCGCCGCGCCGAAGAGGTGCTGGTCGTCGACGTCTCCGGCTTCGAAGGGCCGCTGGACCTGCTTCTGACCCTGTCGCGCACGCAAAAGGTCGACCTGATGCAGGTCTCGGTGCTGGAGCTTGCCGACCAGTATCTGGCCTTTGTCGACAAGGCCCGCGCGCTGCGCATCGAACTGGCGGCGGATTACCTGGTGATGGCGGCCTGGCTTGCCTATCTGAAATCGCGCCTGCTGCTGCCGCCCGACCCCGAGGCCGAAGGCCCCAGCGCCGAGGACATGGCGGCGCATCTGGCCTTTCAGCTTGAGCGGCTCAATGCCATGCGCGAGGCGGCGGCGCGGCTGATGGCCCGCGACCGGCTGGGACAGGACCGTTTCGCCCGCGGCGCGCCCGAAACCGTTGCCCGCCAGCGCCAGGTCGCCTGGCAGGCCGGGTTGATCGACCTGATGCGCGCCTATGCCAGGCTGCGCACCCGCGACGAGTTCCGGCCCTATGCCTTTGACCGCCGCGACGTGCTGAGCATGGAACAGGCGCTGGAGCGGGTGCGCGGGCTGATCGGCTATGCCGGGGGCTGGACGGAACTGGCCGATTTCCTGCCCGAGGGCTGGGACGGCGACCCGCAGCGCCGCCGCTCGGCCACCGCGGCGACCTTTGCCGCCACGCTGGAGCTGGCGCGCCAGGGCAGGCTTGAGATCGCCCAGGCGGGCAGTTTCGCGCCGATCACCATCCGCAGGCGGCCGCAATGAGCCGCGACGATCCAGCCCCCGATCCGCAGCGTTTCCCGCCGCCGCCCCCGGCCGAGCAGGAGCGCATGGTCGAGGCGATCCTGTTCGCCGCGGCCGAGCCGATGAGCGCGCGCGAGATCGCCGCCCGCCTGCCCGCCGGCTGCGACGCGGCCGAGGCGCTGCGCGCGCTGCGCGCCCGCTACGAGGGGCGGGGGGTGCAACTGGCGCGCGCGGGCGACGCCTGGGCCTTTCGCACCGCCGCCGACCTGGGCTTTCTGATGCAGGAAAGCGTCGTCGAAAGCCGGCGCCTGTCGCGCGCCGCGACCGAGACCCTGGCGATCATCGCCTATCACCAGCCCGTGACCCGCGCCGAGATCGAAGAGATCCGCGGCGTCGCCGTCAGCCGCGGCACGCTGGACCAACTGATCGAACTGGGCTGGGTGCGCATCGGCCGCCGCCGCCAGACGCCGGGGCGGCCGGTGACTTTCGTCGTGACCGAGGTTTTCCTGGATCATTTCGGCTTGGAAAGCGCCCGCGACCTGCCGGGCCTGGCGGAATTGCGGGCCGCCGGCCTGCTGGATTCCCGCCCGCCGGGCGAGGGCTTGGCGCCGGGGCTGTTCGATGGCGAAACGGACGAAGAGACCGGCGGCCAGGCCGAGGATTTATTCGAAAGTGAATGAACAACGGAACGTAAGAAGATGAATATGAACGGCATTATCAATATGCTGATCCGCATGGCAAGCAACCGGATGCTGAATTGGGGCATTCGCAGGATGAACGCGCCCAAGCCGGGGGAAAAGCAGACGCCGCAGCAAAGAAGCCGCGAAAGGGCCGCGCGCGAAGCGGTCAAGCGCGCCCGGCAGGCCGCCCGGATCACCCGGCGGCTGCGTTAGCAGGGGGCTTTGCCCCCACCGCGCTGGCGCGCGGCCCCCCAGGATATTTCGCCACGGAAGAATGGAAAGGCTGGGGATCAGGCGAACTGCTTGGCCAGTTTCAGGCCCTGGCCCTGGTAGTTCGAGGCGATGCCGCTGCCATAGAGCCGCTCGGGCCGCGCGGCCATTCGTTCATAGACCAGCCGGCCGACGGTCTGGCCGTGTTCCAGCGCGAATGGCGCCTCGTGGCAGCGCACCTCCAGCACCCCGCGCGCCCCCTGGCCGGCGCTGCCATGGCCGAAACCTGGGTCGAAGAAACCGGCGTAATGGACCCGGAATTCGCCCACCATCGCCAGATAAGGCGCCATTTCCGCGGCGTAATCGGGGGGGATCGCCACCGATTCCCGGCTGACCAGGATATAGAATGCGCCGGGGTCGAGGATCAGCTGGCCGTCGGTGGTCCGCAACGCGTCCCAGAAATCGCGCGCCTGATAGGCGCCGATGCGGTCAAGATCGATGACCCCGCTATGCGGCCGGGCGCGATAGCCGACCAGGTCGCCGGACTGCGGCCGCAGGTCGACCGAAAAGCCCAGCCCGTCGTCGATCAGCGCCGCGCCCGTCACCAGCGGCTCGCGCCCGTGCAGGTCGCGCAATTCGGCATCGCTTAGCGTGGCCTGGCCCTGTCGCAGCCGCAACTGGTTCAGCCGCATCCCCGGCCGCACCAGGACCGAAAAGCTGCGCGGGCAGATTTCGGCATAGATCGGGCCGTCATAGCCCTGGGGCAGGCGGTCGAATTCGGTGCCTTCGTCCGTGACCAGCCGCGTCAGCAGGTCGAGCCGGCCGGTCGAGCTTTTGGCATTGGCGACCGCGTCCAGGCCCTGGGGCAGGGACAGCCGCTCCATCAGCGGCACCAGGTAGACGCAGCCTTTTTCCAGCACCGCGCCGCCGGCAAGGTCCATGCGGTGCATCTCGAAATCCCGCAGCCGGTCGCTGACCTTGCGGCCGCGCCCGGCCAGGAACGAGGCGCGCAGCCGCCAGGCCGTGGTGCCCAGGCGCAGGTCCAGGCTGGCGGGCTGGACCTGTTCGGGCAGGATGGGCCGGCTGGCCGAGATCGCGCCATTGGCGATCAACTGGCGCAGGGTCGTATCGGGAAGGACACCGTTCACGCGAAACCCTTTCGGAAACAGGAAACGCCCACCCCCGGTTGGGGATGGGCGTTTTCGGAATGGTCGGGCCGGCGAGATTCGAACTCGCGGCCTTCCGCCCCCCAGACGGACGCGCTAACCAGGCTGCGCCACGGCCCGACGAGGGGCATATAGAGCGAAGCGGGCGGCCAGCACAAGGGGCCAAGCGCGGAAAATTCGGCAAGAATTTCGATTGTCCTGCGCCGGCGGCCGCCGGGGGGCGAAAAGTGGCAGGCCACGCGGGTCAGCGCAGGCCGGCGAGCGCATCGCGCAGGGATTTTGCCTGCGGCGGCAGCGGCTTGCCCTGAAATTCATGCTGGCGCAAGGCTAGCGCAGCGCCGACCAGCCGGTCCAGCCATGGGGCCGCGGCGGATGGTGGGGCAGGCCGCGCGTCGAAAAGCGGCAGCGATTCGGCCTGCCGGACCCGCTGCGGCGGTTTTGCGGCAGGCGGGGGGTCGGGCCGCATCAGGCGCACCGCCGGGGCGGGCGGGTCGGCGTCGCCCGGCGCCTCTCCTAGGCGGGCGGCGCCCACGGCACGCAGCGCGGCGCCGCGATCGGCGGCGATCAGCCGCTTGGCGCCGCGGATGCTGAGCCCTTCCTCGCGCAGCACCTGGCAAAGCCCGGCGGCCAGGCGCACGTCGTCGGGGCGGTAATAGCGCCGGCCATCGGCGCGTTTCACCGGAGCAAGCTGGGTGAATTGCGATTCCCAATACCGCAGCACATGCGGCGCGACGCCCACGAGGCGCGAGACCTCTCCGATCGAGCGGAAGGCGTCGGGGGATTTGCTCATCGGCCCTTGCGCCTGTTGCCGGCCGCCACCCGATCCTTCATCAGATGCGAGGGCCGGAAGGACAGCACCCGGCGCGGCGTGATCGGCACCTCTTCCCCGGTCTTGGGATTGCGGCCGATGCGTTCGTTCTTGTCGCGGACCGAAAACGTGCCGAAGGACGAGATCTTGACCTGCTCGCCGCGCACCAGCGCATCGGAGATATGGCCAAGCACGCTTTCGACAAGCTGGGCCGATTCGTGTCGGGACAGTCCTACCTCACGGAACACGGCCTCGGCCAGGTCCATGCGGGTCAGGGTAGAGTCGCTCATCTCGGAAACCTCTTGAATGGTGCGAAGGATGATTTCTTTACGGCCCCGAGTCAACAACCCCGGCCCGATTCCGTTCCCTTGCCGGCGGATTTTGTTCCGCGTTATTCGCGCTTTATCCGCAAGCACCCGCGTATGGCTGCCGGTCGCCTGCTTGGAACTGCGGCAATCAGCGCCTATCTTGAAAGGGAAAGGGCAAGCGGGACGGGGTGACATGGCTGGCGGTTGGGCGCGCGACGATGCGGTGAACGAGCAGATCGAGGTTTCCACGCAGGAAGCGATCGAGCGGATGCGGCTGCGCAATGCGCAGCGTGTCGCGCAGGAAAGCGCAGCCATTTGCGAAGAATGCGACGAGCCCATCCCCGAGGCGCGGCGACGGGCGATTCCCGGCGTCCGGCTATGCGTCGCCTGCCAATCGGGGCGCGACAAGGCCTGGCGGCCAAGGGCCGGGATCAACCGGCGCGGATCGAAGGATTCGCAGCTGAAATAGGTGCCGGCCTACCAGCGCAGCACGACGGAGCCCCAGGCGAGGCCGCCGCCGATCGCCTCGGCCACCAGCACGTCGCCGGGCTTGAAGCGGCCCTGGGCATTGGCGACCGACAAGGCCAGCGGGATCGAGGCGGCCGAGGTGTTGCCGTGATCGGCCACCGTCAGCACCACCTTTTCCATCGGCAGGCGCATGCGCTTGGCCGTCGCCTCGATGATGCGCAGGTTGGCCTGGTGCGGCACGAGCCAGTCCACCTGGTCCGCGTCCAGCCCGGCGCGGTCCAGCGCGCGATGGGCGGTATCAGCCAGTTTCTCGACCGCGTGGCGGAAAACCAGGTTGCCCTGCATGCGCAGGTGGCCGGCAGTGCCGGTGCTGGCGACGCCGCCATCGACGTAAAGCAGGTCGCGATATTGCCCGTCGCTGTTCAGGTCGGTTGCCAGGATGCCGCGATCCGCGGAGGAGCCCTGGCCCTCGGCCGCCTCCAGCACCAGCGCGCCGGCGCCGTCGCCGAACAGCACACAGGTGCCGCGGTCGGTCCAGTCCATGATGCGGCTGAAAATCTCGGCCCCGATGACCAGGACTCGCTGCGCGAGGCCCGCGCGGATCATCGCATCGGCATTGGCCAGCGCATAGACGAAGCCCGCGCAGACCGCTTGCAGGTCATAGGCGAAGCCGTGCCGCATGCCCAGCCCGGCCTGCACCATGGTCGCGACCGAGGGAAAGGTCAGGTCGGGGGTCGAGGTGGCCACGATCACCGCGTCGATCTGTCCGGGCTCAAGCCCGGCATCGGCCAGCGCCGCCTGCGCGGCCAGGATGCCCAGGTCGCTGGTGCGCTGGTCGTCGGCGGCAAAATGGCGCCGCTCGATCCCGGTGCGGGCGCGGATCCATTCGTCGCTGGTGTCCAGCTTGTCCTCGAACCAGCTATTCTCGACCACCCGCTCGGGCAGGTAATGGCCGGTTCCCCGGACGATCGCACGCCGCATCAGGACGCCTCGCTTTCATTGCTGCCTTTGATTTCGCCGGCCGCCGCGACGGATTGCGCCACGCGGACCGCCAGCCGGTCCTGAAAGCCCGACTGCGCCAGCCGGAAGGCCAGCTTGATCGCCGCCGAGACGCCGGTCGCATCGGCCGAGCCATGCGATTTCACCACCGTCCCGTTCAGCCCCAGGAATATGCCGCCATTGACGCGGCGCGGGTCGATGCGCTTTTGCAGCCGCTTGAGCGAACCCATCGCCAGAAGCGCGGCAAATTTCGACATCACCGATTTGCCGAACGCTTCTTTCAGCAATTCGCCCACCAGCTTGGCGGTGCCTTCGCCGGTCTTCAGCGCGACATTGCCGGTAAAGCCGTCGGTGACGATCACGTCGACGCGGGCCGAGGGCAGGTCGCCCCCCTCGACGAAGCCGACATAGTCGAAATTCGCCGCCTGCGCCGTGGTGGGGATCAGCTCATGCGCCTGTTTCAGCTCGGGCCGGCCCTTGTGATCCTCGGTCCCGACATTGAGCAGGCCGACGCGCGGCCGCTCCAGCCCGAAACCGTTGCGGGCATAAGAGGCGCCCATCAGCGCATAGGTCAGCAGGTCCTGGGCATCGGCGCGGATATCGGCGCCGACGTCGAGCATGACGTTGAAGCCTTGCGGATTGCGCGAGGGCCAGAGACAGGCGATGGCGGGACGGTTCACGCCCGGCAGCTTGCGCAGCCGCAGCATGGAAAGCGCCATCAGCGCCCCGGTATTGCCGCAGGAGACGGCGGCGGTCGCCTCGCCTTGGCGCACCGATTCGAGCGCGGACCACATCGAGGTGCCCTCGCCTTTGCGCAGCACCTGGCTGGGCTTGTCGCCCATGGTCACGACCCCGCCGGCGTCGCGGATGTCGCAACGCTGCGCCAGATCGCCGCGGCGGGCGATCAGCCGTTCCAGTTCGGCGCGCGGGCCGTGGACGATGAAGCGGATGTCGGAATTCTTTCCGGCGCTTTCCGCCATGCCGGCGACCACCGCCGCCGGGCCGCGGTCGCCCCCCATCGCGTCAACCGAGATCACCACGCCGCCCCCGTCGCCAGGGGCGCGAGGCGGAGTGCTGGAATCTGCCGAAGCCATATCCGCGGTCGATCCGCTCAGGCCGCGTCTTCGTCCAGGTCGACCTCATTGGCCTGGGCCACGACCTCGCGGTCGGCGTAATGGCCGCAGGACGGGCAGACGTGATGCGGGCGCTTCAGTTCGCCGCAGTTCGAGCATTCGTTCGGGTTGCCGGCGACAAGCGCATCATGCGAACGGCGCATGTTGCGGCGGGAGCGGGTAACTCGGTTCTGAGGGACGGCCATGTCTCAACCTCAAGGGTTCGGGGGGCAGCCGGCTTGGGCAGCCCCGGATTCGGGGTTCGGTTCTGGGCGGGCATAGGCCAGGAAGCCGCGGGCCGCAAGTTGCGAAAACTGCTCACAAGGCGGGGGCCGCGGTCCGGGATACCCCCGCCGGTCGAATGAAGGCGGGAAAATAGCGGGATTTTCGTATTGCGCAAGGGAAAACTGCAAGAGAAGCGGCGCTGCCGCGCCGCTGCCTCCGGCGGGGATATTTGGGCACGAAAGAAGCCGGGGTCGAGGCGGCGCCGCAGCCGCTAGCGGCCCAGCTTTGCATGGACCTCGTCCAGGTCGACCTCGGCCTTGGGGAATTTGTTGTCGGGATCGTCGAAGTCGTATTTGAAGAGCTGGAAGTCCTTCTTGTAGATCTCCCAGACCAGGTGGCGCGACAGGTCGTCGAAATAGTCGCTGACCTTATGGGCGCGCTTTGGCCCGTGGCCTTCGGACTCGTTGAATTTCGGCACCTCGTTCACGTCCAGCTTGACCGGCGTGGGTGCCGCGTCCAACACCTTTTGCATGCCTTCGTTGAATTTCTCGGTGAAGAAGATCTGGTCGTAGCGCCCGCCGTTCACGATGAAGGTCGCGATATGGCCGGACATGGCGGACCAGTGGATGTCGGGTTCCATCGGGCGGCGCCAGCGGATGGTGTCGCGGGCGAACAGCAGGAAGCGGCGGAAGCTGGCGACCTGGTCGAATTCGAAACCGTTCTCGGCGCTGCCGACATCGACGCCGTAGCGCTGCATCAGCTGCGGCACGAGATTGCCGCGATAGCGCTTGCCGTTGCGCTGGATGCCGGCGATCTTGTCGAAGAACGAGGACAGGACGCGCGCATAGGGGTTGCGCACGCAGGTGAAGGTCAGGGCCTTGTGCGCCTTGACGTTCTCTTCGATCAGCGCCTGGCTTTCGGGCTGGTTCCACTTGTGCAGCCCGGTGGTGGAATCGTGGATGTCGCCGTCGAAATAGCGGCCGTGGTCGGAATGGAACATGATCTGCCCGATGGAGGAGCAGGCGCATTTGGGGACGACGCGATAGACCATGCTTTCGCTTTCCGTCATCCAGGTTCCCGGAAAACCCATTTCGATCTTTCCCTTCAACAAAACCTGCACCCGGCCCGAGCGGGGGCAGGGCCGGGTTGCTCCCCCGGCCAAAATCGGTAAGGACACAAAGCAAATCACCGGCAGAGTTTCAACTGCCGGCGAGCGTTTCCCGCCGCCGCGGACCGTATGAGTATCTGGATGGCCCGTATCGCCTTCATTCTGCTTTGCCACAAGGATCCCAAGGGGGTGGTGGCGCAGGCCCGCCGGCTGACCGGCTCGGGCGATTACGTCTCGATCCATTTCGACGGCCGGGCCAATATGCGCGATTTCGAGATGATCCGCGCGGCGCTGGCCGACAACCCTTCGGTGGTCTTTGCGCAGCGGCGCTGGAAATGCGGCTGGGGCGAATGGTCGCTGGTCGGCGCCACGCTGGAGGCGGTGCGCGCCGCCGTCGCCGCCTTTCCGCTGGCCACGCATTTCTACATGCTGTCCGGGGATTGCATGCCGATCAAGTCGGCCGAATACGCCCATGGCTTTCTGGACGGCGAGGATTGCGACTATATCGAGAATTTCGATTTCTTCGAATCGGACTGGATCAAGACCGGCTTCAAGGAAGAGCGGCTGGTCTATCGGCACTGGTTCAACGAGCGCACGCAGAAATGGCTGTTCTATACCAGCTACGAGCTGCAAAAGCGATTCGGCCTGACCCGCGCGGTGCCGGCCGACATCCAGGTCATGATCGGCTCGCAATGGTGGTGCCTGCGCCGCCAGACGGTCGAGAAGGTGCTGAATTTCTGCGCCGGCCGCCCCGAGGTGATGGGGTTCTTCGCGACGACCTGGATCCCGGACGAGACCTTTTTCCAGACCATCGTGGCCCATGTCGTGCCCCGGCGCGAGATCCGTTCGCGGACCCTCACCTATCTGGTCTTTACCGATTACGGCATGCCCGTCACCTTTTATAACGACCATTACGACCTGTTGCTGGGGCAGAACTACCTGTTTGCGCGCAAGATCAGCCCCGAGGCGATCCGCCTGCGCGAGCGGCTGGGGGCGCTGTGGACGGCCGGCGGGGTGCATTTCCCGATCTCGAACGAGGCGACGGGGCTGTTTCGCTTTGTCACCGCCCGCGGCCGGGTCGGGCGGCGCTTCGGCCAGCGGTTCTGGGAAGCCGAGGGCAGCCTGGGCCGTGATAACTCGCTGCTTCTGGTGGTGGCCAAGAAATGGCATGTGGCCAAGCGGCTGACCGATGCGATCCGCCGCCACACCGCGATCCCGGCGGTGGATTTCGTCTTCAACGAGATCGAGGCGCATCTGCCGGACCTGGGCGGGGTCGAAACCACCCTGGAAAAGCGCGACCGCCACCGCCGGGCGCTGATCCGGCTGCTGTTTCAGCATTTCGAATCGCACCGGCTGGTGCTGTGCCTTGACCCTTCGGCGCTGCACCTGATCCAGGACCTGACCTCGGACAAGGCGGATACCCGCGTCCTGCTGATCGATTCACAGTTCGACGACGACTATCTGCGCGGCCATATCGCCCGCGTGGGGCTGGCCGGCAGCGAGACGGCCCCCGAGGTGATCGAGCGGCTGCTGCCCATGGTGCGCGCCGATCTGGAGCACGAGGCCGAGCGGCTGCGCGACATGGATCTTGCCGGGCTTCATTCCATGGCCCCCTGGCGTCATGCCGAGGAGAACGCCGCGCAACTGGCGCGTTTCCTGGACGTGCCGGCCGAGACCGGGCTGGCGCTTGCCCGGACCGACCACCTGTTCAGCGATTGAGGAGAGCCTGCATGCCTGCCTATGACGACAGCAACATCTTTGCCCGCATCCTGCGCGGCGAGATCCCCAACGACACCGTGCTGGAGACCGAGCATACGCTGGTTTTCCGCGACATCCGGCCGCAGGCGCCGGTGCATGTGCTGGTGATCCCCAAGGGCGCCTATGTCAGCTATGACGATTTCGCCGCCAATGCGCCGGATGCCGAGATCGTCGATTTCCACCGCGCCCTGGCCCAGGCCACGCGCGAGCTGGGCGTGGCGCTGGATGGCGGGCAGGGTTTCCGCGCCATCACCAATGCCGGCGAGCATGGCGTTCAGGAAGTCCCGCATTTCCACATGCATATCCTGGGCGGCCGGGACATGGGCCGGATGGTTCAGCCGGGCTGAGCCGCCGGGCGAGAGGTCAGCTGGACGAAGACATCCTCCAGGTCCGGCGCCTCGACCGCCACGTCGCGGATCGGCAGATGGGCCGCCCGCAGCGCATCGATCAGCCCGTCCGCGGCAACGCGCGAGGGCGCGTAGCTGAGCGCGAGCCTTCCGTCGTCGCGCCGCTCGGCCCGCACCCCTTCGGGCAGGGCGGGCAGCGCGCGATCTGCGCCGGTATCGACCACCAGCGTCTTGGAATCGGCCCGCCCCAGCAAGGCGGCGGTGTCTTCGCACAGCACCAGCTCGCCCCGGTCGACGATGGCGATGCGATCGCACATCTGCTCGGCCTCTTCCAGGTAATGGGTGGTCAGGATAATGGTCATGCCCTGGTCGTTGAGCCTGCGCACGTTGCGCCACAGCATCTCGCGCAGCTGGATGTCCACGCCCGCCGTCGGCTCGTCCAGGACCAGGATCTGCGGCCGGTGCACCAGCGCCTTGGCCAGAAGCAGCCGCCGCTTCATGCCGCCCGAGAGGTTGCGCGTATAGCTTTCCGCCTGTTCGGTCAGCCCCACCAGTTCCAGCAGATCGTCGGTCCAGCGTTCGCGCTTGGGCACGCCGTATAGCCCGGCCTGCACCTCCAGGCTGGCGCGGGGCGACAGGAAGGGGTCGATGTTGAGTTCCTGCGGCATGACGCCGATGGCGGCGCGGGACTGGCGCGGGTTCACGTCCTGGTCGAAGCCCCAGATCGTCACCTTGCCCGAGGTCTTGCGCACCAGACCGGCCAGAATGTTGATGGTGGTGGATTTCCCGGCGCCGTTCGGTCCCAGGAGCCCGAAGATGGAGCCGGCAGGAATCGCCAGGTCGAGCCCCCTGAGCGCATGTTTGGCCGGCGCCTGGCCGGCGGCGGCATAGGTCTTGGTCAGACCGCTGATTTCGATGGCGTTCGGGCTGGGCTTGGGGGCTGGCATCGGCTCTTGGCGTTCCTTATGATCACCGCCGGTTTAACCCCGTTTGTCCTCCAAGCTCAAGGAACCGCCATGACCATCCCGGCCCCCGAGATCCAGACCGTCACCACCTGGAAGGTCGCCTGCGACGGCGACGAGGCGCGGGGCCTGGGCCATCCGCGGGTCTGGCTGGCGATTCCGCGCGATACCGGCTGGGTGGATTGCGGCTATTGCGACAAGCGCTTCGTGATCGACCGCGAGCACGCGCAGGACGATCACTAGGCGCGCCGCTTGCGGATTGCGGCCTTGCCGGGGCGGCGCGGTTGCCGGCCTCCGGCGGGGATATTTGGGCACGAAAGAAGGCGGGGCCGCGGCCTTGGCCCCGGCGGCGCTTCGTGGCAGTAAGGGGCCTTTCAAGGTCGGCTATAGGATGGGGCGCATATGACGGACGGATTCGGCAAGGGCCATCACCTGCACCTGATCGACGGTTCGGCCTTTATCTTTCGCGCCTATCACGCGCTGCCGCCGCTGACCCGCCGCTCGGACGGGCTGCCGATGGGGGCGGTGGCGGGCTTTTGCAACATGGTGTGGAAATACCTTCAGGACGGCAAGGGATCCGACCAGCCGACCCATGCCGCGGTGATCTTCGACCATTCGGCGCGGACCTTTCGCAATGACATCTATCCGCTCTACAAGGCGAACCGGCCCGAGCCGCCCGAGGATCTGCGCCCGCAATTCCCCCTGACCCGCGAGGCGACGCGGGCCTTCAACATCGCCTGCATCGAGACCGAGGGGTTCGAGGCCGACGACATCATCGCCAGCCTGGCTTGCCAGGCGCGCGATGCCGGCGGGCGTGTGACGATCATCAGCAGCGACAAGGACCTGATGCAGCTTGTCGGCGGCGGGGTCGAGATGATGGACCCGATCAAGGGCAAGCCCATCGGCCCCGACGAGGTGCGCGAGAAGTTCGGCGTCGGCCCCGAGCGGGTGGTGGATGTGCAGGCCCTTGCCGGCGATTCCATCGACAACGTGCCGGGCGCGCCGGGAATCGGCATCAAGACCGCCGCGCAACTGATTGAGGAATACGGAGATCTTGAAACTCTGCTGGCGCGTGCCGAGGAGATCCGGCAGCCCAAGCGCCGCCAGACGCTGATCGACCATGCCGAGCAGATCCGCATCTCGCGGCGGCTGGTCGAACTGGATTGCCGGATGGCGCTGGATTTCAACCTGGAGAGCCTGGAAATCCGCGAGCCGGAACCCGAGGCGCTGCTGGATTTCCTGGCCCGCATGGAGCTGCGCAGCCTGACCAAGCGCGTGGCCGAACGTTTCGGGACCGAGGCGCCGACCATGGCCGAGGCGGCGCCGGTGCCGGCTGCCGTCGCCGGCCCCGCCGCCGCGCCGGCGGTCGAGCTGCCGGCCATCGACCGCAGCCTTTACGTCACCATCCGCGACGAGGCGGTGCTGGCCGAATGGCTGGCCGAGATCGCCGAGAAGGGCGTGGTCGCCATCGACACCGAGACCACCGGGCTGGACGACATGCAGGCCGAACTGGTCGGGGTTTCGCTTTGCACCGGGCCGGGGCGGGCGGCCTATCTGCCGCTGGGCCATGTCGACGGCGCCGCCGACCTTTTCGGCTCGGGCGCGCGGGCTGCGGGGCAGATGGAGCGCGAGCGGGCGCTGGCGATGCTGAAGCCGGTCCTGGAAGATCCGGCGGTGCTGAAGATCGGCCAGAACATCAAGTATGATTGGAAGATGCTGGCCCGGCACGGCATCCGCATGGCGCCCTTGGACGATACCATGCTGCTGTCCTATGCGTTGAACGCCGGGGCGCATAACCACGGCATGGACGAGTTGGCCGACCTGTATCTGGGCCATCGCTGCCTGCCGATCAAGGAACTGATCGGCTCGGGCAAGGCGCAGATCAATTTCTCGCAGGTGGCCATCGACAAGGCCAGCGAATATGCCGCCGAGGATGCCGAGGTGACCTGGCGGCTGTGGCATCACCTGCGCCCCCGGCTGGCCGCGAACCATGTCGCCACCGCCTATGAGCGGCTGGAGCGGCCGATGGTCGCGGTGCTGGCCGATATGGAAATGGCCGGCATCCGCATCGATTCGGATCACCTGCGCCGCATGTCCAGCGCCTTTGCCCAGAAGATGGCGGCGCTGGAGGCCGAGATCCATGAACTGGCCGGTGGCCCCTTCAACGTCGGCAGCCCCAAGCAGTTGGGCGAGATCCTGTTCCAGCGCATGGGCCTGGCGGGGGGCAAGCAGGGCAAGACCGGCGCCTATTCCACCGGCGCCGAGGTGCTGGAGGACCTGGCCGCCGAAGGCCACGAACTGCCGGGCCGGGTGCTGGACTGGCGGGCGATTTCCAAGCTGAAATCGACCTATACCGATGCGCTGCCCCTGCATGTGAACCCCGAGACTGGGCGGGTCCATACCTGCTATTCCATCGCCGGGGCGCAGACCGGGCGGCTGGCCTCGACCGATCCGAACCTGCAAAACATCCCGGTCAGGACCGAGGAGGGGCGGCGCATCCGCGAGGCCTTTGTCGCCGGGCCGGGGATGCGGCTGGTCAGCCTGGACTATAGCCAGATCGAACTGCGCATCCTGGCGCATGTGGCGCAGATCCCGGCGCTGAAGCAGGCTTTCCGCGACGGGATCGACATCCATGCCATGACGGCCAGCCAGATGTTCGGCGTGCCGGTCGAAGGCATGGACCCAAGCGTCCGGCGTCGCGCCAAGGCGATCAATTTCGGGGTGATCTATGGCATTTCAGGCTTCGGCCTGGCGCGCAACCTGCGCATTCCGCGGGCCGAGGCGCAGTCCTTCATCGACACCTATTTCGAGCGTTTCCCCGAGATCCGCGCCTATATGGACCGCACCGTGGCCGGGGCCAAGCAGGACGGTTTCGTGCGCACGCTGTTTGGCCGCCGCATCATGACGCCGGGCATCAACCAGTCGGGGCCGGCGGCCGGCGGCGCGCGGCGGGCGGCGATCAACGCGCCGATCCAGGGGGCGGCGGCCGACATCATCCGCCGCGCCATGATCCGCATGCCCGACGCCATCCGCCACCTGCCGGCGCGGATGCTGCTTCAGGTGCATGACGAACTGGTCTTCGAGGTCGAGGAAGGCGCGGTGGCTGAGCTGATCGAGGCGGCGCGCGGCATCATGCAGGGCGCGGCCGATCCGGCGGTGCGGCTGGACGTGCCGCTGATCGTCGATGCCGGCCATGGCCTGAACTGGGCCCAGGCGCACTAAGCGCGCCCTGATCGGCGCGGCGCGGCCGCAGGGGGTATGCGGCGAAGCGGCAAGGGCGGCGGGCCGTGGCGGCCCGCGCCGCTGCCGTTATATCGCGGCGGAATGGCCCGATGCCGCCATGTCGTAGCCGTCGAACATGCGGGCGATCATCCGGGTCAGCGGCCGCCCCTTGGGCGTGATGCGCAGGCCGGCGGCGTCGGTTTCCACCATCTCGCCGAAATGCGCGGCGACGGGGGCGAAGACCTGGGCCAGGCTTTCGGCGTCGAAACCGTGGTCGCGGATGCATTCCTCGGCCCGGATCTCGAAATCGCACATCAGCGCCTCGATCATGCGCGAGCGCCAGCGATCCTCGGCCGAGAAGGCATGGCCGCGCGTGGTCGAGAAGCGCCCGGCGCGGATCTTGGCCAGATGCGCGCCGGTGGCGGGGGCGTTCTGCGCGTAGCCCTGGGGAAAGCGCGAGATGGACGAAGCGCCCAGCCCCACCAGAACCTCGGCCCGGTCGTCGGTATAGCCCTGGAAATTGCGCCGCAGCAGCCCGGCCTTTTGGGCGCGGGCCAGCCCGTCGCCGGGGCGGGCGAAATGGTCGATGCCGATTTCGTCATAGCCATCGGCCAGGAACAGCTTGCGCGCGGTCTCGAACAGGCGCAGCCGGCCATGCGGATCGGGCAGGGCCTCGGACGGGATCATCACCTGGCGCTTGGCCATCCAGGGCACATGGGCATAGCCGTAAAGCGCCACCCGGTCGGGCGAAAGCGCCAAAAGCTTCTGCACCGATTCGGCGATGCGGCGCGGGTCCTGATGCGGCAGGCCGTAAAGGATGTCGGCGTTCAGGCTGGCGATGCCGCGGTCGCGGATCATGTCCACGGCGCGCTTCGTAACCTCGAAGCTTTGCTCGCGGCCGATGACCTTCTGGATCTCGGGATCGAAATCCTGCACCCCGATCGAGGCGCGGGTCAGCCCCGCCTCGGCCAGGGCGTCCATGCGCGCCTCGTCGATCTCGTTCGGGTCGATCTCGACCGAGAATTCGGCGCCCTCGGCCAGCGGAAAGACATCGAGGACCGCACCGGCGACCTGGCGCATCATGTCGGGCGGCATCAGGGTCGGCGTGCCGCCGCCCCAATGCAGCCGCGACAATTTGACGCCGGGCGCCAGGGCCGATCTCAGCATCTCAAGCTCGGCGAGCAGCGCCTTGGCATAGGCGCGCACCGGCTCGTCGGACTGGGTGCCCTGGGTCCGGCAGGCGCAGAACCAGCACAGCCGCCGGCAGAACGGCACATGCATATAGAGCGAGATCGCGGCGCCGGCGGGGATCGCGGCAATCCAGTCGCGAAAGACCGGCTCGCCCACGGCGGGGGTGAAATGCGGCGCGGTCGGATAGCTGGTATAGCGCGGCACGCGCGCGTCAAACAGTCCCAGCCGCTCAAGTTGCGATTGTTGTTCCATGTTGCTATAGCTAGCCCTGACCACGCGCCAGGACCTTGACCCAAATCAAATGCCCCACGACGCCGCCCTCTGCGCGACGCAGCAGCCCTGCGAGATCTGCCCGATCCGGTATCGGGCGGTCTGTGCCCATTGCGAAGGCGATGAACTTGCCGAGCTGGAGGGGATGAAGTTCTATCGCCGCTACGAGGCGGGACAGGTCGTGGTCTGGGCCGGCGACCGCATGGATTTCGTCGCCTCGGTCATTGCCGGCATGGCCGGGCTGACCCAGCAGCTTGAGGACGGGCGCACGCAAATGGTCGGCCTGCTGCTGCCCAGCGACTTCCTTGGCCGGCCGGGACGCGAGGTGGCGGCCTATACCGTCACCGCCACCAGCGACCTGATGCTGTGCTGCTTTCGCCGCAAGCCCTTTGAAAAGCTGCTGATCGAAAATCCGCGCATCGCCAGCCGCCTGCTGGAGATGACGCTGGACGAACTGGACGCCGCCCGCGACTGGCTGCTGCTTCTGGGCCGCAAGTCCGCGCGCGAGAAGATCGCCTCGCTGCTGGTGATCCTGGCCCGGCGTGCGGCGGCCCTGGTCAAGCGCCGGCCGGAAGGGCGCATCGTCATCGAACTGCCGCTGACGCGCGAAGCGATGGCGGATTACCTGGGCCTGACGCTGGAAACCGTCAGCCGGCAGATGAGCACGCTCAAGCGCGAAGGGGTGATCGAACTGGACGGCAAGCGGCGGGTGATCGTGCCGTCTTTCGTGCGGCTGGTCACGGAAAGCGGCGACGATTCGGACGGCGGGCCGTTAAGCTGACGGCACTGGGGCGGCCGCGGCCGCCGGGATCTCGGCCCCGCGACCGGGCAGGGGGCACCGAAGGGCGGCCAGGCGCGCCTAGCGCGCCATAAGGACCGGAACCTGCGCCTTTTCCAGCATGTTGCGGGTTGCGCCGCCCAGGATCGCCTGGCGGAACCGGGAATGGCCATAGGCGCCCATCACCAGCATGTCAGCGCCGATCTCGGTCGCGCGGCGATTCAGGATGTCGCTGACCAGCGGCAGGGTGCGGGCCAGCACCGCGATTTCCGCCCTGACGCCGTGGCGCGTCAGCATCTGGCACAGCGCGCCGCCCGGATCAGAGCGTTCGGGCCCGTTGGGCGAGGGGTCGATCACCGTGATCTCGACGCTGTCGGCCGCGACCAGCAGCGGCAGGGCGCGGCGCACGGCGGCCAGCGCCTCGTTCGACTGGTTCCAGGCGATCATGATCTTGCGGCCGAAGGGCTCTTTCAATTCCTGCGGCACGATCAGCACCGGCGCCGACCCTTCGAAAAGCGCGGCCTCGGTCACGGCTTCTGCATCGGCGGGCGCGCCTTCGCCATAGGGGCGGTTCAGCACCACAAGATCGGCATAACGCGCGCGCATTCCCACCAGCGTCGACAGCCCGCCAACCTGCGCGACGGCCGAGTCGACCGACCAGCGGATGTCCTCGGGGTCGAGCCGGTCGCGGACCCTTTCCTCCAGGTCGCCGGCCGCGGCCACCGCCTTGTCGATGGATTCCTGGAACACATAGGCCGAGGCGCCCGCGTAGTAATAACCGCTTTGGGTATGGTCCACCCCCAGGCAGAACACGTCAAGATGCGCATCCTCGCGCCGGGTCATGGCAATGGCCGAATCCAGCTGTCGCTGCTGGTCGGTCGCGGTCAGAACGGTCAGGATCGTCTTATAGCCCATGGGCCCTCTCCTTTCGCGGTTTCGTCGCGAGTTTCATCTGCATCCGACAGAAGCACAACCGCCGCGCCGGCAACCTGCGACATCCTGTCCGGGTAAATCGGGATTTTACACCTATCCAGCAAGGACCGTTTGACGCAGATCAAAGTCTCACGAAACCGTGTGACGTTAGAACAAGCTGTCGGAGCCGCGATTCCACCGCACCCCATGCGTAAACGGCCGGCTTTGGCGCAGGATGAAGGACACGAATTCATGTTGGATACCATCAAGCTGATCGCGCTTGGGACGGTCGCGGTGCTGGCCGCGATCGCGGCCAACTATGCGCGACCCGATGATCCCGCGTATTTGGTGAATGCGCTGATCATCATGCTGGCAGCAGGGATCATGTTCCTGCGGGTGCTGCGCCAGATGGGCAATGCACAACCGTCGCTGGAGCCGCATCCCGAGACGCAATATATGGACGACGTGGTCCGGGCCGGGGTGATCGCCACCGCCTTCTGGGGCGTCGTGGGCTTCCTGGTCGGGGTGATCATCGCCTTTCAGCTTGCCTTCCCGGCGCTGAACCTCAGCGACATCACCATGGGCTACACCAATTTCGGCAAGATGCGGCCGCTGCATACCTCGGCGGTGATCTTTGCCTTTGGCGGTAACGCCCTGATCGCGACCTCGTTCTATGTGGTGCAGCGCACCTCGGCGGCACGGCTCTGGGGGGGCAATGCGGCCTGGTTCGTGTTCTGGGGCTACCAGCTCTTCATCCTGCTGGCGGCGACCGGCTATATCCTGGGCGCCACCCAGTCCAAGGAATATGCCGAACCGGAATGGTATGCCGACTGGTGGCTGACGGTGGTCTGGGTCGTCTACCTGGCCGTGTTCCTGGGCACGATCCTGAAGCGGAAAGAGCCGCATATCTATGTGGCGAACTGGTTCTACCTGTCCTTCATCGTCACCATCGCCATGCTGCATATCGTCAACAACCTGACGATCCCGGTCAGCCCCTTTGGTTCGAAATCGGTGCAGCTCTTCTCGGGCGTGCAGGATGCGATGACGCAATGGTGGTATGGCCACAATGCCGTGGGCTTCTTCCTGACGGCGGGCTTCCTGGGCATGATGTATTACTTCATTCCCAAGCAGGCCGAGCGTCCGGTCTACAGCTACAAGCTGTCGATCATCCACTTCTGGGCCCTGATCTTCCTGTACATCTGGGCCGGTCCGCACCACCTGCACTATACCGCGCTGCCCGACTGGGCCTCGACCCTGGGCATGGTGTTCTCGATCATCCTGTGGATGCCCAGCTGGGGCGGCATGATCAACGGGCTGATGACGCTGTCGGGCGCCTGGGACAAGCTGCGCACCGATCCGGTCATCCGCATGATGGTGGTGGCCGTGGGCTTTTACGGCATGGCGACCTTTGAAGGGCCGATGATGTCGATCAAGGCCGTCAACTCGCTGAGCCATTACACCGACTGGACCATCGGCCATGTGCATTCCGGTGCTTTGGGCTGGAACGGCATGATCACCTTTGGCGCGCTCTACTATCTGACGCCGCGGCTTTGGGGACGTGACCGGCTTTACTCCACGGCGCTGGTTAGCTGGCATTTCTGGCTCGCGACCATCGGACTGGTGCTCTACGCCGCCTCGATGTGGGTCTCGGGCATCATGGAAGGGCTGATGTGGCGCGAGGTCGACAGCCAGGGCTTCCTGGTCAACGCCTTTGCCGACACCGTCGCCGCGAAATTCCCGATGAACGTGGTGCGCGGTATGGGCGGGGTGCTGTATCTGACCGGCGCGCTGATCATGTGCTACAACCTGTGGGCCACCGTCGCCAGGCAACCCAAGACCCAGGCGACCACGGTCGCGGTCCCGGCAGAGTGAGGACGGATCATGGCCATTCTTGAAAAGCACAAGGTCCTGGAAAAGAACGCCACGCTGCTGCTGGTCTTTTCCTTCCTGGTCGTTACCATCGGCGGCATCGTCGAGATCGCACCCCTGTTCTACCTGCAAAACACCATCGAAAAGGTGCAGGGGATGCGCCCCTATACTCCGCTGGAACTGAAGGGCCGCGACATCTATGTCCGCGAGGGCTGCTATGTCTGCCACAGCCAGATGATCCGTCCGATGCGCGACGAGGTCGAGCGCTACGGCCATTACAGCCTGGCGGCCGAGTCGATGTATGACCATCCGTTCCAATGGGGCTCCAAGCGGACCGGGCCGGACCTGGCCCGCGTCGGCGGCCGCTATTCGGACGAATGGCATATCGACCACCTGGTCAATCCCCAGGCGGTGGTGCCCGAATCGATCATGCCCAAATACGGTTTCCTGCTGGACCGTCCCCTGGACGCCTCGAACATGCCGCAGCGGCTGAAGACCGACAGCCTGGTCGGCGTGCCCTATGACGAGGTGATGATCGCTTCGGCCGTCGAAGACTTCCGCGCCCAGGCCGACCCGGACGCCGATGCCTCGGGCCTGGAGGAACGCTATCCGGGCGCGCAGCAGCGCAATTTCGACCGCAGACCCGGCGTGTCGGAAATGGATGCACTGATCGCCTATCTCCAGGTGTTGGGCACGATGGTCGATTTCTCGACCTTCGAACCCGACCCCAACCGCTGAGGCCCGCCATGGACAGGTATTCCTTCCTGCGCGAACTTGCCGACAGCTGGGTGCTTCTGCTGCTGGTGCTGTTCTTCCTGGGGGCGATCGTCTTCGCCCTCCGGCCGGGCTCGCGCCTTCTGCACCGCGATGCGGCCGAAAGCATCTTTCGCAACGAGACGAAACCCGCACCGGCGGGCGAGAAGGAGGTCGAGTGATGGCCGAGAACGACGACCCGCACAACAGCCCGCAGAATCCCGACAACCGGATCGAGCTGGAGCGCCAGGCCGCCGATCAGGGCCACAAGGCGGACATCCTTGCCCATCCGCCCGAGGGACCCGGCGGCGATCCGCTGCACCCCCCCGTCACGCCGCGGCCCGGCGCCACCCGCGTGGTGCGCAACCGCAAGGGCGGGCGGCAGGTGGTCGAGGTGCCCTCGACCGGACATAGCTGGGACGGGATCGAGGAGTATGACAACCCGCTGCCGCGCTGGTGGCTGTGGACCTTTTACGCCACCATCGTCTGGGCGGTGTTCTATGTCTTCGCCTATCCTGCCATCCCGCTGCTGAACGGGCCGACGCAGGGTCTGCTGGGCAAGAACTACCGTTCGGACGTGGCCGCCGAAATCCAGCGCTTCAACGAGGCGAATGCGCCCATCCAGGCCAAGCTGGTCGAAACGCCGCTGGAAGACATCGCCGCCGACCCGGAACTGGCCAACTATACCGCCAATGCCGGCGGGGCGATCTTCCGCACCTGGTGCGCGCAGTGCCACGGCTCGGGCGCCGGCGGGGCCACCGGCTACCCGTCGCTGCTGGACAATGACTGGCTGTGGGGCGGCACGGTCGAGGATATCCACACCACGGTGATGCATGGCATCCGCGATCCGCTGGATGGGGATACCCGCTATTCGGAAATGCCGCGCTTTGGCATCGACGAGCTGCTGGACGCCACCCAGATCAGCCAGGTGGTCAACCATGTGCTGGCCCTGGGCGACCTGCCCCATGACGCGGCCCTGGCCGCCGAGGGCGAGATGGTCTTTGCCGACAACTGCTCGTCCTGCCATGCCGAGGACGGGACCGGCGACCGTTCCCAGGGCGCGCCCGACCTGACCGACGCCGTCTGGCTTTACGGTTCCGATACGGCGACGGTCACCCGGATCGTGCGCGACGGCCCCTTCGGCGTCATGCCGTCCTGGACCGGCCGCCTGTCCGAGGCCGATATCGTCGCCGTCGCCGCCTATGTCCACAGCCTGGGCGGCGGCGAGTAAGAGAACACCCAGATCCGGGACCGGGAAACCGGCCCCGGTGGCACCGGCCCCCCGTCCTGTTCGCGCGTTTCCAAGGGGGGCCGGTGTTCTTATCAAATCTCAAGGCTCGGGCCGTGCGCAAGCCGGTTCGGGCTGTTTTTTATCCGGTCTGCGGCAATTCGCCCCATCCAAGCCGTGGCGGCGCGGGGTCATCTAGGCTGCGACAATTCGGCCCATGTCCCCCGGATTTCGCATCGCTATGCTCGGCCCCGCCCGCGATTGACGCAGATCAATGCGCCTTCTCTGCCAGGCTTTATACCCGAGCCCCGCGCAACAGGAGCCAACCATGTCGAATCCCGACATCGACCCGCCACGTCTTTATGCCGCCAGAGAACCCATTTTCCCCCGCAAGGTCAGCGGATGGTTCCGCAACCTGAAATGGATCATCATGGCGCTGGCGCTGGGGGTCTATTACATCACCCCCTGGATTCGCTGGGACCGCGGGCCAAGCCTGCCCGATCAGGCGGTGCTGATCGACCTTGCCAACCGCCGCTTCTATTTCTTCTGGATCGAGATCTGGCCGCATGAATTCTATTTCGTCGCCGGCCTTCTGGTCATGGCGGGCCTGGGCCTGTTCCTGTTCACATCGGCCCTGGGCCGGGTCTGGTGCGGCTATGCCTGTCCGCAGACCGTCTGGACCGACCTGTTCCTGCTGACCGAAAGCTGGGTCGAGGGCGACCGCAACGCCCGCCTGCGGCTGTGGAACGCGCCGTGGAACCTGCGCAAGCTGCGGCTGCGGATGACCAAATGGACGCTCTGGCTTGGGATTTCCCTTGCGACCGGCGGCGCCTGGATCTTCTATTTCACCGATGCGCCGACCCTTCTGGGCAACCTGCTGGCCGGACAGGCCCATCCCGTCGCCTATATCACCATGGGCATCCTGACCGCCACGACCTTCGTTTTCGGCGGCTTCGCGCGCGAACAGATCTGCGTCTATGCCTGTCCCTGGCCGCGCATCCAGGCCGCGATGATGGACGAGGACACGCTGACAGTCGCCTATCGCGACTGGCGGGGCGAGCCGCGCGGCAAGCTGCACAAGGGCGAAGCGACCCGCTCCGACGGCGGAGCCAAGGGCGATTGCATCGATTGCATGGCCTGCGTGAACGTCTGCCCGATGGGCATCGACATCCGCGACGGCCAGCAGTTGGAATGCATCACCTGCGCGCTGTGCATCGACGCCTGCGACGAGGTGATGGACAAGATCGGCAAGCCGCGTGGCCTGATCGACTACATGGCATTGCGCGACGAGGCGGCCGAACGTGCCGGCGATGCCCCGAAATCGCTTTTCAAGCATGTCCTGCGACCGCGCACGATCCTTTACTTCACGCTTTGGTCGGGGATCGGTGTGGCGCTGGTGGTGGCGCTGTTCCTGCGCTCGCCCTTTGACCTGAACGTGACGCCGGTCAGGAATCCGCTTTACGTCACCATGGCCGATGGCGCGATCCGCAACACCTATGCCCTGCGCCTGCGCAACAAGCAGGGAAGCGAGCGTGACTTCACCGTCTCGGTTGCCGGACCCGACGGCACCGTGCCGCAAGGTGTCGCCGTGACGCTGGAAGGGCTGCCCGATGCCAAGGTCAGCGTGCCCGCCGACAGCACGCATACGCAGCGCGTCTACATCACCGCGGAAAACGATTCGGCGCTGGCCAGGGCCGGGCAGACAGAGTTGACGCTTTGGGTCGGGGATGCCACCGATGGCCGCAAGACCCATATCGGCACCGTCTTTCACGGAAGGAGCGAATGATGCCTCGCGAACTGACCGGCCGCCATGTGCTGATCATCACCCTGGGCGCCTTTGGCACCATCATCGCCGTCAACCTGTTCATGGCGTTCAAGGCCGTCGGCACCTTTCCGGGGCTGGAGGTCAAGAACAGCTATGTCGCCTCGCAAAGCTTCGACCGCGACCGCGATGCGCAGATGGCGCTGAACTGGACCGTGACGCCGGAATATGACGGGCGCGAACTGGCGCTGGCGATCCGCGACGCCCAGGGCCTTCCGGCCCCGGTCCAGGCGCTGGAGGTGACGATCGGCCGTCCCACCCATGTGCGCGACGACCAACGGCCCGAATTTTCCTATACCGGCGGGCTGTTCCACGCGCCGCTGGATCTCGAACCGGGGTTGTGGAACATTCATCTGACCGCGACGGCGCCGGATGGCACCGTCTTCCGCCAGCGCATCGACCATTACCTAGGCAATCGGGTGGATTGAGATGACGGACGCCACGCTGCACGACCACGACGCCCGGCTGTCGGCCTGTCCGGCCTGCGACGCCGCGCCGCTGGCGCAGCGTATCGCCGGCGCCCAGGGCGGACAGGGCGATGTCGTCCTGTCGCTGCCGACCATCCATTGCGCGGTCTGCATCACCGATGTCGAGCGGGAGCTGAACCGCCATCCCGGCGTTCGCGAGGCGCGGGTCAACCTGACGCTGCGCCGCGTGACCGTGGATGCGCCGGGCATGAGCGCCGAAGAACTGATCCCGCTGGTCGAAAGCATCGGCTACGAAGCGCATGAGCTTGACCCCGCCGCGCTTTCCGCCAGCGCCGCCGACCGGCAGGGCCGCGACATCCTGATGCGCATCGGCGTCGCGGGCTTCGCGATGATGAACATCATGATCCTGTCTGTCGCGGTCTGGTCGGGGGCCGAAGACGCGACGCGCGACATGTTCCACTGGATTTCCGGCGCCATCGCCCTGCCGACCGTGGCCTTTGCCGGCCAGCCCTTCTTTGCCAGCGCCTGGCGGGCGCTTAGGCATGGGCGGCTGGGCATGGACGTGCCGATCTCGCTGGCGCTGATCCTGGCCAGCGCGATTTCGGTCTACGAGACGGTGCAATCGGGCCACCACGCCTATTTCGACGCGGCGGTGATGCTGTGCTTTTTCCTGCTGATCGGGCGTTACCTGGACTATCGCACCCGCGCCGTCGCCCGTTCCGCAGCCGAGGAGCTGACCGCGCTGGAGGTGCCGCGCGCCTTTCGCGTCACGGCCCAGGGCGACGAGCCGGTGCCGGTGGCCGAACTGGCGCCGGGCGACCTGATCCGCATCCGCCCCGGCGCCCGCGTCCCCGCCGATGGCGAGATCACCGAAGGGCGCAGCGAGATCGACCGCTCGCTTCTGACCGGGGAAAGCATCCCGGTCGCCGCCGCGCCGGGCCTGTCCCTGTCGGCCGGTGAGGTGAACCTGACCGGCCCGCTGGTCATGCGGGTGACGGCGGCCGGGCGCGACAGTTCGCTGGCGCGGCTGACGGCGCTGGTCGCGGCGGCGGAATCGGCGCGCGGCCATTATACCGGGCTGGCGGACAGGGCCTCGCGGCTGTATTCGCCGCTGGTGCATCTCTTGGCCTTTTGCAGCTTTCTGGGCTGGTATTTCGCCACGCGCGACCTGCGGCTGGCGCTGAACGTGGCGGCGGCGGTGCTGATCATCACCTGCCCCTGCGCGCTTGGCCTGGCCGTGCCGGCGGTGGTTACGGCGGCATCCGGGCGGCTGTTCCGGCGCGGCATGCTGATCAAGGACGGCTCGGCGCTGGAACGCCTGGCCGAGGTGGATGCGGTGGTTTTCGACAAGACCGGCACCCTGACCATGGGCGTGCCGCAACTGGTCTCGCTGGACCCGATCCCCGCTGCGGCGCGGCCCGTGGCCCTGGCTCTGGCCCAGGGGTCAAGCCATCCGCTGTCGCAGGCGCTGACGCAGGCGCTGCGCGACGCGGGAACCGAAGCCGCGGCGCTTGCCGATCTGCGCGAGGTGCCCGGCCACGGCATTTCGGGAACCTGGCAGGGGCGCGAGGTGCGGCTGGGCCGTGCCGACTGGCTGGGCGCCGATCATGGCGATGCGCGGCTTTCGGCAAGCTGGCTGTCTTTGGGCCAGGAAGCGGGGCAGGGCGCGCCGATCCGGCTGGAATTCTCGGACCGGCTGCGGCCGGGCGCCGAGGCTTGCGTGGCGCAGATCCTCGGCTCGGGCCGGCGGGTGATGCTGCTTTCGGGCGACGCCGCGCCGGTGGTCCAGGATCTGGCGCAGCGGCTGGGTATCGCGGAATGGCGCGCCGGCGTCACCCCGGTCGAAAAGGCTGATACCCTGCGCGAGATGCGCCGGCAGGGGCTGCATCCGCTGATGGTCGGCGACGGGCTCAACGACACCGCCGCCCTGACCGAGGCGCATGTCTCGATCTCGCCCGCCTCGGCGCTGGACGCGGCGCGCACCGCCTCGGACATGGTGCTGATGGGCAGCGACCTGGCCCCGGTGGCCGAGGCGCTGGTGCTGGCGCGCCAGGCGCGCGCCCGGATCAAGGAAAACTTTTCCATTTCGCTGATCTACAATATCGTGGCGGTGCCCATCGCCATTGCCGGCTTTGCGACGCCGCTGATGGCGGCGCTGGCCATGTCGCTGAGTTCCATCAGCGTGACGCTGAACGCGCTGCGGCTGCGGTAAGGAGGAAGCATGGAAATCCTGGGCCTTCTGATTCCGGTTTCGCTGGGCCTTGGCGGGCTTGGCCTTGTGGCCTTCATCTGGTCGCTGCGCGGCCGGCAATACGAGGATCCCAAGGGGGACGCCGCGCGGATCCTCAGTTCGGAATGGGACGATCGCCCCAAGCCGTGACACGCGCGCCGGTCACGCCCTTGTTGGCTTGCATTATCAACAGCGAAAGGCCAATCAGGCGCCACCCAACAGACAGGTGAGCGATGGCCAGCCCCGCCCCGTTTTCGCGTTACGAATTCATGATCGCCTGGCGCTATCTGCGCGCGCGCCGGGCCGAAGGCGGGGTCAGCGTGATGACCTGGATCAGCCTGATCGGCATCACCCTGGGGGTGATGGCGCTGATCGCCACCCTGGCGGTTCGGGCCGGTTTTCGTGCCGAATTCGTCGACACCATCCTGGGCGCCAATGCCCATAGCACCGTCTATTACGCCCCCACCCAGATCTATAACGAACTGACCGAGGAAACCTATGTCACCCCCGGCCGGATCGAGGATTACGATGCGCTCGCCGCCCGGATCGCGCAGATCCCCGGCGTGACCCGCGCCGTTCCGGCGGTGCGCGCGCAAGTCATGGCGCGGCAAGGCGATGCCGCCGGCCTGGGCGATGTCCATGGCATCGCGCTTGACGCGCTCCGAGGGATGGCGGGTATTGCCGATCCGCAAAGCGCGCAGGGGAACCTGGACGATTTCGACCAGGGCATCGCCATCGGCATCGGCATGGCGCGCGATCTGGGGCTGGGCGTCGGCGACCGGCTGCAACTGGTCGCGCCCGATGGCGCCAAGACCCCGTTCGGCACCACGCCCAGGGTCGAATCCTTCGAGGTGGTCTATATCTTCTCGGCCGGGCGCTATGACGTCGATCAGACCCGCATCTACATGCCGCTGGTCGCCGCGCAAAGCTTCTTCAACCGCGAGGGCCAAGCCGATGAGATCGGCGTCTTCGTCGCCGACCCCGAGCGGATCGACGACTGGACGGCGCCGCTTTTGCAGGAGGCGGGCGAACGCGGGCAGATCTGGACCTGGCGCGACGCCTCGGGTTCCTTCCTGGCCGCGCTCGACATGGAAGATGACGTGATGTTCCTCATCCTGTCGATCCTGGTGCTGATCGCGTCGATGAACATCACCTCGGGGTTGATCATGCTGGTCAAGAACAAGGGCCGCGACATCGGCATCCTGCGCACCATGGGCCTGACCGAGGGCTCGGTCCTGCGGGTGTTCTTCCTTTGCGGCGCCTTTACCGGGGTGATCGGCACCATCGCCGGGGTGGTGCTGGGGGTGGCATTGTCGCTGAACGTCGATCACATCATGGCGGCGCTGAACGCGCTCAGCGGCGGCAATGCCTGGCAGCCCGAGGTGCGCGGCATCTATCACCTGACCGCGGACCTGCGCGCCTGGGACATCTTCCGCGCCGCGGCCCTGTCGCTGGTGCTGTCATTCATCGTCACCATCTTTCCCGCGCGCCGCGCCGCGCGCATGAACCCGGTCGAGGCGCTGCGCTATGAATGACATCCTGGTGCTTGAAGATATCTGCAAGACCTATGGCCTGGGCGGCCCCGCGCCGATCCCGGTGCTGTCGCACCTGTCGCTGACGATCGCGCCGGGCGAGGTCGTGGCGCTGGTCGCGCCGTCGGGGGCGGGAAAATCCACGCTGCTGCACATCGCCGGCCTGCTGGACACCGCCGATTCCGGCCGGGTGCGGCTAAGGGGCCGCGACATGGCCGAAGAAAGCGACCGGGCCCGGACCGAGGCGCGGCGCAGGGAATTGGGCTTCGTCTATCAATTCCACCACCTGCTGCCGGAATTTTCGGCCGCCGAGAACATCATGTTGCCGCAACTGGCCAATGGCGTGGCGCAGGGTCCGGCGCGGGCGCGGGCCCTGGAACTGTTGGGCCAGGTCGGGCTGACGCATCGCGCCGATCACCGGCCGGCGCAACTGTCGGGGGGCGAACAGCAGCGCGTGGCCTTTTGCCGGGCGCTGGCGAACCGGCCGGCGCTGCTGCTGGCGGACGAGCCGACGGGGAACCTGGACCCCGCGACCTCGGACAAGGTCTTCGACATGCTGATGGCGCTGGTGCGCGAAACCGGGCTTGCCGCGCTGATCGCCACCCACAACCTGGATCTGGCGGCACGGATGGACCGGGTGATCCGGCTGGACGCATGAGCCGCGCCTGGGCCTGGGCCGCGATCTGCGGCTGTGCGCTGACGGCCCCGCCCGCCGCCGCCGACCCGTTCGAGAAATTCGGCACGGCGATGAAATACGGCCTGCCGCTGGGGGCTGCCGCCTGCGCCGCAGACCAGGGCAGGCTGGAAGATTTCGCGGTGCGCGGCGTTCTTCAGGCGGCATTGGTCTGGGGAATGAAGGAACTGTTCGACGGCCGGCCCGTCGCGCGCCGCCCCTCGGGCGGGGGCAAAGGCTTTCCATCGGGCCATACCGCGGCGGCCTTTTTCGGCGCCGCCGACCTGGCGGGCAAATGCTTCGACGACCAGCCCGAAGCCGGCGCCATGGCCTATGGCGCGGCCGGGCTGACCGGCTGGAGCCGCGTTCACGCCGGCGAACACACGCCGCAGCAGGTCTGGACCGGCGCATTGGTCGGGTTCACCTTTGGCGCCGCCAGCTTCGGCATCGGCAGCAAGGGTGCAAGCTTTTCGCTTGGCATGCGGTTCTGACCGGCCACCGTCCGTTTCGGTCGCCCCCCTGGGATACGCGGCGCAACCGGGCGGGCCTGCGTCACACGTCCAGTTCCTCGGTATCGGCGAATTGGGCGTTTTCCTGGATGAACTGAAAGCGCAGTTCGGGCTTCTTGCCCATCAGCCGCTCGACCAGGTCGCCGGTTTCGCCGCTTTCCTCCTCGTCGATCGAGACGCGGATCAGCTTGCGCGTCCTGGGATTCATCGTCGTGTCCTTCAGGTCCTTGGCGTCCATCTCGCCCAGGCCCTTGAAGCGCTGCACGTCGATCTTGCCCTTGCCGCCCAGCCCCTTGGCCAGCCACGCCTCTTTTTCGGCATCGTCGGCGACATAGATGCGCTGCGCCCCCTGCGTCAGGCGGTAAAGCGGCGGGCAGGCCAGATACAGGTGCCCCTTGTCGATCAGCGGCCGCATCTGGGTAAAGAAGAACGTCATCAGCAGCGACGCGATATGGGCGCCGTCCACATCGGCATCGGTCATGATGATGATCTTGTCATAGCGCAGGTCGTCGACATTGAAGCGTGACCCCATGCCGACCCCCAGCGCCTGGCAGAGATCGGCGATTTCCTGGTTCGAGCCAAGCTTGGACGATGCCGCGCCCAGCACGTTCAGGATCTTGCCGCGCAAGGGCAGCAGCGCCTGGCTGGTGCGTTCACGCGCCATCTTGGCGCTGCCGCCCGCCGAATCGCCCTCGACGATGAACAGCTCGGTGCCGTCGCGATTGGTGGCCGAGCAATCGACCAGCTTGCCGGGCAGGCGCAGCTTTTTCGTGGCCGATTTGCGGGCGGTTTCCTTTTCCTGCCGGCGGCGCAGCCGCTCCTCGGCGCGCAGCACCAGGAAATCCAGGATGGCGCCGGCCGATTTCGTATCCGCGGCCAGCCAGTTGTCGAAATGGTCGCGCACCGCGCCTTCGACCAGGCGCTGCGCCTCGCTGGTGGCCAGCCGGTCCTTGGTCTGGCCGACGAATTCCGGCTCGCGGATGAAACAGGACACCAGCGCGCAACCGCCGGCCAGCAGGTCGTCGCGGGTGATCTGCGCCGCCTTCTTGTTGCTGACCCGTTCGCCATAGGCGCGGATGCCGCGCAGGATCGCCGACCAGAAGCCGGCTTCATGCGTGCCGCCTTCGGGGGTGGGGACGGTGTTGCAATAGGACTGGATGAAGCCGTCGCGCGACGGCGTCCAGTTGATCGCCCAGTCCACCTTGCCCGGCGTGTTGAACTTTTCCTTGAAATCGACGCTGCCGGCAAAGGGCCGGTCGGCATAGGTCGAGGCCTTGCCCAGCACCTCGCCCAGGTAATCGGCAAGCCCGCCGGGAAAGTGGAAGGTGGCCTCCAGCGGCGTTTCGCCGTCGTCGATCTCGGATTTCCAGCGAATTTCCACGCCCGAGAACAGATAGGCCTTGGACTTGACCATGCGCAGCAGCCGCGCCGGCTTGAAGCGGTGATGGCCGAAGATCTGCTCGTCGGCGTGGAAGGTGACGGTGGTGCCGCGCCGGTTCGGCGCCGCGCCGACCCTCTCGACCGGGCCCAGCGGCAGGCCGCGCGAAAAGCGCTGCTCGAAAAGTTCGCGGTTGCGGGCGACCTGCACCACCATGCTGTCGGACAGCGCGTTGACCACCGAGGCGCCGACGCCGTGCAACCCGCCCGAGGTCTGATAGGCGTCGCCCGAAAACTTGCCGCCCGCGTGCAGCGTGCACAGGATCACCTCCAGCGCCGATTTGCCGGGGAATTTCGGATGCGGGTCGATGGGGATGCCGCGGCCGTTGTCGCGGATCACCACGCTGAAATCGGCCAGAAGCTCGACCTCGATGCGGCTGGCATGGCCGGCCACCGCCTCGTCCATCGAGTTGTCCAGTATCTCGGCGACCAGGTGGTGCAGCGCGCGTTCGTCGGTGCCGCCGATATACATGCCGGGCCGCTTGCGCACCGGCTCCAGCCCCTCCAGCACCTCGATCGACGAGGCCGAATAGCTGTCGGAAGCCTTATCCGCGGCGGGGAAGAGATCGTCGGCCATGGCACCTGCTCGTCTTGTTCTTCTGGGGCGCGGTTATCTCATGCCGCATGGGCCGGGAGCAAGGGGAAGCGGCCGGGCGATGGCCGGACGCACGGGACGGGGACCGGGCCAAGCCAATCCTTCCGCCCCAAGGGCCGAAAAGCGCGGGCGGGTTGACCAAGATCAAACGACGCCAGCCTGCACCGTGCGATGATCCCCTTGGCCGTCGTGCCGCAGCTTGGACGGGGGAAAATGCAAGGTCATCCGGTTGCAAGTGAAACACTGGCCACGCCAGCGGCAGAGCACGCCGGGGCGGGGAGGGCAGAACCATCAGCCGCCCCGCCATCCGCCCCGCCCAAGCCCGATATGGACGGGCCGAAACGCTTTCCCAGCCTTGATCCCGATGCGATCCGCCTGGCCTTCGAAACCGGGCGCTACCCCTATCCGCGCCGGATGGGGCGGGTCGCCTATGAAAGGGAAAAGGCGCTTTTGCAGGCCGAACTGCTCAAGGTGCAGATCTGGGCGCAAGAGACCGGGCAGAAATTCGTGATCCTGTTCGAAGGGCGCGATGCCGCCGGCAAGGGCGGCACGATCAAGCGCTTCATGGAACATCTGAACCCGCGCTTCGCCCGCGTGGTGGCGCTGAGCAAGCCAT
Organism: Paracoccus thiocyanatus; assembly: GCF_900156255.1. Lineage (GTDB taxonomy): Bacteria > Pseudomonadota > Alphaproteobacteria > Rhodobacterales > Rhodobacteraceae > Paracoccus > Paracoccus thiocyanatus. The sequence continues at coordinate 57,765 of NZ_FTMK01000002.1, forward strand.
CCGAGGTCGAGCGGGGCCAATGGTTCTTTCAGCGCTATATCCGGCACCTGCCCACCGCCGGCGAAATGGTGTTCTATGACCGCAGTTGGTACAATCGCGCCGGGGTCGAGCGGGTCATGGGCTTCTGCTCGGCGGTGGAATACCTGGAGTTCATGCGCCAGGCGCCAGAATTCGAACGCATGCTGGTCCGCTCGGGCATCCGGCTTTACAAATACTGGTTCTCGGTCACGCGCGACGAACAGCGCGCGCGGTTCACGGCGCGCGAGACCGATCCGCTGAAACGCTGGAAGCTGTCGCCCATCGACCTGGCCAGCCTTGATAAATGGGACGATTATACCGAGGCGAAAGAGGCGATGTTCTTTTACACCGACACCGCCGACGCGCCCTGGACCATCGTCAAGTCCAACGACAAGAAACGCGCGCGGCTGAATTGCATGCGGCATTTCCTGTCCACGCTGGACTATGCCGACAAGGATCCCGAACTGGCCGTGCCGCCCGACCCGCTGATCGTCGGCCATGCCAGCCATGTGATCCATTCGGCCGAGCATATCCTGGGCACGGCCCTGCATTCCGACCGGCAGCGCGAGCCCGCGCCGCAAAGGCCGCTTGCCGGCAGCCCCGCCGTGCCGTAGCCGCGGCGGATCAGGACGGGGATGCGGCCGGTTGCACCCGGCAGCCGCGCTTGGCCGATCCGTCCGGCGCCGGAACTGGCGGCCGGGCGGTGACAAGGCGCTTGGGGGCCGGTCATTCCGGCTCGGCCAGCCGCTCTTGCCACATCTTGCGAAAGGCCGGCCTGGCCTGGCAATCGTCCAGCCAGGCCATGACGGCGGGAAACTGCGCCATCAATTCGCCATGGCCCTGTGCATAGCGCAAAACCTCGGCCACGTTCAGATCGGCCACCGTAAAGCGCCCGCCGACCAGGTGGCCGTGGCGGGCAAGATGATTCTCCAGCACCGCGAGCGGCCGGACCAGCCGCTCGGCTGCATGGGCGATTGCGGCCTGGGCCGCCCCGGACTGCGCCTGTCCCCTTGCATGGTTGAACAGGATGACCAGCGCGTCCTGTTCGATCGTGGTGGCCGCGTAAAAGCTCCATTGCAGCATTACCGCGTCCTCGATGGCATCGGCGGGACCGAAGGGCTGGCCGTGTTTGCGCGCCAGATGCAAGGTGCAGGCCAGCGATTCCGACAGCACCAGGTCGCCGTCCTGGATGACGGGAATCGCCCCGGCCGGCGAAAGCTTCAGGAAATCCGCGGAATGCGTGTTCAGCGGCGCGTCCGGCGCATCGGGATCAGCCAGGCGATAGGCCTGGATCACCGGCACCTGCTTGAACGGCAAGCCCAGTTCGTGGCACAGCCAGATGATGCGCGAGGCGCGCGAGCGTGTGACGCCGTGGATGGTCAGCATGGGCTTTCTCCTGTCATGGGGCAGTCTAGGCCCGCTCAGAGCGTCCGGGCAAGATAGCCCATCATATTGCCGCCCATGATCTTGGCGATCTGCTGCTCGCTCAGCCCTTGGTCCAGAAGCGCCTGGGTCAGGGCCGCCAGATGCGCCGCGTCGAAGGGCACCCCGACCGACCCGTCGAAATCCGAGCCGAGCGAGACATGGTCCTCGCCCAAAAGTGCTATGGCGGCGCGAATGGCGCGCGCGATGTCGGCGGGCGTATCGCCGCAGACCACGTCGCCCCAATAGCCGATCCCGACCAGCCCGCCCCGCTTTGCGATGGCCTTGAGCAGCGCATCGTCCAGGTTGCGCGGGCTGGGGCAATGGCTGCGGATGCCGGTATGGGACAGGATCGGGCGCGTGCCGGGGATGGCCAGCACGTCGCGCACCATTTGCGGGCTGGCATGGGCCAGGTCGATGATCATGCGCTTGGCCATCATCTCTTCGACCACCTGCCGGCCAAAGGGGGTCAGGCCGGTTGCACCGCCGTCGCCATGCAGGCTGCCGCCGAGCTGGTTGTCGAAGAAATGCGTCAGGCCAAGCAGGCGGAACCCCGCGCCGTAAAGCACCTGGAGGTTGGCGATCTCTCCCTCCAGCGGGTGCGCCCCTTCGGCGCCCAGGATGGCGCCCACGGTCCTGGCGCCGTTCTGGCGGGCGGCCAGCAGGGTTTGCAGATCCTGGGCCGAGCGGATCAGCATCAGCCGGTCGGGCGCGCGCTCGGCCGCGGCGCGCAGGGCGGCGGCCTGGACCAGCGCACGTTCCTTGAGGCTGAACCAGCTGGCCGGCGACCGCAACTGGCCGATGAAAAGCGGTGTTATGTTGTCGGGCGCCTGGGCGGAGTTATGGCCGTAATTCTGGCCGCGCGGGCTTTTGGTGACGGTGGTGAAGACCTGCACCGCCACATTGCCGGCCGCAAGCCGGGGCACATCGACATGGCCGCGCCGGGCATGGTCGAGCAGATCACGGTCCCACAGCAACGCGTCCGAATGCCAGTCGCCGATCACCAACCGCTGGTGCAGCGCATCGGCCTGGGGCGATACGGGCCAGCCCCCGTCCGGCATGGCCACCGGATTCAGGCGGCGCTCGACAAGGCCCGGCCCCCAGATGGCCAGAACCGCCGCGGCGAGAACCGCCAGCGCCAGAAGCCAAAGGATGATGCGCCGGATCATGCGGATCATGCCGCCCCCTTTTTTCTACGTTTCACGCCAGGATAGGCCAGCCCGGCGCCGCATGCGACGGAAAAACCGCCGCAGCGGGTGCGGCGGGCAAAGGGGGGGGCTTTGCCCCCATCCCTTCGGGATTCCCCCAGGATATTTCGACACGAAAGAAGGGCGCGCGCATGACGCTAATCTTCGCGGAAGGCGCGCGTGAAGTAATCCGCCAGGGGTTTGAGCAGATAGGCAAGGGGGCTGCGCTCTCCGGTCTGGACATAGACCTCGACCGGCATGCCGGGGATGAGGTCGAGGCCGCGGAGCTTTTCCGCTTCGGAGGCGGAGATCGTCACCTCGGCCCGGTAATAGGGCACCTGCGTGACCGGGTCGACCAGCGTGTCGGGTGAAACGCGGCTCAACTGTCCGGTGATCTCGGGCGTGCTGCGCGACGAAAACGACGAAAAGCGCAACGCCACGTCCTGTCCGGGATGCACTTCGTCGACATTGATGGTGGCGATGCGCGCGGTGACCACCAGCGGCCGGTCCTGGGGGATGATGAACATGACCGGATCGGCGGGGCGGATCACCGAGCGCGGCGTCGTCACCTGCAATTCCTGGACCACGCCCGAGACCGGCGCGCGGATTTCCAGCCGGGCGATGCTTTCGCTGAGTGCGCGGCGGCGCTCGGCCAGCTCCAGTTCGCGATAGCCCAATTCGCGCAGTTCGGTTTCGGCGGCTTCGCGCCGCGTCGCGGTCCTTTCCAGCCGCGACAGGTCGATTTCGGCCAATTGCGTGACGGCGCGGGCGCGCGAGGCTGTGGCTTCGCCCAGAAGACCGTCGAGCCGCGCCGCTTCGCGTTCCAGTGCCAGCACCCGCGGCGCTTGCGCCAGGCCCTTTTCCAGCAGCGACCGCTGGTCGCGCAGTTCCTGGGTGATAAAGCCACGCTGTCGTTGCAGGGCGTCGGCCTGGGCATCGACGCCGTCGATCTGCGATTGCACCTGTTCGGCCTGTTTCGCAAGCTGGCCCAGGGATTGTTCCAGCGTGTCCAGCCGCGCCAGGAACAGGCTCGACTGCCCATCCAGCAGGGCGCGCAGTTCGGGGCGGGTTGCACTGGCCTCGACCAGGTCCGGCGGGAAGGTGATCGTCTTGCGGTCGGCACGCTCGGCTTCGAGCCGGCCGCGGCGGGCGAGGATTTCGAAATACTGCCCCTCGACGATGGTGCGTTCGGTATTCAGAAGCGCCCCGTCCAGCCGGATCAGCGGCTGGCCGGCCGCCACCTCCTGGCCGTCATGGATCAGGATTTCGGCGACCACGCCGCCATCGGGATGCTGCACGACCTGGCGGCGCTGCTCGACCTCGACCTGGCCGGGGGCGACGACGGCGCCCGAGATCCGCGCGCTCCAGGCCCAGAGCCCGAAGCCGCCGACCAGCACCAGCATCGCCACGAGCCCCAGCAGGACCGGGCCGCGCGCCGACCATTCGGGACGGATGCGCGCGGCGAGCGGCTGGCTGGCCAAGCCCTTGGGCGCCACCGGCAGGCTTTCGACCGGCGCCAGCCGGGTTTGATCGGGCTGGGTCATGTCACGCCTCCGCCATGGCCCTGGGCGCGAACGATCTGATCGGCGTTCTTGACCAGCGATTTCAGCACCTCGTCGCGCGGGCCGAAGGCGCGGCGCAGCCCCTGGTCCAGCACCAGCAGCAATTCGCATTCGCTGATGGCCGCGGGGCGATGCGCCATGATGATGACCGCGCCGCCGCGCGTCTTGATGGTGCGGATCGCCTGGTTCAGCGCCGCCGACCCCTCGTTGTCGAGGTTGGAATTCGGCTCGTCCAGCACGAAGAGCACCGGGTCGGCGTAAAGCGCCCGCGCCAGGCCGATGCGCTGGATCTGGCCGCCGGAAAGCTGGCCGCCGGCCTGGCTGACGCGGGTGTCATAGCCCTGCGGCAAGTCCAGGATCATGCGATGCGCGGCTGCGGCGCTGGCTGCGGCGACGACGCGCTGCGGGTCCGGCGCGGGACCGAGGCGGGCGATGTTCTCGGCAATGGTGCCGTCAAACAGCGTGACCTGTTGCGGAAGATAGCCGATCAGCCCGCCCAGCACGTCTGGGTCGTATTGATCCAGCGTCGCGCCGCCCAGCCGGACCGAGCCCGAGGCGATGGGCCAGGCGCCGATCAGCGCCCGCGCCAGGCTGGTCTTGCCCGCGCCCGAAGGGCCGATCACCCCAAGCGCCTGGCCGGGGCCCAGATCCAGGCTGACCCCGCGCAGCACCGCGGCCCCCTGGCCGGGAGGCACGACCGCCAGGTTGCGGATTTCCAGCCGCGCCTCGGGCCGGGGCAGGGGCGTGCGCCGGGCCGGCGGCGGCCGGCGCGACAGCAATTCCCCCAGCCGCTTCCAGCCATCCTGGGCGCGCTGGACGATCGACCAGCCGCCCACCACCTGTTCGATCGGGGCCAGCGCCCGGCCCATCAGGATGGACGAGGCGATCATGGCGCCCGGCGACACCTCTTGGCGCAGCACCAGCCAGGCGCCGGCGGCCAGGATGGCGCTTTGCAGGAACAGCCGGAAGGTGCGGGAAAAGACGGTGAAGCCGGTGGCCCGGTCATTGGCGCGCATCGTCGCTTCGGTCGCGGCGTCGCGCGCCGCCTGCCAGCGCCGCAAGGCCGCCCCCCGCATGCCGAGCGAGCCGATCACCTCGCCCTCGTCGCGGTAAAGATCGGACATGCGTTCGGCGGACTGGCCGGCAATGGCGGCGCGTTGCAGCATATCGCGGCCAAGCCACTGGTTGAGCAGCGTCGCCACGACCAGCACCACCAGCCCCGCCATCGCCACCGCGCCCAGCAGCGGGTGAAAGACAAAGACCGCCGCCAGGAAGAACGGCGCCCAGGGCAGGTCGAACAGCGCCATCAGCACCGGCGAGGCGATCAGCCGCTGCACCGCTTCCAGGTCGCGCATGCCGCCGCGCACGGCCAGGTCCGAGCCCGCGGCCTGCCCGTCTTGCAGCGCTGCGGTAAAGACCCGCTCTTCCATCCGTTCCTGGAAGCGGGCGGCGATCCGGGCCATGACCCGGTTGCGCGCCAGGTCGATCACCCCCATCAGCACGAACAGGAACACCACCAGCAGGAAAAGCGCCGTCAAGGTTTCGACTGACCGGCTGGCCAGGACGCGGTCATAGACCTGCATCATGAACAGCGGCCCGGTCAGCATCAGCAGGTTCACTGCAAAGGAAAACAGGCCGACGATGCCATAAAGCTGCCAGCCGGTGCGGCGGGCCGATTTCAATTCGTCCAGGCCGTCATGTCGCATCGGCGGCAAGGCCATGCCGGTTCCTTCCTCGTTAACCTGACCGGGCTTGCCCGGAATACCCGCAGCGCATATCCCAGGATATAGCGGGGAAACAGCCCGTTTCCGCCCTTATGTCCATCCCGAATCGCGTCAGATTCCAGTCTATAGTAGCAGAAGGTTATCAAAAGCTTGCGCGCCAGCGTCCTTTCCTTGGCCTTCCTTGCCGCCGGCCTGCTGTCGGCCTGTGCCCCTGCCGCGCCGGACCGCGGCGGCATCCATGACCCTTACGAGCCGGTGAATCGCCGGGTCCACGCCTTCAACCGCGGCCTTGATGCCCATGTCGTCAAGCCTTTGGGCGGCGGGCTTGCGGGCGGACAGGGCGGCGGCGGGATCGGCGGCCATGCCGTTCAGGCGCTAGGCAATTTCGGCTCGAACCTGGGGCAGCCGGGCAGGGTGGTGAACCACCTGCTGCAAGGCAGGCCGGGTCCGGCGGCGCGCGGCACCCTGCGCTTTTTGGTGAACACCACGGTCGGGTTGGCGGGGTTCCTGGACCCGGCCGCCAGCGATTTCGCCCTGCCCGAGGAGGATACCGATTTCGGCCAGACGCTGGCCCGCTGGGGCGTCGGCGAAGGGGCCTATCTGGAACTGCCGCTGGTCGGCCCCTCGACCGGGCGCGATGTGCTGGGACGGGTCGTGGACCTGGCCATCGACCCGATGCGCGGCTGGCTGAATCGCGATCAGTATCTGATCGGCATGGGCGCGCGGCTTGCTTCAAAAGCCAGTGAGCGGGGCCGGTTCGGCGATTCCGTCGATTCCATCCTGCACGAAAGCGCCGATAGTTATGCCCAGACGCGGCTGATCTGGTTGCAGCATCGCCGCCACGAACTGGGCGAGGAAGGAGAATACATTGACCCTTATGCCGAATGACACGCGCCGCGGCTTCCTGGGCCTGATCGGCGCCGGGCTGGCCGCCGCCGCCCGACCGGCCTGGGCGCTGGACACGGGCCAGGCGCGGGCGCTGATCGAGAAATCCCTGGCCGAGGTCTATGCCGTCATCAATTCCGGCCAGCCGGCGGCACAGATGTATCGCGCCTTCGAGGCGATCTTCGCCCGCCATGCCGATGTCGAGATCATCGCCCGCTCGGCCCTGGGCCCGGCGGCGCGGCAGGCGGGCGCGGCCGAGTTCGCCGCCTATCGCCAGGCGTTCCAAGGCTATATCGGCCGCAAATACGGCAAGCGCTTCCGCGAGTTCATCGGCTCGAAGATCGAGGTGACGGGCGCCAAGCCGGTTAAATCCTTCTTCGCCGTGACCTCGGTCGCCTATCTCAAGGGGCGCAGCCCGATGGAGGTGGAATGGCATGTCTCGGACAAGTCCGGGGAAAGCCGCTATTTCAACATCATCATCGAGGGGGTGAACATGCTCGCCTCGGAACGGGCCGAGATCGGGGCGATGCTGGCGCGGCACAAGGGCGACCTGGCGGCGCTGACGGCGGATCTGCAACAGGCCGGCTGAGGTTGGCGCCGCCGAAGGAAAAGGCCGGTCCTGCGGGACCGGCCTTTTTTCATTCCTGATAGACGCCCTGGATGCCGCGCAGCGCCTGGGTCAGCGCGTCGTCGCCGCCTGCTTCGCCGCCATCGGCGCCGGGGGGCGGCATCTCGGCATCCGGCCCGCTGGTGACGGTTTCGGCCGGGAACAGCGGCGGGCCGCCCGGTGCCTGCACGCCCGGATCGGGCAGGGCGCGCCCGGCCTCGGCCATCGGCAGCGCCTGATCCTGGACCTGATTCTGGCCCTGGCCTTGGGGCGAGGGCTGGCCAAGCGCCTCGGACAGCGCGGCGGCCAGCGGGTCGGCGGCGCCATCGCCGCCGGTGCTGACCACCTGCGGCACGGCGCTGTCGGGGTCAAAGGCAAAGCTGCCCAGCGATTCGACCGGCAGTCCGTCGTGGATCTCGGCCATCACCGCCTGCCAGATCTCGGCAGGCAGCCCGCCGCCGGTCACGCCCTTCAGCGGCGTGTTGTCGTCATAGCCCATCCAGACGCCGGTGACATATTGCCCGGTAAAGCCGATGAACCAGGCGTCGCGATAGCTGGAGGTGGTGCCGGTCTTGCCCGCCGCCGGACGGCCGGGCAGCCGGGCGCGGCTGCCGGTGCCGCCTTCGATCACCTGCTGCATCATGCCGATCAGTTCGCGCGCCGCCTTTTGCGAGATGACCCGCTGGCCCATGCCGCCGGCCTGGCCGATCAGCGCCTGGTCATCGCCCTTGATGCGCAGCTCGACCAGGCCATAGGGGCTGACGGCGGTGCCGCCGTTGCGGATGCCCGCATAGGCGCCCGTCATGTTCAGAAGCGTCGATTCCGACACGCCCAGCCCCAGCGAAGGGCCGCTGGCCAGGTCGTCGGCAAAGCCGAAATCGCGGGCCACGCGGCGCACGGCGTCGCGCCCGGCGATTTCTTGCAGGCGGATCGTGGCGGTATTCAGCGACTGGGTCAGCGCGCGGGTCAGCGTCACCTCGCCGGCATAGCGGCGGGTATAGTTCTGCGGCGACCAGGGACCCGAACCGCGCACGTTGATGGTCAGCGGCGCGTCCTGTACCGTGTCGTTGGGGCTGTAGCCCTGGTCCAGCGCCGCGGCAAAGACAAAGGGCTTGAAGCTGGAGCCGGTCTGCCGCTTGGCCTGGGTCGCACGGTTGAAGGTGCCTATGGCGGTGCTGTCGCGCCCGCCGATCATGGCGCGCACCGCGCCGTCGGGCGACATCACCACCACGGCGGCCTGCGCCTTGGAGCCGTCGGCGACCTTCTCGTCGAAGATGCGCGTCAGCGCCCGTTCGGCGGCGCGCTGGACGCGCTGGTCGAAGGTGGTGGTGATCGTGACATCCTCGGTCGTCTCGCTGGTCAGAAAGCCGGGGCCGGATTCCATCACCCAATCGGCGAAATAGCCGCCGGCCCGCGCGGCCGCCGCCTTGGACAGCGCCGCCGGCTGCGCCTTGGCCTGGGCAAGCTGGCCGTCGTCCAGATAGCCCTGGTCGTGCATCAGCCCCAGGATGACCGTGGCCCGGTCCTGTGCGCGTTGCAGGTTCGAGGTCGGCGCGAAATAGCTGGGCGCCTTGAGCAGGCCGGCCAGCATCGCCGCCTCGGGGGCGTTCACCTCGGCCGCCGACTTGCTGAAATAGCGCTGCGATGCCGCCTCGAAGCCGCGCGCCCCGGCGCCCAGATACGAGCGGTTCATATAGATGTTGAGGATGTCTTCCTTGGAGTATTTCGCCTCCATGGCCAGCGCATAGGGGACTTCCTTGATCTTGCGCCAGATCGACGATTTGCGGCATTCGGCCTCGAACTCGGCCTCGGATTTCCAGCGGATGGGGTCGAAGGTCTCGCCCAGGCAGAGCAGCTTGGCCACCTGCTGGGTGATGGTCGAGCCGCCATTGCCTTCCAGCGGCCCTCGGCCCTCGGCCATGTTGATCTTGATGGCGCTGGCGATGCCGCGTGGCGAGACGCCGAGATGCTGGAAGAACCGCTTGTCCTCGGTCGCGACCACCGCGTCCTTCAGGACCGGCGCGATCTTGTCGGCGCTGACCATGCCGAAGGTTTCCCCGCGCCAGGCGAAAACCCGCCCTTCGTTGTCCAGCATCGTGACCGAGCCGCGGGCCCGGCCGTCGAACAGCGCCGAGGGTTCGGGCAGCGTGGTGTAGAAGTAAAAGCTGGCCAGGCCGAGAATCAGCGCCAGCGTCAGCCCCAGCCGCCAGAAGCTGCCCCAGATCACCCGCCAGACCAAGGACACGAATCCGGCGATGGCGCGCGTCACCACATTGCCGCGCCGCGCGCGCTTGCGCGGCCTGCCAGAGGCGGCGGCGGACCGCTGTTTCGGCTTTGGGGGGCTTGGTCGAAATTGCGCTTGTCCGCGACAATGCGGCCCTTGCCGGTCGGTTTCTTCATGCCTGCTTTCCTGCCCGGCCGATTGCTCCGGCCCGTTGGCGCGCAACATACATCAAAGCCCCCGGCTTGAGAACCGCGATGACCGATCAGTGAACTGCCGCGAGCAGGCGCAAAGCCCCGCCGGCCTGCCGCTATTTCGGGCAGCGCCGGGGCCGGGCCGGCCAAGCGCCGCCAAGATCTTGCCCAGGCCCCGCGGCGCCGGGTTTCCTGGCCGGGACGCGGCTGCCGCGATGCAGAAAGAAGGTGCAGGAAAGATGATGAAACCAACCGCGATGCAATCCGCGATCCCGGCGCTGGCCCTGCCGGTGGCGGTGCTGGCCCTGCCGGCGCTGGCCCAGGACGGCCCGGCCGCCGCCATGCAGGCGGCCGCGCCCGTGCTGGACAAGGGCGACACCACCTGGATGATGATTTCCGCCATCCTGGTCATGGCGATGGCCATCCCCGGCCTGGCGCTGTTCTATGGCGGGCTGGTGCGCGCCCGCAACATGCTGTCGGTGCTGATGCAGGTCTTTACCGTCTTCTGCATCATGGCGATCCTGTGGGTCGCCTTTGGCTATTCCCTGGCCTTCACCGGCGCGGCATCGGCTGACGAGGCAACTTGGCTGACCCCGTTCATCGGCGGCTTTTCTAAGGCGTTCCTGGCCGGCGTGGACAGCTCGTCCCTGGCCGAGACCTTCAGCACCAATGTCTATGTGCCGGAATATGCCTTTATCATCTTCCAGATGGCCTTTGCCTGCCTGGCGCCGGCGCTGATCGTCGGCGCCACGGTCGAGCGGATGAAGTTCGCGGCCGTGCTGGCCTTTGTGGCGATCTGGTTCGTCTTCTCCTACCTGCCGATGGCGCATATGGTCTGGTGGTGGGGCGGCCCCTCGGCCCATGACGCGCCCGGCGGGTTCCTGTTCGGGCATGGCGATCTGGATTTCGCCGGGGGCACGGTCATCCATATCAATGCAGGCGTCGCGGGGCTGGTCGCCGCGGTGGTCGTCGGTCCCCGGCTTGGCCATGGCCGGGAACTGATGGCGCCGCACAACCTGCCCTTTACCTTCCTGGGCGGCTGCCTGCTGTGGATCGGCTGGTTCGGCTTCAATGCCGGCTCGAACATGGAGGCGACCGGCACCGCGGCCCTGGCGATCCTGAACACCACCGTCGCCACCGCCGCCGCGGCCTTGGCCTGGGCCTTTGGTGAATGGTTCCTGCGCGGCCACCCCTCGCTTCTGGGCGGGGTCTCGGGCGCCATCGCCGGGCTGGTCGGCATCACGCCCGCCGCCGGCTTCGTCGGCCCGATGGGCGCCATCGCCATCGGCTTGGCGGCGGGTTTCCTGTGCATGTGGTTCGTCATCAGCCTGAAAGCGCGGCTGGGCGTGGATGAAAGCCTGGACGTGTTCGGCATCCACGGCGTGGGCGGCATCGTCGGCGCGATCCTGACCGGCGTCTTTGCCGCGCCGTCGCTGGGCGGGTCGGGCATTTACGACTATGCGACCGAATCGGTGGCAGCCGGCTATGACATGCTGGGCCAGGTCATGATCCAGGCCATGGGGGTGATCGTGGCGGCGGCCTGGTCGGGGGTCGTGTCGTTCGTCGCGCTGATGATCGTCAAGGCGGTGATCGGCCTGCGGGTCCCGGACCAGGAAGAGCGGCAGGGGCTGGACATCGCCACCCATGGCGAAAGCGCCTATAACAGCTAGGCAGGCCCAAGGCCGAAAGGAAAAGCCCGGCGCCAGGCCGGGCTTTTTCGTTGGCGGTCAGGACAGGCGAGAGACCACGAAATCCGCCAGATCCGCCAGGATCCGGCGCAGCGGCTGGTCGGGCGCGGCTTGCAGCGCGGCCTTGGCCCGGCCGGCCCAGGCGATGGCGTCGGCGCGCGCGGTTTCCAGCGCCCCGCGGCGGTGCAGGATTTCCAGCGCCGTGGCCAGGTCGGCCTTTTCCTGGCGGCCCTGGCCGATGGTGCGTTCCCAGAAGGCGCGCTCGGCTTCGTCGGCGCCGGCGATGGCCTTGATCACCGGCAGGGTCAGCTTGCGCTCGCGGAAATCGTCGCCGACATTCTTGCCGATGGCCGTGGTCGAGCCGCCGTAGTCCAGCAGGTCGTCGACGATCTGGAAGGCGATCCCCAGCGCGTCGCCGTAATCGAACAGCGCCCGCTGCACCACCGGGTCGGCGCCCGAGACCACCGCCCCCGCCTCGGTCGCGGCGGAAAACAGCGCCGCGGTCTTGCCGCGCACGATCTGGATATAGGTGTCCTCGCTGGTCGCGATATCCTGGGCGGCGGTCAGTTGCAGCACCTCGCCCTCGGCGATGGTGGCGCTGGCATTGGCCAGGATGCGCATGACCTGCATGCTTTCCGTGTCCGCCATCAACTGGAAGCTGCGCGCGAACAGGTAGTCGCCGACCAGAACGCTGGACTTGTTGTCCCACAGAAGGTTGGCCGTCGGCCGGCCGCGCCGCTGCCGGCTTTCGTCGACCACGTCGTCATGCAGCAGCGTGGCGGTATGAATGAACTCGACCGCGGCGGCCAGCAGGATGTGGCTGTCGCCGCCATAGCCGCACAGCCGCGCCGCCGCCAGCACCAGCAGCGGCCGCAGCCGCTTGCCGCCGGCTTCGACCAGATGCGTGGTCACTTCGGGAATGCGGGGGGCGTGGCGGCTGGCCATGCGTTCGCGGATCAGCGCATTGACCCGGTCCATATCGCCGGCAAGTTCCGCCGAAAGCCGGTCCAGCGGCTTGGAGACGTTTTCGTTCATGCCCATCAGCTATCCCCTTTCGCCGCATGCCATTGCCACGCCATGGACACATGCGCAACAGCCGCGTAACTTTCCCAAGTCATGAAAGAGCTTCTGCGCACCACCGACCCGCTTTTGATCACCCGCGCCGCCGACCTGCTGGCGGCCGAGGGAATCCAGTCCTTTCCGCTGGACCAGCACATGAGCGTGCTGGAGGGCTCGCTGGGCATATTGCCGCGCCGGCTGATGGTGGCGGATCGCGACCTGTTCATGGCGCGCGCCATCCTGCGGGACAATCGCGTCCACCATGGTTGACGACCTGCGCGAGGACGGGTTCCTCGGCGGCCGGCTGCGCATCGTCCAGCCGGCGCGCGGTTATCGCGCCGGGGCCGATGCGGTGATGCTGGCCGCCGCCTGCCCGGCGCGGGCGGGGCAATCGGCGCTGGAACTGGGATGCGGGGCAGGGGTGGCGATGCTGTGCCTGGGCGCGCGGGTGCCCGGCCTGCGCCTGGCGGGGCTGGAGGTGCAGCCGGCCTATGCCGAACTGGCGCGACGGAATGCCGCAGCCAATGCCATCGCCGCCGAACTGCATCAGGGCGACCTGGCCCGGATGCCTGCCGCCCTGCGCGACCGGGACTTTGACCATGTCATCGCCAATCCGCCCTATTTCCTTGACGGGCCGTCCGCGCCGGATGCCGGCCGCGGCCTGGCCCGGCACGAACAGGTGCCGCTGGCGCTGTGGGTCCGGGCGGGGCTGCGCCGGTTGCGGCCGGGGGGCTGGCTGACGCTGATCCAGCGCGCCGACCGGCTGGCGGCGGTGCTGGCCGCGCTGGACGGGCGGGCCGGCGCGATCACGATCCTGCCAGTTGCGGCGCGCCAGGGGCGCGATGCGGGCCGGGTGATCGTTGCGGCCCGCAAGGGTGCGCGGGCGCCGCTGCGCCTGCTATCGCCCTTTGTCATGCACGAAAAACCGTCACATTCGGCCGATGCCGAGGATCTGACCGCAGCCGCGCAGGCGGTTTTGCGCGAGGGTGCGTCACTTTCGCTCGGCGGGCGGGATTCCCGGTGACAATGTGACGATTCTGTGCTGCAATTCCTGGGTTCGATCAATCCAAGAGGAGGACGAAATGTCGGTTGAATCCCATGTTCAGGAGCTTCGCCGCAAACATCAGTCGCTTTCGAATGCCATCGAGGCCGCGCATCGCAGCCCCGCCATGGATGACCTTGCCATCGCCCAGATGAAGAAGGAAAAACTTCGCCTCAAGGAAGAGATCTCGCGCCTGTCGCATTGACCCGCGGCTAGGGCGGGCCCGGCCCGCCCAAAGGCTGGAACCTGGAATCAGAAACGGCCCGCGAGATGTCGCGGGCCGTTGCCTGTTCCGGGCAGCGGTTCAGACGACGAACTGGCCGCCATTGGCGCTGATGGTCGAGCCGGTGATGAAGCCGGCATCTTCGGACGCGAGGAACACCACGCAGCGCGCGATTTCTTCGGGCTCGCCCAGGCGGCCGACGGGGATCTGGGGGATGATGCGTTCGTTCAGCACCTTTTCGTCGATGGCGCGCACCATCTCAGTGCCGATATAGCCGGGGCAGATCGCGTTCACGGTGATGCCGGCACGCGCGCCTTCCTGGGCCAGCGCCTTGGTAAAGCCCAGGTCGCCGGCCTTGGCGGCGGAATAGTTCGCCTGGCCGGCCTGGCCCTTTTGCCCGTTGATCGAGCTGATATTGACGATGCGGCCATATTTGCGGTCGCGCATCCCCGACCAGACCGGGTGGGTCATGTTGAAAAGCCCGGTCAGGTTGGTGTCGATGACCTCTTTCCACTGCTGGGGGGTCATCTTGTGGAACATGGCGTCGCGGGTGATCCCGGCATTGTTGACCAGGATGTCGATCGGGCCCAGTTCCTCCTCGATGCGGCGGATGCCGGCGGCGCAGGCGTCGTAATCCGCCACCGACCATTTATAGGTCTGGATGCCGGTTTCCTCGGTAAAGGCGCGGGCCGCATCGTCATTGCCCGCATAGGTCGCCGCGACGGTATGACCCGCCTGTTTCAGCGCCTTAGAGATCGCCGCGCCGATGCCGCGCGAGCCGCCGGTCACAAGGGCCACTCTTGCCATTTCTCGTCCCCCTTTGAAAATGGTCGTGAAATTGTGTTACCGAAGCGCGGATGCGCGCGCAAGATAGTTGCGCGCGCATTTCTGCGATCAGGGGCGTTCCAGGCACATCGCGACACCCATGCCGCCGCCGATGCACAGGGTGGCCAGGCCTTTTTTCGCCTGGCGGCGCTGCATTTCGAACAGCAGCGTGTTCAGGATGCGGCAGCCCGAGGCGCCGATCGGGTGGCCGATGGCGATGGCGCCGCCGTTGACGTTCACCACCGACGGATCCCAGCCCATGTCGCGGTTGACGGCGATGGCCTGGGCGGCAAAGGCCTCGTTCGCCTCGACCAGGTCCAGGTCTGCGGCGGTCCAGCCGGCCTTTTCCAGCGCCTTGCGGCTGGCGGGAATCGGGCCGCTGCCCATGATCTGCGGATCGACGCCCACGGTCGCATAGGAGGCGATGCGCGCCAGCGGCGTCAGGCCGCGCCGCGCCGCCTCGTCCTCGGTCATGACCAGCACGGCGGCGGCGCCGTCGTTCAGCCCCGAGGCATTGGCCGCGGTGACGGTGCCTTCCTTGCTGAAGGCCGGGCGCAGCTTTTGCATGGCGTCCAGGGTAGCGCCATGGCGGATGTATTCGTCGGCATCGACCACCGTTTCGCCCTTGCGGGACTTGATGGTCACGGGCACGATCTCGTCGGCGAACTTACCGGCCTTTTGCGCGGCTTCGGCCTTGTTTTGCGAGGCGACGGCAAATTCGTCCTGATCGGCCCGCGCGATTTCCCACTTGGCGGCGACATTCTCGGCGGTGGTGCCCATGTGATAGTCGTGGAAAGCGTCCCACAGCCCGTCCTTGATCATGGTATCCAGCATCTTCATGTCGCCCATCTTCTGCCCGGCGCGGATATAGGCGGCATGGGGGGCCAGCGACATGGATTCCTGGCCGCCGGCCGCGACGATCCTGGCATCGCCCAAAATCACCTGCTGCGCCGCCAGCGCGACCGAGCGTAGGCCGGAACCGCAGACCTGGTTGATGATCCAGGCCGCCGATTCCCGCGGAAAGCCCGCATTCACATGGGCCTGGCGGGCGGGGTTCTGGCCCTGGGCGGCCGTCAGGACCTGGCCCAGGATGGTTTCGGACACCTCGGCCGGATCGACGCCGGCGCGTTCGACGACGGCCTTGAGCACGATCGCGCCCAGCTCGTGCGCGGGCATGTTCGCAAAGGATCCCAGAAAGCTGCCGACAGGTGTTCGGGCGGCGGAAACGATTACGGCTTTGGTCATGACAGGGCTCCTTCCCAGATGGCGAAAGTATCGGTACAGGAAGACTGTTTGCCGTTTCATTATCCGAGGTCAAGCGGACTTGGTCGCGCCACGGCCGCCGGAAAGGATCGCGGCCGCGGCCTGCATGGGGCCGGGTTCCGGCCCGGCGCGGCCAGCAGATGCTGCAATTGCGAATGCGCGGCTTTGCGCCGCAGCATGAAACAGCTGGCCAAGGCCGCCTGGACCCGTTGCAGGTGGCGCGCTGCGATCAGCTGCGGCGCGCGGCCGAATGGGGCGATTTCCAGGGCGGTACGATGGTCGGCGCGCCGAAATAGTAGCCTTGCAGGCAGTCGATTCCCATGTCGATCAGGAAGGCAGCGTCATCCGCCGTCTCGACCGATTCCGCGACCGTGAACATGTCGAAATGATGCGCGATGGATTGCAGCGCCCGCGTCAGCACCTGGTTGTCGCGCTGTTCGGCGATGTCGCGGATGAACTGGCCGTCGATCTTGATCATGTCGAAGCAGAAATCCCGCAGATAGCGGAAAGAGGTATAGCCGGCGCCGAAATCGTCCAGCGCAAAGCTGACGCCCCGAGCCTGCAATTCCTGCATGAACTGCCCGACCAGTTCCGGCAGGCCCATGGCCGAGCTTTCGGTGATTTCCAGGATCAGCCGTTCCGCGATGCTGTCATCCCCGCCCATGCCGTCATGCAGCGCGCGCAGCCAGGCCGGATAGCCGATGGAACGCGCCGACATGTTGATCGACAGGCGCAATGACGGTTCTTCGGCCAGGGATTTCAGCCCCAGCGATAGCGACAGGCAGTCGATCTGCCGCCCAAGCTCGGTCGTTTCGGCCAGGGGCATGAAGTCGCGCAGCGGCACGATGCGGCCGGTTTCGTCAATGATTCGGATCAGCCCTTCATGGAACGCGGCATGGTCGGGCCGGTCGGCCTGCACCACGGGTTGATAGGCCAGAACCGCGTCGCCGCGCGATACCGCGCGCCGCACCGTTGCCATCGTCACCCGCGATTGCTGGTCGACGACGAAATCCAGCGGGGAGGCCGTTTCGGGTTGCGAATCGATATATTCAGTCATGCCAAGCTCCTGTCATCGCCTGAACTCTGGCGATCATCTGCTAAGATCGGGTAAACTGGAGCCATATTTTCGACTCGAGGTTAACCGATCCTTGCCCGACCTGACGGAACGCTGCGCCTGGTGCGGCACCGACCCGCTTTACGTCGCCTATCACGACCATGAATGGGGCGTGCCGGAATATGATTCGCGCGCGCTTTGGGAAAAGCTGGTGCTGGACGGGTTCCAGGCCGGGCTGAGCTGGATCACCATCCTGCGCAAGCGCGACGCCTTTCGCGAGACCTTCGAAGGCTTCGACCCCCAGCGCGTCGCCGCCTGGGGCGAGGCCGAGGTGGCGCAGGCCCTGCAAAACCCCGGCATCGTCCGCCATCGCGGCAAGATCGAGGCGGCCGTCAAGGGCGCGCGGCTGTTTCTGGAGATCGAGGAGGCGCAGGGGTTTTCGCCCTTTATCTGGTCCTTCGTCGGCGGCCGGCCGATCCAGAACCGCTTCAGCGCCATGAGCCAGGTCCCGGTCAAGACGCCGCAATCCGAAGCCATGGCCAAGGCCTTGAAAAAGCGTGGCTTCAATTTTTGCGGGCCGGTGATCACCTATGCCTTCATGCAGGCTTGCGGGCTGGTCAACGACCATATGGCCCATTGCCCGGCCCATGCCCGCGTCAGGGCGCTGTCGCCTGCCTGACCAGTTCCTTGGCCGCGTCCGAGGACCAGTCCGCGCCACCGATCAGCCGCGCGATTTCCCGCCCGTCGCGGTCGATCAGCACCGTCACCGGCATCCCCATGACGCCCATCCCGCGCGCAAGGCCCTGGCGGGGGTCAAGAAGCACCGGCAGATGGGTGATGCCCTCTTCCTCCAGGAATTTCCTGACCGCGGGCGGCGGGTTGTGGCCGGCGGCGATGGCGACCACCTCGAAATCCTCGCCGCCCATCTGCGCCTGAAGCGCGTCGAGCGAGGGCATTTCCTCGCGGCAGGGGGCGCACCAGGTCGCCCAGAAATTCAGCAGCACCACCTTGCCCCGCCAGTCGGCCAGGCTGTGGGTGCCGCCCTCGGGGTCGGTGAACGCGGTCGCGGGCACGGGCGTCGGATCGGTCCGTTGCAGCTTGGCAAGCCCGCCGTCATGCGCGGCCTGCCAGTCGATTTCACCCGCCACAGCGGCATTTGCACCAAGGACCAGCGCCGTATAAAGAACCAGCCAACGCATTCCACCCCCCGAAGGACAAGTCATGACCGAGCAGCCTACCACCGCCAACCAGATGTGGGGCGGACGTTTCGCCGCAGGCCCGGACGCGATCATGGAGGCGATCAACGCCTCGATCGGCTTCGACCGGCGGCTTTATGCCCAGGACATCCGGGGCAGCCGCGCCCATGCCGCGATGCTTGCGGCACAAGGCATCATCAGCACTAGCGATGCCGAGGCGATCGGGAAAGGGCTGCTCACGGTCTTGTCAGAGATCGAGGCGGGGGGCTTTCCCTTTTCGACCGCGCTGGAAGACATCCACATGAACGTGGAATCGCGGCTCAAGGAGATCGTCGGAGAGCCGGCGGGGCGGCTGCATACGGCGCGAAGCCGCAACGACCAGGTGGCGACGGATTTCCGGCTTTGGGTGCGCGACCAATGCGACGCGGCCATTGCCGGGCTTGACGCGCTGATCCGCGCCGCCTTGTCGCAGGCCGAACGCGGTGCGGATTGGGTGATGCCGGGCTTTACCCATCTGCAAACCGCGCAGCCGGTGACCTGGGGCCATCACATGATGGCCTATGTCGAGATGTTCGGCCGCGACCTGTCGCGGTTCCGGGACGCCCGCCAGCGCATGAACGAATCACCCCTGGGCGCGGCGGCGCTGGCGGGGACGGGGTTCCCCATCGACCGCGAGGCGACGGCGCAGGCCCTGGGGTTCGACCGGCCGATGGCCAACAGCCTGGATGCGGTCAGCGACCGGGATTTCGCGCTGGAATACCTGTCCTCGGCCGCGATCTGCGCCGTCCACCTGTCGCGGCTGGCCGAGGAACTGGTGATCTGGTCCTCGGCCCAGTTCCGCTTTGTCACCATGTCGGACCGCTTCTCGACCGGCTCTTCGATCATGCCGCAGAAAAAGAACCCCGACGCGGCGGAACTGATCCGAGCCAAGATCGGCCGCATCCTTGGGGCGGCCGTGGCGCTGTTCGTGGTGATGAAGGGCCTGCCGCTGGCCTATTCCAAGGACATGCAGGAGGACAAGGAGCAGGTCTTCGACGCGAGCGACAACCTGATGCTGGCCCTGGCGACGATGGAGGGGATGCTGGCCGACCTGACCGCGAACCGCGAACGGCTGGAGGCGGCGGCGGGATCGGGCTTTTCCACCGCGACCGATCTGGCCGACTGGCTGGTGCGCAAGGCCGGGCTGCCCTTCCGCGACGCCCATCACGCGACCGGCGCGCTGGTGGCCATGGCCGAGAAATCGGGCGTGGATCTGCCCGACCTGACGCTGGAACAGATGCAATCGGTCAACCCGGCGATCACCGCGGATGTCTATACCGTGCTGGGGGTGCATAATTCGGTCGCCTCGCGCATGTCCTATGGCGGCACCGCGCCCCAGCAGGTCCGCGCCCAGATCGCCCGCTGGAAACAGAAACTCGAGGAGAACCCCGCATGACGCAGCACCTGCTTTTCGCCGCCTTCGCGCTTATCCTGGCGAGCCTGGCCGGCTGCGGCGTCGATGGCGCCCCGACCCGGCCCGAGCCCAGCCGCGACACCGACCACGTCCCCGGCGTGCATATCAGCGGAGAGGCGCGTTTCGGTGTCATATCGGAACTCTGACCTGACGCCTTTGCGGCTGGTCTGGATCGCGCTTGCACTGGCCGGCGCCGCCGTGGCGCTGTGGCGGGGCGAGGCGCTGTGGCAGGGCACAGGCGGGTCCGAACTGCTGGCGCAGGCCACCCTGGCGCTGTGGTGTCTGGTCGAGACCATGCTGCGCCGCAACTGGGCGGCGCTGCTGACGCTGCCGGGGCTGGCGCTGGGGATCGGCTTTGCGCTGCCGCTTTATCTGTTCATCCGCTCTCGCAGGATCACCTGATGGATCACTTCAACTATGTCGACGGCTGGCTTCATGCCGAAGAAGTGCCGCTGGCCCGCATCGCGGCCAGGGTCGGCACCCCGGTCTATGTCTATTCCGCGGCCACGCTGACCCGGCATTTCAAGCTGTTCCAGCAGGCGCTGGATTGGACCGATCACCTGGTCTGCTTTGCGGTCAAGGCCAATTCGAACATCGCGGTGCTGAAGCTTCTGGGCGACCTGGGCGCCGGCATGGATATCGTTTCGGGCGGGGAATATGCGCGGGCCAGGGCGGCGGGCGTGCCGGGCGAGCGCATCGTCTTTTCCGGCGTCGGCAAGCTGGAACCCGAGATGCGCATGGCCTTGGAAGGCGGCATCCGCCAGTTCAACGTCGAATCCGAGCCGGAACTGGAATTGCTGTCGCGCGTCGCCGCGTCCATGGGGGTCGAGGCGCCGGTCGCCGTGCGGGTGAACCCCGATGTCGATGCCAAGACGCATGAGAAGATCGCCACCGGCAAGTCGGAAAACAAGTTCGGCATTCCCATCGCGCGCGCGCGCGAGGTCTATGCCCATGCCGCGCGCCTGCCCGGCATCAAGGTGGTCGGCATCGACATGCATATCGGCAGCCAGTTGACCGACCTGGAGCCCTATCGCCAGGCCTATGCCAAGATGGCGGAACTGACCCGCGCCCTGCGCGCCGACGGGCATGCCATCACCCGGCTGGACATGGGCGGCGGCCTGGGCATCCCCTACCGCCGCGACAACAATGCCCCGCCCCTGCCCATCGAATACGGCCAGGTGATCCGCGATGCCGTGGGCGACCTGGGCTGCGAGATCGAGATCGAGCCGGGGCGCAACATCGCCGGCAATGCCGGCATCCTGCTTGCCTCGGTGATCTATCTGAAACAGGGCGAGGGGCGGGATTTCCTGATCCTCGACGCGGCGATGAACGACCTGATCCGGCCGGCGATGTATTCGGCCCATCACGACATCGTGCCGGTGCGCGAGCCGGCGCCGGGGGCCGAGGTGGCGCGGCATGACGTGGTCGGCCCGGTCTGCGAGACCGGCGACACCTTCCAGAAGGCGGTCGATCTGCCGGTGCTGGCGCCGGGCGACCTGGTGGCGCTGCGCTCGGCCGGGGCTTATGGCGCGGTGATGGCCTCGGAATATAATTCCCGGCCCTTGGTGCCCGAGGTGCTGGTCAGCGGCGATCAATTCGCCGTCATTCGGGCGCGACCGACGCTTGAGGAAATGCTGGGACGCGATACCATCCCGGAATGGCTATAGGTATCGCTTCCTGCTGCGTGGTCGCCGGGGGTTTCACACCCCCGGACCCCCGTGGGATATTTCCTCACGGAAGAACGGGGGGGCGGGACCATGGAACCCGCTGAGCCGCGCCGGATAGGCTGGGCGGTGGGGCTGACCCGCGCCGGCATGTGGTGGGAGGCGCTGGCCGCTGCCTTTTGGCCCCTGGGCGTGGTCCTGGCGCTGGCGCTGGCGGCGCTGGCCTTTGGCGCGACCGATCTTTTCCCCTCGCGGGTGCTGTTGTGGTTGATGGGGCTGGTCGGGCTGGCCGTGCTGCTGGCTTTCGGTTGGGGGCTGCGGCGGTTCCGGCGCCCCTCGGCCAGGACGGCGCGGCTGCGGGTCGACCGGACCCTGCCGGGACGGCCGCTTTCGGCGCTGCGCGACCGGATGGCGGTGGGGGCCGGGGACGAGGGCGCGGATGCGCTGTGGCGGGCGCATCTGGCGCGGATGCAGGCGGCGGCCCTGGGCGCGCGCCCCGTTCTCCCCGATGCGCGGCTGCGCTGGCGCGACCCGGTGGCGCTGCGGCTGGTCGGGCTGGTGGCGCTGGCCATGGCGCTGGTCTTTGCCCCGACCGGGCAATTGGGCCAGGGCCTGGCCGCGCTGGGGGCGAGCTTTCGCCCGGTGCCCGGCGCGCTGCCCGAGGCCGCCGGCGGTCCTTCATGGGAGGGCTGGGCCGAGCCGCCCGCCTATACCCGCCGTCCGACGCTTTACCTGAACGCCCTGCCCGAGGGCCAGGGGCTGGAGCTGCCCAAGGGATCGAAGCTGAGTTTCCGCCTTTACGGCGAGGGCGCCGAGATCGGGCAGGATGTCGGGGCGGCGGTGCCGGGCGGCGATCCCGCGGCGCCCGAGTTCATGGCAGAGCACGACGGCGTGGTCGAGGTCGCGGGGCGGCGCTTTGACGTGACCGTGCTGCCCGATGCGGCGCCGGTGGTGGCGCCGGGCAAGGCGCCCGAGCGGCGCGCCGACGGAAGGCTGGTGCAGGAGTTCACCGCCAGCGACGACAATGGCATCGCCGCGGGGCAGGCGGTCATCGCGCTGGACCTGGATGCGGTGGACCGCCGGTTCGGTCTGGCGATCGCGCCCGAGCCGCGCGAGCCGGTGGAGCTGGACCTGCCCTTGCCCGCGACCGGCAGCCGCCAGCAGGTGCGCGGCCGGCTGGTGGGCGATCTGGCGCGCCACCCTTGGGCCAACCTGCCGGTGACGGTGGCGCTGAAGGTCGAGGACGGCATCGGCCAGGCGGGCGTTTCCCAGCCGATGCGCATGGTCCTGCCGGGGCGGCGGTTCTTCGACCCGGTGGCGGCGGCGCTGATCGAGCTGCGCCGCGACCTGTTGTGGTCGCGCGACAATGCCGCCCGCAGCGCCCAGTTGCTGCGCGCGGCAAGCTGGCAGCCCGAGGGTTTCATGGACGTGGGGCTGCACCAGGGCTTGCAGGGCGCCATCGCCGCGCTGGAGGCGGGCGATCTGGACGACAAGGCGCGCAACCGGCTGGCGCAGGTGCTGTGGGACGCGGCCGTGGCGCTGGAGGATGGCGGGCTGGCCGATGCGCTGGAGCGGATGCGCCAGGCGCAGGAGCGGCTGTCCGAGGCGATCCGCAACGGCGCCAGTTCCGACGAGGTCCAGCGCCTGATGGACGAGCTGAAGCAGGCGACCGACGACTATCTGGACATGCTGGCCCAGCAGCAGGGGCAGGACCCGGCCGAACGCTTCGACCGCTCGCCCCAGAACCGCCAGCAGATCACCGGCGACCAGATCCAGCAGATGATGGACGAGATCCAGCGCCTGATGAACGAGGGCCGCATGGCCGAGGCCCAGGAATTGCTGGAGCAGTTCAACCGCATGATGCAGAACATGCAAGTCACGCAATCCGAGGGCGGCGAGGGCGGACGCCAGCGCCCCTCGGACCGGCTGGCCCAGACGCTGCGCGACCAGCAGAAACTGGCCGACGAGGCGATGCGCCAGATGCAGGACGAGTTCGGCCAATGGCAGCCGCCGGGCGAGCAGGACGAGGGGCAGGGCACCCAGGACGGATCGCAGCTTGCCGACCGCCAGCGCGACCTGCGCGAGGATCTGGGCCGGCAGCGCGGGTTGCTGCCCGGTCGCGGCACGCCCGAGGGCGAACAGGCGCGCCGCCAGTTGGACGAGGCCGGCCGCGCCATGGAGGATGCCGAGCAGGCGCTGCGCCAGGGCGATGCCGCCGGCGCCATGGAGCGCCAGGCCCAGGCGATCCAGTCCATGCGCGAGGGGATGCGCGCCCTGGGCGAGATGACCGCGCAGAACCAGCAGGGGCAAGAGGGCCAGCCGCAGCAGGGCGGCCAGGAAAACGGCCCGCAAGGCCCCTCCGCCGATCCCCGCGGCCAGCGCGGGCTGGCCCAACCCTTTGACCGGCAGCCGCAGACCGACCCGTTGGGCCGGGCGCTGTCGGGCGACGGCGGCTCGATCGCCTCGGGCGATCCCTTGGCCGAGGGGGGCGACCGCTCTGCCAAGGCCCGCGAGTTGCAGGACGAGATCCGCCGGCGCAGCGGCGAACGCGAGCGGCCGCGCGACGAGCGCGACTATCTGGGCCGGCTGCTGGAGAATTTCTGAAACCCGCGCGCAACGCGAAGTCGGTCGGTCGCCGGGCAGGGGCCAGGGGCGCGATGCCGCTATGGGCGGTCCAGAATGCGGTCGTGCAGCCACAGGCGGCCGCGGTCGACGACGTCGCGCCATTCTGCCAGCCAGCCGCCGCCTTCCTCGACCGCGACCTGGGGGGCCAGCGCGTAAAGCACCACCACCCCCAGCGCCAGCATGGCCGCCAGGCCGAAGCCCGAGACATAGCCGCCGCGGCGCGGCGCGGCCGGCGTCACCAGGGCCGGTACCGGCGCTTCGCGCGGGGGCTGGGGGTCAGGTTCCGCCGGCGCGGTCCCGGCCGCCGCCGGGCGGATCAGGGGCGCTGTGGCCGGCGGAAGCTGCCCATCCCTGGCCGGGGCGTTTGCCGAGGGCGGCGCCGAACGGGTCAGGGTCGCGGCCAGTTCCTCGGCATCGGGCAGGGCCAGGACCGGCGGGGCCGCCTCGGGCAAAGCGTTCCCGTCCGGCGCCGGGGCATCGGCGGGCCCAGGGTCGGGCGCCTGGATATCCGGGCGGGGCGGGTCGGGCGGGCGTTGCGCGGCCGGGGCGGGGGTTTCGGCGGCGGCCGGGGGGGCGGTGACGGTGACGGCCGGCCAATCGGCCTGGTCCGCCGTGGTCGCCGCCATCGGCTGGGCGGGCTCTGCGGTTCCCGCCTGCGGCGCGGCGCCGTCCCCTGTCGCGGGAATGTGATCGCGCGCGCCGGGGCGGGTTGCGGGGCGGGTTTCGGCTTCGCGCGCCCGCAATTCCCTCTGCGCCTCTTCGCGCAGGATCGCCAGGATCGATTCGTCCAGCGGCCGGTTCAGGACCGGGCGGGCGTCGGGATCGGCGGGCCGGGCAGGCCCGGCTGCGCCGGACGGGCCGGATTTCCCCGGCCCGCCTTCGCGCCAGACATGGCCGCAGGCCGAGCATTCGACCTCTCGTCCCAGGGCGGGAATGGCGGATTGCGCAATCTCGTACTGGGCCGCGCAGCGGGGGCAGGTCAGGCGCATGGTCTGGTCTTTCGGCTCGGCTCTGGGGTCGTTTCGGTCATGCGGGCGTCTCGCATTCGCCGCGCGACTGTTCTATCAAGCCCCGAACCGCGCGCCAAGCAGCCCGCGGGGAAAGGCCCGTTCAGAAAGGACGATCAGTGATCGAGATGCAGAACCTGTCCTTTGGCTATAGCGGCAACGATCCGCTGCTGGCCGACATGTCGCTGACGCTTCAGCCGGGCTCGTTCCATTTTCTGACCGGGCCTTCGGGGGCGGGCAAGACCACCTTCCTGCGGCTGTGCTATGCCGACCTGCTGCCCAGCGGCGGGCGGATGGCGGCCTTTGGCCAGGATGTGCGCGGGCTGTCGCGCGACGGCATCGCCGGGCTGCGCCGCCGCGTGGGCGTGGTGCATCAGGACACGCAGTTCCTGGACCACCTGCCGGTGGCGGAAAACATCGCCCTGCCGCTGCTGGTCTCGGGCGAACAGGTGGACATGCCGGCCCTGGGCGAGCTGCTGGCCTGGGTGCAGCTATCCGGCCATGCCCGCGCCATGCCGCCCGAACTGTCGGGGGGCGAGCGGCAGCGCGCCGCGCTGGCCCGCGCCGTCATCATGTCGCCCGACCTGATCCTGGCGGACGAGCCGACCGGCAACCTGGATTGGGACATGTCCATGCGGCTGTTGCAATTGCTGATCGAACTGAACCATTCCGGCAAGGCGGTGCTGATCGCCACCCATGACCTGAACCTGATCCGGGCCGCCAAGCAGCAGGTGCAGGCGCGGGTGCTGCGCATCGCCGGCAAAAGGCTGCAACTGGCGGGGGCGGATCTGTGAAAAGGGCCGAGTTGAAGAAATCGCTGGACCTGGCGGCGCTGTGGCGCGGGTTGACCCGGCCCGACCCGGCCGGAACCGACCGCGTGGTGCCGCCGACCGGCTTCACCGCGCAACTGACGGTGTTTTCGGCCGCCGCCATGGCCTTCCTGGCGGTCTTTGCCCTGGCGCTGGCGCTGGCCACCGGGCGGATGGCCGAACGGTGGTCCAGCGAACTGGCCCAGACCGTGACCGTGCGCATCACCGCCCCGCCCGAGCAGATAGACCAACAGACCGCCACGGTGCTTGCGGCGCTGAAGACCACGCCCGGCATCGCCCAGGCCCGGCTGCTGCCCGATGACGAGGTCGAGGGGCTGCTGGAGCCCTGGTTCGGCCCTGATGTCCCGGTCGAGGCGCTGCCGGTGCCGCGGCTGATCGAAGTGACGCGCGCCGCCGAGGGTTTCGACGCCGAGGCGCTGCGCCTGCGGCTGGAGGGCGAGGCGCCGGACGCGGTTCTGGACGACCATACCCGCTGGCGCCAGCCGCTGGTTTCGGCCGCCAACCGGCTGCGGGTGCTGGGGCTGTTCTCGCTGTTGCTGATCGCCGCCGCCTCGGGGGCGATGATCACGCTGGCGGCCAAAGCGGCGCTGGCGGCGAACGGGCAGGTCATCCGCGTCCTGCGGCTGATCGGCGCGCGCGACATCACCATCGCCACCGCCTTCGTGCGCCGCTTTACCCGCCGCGCCGCCATGGGTGCGGCCGGCGGCACCGCCCTGGCCACGGCGGCGGTCTGGGCGCTGCCAGAGATGGACCAGGCGGGCAGTTTCCTGACCGGGCTGGGGTTCCAGGGCTGGGGCTGGCTATGGCCGCTGCTGATCCCCGTCGCGGCCGCCGCCATCGGCTTTGTCGCCACCCGTGCAGCGGCGCTGAAGATGCTGCGCGAGGTGCGGTGATGAGCCGCTATCATCCGCGCCCACCTTCGATCCTAGATTGGCCGCGAACGGTGCTTTATTACCTTTACGCGGCGCTGGCGACGCTGGCTTTGGGGCTGTGGGGCCTGCCGCAGGTGCTGGTCCGCCCCGAACGCGCGCATCGCGTGGCCAGCCTGTGGCTGGGCCAGATGCTGGGCGCGGCCCGACTGATCCTGGGCGTCCGGGTCGAATATCGCGGCACGCCGCCCGCGGGCGATTGCATCGTCGCCTCGAAACACCAAAGCTTTCTCGACATCCTGGCGCTGGCCCATGCCTGTCCGCGCCGCGCCTTCGTGATGAAGCGCGAGGTGCTGCGCGTGCCGATCATGGGCTGGTTCGCGCGCAAGGTCGGCTGCATCCCCATCGACCGCGCCCGCGGCAAGGAGGCGATGAAGCAGATCATCGCCGAGGTCGAGACCGCCCGCGCCCGGCCCCAGGGGCTGGGCCAGTTGATCATCTATCCCGAAGGAACCCGCACCCGGCCGGGACAGAAGCTGCCCTACAAGCATGGAGCCAGCACCATCCAGCGCGCCACCGGCCTGCCCATCCATCCGGTAGCGGTCAATTGCGGCTTGTTCTGGCCGCGGCGCGGTTTCCCGGTCCGCGGCGGCACGGCGGTGGTCGAGTTCCTGGCGCCGCTTCATGCCGGGCCGCGCTCGGCCGCGGCGACGGAACTGCTGGAAGAGCGGATCGAGCCGGCAAGCGATCGCCTGCTGGCCGAGGCGGGGGGCCTGCCGGTCCGGTGACAGCGCGGGCGCTTTCGCCATTGCGCCCTTGCCCGCGGCGGTTCACCCTGCGGGCCGATTTGCGGGCCCGCCAAGGGCGGAACAGGAGGGCGGGATGCGTCCCATCATCGAGATCGAACATCTGTCCAAGCGTTACGGCAGCGGCACCCCGGCGCTTAACGATGTGTCGCTGTCCATCGACGAGGGCGAGATCCTTGCGCTGCTGGGACCGAACGGCGCCGGCAAGACCACGCTTATCTCGATCGTCTGCGGCCTGGTGGTGCCGAGCGGCGGCACGGTGCGCGTCGGCGGCCACGACATCCGCAAGGACTGGCGCGCGGCCCGGAAACTGATCGGCCTTGTCCCGCAAGAGGTCGCGCTGGAGCCCTTTGAGCCGGTGATCGACTGCGTCCGCTTTACCCGCGGGCTTTATGGCGAGCCGCCCGACGATGCCTATATCGAGCAGTTGCTGCGCAGCCTGGCGCTTTGGGACAAGCGGGACGCGAAGACCCGCGAATTGTCGGGCGGCATGAAGCGCCGGGTGCTGATCGCCAAGGCGCTGTCGCACCGCCCCAAGGTGCTGTTCCTGGACGAGCCGACCGCGGGCGTGGACGTCACGCTGCGGCGCGAGATGTGGCAGGTGGTGCGCGAATTGCGCGCCCAGGGCGTGACCATCATCCTGACCACGCATTACCTGGAAGAGGCCGAGGACATGGCCGACCGCATCGGCGTCATCAACCGCGGCGAGATCCTGCTGGTCAAGCCCAAGGACGAGCTGATGGGCGAGTTCGGCAAGAAGCACCTGACCATCTCGCTTCACCAGCCGCTGGCGGCGCTGCCGCCGGAACTGGCCGGCCGGGGGCTGGTTCTGTCACCGGACGGGCGAGAGCTGGGCTATGACTACGATTCCAGGGCCGAACGCACCGGCATCGCGCATCTGCTGGCCGAAATGGCCGGCCTGGGGCTAAGCGTGCGCGACGTCTCGACCAAGCAAAGCAGCCTTGAGGAAATCTTCATCTCGCTGGTCGAGGAGGAAACCGCATGAACTGGCGTTCCGTCCGCGCGGTCTTTGGTCACGAAATGGCGCGGTTCTTTCGCACGGTCTGGCAATCGCTGGCCTCTCCGGTGCTGTCGACGGTGCTTTACTTCGTCGTCTTCGGCGCCGCCATCGGCGGGCGCATCCAGGCGGTCGAGGGCGTGGCCTATGGCGCCTTCATCGTGCCGGGGCTGATGATGCTGACCGTGTTGCAGCAATCGGTGGCCAATGCCAGTTTCGGCATCTATTTCCCGAAATTTTCCGGCACGATCTATGAAATCCTGGTCGCGCCGACCGGCTGGGTCGAGGTGATGCTGGGCTATGTCGGCGCCGCCGCCGCCAAGGCCATCATGATTGCGCTGGTCATCCTGGCGACCAGCTTCTGGTTCACCGGCATCCATATCGCGCATCCGTTCTGGATGCTGGCCTTTTTGCTGCTGACCGCCCTGGCCTTTTCGCTTCTAGGCTTCATCATCGGGTTGTGGGCCAAGAATTTCGAGCAGTTGCAGATCGTGCCGATGATGGTCATCACGCCGCTGGTGTTTCTGGGCGGGGCCTTCTATTCGGCCTCGATGCTGCCGCCCTTCTGGGAAGCGGTGGCGAAGCTGAATCCGGTGCTTTACCTGATTTCAGGCTTCCGCTGGAGCTTTTTCGGCTTCGCCGACGTCCCGGTGGGCCTGTCGCTGGCCGCCGTCGGGCTGATGATCCTGGTCTGCCTGGCGGTGATCCGCTGGATCTTCCTGACCGGCTGGCGGTTGCGCGAATGACAGCTTAGGCCGGGCAGGGCATCGCGGTCTTGCCCATCCGGGCTGCGTGCAGGTTGAAGGCCGTCGCCTGTTGCTTGAGCCAGGTTTCGGCCGTGTCCCGCCCCTGGGCCTGTGCCAGATGCCGGTAATTGGCGCCCAGCCGCTCGCGTTCCGCCCAAAGCGCGCAGTTCAGCGGCGCCTGCATGTCCTGGGCAGCAGCGGGTCGCGGCTGCTGCGGCTGCACGGCTTGGCCGTCCGGGCCCTGCGCGCTGGCGGCGGGGGCCAATAGCAGCGCGGCGGCGGTAATGAAAAATGACTGTCGAATCATCTGCTTCCTCCCTTTCAGACAAATGTGACATAAGGCCGCGGACTTGTCATCTATTTCCTGCACAGCCGCGTTTGCGGGTCCAGCCGGACATAGTCGCGGGCCGAGATCTTGTGCATCTTCAACGAATGCTTCCACTGCGAGTTCCACATCCGCAGGATGCCGCCCCGGTAATATTGCGCCATCAACTCGTCCACGATGGGCGGGATGATGGTGGTGCCGGGGATGCGGGGCGCGTGAAAGCCGACCGTGGCCCCCGGCCCCAGGCAGGCATTGGGCAGGGTGATATAGATCGTGCAGGCCGAGCGGCAATAGCCGCGCACCTCGACCGGGCGGCCGCTGGCGGCCAGCTTGTTGCGCTGGCGGATGGCCTTGATGACATTGCCGCCGCGGTTGTTCAGGATGACGATGGGCTTGCCGCGCGGCTGCGCCTGCGCCTGGGCCGTCGCGGGCAGGCTGGCGACGCCGGCGCCAAGGGCCAGCGCCAGGACAAGCGCCGAAGAAAGGCGGGTCATAAGGGAAGGCATGTTCATGTCCCTTGCTATGCCTTGGCGAACGCACAAGTCCAAATGACGTTCCGGCGAGCCGCGCTTGCCGCTTAACAAGCCGCGCGAGCCGGATTATATGCCGGGCCATGAGCCAGAACCCGCCCCTGTTGCGCCCCGATCTAGCCCCCAGCCCGATCTTCGACACCACGCGAAGGGACGGGCAGCCAACCATCGGCATGGTCAGCCTTGGTTGTCCCAAGGCGCTGGTGGACAGCGAACGCATCCTGACCCGGCTGCGGGCCGAGGGCTATGCGATCAGCCCCGACTACAAGGGCGCCGGCGCGGTAATCGTGAACACCTGCGGCTTCCTGGACAGCGCCAAGGCGGAAAGCCTGCACGCCATCGGCGAGGCGCTGGCGGAAAACGGCAAGGTGATCGTCACCGGCTGCCTGGGGGCCGAGCCGGAATACATCACCGGCGCGCATCCCAGCGTGCTGGCGGTGACGGGGCCGCAACAATACGAACAGGTGCTGGACGCGGTGCATCTGGCGGTGCCGCCCAGCCCCGACCCGTTCCTGGACCTGCTGCCGGCCTCGGGCGTCAAGCTGACGCCGCGCCATTACAGCTATTTGAAGATTTCCGAAGGCTGCAATCACGCCTGCAAGTTCTGCATCATCCCCGACATGCGCGGGCGTCTGGTCAGCCGCCCCGCCCATGCCGTGATCCGCGAGGCGGAAAAGCTGGTCGAGGCCGGGGTGCGCGAATTGCTGGTGATTTCGCAGGACACCTCGGCCTATGGGCTGGACCGCAAGTTCGCGACCGAACGCGGCCACCGCGCCCATATCACCGACCTGGCCCGCGACCTGGGGTCGCTGGGGGCCTGGGTGCGGCTGCATTACGTCTATCCCTATCCGCATGTGCGCGACCTGATCCCCTTGATGGCCGAGGGGCTGGTTCTGCCCTATCTGGACATCCCCTTTCAGCACGCCCACCCGGACACGCTGAAGCGCATGGCCCGGCCCGCTGCGGCGGCGCGGACCCTGGACGAGATCGCCGCCTGGCGCGCGGCCTGCCCGGACATCACCCTGCGCTCGACCTTCATCGTCGGCTATCCCGGCGAGACCGAGGCCGAGTTCCAGACCCTGCTCGACTGGCTGGACGAGGCGCAACTGGACCGGGTCGGCTGCTTCCAATACGAAAACGTCACGGGCGCGCGCGCCAACGACCTGCCGGACCACGTCGCCGACGATGTGAAACAGGACCGCTGGGACCGCTTCATGCAAAAGGCGCAGGCGATTTCCGAAGCCAAGCTGGCCGCCAAGGTGGGCCGCCGCATCGAGGTGATCGTGGACAGCGTGGACGACCAGGGCGCAACTTGCCGCAGCCAGGCCGATGCGCCGGAAATCGACGGCAACCTGTTCATCGACGACGGCTTCGAAAGCCTGGCCCCCGGCGACATCGTCAGCGTCACCGTGGACGAGGCCGGCGAATATGATCTGTGGGGCCGGCTCTAGCGGATAATGGCGCCGGTTGTGGCCTTGGCGCCGCCGGCTTATTCAAGGGCTGCGACACAACAAGGCGGCATGGATGAACTGGGACCCCGAAGGCAAGCCCCGCAAACCCGATTTCCTGGGCATCGGCGCGCAAAAGGCCGGCACCACCTGGCTGTCGCAGATGCTGGGGCAGCATCCCGATGTCTGGACGCCGCCCTTCAAGGAGGTGCAGTTCTTCAACCATCGCTTTATCGAAGAGCATCGCAAATGGTTGCCCTGGCATTTCCGCCGCGGCCGCCAGAATATCGAGAAACGCTGGGCCGCCCGCGGCCAGGAAATGCCGCCCGACATGGTGCGCTATCTGGACCGCATCACCCGCGAGCCGATGTTTACCAACCATTGGTACAAGCTGGTCTTCGCCCCGGCGCCGCAGGGGGCCAGGACCATCGACGTCACCCCGGAATATTCGACCCTTCCACCCGAAGGCGTAGACTTCGTTGCAAAATTCCTGCCGCAGGCGAAGTTCGTCTATATCATCCGCCATCCCGTGGACCGCGCCATCTCGCAGCTTAAGATGAACCTGACGCGGGCGCGCCGCAAACCCAGGACCGTCGAGGACTGGCTGGCCGAGGTTGAGGCCCCGGAACTGATGGATCGCGGCGACTACATGACCTATGTGCCGCGCTGGAATGCGCATTTCGGCCCCGACCGGCTGCTTTACCTGCCCTTTGGCGTGATCGCCCGCGACCCCCTGGGCCTGCTGCGCCGCGTCGAAAGCTTCCTGGACCTGCCGGCGCATGATTATCGCGACATCGGCAAGAAGGTCTTCGCCTCGGACAATGCGCTGGTGGTCCCCGACCAGGCCCGCGCCCGGCTGCGCGAAAAGCTGGAACCGCAATTCGGCTTTCTGGACCAGACATTCGGCCCGGAATTCACCAAGGCTTTCCGCTGAGCCTTCCCCTTTCGTTCCCGCTCGACTACATAGCGGCCAAGTTCACACCGATTTCTAAGACGGGGAAAGATCATGGCCTCCTACCAGTTCGTTTACCACATGGACGGGGTGTCCAAGACCTATCCGGGCGGCAAGAAGACGTTTGAAAATATCCGCCTGAACTTTCTGCCCGGCGTCAAGATCGGCGTCGTCGGCGTCAACGGCGCCGGTAAATCCACGCTGCTGCGCATCATGGCCGGCATCGACAAGGACTTCACCGGCGAAGCCTGGGCCGCCAAGGGCGCGACCGTCGGCTACCTGCCGCAGGAGCCGCAGCTTGATCCCGCCCTGAACGTGCGCGGCAACGTCATGGAAGGCGTCAAGGCCAAGCAGGCCAAGCTCGACCGTTACAACGAACTGGCGATGAACTACTCGGACGAGACCGCCGAGGAGATGGCGAAGCTTCAGGACGAGATCGACGCCGAGAACCTGTGGGATCTGGACAGCCAGATCGACGTCGCCATGGAGGCGCTGCGCTGCCCGCCGGACGACGCCGATGTGGAAAGCCTGTCGGGCGGCGAACGCCGCCGGGTGGCGCTGTGCAAGCTGCTTCTGGAACAGCCCGACATGCTGCTGCTGGACGAACCGACCAACCACCTGGATGCCGAGACCATCGCCTGGCTGCAAAAGCACCTGATCGAATATCCCGGCACCATCCTGATCGTCACCCATGACCGCTATTTCCTGGACGACATCACCGGCTGGATTCTCGAATTGGACCGCGGTCGCGGCATCCCCTATGAGGGCAATTACTCGGCCTGGCTGGAGCAAAAGGCCAAGCGGCTGGAGCAGGAAGCGCGCGAAGACAAGGCCAAGCAAAAGACGCTGGAGCGGGAACTGGAATGGATCCGCGCCGGCGCCAAGGCGCGGCAGGCCAAGCAAAAGGCCCGGATCAACGCCTATAACGAACTGGCCGGCCAGTCCGAGCGGGAAAAGCTGTCCAACGCCCAGATCATCATCCCCAATGGCGAGCGGCTGGGCAACAAGGTGATCGAGGTCGACGGCCTGAAAAAGGCCATGGGCGACAAGCTGTTGATCGAGGATCTGACCTTCAGCCTGCCGCCGGGCGGCATCGTCGGCGTGATCGGCCCGAACGGCGCCGGCAAGTCGACGCTGTTTCGGATGCTGACCGGGCAGGAACCGCCCGACGCGGGCGAGATCAGCTATGGCGACACGGTAAAGCTTAGCTATGTCGACCAGTCGCGCGACGCGCTGGACCCCAACAAGACCGTGTGGGAGGAAATTTCCGGCGGGGCCGAGCAGATCGAACTGGGCGATGCGACGATGAACAGCCGCGCCTATGCCTCGGCCTTCAACTTCAAGGGCGGCGACCAGCAGAAAAAGGTCGGGCTGCTTTCGGGCGGCGAACGCAACCGGGTGCATATGGCCAAGCTGTTGAAATCCGGCGGCAACGTGCTGCTGCTGGACGAACCGACCAACGACCTGGACGTGGAAACCTTGCAGGCGCTGGAAGCGGCGCTAGAGGATTTCGCCGGCTGCGCGGTCATCATCTCGCACGACCGCTTCTTCCTCGACCGGCTTTGCACGCATATCCTGGCCTTCGAGGGAGAGGCGCATGTGGAATGGTTCGAGGGCAACTTCGAGGATTACGAAGCCGACAAGATCCGCCGCCTGGGCGCCGATTCGGTCGAGCCGAAGCGGGTGAAATACAAGAAGTTCACCCGCTGATCCCATTCGACAGCCGCATGGAAACGTGACAGCAGCAGGCCCGCCGACGGAATATGCAGGATATGGAACAGCAAAGCCCGCTTTGGGCCGGCCCGCCCGACGAGTATTTCTTTGTCGTGGGCCGCGACCCCGGCCTGTGGTTCGTCGAGCCGCCGGAATGGCTGGTCCGCCCTGTTCCCGGTGCGCGGGTGCGCCAATACGCATGCAGCGATTACGCCAATGTCCAAGAGGTCATCGAAAAGAACCTGGAACCCCGCTGGCAGGAAACCCAGCCCCTGGTTCTGGAAACCAACACCCTGCCGGTGATCGGCAAGGATGTCACCTTCCGGGGCGGGGGCGCGCAGGTGCAGGACAGGTTCCTGCCCAATGGCGCGTCGGGGGATCGCAGTTTCTCGCGCTATCTCAAGCATAATCCCGGCCTGCGGCCGTTTCGCCAGACCAACCGCTTTTTCGCTGCGGCACGGCAGGAAACCACGATGGACCTGCCGATATGGCCGCTTGAATCAGGGCGGATACCGATCGGGATCGAATGCCGGAACCGGACGAACTTTTATCACTTCATGACCGAGTCGCTTCCGCTTCTGGTCCATTACGTGGATTCGCAGGCCGAGCGGATTACCTTTCATTGCCGTAATGACGACCCTTCGGGTTTCTCGGATCGCTTCATCCGCGCGGTTTTCCCGGAAATCCACGACCGGGTGTCCTTTACGGCGCGCGCGACAAGCTATGAGCGGGTGAATATTCCGCTGAACCTGCGGCATATGATCTATGCAAATGGCGATCCGCGCATCCAGCAGCCCATCGAAAGCGCCCAGGGCGACCCGGAATGGCAGACGGTTTCGGCGCATGTGCAGCGCCGCAAGTTCATCCTGAAAAACACCTATGACGCATCGCTGCGCCTGTTGCGCGAACGGGCGCTGTCCAAGATCAGCCAGGCCGATCTGGACAAGATGCCCAAGCGCATCTGGATTAGCCGGGATGATCGCAATGCCAATGTGAACCAGCGCCCGCTTGTCGGAGAGGAAAAGCTTGTGGCCCGGCTGCGCGATCTGGGCTTCGAGCAGATGTTTTTCGAAAGGATGGAGCCCCTCGAACAGATTGCGGCTGTTCATGCCGCCGAGGTGATCGGCGCGGCGCATGGGGCATTCTTTGGGAATATGATTTTCGCCAATCCGAATGCGCATGTCATCGAGGTCGGATCGGTGCAGACCCAGTTTCACCGCTGGGGCGATTTCCTAGGGAACGCCCACGCCTCGGGCTGCCGTTATTCGGTGGTGTTCGCGGACACCGCCCAGGACGATCCATCGGAAATCAGTTCGATCAAGCAGGGGCTTATCGGGGTGCGCATCGGCGACAAGGCGATTGACCTGATCTGCCGGTTGGCCGAACAGGGCCAGTTCGACTAGCGCAGCCGGGAAATCCCGGCCGCGCTGGCTGGCCATCAAGCCTGCTGGTCCGCGCTGTCGGGCACGATGCTGGTTTCGAAACTGTCATCTGGCTGGAACGGCTTGAAGCGCAGCTTGTGCAGCTTTTCCAGCCGGTGCAGATCGGCGTTCCGTTCTTCCAGGGTCAGCTCTTCCCACGGAGTATCGGATTCGATCATGCCGGCGGCCTTGAGCATCCGATACATTTCGACCAGCTTGATTTCTCCGAACGAACTGCGGCTGGGCCGATTGGTGTTTTCCGGCAGCCAGTCATTCACCAGCGCATCGACCTGATGGCAGGTGATGCCCTTGAATTCGCCAAGCTGGCGCGAGAACAGTTCGCCAAAGGCCATGCTGCGGCGGCGCAAGATGCCGACATGCTGCCCGGAATTGCCCACATAGCCGACAAGATGAAGCGGCGAGCAATCGACCGCGATGATCATCTCGGCCGCCTTGTATTGCGCAAGCTGGTCCAGCTTGGATTCCCGCTGCGGATGGAAGATCGTATAGCCTTCGGCGGTCAGATATTCTTCAAGCTTGCTTTCGCCCAGGATGCCACCGCGTTCCGGCGGCAGCATCGAGCGCGAGATATAAATCTTTTTCGCCCCGGCTGCTTCGACATTCATCCCGGCATGGGCATTGATGTAATTCCGGAACTTGCGGCTGCC
Source organism: Paracoccus thiocyanatus (assembly GCF_900156255.1). Classification (GTDB taxonomy): domain Bacteria; phylum Pseudomonadota; class Alphaproteobacteria; order Rhodobacterales; family Rhodobacteraceae; genus Paracoccus; species Paracoccus thiocyanatus. Next base: position 94,010 of record NZ_FTMK01000002.1, read on the forward strand.
GCCCGTCAGGTCGCCCAGGCCGAAACCCTGTTAGGGGACATAAAGCCGTTCGACGCGCACCGGACCGGCGGGGCAGGTGATGGGAATTCCGGCCAGCCCCAGATTGTTGATCAGGTCGGCATAGACCTCGAACGGGCGAAGGTTGTCCTTCATCTGGTTCTTGGGTGTAAAGACCAGCCCGTCGATCTTGTCGCGCAATTCGTCAAGCGCCCAGATCCGGGTCATGCTTTCGGTGATGAAATGTCCGAAATGACCATAGCTGATCCCGGCGAACATATGCGTGCCGGGCAGGTCGGTGATGTCCCTGGCATCGGGGATTTCCGGTTCGCCGTTGATCCGGTCATCCGTCGCCGACCAGCTGATCGAGTTCGTGACGAACCTGCCTTCGCTGTCCAACACGCCGGATGGTTGCCATTTTCCCTGGCCCTTGGGGCCGGGGGGCACGACAATCGCGTTTTCAACCAGGACCAGATCGTCGGTTTCGTCATCCAAATCTAACATGATCAGCCTTTCACGGAACATCGTCCCTGCTCTAGCGGGCGGACGGGCGCTGTCAACCGGCTTGTGTATCCGCCGCCTTGCCGGCATCGTCGCGCATCAATTTTAATATTCGTCAGACCTTTTATGTTTTCAACCACGCTGCTAACATGCCCGAAAGGAAAGGGTGCCGCATGAGCCTGCAATATGACGAGATCGTGCGCGGCGGGCTGGCCCGGCAGGTGGCCGACCTGATCCGCACCGCCATTCTTGAAGGCCGGCTTGCCGTCGATGAACGCCTGCCGACCGAGGACGAGCTGGCGCGCCGCTTCGGCATCTCGCGCCCCACGGTGCGCGAGGCGCTGAAGGTGCTGGCGGCGCAGAACCTGATCCGCTCGCGCCGCGGGCCTGCGGGGGGCACCTTCGTCAACCGCCCCGATAAGGACGCCGCCGCCCGCACCATCACCGACACCGCGACGCTGCTGGTCGGCATGGGCCGTTTCGACATCGACGAGATCGTGGCGGCGCGGATGGAGACCGAGGCATTGTGCTGCCGCCTTGCCGCCGCGAACCGCAGCGAAGCCGATCTTGCCGCGATGGCCGACGAGATCGCCCTGCTGGGGGAAGAGACCCTGTCGGACGAGGATTTCTGCGCCTCGGACGTGCGCTTTCATCGCGCCGTGGTGCAGGCCACGGGCAACGGCCCGGTGCAGTTGATGATGCACGCGATGATCGAAAGCTTCATCCCGATCACCAACATGCTGATCTATCGCGATCACGAACGCCGCCGCACCGTCGCCGCGCACCAGCATATCCGCGCCGCGATCGCCGCCCGCGATGCCGAAACGGCCGCGCAGCTCATGCGGGACCATGTCGAGGACATGCGCACCGTGCTGGATCAGGCGCTGGCCCGCCGCAATATCGACAAACGCCAAGGAGGAACCTCATGACCGAAACATTCCGCGCCCTGCTGATCGAGGATCGCGACGGCAAGCCGGTGGCGGGTTTCCGCGACCTGACCCGCGATGCGCTGCCCGACCACGACGTGCTGGTCGAGGTCGCCTATTCGACGCTGAACTACAAGGACGGGCTGGCGATCACCGGCAAGGGCCGCATCGCCCGCCGCCTGCCGATGGTGGCGGGGATCGACATTGCCGGGACGGTGGTCGAAAGCCGCTCGGACCGCTGGCAGCCGGGCGACAAGGTGATCGTGAACGGCTGGGGCCTGTCGGAAACCGAATGGGGCGGCTACAGCCGGTTCCAGCGCCTCAAGCCCGAATGGCTGACCCGGCTGCCGCAGGGGTTTTCGTTGCAGGATGCCATGGCCATCGGCACCGCCGGCTATACCGCCGCGCTTTGCGTCGATGCGCTGGAAGATTGGGGCGCGATCCGGCCCGGCGAAGGCGAGGTCCTGGTGACGGGGGCCGCGGGCGGCGTCGGCTCGACCGCGATCAGCCTGCTGTCGGCCAAGGGCTATGCCGTCACCGCCGCCACCGGCCGCCCCGAGACGCATGACTACCTGGCCGGGCTGGGCGCCACGGGCTTCGTGGACCGCGCCGCGCTGGCCGAAAAGGCCGGCCCGCTGCAAAAGGAACGCTGGGCGGGGGCGGTGGACAGCGTGGGATCGACCACGCTGGCCAATGTCCTGGCGCAGACGCGTTACGGCGGCGCGGTCGCGGCCTGCGGGCTGGCGGGCGGCTTCGACCTGCCGGCGACGGTCATGCCGCATATCCTGCGCGCGGTCGCGCTTTTGGGCATCGACAGCGTGATGGCGCCGCAGGCCAAGCGCGACCGCGCCTGGGCGACGCTGGCCGCGCATCTGGACAAGGCGCATCTGGACAGCATCGCGCGGGTGGAGCCCATGTCGAAACTGCCCGAACTTGCGGCCGATATCGTCGCCGGCCGCATCCGCGGCCGCGTGGTCATCGACATCGCGGGATAGGACCCGCGGATGGAACCGGGGCGGCCCCGGTTCCATCCCTCGCCGCCCTTCGCGCCGCCATTGGCTTTCACCGTTTCCCAAATACTCCGCCGACAGGGCGTCCGGGAACCGGCCCGGCGGGGGGTCCGGGCCTGCCCGTCAGGCCGGCGCCTGCGCCAGTTCCGCCGCACGCGCGCGCAGGGCGAATTTCTGGATCTTGCCGGTCGAGGTCCTGGGCAGCGGCCCGAAGACCACGCGCGACGGGCTTTTGTAGCCCGCAAGCCCGGCCCGGCAATGGGCGATCAGGCCGGCCTCGGTTTCCTCGTGGCCCTCGTGCAGTTCCACGAAGGCGCAGGGGGTTTCGCCCCATTTCTGGCTGGGCATGGCGACGACGGCGCAGATCGCGACGGCGGGGTGGCGGTAAAGCTGTTCCTCGATCTCGATCGAGGAAATGTTCTCGCCGCCCGAGATGATGATGTCCTTGGAACGGTCCTTGAGCTGGATATAGCCGTCGGGATGCATCACCGCCAGGTCGCCGGAATGGAACCAGCCCCCGGCAAAGGCAGAGGCCGTGGCATCGGCGTTCTTCAGATAGCCTTTCATCACCACATTGCCGCGAAACATCACCTCGCCCAGGGTCTTGCCGTCGGCGGGCACCGGCTGCATGGTTTCGGGATCCATCACCGCAAGCTCGTCCAGCGACAGGTAGCGCACCCCCTGCCGCGCCTTGCGCGCCGCCTGTTCGGGGCCGGGCAGGGCATCCCAGCCGGGGTTCCATTCGTTGACCACGGCCGGGCCATAGGTTTCGGTCAGGCCGTAAAGATGCGTGACGCCGAAACCCGCCTCGGCCATGGCGCGCAGGACGGTTTCGGGGGGCGGGGCGGCGGCGGTGTTGAAGACGACCCGCTGGGGAAAGCTGCGCTTCTGCCCCTGGGGCGCGTTCAGCAGCGTCGACATGACGATGGGCGCGCCGCATAGATGCGTGACGCCGTGATCGGCGATGGCATCATAGATGGCGCCGGCACGGACCCAGCGCAGGCAGACCTGCGTGCCGGCCTGCACCGGCACGGTCCAGGGAAAGCACCAGCCGTTGCAGTGAAACATCGGCAACGTCCACAGATAGACCGGATGCCTGTCCATGCCGGCATGGATGACGTTGTTCAGCGCCATCAGCGCCGCGCCGCGGTGGTGATAGACGACCCCCTTGGGATTGCCGGTCGTCCCCGAAGTATAGTTCAGCGAGATCGCGTCCCATTCGTCGCCGGGCAGGGCGCCGGCGAAATCGGGGTCGCCTGCGGCCAGGAAGGCGTCATAATCCAGGCTGCCGATGCGCGCGCCCTTGGGGTGGGGGGCATCGTCGGGATATTCGGCGTCGTCGAAGTCGATCACCAGCGGCCGCACCTGGGCCAGCGCCAGCGCCTCGGCCGCCAGCGCCGAAAACTCGCGGTCCACGATCAGCACCCGGCTTTCCGCGTGGTCAAGCTGGAAGGCCAAGGTCGCGGGGTCCGAGCGGGTGTTGATCGAATGCAGCACCGCGCCACCGGCCATCGGCACGCCGAAATGGGCATGGATCATCGGCGGCGTGTTCGACAGCAGCACCGAGACGGTATCGCCCTGGCCGATCCCCCGCCCCACCAGCGCCGAGGCCAGCCGGCAGCAATCGGCCCACAGGCGGGCATAGCCGTGGCGCTGGCGGCCGTGGATGACGGCCGGATGGTCGGGAAAGGCCCGCGCCGTCCGCCGCAGATACGAGATGGGCGTCATCGGCTGGTGGTTGGCGGCCCTTCTTTCCAGCCCCTGTTCGTATTTGGTCATGCTTTCTTCCCGATCTGTTGCCGCGCCCGGCGGTCAGCCCTTGGCGTGCCGTTCGGCCACCGGCTGGCCGGCCTTGCGCCATTCCCCGAATCCGCCGCGCAGGGACCGCGCGTCAAGCCCCATCTCTTGCGCCACCCGCGCCGCCAGCAGCGACCGCCAGCCCGAGGCGCAGTAGAACACGTAAGTCTTGCCCTCGGCAAAGCGGGGTTTGTGATAGGGGCTTTCCGGGTCGATCCAGAATTCCAGCATCCCGCGCGGGGCGTGAAAGGCGCCGGGGATCATCCCGTCGCGGTCAAGTTCGCGCGGGTCGCGGATATCGACCATGACCAGCTGCGGATCTGCCTGCATGGCGGCGGCTTCACCGACCGAGACCGAGCGCACGAGCGCATCGGCATCGGCCAGCATCTGCTTGTAGCCCAGGGCCATGCTCAGCGGCCCATCGCGTAGAATTCGGCATTCGGCCGCATGCTGGTGACATTGGCCAGCCGGTTGGACAGGCCGAAGAAGGCGGCGATGGCGGCGATGTCCCAGATGTCGTCCTCGTCGAAGCCGTGGCCGCGCAGGGTGGCAAAGTCATCGTCGCCGACCTCTTGCGCGCGGGCCGAGACCTTCATGGCGAAATCCAGCATCGCCTTTTGCCGGGGCGTAATGTCGGCCTTGCGATAGTTGATCGCCACCTGGTCGGCGACCAGCGGGTCCTTGGCGCGGATGCGCAGGATCGCGCCATGGGCGATGACGCAATACTGGCACTGGTTCACCGTCGAGGTCGCGACGACGATCATTTCGCGCTCGGCCTTGGTCAGGTTGCCCGGCCGCTCCATCAGCGCGTCGTGATAGGCGAAGAAGGCGCGGAATTCGTCCGGCCGGTGCGCCAGCGTCAGGAACACGTTGGGGATGAAGCCGGATTTTTCCTGCACCGCCTCGATGCGGGTGCGGATATCCTCGGGCATGTCGGCAAGCTTGGGCACGGCAAAGCGGCTGACGGGGGCGTCGGCGGTTGCGGTCATGGGGTCTCCTCCGGGTCGGGCAGCATCTCTGCCAGTTGCGATTGATAGGTCCGCATCGGGTCGCGATTGTCGCCGGCATGGGGCGCGACGCGGATCAGGCAGGTATGGGCGGAACAGCCCTGGCCAAAGGCCGAGGTGCCGATGTCGAGCGTCAGCACGTTGGGATTGCCCGACAGTTCCGGCCCGTCGCCCGCCGGCGTGAACCAGGCCCCGGTCGGCAGCACCGCGACGCCGGGCGCGGTGTCGGTGCTGATGCAGGCTGTCGCAAGACAGGCGCCGCGCGCGTTCCACAGCCGCACCGTGGCGCCATCGGCGATGCCGCGCGCCTGCGCATCGGCGGGGTTCAGCCGCAACTGCTCGCGCCCATGGCGCTTGCCTTCCATGCTGGCCGCGCCGGTTTCCAACTGGCTGTGCAGCCGCCCCTGCGGCTGGTGCGAGATCAGGTGCAATTCGTCCCGCCCGGCCTTGCCCAGCCATTCGGCGGGCGGCAGCCAAGCCGGATGCGCCAGGCAGTCGTCATGGCCCAGCCGCGCCAGCGTCTTGCTGCCCAGCACGATCCGCCCGCTTTCCGTGTCCAGCGCGTTGCCCGCCGGGTCCTGGCGGAAACCGGCCAGATAGACATGGTCGCGTTGCACCGGCACCGGGGCATGGCCGCATTCCCAGAACGTGTCGAAATCCGGCATCGAAAAGCCGTGCGCGCGCAGGGCATGGGCGCGGCTTTCGTCGTAAAGATGCCGGATCCAGCCCATTTCATCCCGGCCCTCGTTGAAGGCGGGGCCGACGCCCAGCCGCCCGGACAATGCGTCGAAGATGTCGAAATCGGAACGCGACTGGCCCAGCGGCGCGATGGCCTGCCGCATGGCCAGGATCAGGTCGCAGCGCTTGTTGCCCGCCAGGTCGTTGCGCTCGATCGAGGTCGAGGCCGGCAGCACGATATCCGCCCGCCGCGCGGTTGCGGTCCACATCGGGTCCTGGACGATGATCGTCTCGGGCCGGGTCCACGCCTGGGACAGCCGGTTCAGGTCCTGGTGGTGGTGAAAGGGATTGCCGCCCGCCCAATAGACCAGCCGCGTGTCGGGATAGTGCCGCGTCTCGCCCTGATAGGTAAAGGGCGCGCCGGGGTTCAGCAGCATGTCGCTGATCCGCGCCACCGGGATGAAGCTGTCGATGGGCTTGGCGCCTTGCGACATGCCCGGCGACTTGCCGATGGAAAAGGGCGCGCCCACGCCGCCAAGCGAGCCGTAGCCGTAACCGACCCCGCCGCCCGGCAGGCCGATCTGGCCCGCCACCGCCGCCAGCCCCAGCGCCGCCCAGAAGGGCTGTTCGCCATGATGGGCGCGTTGCAAGGCCCAGCTGACTGTCAGCATGCTGCGGCTGTCCACCAGCCGCAGCGCCAGGGCCCGGATCGCGTCGGCGGGCAGGCCGGTGATGCCCGACGCCCAGGCCGCATCCTTGCGCTGCCCGTCCGCGTCGCCGCGCAGATAGGCCAGGAACTTGTCCGAACCGCTGGTGCAGCGGGAAAGGAAGCCGTCATCCTGCCGCCCGGCCGCCACGATCTCGCCCGCCAGGCCCAGCATGAGCGCTGCGTCGGTATTGGGCCGGATCGGCCACCATTGCGCGCCCAGCCAATCGGGAAGGTCGTCGCGCAGCGGCGAGACATGGATCACCCGCACCCCGCGTTCCGCGATGCGGCGCAGATAGCCTTCCAGGTAATGCGCGCCGATGCCGCCGGCCTCGCTTTGCGCGGTGCGGGGCGACATGGCGCCAAAGACCACCAGCGTTTCGGTATTCTCGGCGATGTTGTCCAGCGTATTGGCCTGTCCGCCGCAGGCGCGGTCGTCGCCCAGCACATGGCGCAGGATCACCGGCCCGGCGGCGATGGAATAGGTATCGACATGGCCGGTATAGCCGCCGGCCAGGTTCAGCATCCGCTTGAGCAGCGAAGAGGCATGGTGGAACCGCCCGCAAGACGTCCAGCCATAGCTGCCGGCAAAGATCGAGGCATTGCCATGGGTGTCTGCTACGCGCGCGATCTCGGCGGCGACCAGGTCCAGCGCCTCGTCCCAGGGAACGGCCACGAACCGCTCGCGGCCGCGGCCCTGGCGGTCGCTGCCCTTGCGCTTGGCCAGCCAGCCTTCGCGGATCATCGGGCGTAGCACCCGGCGGTCGGGCTTCGCCCATTCGGCGACCGAATGGATGATGTCCGAGGGCGCGGGATCCATGGCCAGCGGCTCGACGCCGGCGATGCGGCCGTCCTCGACCAGGATCGTATAGGCGCCCCAATGGCTGCAATGCGGAATGCGCTGGATCATGTCGGCCCCTTTCAGACCACGGCTTCGATCAGGAACGGCCCCTGGCGCGCCATGGCGGAACGCAGCAGGTCGAAAAAGGCTTCGGCGGTGTCGGTCCGCGCCGCCTCGACGCCCATGCCGTTCGCGATGGATACCCAGTCCAGCGCCGGATCGTCCAGGTCCAGCATCCGGCGGGCGTTTTCGCCGGGGGCGCCCGCGCCGACGTTTTTCAACTCGCCATGCAGGATCTTGTAAAGGCGATTGGCAAAGACGATGGTCACGACGTCCAGCCGCTCTCGGGCCTGGGTCCACAGGCCCTGCACGGTATACATGCCGCTGCCATCGGCTTGCAGGCCGATCACCTTGCGGTCGGGACAGGCCACGGCGGCGCCGGTAGCCATGGGAATGCCCGCGCCGATGGCGCCGCCGGTCAATTGCAGGAAATCATGCGGCGCCGCGCCATGGGTCCAGCGGAAGAAGTCCCGCCCCGAACTGACGGATTCGTCGCAGATGATGGCGTTTTCCGGCATCAGATGCGCCAGCGCCACGGCGATCGCGCCGGGGGTCAGCGCGCCTTCGGGCATGTCGGGGGCGCCGCGCCTGGCCAGGCGCGCCGCCGGGGCCATGCCGGTCGCATCGGCCAGGGCGGCGATGGCGGCGGGCAGGTCGTCATCGGCATCCGCCATGGAGATCACCCGGCAGCCTTTGGGCAGCATCGGGCCGGGCTTGCCGGGATAGGCGAAGAAGCCGACCGGAGCCTTTGCGCCGATCAGCACGAGCTGTTCGGTATCGGCAAAGGCGGCAAGGGCCTGGTCTATGACATAGGGCACGCGGTCCAGCGCCACCCGGCCGGCGCCGCGCTGCATCCGGGCGTTGGCCTGCTGCGCCAGGACGCGGGCGCCGGTCTTTTGCCCGATACGGTCCAACATCTGGGCCTGCGGGGCGCGCAAGGCGCGGCCGGTGACAAGGATGGTGGTGCGCCTGCCATTGCGCAGCGCCTCGGCCGCCTTGCGGATGCGCGCGGGATCGGGCGCGGCGGGCGGGGCCGGGACCACCGCGGCGGGGACGGGGGCCGAGGTTTCCGTCCAGGCCGCATCGGCATGCAGGATCAGGGTCGAGATGCCGCCCGCGCCGCTTTTGGCGGCGGCGATGGCCTGGGCGGTGCGGGTGCCCACCGTCGGGGCGGTTTCGGCCCGGCCCAGCCAATGCGACATCGGCCGGGCCAGGCTGTCGATATCGCTGGTCAGGGGCGCGTCATATTGCAGGTGATAGGTGGCGTGATCGCCCACCACATTGACGATGGGCGAACGTGCCCGCCGCGCGTTGTGCAGGTTCGCCAGCCCGTTCGCCAGGCCCGGCCCCAGATGCAGCAGGGTCGCGGCAGGCTTGTCGGCCATGCGGGCATAGCCATCGGCGGCGCCCGTCACCACGCCCTCGAACAGGCCCAGCACGCAGCGCATCCCCGGCTGGCGGTCCAGCGCCGCGACGAAATGCATCTCGGACGTGCCGGGATTGGCGAAACAGGTGTCGATGCCGTTCGCCAACAGGGTTTCACACAGAAGATCGGCGCCGTTCATGGGGTCTCCATCAGTCGTTCTGCCTGGGCCCGCAGCGCGGAAAGCGGTTCCCAGAACGGGGCCGAGGCTTCCAGCGATGCGGTGAAAAGGCGGTATTTGCGTTCGGCATAGGCTGCGACCGGACCGGGTTCGGGCGCAAGGCTTTGCTCGGGCTCGCCGATCCAGGGGGCGGGGTCTTGCGCATCCAGCAGGAAGCGCGCGGCGATGGCCGCAAGCCCGCGCAGCCCGGCATGCGAACCGGGGCTGCGCTGCACCGTCCAGCCGGTCAGCGTCGCCAGGAATTGCGCGAAATTGCCGTCCCCGGCCAATCCGCCGCCCAGCGACAGCGCGCCGTCCGGGGCGCCCATCATCGCGTGGCTGGTGCGGGTGACAAAGGCCAGCGCCTCGCGTCCGGCCCAGGCGATCTGGCCCGGCGTGGCGGCGGCGCCCAGACCGAACAGCGCGCCGCTGGCATGGGGGTCGGTCCAGGGCGCGCGCTCTCCGCCCGGCTCAAGAAAGGGGTGCAGGATCAGCGCCGAATAATCCGGCGCGGGCGCGGCCGGCAGGTCGGCAAAGCGCCGCGACAGGTGGTTCAGCAGCGCCGCGCCGTTGAAACAGGGATGAAAGCACAGATAGCCCGGCCCCAGCGCGAATTGCTGGATCATCGCGCCGGCGGGCACCTGCGGCATGGCGGCGGGATCGTCCAGCAAACAGGCATGGATCGCGCTGGTGCCGAAGATCGAGGCGCGCGACACGCCCGGCCGGCTGCCCAGGCCCAGCCCGATCAGCGTGGCCTGGACGTCGCCCGGCCCGATCAGCACCGGCAGGCCCTGCGCCAGCCCGGTTGCCTGCGCGGCCGCCGCCGACAGGCCGGCGCGCGCCATGCCCACGCAAGCCAGCTCGGGCAAAAGCTCGGTCCCGCGCGACAGGCCAAGGCTTTGCGCCACGGCCGGGGCCAGCGCGCCGCTGCGCCAGTCGCCCCAGACCGGCAGCAGCGCGGTCGGCTCGGCCAGCGCGCGGCCGGTCAGCGACAGGAACAGCCATTCCTTGAGCCGCAGCGCATGGACAATGCGGGCATGGCGCGCGGGGTCGTTTTGCTGAAGCCACAGAAGCTGCAGGCTGGCCGAGGCGGCGGTCGGCCGCGACCCGGTCGCCGCCTGCACCGCATCCAGCGCCGGCGCCATGTCCGCGGCCAGGCCGCGGGCGCGCCCGTCCAGCCAGGTCAGCGCCCGGCCGACCGGCTGGCCGGTGCCGTCCACCGGCCAAAGGCCGTCGCCCTGCCCGGTGACGATCAGCCCGGCCACGTCGCCGCGCAACTGCGCCACGCAATCGCGCAGCACCGCCAGCGCCTCGGCGCGGGTCAGGTCCATGTCCTGTTCGACCCGCAAGCCGTCGCGGTAGAGCGCGCCGTTCGCACGCTCGGCCGCGGCCAGCAGGCGGCCGTGCCCGTCAAAGGCCGCCGCCTTGACCGAGGTGGTGCCGGAATCGAGGCAGAGAAGCGCGCCGGTCATGGTTCAGGACGCCTGGCGCAGCCCTTCCAGCGCCGCACTGCTTTGCTGGCCATAGGTCTTGAACTTGACCAGAACCTCGGCGATCTGCTCGTCCGACAGCACCGGGGGCTCGCCCAGCGGCAGGCACAGCAGGTATTGCCTGGCCAGCTCCTCGACCGTGACGGCCAGCGCCAGCGCGCGGGCGATATTGGCATGGGCGGCGATGACGCCGTGATGCGCCATCAGGCAGGCGCGCCGCCCCTCCAGCGCCTTGACCACGCGGTCGGCCAGTTCCTGCGTGCCGAACAGCTCATAGGGGGCGCAGCGGATGCTGCTGCCGCCGGCGGCGGCGATGACGTAATGGATCGCGGGAATGTCGCGGCCCAGGACCGACAGCGCCGTGGCATGGGTCGAATGGGTGTGGACCACCGCGTTCAGGTCCGGCCGGGCTTGCAGGATATCGCGGTGAAAGCGCCATTCCGAGGACGGCTGCACCTCGCCTGCATAGGTCGCGTCCCAGTTCATCGCCACGACATGCTCGGGCTGCAACTTGTCATAGGGGATGCCGGTGGGCGAGATCAGGAAGCCGTCGCCGTGACGGACGCTGATATTGCCCGAGGTGCCCTTGTTGATGCCCAGCCGGTTCATGGCGCGGCAGGATTCGATCAGTTCAAGGCGCAGCGCGCGTTCTTCGTCGGTCATGGGATGCCTCACTTGCAGGGATAAAGCGGCGGTTTGCCGTCAAGGATCAGCGCGATGTCGCCGGCGATCATTGTCGCGGCCTTGATCGCGGAATAGCGCGAGGCGCCGGCGATATGGGGCGAAAGCGTGACATTGGGCAGCGTCAGAAGCGGCCAGTCGGCGGGCGGCGGCTCGGGCTCGAAGGTGTCCAGCGCCGCGCCGCGAAGCTGTCCCGAGACCAGCGCGTCGTAAAGCGCGTCATAGTCCAGCACCTGTCCGCGCGTGGTGTTCACGATATAGCCGCCGGGTTTCATCATCGCGATGCGCTCGCGCGAGATCATGCCCCTGGTCTCGGGCGTGACGCGGGGATGCAGCGTCACCACGTCGGCCCGCGCCATCAGCTCGTCCAGATCGGCCTTTTCGAAACCCGCGGCCTTTTCCTCGGGCGTCAGTTCCTTGAACGGATCATAGATCAGGATGCCGCAGCCAAAGGGTTGCAAGAGCCGCGCGACCCTGGTGCCGATGTCGCCATAGCCGACGATGCCCACGGTCAGTTCGCACAGTTCGGGGCCGGTATTGGCATAGTGATAGAACTCGCGCCCGAACTTGCCGCTGGCCACGGTCATGTGCCCGCGGATCAGGTTGCGGGTTTCCGCCAGCAGCGAGGCCACGGTGAACTCGGCCACCGCCGAGGCATTGCGGCCCGGCGTGTTCACCACCGCGATGCCACGCGCGCGGGCCGCGGCCATTTCGATATTCACCGGCCCGCCGCGCGACACGGCGATGGCCTTCAGCCGGGGGGCATGGTCCAGGCTCGACGCCGTGATCGGCGCCAGATGAGTAATGAGGATGTCGAGATCGGCGAGGAAGCCGAAATAGTCCTCGGGCCGGCCGACGAACTCGCCCACGGGCAGGGTCGGGTCGTATTTGGTGGATTTCAGCCGCAGCGGCCAGTCGATTTCCTGGCTGCGAATGTCCAGGTCGCGACCGGGCAGTTTCTCGCGCAGCGCGGCTTCAAAGAAACCGGGCTGCATGAAACCGTCGCCGATGATGCCGATGGTCAGGCGGTCCGTCATGCTTTTCTCTTGGCTTGGGGTTCGGGGTCCAGGCCCGGCAGCACCTGGCGATAGCTGTCGGGGTCCAATGCGCGCTCGGCCATCACTTCGGCGCTGTGCTGGGCGAATGCCGGCGGCGGCAGGCGATAGCTGGCGGGGGTGCGCGACAGCTTGATCGGGCTGCCGGTGCCGCGATATTCGCCGATATCCACGACCATCTCGCGGTGGATCGTATGCGGGTCGGCGATCACCTGGTCGATGCTGCGCACCGCCCCGCAGGGCACGCCGGCCCGGATCAGCCGCTCGGACAGCTCGGCGCAGTCAAAGGGCGAAAGCGCCGCCTCCAACAGTTCTTTCAGCGCGTCGCGGTTGAGATTGCGCCGGCTGTTGTCCGAGAATCGCGGATCGTCGGGCAGGTCGGGACGGCCGATCACGGCGCAAAGCGCGGCGAATTGCCGGTTGTTCCCCACGGCCAGAAAGATCGGCACGGTCCCGGTGGCGAAAGTGTCATAGGGACAGATATTGGGATGCGCATTGCCCGAAGGCCCCGCCACCTTGCCCGACAGGTAGTAATTGGGCAGGTGCGGATGCAGCAGCGAGACGCCGCAATCGTAAAGGCTGGTCTCGACGAACTGGCCCTTGCCGCTGGCCGCCCGTTCGTTCAGCGCCATCATGATGCCCAGCGCGGCGTTCAGGCCCGTCACCATGTCCACCACCGGCAGGCCGACGCGCAGGGGCTGGCCGCCCGTCTCGCCGTTCACGCTCATGATGCCGCAAAGCGCCTGGATGGCGGCGTCGTATCCCGGCAGCCCGCCCATCGGCCCGTCCGCGCCGAAGCCCGAGACGCGGCAATGGATCAGCCGGGGAAAGCGCCGCGACAATTCCTCTTGGCCCAGGCCCCAGCGCTCCATGGTGCCGGTCTTGAAGTTCTCGATCAGGACATCGGCGTCCTCCAGCAGCGCCAGCAGCAGTTCGCGGCCCATTTCCTGCGACAGGTCCACGGCGATGCCGCGCTTGTTGCGGTTCAGGCCCAGGAAATAGCTGGCCGCGTCGCCCAGAAACGGTGGACCCCAGCCGCGCGTCTCGTCCCCGGTCGGCGGTTCCAGCTTGATGACGTCGGCGCCGTGATCGGCAAGGATCTGGCCGGCATAGGGACCGCCCAGAACCCGGCTTGCATCGATGATCTTGAGATTGGCCAATGAGCCGGTATTGGTCATGCGGTCGCCCCTTCGGAAGTCATGGCCGCCAGATCGCCGCGCCATTGGGCGGCAAAGGCGGGATAGGTTTCGGCAAGTTCGTCCAGCACCCGGCCGCGCAGCAGCGACAGTGTGGCCGCATCGGGAACCGGGGTCGTGGCAGGTGCTGCGGCGTGGTCAAAGGCAAAGCCGGTCGCCGCGCGGATTTCGTCCAGGTCATGGCCGGGATGGATGCTTTCCAGCGCAAATCCCGCCCGCGCCCTGTCAAAGCCGAACAGCGCCTTGCTGGTCAGCAGCGCCACCGGCCCGCCCGGCCGGTGAACATCCGGTTCGCTGACCCCTGGGGCGCTGATGAAATCGACCTTGTCCACCAGCACGCGCGGGGAATGCTCCTCTCGGAACAGGATCACGCGCGGCACGGTAAAGTAAAGATAGGCCGAGCCGAAAGAGCCGGGCCAGCGCACCTTGGCCTGCGGATAGTCGCCGACGCCGACAAGGTTCACATTGGCCCGTCCGTCGATCTGGCCGCCGCCCAGGAAAAAGGCGTCAAGCCGCCCCTGTCCGGCGCTGTCGAACAGTTCGGCCGAGCCGTTGGTAAAGAAATTATGCTCGACCGAGCCCAGGATCGACAGCCGCACCGGCCGCGCGCCGTCATCCAATGCGCGGCGCAGCATCGCCCCGGCCGCCGGCATGGGCGATGATGCGCCGACCGCGACATGGCGCACGCCGTCAAGCAGGCGTGCGATGGTGCAGATCAGGATTTCGCGGGGCAGGGCGGTCATGCCGGCACCTTTTGCGCCATATAGTCGGCAAAGCCCTGGGCGGTGCGGGCGGCGGCGGCATAGCGCATCAGCTCGGCCGTGTCTGCGGCGTATTCGCCCCACAGCCCATAGGGCCAGGCCCCGCGCGGCGCCAGCGCCACGGCGGCGACATAAAGCGCGGGCAAGGTGCCGGCGGCGGTCAGCTCGTCGGCCAGCAGGCTGCGGTCCACGATACGCTCGACCGTCACCAGGGTCTGGGTCGCGGCATAGGCCATGGCCGCCAATTCGCGCCGGCGGCCGATCCAGACATTGCCCTCGCGGTCGGCCATGGGGGCGTGGAAGATCGCGACATCGGGGCGGATCGCCGGGATCAGCACGATGGGATCGCCGCTGGCAAGGGGGTTGTCGATCACCTGCCATTCGGGGCGGTTGGCCAGGATGTCCGAGCCGATCAGCCCGCGCATCGGCATGAAGGGCACGCCCTTTTGCGCCGCCATCAGCCCGGCATGGATCGCGGGGCAGGTCGCGTCCAGGATCTGGATGCTGCCATCGCGCACCGCCTGGTTGAAGCGCGGCGCGCCGCCGGCCTCGCCCAGGGAAACGGCGCTGGTCTCGACCCGGCGCACCAGGCCGGCGCCGATCAGCATATCGACCTGCAGCCCGCCGGTGGGCACGCATGTCAGATGCAGGTCGCCCGCGCCATGGTCGATCAGCGGCCGGGTCATCGCCATGGAAACCCCGGCATAATCCACCGGCAGCGCCAGCGACATGCCGGGCCGGACGCGGCTGGCCAAGGCCCGCAGATCATCTGGCATGATGGTTCCTCCACCCTTTTCGGCACCCAGGGCGCCCTTTGTTCTGTAATATAGAACAGTATTCTGAAAATCATGATAGGCAGAGCCGGGCCGGCAAGTCAATCCGTTCCATTCGGCCGGTTTCCGTGCTGTTTGTTCCGGAATGCAGATTGTCTTGACAAGTCGGGCAGAGCGCGGAGAATGAAATACGGAATGACGTTCTGTAATATAGAACGAGAGGGGGAAACATGGCGCAGACATTGGCGCGGCGCGAATTGCGCCTGGAATCGCCGGACATGCAAGCGGCGCGGGCCATACCTTCGCAGGGGGCGATCGGCGCGGGCATCACGATTCGCAACGTGGTCAAGAATTACGGCGCCTTCGTCGCGGCAGACCGTATCAGCCTGGACATCGAGCCGGGCGAATTCATCACGCTGCTGGGCCCTTCGGGCAGCGGCAAGACCACGCTGCTGAACCTGCTGGCGGGTTTTCAGGCACCCGACGCCGGCGAGATCCTGGTCGATGGTGCGCCGATCCAGAACGTGCCGACGCATCGGCGCGGCTTTGGGATGGTGTTCCAAAGCTATGCGCTGTTTCCCAACATGACCGTGGCGCAGAACGTGGCCTTTCCCATGCGCATGGCCAAGATGGACCGCGCCACCAGCGACCGGCGCGTGGCGGAAACGCTGGAAATGATGCGGCTTTCGGACCATGCGGGCAAGCTGCCCTCGCAGATGTCGGGCGGCCAGCAGCAGCGCGTCGCCATCGCGCGCGCCATCGTCATGCGCCCGCGCGTCGTGCTGATGGACGAGCCGCTGAGCGCGCTTGACCGCCGGTTGCGCGAATCGATCCAGATCGAGATTCGCGAACTGCACCAGACCATCGGCAGCACCATCCTGTTCGTGACCCACGACCAGTCCGAGGCGCTGACCATGTCCGACCGCATTGCGGTGATGGATGCCGGCCATATCGTGCAGATCGCCCGCCCGGCCGAAATCTATCGCCGCCCGCAAAGCCGCTTCGTCGCCTCGTTCGTGGGGGAAAGCAACCTGATCGACGCGCAGGTGGTCGGACGCGACGGCCGGGTCCTGACGCTGCGCACGCCCGGCGGTCAAGTCTTCGAGGCGCAGTCGCGCCACGGCGTCCAGGACGACAGGGCCACGGTGCTGGTCCGCCCCGAACGCATCGCCCTGCATGACGCGCCGGTGCCGGGCAGCATGCCCGCGACCGTGACCTCGGCGCTGTTCCTGGGCGAGGTGCTGCGCATCGAGGTGGTGCTGGACGACGGCCAGACCCTGTTGATCCGCTGTCCCGACATCGCCGGGCGCGACCTGCCGGCGGTCGGCGCGCGCCTGAATGTCGGCTGGGGCGCGGCCGATAGCTGGGTGCTGTCATGACCCAGGCAAGCCTTGCCCCCGCCGCCCGCGCGGGCCTTGCGCAGCGGCTGAAGAACCCGGCGCTGCTGCTGGTGCCGGCGGTGCTGTTCCTGGCGCTGTTCTATCTGATGCCGCTGATCGACCTGTTCCGGGTCAGCATGTCCGGTCCGACCTGGTCCACGCATTTCGAGCGGGTGTTCTCGGTTCCGCTATACTGGGAATCGCTGCTGCGCACCATGCAGATCGCCTTTACGGTTGCCTGTCTTTGCGCGCTGCTGGGCTATCCGACGGCGCTGTTGATCCATCGCACGCGCGGGATCGTGCAGGTCCTGATCGCGACCGCGGTGATCCTGCCCTATTTCATCGCCATCCTGATCCGCACCTATGCCTGGATGGTGCTGCTGGGCCGCAACGGCCCGATCAACAAGCTGCTGCAAACGCTGGGGCTGATCGACACGCCGCTGGCGCTGCTGTTCAACCGCGGCTCGGTGCTGTTGGGCATGACCGCGGTGCTGCTGCCGCTGATGGTGCTGAGCATCTATGCATCCGTGGCGCGGCTGGACCAGGGGCTGACGCGGGCGGCGCTGGCCTCGGGCGCGGGGCCGCTGGCGGTGTTCTGGCGGGTGCTGCTGCCGCTGACCCTGCCCGGCATCGGCGCGGGGTTCTTGCTGGTCTTCGTGGCCGGGCTGGGTTTCTTCATCACCCCCACGCTGCTGGGGGGGCCTGGGGACCAGATGTTCGCCATGCACATCACCCAGCAAGCCGATTCCATCACCGGCGAGGGGTTCCTGCAAGCGCTGGCGGTGGTGCTGCTGGTGATCACGCTGGTCGTGGTCGGCCTGGCAGGCCGGATCATGGGTTTCCAATTCATCTGGGGCGGGGGCAAGCTGGGCGACGCGCCCGCCAAACCCGCCGCCGACAAGACCGCCCGCAGCCGGGCGCCGCGCCGCGGGCTTGCCATGGTGCTGGCCGATATGCTGGGCTGGCCGCTGCTGCGGCTGCTTGGCCGGCTGCCGGCCGGCTGGGGACGCGCCACGGTGTGGATCATGGGCGCCTGCGTGATTGTCACGGTCATCGTCCCGATCTTCGTCGTCATGGTGATCTCGTTCAGCAAGGCCAGCTACCTGACCTTCCCGCCGCCCGACTGGTCGCTGCGCTGGTATGAGAAATTCTTCTCGGACAGCAACTGGATGACGGCGTTTTGGAACTCGCTGGGCATCGCCTCGCTTTCGGCGGTGATCTCGGTCAGCCTGGGCGCGACGGCCGCCATGGGCATCGTGCGCAGCAATATCCGCCACAAATCGGCGCTGATGCTGCTGCTGGTCAGCCCGATGATCGTGCCGCCGGTGGTGCTGGGCCTGTCGCTTTACGCGCTGTTTCTGAAACTGGGGCTGGTGGGCACCTATCTGGGCCTGGCCGCCGCCCATGCCATCGGCGGCATCCCCATCGTGGTGGTGATCGTCGCGGCCTCGTTGCAGGCGGTGGACCAGCGGCTGGAACAGGGCGCCGCGGTGCATGGCGCCTCGCCGCTGACGGTGTTCCGCACGGTAACGCTGCCCGCCATCGCGCCGGGCCTGGCGGCGGCGGTGTTCTTTGCCTTCCTGCACTCGTTCGACGAACTCGTGCTGTCGCTGTTCCTGTCCAGCCCGCGGATGAAGACCCTGCCGCTGATGCTGTGGGCGGACATCAACTATCAGCTGAACCCGGTACTGGCCGTCGTCTCGACGCTGGAGGTGCTGCTGGTCGTGGGCGGAATCATCCTGGCCCGCCCGGTGCTGGCCCGCGGCAGGGCCGCGTGAACCGAAAGAAAACATCCAATGGAGGAGGATAAGATGCTTCGACCGAACAACAAGGCGACCGGCATGGTCTCGGCCCTGGCCCTGGCCACGCTGCTGGCCGCACCGGCCCTGGCCGAAGGCGAGGTGGTGATGCAGGATCCCGGCGGCGCCTATGGCGATGCGCTGCGCGAGGTGATGTACGATCCCTTTGAAAAGGAAACCGGCATCGACGTGGTGACGGTGCAAGAGGCGCGTTCCGGCCCCCGCATCAAGGCACAGGTCGATGCCGGAAAGACGGAATGGGACCTGACCTTCATCTTCGACCAGGAAACCAAGCTGCTGGGCGATTGCTGCCTGGCCGACATCGACTATTCCAAGCTGTCCGACGAGGCGCAGAAGACGCTGGCGACGATGCCTGACAACCTCAAGCGTCCCAAGGGCGTGGCCTTGCA
Source organism: Paracoccus thiocyanatus (assembly GCF_900156255.1). GTDB lineage: Bacteria > Pseudomonadota > Alphaproteobacteria > Rhodobacterales > Rhodobacteraceae > Paracoccus > Paracoccus thiocyanatus. The sequence continues at coordinate 112,660 of NZ_FTMK01000002.1, forward strand.
GGTGATCGGCGTCGGCATGGTCTACAACACCGATGTCTATTCCGACCAGCAGCCGCAAAGCTGGGCCGATTTCTGGGATGTCGAGAAATTCCCCGGCAAGCGCTGCATGCCCGCCTGGCCGCGCTTTGTCATGGAGGCCGCGCTGATGGCCGATGGCGTGCCCAAGGAACAGATCTATCCCATCGACATGGACCGCGCGCTCAAGAAAATCGCCGAGATCAAGCCGCATGTGTCGAAATGGTGGACGACCTCGGCACAGGCGCCGCAACTGCTGCTGGACGGCGAGGCGGACCTGTGCATGTCCTATACCGGCTCGTCCTCGATCCTTGCGCTTGAGGGGGCGCCGCTCGAAGTCGAGTGGAACCAGGGCTTCGTCTATTACGACTTCTTCTCGATCCCCAAGGGCGCGCCGAATTACGACAATGCGCTGAAGCTCTTGTCCTGGCGGCTGGATGCCCCGCGCGCCGCCGAACTGACCTCGGTCTACCCGGTCGCGCTGCCCTCGCCGCTGGTCTACGAGGCGGCAGACCCGGAAATCAGCAAATACTGGGCCAACAATCCCGAAAACCTGGCCAAAGCCATCGAATGGAGCCCGGACTACTGGGGCGCCGCCTCGGGCCATGGCACCACCACGAACGAGGAATACGGCCAGGAACAGTTGAACGCGCTGCTGGCGCAATAGAAAGGCCCGGCCTGTTGGGCGACGCCCCCGGCCATGTATAACAATCGCGCGGGCCGTTCCGGCCCGTGCCAGCAAGGGAAGACCAAGCCGGACATGGACAAGGCATTTATAAAGGGTTTGCGGCTGATCGAGGCGCTTTCGCTAAGCGACCAGCCGCGTGGCGTTACCGATCTTGCCAATGAACTGGAACTGACGAAAAGCAACGTGCACCGCCTGCTGGCCACCCTGATATCGCAGGGCTATGTCCGGCAGGTGCCGCCGCAAAGCCATTATGCGCTGACCACGCGCATCTGGGAACTGGGCAGCCATGTGATCCGCCGGATGGATCTGACCCAGATCGCCCGCCCGGCGATGATCCGGCTGGCCGAACAGACCGGAGAGACCGTGCATCTGTCGGTGCTGGATGGCAGCGACGTGGTCTATCTGGACAAGATCGAAAGCGCGCATCACATCCGCGCCCATACCAGCGTCGGCGCCCGCGCGCCCGCCTATACGGTCGCCACCGGCAAGGCGATGCTGGCGCATATGCCCGACGACTACCTGGACCGTTTCGACGGGCGCATGATGCGCTATACCGACACCACGCGGACCACGCTGGCCGAACTGCGCGAGGATATCCGCCTGGCCCGCGAACAGGGCCACGCCCTTGTCCCCGAGGGCGAGTGGCGCGAAGGCATCGCCGCCTGCGCCTGCGCGGTCCTCAATCGCTCGGGCGAACTTGCGGGGGCCATCGGCATGTCCGGGCCCGATTCCCGCATCAAGCGCAAGCAGCTCAAGGAAATCGCTCCTCAGGTGATGCAGGCGGCGCGCGCCATCTCGCGCGCATTGGGCTACAACCCCCGCGACTGACATGCCGGGCTGCAAGAAAGGCCGGGCGCAAGAAAGGAACCACATGACCGCCGCATATCCCGACACCCTGCTGTTCATCGACGGCCAATGGCGGCCCGGCAAGGGCGGCCGCACCATCGCCGTGACCGACCCCGCGAACGACCAGGTGATCGGCCAGCTTGCTCATGCCGAGCGGCCCGACCTGGACGACGCCCTTGCCGCAGCCGAACGCGGCTTTCGCGCCTGGAGCGCGACCGGCGCCTTTGACCGCTGCCGCATCATGCGCCGTGCCGCCGACCTGCTGCGCGAGCGCGCCGATGCCATCGCCGCCATCATGACCCGCGAACAGGGCAAGCCGCTGGCCGAAGCCAGGGGCGAGACCATGGCGGCCGCCGATACCATCGACTGGTTCGCCGAAGAGGGCCGCCGCGCCTATGGCCAGATCATCCCGGCGCGCGCGGCGGGGGTCACGCAGATGGCGATCAAGCTGCCGGTCGGGCCGGTCGCCGCCTTCACGCCGTGGAATTTCCCGATCAACCAGGTGGTGCGCAAGCTGTCGGGGGCGCTGGCGGCGGGCTGCTCGATCATCGTCAAGGCGCCCGAGGAAACCCCGGCATCGCCGGCCGAACTGATCCGCGCCTTTGCCGATGCCGGCCTGCCGGCGGGCGTGGCCAACCTGGTCTTCGGCGTGCCGGCCGAAATCTCGGAATACCTGATCGCGCATCCGGTGATCCGCAAGATTTCCTTCACCGGCTCGACGCCGGTCGGCAAGCATCTGGCCGCCCTGGCGGGCCAGCACATGAAGCGCGCGACGATGGAACTGGGCGGCCACGCGCCGGTCATCGTCTGCGAGGATGCCGACATCGCCCGCGCGGCGCAGATCATGGCGGGCAGCAAGCTGCGCAATGCCGGCCAGGTCTGCGTCTCGCCCACGCGCTTTCTGGTGCAGGGTCCGGCATTCGAACCCTTCCTGGACGATTTCAGCGCTGCCTTGGCCAAGGCGCGGACCGGCAACGGTTTCGACCGGGACGTGCAGATGGGGCCCTTGGCCAATGACCGCCGCGTCGCCGCGCTGCAATCGCTGGTCGCCGATGCGGTCGAACAGGGCGCGCGCCTGGTCACCGGCGGCGAAAGGATCGGCAATAGCGGCAATTTCTTTGCCCCGACGGTCCTCGCGGATGTGCCGCTGTCGGCGCGGATCATGCATGAGGAACCCTTTGGCCCGGTCGCGGTGGTCAACCGCTTTGCCACTCTGGACGAAGCCATTGTCGAAGCGAACCGCCTGCCTTTCGGCTTGGCCTCCTATGCCTTCACCCGTTCCGCCCAGGCGATGCAGCGGCTGGGACTGGAAATCGACGCCGGCATGACCACGATCAACCACCTGGGGCTGGCATTGCCGGAAGTGCCCTTTGGCGGCGTTCGCGAATCCGGCTATGGCACCGAAGGCGGCTCCGAGGCGATCGACGCCTATCTCGTCACCAAGTTCGTGACGCAGATGCCCGGCTAAGGGGGGCCTGCGGCAAGGCCGCCTTTCCGGCAAGCCGGGCCCCGCGCGCCGCCCGCGGCTTTCGGCGCGGCCCTTCGGACGCGGTCGCTTGCCGTGACCGGCCGGCCATCTTCCGTGTCGAAATATCCTCGGGGGGTCCGGGGGGCGACGCGCCCCCGGCCGCGGCGGCTCAACGCTCCATCGCCTCCAATTCGTCGATAAAGCCTTCGATCATCGCCAGCCCCTTGTCCCAGAAGGCCGGGTCCGAGGCGTCAAGCCCGAAAGGCGCCAGCAATTCCTTGTGATGGCGCGAGCCGCCTGCCGCCAGCATGTCGAAATATTTCGCCTGGAAGTCCGGCAGCCCCTCTTCGTAGGCGGCGTAAAGCGCGTTCACCAGCCCGTCGCCAAAGGCATAGGCATAGACGTAAAAGGGCGAATGCACGAAATGCGGCACATAGGTCCAGAACGTCTCGTATCCCGGCATGAACTCAAAGGCGTCGCCCAGGCTTTCGGCCTGCACCGACATCCACAGCGCGTTGATGTCTTCGGGCGTCAACTCGCCCTTGGCGCGCGCGGCATGCAGCTTGCATTCGAAATCATAGAAGGCGATCTGGCGCACCACGGTGTTGATCATGTCCTCGACCTTGCCGGCCAGCAGCGCCTTGCGCTGCGCCCTGTCGGCGGTGCGGGCCAGAAGCGCGCGGAAGGTCAGCATCTCGCCAAAGACGCTTGCGGTCTCGGCCAGGGTCAGCGGGGTCGCGGCCAGCAGTTCCCCTTGCCCGGCCGCCAGGCGCTGGTGGACGCCATGGCCCAGCTCATGCGCCAGCGTCATCACGTCGCGCGGCTTGCCCAGATAGTTCAGCAGCACATAGGGATGGACGGTGGTCACGGTCGGATGGGCAAAGGCGCCGGGCGCCTTGCCGGGCTTCACCCCCGCGTCGATCCAGCCTTTCTCGAAAAAGGGCTGCGCCAGGTCCGCCAGTTTGGGCGAAAAGCCCGCATAGGCGTCCAGCACCGTCGCCTGCGCCTCGGCCCAGGGGATCAGCCGCGGGCTTTCGCTGGGCAGCGGCGCGTTGCGGTCCCAGACTTGCAGCCTGTCCAGTCCAAGCCAGCGCGCCTTGAGCCGGTAGTAGCGGTGCGACAGGCGCGGATAGGCGGCGGTGACGGCGTTGCGCAGCGCCTCGACCACCTCGGGCTCGACATGGTTCGACAGGTGCCGCGCCGTCTGCGGCGTCGGCATCTTGCGCCACTTGTCCTCGATGGATTTTTCCTTGGCGAGCGTGTTGTGGATGCGGGCGAAAAGCTTGACGTTGCTGCCGAAGACCTGGGCCAGGGCGCGGGCGCCGGCCTCGCGCCGGGCGCGGTCGTGGTCGGTCAGCAGGTTCAGCGTGGCCTCCAGCCCCAGCTCCTCGCCCTCCACGTCAAAGGTCAGGCCGGCGGTGGTTTCGTCGAAAAGCCGGTTCCAGGCCGATGCGCCGACCACGGAATTGTCGTGCAAGAACCGTTCCAGCTCGTTCGATAGCTGATAGGGGCGCATGGCGCGCATGCGGTCGAAGACCGGCTTGTAGCGGGCCGGACCGTTCGGCGCGGCAAAGATTTCCTCGTAGCGCGCATCGGGGATGCGGTTGAACTCCAGGCTGAAGAAGACCAGCTTGGCGGTCGCCGCGGTGATGCGGTCCTGAAGATCGCCCATCTGCTTGGCGCGGGCCGAATCGGTGGTGTTCTGGTAATAGCGCAGCCCGGCATAGGACATGACCCGGCCGGCCAGGATGTCGATTTCCTGGTAGCGCTCGATGCAGTCCAGCATCTTGCCGGCGTCAAGCGAGGCCAGCTTGCCGTCATAGTCGCGGGCAAAGGTGCAGCAGGCGGTTTCCACCGCCTTCACGTCCCGGTCCAGTTCGGGGGAATCGGGGGCGGGGTAAAGATCGCCCAGGTCCCATTGCGGCAGCGCGCCCAGATCGGGGGTGCGGGCAGCGACGGCCAGGGCGTTCTCGTCGCGCGGCAGGATACGGTCCAGGGAATTTCGGGCAGAAATCGTCATGATCGGTCCTTTCATCTGGTTCCAGATGTGACCTCTGCGCGGCCGGGCTGCAAGCCATGGATGGCATAAGCGGCGCTGCCATGGCGCCGTCAGCCGGCCGGGACGGCGCCGAAATGGGCCAGGGCGGTGGCAAGGAAGCGGTCGCGGACCGGCGCGCGCTCCATCATCGGCTCGTGGCGGCAATCGGCCAGCTCCAGCAGCGTCGCGCCGGGCCATGCGGCGGCGCGGGCGCGGATCGCGGCGGCCGAGACGATGGCCTCGCGGTCGCCCAGCGCGATCAGCGCCGGCAGCGCGGGCGGGGGCAGGGCGGCCAGGCGCCGGCATTCCAGCAGCGCCGCGCACAGCCAGTCGTTGCTGGCGCCGCCGACGGAAATATCGGGCCAGGCCGCGGCTTCGGCCACCAGCCGCCCCCAGCGCTGGCCGTCGCCGGTCAACAGGTTGCCGCGGAACGGGTCCACCAGGACAAAGCTGTCCTCGCCGCCGGCGCCGGGCGCCGGATGGCCGCCGCGGCCCAGCCATTGCCCCAGGCGGGCGGTGGCCAGCGCCAGCGCCGCGGGGACGCGGCGCAGGTTGATGCCCCACATCGGCGCGGAAAACACCGCGTCCTGGACCGGCAGGCCGGCGTCAAGCGCCGCCAGGCCGATGGCCCCGCCCATGGAATGCGCCAGCAGATGCCAGGGGCGCGGCAGGTCCAGTTCCTGCGCCGCGATCACCAGTTCCACCACATCGCGCTGGTAATCGGCGAAATCGCCGATATGGCCGGGCCGCGCATTGTCTTGCAGCCGGTCCGACATGCCCTGGCCGCGCCAGTCCAGCGCCAGGACGTCCAGCCCGGCGGCATTCAGGTCGGCGGCGATCCCGTCGTATTTTTCCAGGTATTCCGTGCGGCCCGGAAACAGCAATACCGTCCCCGAGCCGCCGCCCGCCGCCCAATGCGCCGCGCGCAGGCGCACCCCGTCATCGGCCCGCAGCCAAAAGGCGCGGGCCTGGGGCATCGGGTCGCCCGGCAGCGTGTTGTAGGGTGCGGGCTTCATCGTCGTCTAGGACAGCAGCGCCCCCAGCTTCATCGCCGCGCCCATCGAGCCGTCGACCCGCAGCTTGCCGGTCATGAAGGCGGTGGTCGGGTTCACGTCGCCCGACAGCAGCCCCTCGAAGGTCTCGCGGCTGGCGGTCAGCGTCACCTCGGCCTCGTCATCGCCTGCGCGCGCGCCGTTCTCGTCGATATAGACCGAGCCTTCGCCCTCGATGACGAACTTGGCGGTGCCGTCGAAGCCCTTGGCCTTTTCGTCCAGCGCGGCCACGGCGCCTTCGATGACCTTGCTCATTCTCGCGATCTCCTGTTCTCGTGTCTGGAATTAGACGATGGGGAAAGTTACATGGGGATTATGCTTTTGCCAGTCCCCCATTTCCATCCTGCCGTCGCGGCAGCGCTTCTCCTGGGGCTGGCGGGCCTGGGGGCTGTCCTGCCGGCGCAGGCCGCACCGCCGGCGACCGCCGTCCAGGACCAGGCGCCGGGGCCGGCGCCCGACGCGGATCCCGATGCGCTGCCCCAGGGGCCGCTTGCCGAACCCGCCCCCCCGGCCGAGCCGACGGATGCCGCGCGGCTGCGCGCGCGCGAGGATCTGGACCTGCTGTTCGCCGAACTGGCCCAGCCGGGCGGCGAGACATGGGCGCGGGCCGAATCCGACATCATCCGCATCTGGTCGCGTTCGGGATCGGCGGTGACGGACCTGCTTTACAAGCGCGGCGAATCGGCGCTGGACGCCGGCGACACGGCCGCCGCCATCGGCCATTTGACCGCTTTGACCGATCACGCACCGGATTTCGCCGCCGGCTGGCATCTGCGCGCCGTGGCCTTCTACCTGGACGGCGATCCGGGCCCCGCGCTTTCCGATCTGGGCCAGGCGCTGCGGCTGGAGCCGCGGCATTTCGGCGCCCTGACCCAGCTTGGCGCCATTCTCGAGGAACTGGGCGACGACCGCGGGGCGCTGTCGGCCTTTCGCAAAAGCCTGAAGATCCATCCCCATCAACAAGAGGCGCTGGATGCGGTCCGCCGCCTCGAACGCCAGACGCAGGGCACGGACGCCTGACATGCAGGACAGATCGCGGGTCACGGCCGTCCTTGGCCCGACCAATACCGGCAAGACCCATTATGCCATCGACCGGATGCTGGCGCATCGCACCGGGGTCATCGGCCTGCCGCTGCGCCTGCTGGCGCGCGAGGTCTATGACCGTATCGTCAAGGCGCGCGGCCCCTCGGTCGTGGCGCTGGTCACCGGCGAAGAGCGGATCGTGCCCGAGCGGGTGCAATACTGGGTCGCCACCACCGAGGCCATGCCCGAGGTCGGCGCCGATTTCGTCGCCATCGACGAGATCCAGCTTTGCGCCGACCCCGAACGCGGCCATGTCTTTACCGACCGTCTGCTGAACATGCGGGGCTTGCACGAAACCCTGCTGCTGGGCAGCGACACCATGCGCCCCGCCATCGCCGCGCTGGTGCCGCAGGCGCAGTTCATGCGGCGCGAGCGGTTTTCGGCGCTGTCCTGGGCCGGCTCGAAAAAGATCAGCCGGATGCCGCCGCGTTCGGCCATCGTCTGCTTCTCGGTCGAAGAGGTCTATGCCACGGCCGAGCTGATCCGCCGGCAAAAGGGCGGCTGCGCCGTGGTCATGGGCGCGCTGTCGCCCCGGACCCGCAACGCCCAGGTCGCGATGTATCAGCAGGGCGAGGTCGATTACCTGGTCGCCACCGACGCCATCGGCATGGGGCTGAACCTGGATATCCGCCACATCGCCTTTTCCGCGACCGAGAAATTCGACGGCCGCCGCTATCGCCCGCTGTTCCCGCACGAGCTGGGCCAGATCGCCGGCCGCGCCGGGCGCCATACCGAGCCGGGCACCTTTGGCGTGACCGGCGACGCCTCGCCGCTGGAGGAAGGCTTGGTCGAGGCCATCGAGAACCACCGCTTCCAGCCCATCGCGCGGTTGATGTGGCGCAATGCGGCGCTGGAATTCGGCACGGTCGAGCGGTTGCTGCAAAGCCTTGAGACCGCGCCGCAGTCGGAATGGCTGGCGCGGGGGCGCGAGGCGGACGACATGCGCGCGCTCAAGGCGCTGTCGTCGATGCCGGAAATCCGCGACCAGGTGACGCATCCGCGCGACGTGCGGCTGCTGTGGGATGTCTGCCGGATCCCGGATTTCCGCGGCATCTCGCCGGTGGAACATGCGACCCTGTTGGCGCGGATCTTCGGCTTCCTGCGCGAGGGCGGCGTTCCGGGCGACTGGCTGGCGGGGCAGATCGGCCGTATCGACCGAGTTCAGGGCGATATCGACACATTGTCGAAACGATTGGCATATATCCGCACCTGGACCTATGTCGCCCAGCGTTCGGGCTGGGTGTCGGACGAAAGTCATTGGCGCGCCGAGACGCGCGCGGTAGAAGATCGGTTGTCGGACGCGTTACACGCGGCGCTGACGCAAAGATTCGTGGACCGGCGCACCTCTGTGCTGCTGCGCCGGCTCAAACAGAAGGAGAGCCTTTTGGCCGAGGTGAATGACAAGGGCGAAGTAACGGTCGAGGGCGAATTCGCCGGCCGTCTGGAAGGCTTCCGCTTCCACGCCGATCCGAGCGCAACCGGGGACGAGGCGCGGATGCTGCAACGCGCCGCCTATGAGGCGCTGCGCCCCGAATTCCATCTGCGCGCCGACCGTTTCTATAACGCGCCGGATACCGAGCTGGACTTCACCGAACAGGGCGGCCTGATGTGGGGCGCCTCGGCGGTGGGCAAGCTGGTCAAGGGCACCGAGGCGCTGAAGCCCGGCGTCGAACCCTTCGTCGACGAAGAGGCCGGCGCCGAGATCGCCGAAAAGGTGCGCCGCCGCCTTCAGCATTTCGTGGACCGCAAGATCGCCACGCTGTTCGAGCCGCTTCTGGCGCTCAGGAACGACGAGACGCTGACCGGCCTGGCGCGCGGCTTCGGCTTTCGCCTGCTTGAATCCTTTGGCGTGCTGCCGCGCGAAGGCGTCGCGGCCGAGGTCAAGGAGCTTGACCAGGAGGCGCGCGGCCTTTTGCGCAAGCATGGCGTGCGCTTCGGCCAGTTCACCATCTTCCAGCCGGCGCTGCTGAAGCCGGCGCCGACCCGGCTGCGGCTGGTGCTGTGGGGGCTGGACCAGGGCCTGGCCGAGTTTCCCGAAAGCCCGCCGCCCGGCCTGGTGACGATCCCCAACCTGCCCGACGTTCCCAAGGGCTATTACACGCTGTCGGGCTATCACCCGGCCGGCGAACGCGCGATCCGCATCGACATGCTGGAGCGGCTGGCCGACATGCTGCGCAGCCAGGACAGCCGCGGCGGCTTTGAGGCGACGCCGGACATGCTGTCGATCACCGGCATGACCCTGGAACAGTTCGCCGGGCTGATGCAGGGCTTGGGCTATCGCGCCGAGCGGGCGGAGCGCGCCAAGGCCCGCGCCGAAACCCCGCCCGAGCCGGCGCCCGAAACCCCCGCCGAGCCGGCCGATCACGAACATCCGCTGACCGAAGAGGAAAGCGTCCTGGCCGCCGAGACCCGTGCCAAGTGGGAGGCCGAGCAGGCCGCCCGCAAGGCGGCCGAGGCCGAGCAGGCCGAACAGGCCGCCAGCGCGGCCGGGGCCGAACAGGCCGCCAGCGCGGCGGGGGCCGAGCCGACCGCTGCGGCCCAAGCCCAGGCCGAGGACGGCGGCGAATCGCCCGCAGCCGAGCCGGCGCAAGCCCCGGCGCCCGAGATGGAAGTGTTCTACACCTTCACCTGGGCGCCGCGTCCGCGCGGCGGGCACCGCCGGCCGGAACGCGCCGAGCGCCAGGGGCAGGGCCAGGCGCAGGCCCGACCGCAGGGCGAACGCGGCCCGCGCCGCGAGCGCGAGGCGGGACAGGAGAACCGCCGCGACGGCAAGCCTTTCGAAGGAAAGCGCCGCGACGACCAGCGCGGCGAACGGGGCGAGCGCGGCCCCAAAGGCAAGCCCAAGGGCAAGCCGCGCCATGACGGGCCGAAAACATTCGAAGCCCGCCCGCCGCGGGCCGAGAAAAAGGCCGATCCCGACAGCCCCTTTGCCATTCTGGCCGCGCTCAAGAACAAGACGTGAGCACAGAGGGCGCGGCAAGCATCCGGCTGGACCGCTGGCTGCATCATGCGCGGCTGTTCAAGACACGCACCCTGGCCGCCGATGCGATCGGCGGCGGGGGCATCCGGCTGAACGGGCAATCTTGCAGCAAGCCGGCCCAGGCGGTGCGGGGCGGCGACACCGTCACCCTGTCCGCCCATGGCCGGGTGCGGGTGCTGCGCGTGCTTCAACTGGGCGAAAGGCGCGGCCCGGCCAGCGAAGCGGCGACGCTTTACCAGGAACTCTAGCCGGCCCCTTGCGCGTTCGGGAACCGGGTTCCCCGTGCCGGCCTTGCGGCAGAACGTCATCCCGACCTGGCGGTGCGCGTGCCCTATCCTCGTCTTTTCGGCCCTGCCGGCCTTGATTGATGGCGGCGGCGGGCGTAACTAGCCGGTCAGGAAACAGGAATATCTCGCCATGACTTATGTCGTCACAGAAAACTGCATCATGTGCAAATACACCGACTGCGTCGAGGTGTGCCCGGTGGACTGTTTCTATGAAGGCGAGAATACGCTGGTGATCCATCCCGACGAATGTATCGACTGCGGCGTCTGCGAACCCGAATGCCCGGCGGATGCGATTCGCCCCGATACCGAGCCCGACATGGAAACCTGGGTCGAGTTCAACCGCAAATATGCCGAGAACTGGCCGGTCATCACCCGCAAGAAGGATCCGATGCCCGGCTATCAGGAAATGGACGGCGCACCCGGCAAGCTGGAAAAATACTTTTCGGAAGCGCCGGGCGAGGGGGATTGAGGCCGGCCATCGGCCTTTGGCCGGTGCAAAAGCGGCTTGCCGGCGGGAAGTGATTCGCGCCGGGCGCGCTTTAATGTGACCGGCGCAATCCGTCAGTCGCCTGATCTTGCAGGAATAATTCCCTATTCGACAGGTCCCGCGCCGCTTTGCAGCGAAGCTTTGAAATGGCGGGATTTTTATGTTATGATCCAGCCGTCTCGCGCCGGTGGGGCCGCTTTGGTGGCTTTGTCGGCGCTGCTGCCACGACCGCCCACCCGGTCAAACGTGCAAGAACAACAATATCTGGCCCGAAAGGGGGGATCGTCCCGCCTTTGGGGTCTTTGTGCCGCGTGGCGGCGCCGCTGTGAAGGAAGCCCAATGTCGAAAGCCAAGAAGACCGAATTCCGTCCCGATGACTTTGTCGTCTATCCGACCCATGGTGTGGGTCGCATCGTTTCGATCGAAGAGCAAGAGGTCGCGGGGCTGCGGCTGGAAATGTTCGTGATCTCATTCGAGAAGGACAAGATGACCCTGCGCGTCCCGACCGCACGGGCGACCGAAATCGGCATGCGCGGCCTGTCGACCCCCGACCTGGTCGAACGGGCGCTGGACACGCTTAAGGGCAAGGCTCGCGTCAAGCGCGCGATGTGGTCGCGCCGCGCCCAGGAATACGAGCAAAAGATCAATTCGGGCGACCTGATGTCGATCGCCGAGGTGGTGCGCGACCTGCATCGCAACGACGACCAGCGCGAGCAGTCCTATTCCGAACGCCAGCTTTACGAAGCGGCGCTGGACCGGCTGACCCGCGAAGTCGCCGCCGTTTCCGGCATGGACGAGGCTGGGGCCCAGAAAAAGGTGGAAACCGTTCTGACCGCGCGCGCCGCCTGAACCACCTGCCGCCGCAATGACTGGGTGCCCGCAGGGGCACCCTTTTTCATGGCGGCGGGCGCTGATCGTGAAGCGGCGTCGGCCCGCAACGGGGCGGGCAGGGGCCGCCCGCCGCAGTTCATCCCAGCGCCGCCAGGATGCGCGCCCAGCTTCGCGCGCCCTTGGCAAAGCTCGCGAGGTCGTATTTCTCGTTCGGGGAATGGATGCGGTCGTCGTCGCGGGCAAAGCCGATCAGCATGCTGTCCATGCCCAGGATTTCCTTGAAATCCCCGGCAATGGGGATCGAGCCGCCGGCGCCGATATAGGCCGCCTCGCGTCCCCATTCCTGGCTTAGCGCCGCCTTGGCCGCGGCAAAGGCCGGGTCCGCGACATCCATGCGGCTGGCCGGGCTTGCGCCATGGTCGTGGAACTCGACCGTGCAATCGGCGGGCAGGGCGGCGCGGACATGGGCGCGGAACGCCGCGCGGATGCGGGCGGGGTCCTGCGTCCCGGTCAGGCGGAAGCTGACCTTGGCGCGGGCCTCGGCCGGCAGGACGGTCTTGAAGCCTTCGCCGGTATAGCCGCCGGTGATGCCGTTGATCTCGAATGTGGGGCGGTTCCAGACCATCTCCAGCCCGGTGCGGCCGGTCTCGCCGACCGGATGCTTCAGCCCGACATGCGACAGGAACCCGGCCGGATCGAAGCCGAGCGCGTCCCAGTCGGCGCGCAATTCCGGCGAAAGGTCCTCGACGCCGTCGTAAAAGCCGGGCAGGGTCACGCGGCCGCTGGCATCCTTGATGGTGGCAAGCGCGTTGACCAGGATCTGGAGCGGGTTCGCCGCCAGCCCGCCGAAACTGCCCGAATGCAGGTCGCGGTCGGCGGCGCGGATCACGATCTCCTCGCCGCAAAGCCCGCGCAGCTGGGTGGTGATGGCCGGGCGGCCGTCGGCATAAAGCCCGGTGTCGCAGATCAGGGCGATGCCGGCGCGCAGCTCATCGGCATTCTCGCGCAGAAAGGGGCGCAGGCTGGGCGAGCCGGATTCCTCCTCGCCCTCGAACAGCAGCACCAGGTCGGTGGGCAGCGCGCCATGCACCGCCTTCCAGGCGCGCACCGCCTCGACGAATGTCATAAGCTGGCCCTTGTCGTCCGAAGCGCCGCGGCCGCGGATCACCTTGCCCTGGGGCGTGTCCTCGACCTGCGGCTCGAAGGGCGGGCGCTGCCACAGGTCCAGCGGATCGACCGGCTGCACGTCGTAATGGCCGTAAAACAGCGCCGGCCGCCTGTCCCCCTTGGGCGAATGGGCAACGACCATCGGGTGGCCGGGCGTGTCCCGGACCGATGCCTGGAAGCCCAGCGACACCAGTTCCGCGCAAAGCCAGTCCGCGGCCCGCCGCACCTCGGCCGCATAGGCCGGGTCGGTCGAAACCGAGGGGATGCGCAGGAATTCCATCAGCCGGTCCAGCGCGTCCGGCAGCCCTTCGTCCAGCGTTGCAAGCACTTCGCCAAGTCTGGATTGATCGGTCATCCTTAACCTTTCCTGATTGATTTTATCAGAGAAAATGCGGCCTTCTTTGGTCTGGGTGCGACATTTTAACGCTGTATTTTCTCTGGCTTGATGCGTATCAAGGTGGGACCCGCGGGATCGCACAATGATCCCCCAAGCGAGCAAGTTCAAGCAAGGCAAGGGATCTGTGATGGACTATTCAGCCGCCCTCGATCAGGCCATCGGCAAGCTGCACGAAGAAGGGCGCTATCGCACCTTCATCGACATCGAACGCCGCAACGGGGCCTTTCCGCAGGCGATCTGGACCCGGCCCGATGGCAGCGAAAGCGAGATCACCGTTTGGTGCGGCAACGACTATCTGGGCATGGGACAGCATCCGGTGGTGCTGGCGGCGATGCACGAGGCGCTGGATTCCACCGGCGCCGGTTCGGGCGGGACGCGCAACATCTCGGGCACCACGATCTATCACAAGCGGCTGGAAACCGAACTGGCCGACCTGCACGGGAAAGAAGCCGCGCTGGTCTTTTCCAGCGCCTATATCGCCAATGACGCGACGCTTTCCACGCTGCGCAAGCTGTTCCCCGGCCTGATCATCTATTCCGACGCGCTGAACCACGCCTCGATGATCGAGGGGATCAAGCGTTTCGACGGCGCCAAGCGCATCTTCCGCCACAACGACCTGGCGCATCTGCGCGAATTGCTGGAAGCCGACGATCCCGACGCGCCCAAGCTGATCGCCTTTGAATCGATCTACTCCATGGATGGGGATTTCGGCCCCATCGCGGCGATCTGCGACCTGGCCGATGAATTCAACGCCCTGACCTATCTGGACGAGGTGCATGCCGTCGGCATGTATGGTCCCCGCGGCGGCGGCGTCGCCGAACGCGACGGGCTGATGGGCCGCATCGACATCTTCAACGGCACGCTGGGCAAGGCCTTCGGCGTCTTCGGCGGCTATATCGCCGCCTCGGCCAAGATGGTCGACGCCATCCGCTCTTACGCGCCCGGTTTCATCTTCACCACCTCGCTGCCGCCGGCGGTGGCGGCCGGCGCCGCGGCCTCGATCGCCTTTCTCAAGACGGCCGAGGGGCAATTGCTGCGCGACCAGCAGCAGTTGAACGCCCGCATCCTCAAGATGCGGCTGCGCGGGCTGGGCATGCCGATCATGGACCATGGCAGCCATATCGTGCCGGTGCATGTCGGCAACCCGATCCATTGCAAGGCGCTGTCGGACATGCTGCTGGCCGATTTCGGCATCTATGTGCAGCCGATCAACTTCCCGACCGTGCCGCGCGGCACCGAAAGGCTGCGTTTCACCCCCTCGCCGGTGCATGATCCCAAGCAGATCGACCTTCTGGTGCGGGCGATGGACAACCTTTGGTCGCAGTGCAAACTGAACCGTTCAACTTCTGCCGCGTGAACGGTTTCGGGGTGAAGACCTCTCGCGCCCGTGATAACCTTGCTTTAATCAAGTTCTGAGAGTCTTCCGATTCGGGGGGCACGCAGCAAAGAATGGGGCAGGCGCAATGATCGGGCTAAGGGGGAATCCCCCGTCCAATGGCCATGAGGAGCCGGCGGCGTTGCCGCCCGGTTTCGACGATCCAGATATTCGTCTCGGTGATCTGATGCGGGGCGAGCGGGCGACGCTGGGCAAGTCGCTGCTGGACGTCCAGCGCGAATTGCGCATCCGCGCCTCTTATGTCGCCGCGATCGAGAATTGCGACATTTCCGCCTTCGACACGCCCAGCTTCATCGCCGGCTATGTGCGGTCCTATGCCCGCTATCTGGGCATGGATGCGGAATGGACCTTTCGCCGCTTCTGCCAGGAATCCGGCTTCCAGCCCACCCATGGCATGGCGCCCTCGGCCGCGGGGCCCAAGCCGCAACGCCGGCCCTCGGACCCGGCCGAGGCGCTGGCCAACCCGCATCCGATCTTCCTGCCGCGGCAGGAAAGCGTCTGGAGCTCGATCGAGCCGCGCGCCATCGGCTCGCTGCTGGTGATGGCGGTTCTTGCCTGCGGGCTGGGCTATGGCGGCTGGGCCGTGCTGCAAGAGGTGCAAAAGGTCAACCTGACGCCCGGCGAACAGGCGCCCGGCGTGATCGCCGCCCTTGACCCGGTGCAAGAGGCGGCGGCACCCGAAACCGTGGATTCGGCCCAGGTCAACCTGCCCCGTCCCGAAGGGCTGGACCGTACCTATCGCCCGCAGGCGCTGGAAGTTCCCGTCCTGATCGCGCGGGACGGGCCGATCGCCGCCATAGATCCGGGGCTGAACGCGCCTGCCATGCAGCCGGAACAGGCCGAACCCGCCATCCGCACAGCCCAAGGCCCGGCCCAGGATCGGGTCTATGGTCCGCAGATGCCGCCGGAACAGGCTGCGGTGCGCACCGTGGCCCCCGACGCCCCCGAGGTCGAGATATTGGCCGCCCGCCCGGCCTGGGTGCGGGTGACTGCGGCCGACGGCACGGTGCTGCTGGAAAAGACCATGGATGCCGGCGAACGCTTCGCGCTGCCCAAGCTGGAGGCGCCGCCGGTGCTGCGCGCGGGCAATTCCGGCGCGGTCTATTTCGCGGTGAACGGCCGCACCTATGGCCCGGCTGCGCCCGGCGCCAAGGTGGTGAAGAATGTGGAACTGTCGCCGACCGCCCTGACCGCGCAATACGTCTTTGCCGATCTTAGCAAGGATCCGCAGCTCGCCGAGATGATGGCCCTCGCCTCGGCCGAGCCGGCCGAGCAGGCTTCGGCGCAAGACTAGGCGCCGCGATCCGCTGGTCACGGCTGCGGCATCGCGCGGCCCGATGACCGCGGCGCGGCTTGCCCGCCGGGCCACATCGGCCTATCTCTGGCGAAGAATCCGCACCCGGCGCAGGAAAAGGCCAGCCCATGACGCATAATCCGATCCGCCCCTGGCGCAATATCGACCGGCGCAAGTCGCGCCGGATCATGGTCGGGAACGTTCCGGTCGGAGGCGATGCGCCGATCAGCGTGCAGACCATGACCAATACCGACAGCTCCGACGTGCGCGCGACGCTGGACCAGATCATCCGCGCCGCCGATGTCGGGGCCGATATCGTGCGCGTCTCGACCCCGGACGAGGCATCGACCCGCGCCCTGAAGGAAATCTGCCGCGAAAGCCCGGTGCCGATCGTGGCCGACATCCATTTCCACTATCGCCGCGCCATCGAGGCGGCCGAGGCAGGCGCGGCCTGCCTGCGCATCAACCCCGGCAATATCGGCGATGCCGTCCGCGTGCGCGAGGTGATCCGCGCCGCCCGCGACCACGGCTGCTCGATCCGCATCGGCGTGAACGCCGGCAGCCTGGAACGCCACCTGCTGGAGAAATACGGCGAACCCTGCCCGGATGCGATGGTGGAATCCGGTCTCGACCACATCAGGATCTTGCAGGACAACGACTTCCACGAATTCAAGATCAGCGTAAAGGCCAGCGACGTCTTCCTGGCCGCCGCCGCCTATCAGCAATTGGCCGAGGCGACGGACGCGCCGATCCACCTGGGCATCACCGAGGCGGGCGGGCTGATGTCGGGCACGGTGAAATCCGCCATCGGCCTGGGCAACCTCTTGTGGATGGGCATCGGCGACACGATCCGCGTCAGCCTGTCCGCCGACCCGGTCGAAGAGGTCAAGGTCGGCTTCGAGATCCTGAAATCGCTGGGCCTGCGCACCCGCGGCGTGCAGATCATCTCTTGCCCCAGTTGCGCGCGCCAGGGCTTCGACGTGATCAAGACGGTCGAGATCCTGGAAAAGCGCCTGGAACACATCAAGACCCCGATGAGCCTGTCGATCATCGGCTGCGTGGTGAACGGGCCGGGCGAGGCGCTGATGACCGATATCGGCTTTACCGGCGGCGGCGCGGGGGCGGGCATGGTCTATCTGGCCGGCAAGCAGAACCACAAGATGACCAATGACCAGATGGTCGACCATATCGTCGAGCTGGTCGAAAAGCGCGCCGCCGAGATCGAGGCCGCGCCACCCGCCGCCGCCGAATAGCGCAAGGGCGGCCCGATGCGCCGCCCTCTGCCATTCACCGTTTTCCAAATACTCACGCCGCCCGCGCAACCCGCCCAGGCGGCAAAGCCTCAGCCCTCGGCCTTGGCCGCTCGCGCGCGGGCGATGGTGCTTTCCAGCCCCTCGGCGGGCATGCCGCGCAGCATCTCGCCCTCGATGATGAAGGTTGGCGTGCCCATGACGCGCATCTGCTCGGCCAATTGGTGGTTCTTGCGCAGCACCGCCGACACCTCTTCGGTATTCATCCGGTTCAGGACCGCCTGGCTGTCCAGGCCAAGCTGGCCGGCCATTTCCGTCAGGCTTTCCAGGTTCACCGGCCCGCGCGACTGCATCAGCGCGTCATGCGCCTTTTTATAGGCATCGGGTCCCGCCTCTTGCTGGACCGCGATGGCAAAGCGCGCGGCCATGTCGCTTTCCTGGGTCAGGATGGGGAACTCCTTGACGATCCACCGGATATTGCCGTCGCTTTCGATCAGATCCTGCACATCCGGGCTGATCCGCTTGCAGACGCCGCAGCGGTAATCGACGAATTCGACCAGGGTCACGTCGCCTTCGGGATTGCCGCCGATCCAGCTATGGCCGTCGTTGAAGATGGCGTCCCTGTTGTTTTCGACCAGCAACTGGTCGTTCTTGGCCTCGTCGGCCATCCGCCGCTCTTCCAGGACGTTGATCGATTCGATCAGCACGTCGGGATTTTCCATCAGGTAATCGCGCACCGCCTCGCCGAAGGCGGCCTTTTCGGCCGCGCTCATATTCGCGGGGTCAAAGGCCAGGGCGGGCAGGGCGGTCGCGGCAAGCAGCGCGGCGGTCAAAACAGCTTTCATCGGCAATCCTCTCCAGGTCCCGACAATTTGACCGCTTGCACAGGGCGTTGCAAGCCGTCGGCCGGGGCATCACGCGGGCTTGACCGGGCGGTCCGCAGGCCCGATACCCGGCCAAAACCACGAGGCATGGCCGACATGAGACAATCCCGCCGCGGGCAGGTCGATCCCTTTATCGTCATGGATGTGATGGAAGCCGCCCGCAAGGCCGAGGCTGAGGGCCGGCGCATCATCCATATGGAGGTCGGCCAGCCCTCGACCCCGGCACCCCAGGCTGCGCGCCGGGCGCTGGCGGCGGCGCTGGACCGGCCGCTGGGCTATACGGTCGCGCTTGGCCTGCCGGAACTGCGCCGGGGCATCGCCGGGCTTTACAAGCGCTGGTATGGGCTGGACCTCGACCCGGCGCGGGTGGTGGTGACGCCGGGTTCCTCGGGGGCTTTCATCCTGGCCTTTTCGGCGCTTTTCGACGCGGGCGAGCGGGTGGCCTTGGGCGAGCCGGGCTATCCCAGCTATCGCCAGATCCTGCGCGCCATGTCGCTGACGCCGGTGGGCATCCCGACCCGGCCCCAGGATCGCTATCAGCCGCGCCCCGACGACCTGCCGACGGATGCGCAGGGGCTGATCCTGGCCTCGCCCGGCAACCCGTCGGGCACCGTTCTGCGGCGCGAGGAACTGGCGGCGCTGACCGCGCGGGCGGCGGAACTGGGCATGAACGTGATCTCGGACGAGATCTATCACGGGCTGGATTACGGCGCGGGCTTCCATTCCGCGCTGGAGGTGACGGACGAGGTCTTTGTCATCAACAGCTTCTCGAAATATTTCAGCATGACCGGCTGGCGCGTAGGCTGGATGGTGGTGCCCGACGGCATGATCCGCACCGTCGAGCGCATCGCCCAGAACATGTTCATCTGCCCGCCCCATGCCAGCCAGGTCGCGGCGCTTGCGGCGCTGGATTGCGTCGACGAGGCCGAGGCGAACCTGGCGGTCTATGCCGAAAACCGCCGGCTGATGCTGGAACGCCTGCCGCAGATGGGCTTTGACCGCATCGCCCCGCCCGAAGGGGCGTTCTACATCTATGCCGATGTGTCGGGCCTGACGACGGACAGCCTAAGCTTTGCCGCGGAAATCCTTGAAAAGGCGGGGGTGGCGGTGACGCCGGGCCTGGATTTCGACCCGCATCGCGGCGCGCGCACCCTGCGCTTCAGCTATGCGGCCGCGACGGCCGAGATCGCCGAGGGGCTGGACCGGCTCGCGGCCTTCATGGCGGCGCGATGAGATGGCTTTGCGCCCTTGTGCTGATCTGGCTGGCGCTGCCCGCGCTGGCTGGTGACGGCGGGCGCCCGGAGGCCGCGACGGTCGATCTGGCGCATTCCGCGCTAGTGGCCGAGGGGCGCGACCGCGGCAAGCCGCGGCCGTTGGAGCTGCGGCTGACGATCAGCCGCCCAGTGCCTTATCGCGTCTATTTCCTGGACGGCCCGCCGCGGCTGGTGGTCGATTTCCGCGAGATCGATTTTTCCGGCAGCGATGCCGATGCGTTGCCGGGCCGCGAACTGATCCCGGCGCTGCGCTGGGGCGGCTTTCGTCCCGGCTGGTCACGGCTGGTGATGGAATTGCCCGGCCCTTACGCGCTGCGCATGGCCGCGCAGACCCCGGCGCAAGCCGGCGGGGCGCTGGTCAAGCTGCGCCTGGATCCGGTGCAGCCAAAGGATTTCGTCACCCGCGGCAATGCCCTGTCGGCGCTGTGGGACCTGCCCGAACCTGCGGCGATCGCCTCGGTGCCGCCGCGGCGCGGGGGTGGGCGGCCGCTGCGCGTGGGGCTGGATCCCGGCCATGGCGGCCATGATCCGGGCGCCCAGGTCGGCGCCATCAGCGAGGCGGCGTTGATGCTGGGCTTTGCCCGCGAACTGACCGAGATCCTGGTCCAGGCCGGGTTCGAGGTCGTCTCGACCCGCCAGGACGACCGCTTCATCCCGCTGGAACGGCGCATGACATTGGCGCGTGCGGCGGGGGCGGACCTGTTCATCTCGCTCCATGCCGATGCGCTGCCGGCGGGCGAGGCGGCGGGCCTGTCGATCTATGTCTGGAACCCGCAGGCCGATGATCGCGCCACCCGCGAACTGGCGCTGCGCCACGACCGCGCCGACCTGCTGGCGGGGCTGGACCTGTCGGGGACCGACGACCAGGTGGCCGATGTGCTGATGGACCTGGCGCGGACCGAGACGCATCCGCGCTCGGAAGCCTTTGCCAAGTTCGCGGTGTCGGAACTGAACCGCGCGGGCATCGCCATGCATCGCCGGCCGGTGCGCGGCGCGGCCTTCTCGGTGCTGAAATCGCCCGACATCCCCTCGGTCCTGGTGGAACTGGGTTTCCTGACCGATCCGGGCGACCGCGCGAACCTGTTCGACCCCGACTGGCGGGCGCAGACGGCGCGGGCGCTGGCACGGGCCATCGGGCTTTGGGCACAGGACGACGCCGCCCGCGCCGCGCTGCTGCGCAAGTAGCGCAAGGTTGCTTTGACGGGCGCGGCCGCGCTGTTTATAGAGGCCCAGCTTATCCCCAGAGGCTTGCCCATTGCTGCGCTTCGTCCTGTCCTTCATCGGCGCGATCTTTTCCTGGTTCGTGACCGCGGTCTTTTTCATCGCCCTGACCGTGGGCGCGGTGTTCTGGATGTATTCGCGCGACCTGCCCAGCCATGAGCAACTGGCGCAATATGCGCCCAAGACCATCAGCCGCGTCTATTCCGGCGAAGGCCGGCTGATCGACGAATTTGCCGAGGAACGCCGCATCTTCGTGCCCATCGACGAAATCCCGCCGCTGGTCAAGCAGGCGTTCGTCAGCGCCGAGGACAAGCATTTCTACAGCCATCATGGCTTTGATCCGATGGGCATGGGCAAGGCGGCGCTGGACGCGGTCCGCTCGGGCGGGCGCAACCTGCGCGGCGCCTCGACCATCACCCAGCAGGTGATGAAGAATTTCCTGCTGTCCAGCGACCGCAGCGTCGAGCGCAAGATCAAGGAACTGATCCTGGCCACAAGGCTGGAATCGACGCTGTCCAAGGACCAGATCCTGGAGCTTTACCTCAACGAGATCTTCCTGGGCCAGAACAGCTTCGGCGTGGCAGCGGCGGCGCAAAGCTATTTCAACAAGCCGCTGACCGAACTTGCCCCGCATGAGGCGGCGACGCTGGCGGCCATGCCCAAGGCGCCCGGCCGCTATCACCCCGTCCGCGCCCGCGAGGCGCTGACCGAGCGGCGCGACTACGTGCTGCGCGAGATGTGGCAGAACGGCTATATCGACCAGCCCACCTATGAGGCCGAGGCCGGGCAGCCGCTGCGTTCGGTGCAGAACGGCGATTTCCCCGCCTTCCAGCAGCAATTGCCGCCGCGCGACTATTTCACCGATGAAATCCGCCGCCAGCTTTCGGCGCAATTCGGCGCCGAGGAATTCTTTGGCGGTGGCCTGGCGATCCGGGCAACCGTCGACCCCCGGCTGCAAAAGCGCGCCGCGCAGTCGCTGCAAAAGGCGCTGGAACAATACGACCGCGGCCGCGGCGTCTGGCGCGGCACCCGCGTCACCATCCCGGCCGAGCAACTGGCCGACGAACAGGGCTGGCGCGCCGCCCTGGCCGAGACCCAGGTGCCGCGCGACATCGAGGGTTGGTTCCCCGCCGTGGTGCTGGCGCTTGGCAAGACGGATGCCACCATCGGCATCGAGGACCAGGACGGCACGGCGACCATCCCGGCCAAGGACGTGCAATGGGCCAGGAAGCGGCGCGCCGACGGCACCCTGGCGCCCAAGGCCCAGGTGGCCTCGGACCTGCTGGATGTGGGCGACGTGGTGCTGGTGCGGCGCATGACCAGCGACAGCGACGGCAGCTTCATCCGCTGGACCCTGCGCCAGGTGCCCGAGGTGCAGGGCGGCTTCATGGCCATGGACGTGAATACCGGCCGGGTCATCGCCATGCAGGGCGGCTTTTCCTATCAAAGCTCGGTCTTCAACCGGGCGACCCAGGCGCAGCGCCAGCCCGGCTCCAGCTTCAAGCCCTTTGTCTATGCGGCGGCGCTGGATTCAGGCTTCAACCCCGCCACCATCGTCGTGGACGAGCCGATCACCGTGAACACGCCGCAGGGGCTGTGGACGCCCAAGAACGCCAGCGGCAAATTCTATGGCCCGACGCCGATGCGCACCGGGATCGAACAGTCCCGCAACCTGATGACCATCCGCATCGCTCAGGGCATCGGCATGGACACGGTGGCGAAATATGCCGAGAAATTCGGCGTTTACGACAATCTCGGCCATTTCCTGGCCAATTCGCTGGGCGCGCAGGAAACCACGCTGTTCAAGATGGTCGCCGCCTATGCCATGTTCGCCAATGGCGGCGAGCGGGTGGAACCGACGCTGGTCGACCGGGTGCAGGACCGCCGCGGCCGCACCATCTATCGCCACGACCGCCGCGACTGCGTGACCTGCGACCAGCCGACCCTGCCGGCGGGCGCCGCCCCGCAGATCCGTTCCAACCGCGAGCGGGTGATGGATGCGATCACCGCCTATCAGCTGACCTCGATGCTGGAAGGGGTGGTCAAGCGCGGCTCGGGGCGCGGCGTCAGCCTGCCGGTGCCGGTGGCCGGCAAGACCGGCACCACCAACGACGCCAAGGATGTGTGGTTCATCGGCTTCACCTCGAACATCGTCGCCGGCTGCTATCTGGGCTATGACCAGCCGCGCACCCTGGGCGCCAACGCCTATGGCGGAACGCTTTGCGTGCCGGTCTTTAACGAATTCATGCAAGAGGCGGTCAAGGAATTCGGCGGCACCGCCTTCAAGGTTCCGCCGGGCGGGCATTTCGTCAATATCGACCGCTTCAGCGGCGCGATCCTGGGCCCGGATGCCAAGGGCGACAATGTGATCGCCGAATATTTCCGCGACGGCCAGGACCTGACCGGGCTGATGCTGGTCGATGGCGGTTTCGGCCGCGCCGATCCGGGCACCTTGCCGCTGTTCACCGAAGGCCGCGACGGCGGGCAAGCGGTGACCACCTCCACCGGCCGCAAGAAGGTGATCCCGAAAAAGGCCGATTTCGGCACCCTGTCCTCGGGCGGGCTGTATTGAGGGCGGGCGCTTGCCGCCGCCCGCCTCCCGCGTTATTTGTCCTGCCCTATCCAGTTTTCCGAACCCAGAGAGTGCCCATGCGCGCCGAAACCCAAGCCACCATCGAGGCGATCCGCAAATCGCTGAAACTGCTTGCGCAGCGTATGGATTGGGAAACCGCGCCGCACCGGCTGGAAGAGCTGAACGCCATGATCGAGGTCGGCGACATCTGGTCCGACCCGGCGCGCGCGCAAAAGCTGATGCGCGACCGCCAGATGCTGTCCGACGCGGTCGAGACCTATCGCCGCATCGAATCCGAACTTGGCGACAATGCCGAGCTGATCGAACTGGGCGAGGCCGAAGGCGACCAAGAAATCGTCGCCGATGCCGAATCGGCGCTGAAATCGCTGGCGGAACTGGCCGCGCAAAAGGAATTGGAGGCGCTGCTGAACGGCGAGGCCGACGGCAACGACACCTTCCTGGAGATCAATGCCGGCGCTGGCGGCACGGAAAGCGCCGACTGGGCCAGCATGCTGGCGCGCATGTATGTCCGCTGGGCCGAGAAAAAGGGCTACAATGTCGAATTGCTGTCCGAAACGCCCGGCGAAGAGGCGGGCATCCGCTCTGCCGCCTACAAGATTTCCGGGCCGAACGCCTATGGCTGGCTGAAGTCGGAATCGGGCGTGCATCGGCTGGTGCGCATCTCGCCCTATGATTCGGCGGCGCGGCGGCATACCTCGTTTTCCTCGGTCTGGGTCTATCCGGTGGTCGATGACAATATCGAGATCACCATCCCCGACAACGAAATCAGGATCGACACCTATCGGTCGTCGGGCGCGGGCGGCCAGCACGTCAACACCACCGATTCGGCGGTGCGCATCACCCACCTGCCGACCGGCATCGTCGTGACCAGTTCGGAAAAGTCGCAGCACCAGAACCGCGCCAACGCCATGGCGGCGCTCAAGGCGCGGCTTTATCAACTGGAACTGGACAAGCGCAACGCCGCGATCAACGCCCAGCACGAAGCCAAGGGCGATGCCGGCTGGGGCAACCAGATCCGCTCTTACGTGCTGCACCCCTATCAGATGGTAAAGGACCTGCGCACCAGCCACGAGACCTCGGACACCCAGGGGGTGCTGGACGGGGCGCTGGACGCCTTCATGGCCGCAACCCTGGCGCTGGATGTCGCCGGCAAGTCGCGGGCCGAGGCGCAGGCCGAGGACTGACCGC
The DNA here is from genome assembly GCF_900156255.1 of Paracoccus thiocyanatus. Taxonomy (GTDB): domain Bacteria; phylum Pseudomonadota; class Alphaproteobacteria; order Rhodobacterales; family Rhodobacteraceae; genus Paracoccus; species Paracoccus thiocyanatus. The sequence continues at coordinate 137,099 of NZ_FTMK01000002.1, forward strand.
CGCGGCCTTTTTGCGCGGCCGCAGGGGTATTTCGGCAACGAAGAAGCGCAAGCTTGCGCATTGCCGCACGGCTAAGATCGTTCCTGCCGCGGGTCCGGCCCGTGTTCATCTTGCTTGTGCAAGCCCATTAGGACGAGCTGTCGCGGCACGGCGCGCGGCTTTGCCATGATCGCCAGGACGGTCCGTCGCCTTTCGCGGCTGTAGGACCGGCAGGACGGCGTTGCGGGGAGGGTGAGAGGCTGGACAACGACCCAAGCGGGACTCGTTACGGCTGCTTCCTTCCGGACCTGACCGGGTTGGCGAGGCGCTTGCCCGCGCCAACCTCTCGCCGCCTAGATAGGCGCGGGCGCGGCGGGATGCAAGCGCCTGGCGCTTACAGATGCAACCGCAGGCGCAGGAAACCGTCGGGGCCGATCCCGGCCGGCTCGACCGGGGCGGCCAGATCGTCCAGGAAACGGGCGGCGGCCGGCCCGGTCTCGAACAGGACCGACGTGCCGGGCAGGGGGCGAAAGCTCCAGCCGGCATCGGATTGCGGCGCAAGCACCCGGCGGCGCGCGACATAGCGGCGCAAGACATCGCGCGTGCGCAGCCCGCTGTCCAGCACCAGCGGCCGGTTCGCGACCACCGGCGCGAAAAGCCCGCAATCGGACAGGCGGAAGCTGTTGGTCGCCAGCACAAAGGGCTGGTCCGGCGCCACCGGCCGTCCGCGATGGGTCAATGCGCCGACCCGCTGCGAATCGGCATGCAGCAACCGGCCGTCGGGGCCGTGGCGGGCGGGCTGGCTTAGGTCGATCTGCCAGTCCAGCCCGTCGATCACGTCGAAATTGTAGCTGGGAAAGTCCGGGTCGATCAGCGGCTGGTCGGCCTGGCCCGGCCGCACCTGCAAGAACATGCTGGCCGAGCGTTCCAGCCAGTCGCGCAAATCGTCCCCCGTCAGGCGCAGGGCGCAGATCCGGTTCGGAAACAGGTAAAGATCGGCGATGCTGCGCAGCGTCAGCCGCCCGGCCGGCACGTCGGTATAATGCTGCGGCCCGCCGCGCCCGCCGGCGCGAAACGGGGCGGCGGCCGAAAGGATCGGCAAGCCCTGCCAATGCGTGCCGCGCAGCGCGCGACGCACATGCCAGCGCTGCGCCATCGCCACCAGCCGCAGGCCCGGATCCTGGCCGATCAGCGCGAAATAGCTGCTGAGCGGCTGGCCCGTGCGGCCGATTCGACGATGCAGATGCCGCAGGGTCCGGCGATGCGCGGCGACGGCCGGGCCGGCGACGGCCGGGTGGTCACGCTCGGCCTGGACAGGCAGGGCGCGGCAGGTGAAATCGGCGATGCGCCAGCCGCCATCCTGCCGCTCCAGCCGCAGGTCGATCACTCCCAGATGCGAGCCCCAGAAGCCGGGCATGACGGCGGGCTTGCCGGCCAGGGTGCCGCGCCGCGCGTCGATGCCGGGCCCCTGCGGATGGCCCGGCGACGGAAAGACCCGGTGCGTATGGCCGGCCACCACCAGATCGATGCCCGGCAGGGCCGCCAGGGCCGTCGCGGCGTTTTCCATCATCGGGGCCGGCGCCAGCGGGCCGATGCCGCTATGGGCCAGCGCCACGACCAGGTCCGCGCCTTGCCGGCGCAGCGTGGCGATGCCGTCCTGCGCGGCCAGCAGGATGTCGTGGATCTGGATCTCGGGCTTCAGCCCCGGCTCCCAGGCCAGGGTTTGCGGCGGCAAAAAGCCCAGCACGCCGATGCGCAGCGCGTGGGGCTTGCCGTCCTGGTCCCGAAACTGCCGGTCAAGCAGAAGATGGCGTTGCACCGGCAAGGGACGGCGCGGGTCCAGGTTGGTCGAGACGACGGGAAAGCGCGCGCCCGCCAGGGTGCGGCGCAGATGTGCCAGGCCAAAGCTGAAATCATGGTTGCCCAGCGTGGCCGCGTCATAGCCAAGCGCATTCATCGCGGCGATGGCGGGATGGGGCAGGCGCGGGCCAAAGGGTTCGGACTCGGCCAGGTAATCGCCCATCGGGCTGCCTTGCAGCCCGTCGCCATTGTCAAAGAGCAGGCAGTTCTGCGCCTCGGCCCGCGCCCGCGCGATCAGCGCCGCCGCCCGCGACAGGCCGATCCGGGCCGAAGGCCGATCCGCCAGGTAGTCATAGCCCAGCACATGCATGTGCAGGTCCGTCGTGGCCAGGATGCGGACCGCAAGCGTGTCGGTCCGGGAATGCGGCGTCAGGGGCGGGGAAGTGCAAATCATGCCGCATGAATGCAGACAATTAACCCATATTACAATCCTGGATTGCATTTCATGCCAGATCCGATGCTATCGGTCCTCAAGCCGTGGACTTGCATGCCGCGAGCCGACATGGGATTACCCAGCCCAGGCGCCGCATTTTTGTTTAATCGACCGGATCAGCGATGAAATTTTCGACCCGACAGGATATCGACCTTTCCGCCGAGGCGCTGTTTCGCGCCGCCAGCGATTTCCCTGCCATCGAGCGGCTGCTGGTGCGGCGCGGCGCCACGGTGCGGCGGCTGGACGACATGGCCGAGCCGGGGGTGGGGCAGCGCTGGCTGATCGGCTTTGACTGGCGGGGCCGGCATCGCGAGGTGACGGCCCAGGTCGCCCGGCTGGATGCGCCCGAACTGGTGGTCATCCAGGGCGATTCCGAACAGTTCGACCTGACCATCCGCATGACCGTGGTGGCGCTGACCCGGTCCAAGTCGCGGATGATCTTCGAGACCGAGGCGCAGCCCCGCAGCATGAAGGCCCGGCTGCTGGTGCAGACCGCCAAGCTGGGCAAGGCCCAGCTTGACCGCAAGTTCGCGCGCCGCGTCGGCGAGTTCGTCAACCAGATCGCCAGCGGCGCGCATGCCTAAGCCGGGGCGCGCCCGGCCTAGCCGGCCGCGGCCAGCGATTGCGCGGCGCGTAGCGGATCGGCCGGATAGACGCCCAGGATGTTCAGGCTGGAGGTGAAATAGGCCAGTTCCTCCAGCGCGCGGGCGACATGGGCATCTTCGGGATGCCCCTCGATATCGGCATAGAACTGCGTCGCGGTGAAGACGCCATCCACCATATAGCTTTCCAGCTTGGTCATGTTGACGCCGTTGGTGGCAAAGCCGCCAAGCGCCTTGTAAAGCGCGGCCGGAATGTTGCGCACCCGAAAGACGAAGCTGGTCATCATCACCGTCCCGCCCTGGGCATTGGTGCGGCGGCTGAAATCGGGCTGGCGCGCCATGACCAGGAAGCGGGTGGTGTTGTTCTGCCGGTCCTCGATCCCCGAGGCGAGTTCCTCAAGCCCGTAGATCTCGCCCGCCAGCGGGGCGGCCAGCGCGGCGACCGCGGGCTCGGCCCGGCGCGCGACTTCCAGGGCCGAGCCGGCGGTATCGGCGCCGACGACGCTGCGGATGCCGTGGCGGCGCAGAAAGCCGCGGCACTGGCCCAGAAGCACCGGATGGCTCATGGCTTCGGTGATGTCGGAAAGCTTGGCGCCCGGCACCGCCAACAGGCTGATGCGCACCCGCACGAAACCTTCGTCGATGATGTGCAGCCCGGTTTCGGGCAGCAGGTGGTGGATGTCGGCGACCCGGCCATAGGTCGAGTTCTCGACCGGCAGCATCGCCAGTTCCGCCCGGCCGCCGCGCACCGCCTCGATCGTGTCCTCGAAGGTGCGGCAGGGCAGGGCCTCCATCTGCGGGCGATAGAAGCGGCAGGCCTGGTGGCTATAGGCGCCCGGCTCGCCCTGGAATGCGATGACGTTCTGGGTCGCGGTGTCGGTCATGGGTCATTTCCTGGCTGGGGGCGCGCGCGCCCGGCCCGTGTCGAGGCGGCATCTGCGCCGGTTTTGTGCTTTGCGGGGGACAACTACACCTTGAACCGATGGAACAGAAGCGGGTAGATACGGCCTAACGCACGAACAGACCCAGGGAACCCACAGATATGTTCGATACGATGACCGTCACCAAGGCAGCCGGGGCGCTGATCGGCTCGCTTCTTTTCCTCTTGCTGATGAGCTGGGCGGCATCGGGCATCTTTCACGTCGGCACCGCGGGCCATGGCGGCGAGGGCGAGGAGATTGTCCAGGCCTATACCATCCCCGTCGAGGATGCCGGCGCTGACGCCGAGGAAGCCGTCGAAGAAGGCCCCGATTTCGCCACCGTCATGGCTTCGGCCGATGCCGCGGCGGGCGAAAAGGTGTTCGGCAAGTGCAAGGCTTGCCACAAGCTGGACGGCAAAGACGGCGTGGGCCCGCATCTGAACGGCGTGGTCGGCCGCACCGTCGCCAGCGTCGAAGAGTTCAACTATTCCGACCCGATGAAGGAACATGGCGGCGACTGGACGCCCGAGGCGCTGGAAGAGTTCCTGGCCAGCCCGAAAACCGTGGTCAAGGGCACCAAGATGGCCTTTGCCGGCCTGCCCAAGGTCGAAGATCGCGCCAACCTGATCGCCTATCTGGAAGGTCAGCAGTAAACCGCCCCATGCGGCAAGCCGGGCGCCCCCTTCGGGGCGCCTTTTTCATTGGCCGCGCGGGGTCTTGGCGTGGCGGATCACGCATTTGCATGTTGAACCGGGGCCAAGGGCTGCTAGCCTTGGCGCGCCGCCGGCGGCCGGCCGGCGCAGCAAGACCGGAACAAGGATCGACAAGTGCCGATGATGATGCGTTTCCTGCGACATGCCCCGATGGTTGCAATCCTGGCGCTGCTGCCGGGCTGGTCCCTGGCCCAGGACGACCCATCCGCGAAAACCATCCGCTCGCACGGCATCTCGGTCTTTGGCGAGCCTGAACTGCCGGCGGATTTCCCGCATCTGCGCTATGTGAACCCGCAAGCGCCCAAGGGCGGCGAGATTTCGGAATGGTTCAGCGGCGGCTTTGACAGCTACAACCCCTATACCCATCGCGGCCGCGCCGCCATGCTGTCGAACGCCATGCTGGAACCGCTGATGGAAAGCGTCGCCGACGAGATCGGCACCGCCTATTGCCTGCTTTGCGAGACCATCGAATATCCCGAAAGCCGCGACTGGGTGATCTTTCACCTGCGCCCCGAGGCGAAATTTTCCGACGGCACGCCGCTGACCGCGCATGATGTGCTGTTTTCCTTTGAACTGCTGCGCGACAAGGGCCTGTCGTCATATCGCACGATCATTTCCAAGATCGTCGCCAAGGCCCAGGTGATCGACGACCACAGCATCAAGTTCATCTTCCGGCCCGATTACCCGCGCCGCGACGTGATCCAGTCGGTCGGGGGCCAGATCGTCTTCTCGCGCGAGGATTTCCGCAAGAACAAGCGCGACATCGAACAGTCCAGCGATACGCCCTTCGTCGGCTCGGGTCCCTATATGTTCGACCGGGCCGATGCCGGCCGCTCGATCACCCTGCGGCGCAATCCCGACTATTGGGGCAAGGACCTGCCGATCAATGCCGGGCGCCACAATTTCGACCGGATCCGCATCGAATATTTCGGCGATTACGACAGCGCCTTCGAGGCGTTCAAGGCCGGCGTCTATACGTTTCGCAACGAGGCAAGCTCGATCCACTGGGCGACGCGTTATGATTTCCCCGCCGTCCAGTCCGGTGCGGTCCGGAAAGAGACGCTGGCCGACGGCAGCATCGCCAGCGGCCAGGGCTGGGTCTTCAACCTGCGCCGGCCCAAGTTCCAGGACATCCGCGTGCGCCAGGCGATCGGGCTGATGTTCAACTTCGAATGGTCGAACGAGACGCTGTTCTACGGGCTTTACAAGCGCGTCAACTCGCCCTGGGAAGGCAGCCCGCTGATGGCCGAGGGCGCGCCCAGCCAGGCGGAACTGGCGCTGTTGGAGCCGCTGGCCAAGGATCTGCCGCAGGGTGTGCTGACCGAGGACGCGGTGCTTCAGCCGGTGTCGGGCAAGTCCCAGCTTGACCGCCGCAACATGCGCCAGGCCGCCAGTCTTCTGGACGAGGCGGGCTGGAAGCCCGGCGCCGACGGGATGCGCCGCAATGCCCAGGGGCAGCCGCTGCGGGTCGAGTTCCTGAACGACAGTGCCACATTCGACCGCGTGATCAATCCCTTCGTCGAGAATCTTCGCGCAATCGGCATCGACGCGGTCAACCTGCGGGTGGACGATGCGCAATTGACGGCGCGCACCCGCAGCCATGATTTCGACATCGTGACCGACCAGCTTGCGCAGGGCTATTTCCTGACCGGCGATACCGAGCAGACCTTTGGCTCGGAAAACGTGGGCGATGTGTTCAACGCCATGGGCATGGCCAACCCGGCCGTCGACCGGCTGATCCAACTGGGCATCGCGGCGACCACCCAGGAAGAGATGACCACCGTGGCGCATGCGCTGGACCGCAGCCTGCGCGCGCAGCATTTCTGGGTGCCGCAATGGTACAAGGCCGAACACACGGTCGCCTATTACGACATCTTCGGCCATCCCGAGACCTTGCCGCCCTATGCGCTGGGTGAGCTTGATTTCTGGTGGTATGACGCGGATAAGGCAGAAAAGCTGAAACAATCCGGCGCGCTGCGCTAGGCCCAGCAGGGCCGGCGCGCAACGAGGCGGAGCAAGGGGACGGATGGCAGCCTATATCCTGCGGCGCTTGCTGCTGATCATACCCACGCTGATCGGCATCATGCTGGTCAATTTCACGCTGACGCAATTCGTCCCCGGCGGCCCGATCGAGCAGGTGATCGCCCGCGTCCAGGGCGAAGGCGACGCGCTGCGCAACATCACCGGCGGCGCGGGCGAGGCGCCGCAGAATACCGAATATGCCGGCGCCCGCGGCATTCCGCCCGAGCTTCTGGACCAGCTAGAGGTGCAGATGGGCTTTGCCCGCATCACCTGCACCCCGGACCACCAGGGCGAGCCGGACCTGAAATCCGCCGATTGCAGCAAGGAAAAGATCGCCGCGGCCGAGCGCTTCCTGATCATGCTGGGCAATTACATCCGCTTCGATTTCGGCACCAGCTTCTTCCGCTCGATTTCCGTGATCGACCTGGTGCTGGAAAAGATGCCGGTCTCGATCACGCTGGGGCTGTGGTCGACGCTCATCGCCTATCTGATCTCGATCCCGCTGGGCATCCGCAAGGCGGTCAGGAACGGCACGCCCTTTGACACCTGGACGTCAGGGGCGATCATCGTGGGCTATGCCATCCCGGCCTTCCTGTTCGCGGTGCTGCTGATGGTGCTGTTTGCAGGCGGCAGCTATTGGCAGATCTTTCCCTTGCGCGGCCTGACCAGCGACAATTGGGCCGACCTTAGCCTGTGGGGCAAGGTCAAGGATTACCTGTGGCACATCACCCTGCCGGTGCTGGCCACGACGATTTCCAGCTTTGCGACGCTGACGCTTTTGACCAAGAACAGCTTCCTGGACGAAATCAACAAGCAATATGTCATGACCGCCCGCGCCAAGGGCCTGACCGAGCGCCGGGTGCTTTACAGCCATGTGTTCCGCAATGCCATGCTGATCGTCATCGCCGGCTTTCCGTCGATGTTCCTGGGCGTGTTCTTCGGCGCCTCGATCCTGATCGAGACGATCTTCTCGCTGGACGGGCTTGGCCGGCTGGGATTCGAGGCGGCGGTGCAGCGCGACTATCCGGTGATCTTCGGCACGCTTTACGTCTTTGGCCTGCTGGGCCTTTTGATCGGCATCCTGTCGGACCTGATGTATGTGCTGGTCGATCCGCGCATCGACTTCGAGCGGAGGGCCGGCTGATGGCGATGACGGAACTGAACCGCCGCCGGCTGCGCAATTTCCGCCGCAACAAGCGCGCCTTCTGGTCGCTGGTGGTCTTTACGCTGCTGTTCGTGGCCTCGCTGTTTGCGGAACTGATCGCCAATGACAAGCCGATCCTGGTCAGCTATCGCGGAGAGCTGCATTTCCCGGTCTATCGCTTTTACCCCGAAACGGCCTTTGGCGGCGATTTCGGCACCGAGGCGATCTATACCGATCCCGGCGTGCAATGCCTGATCCGCACCGGCGGGCGGCCCGAATGCTGGGACGACCCCGAGGCGACCGAGCGCGAGGCGCGCGAAACCGGCCAGGTCGCGGGCGAGGCGGTTCAGCAGGGCTGGATGCTGTGGCCGCCGATCCCCTATCATTACCGCAGCATCAACAATGTCGGCACCGCCCCCAGCGCGCCGGACGGCGCCCATTGGCTGGGCACCGACGACACGGCGCGCGACGTGCTGGCGCGGGTGATCTACGGCTTTCGCCTGTCGATCCTGTTCACGCTGATCGTGACCGTGACCGCCTCGGTTCTGGGCATCGCGGCGGGCGCGGTGCAGGGCTATTTCGGCGGCCGCACCGACCTGGTATTCCAGAGATTGCTTGAGATATGGGGTTCAACCCCTTCTCTTTATGTGATTATCATCCTGTTCGCGATCCTGGGACGAAGTTTCTGGCTGCTGGTCTTTGTCTCGATCCTGTTTGGCTGGCCGGCGCTGGTCGGGGTGGTGCGGGCCGAGTTCCTGCGCGCGCGCAATTTCGAATATGTCCGCGCCGCCCGCGCGCTTGGGGTCAGCGATCGCATCATCATGTTCCGCCATATCCTGCCCAATGCCATGGTGGCGACGCTGACCATGCTGCCCTTTGTCGTGACCGGCACCATCTCGTCCTTGGCGGCGCTGGATTACCTGGGCTATGGGCTGCCGACCTCGGCGCCCTCGCTGGGAGAGCTGGCCTTGCAGGCCAAGCAGAACCTGCAAGCGCCCTGGCTGGGCTTCACCGCCTTTTTCAGCTTTGCGATCATGCTGTCGCTGTTGGTGTTCATCTTCGAGGGCGTGCGCGACGCCTTCGACCCCAGAAAGACCTTTCGATGACGGCGGTTCTGGAAGTCAGCGACCTGCGGGTGGGGTTCCGGCAGGACGGCCAGCTTGTGGCCGCCGTCAAGGGCGTCAGCTTCACCGTAGGCCAGGGCGAGACGGTGGCGCTGGTCGGTGAATCGGGCAGCGGCAAATCGGTCACGGCGCTGTCCACGGTGCGGCTTTTGGGCGATGCGGCCGAGGTCGCGGGCTCGGTCCGCTACGCTGGGCGCGAGTTGATCGGCGCCTCCGATGCGGAATTGCGCCGGGTGCGCGGCAACGACATCAGCTTCATCTTCCAGGAACCGATGACCTCGCTGAACCCGCTGCACACGCTGGAACGGCAATTGGCCGAAAGCCTGGCCCTGCATCAGGGGCTGCGCGGGACCGCGGCGCGGGCGCGGATCATCGAATTGCTGACCCGCGTCGGCATCCGCGACCCGGAAACCCGGCTGGCCGACTATCCGCACCAACTGTCGGGCGGCCAGCGCCAGCGGGTGATGATCGCCATGGCGCTGGCGAACGGGCCGGAACTGCTGATCGCCGACGAGCCGACGACGGCGCTGGACGTGACCATCCAGGCGCAGATCATGGAATTGCTGGCCGAACTCAAGGCCGCCGAAGGGCTGTCGATGCTGTTCATCAGCCACGATCTGCGACTGGTGCGCCGCATTGCCGACCGGGTCTGCGTGATGAAGGGCGGCGAGATCGTCGAGCAGGGCCCGGTCGAGGAAATCTTTGCCAATCCGCAGCACGAATACACCCGCATGTTGCTGGCGGCCGAACCGACGGGCCGGGCGGGTCCGGTCCCGGCCGATGCCCCGCAGGTCGTGGCGGCGCAGGACCTCAAGGTCTGGTTCCCGATCCAGCGTGGCTTCCTGCGACGCACCGTCGGCCATGTAAAGGCGGTGAACGGGGCCACGCTTTCGGTCCGCGCCGGCGAAACGCTGGGCATCGTCGGCGAATCCGGTTCCGGCAAGACCACGCTGGCGCTGGCGATCATGCGGCTGATCGAAAGCCGCGGGCCAATCCTTTACATGGGCCGCGACATTTCGGCGATGTCGGGGCGGGCGCTGCGGCCCCTGCGCCGCGACATGCAGATCGTGTTCCAGGACCCCTATGGCAGCCTGTCGCCGCGCATGACGGTCGAGCAGATCATCGCCGAGGGCCTGGGCGTCCATGGCGTCGAGCCGGGCCGCGACCGCCGCGAGATGGTCGATGCCATCATGCGCGAGGTGGGGCTGGACCCCGCCACCATGCACCGCTATCCGCATGAATTCAGCGGCGGGCAGCGCCAGCGCATCGCCATTGCCCGCGCCATGATCCTGAACCCCAGGCTGGTGGTGCTGGACGAGCCGACCAGCGCGCTGGACATGACCGTGCAGGTGCAGATCGTGGACCTGTTGCGCGGATTGCAGCGCAAGCACGGGCTGGCGTTTCTGTTCATCAGCCACGACCTGCGCGTGGTGCGCGCCATGTCGCATCAGATCATGGTCATGCGCGCCGGCGAAGTGGTCGAACAGGGCGCAACCGCGGCCGTCTTCGAAAGGCCGCAAAGCGACTATACCCGGCAGTTGATCGCCGCGGCATTCCTTACGGCGACGGATGAGGATTTCGTGGCAAGTTCATGAAAATCCTGTTCGTTCATCAGAACTTTCCCGCGCAGTTCCTGCATCTGGCGCCGGCGCTGGCGGCGCGGGGCCATGACGTGCTGGCTTTGACGGACCAGGGCAATACACGCAATTCGTCGGTTCGGACGGTGCGTTACAAGACGCCGGAAAAGCTGGACCTGCCGCCGCTGCTGGGCCGCACCTATAGCGAGATGGCCGAGCGCGGCTGGCTGGCCGCGCGGGGCTGCCGGGCGTTGCGCGACCGCCATGATTATACCCCCGACCTGATCTTCGGCCATAGCGGCTGGGGCGAGACGCTGTTTCTGCGCGAGATCTGGCCGGATGCCAAGCTGCTGGTCTATGCCGAACTGCTGTATCGCACCCGCGGCCATGACGTGGGTTTCGACCCCGAAATCAGCCCGGACGGGGATCAGGCGCGGGTCGCCACCGTCGCGCGCTCGGCCCATCTCATCCAGGGGCTGGTGCAGGCCGATGCCGGCCTGGCGCCGACGCGCTATCAGGCGGACAGTTTCCCGCCCGAACTGCGCGGCAAGCTGACGGTGATCCATGACGGCATCGACACGCAGAAGGTCCGCCCCGACCCGCAGGCGGTCTTTGCGCTGCCCGACGGGCGCAAGCTGCGGGCAGGGGACGAGGTGCTGAGCTATGTCTCGCGGTCGCTCGAACCCTATCGCGGCTTTCACCGCTTCATGCGCGCGCTGCCCGCGGTGCTGCGGGCGCGGCCCCAGGCCCAGGTGGTGCTGGTCGGCGGCGACGGCGCCAGCTATGGCGGCCTGCCCAAGGACGCGCCCGGCTGGAAGGACAAGCTGTTGGCCGAGCTGGACGGAAGCCTGGACCTGTCGCGCATCCATTTCATGGGGCGGGTGCCCTATCCGCAATATCTGGCGCTGTTGCAGATCGCCTCGGTGCATTGCTACCTGACCTATCCCTTCGTGCTAAGCTGGTCGCTGACCGAAGCGATGGCGGCGGGCTGCTATGTCGTGGCTTCCGACACCGAGCCGGTGCGCGAACTGATCCGGGACGGCGAGAATGGGCGGCTGGTGCCGTTCTTTGACCAGCCGGCGCTGGAAGCGGCGCTGATCCGCGGGCTGGAAGGCGACCCCCAGGCCGCGCGGCTGCGTGCGGCGGCGCGCGAAACCATTCTGGACGGCTATGACCTGCATCGCCACAGCCTGCCGCGCCTGGTCGACTGGGTCGAAAGCTTCGCGTCCTAAAGCTCGATCTCGTTTTCGGGGTCGCGCCTGGGCAGGGGATGGGGCGGCGCGTCAGCGGGCGGGGTCGCGCCCGGCCCCTGGTCTTCTGGGGGCGCGGGGCGCAGCATGTCGCGCAGCGCATCGCCCAGCGGCGGGGGCGGCGGCGCATCCGCGCGGCGGCGGATCAGGATATCGCCATTCTCCAGCCGTTCGGGCGCGTGGTAATGGCGCGCATCGTCCATCAGCTTGCCGATATCCTGCAAGACCGGGGCCAGCGCGCCCAGCGTGTCGCCCATGTCCCGGCCCAGCCGGTCCAGATGCGGCGCGGCCCGGTCCAGCAGGTTGCGCATGAAACTGTCCAGCCCCTGTTCCAGCCCGTCATCGCTGCCAACCGCCGGCGGCGGCTTATCGGCCAAGGGCGGCTCGTAACCCTGGGCCAGGACGGCAGGGGCCAGGAACGTGCAAAGCAGGGCGGGAAGAACAAGGTTGCGCATGGCCGGTCCTTGGGCTGTTCGCAGGGGAAACATGCGCCGGGCCGGGCCGGTTCCCTTAGGCTGGCCGGACGCGATGCATGTTGCGGAAATTGTCCCAAGCCTCGTTCAGGGCGCGGGTGCGGGCCTCGGCCAGGCGGATCGCCTCGGGCGGCAGGCCGCGGGCCACGGCCCGGTCGGGATGGCTTTCGCGCACCAGATCGCGCCAGCGCCGCCGCGCCTCGGGCAGGGGGGTGTCGGGCGCGACGCCCAGCACCTCGCACGAGGGGCAACCTTGCCGGCGGTCGTGGCGGGCGCGGATCGCGGCGATGGCGGCGGGCGACAGGCCGAAGATGCGCGCCACCTCGTCGATAAAGATGATCTCGGCCTCGTGCAGGTCGCCGTCGGCCACGGCGATGATGAACAGTCCCTCGACCACATCGGCCAGGACCGGATCGCCCGGCGGGAACATGGCGGCGATGCGGCCCGCCCAGGCGTCGAAGCCCGCAACGTCCTGGCGCGCCAGATCAAAGACGCGGGCGGCGTTCTTTTCCTCGGCCCGCGGGATGATGAAGACGCGGCGAAAGGCCGCCACCTCGGACCGGGCGACCGCGCCGTCGGCCTTGGCAAGCTTGGCCCCCAGCGCGATCACCGCGATGGTGAAGGCCACGGATTTTTCGGGCGGCGTGGCGGGCCGGCGCGCGCCGACGATCGCCGCCAGCCGGTCGGCGATGCGTTGCCAGAAGCTGCGCGGCTTTGGCAGTTCCGGGCAGGGTCGTTGCTTGTCCTTGATCGCGGCGTCCATGGGTTGAGCCTAGGCGGGGCGGGATGCCAAGTCCATTGACATTCCCGCCAGCCCCAAGGCTTTATCTGCGGCTTTCCAGCGCGCCCTTGACCACCAGCACCACCAGCGCGATCACCGTCAGCGTCGAGGCCGCGGCAAAGGCCCCGGTGGTGTTGAGGTCGTTGAACATCAGCTCGATCTGCAAGGGCAGGGTGTTGGTCTGGCCGCGGATCGCGCCCGAGACGACCGAAACCCCGCCGAATTCGCCCACGGCGCGGGCCGTGCAAAGCACCGCGCCGTAAAGCAGCGCCCAGCGGATATTGGGCAGGGTGACGCGGGAAAACACCTGCCAGCCCCGCGCGCCCAGCGTGACCGCCGCCTGTTCCTGTTCGGAACCCTGGGCTTGCATCAGCGGCAGCACCTCGCGCGCGACGAAAGGGGCGGTGACAAACATCGTGACCAGCACGATGCCCGGCAGGGCGAACATCACCTTCAGGTCATGCGCGGCCAGCCACGGACCCAGCAGCCCCTGGCGGCCGTAAAGCAGCAGGTAGCAGATGCCGGCGATGATCGGCGAGATGGAAAAGGGGATCTCGATCAGCACCATCAACAGCTTGCGCCCCGGAAAGCGAAAGCGGGCGATGGCCCAGGCGGCGGCGATGCCGAAGGCGATGTTGACCGGCACCACGATCACCGCGACCAGCGCCGTCAGCCAGATCGCATGCAGGACCAGCGGGTCGGCGATGTTTTGCAGATAGACCGCCCAGCCTTCGGCCAGGGCGCGCCAGAAGATGAAGACCAGCGGCGCCACGACCAGGATCGCGGTCAGCACGAAGGCCAGCCCGATCAGCAGGCGCGGCACCGCGCGGCTTTGGCCGGGGGCATGGGACAGGGCCAGGGCGGTCATCAGCGGGGCTCCAGATGGCGGGCGGCGCGGAACTGGATCAGGTTCGAGACCGCGAGCAACACCAGCGCGAAGATCAGCAGCACCAGCGCGATGGCGGCGGCGCCCTGATAGTCGTATTCTTCCAGCCGGATAAAGGCCAGAAGCGCCGCGATCTCGGTCTTGAAGGGCAGGTTGCCGGCGATGAACACCACCGCGCCGAACTCGCCCAAGCTGCGGGCGAAGGCCACGGTCGAACCCGCCAGCCAGGCGGGCAGGATCGCCGGCAGCACCACGCGGCGGAAGATCGCCCAGGGCCGGGCGCCCAGGGTCATTGCCGCCTGTTCCAGCGCCGGGTCCAGGTCCTCCAGCACCGGCTGGATGGCGCGCACGACAAAGGGGATCGAGGTGAAGGTCATCGCCAGAACCACGCCCCCCAGCGTATAGACTAGCTCGATCCCGGCGCCCGCCAGCGGCGCGCCGAACCAGCCATTGGCCGAAAAAAGCGCGGTCAGCGAAATGCCGGCAACGGCGGTCGGCAGGGCAAAGGGAATATCCATCAGCGCGTCCAGGATGCGCCGGCCCGGAAAGTCGTAGCGCGTCAGCACCCAGGCCATGAGCAGCCCGTAAAGCGCGTTGAAGATCGTGGCCAGCGCGGCGGCGGTCAGCGTCACCCGCAGCGCCGCCAGCGTGCGCGGCGCGGTGACGATGGCCCAGAACCGCGCCGGGCCGATCTCGGCCCCTTTCAGCATCAATGCCGCGACCGGGATCAGGATCACCAGTCCGACATAAAGCAGCGTCGTGCCAAGGCTGAGCGAGAACCCCGGCAGAACCCGCCGGGGCTTGATGGCGGCGGCGGTCATTGGTTGATGAAGACCGTGTCGAGGATGCCGCCTTCGGCCAGATGCTCGGCCGTCACCTTGTCCCAGCCGCCGAAAACCTCGTCGACGGTCAGAAGCTTCACCTCGGGGAATTCGGCGGCATATTTTGTCGTCACCGCCGGATCGGTGGTGCGGAAATGGTTCTGCGCCAACGTTTCCTGGGCCTGCGGCGAATAAAGCCAGGCCAGGTATTCCGTCGAGACCTCGGTGCTGCCGTTCCTTTCGGCGTTCTCTGTCACCAGCGCGACCGGAAAGGCCGCAAACAGGCTGGTCGGCGGCGTCACCGCCTGCAAGCCCTGGTCGGCATATTGTTGGGCGATGCCCTTGGTTTCGGCTTCAAAGGTGATCAGCACGTCGCCGATACCGCGTTCGGCAAAAGTCTGGGTGGCGGCCCGGCCGCCGGTGTCAAAGACCGGCACGTTGGCAAAGATCTTGCCGACGAACTCCTGCGCCTTCTCGGGGGTGCCGCCGTCCTGCGTCAGGGCATAGGCATAGGCGGCCAGATAGGTATAGCGGGCATTGCCGCTGGTCTTGGGATTGGGGAACACCGCCTGCACGTCGTCGCGCGCCAGGTCCGACCAGTCCTCGATCCCCTTGGGGTTGCCCTTGCGCACCAGAAAGGCCGGCAGCGAGTAATAGGGCGAGGCGCCGTTCGGCAGGGCCTCGCGCCAGTCCCCGGCGACCAGGCCGTTCTGGGCCAGCACGTCCACATCGGTTTCCTGGTTGAAGGTCACGACATCGGCCGGCAGCCCTTCGAGGATCGCGCGCGCCTGCTTGGACGAGCCGGCATGGCTTTGGTCGATGGTCACGTCGCGGCCGGTCTTTTCCTTCCAATGCGCCTGGAATTCGGGGTTCAGCGCCTCGAACAGCTCGCGGGCGATGTCATAGCTGACGTTCAGGATCTTGTCCTGGGCCAGCGCCGGGCTGCTGCCCAGCATCAGCGCCAGTGCGGCTGCGTGAAGCTTGCGGATCGTCATAGGCTTTTCTCCTTGCGGGGCAATGCGGGGGCGGCGGCCGGCAGCGGCAGGGCGCGCGGTCCGGGAAAGATCGTGCCCGCCTCGGGGCGCAGGTTGACGCGGGCGCCGGGGACCAGCCCCTGCGCCTCGGGCGCGCGGCGGGGCAGGTCGATGCCGAAGCGCTGCGCGCCGTCGGTCAGTTCCAGCCGCAGCAGGGCGCCGTTGCTGCTGCGATGCGCGATCTGCCAGCGCCCGGCCGGGTCGATCAGCGGCGTCACGTCGGCGGGGCGCAGGAACAGCGTGGCCGGCCCGTCCGGCAGGGCACGGTGGGGCAGGCGGCTTGCGTCCAGCCCCGGCGCCTGGGCCCGGCCGGCATGCAGCGCCACCGGCAATTCGATGGTCGCGCCCATGAAGCGGGCGACGAAGGGGCTGGCGGGATGGTCGTGGATCTGGTCGGCATTGCCGATCTGCTCGATCCGGCCCTCGCCCATCACCACGACGCGGTCGGCCAGTTCAAAGGCTTCCTCCTGGTCATGGGTGACGAAGATGGTGGTCGAGCCGGTCTCGTCATGCACCTGGCGCAGCCAGGCGCGCAGGTCGCGGCGAACGGCCGCATCCAGCGCGCCGAAGGGTTCGTCCAGCAACAGCACCGTCGGCTCGATAGCCAGCGCGCGACCCAGCGCGACCCGCTGGCGCTGGCCGCCCGAAAGCTGCGCCGGATAGCGGTCGCCCAGATGGGCGATTTGCAGGAACTCCAGCAATTGCGCGACTTTCGCAGCGATCGCCGCCTTGCCTGGCCGCTGGGCGCGCGGGCGCACGGTCAGGCCAAAGGCGATGTTGTCGCGCACGCTCATATGCGGGAACAGCGCGTAATGCTGAAAGACGAAGCCGATGCGGCGGTCCTGAGCCGCCAAATGCAGCCAGTCGGCGCCATGCACCGCCAGCCCGCCCGCATCCGGCCATTCCAGCCCGGCGATGATCTTGAGAAGCGTGGTCTTGCCCGAGCCCGAAGGGCCGAGCAGCGCCACCAGTTCCCCCGATGCGATGGTCAGGTCGATGCCGCGCAGCACCTGGGTGCCGTCGAAGCTTTTGGTCATGTGCTCGATGACGATGGACATGGCGCCTCCGGTTTGCGGGCCAGAGGTAGCCGCGCCCCCATGGCCCGGCAAGGCGGCGGGGCAGGCGGCGCGGCCGCGCCCGGCGAACGATTTCCCCTGTCCCGGCCAGCCGCGGATCGCTGTTCCACGCCGGGCCGTCCAGGGCGAAAGCCGTCCGGGGCCTGGCGGTTTTGCGGCTATGTTCCTTCTTATTTTTCAGGCAGCCGGGTCGCGCAGGCTTCGCAAGCGCGCGCGGTGCTGCTAGGGTCCGGCCAGGCGAAAGGATGGCGGGACGATGGATGTTGTGATCGGGCGGGAAAGCCCCCTGGCCAAGGATCTGGCGCCGCTGTTTGAGCGCCACACGGCCGACATGCATGCCGACACGCCGCCGGAATCGATTCACATGCTGCCGCGCGCCGCGCTGGAGCGCCCCGAGATCGCCTTTTTCGTCCTGCGCGAGGGCGGCGTTCCGCTGGGCATGGGCGCGGTCAAGCGCATCGCCCCCGATCATGGCGAGATCAAATCCATGCATGTCCTGGCCGAGGCGCGTGGCCGCGGCCATTCGCGCCGCCTGCTGACGGCGCTGATCGCCCATGCCCAGGCCCAAGGCATGGCGCGGCTTAGCCTGGAGACCGGGGTGCAGCGGACCTTCATCGCCGCGCGCGGACTATACGCGCGGGCGGGTTTCGTGGAATGCGCCGCCTTTGGCGACTACCGGCCCGATCCGAACAGCGTGTTCATGACAATTGACCTGCCTGGCCCGGATTGAATGGTTGATTCAGCCGCTATCCTGCGCCATGACTGCCGCCATGCGGCCCCGTAGCTCAACTGGATAGAGCAAGCGCCTTCTAAGCGCTAGGTTCCGGGTTCAAGTCCTGGCGGGGTCGCCACCTATTAAAAAATTCTTTAAATATCAGGCTCTAGAAGCCCGGTTTCCATTCTGGGGCGGATCGGTTTCCAATTTCTGTTCCTGATCCCCGAAGAGGATCCGTTTTCGGTCGGCGGCCTTGCTGTATCTCTGCACTTCGGACACTGCAGTCAATCTGCGAGCGGTTATACCGGCATGCGTGGGATCTGTCGTGCGGAGTGACACCTGCAGGACGCCGATTTTTGTGGACAACAGAGGCAAGCGTCGCCGCCAGTGATAGCTGTGACCGCGTTGGAGGATATGGGGTGTGGCTACCATTTCGATCGACCTCGCGTTGAGCGGGCGACCCTTGAACCTGGCGGCGGCTGTGTGACACTCTTGTGTGACACGCCAAAGCGAGGTCAGGAAATTCGTAGCAAAATCAATTCCTATTGATTTTTGGCTCCGGCGGTAGGGATCGAACCTACGACCAATTGATTAACAGTCAACTGCTCTACCGCTGAGCTACGCCGGAACACGGGGCGGTGTATAGCCGTGCTCTTGCGGGTCGTCCAGAGGGGTTTGCGCATTTTTTTCACCCATCCGAAAAATCCCCCGCAGGCCCCGGTCAATGCGCGGAAAAGACCGCACCCGAACCGATCGCGCCGGGGGTCGAGACCGCGCCAAGCTCGCCAAGCGCGATCAGATGCGCCAGCACGTTGCGCATCGCGGCCGGAAGCATCGCCGGCGGGATCTGGTAGATGCGCCGTGCCAGCGCCTCGGCCGTGGCGGGACCCTCGCGCAGCGCGGCCAGGATCTGCACCGTGCGCTCGCGCCGATGCGCGGCCAGTTCGGCCAGCCGCGCGGCCGGATCGCGCACCGCCGCGCCATGCGCCGGCAGCAGCAGCCGCGCCCCTGTCGAATCAAGCCGCGCCAGCGTGCGGAAGTAATCGGCCAGATCGCCATCGGGCGGCGAGATCAGCGTCGAGGACCAGCCCATCACCACATCGCCGCAAAAGATCGTCTCGTCCTGGCGAAAGGCCAGGTGGCCGGCGAAATGGCCGGGCGTGTGCAGGGCGCAAAGCCGCCATTCGTTGGTCTCGACCACCGCGCCGTCGGCCAGCGCGATGTCGGGGACGAAGCCGCGGTCCAGCCCTTCGCCGCCGTCGATGGCGCCTTCGCGGGCCAGCCGCTCCATCACCGCCGAGCGGCCCGATTCGGCGGGGCCGAAGCCCAGGATCGGCGCGCCGGTCGCCTGGGCCAGGGCGCGGGCGCCGCCGGAATGGTCCAGATGCGCATGGGTGACGAAGATATGGCTGATGCGCCCGCCCCCCGCGGCGGCCAGGATCGCCTGGCGATGCGCGGCCAGGTCCGGGCCGGGGTCGATCACGGCGATCCGCTCGCGTCCCAGCAGGAAGGTGTTGGTGCCTGGCCCGGTAAAGGGCGAGGGATTGTCGGCGGTGATGATCCGCAGGGCTTTCTCGGCGCTTGTCATAGGGCTAGCCTAGCGCCGACCAGGCCCGGTTTCCATGGGCCGGCGTGGGGGGCAGGAGACGATGAATTTCGACTGGCTGAAACGGACCATGCCGCGCGGGCTTTACGGGCGGGCGGCGCTGATCCTGTTCCTGCCGGTCGTGGTCGTGACGGTCGTCGTCACCATCATGTTCCTGCAACGCCATTTCGAGGATGTGACGCGGCAAATGACCGCGGGGATGGTGCATGAGGTGGCGCTGATCGCCGCCCGGATCGAGGCGGCACCCGATATCGGGACGGCGCGGGCGACGGCAGCCGAGGTCGCCGGGCCGCTGGGACTGGAACTGACCCTGCCGGCCGGGCCGGGTGCCGACTGGCGGGCCTTTTACGACCTGTCGGGCCGCATCGTCATCGCCGAACTGCACGAGCGCGTGCCCGCCGTGCAGGCCGTCGACCTGAGCCACCGGCGCGAGGTGCGGGTGACGCTGCACGGCCGCTGGGGGGATTACCGGCTGGTCTTTCCGCGGGGGCGGGTCAGCGCCTCGAACCCGCATCAACTGCTGGTGCTGATGATCGGCACCTCGCTTTTGATGACCGCCATCGCGACGGTGTTCCTGCGCAACCAGCTACGCCCGATCCGGCGCCTGGCGCGGGCGGCCGAGGATTACGGCAAGGGCCGCATCACCCCCTATCGTCCCGGCGGCGCCAGCGAGATCCGCAGCGCCGGCACCGCCTTCCTGGAGATGCGCGCCCGGATCGAGCGCCAGAACGAACAGCGCAAGCAGATGCTGTCGGGCGTCAGCCATGACCTGCGCACGCCGCTGACCCGGCTGCGGCTGGGCCTGTCGATGCTGAGCCCGGATCATCCGCCCGACCGCGACGAGATCGCGGCGCTGGAAAGCGACGTGGCGGCGATGGGAACCATGGTCGATGCCTTTCTGGACCATGCCCGCGACGCGGCGCAGGACGCGCCGCCCCAGCCGGTGCCGGCGCTGGATTTCCTGCGCGGCATCGTTGCCGATGCGCAGCGCGGCGGGCAGCGGGTGGTCCTGCATTCGGTCGCGGGCGACGAGGCGGGCCGCGCCACCTTTCGCCGCGACAGCCTGCGCCGCGCGGTCGAGAACCTGATCGGCAATGCCGTGCGCTATGGCGAGCGCGCCGAGGTCGAGGCGGCCCTGGGCCCGAGCTATTTCCGCATCTCGGTCGAGGATGACGGGCCCGGCATCCCGGCTGGGCGGCGCGAGGAGGCGCTGAAGCCCTTTACCCGGCTTGATCCCGCGCGCAACCAGAACCGCGGGCAGGGCGTGGGCCTGGGCTTGACCATCGCCGCCGATATCGCCCGCGCCCATGGCGGCCAGCTACGGCTGGGCCAGGGCGAGCGGCTGGGGGGATTGCGGGCCGAGATCGTGATCCCGCGCTGACCGGCGCGGTTGCGGGACGCCCCCCGGCGGGCTAAGGCTGTCGCAAGGACATAATACAAGAAGGGATTCCGCGATGCGGGCATTCGTATTTCCGGGGCAGGGCGCCCAGGTCGTCGGCATGGGGCGCGAACTGGCCGAAGCCTATCCGGCCGCCCGCGCGGTCTTTGCCGAGGTGGACGAGGCGCTGGGAGAGAACCTGTCCGACCTGGTCTGGAACGGCGATATCGAGACGCTGACCCTGACCCAGAATGCGCAGCCGGCGCTGATGGCGACCTCGGTCGCGGCCTTCCGGGCGCTGGAGGCCGAGGGGTTCGGCATCGGGGACGCGGATTTCGTCGCCGGCCATTCGCTGGGCGAATATTCGGCGCTTTGCGCGGCCGGCGCGCTGAGCCTGGCCGACACCGCGCGGCTGTTGCGCCTGCGCGGCCAGGCCATGCAAGAGGCGGTGCCGGTCGGGCAGGGCGCCATGGCGGCGGTGCTGGGGCTGGATTTCGCCGCGGTGGACCAGATCGCCCGCGACGCGGCCGAGGGCGAGGTCTGCCAGGCCGCCAATGACAACGATCCCGGCCAGGTGGTGATCTCGGGCCACAAGGCGGCGGTCGAGCGCGCGGCTGTGCTGGCCAAGGAGCGCGGCGCCAAGCGGGCGCTGATGCTGCCGGTCTCGGCGCCGTTCCATTCGGCGCTGATGCAGCCGGCGGCGGCAGTGATGGCCGAGGCGCTGGCGGCGGTCGAGATCGCCGCGCCGGCCGTGCCGCTGGTGGCCAATGTCCGCGCCGAGCCGGTCAGCGAGCCGGGCGCCATCCGCCGGCTCTTGGTCGAGCAGGTGACGGGCGCGGTGCGCTGGCGCGAGTCGGTCGAGTTCCTGGCCGGCGCCGGCGTGACCGAGTTCTGGGAGATCGGCGCCGGCAAGGCGCTGTCGGGGATGATCAAGCGCATCGCCAGGGATGCGGTGGTGAAGAATGTGGGCGCGCCCGCCGATATCGCGGCGCTGAGGGCATAGGGGGCTCTGCCCCCATCCCTGCGGGATTCCCCCGGAGTATTTGGAAAACGGAGAAAGAGCGTGATGTTTGATCTGACGGGCAGGAATGCGCTGGTGACCGGGGCGTCGGGCGGCATCGGCGGCGCCGTGGCCGAGGCGCTGCATGAAGCCGGCGCCACCGTGGCGCTGTCGGGCACGCGCGAGGCGCCGCTGCGCGAGCTGGCGGAAAAGCTGGGCGAGCGGGCGCATGTCGTGACCGCCGACCTGGGCGATGCGGCCGCGGTCGAGGCGCTGCCCAAGGCTGCGGCCGAGGCCATGGGTTCGGTCGACATCCTGGTCAACAATGCCGGGATCACCCGCGACAACCTGTTCATGCGCATGTCCGACGAGGAATGGGCGCAGGTGCTGGAGGTCAACCTGACCTCCAGTTTCCGGCTGTGCCGCGGCGTTCTGCGCGGAATGATGAAGGCGCGCTGGGGCCGGATCGTGAATATCGGTTCCATCGTCGGCGCGACCGGCAATCCGGGCCAGGGCAATTACGCCGCCGCCAAGGCGGGGCTGGTCGGCATGTCGAAAAGCCTGGCCTATGAGGTCGCTTCGCGCGGGATCACGGTGAATTGCGTGGCGCCCGGCTTCATCGAAACCGCGATGACGGGCAAGCTGAACGACGAGCAAAAGGGGCGTATCCTGGCGCAGATTCCCGCCGGCCGCATGGGTTCGGCGCAGGAAATCGCCGCGGCGGTGCTGTATCTGGCAAGCCCCGCCGCCGGCTATGTCACCGGCGCCACGCTGCATGTGAACGGCGGCATGGCGATGATCTGATCGTGTGGTTAATGCGGGTTGCAAGATCACGTTCCCGTGCTATATCCCGCAAACAAGGCCGCAGGGGAAACCGCCCTGGGCTTGGACCGGCAATCGCTGGAACACTTGGGCGGATTGCCCGCGAAAACGAGGAAGAGACATGAGCGATATCGCTGATCGCGTGAAGAAAATTGTCGTCGAGCACCTGGGTGTCGATGAAGAGAAGGTGACGGAGACCGCCTCGTTCATCGACGATCTCGGCGCCGATTCGCTGGATACCGTGGAACTGGTCATGGCGTTCGAGGAAGAGTTCGGCATCGAGATCCCGGACGACGCCGCCGAGACGATCCAGACCTTTGGCGATGCGGTGAAGTTCATCCAGGGCGCAGTCTGACCGGTCCCGAACGGTTTTCCGGGGCGGTGCCTTCCAGCGAAGGCGCCGCCCTTTTTCATGGCCTTGGCCATCGCAACCCGACGTCTGGGGAACCACCCCGCCGCGGCCTTCGTTTCAAGGGCGAACCTGACGAAGGAGATTTCCATGGCCGTGAATGTCAAAGGGCTAAGCGACAATGCCCGCAAGACCGCGATTGCGGAACTGAACGCCCGCCTTGCCGATGCGGTGGCGCTGTCGGCGGCGATCAAGCAGGCGCATTGGAACGTCAAGGGCCGCAACTTCATCGCCGTGCACGAGCTTTTCGACACGGTAAAGGCGCGGCTGGACGAGCATGTGGACTTCATGGCCGAGCGCGTGCAGGTGCTGGACGGCGTCGCCGTCGGCACGGTCGAGAAGGTGGCCAAGGCCAGCACGCTGAAGGAATATCCCACCGACCTGACCAAGGCCGAGGATCATATCGCCGCCGTCTGCGAACGGATGCGCGATTATGGCGAAAAGCTGCGCGCCGCCATTGATGCGACTGACCAGGCGGGCGATGCCGACACCGCCGACCTGTTCACCGCCGCCTCGCGCACGGCGGACAAGGACCTGTGGTTCCTGGAAAGTCACCTGGAATAGGCTTTCGTGCAGGGTGAACCGGGGCCGAGGCCCCGGCTTGCCGCTTGCGCCGCGCTTATTTCGGCATCGGCGCGGTGATCCCCTCTACATAGAAGTTCATCGAGGACAGTTCCTGGTCGCTGGCCACCTGGCCTTCGGCCAGCCAGTCGCTGCCGTCCTGCTTTTTCAGCGGCCCGGTGAAGGGGTGGTGTTCGCCCGTGGCGATCTTGTCCTTTAGCGCCTCGGCCTCGGCCTTGATCTCGGCGGGGACCGCGTCGGTGATTTCGCCGATCACCACCTCGCCATCGCCGATGCCCAGCCAGACGCCATGCGATTTCCAGGTGCCGTCCAGCACCTCGCCGACGCGCTTGATGTAATAGGGTTCCCAATTGTCGATGATCGAGGCGATGCGCGGCTGCGGCGCGAAATTCGACATGTCCGAAGCCTGGCCGAAACCGAAGGCGCCGGCCTCTTGCGCCTTGGCCAGCGGCGCGGTCGAGTCGGTGTGCTGCATGAATACATCCACCCCTTCGGCAATCAGCGCGGCGGCCGCATCGGCCTCTTTCGCGGGGTCGAACCAGGTATAGGCCCAGACCACCTTCATCTCGACATCCGGGTTCACCTTCTTGGCGTGGATATAGGCCGAGTTGATGCCCTGGACGACCTCGGGGATCGGGAACGAGCCGATATAGCCGATCTTGTTCGTCTTGGTCATGCGGCCGGCGATGGTGCCCAGCACGGCGCGGCCTTCGTAGAAGCGGGCGTCATAGGTGGCGACGTTCTCGGCGGTCTTGTAGCCGGTGGCGTGTTCGAACTTCACGTCGGGGAATTTCTTGGCCACGTTGACGGTGGCATCCATGAAGCCGAAGCTGGTGGTAAAGATCAGCTTGTGGCCAGACAGTGCCAGCTGCGTGATGGCGCGTTCGGCATCCGCGCCCTCGGGCACGGATTCGATATAGCTGGTCTCGACCCGGTCGCCATATTCGCGTTCGACCGCCTGCCGGGCCAGGTCGTGCTGATAGGTCCAGCCGCCGTCGCCCACCGGGCCGACATAGATGAAGCCCACCTTCAGCTTTTCCTCTTGCGCCCAGGCGGGCAGGGCCGTGCTGGCCACCAGCGCCGCGGCGCTGCCAAGAAGGGTTCTGCGTTTCATGTCATGCTCCTTGCAGGTTGTGCCTATTTCAATGCGTGGAAGGGCCGGCCCAGGCTGGCCGGGGCGGCGGCCCCGCCCGAGCGGCCGAATTTCTGCCGGGCCGAGATCAGCACCAGCACGATGATGGTCGCCAGATAGGGCGCCATGGAAAGCAGCTGCACCGGCACCGCGACCCCAGCCGCTTGCAGGCGCAGTTGCAGCACGGTGACGCCGCCGAAGAGCCAAGCCCCGGCAAGCACGCCCCAGGGGTTCCATTGCGCGAAGACCACGATGGCCAGCGCGATCCAGCCGGCGCCGGCGGTCATGCCCTCGGTCCATTGCAGCACGGTGGCGATCGAGATATAGGCGCCGCCCATGCCCGCCAGCGCGCCGCCAAAGCCGATGGCAAGGATGCGGACCCGCCGCACCGGATAGCCCAGCCCGTGGGCTGCGTCGTGGTTTTCGCCCACCGCGCGCAGGATCAGGCCGGGCCGGGTGCGGGCCAGGAACCACCACAGCAGCGGCACCAGCGCGATGCCCAGCCAGATCATCCAGTTCAGGCCCAGCGGGCCGGGCATCATCGCCGGGGCCTTCATCCCCTCATAGGGCTTGCCGAACATCGCGGTCAGGCCCAGGCCGAACAGCGTCAGCGCCAGCCCCGTCGCCACCTGGTTCGACAGCAAGAATTGCGTCAGCGCCGCGAATGTCATCGACAGGGCCGCCCCGGCGATGGCCGCGGCCAGAAAGCCCAGGGCCGGGCTGCCGCTGGCATGGGCTGCGGCGAAACCGGCCAGCGCGCCGGTGATCATCATGCCTTCGACCCCCAGGTTCAGCACACCCGCGCGTTCGGCGACCAATTCGCCAAGCGCGGCGAACAGGATCGGCGTCGCCGCGCCCAGCAGCAGGATGAAAACGGAAAGCGGGTCGATCATCATGCGCGCCTCCGGATGCGGTAGCGGGTCAGGATGTCGAAACCCAGCAGGAAAAACAGCAGCATCCCCTGAAAGACCTGCACCGTCGCCGCGGGCAGGTTCAGCATCATCTGCGCCAGCTCGCCGCCGATATAGGTCAGCGCCATCAGCAGTCCCGCCAGCAGGATGCCCAGGGGGTGCAGCCGGCCCAGGAAGGCCACGATGATCGCGGTGAAGCCATAGCCCGAGCCGAAGCTTTCGGTGATCTGGCCGGCCGGGCCCGCGACCTCGAACAGCCCGGCAAGGCCCGCCAGCGCGCCCGAGACGCCCAGGCACAGCGCCACCAGCCGCTCGGGTCGCACGCCGGCAAAGCGGGCGGCGCGCGGCGCGGCACCGGCGGTGCGGATGTGAAAGCCGAGCACGTGCCGCGACATGACGAACCAGGTCGCCGCAAGCGCCAGAACCGCCGCGACGCCGCCCCAATGCAGGCCGGAATTGGCGATCAGTTCGGGATTCGCGGCGGCGTCATATTGTTGCAGGTTGCGCGAGCCGGGGAAGTTGAAGCCTTCGGGGTTCTTCATCGGGCCAAAGGCCATCCAGGCCGCGATGCGCTGCGCGACATAGACCAGCATCAGCGAGACCAGGATCTCGGAGGCGCCGAACCAGTTGCGCAGCACCGCCGGGACCATGCCCCAGGCCCAGCCGCCCGCCGCGCCGGCCAGGATCATCGCCGGAAAGATCCAGAAGGCGTCCAGCGGATAGGCGGCCAGCGCCACCGCCGCGCCGCAGATGGCGCCGATGATATATTGCCCCTCGGCGCCGATGTTCCAGATCCCGGCGCGGAACCCCAGCGCCAGGCCGCAGGCGATCAGGATCAGCGGCCCGGCCTTGACCAGAAGCTGCGGCCGCGAATAGCCCGAGGCGGGGCCGAACAGCGGATCCCAGAAGATGGTGCGGATCGCGGCCAGTGGGTCAAAACCCATGGCGGCGAACAGCCCGCCGCCCACGATCATCGTGGCCAGCACCGCCAGGATGGGGGTCGCGACCTGCCAGGCCAGGGGGGCGCTGGCGCGGGGTTCAAGCCGGAACATGCGCCACCTCCATGCCATGGGCGCCGCCCAGCATCAGGCCGATTTCTTCGACCGTCAGCCCCTCGGTCGGGCGGGGCGCGGACAGCCGGCCCTGGTTCAGGGCGCAGAAACGGTCCGAAAGCTCCAGCAATTCGTCCAGGTCCTGGCTGATGACGATCAGCCCCGCGCCCTGCGCCGCCAGGTCCAGCAGCGCCTGGCGGATGGCGGCGGCGGCGCCGGCATCGACGCCCCAGGTCGGCTGGTTGACCACCAGCACAAGCGGCCGGCCCAGCACCTCGCGACCGATGACGAATTTCTGCAAATTGCCGCCCGACAGCGCGCCCGCCGCCGTATCCGGGCCGGGGGTGCGCACGTCAAAGGCGCGGATGATCTCTTGCGCGAAACCCGAGGCGGCCTTGCGGTCGATCAGCCCGCGGCGGATCAGGCCCTGCCGGGCGCCGGCGGTCAGCAGCGTATTCTCGGCCAGGCTGAACTCGGGCACGGCGGCATGGCCCAGCCGATCCTCGGGCGCGGCCAGCAACCCGGCGCGGCGGCGCGTCTCGGGGCCGGCGCGCGACAGGTCGCGCCCCTCCAGCGCAATGGTGCCCGGCGCGGTGGGCGTCTCGCCCGACAGGGCCGCAAGCAGTTCTTCCTGCCCGTTGCCGGCGACGCCGCCGATGCCCAGGATCTCGCCCGAGCGCAGGGTCAGCGCGACGTCCTTCAGCGCCATGCCCTCGCCGGCCGGGGTCGAAAGGCCGCGCACCTTCAGCACGGTCGCGCCGGGCTTGCGGCCGGAACGGTCCACCAGCCGCATTTCCGCCCCCACCATCATCGCCGCCAGTTCGCGGGCGGAATGGGCGCGCGGATCGACCGTGCCCACCAGCTTGCCCTGGCGCAGGATGGTGGCGCGGTCGCAATGGCTGCGGATTTCCTCAAGCTTGTGGCTGATATACAGGATCGCGGTGCCGGAGCCGGCCAGTTGCCGCAGGGTGGCGAACAGGATCTCGGCCTCTTGCGGAGTCAGGACCGAGGTCGGCTCGTCCATGATCAGCAGCCGCGGGTGTTGCAGCAGGCAGCGCAGGATCTCGACCCGCTGCCGCTCGCCCGCCGACAGGCTGGCGATGCGCCGGGCGGGGTTCAGCGGCAGCCCGTAATCCCGCGACAGTTCCGCGATGCGGCGCGACAGTTCCGCGCGGGGCGGCGGGTTTTCCATCCCCAGCGCGATGTTTTCGGCAACCGTCATCGCGTCGAACAGGCTGAAATGCTGAAACACCATGGCGACGCCCGCGGCACGGGCCGCGCGGGGGTCCTGCGGCGCATAGGGCGCGCCCAGCAACGTCATCCGCCCTTCGTCCGGGCGCACAAGCCCGTAGATCGTCTTGACCAGCGTGGATTTTCCGGCGCCGTTCTCGCCCAGCAGCGCGTGGATTTCGCCGGCCTCGACCGCGAAAGAGATGTCGTCATTGGCGCGCACGCCGGGATAGGTCTTGCCCAGGCCCTCGGCCCGGAAAACATTGCTCACTGTCACGCGCGCTCCGCTGCTTTTGCGCCAGATTAGCGGTTTTCCGCCGAGGGGCAATTGCACAGTTGGGCAGGTCGACCCTAGATTGGCGCCATGCCCGAAAACGCCCCCCGATTCATCCACCTGCGCACCCATTCCGAACACTCGCTGCTGGAAGGCGCGGTGCCGGTCAAGAAGCTTGCCGAGCTTGCGGCGCAAAACGCCATGCCCGCCGTGGCGCTGACCGACAGCAACGCCTTGTTCGCGGCGCTGGAATTTTCGGTCAAGGCGCAGGATGCGGGGGTCCAGCCGATCATCGGCTGCCAGGTCACGCTGGCGGCCGAGGCGACGGGGCCGGTGGTGCTGCTGGCGCAGAACCAGGCGGGCTGGCTGAACCTGATGGCGCTTTCGACCTGCCTTTACCTGCGCGACGACCACGCCTTGCCGCATGTGACGGCCGAGGAACTGGAAACCCATGCCGAGGGGTTGATTTGCCTGACCGGCGGCGCCGGCGGTCCCCTGGGCCAATTGGTGCTGCAAGGCCGGCTGCCCGAGGCGCGGGCGCTGGCCGAACGGCTTGCCGCGGCCTTTCCGACCCGGCTTTACGTCGAATTGCAGCGCCATCACGATGCCGAGGGCCAGCCCGTCCCCGAGGAGACGGGTTCCGAAGGCGGCATGATCGACATCGCCTATGCGCTGGACCTGCCGCTGGTCGCGACCAATGACGTCTATTTCCCCAAGCCCGATCTGTTCGACGCCCATGACGCGCTGATCTGCATTTCCGAGCGCGCCTATGTCGACCAAAGCGCGCCGCGGCGTCGGCTGACGCCGCAGCATTACTTCAAATCGCAGGCCGAGATGGCGACCCTGTTCGCCGACCTGCCCGAGGCGATCCAGAACACCGTCGAGATCGCCCGCCGCTGCGCCTTTGCGGTGAAAAAGCACAAGCCGATCCTGCCGCGCTTTGCCGATGACGAGGTCGAGGAGTTGCGGCGCCAGGCCTGGGACGGCCTGCGCGCCCGGTTGGCGGTGATCCCGCATGCCGCCCCGGTCGCGGAATACGAGGAACGGCTGCGCTTCGAGCTGGGCATCATCGAGCAGATGGGCTTTCCCGGCTATTTCCTGATCGTCGCCGATTTCATCAAATGGGCCAAGGAACACGGCATCCCGGTGGGGCCCGGCCGCGGCTCGGGCGCGGGGTCTCTGGTCGCCTATGCTCTGACGATTACCGACCTGGATCCAATCCGTTACAGCCTGCTCTTTGAGAGGTTTCTGAACCCGGAACGGGTGTCGATGCCCGACTTCGACATCGACTTCTGCATGGATCGCCGCGAGGAGGTGATCCAATACGTGCAAGAGAAATACGGCCGCGACAAGGTCGGCCAGATCATCACCTTCGGCGCGCTCTTGTCCAAGGCGGCGGTGCGCGACGTGGGAAGGGTGCTGCAACTGCCCTTTGGCCAGGTCGACCGGCTTTCCAAGATGATCCCGGTCGAAGGCGTCAAGCCGGTCAGCGTCACCAAGGCGCTGGCCGACGAGCCGCGCCTGCGCGAGGCCGCGCGCGAAGAGGTGGTGGCCCGCCTGCTGGACTATGCCGCCAAGATCGAGGGGCTTTTGCGCAACGCCTCGACCCATGCCGCCGGCGTGGTGATCGGCGACCGGCCGCTGCACCGGCTGGTGCCGCTTTACCGCGACCCGGCATCCGACATGCCGGCCACGCAGTTCAACATGAAATGGGTGGAACAGGCGGGGCTGGTCAAGTTCGACTTCCTGGGCCTGAAAACCCTGACGGTGATCCAGAACGCCGTGGACCTGATCAACGCGGGCGGCCGGCCGCTGCATGTCGCGGCCGATGGGCGGATGCTTTACGAGCCGGCGAAAGGGGCCGAGAACCAGATCAACGCCATCCCGCTGGACGACAAGCCCAGCTACGAGCTGTTCGCCAGCGCCCGCACCGTGGCGGTGTTCCAGGTCGAAAGCTCGGGGATGATGGACGCGCTGCGGCGCATGCGGCCGACCTGCATCGAGGATATCGTGGCGCTGGTCGCGCTGTATCGCCCCGGCCCGATGGAGAACATCCCGACCTATTGCCAGGTGAAGAACGGCCTCAAACCCCTTGAATCCATTCATCCCACCATCGACCATATCCTGGCCGAGACCCAGGGCATCATCGTCTACCAGGAACAGGTGATGCAGATCGCCCAGGTCATGGCCGGCTATTCGCTGGGCGGCGCCGACCTTTTGCGCCGCGCCATGGGTAAGAAGATCGCCGAGGAAATGGCCAAGGAGCGGCCCAAGTTCGTCGATGGCTGCGCGGCGCAGGGAATCGACAAGAAGAAGGCCGGAGAGGTATTTGATCTTCTTGAGAAATTCGCCAATTACGGCTTCAACAAATCCCATGCCGCCGCCTATGCCGTGGTCAGCTACCAGACCGCCTGGCTGAAGGCGAACCACCCGGTCGAGTTCATGGCCGCGGTGATGAACTGCGATATACACCTGACCGACAAGCTGGCCGTCTACAAGCGCGAGGCCGACCGCATGGGGATCGAGACGGTGCCGCCTTGCGTCAACCGCGCCGAGGCCGCGTTCAGCGTCAGGGACGGCCGGATCCTTTATGCGCTTGGCGCGCTGAAAGGCGTGGGGGTCGAGGCGATGAACCTGATCGTGCAGGCCCGCGGCGACCGGCCCTTTGCCGACCTGCACGACTTTGCCCGCCGGGTGGACATGCGCCGCGTCGGCAAGCGGCCGCTGGAAATGCTGGCCCGCGCCGGGGCCTTTGACGCGCTGGAACCGAACCGCGCCCGCGTGCTGAAATCGCTGGACGGGCTGGTGGCCTGGTCGGCGGCGGTGCAGGAGGCAGCGGCCTCCAGCCAGTCTTCGCTTTTCGGCGGGGGCGAGGATCTGCCGCCGCCGCGCCCGGTCGCAGCACCCGTCTGGATGCCGGCCGAGAAACTGGCCGAGGAACATGCCGCGGTGGGCTTTTACCTGTCCGGGCATCCGCTGGACGATTACCAGCCGGCGCTGCGCCGCAAGGGGGTGCAGACCCTGGCCGAGGTGACGCAGGCCGCCCAGGACGGCGCGCTGGTGGCGCAATTGGCTGGCACCGTGGCGCATCGGCAGGAAAAGAAATCCGCCCGCGGCACGCGCTTTGCCTTTGTCGGCCTGTCCGACCCGACCGGGCTTTACGAGGTCACGGTGTTTTCCGACACCTTGGACGCGCATCGCCAGCACCTGGAGCCGGGCGAGAACGTGGTCTTGCAGGTGCAGGTGGAACCCTCGGGCGACCAGGTCAAGCTGTTGGCGCGCGCGGTCATGCCGCTGGATCAAGCGGTGGCCGATGCCGGCGCCAGCCGCCTGGCGGTCGAGATCGCCGGCCTGGACGCGGTGCCCGCCGTGGCCGAGGCGCTGTCGCGCATCCAGGCCGAGGTGAATGTTCCCGCCCGCGCCCGCGGCCCCATCGCGCTGCGGCTGAAGGATGGCGCGGACCTGGTCGATATCGAAATCGCCGGGGATGCGCCGCTGACCACGCCCGCCCGCCAGGCCCTGCGCGTGATTCCCGGCGTGCTGGAGGTGCTGGAGGAATAGCGCCGCTTATCCCGGCCCGGCATGGCCCATCGGCCGCAACAGTTCATGGCCGCGTTCCGCTAGGCTGTCGGACAGGAAGCCCACCACCGCGCGCACCCATTGCATCATGCGCAGGTCGCGGTGGCAGGTCAGCCAATAGCTGCGGGTCAGGCGCACCCGTTCGGGCAGCACGATCTGCAATTCGGGATATTTCGCGGCGATATACCACGGCAGGACGCCGATCCCCAGCCCGCTGCGCACTGCTGCAAGCTGGTTGAAGATGCTGGAGCTTTTGACGCTGGCCCGGATGGCCGGATGGATCTCGCCCAGATAGTCCAGGCCGGGGGCGAAGATCATCTCCTCAATATAGCCGATGAAGCGCAGATGGGGCAGGTCCTGGGGGCCGGCAATGGCCGGCAAGCTGCGCAGCAGCGGCCGGGTGGCATAAAGATGCAGCGTGTAATCCGCCAGCCGCTCCGAGCGATAGGGGCCGCTTGTCACCGGGTCCAGCGTGATCGAGATGTCGGCTTCGCGCCGCGACAGGGAAAGCACCTGCGGCATCGTGACCAGTTCCAGCGCGATCAGCGGGAAGCGGCGGGTGAAATCCGCCAGCAGATGGGTGGAAAACAGGCTGCCGAACCCCTCGGGCATGGCCAGCCGCAAGGGGCGCGCCTGACCGGGCGCCGCGGCCTGGTCCAGCGGGATCAGTCCTGCTGCCTCTTCCATCCGCTCGGCGGCCTCGATCAGGCGCTGGCCGGCCGGGGTCGGCTCATAGCCGCGGGGATTGCGTTCGAACAGGCGGCAGTTCAGCGCCCGCTCCAGCCGGTCGATGCGCCGCGAGACGGTGACATGCGAGGTGCCCAGATGCCGGGCCGCGCGGGAAAGCTGGCCTTCGCGCACCACCGCCAGAAAGAATTGCAGGTCGTCCCAACTGGGATTGGTCATCTGTTCGAATTTGCACAATTGCTGTAAGAAATTAAACCTCGCTGAACACTTGTGTCAAAGTGAAATTGCCTGCATCGTTCCCCTCCAGAGGGTGCGGAAGGGAGTCGCCCCTCGAGGGTAACGGACAGTATTCCCACCCGTTCCGGCCTTTGCCGGGCGGTGGAAGGAATGCGCCTTTGGGAGGATATGATGCGTAAGTTTCTGCTGTCGACCGCTGCGGTCGGCCTGATTGCCACGCCTGCCCTGGCCGAGATTTCGGACGGCAAGGTCAGGATCGGCATTCTGAACGACCAGTCGGGCGTCTACGCCGATTTCGGCGGCAAGTATTCCTATGAGGCCGCGAAGATGGCGGTCGAGGATTTCGGCGGCAAGGTGCTGGACGCGCCGGTCGAGGTCGTGACCGCCGATCACCAGAACAAGCCCGACATCGCCTCGAACATCGCCCGGCAATGGTATGACACCGAACAGGTCGATGCGATCATGGAGCTGACCACCTCGTCCGTGGGCCTGGCGGTGCAGGCGCTGAGCCAGGAAAAGAAGAAGATCACCGTCAACACCGGCGCCGCCACGACCGAACTGACCGGGGCGCAATGCACCCCCTATGGCTTTCACTGGGCCTATGATACCCATGCGCTGGCCGTCGGCACCGGCGGCGCGCTGGTGAAGGAAGGCGGCGATAGCTGGTTCTTCCTGACCGCCGACTATGCCTTTGGCTATTCGCTGGAAGAACAGACCGGCAATTTCGTCAAGTCGCAGGGCGGCACGGTCGCGGGTGCGGTGCGCCACCCGCTGGCGACGACGGATTATTCCTCGTTCCTGCTTCAGGCGCAGTCGTCGGGGGCCAAGGTCATCGGCCTGGCCAATGCCGGCATGGACACACAGAACGCCATCAAGCAGGCGGCCGAATTCGGCATCACCGCCGGCGGCCAGCGCCTTGCCGCGCTGCTTTTCACCCTGGCCGAGGTGCATGGCATCGGGCTGGAGGCCGCGCAGGGGCTGACGCTGACCGAGAGCTTCTACTGGAACCGCGACGACGCCTCGCGCGAATTCGGCAAACGCTTCATGGAACGCACCGGCGTCATGCCGAACATGGTCCATGCCGGCACCTATTCGGCCGTCACCCAATACCTGAAGGCGATCCAGGAGGCAGGGACCGACGAGACCGAGGCCGTCGCCGCCAAGATGCACGAGATGCCGGTCGATGACATCTTCGCCCAGGGCGGCAAGGTCGGGGCGAATGGCCGGCTGATCAAGGACGTCTACCTGATGGAGGTCAAGGCGCCGGGCGACGTGACCGAGGACTGGGACTATTACAACGTCCTGGCGACGATTCCGGGCGACCAGGCCTTCCTGGCCCCGGCCGAAAGCGGCTGTCCGCTGGTCCAGTGATGGCACCGATGCCTGCCATGCAGGCCGAACCGCGGGTGGTCCTGTCCGCCCGCGGCCTCGGCAAGGATTTCGCCGGCTTCACCGCCGTCAACGATGTCGACCTGGACGTGGAACATGCGCGCATCCATGCGCTGATCGGGCCCAATGGCGCCGGCAAGACCACGGTCTTCAACCTGCTGACCAAGTTCCTGCAACCGACGCGGGGCCGGATCACCCTGCTGGGCACCGATATCACCCGCACCCGCCCCGACAAGGTGGCGCGGATGGGGCTGGTGCGCAGCTTCCAGATTTCCGCGGTCTTTCCGAATCTGACCGTGCGCGAGAACGTCAAGGTCGCCTTGCAGCGCCCGGCCGGCCTTGCCACGCAGTTCTGGCTGCCGCTTTCGGCATTGGACCGGCTGGACTCGCGCGCCGATGAGCTGATCGGGCGGCTGGGCCTTGGCCCTTACCACGACCACCGCGCCGCCGACCTGTCCTATGGCCGCAAGCGCGTGCTGGAGATCGCCACCACCCTGGCGCTGGACCCCGAGGTGCTGCTTCTGGACGAACCGATGGCCGGCATGGGGCAAGAGGACGTGGCGATGGTCGCGGGCATCATCCGCGACGTCGCCACAGAACGGGCGGTGCTGATGGTCGAACATAACCTCAGCGTTGTCGCCAATATCTGCCACCATGTCACCGTGCTGCAACGCGGCGAGATCATCGCGCGGGGCGATTACGCCACCGTGTCGGCCGATCCGCGCGTGCGCAGCGCCTATATGGGAACCGACGCATGAGCGCGCCGCTGCTGAAGGTCGAGAACCTGCAAGCCTGGTATGGCGAAAGCCATGTTCTGCACGGCGTGGACCTGACCGTCACCGAAGGTGAGATGATCTGCATCCTGGGCCGCAACGGCATGGGCAAGACCACGACGCTGCGCAGCATCATGGGCATCCTGCGCAAGCGGACCGGCCGGATCGAATTTGCCGGCCGGGACATGATGGCGGTGCCGCTGCATCACACCGCCCGCGCCGGCCTGGGCTTCGTCCCCGAAGAGCGCGGCATCTTCGCCAGCCTTTCGGTCGAAGAGAACCTGATGCTGCCGCCGAAAGTCGCCGAGGGCGGCATGTCGGTCGAGGAAATCTATGCGCTGTTTCCGAACCTGCACGAACGCCGCACCAGCCCTGGCACCAAGCTATCCGGGGGCGAACAGCAGATGCTGGCCATGGCGCGCATCCTGCGCACCGGCGCGCGCTGCCTGCTTCTGGACGAGCCGACCGAGGGGCTGGCGCCGGTCATCATCCAGGCCATCGGCGCGGTGCTGCAAAAGCTGAAATCCCGCGGCATGACCGTGGTGCTGGTCGAACAGAACTTCCGCTTTGCCGCCAAGGTCGCCGACCGCTTCTATCTGATGGACCATGGCCGCATGACGGCAGAGTTCCCGGTCGCGGAACTGACCTCGCGCATGGACATGCTGCATCGGGAACTGGGGGTGTGACATGACCATGATCTTTGGCATTCCCGTCCAGGCGCTGATGGGCCAGTTGCTGCTTGGCCTGATCAACGGCTCTTTCTATGCGCTTTTGTCGCTGGGCCTTGCGATCATCTTCGGCCTGCTGCGCGTGATCAACTTCGCCCATGGCGCGCAATACATGCTGGGCGCCTTTGTCACCCTGCTTTTGCTGAACCATGGCGGGATCAGCTTTTGGTTCGCGCTGGTCCTGGCGCCGCTGATCGTGGGGCTTGTCGGCGCCGTGATCGAACGCACGATGCTGTCGCGGCTCTACAAGCTGGACCACCTTTACGGGCTGCTGTTCACCTTTGGCCTGGCCTTGGCGATCGAGGGAACGTTCCGATATCTTTATGGTGCTTCGGGGATGCCTTATCCGCAGCCCGTGCAGGGCGGCGTGAATCTGGGCTTCATGTTCCTGCCGAAGTATCGCGGCGCGGTCGTGATCATCTCGCTGGCGGCCTGTATCGGGGTCTGGTTCATGATCGAAAAGACCAAGCTGGGCGCCTATCTGCGCGCGGCGACGGAAAATCCGACGCTGGTGCAAAGCTTTGGCGTCAACGTGCCCTTGCTGCTGACGCTGACCTATGCGCTTGGCGCGGGGCTGGCCGGTTTTGCCGGGGTGCTGGCGGCGCCGATCTACCAGGTCAGCCCGCTGATGGGTTCGAACCTGATCATCATCGTCTTCGCGGTGGTGGTCGTGGGCGGCATGGGCTCGATCCTGGGGGCCATCGTCACCGGCTACATGCTGGGCGTGGTCGAGGGGCTGACCAAGGTCTTCTACCCCGAGGCGTCCAATATCGTGATCTTCGTCATCATGGCGATCGTCTTGATCCTGCGGCCCGCGGGCCTTTTCGGAAAGGATGCCTGACATGGCCGGAAAATCCGAAACCGCCGCCCCCGACCATGTCGCGGCCCATCCGCGCGCGGGACAGGTCCGGCTGGTGCTGATCGGTGTCGCGCTGGCAGGGCTGCTGGTCGCGCCGATGTTCCTTTACCCGATCTTCCTGATGAAGCTTCTGGCCTTCGCGCTCTTCGCCTCGGCCTTCAACCTGCTGCTGGGCTATACGGGGCTTTTGTCCTTTGGCCACGCGGCCTTTTTCGGCGGCGCGGCCTATTTCACCGCCCATGCCGTCAAGGTCTGGGGCTGGCCGCCGGAACTCGGCCTGCTCCTGGGCGTTGCCGGCGCGGCGGCCCTGGGGCTGGTGATGGGCGCCATCGCCATCCGCCGCCAGGGCATCTATTTCGCCATGATCACCCTGGCGCTGTCGCAGATGTTCTTCTTCTTCTGCCTGCAAGCCCCCTTCACCCATGGCGAGGACGGCATCCAGTCGGTGCCGCGCGGCCACCTGTTCGGGCTGATCGACCTGAACCGGCCGATGAACATGTATTACTTCGTGCTGGCGGTGTTCCTGGTGGGCCTGCTGATCATCCGGCGCTTCGTAAACTCGCCCTTCGGCATGATCCTGAAGTCGATCCGGGAAAACGAGAGCCGCGCCATCTCGCTGGGTTATTCGGTGCAGCGCTACAAGCTGGGCGCCTTTGTGATGTCGGCGGCGCTGGCGGGGCTGGCCGGCGGCGTCAAGGCGCTGATCTTCCAGTTCGCCACCCTGACCGACGTGACCTGGCAGATGTCGGGCGAGGTGATCCTGATGACGCTGCTGGGCGGCATCGGCACGCTTTTCGGCCCCATCGTCGGCGCCGGCCTGGTGGTGAGCCTGCAAAACTTCCTGGCCACCTCGGATTTTCCCGTCACCATCATCACCGGCGTCGTCTTCATGGTCTGCGTGCTGCTGTTCCGCCGCGGCCTGGTGGGCGAATTCTTCGCCTCGAAGCTGGGCCGCAAGCTGGGCTTGCGGTCGGGATCGTGATCGCAGGGGGCGGGGGAGTATCCGATGGAAAGCTATGACTATATCATCATCGGCGCCGGCAGCGCCGGCTGCGTGCTGGCCAACCGCCTTAGCGCCGATCCCGGCACCCGCGTGCTGCTGCTGGAAGCCGGGGGGCGCGACAATTACCACTGGATCCACATCCCGGTCGGCTATCTTTATTGCATCGGCAACCCGCGCACCGACTGGGGCTTCCGCACCCAGGCCGAGCCGGGGCTGAACGGGCGCGCGCTGCTTTACCCGCGCGGCCGGGTGCTGGGCGGCTGTTCGTCGATCAACGGCATGATCTACATGCGCGGGCAGGCGGCCGATTACGACCATTGGCGGCAGATGGGCTGCACCGGCTGGGGCTGGGACGACGTGCTGCCGCTGTTCAAGGCGCAAGAGGACCATTACCGCGGCGGCGACGCCATGCATGGCGCCGGCGGCGAATTGCGGGTCGAAACCGCGCGGGTCCGCTGGGCTGTCCTTGACGCCTTCATGGAGGCGGCGGAACAGGCCGGCATCCCCCGCAGCGAGGACTTCAACCGCGGCGACAACGAGGGCGGCGGCTATTTCGACGTGACCCAGCGCCGCGGCTGGCGCTGGAGCGCGGCCAAGGCGTTCCTGCACCCGGTGCGCCACCGCCCGAACCTGCGCATCCTGACCGGGGCCGAGGTCGA
Source organism: Paracoccus thiocyanatus (assembly GCF_900156255.1). Lineage (GTDB taxonomy): Bacteria > Pseudomonadota > Alphaproteobacteria > Rhodobacterales > Rhodobacteraceae > Paracoccus > Paracoccus thiocyanatus. The sequence continues at coordinate 174,819 of NZ_FTMK01000002.1, forward strand.
GCGGCTGGTGATCGAGGCGGGCGAGGTCACGGGCGTCATCTTCCACCACAAGGGCCAGCGGCACGAGGTCCGCGCGGCGCGCGAGACGGTGCTGGCCGCGGGCGCCATCGGTTCGGTGCAGATCCTTGAACATTCCGGGATCGGCCGCGGCGATATCCTGCAAGCCGCCGGCATCGCGCCGCAGGCCCTGGTGCCGTCGCTGGGCGAGAACCTGCAAGACCACCTGCAATTGCGGCTGGTCTACAAGGTCCGCGGCGTGCCGACGCTGAACGAAAAGGCATCGCACCTGATGGGCAAGGCGGCCATCGGGCTGGAATACCTGCTCAAGCGCTCGGGGCCGATGGCGATGGCGCCCAGCCAGCTTGGCATCTTCACCCGTTCGGGCCCCGACAAGGCGACGCCGGACCTGGAATTCCACGTCCAGCCGGTCAGCCTGGACAAGTTCGGCGACCCGGTGCACCCTTTTCCGGCGATGACCGCCTCGGTCTGCAACCTGCGGCCGGAAAGCCGCGGCTCGGTCCATATCGCCGGGCCGGATTTCCGCGCCCATCCGGCGATCCGGCCGAACTACCTTTCGACCCAGGCCGACCGCGAGGTGGCCGCGCGCGCCATCCGCCTGACCCGCAAGATCGCCGCCCAGCCCGCCTTCAACCGCTACGACCCCCAGGAGCACATCCCCGGCATCGCCTTCCAAAGCGACGAGGATCTGGTGGCGGCGGCGGGTGCGGTGGGCACCACGATCTTCCACCCGGTCGGCACCTGCCGCATGGGCGCCGATGACGGCGCGGTGGTCGATCCCCGGCTACGGATGCGTGCGCTTGGCCGGCTGCGCATCGCCGATGCCTCGGTCATGCCGACGATCACCAGCGGCAACACCAACGCCCCGGTGATGATGATCGCCGAAAAGGCGGCGCGGATGATGCTGGAGGATGCGCGAAACCGCACCTTCTGACCTGGGCGGCCATCCGCCCAAGACGGGGCCGCCCGGCTACTTGCCGGGCGCACCCTCAGTCCTCGATCATCGGCCGGCTGCCGTCGATGTCCAGCCCGCCGGAAAACACCCGGCTGGCGCGGATATCGGGTTCGGTGATGGTCGACAGCGCCCGCGCATCGACCGGCGCATCGCCGGAAAACAGCCGGTTCGCCTGGCGCAGCCGCGCCCGGTCCAGCGCGTTGCGGATCGAACGCGCATTGGCGAAATGCGGCTGCTCGCGGCGCAGGCGGACATATTCGTCCATCGCCCCGCGGCCGGCCTCGTCAAAGGCGTAGCCCTGGTTTTCCAGCATCGAGGCCGAGATCCGCCCCAGCTCCTCGTCGGTATAGTCGGGAAATTCGATATGATGGGCGATGCGCGAACGAAAGCCGGGATTGGCGGCGAAGAAACGGTCCATCCGGTCGGCATAGCCGGCCATGATCACCACCAGGTCGTCGCGGTTGTTCTCCATCACCTGCAACAGGATCTCGATCGCCTCCTGGCCATAGTCGCGCTCGTTGTCGGGCTTGTAGAGGTAATAGGCCTCGTCGATGAACAGCACGCCGCCCATGGCCTTTTTCAGCACTTCCTTGGTCTTGGGCGCAGTATGGCCGATATATTGCCCGACCAGGTCGTCGCGGGTCACGCTGACCAGGTGGCCCTTGCGCACATAGCCCAGCCGGTGCAGCAGCCCGGCCATCTTCAGCGCCACGGTGGTCTTGCCGGTGCCGGGATTGCCGGTAAAGCTCATGTGCAGGGTCGGCGTCTCATACGCCAGGCCCAGGTCGCGCCGCGCCCGGTCCACCAAAAGCAGCGCCGCCGTCTCGCGGATGCGTTCCTTGACTGGGGCCAGGCCGATCAGCTCGCGGTCCAGCTCGTCCAGGATCTCGCGCACGCCCGAGGATTCATACTCGGCCTTCAGGTCCACGGTAGCCAGCGTCTCGCCCATATCGCCGTCCATCAGCCTTTCTCCGTTTCGCAAATACTCTCGGGGGGTCCGGGGGGCAGACAGCCCCCCGGCAGCAGCAACAGCCGGCTTATCCGACCATCTCGTGGGTATAGCGGATATGGCGCCCATCGGCCTCCATCCGCCAGGTGCGGAAGCTCGGCTCGCTTTCCGGGCGGTTGACGATAAAGGACATCATCACCGTCTCCCATCCCCGCGTGCTGTCAAAGGCGTTGATGCGGATATATTTTTCCCCATGCGCCTTGCGGCAGTCGTCCAGTTCCATCATCACGCCCTTGGCGTCCTTCAGGTCGAACATCGGGTTGCCCCACATCTCCCAATAGGTGTTGCGGGGATGCGGCTCGTCGGTGAACTCGATCCCGACCGCCCAGTCGCGCGACAGGATATATTCCACCTGGTCGCGGATCTGCTCGTCGGTCAGGTCGGGCAGAAAGGAAAAGCAGCCCTGAGTGATACGCATCTGTTCTCTCCCTTAGCTGACGGACGCGGTCGGAACGAAGTCCGAGGTGTCGGTCGAGGTGTAGTTGAAGGTGATGTTGCCCCAGACATCCAGCGCCGCTTCCAGCGGCTTGCACCATTTGGCGGCCTTGCGCAGGACTTCCGGGCCTTCGTTCGCGATGTCGACGCCTTCGTTGCGCGCCAGGACCATGGCTTCCAGCGCCACGCGGTTCGCGGTCGCGCCGGCCTGGATGCCCATCGGGTGGCCGATGGTGCCGCCGCCGAATTGCAGCACCACATCGTCGCCGAACAGGTCCAGAAGCTGGTGCATCTGCCCGGCATGGATGCCGCCCGAGGCGACCGGCATCACCTTTTTCAGGTTGGCCCAGTCCTGCTCGAAGAAGATGCCGCGCGGCAGGTCGACTTCGTTCACCGTCTCGCGGCAGACATTGTAATAGCCCTGCACGGTCATCGGATCGCCTTCCAGCTTGCCGACGGCGGTGCCGGTATGCAGGTGGTCGACCCCGGCCATGCGCAGCCACTTGGCGATCACGCGGAAGCTGATGCCGTGGTTCTTTTGCCTTGTATAGGTGCCGTGGCCGGCGCGGTGCATGTGCAGGATCATGTCGTTCTGCCGGCACCAGTTGCTGATCGACTGGATCGCGGTATAGCCGACGATCAGGTCGACCATCACGATCACCGAGCCCAGTTCCTTGGCCAGTTCGGCGCGGCGATACATTTCCTCCATCGTGCCGGCGGTGATGTTGAGGTAATGGCCCTTGACCTCGCCGGTGACGGCGGTCGCCTTGTTCACCGCCTCCATGCAGTAAAGGAAGCGGTCGCGCCAGTGCATGAAGGGCTGCGAGTTGATGTTCTCGTCGTCCTTCATGAAGTCGAGCCCGCCTTTCAGCCCTTCATAGACCACGCGGCCATAGTTCTTGCCCGACAGGCCCAGCTTGGGCTTGGTGGTGGCGCCCAGCAGGGGGCGGCCGAACTTGTCCAGGCGCTCGCGCTCGACCACGATGCCGGTCGGCGGGCCGGCAAAGGTCTTCATATAGGCGACCGGGAAGCGCATGTCTTCCAGGCGCGCGGCCTTCAGCGGCTTGAAGCTGAAGACGTTGCCGATGATCGAGGCGGTGACGTTGGCGATCGAGCCTTCTTCGAACAGGATCAGGTCATAGGCGACATAGCAGAAATACTGCCCCGGCGTGCCCGGCACCGGCTCGACCTTATAGGCTTTGGCGCGATACTGGTCGCAGGCGGTCAGCCGGTCGGTCCAGACCACGGTCCAGGTCGCGGTCGAGCTTTCGCCGGCCACGGCCGCGGCCGCCTCGATCGGGTCCACGCCCTCTTGCGGGGTGATGCGGAACAGCGCCAGGACATCGGTGTCCTTGGGCTGGTAATCGCCATCCCAATAGCCCATCTGGGCGTATTTCAGCACCCCGGCCGTGTAGCGTTTCTTGGCGTCGGTGATTTCGGTCTTGGTCATCTCGTTCATCGGGCTTCCTCCTCCTCAGGCGGCTTTCGCGCCAGTGATTGCCGGGTCCAGTGCCCCCGACGCATAGCGCCGGGCCATCTCGTCCATCGGGATGACCCTGATCTTGCTGGCATGGCCGGCGGTTCCGAAACGTTCGAAACGATCGCGGCACAGCACCGTCAATTCCTTCATGGCTGGGATCAGGAATTTGCGCGGGTCGAATTCCTGGGGCTTTTCGCGGGCGACCTTGCGGAACTGTCCGGTCATCGCCATGCGGCAGTCGGTGTCGATGTTCACCTTGCGCACGCCGTGGCGGATGCCGCGCTCGATCTCTTCGACCGGGACGCCATAGGTCTGGGGCATCTCGCCGCCGGCCTCGTTGATCAGGTCTTGCAGATATTGCGGCACCGAGCTGGAGCCGTGCATGACCAGATGCGTGCCGGGCAGGCGCTCATGGATCGCCTCGATCACATGCATGGCCAGGATGTCGCCATCGGGCTTGCGGCTGAACTTGTAGGCGCCGTGGCTGGTGCCGCAGGCGATGGCCAGCGCGTCGCAGCGGGTGCGGGTAACGAAATCGACCGCCTGGTCGGGGTCGGTCAGAAGCTGGCTGTGGTCCAGCTTGCCCTCGGCGCCCGAGCCGTCCTCGGCCGCGGCTTCGCCGGTTTCCAGCGAACCCAGCACGCCCAGTTCCCCCTCGACCGAGGCGCCGACGGCATGGGCGGCCTCGGCCACCTTGGCCGTCACCGCGACGTTATAGTCGTAATCGGCGGGCGTCTTCATGTCCTCGTGCAGCGAGCCGTCCATCATCACGCTGGTAAAGCCGTGGCGGATCGCCGACATGCAGGTGGCCAGGTTGTTGCCATGGTCCTGGTGCAGGCAGATCGGGATGGTCGGGTTCATCTCGGCCAGGGCCTCGACCATGCGGCGCAGCATGATGTCGCCGGCATAGGAACGCGCGCCGCGGCTGGCTTGCAGGATCACCGGGGCATCGACCTCGGCCGCGGCCTTCACGATGGCAAGCCCCTGTTCCATGTTGTTGATGTTGAATGCGGGCACGCCGTAGCCATGTTCGGCGGCGTGGTCCAGAAGCTGTCGCAGCGTGATGAGGGCCATCACTTTCCTCCCTGGATAAGCTGGTTGGCAAGGTCGGCGGCACGTTCGGCGGTGATGCCGAAATGCCGGTAAAGCGCGGGGGCAGGGGCCGAGGCGCCAAAGCCCGCCATGCCGATGAAGCCGTCGCCGGGGCGCAGGAACAGTCCGTCCCAGCCCTGTCGGATCAGCGCCTCGATGCCGATGCGCGGGGCACGGCCCAGCACCGCCTCGCGCTCGGCCTCGGGACGCTGCGCGAACAGCTCGAAGCAGGGGGCCGAGACGACGGCGGCGCGCACGCCCTGCGCGGCCAGCAGGTCGGCGGCCTCCACCGCGATCTCGATTTCCGAGCCGGTGGCGATCAGCGTCACGTCGCGCGCGCCCTCGGTTTCGCGCAGGACATAGGCGCCCTGGCGGCTGCGGTTTTCGTCATCGGCATCCAGCCGCACCGCGGGCAGGTTCTGGCGCGACAGGCAGAGGACCGAGGGGCTGGCGGGCGCGGTCAGCGCGATTTCCCAGGCCTCGGCGGTCTCGACCGCATCGGCGGGGCGAAAGACCATCAGGTTCGGGATTGCCCGCAGCGCCGCGACATGCTCGACCGGCTGGTGGGTCGGGCCGTCTTCGCCCAGGCCGATGCTGTCATGGGTCATGACATGGACGACCGGCACCCCCATCAGCGCGCCCAGCCGGATCGCCGGGCGGGAATAGTCGCTAAAGGCCAGGAAGGTGCCGCCATAGGGGACAAAGCCGCCGTGCAGCGCCAGGCCGTTCATGACCGCGGCCATGCCGTGTTCGCGGATGCCGTAATGGACATAGCGGCCGCTGCGATCCTGGGGCGTCACCGACACCATGCCCTTGCTGCGGGTGTTGTTCGAACCTGTCAGGTCGGCCGAGCCGCCGACCGTGTTCGGCAGGGTGGCGTTCACCACCTCCAGCGCCATTTCCGACGCCTTGCGGGTCGCGACCTTGGGCCGGTCGGAGGCGAGTTTCGCCGTATAGTCACGGATGGCGCTGCGCAGCGCCGCCGTATCAGGCGCGGCCAGCATGGCGTTGAAGCGACCCTGATCTGGGGACGTTTCCAGCCGCTTCTGCCATGCTGACCGCGCCTCGGCCCCTCGCGCGGAGACAGAGCGCCAGGAGTCCAGGATGTCTTGGGGTATTTCAAAGGCCGGATGGCTCCAGCCCAGATGCGCGCGCGCCGCTGCGATCTCGTCGGCGCCCAGCGGCGCGCCATGCACGTCATGGCTGCCCTGCTTGTTCGGCGCGCCATAGCCGATCACCGTCTTGCAGGCGATGAGCGAGGGGCGGTCGTCGGCGCGCGCCGCCTCGATCGCCGCGGCCACCGCCTCGCGGTCATGGCCGTCCACCGCCTGCACATGCCAGCCGGCGGCGGCAAAGCGCGCCTGCTGGTCGGTGGTGGTGGACAGGTCAGTGCCGCCGTCGATGGTGATGCCGTTGTCGTCCCACAGCAGGACCAGCCGGCCCAGCCGCTGATGGCCGGCAAAGTCGATGGCCTCGTGGCTGATGCCCTCCATCAGGCAGCCGTCGCCCGAGATGACATAGGTCCAGTGGTCGACCAACCCGTCGCCGAAGCGCGCGTTCATCATCCGCTCGGCCAAGGCCATGCCGACGGCGGTGGCGATGCCTTGGCCCAAGGGGCCGGTGGTCGTCTCGATCCCCTTGGCATGGCCGTATTCGGGATGGCCGGCGGTGCGCGCGCCAAGCTGGCGGAAATTGCGCAGCTGGTCCATGTCCATGTCGTCATAGCCCAGCATGTGGTTGATCGCATAGACCAGCATCGAGCCGTGCCCGGCCGACATCACGAAACGGTCGCGATCGGGCCATGCGGCATCCGCCGGGTCAATCTTCATGAAGCGGTTGAACAGCACCGCGGCCACGTCGGCCATGCCCATGGGCGCGCCGGGATGGCCGGACTTGGCCGCCTCGACCGCGTCCATCGCCAGGGCGCGGATGGCGTTGGCCATCTGCCCCTCCAGCCCGGTGTCGATCCTTGCCATCTGGTTCATCTCTTTCCTCCCTTCAGGCGCGTTTCGATTCGCTGACCATGCGCAGGATCATCGGCGTCAGGATCAGCTGCATGGCCAGGTCCAGCTTTGGCCCCGGAACGACGATGGAATTCGCACGGGTCATCCACGACCCCTGGATCATCGAGGCGAGATAGGGGAAATCTATGCCGCGCGGGTTCTTGAAGCGGATCACCACCAGGCTTTCATCCGCCGTGGGGATCCAGCGCGCCACGAAGGGATTCGAGGTGTCCACCACCGGCACGCGCTGGAAATTGATGTCGGTTTCGGTGAATTGCGGGCAGATCACATGGACATAGGCGTGCATGCGCCGCAGGATCACGTCGGTCACGGCCTCGGTCGAATAGCCGCGGCTGGCCTTGTCGCGATGGATCTTCTGGATCCATTCCAGGTTGATGACCGGGACCACGCCGATCTTCAGGTCGGCCTGGCCGGCGATGTCGATGCCGTCCGATTTGACCGCCCCGTGCAGCCCTTCATAGAACAGCACGTCGGAATCGGCGGGAAAGTCCTTCCATTCGGTGAAGTGACCGGGGGGGGTGCCGTATTTTTCGGCCTCGCGGTCGTCATGGACGTAATGCCGGGTCTGGCCGGTGCCGGTCTGGCCGTATTGGCGGAACACCTGCTCCAGCCGCTCCAATTCGTTGGCCTCGATGCTGAAATGGCTGAAGGTATGATCGCCCGCCTCGGTCCGGCGCGCCAGTTCCGCCTTCATCGCGGCCCGGTCATAGCGGTGAAAGGCGTCGCCCTCGATGCTGACGGAGGTGATCTTTTCGCGGCGGAAGATCTGGTCGAAGGTGTTCTTGATCGTCGAGGTGCCCGCGCCGGACGAGCCGGTGACGGAGATGATCGGGTGTTTCTTGCTCATGACGTCCCTCGGTTATCCAGATCAGGCGCGGAACAGGCCGCGATTTCCGAACAGCGCCGAAATCTCGGTCTCGGGCAGTTCGTGATAGGCGGCGATGCGGGCGACCTTGCCGGCCGAACCGAAGATGAACGGCGTGCGCTGGTGCAGCGCCCCGGCGCCCTGGTCCAGGATCGGGATCAGCCCGTCCGTGGCCTTGCCGCCGGCCTGTTCGATCAGCAGCGCGATGGGGGCGCATTCGTAAAGCATGCGTAGCCGGCCACGCTCATAGCCCTGGCGGGCGTCGGACGGGTAAAGAAAAACGCCGCCGCGGATCAGGATGCGGTGCGCCTCGGCCACCAGCGAGGCGATCCAGCGCATGTTGAAATTGCGTTCGCGCGGGCCGTCGCTGCCGGCCAGGCAATCGTCGATATAGGCGCGGATCGGCTGCGGCCAGTGGCGGTAGTTCGAGGCGTTGATGGCGAATTCCTGGGCGCCTTCGGGCATTTCCTGCCGCGCCGTGACCAGGTGGAACCTGTCGCTGTCGGGGTCCAGCGCGTAATGCTGCACCCCGTCGCCGAAACTGACCATCATGGCGCAGCGCGGGCCATAGATGATGTAGCCGCCACCGATCTGGTCGCGGGCCGGGCGCAGGAAGCTGGCCTCGGCCGTGTCCTCGGCCGGGAAGATCGAAAAGATCGTGCCGATCGAGACATTGGTGTCGATATTGGACGAGCCGTCCAGCGGGTCGATGGCGACGGCCAGCCGTCCTTGCGGATCCAGGGCCACGGCCTCGTCCTGTTCTTCCGACGCGAACCAGCGCACCCCGGCGCCGGCCAGCGCGTCGCGAAACAGGTCGTCGGCCATCACGTCCAGGGCCTTTTGCCCGTCGCCGTCGGCATTGGTTCCCACGGCCGAGGCCAGGTCGCCGCCCCGGCGAATGATGGCGGCAAGCCGCGCGCCCGCCCCGGCAAGGGCCAGCATCACATCGTGCATCTGCGGGGGTATACGGTCGGTCTGGATAGTCTCGGCGGTCATCGGCCCCTCCTCTGGCGCGCTTCCCGAACTCTTGTTGACATGTCCGTGCTTTAAGGAACATTTAATAATTCAGAAATCTATTTCGGGAATCCTGAATGGGCCGCGTCGATGCCGTTACCCTTCGCCAGTTGCGCGCGCTGCGTGCGGTCATCGACACTGGCTCGTTGACGGGGGCCGCAGCGCAGCTAAGCCTTAGCCCGCCGGCGATCCACAGCCAGTTGCGCGCGCTTGAGGATCTGATGGGCGCGCCGATGGCGATCCGCGGCGAGCATGGGGCCTTTCTGGCCACCGACGAGGGGCGGGCGGTGCTGGAGGCCGAGTCGCAGATCGCCATCGCCTTGCAGACCTGCGCCCGGCGGGTCGCGGCGCTGCAAAGCGGCCATACCGGCAACGTGTCGCTGGGGGTCGTCTCGACCGGGAAATACTTCGCGCCGCGCCTGGTCGCCGACCTGCGCCGGGCGTTGCCGGAAATCGAGGTGACGCTGCGCATCGGCAACCGCGACGCGGTGATCCAGTGGCTGGGGTCGCGGGCGCTGGACCTGGCCGTCATGGGGCGGCCGCCGCGAAGCCCCGCCGTGGTGGCCGAGCCGGTGGGGCCGCATCCCCATATCATCGTCGCACCGCCCGACCACCCCTTGGCGGCGGCCGATCCGGCCACGCCGCAGGAACTGCTGGCGGAGACCTATCTGGTGCGCGAACCCGGCTCGGGCACGCGCATCCTGATGACGCGTTTCCTGGACCGGATCGGCGACGGCATCCCCTGGCGCATGGTCGAGATGGGCACGAACGAAACCATCAAGCAGGCGGTGATCGCCGGGCTGGGCATCGCGCTGATCTCGCAGCATACCGTGACCGAGGAATTGCGCGCCGGCCGGCTGGTGGCGGTAAAGGCGGTCGGCCTGCCGATCCAGCGCAACTGGTTCCTGCTGCGCCGCGAGGACATGCCGCTGTCGCCCGCGGGCCAGCGCGTCCACGACCATGTGCTGTCGCTGAAGGGCGGCTTCCTGCCCAGGGTGGAAGCCTAGCGGCAGCCTCAGCCGCAGCCCCGCGCCGGCGACGGCCCGCCGGTTCCCGCCCGCGCGTGGGGTAGGGCGGCTGCCCGGCCTGCGCTATGATCGGGCGATTCGGCTGGGGAGGGCAGGATGGACCGGCACAAGGACAAGACGGGCCGCATTCGCATCGGCGTCGGCGGCTGGACCTATGAGCCATGGCGCGGCAGCTTCTATCCCGAAGGGCTGGCGCAGCGGCGCGAGTTGGAACACGCCAGCCGCGCGCTGACCTCGATCGAGATCAACGGCACCTATTACGGCGCGCAAAAGCCCGAAAGCTTTCGCAAATGGCATGACGAGACGCCGGGGGATTTCGTCTTCTCGCTCAAGGCCCCGCGCTATGCGACGAACCGCAAGGTCCTGGCCGATGCGGGCGAAAGCGTCGCGCGCTTCCTGTCCGGCGGGCTGATGCTTCTGGGCGACAAGCTGGGGCCGATCAACTGGCAGTTCATGCCGACCAAGACCTTTGATCCAAAGGATTTCGAGGCGTTCCTGAAGCTTCTGCCCGCCACGGCCGAGGGCAGGGCGCTGCGCCACGTGGTCGAGGTGCGGCACGACAGTTTCCGCAACCCGGACTTCCTTGCCATGCTGCGCGAGCATGGCGTGGCGGCGGTGATCGCGGCGGATGGAAAGTTTCCGCAGATCGCCGACCCGACCGCGCCCTTCGTCTATGCCCGCATCATGGGCACCAGCCCGGACGAGCCCCTGGGCTATTCCCCGGCGGCGCTGGACCTTTAGGCAAAGCGGGCGCGGACCTGGGCCGCCGGCGGCCTGCCCGAGGGGCTGGACTATGTCGGGGCGAATGCCGCTTCGGGACCGCGCGACGTCTATCTTTACGTCATCAGCGGCCACAAGGCGCGCAATCCGCAAGCCGCGATGGCGCTGATCGACCGCCTGCACTGACCGCCACCGGGCGCCGCCCATCGGGGCCAAAGAATCATGTTCCCCGCATTGCCGCGGCCGGCGGGTGACATGGCGCCGCCACGGCGGACGGGCGTGCAACCCGCAACCGCCTATTGCCAGCCTTTCGCGATCGCTGCCTGCGGAAACGTCAAAAACGTCCGAAAGCGTTGGCGTTTCGCTGCGTCATTACAGCACAATGACAGCAAGACCCGGCAAAGCACTTGACCTGTCAGGCAGATTCGTTTGCATAAGGAACAGGCAATATCTCTAGACATGGGAGGCATTATGTCATTCTTTTCCACCCGCATGCTTGCGGCCTCGGCCTTTGCGCTGATGGCTGCGGCACCGCTGCACGCCAAGACCTTCGTCTATTGCTCGGAGGGCTCGCCCGAAGGGTTCGACGCCGCGCCCTATACCTCGGGCACCACCTTCGACGCGTCGGGCCACGCGGTCTATAACCGGCTGGTGCAGTTCAAGCCCGGCACCACGGAAATCGAGCCCGCCCTGGCCGAAAGCTGGGACGTGTCCGAGGACGGTCTGGAATATACCTTCCACCTGCGCCAAGGCGTGAAATTCCATTCCAACGACAAGTTCACGCCCTCGCGCGATTTCAGCGCCGACGACGTGATCTTCACCTTCGAGCGGCAGGCCAGCGCCGACCATCCCTGGCACGAATACATCCCCGGCGTCACCTATGAATATTATTCGTCGATGGAGATGGACAAGCTGATCAAGTCCATCGAAAAGGTCGATGACCACACGGTGAAATTCACCCTCAACCAGCCCGAGGCGCCGTTCCTGGCCAATGTGGCCATGCCCTTCGTGTCGATCGTGTCCAAGGAATATGCCGACGCGCTGGAAGCCGCCGGCACCCGCGAGGACCTGAACAACGCCCCCATCGGCACCGGCCCCTTCCGCTTCGTCGCCTATCAGAAGGACGCGGTGATCCGTTACCAGAAGAACGCCGATTACTGGGGCGAGGCGCCCAAGATCGACGACCTGGTCTTTGCCATCACCCCCGACGCCTCGGTGCGGCTGCAAAAGCTCAAGGCCGGCGAATGCCACCTGATGCCCTATCCCGCGCCCGCCGACCTGGAGGACATCCGCGCCGACCCGAACCTCAAGCTGGACGAGCAGCCCGGCCTGAACGTGGGCTACCTGGCCTATAACACCACCGTCGCGCCCTTCGACAATCCGCAGGTCCGCAAGGCGCTGAACATGGCCATGGACAAGCAGGCGCTGATCGACGCCGTCTATCAGGGCAATGCCGAGATCGCCAAGAACCCGATCCCGCCGACCATGTGGTCCTATAACGACGCCGTCGAGGACGACAAATTCGACCCCGAAGCCGCCAAGGCGATGCTGGAGGAAGCCGGCGTCAGCGACCTGTCCATGGAAATCTGGGCCATGCCGGTGCAGCGGCCCTACATGCCCAATGCCCGCCGCGCCGCCGAACTGATCCAAAGCGATTTCGCCAAGATCGGCGTCAAGGTCGAGATCGTCAGCTACGAATGGGGCGAATACCTGAAGAAGTCGATGGAAGAGGGCCGCAAGGGCGCGGTCATCCTGGGCTGGACCGGCGACAATGGCGATCCCGACAACTTCCTGACCGTGCTGTTGTCCTGTGCCGCAGCCGCGCCGGGCGGGGCGAACCGCGCCTTCTGGTGCAACGAAGAGTTCTCGGACCTGCTGGCCAAGGCCAAGGCGGCTTCCGACCATGACGAGCGGGTCAAGCTTTACGAAGAGGCGCAGGTCATCTTCAAGGAGCAGGCGCCCTGGGCCACGCTGGCGCATTCGACGCAATATGTGCCGATGGCCAAGAACGTGACCGGCTTCGTGCAGTCGCCCTTGGGCGACTATGCCTTCGACACCGTGGACCTGGCCGAATAAGGTCGCGCGCGGATTGCAACTCTTGCGGCCGTGCGGGGAACCCTCCGCACGGCCCTCAGGTTAGGGTCGATGTTCAGATTCATCCTTAAGAAACTGCTTTACCTGGTCCCGACGATGATCGGGATCACGCTGGTGGCCTTTGGCTTCATCCGCCTGCTGCCTGGCGATCCGGTGCTGCTGATGGCCGGCGAACGCGGCGTCTCGCCGGAACGTTACGCCCAGATCGCGGCGCAGCTTGGCTATGACAAGCCGGTCTGGCAGCAATATGTCCATTACCTGGGCAACCTGCTCCAAGGCGACCTGGGCAATTCGCTGGTCACGAAAAAGCCGGTGCTGGACGAGTTCCTGGCATTGTTCCCGGCCACGGTCGAACTGGCGCTGGTCGCGATCATCATCGCCACCGTGATCGGCGTGCCGGTCGGTGTCGTCGCGGCGATCAAGCGCGGCTCGTGGTTCGACCAGATTTCCATGACCGGGGCGCTGGTCGGCTTCTCGATGCCGATCTTCTGGTGGGGGCTTTTGCTCATCATCCTGTTTTCCGGCGTGCTGGGCTGGACCCCGGTTTCGGGCCGCATCTCGCTGATGTATTTCTTTCCGCAGGTGACGGGCTTCATGCTGATCGACAGCCTGCTGTCGGGCGATGAGGGGGCCTTCGCCTCGGCCGTCAGCCACCTGATCCTGCCTTCGGTGGTGCTGGCAACGATCCCGCTGGCGGTGATCGCGCGCCAGACCCGATCCGCCATGCTGGAGGTGATGGGCGAGGATTACGTGCGCACCGCCCGCGCCAAGGGCCTGTCGCCGCGCCGGGTGATCGCGGTCCATGCGCTGCGCAATGCCATGATCCCGGTCATCACCACCATCGGCTTGCAGGTCGGCGTGCTGATGGCCGGCGCCATCCTGACCGAGACGATCTTTTCCTGGCCGGGCATCGGCAAGTGGATGATCGATTCGATTTCGCGCCGCGACTATCCGGTGGTGCAGTCGGGCCTTTTGCTGATCGCCGCCATCGTGATGATCGTGAACCTGATCGTCGACCTGACCTATGGTCTCATCAACCCGAGGATCCGGCACAAATGACCGATACCACCGTCAAGATTTCGGACGCGGCCATCCGCCGCCGGATGCTGCGCGAATTCTGGTTCTATTTCAGCCAGAACCGCGGTGCGGTGATCGGCCTTGTCGTCTTCGTCCTGCTGGTGCTGACGGCGATCTTTGCATCGCTGATCGCGCCGCATGATCCCACGCAGCAATATCGCGACGCGCTGCTGGTGCCGCCGATCTGGCAGGATGGCGGGCGCGCGGGCTTTCTGCTGGGCACCGATGCGGTCGGCCGGGACATGCTGTCGCGGCTGATCCATGGCGCGCAATATTCGCTGTTCATCGGCATCGTCGTCGTCGCCATCGCCCTGACCGGCGGCATCATCATCGGGCTGGTCGCCGGCTTTTTCGGGGGTTGGGTCGATACGGTCATCATGCGGGTCATGGACGTGGTGCTGGCCTTTCCCTCGCTCTTGCTCGCGCTGGTGCTGGTCGCGGTGCTGGGGCCGGGGCTGACCAATGCGATGATCGCCATCGCCATCGTCTACCAGCCGCATTTCGCCCGCCTGACCCGCGCCGCGGTGATGGGCGAAAAGGCGCGCGAATACGTCACCGCCGCCAAGGTGGCCGGCGCCGGCAACCTGCGGCTGATGTTCAAGACAATCCTGCCCAATTGCCTGGCACCGCTGATCGTCCAGGCGACGCTAAGCTTTTCGTCGGCGGTGCTCGACTCGGCCGCGCTGGGTTTCCTGGGCATGGGCGCGCAGCCGCCGGCGTCCGAATGGGGCACCATGCTGGCCGAGGCGCGCGAATTCATCCTGCGCGCCTGGTGGGTCGTGACCTTCCCCGGCCTTGCCATCCTGGTCTCGGTCTTGGCGATCAACCTGATGGGCGACGGGCTGCGCGACGCCCTCGACCCGAAACTGAAGCGGAGCTGAGTGATGGCGCTTCTGACAATCCGCAACCTGACCGTGCGCTTCGCCACCTCGACCGGCAGCTTCACCGCCGTGGACGGCATCGACGTGACCGTGGACAAGGGCGAGGTGCTGGCCATCGTCGGCGAATCCGGCTCGGGCAAGTCGGTGTCGATGCTGGCGGCGATGGGGCTTTTGCCCGACACCGCCAGCGTCACCGCCGACGAGATGACCTTCGACGGCCACGACCTGCTGGCCATGACCCCGCGCCAGCGCCGCCGCATCATCGGGCGCCAGATCACCATGATCTTCCAGGAACCCGTCGCCTCGCTGAACCCCAGCTTTACCACCGGCTACCAGATCGAAGAGGTGCTGCGCTTCAACGCCGGCCTGTCGAAACGCCAGGCCCGCGCCCGCGCGCTGGAGCTTTATCGCCAGGTGGGCATCCCCGAGCCTGAGGAAAAGCTGCGCAGCTATCCCCACCAGATGTCCGGCGGCCAGTGCCAGCGGGTGATGATCGCCATGGCCATCGCCACGAATCCGCGCCTGCTGATCGCCGACGAGCCGACGACGGCGCTGGACGTGACCATCCAGAAGCAGATCCTCGACCTTTTGATGGACCTTCAGGAAAAGACCGGGATGGCGCTGATCCTGATCACCCATGACATGGGCGTGGTGGCGCAGACCGCCGACCGCGTGCAGGTGCAATACAAGGGCCGCAAGATGGAAGAGGCCGACGTGCTGACCCTGTTCGAGGCCCCCTCGCATCCCTATACCCGCGCGCTGCTTTCGGCCCTGCCCGAAAACGCGACGGGCGACCGGCTGCCCACCGTCGGCAGCTTCCTCGAACCGGAGGTGCAGCCATGAGCGCCGAAACCCCAGTCGTCCAGGGCCGCAACCTGATCCGCGACTATCACGTCCCCGGATCGCTGACCCGCGCCGCCCGGACGGTGCGCGCGGTCAAGGGGATCAGCTTCTCGGTCGATCGCGGCAAGACGCTGGCCATTGTCGGCGAATCCGGGTCCGGCAAGTCGACGCTGGCCCGGATCATCGCGCTGATCGACCCGGCCTCGGGGGGCGAGCTGATGATCGACGGCAAGCCCGTGGACATCGGCAAGGCGCGGCTCACGCGCGAGATGCGCTCCAAGGTGCAGATGGTGTTCCAGAACCCCTATGGCAGCCTGAATCCGCGCCAGAAGATCGGCGACGTGCTGATGGAGCCGCTGGCGCTGAACACCGACACGCCCGCGGCCGAACGCCGCCGCCGGGCCGAGGAAATGCTGGCCAAGGTCGGCCTGCCGCCCGAGGTCTTCAACCGCTACCCGCATATGTTCTCGGGCGGGCAGCGCCAGCGCATCGCCATCGCCCGCGCGCTTATGCTGAACCCGACGCTGCTGGTCCTGGACGAGCCGGTCTCGGCGCTGGACCTGTCGGTGCAGGCGCAAGTCCTGAACCTGCTGGCGGACCTCCAAGCCGAATTCAACCTGGCCTATGTCTTCATCAGCCATGACCTGTCGGTGGTGCGCTATATCGCCGACGAGGTGCTGGTGATGCACCAGGGCGAGGCGGTCGAGCAGGGCAGCCGCGAAGCGGTCTTCGCCGCGCCGCGCCACCCCTATACGCGCGAACTTTTCGCCGCGACCCCGGTCACGGATGTCGCCTCGATCCGCGCCCGCGTCGCCCGCCGCCAGGCGCGGCGCGCCGCCACGGCCTGAACCAGGGGCGCAGGGGGGCAGGCGCGGCAGGGCTTCTTTCGTGTCCAAATATCCTCGGGGGGTCCGGGGGGCGAAGCGCCCCCGGCCTTAGCCGTCCAGGTCGCGATAATCGTGCATCTGCCCGCGCCAGTCCCGGATCCGATAGCGGCCCGGACCGACCTTCTGGACATGGCCCGGTCCCAGCGGCACCTTGCCATGCCCGCCCGGCAGGTCCAGCACATAGCTGGGCAGGCAGGTCCCCGAAATCCGCCCGCGCAAGGCGTCCATGATCGCCTGGCCTTCCGCGATCGAGGTGCGGAAATGCCCGGTGCCGCGGGCCAGGTCGCAATGATGCAGGTAATAGGGCTTGACCCGGTTGCGGATCAGCGCCCGGAACAGGTCGGCCAGCACCTCGGCGTCGGCATTCACCCCCTTCAGCAGCACGGTCTGGGACAAAAGCGGAATGCCCGCATCGGCCAGCCGCGCCAGCGCCGCGCGCCCCGCCTCGGTCAGTTCCTGGGCGTGGTTGATATGGACGACCACCCAGACTGCCAGCCGTTCGGGCCGCAGCGCCGCCAGCATCGCCGCGTCGAGGCGCTCCGGGGCCACCACCGGGATGCGGCTGTGAAACCGGACCATGTCGACATGCGCGATCGCCTCTAGCCGCGCGATCAGCGCCGCGATCCGGCGCGCCGACAGCACCATGGGATCGCCGCCGGTCAGGATCACCTCGCGGATCGCCGGGGTGCGGGCGATATAATCCAGCGCAGCGGCCAGTTCCGGCTCGGGCAGCCGGCCGTCCTCGCCCACCACTTCGCGGCGAAAGCAGAAGCGGCAATAGACCGCACAGGTCTTGGTGATGTGCAAGATCACCCGGTCGGGATAGCGATGGGTCAGGCCCGGCGTCGGGCTGAAGGCGGCATCGCCGATGGGATCGGCCAGTTCCTCGGGCCGGATCTCCAACTCGCGCGGATCGGGCAGGAACTGCGCGCCCACCCCGTCGCCGGGGCTGCCGACGGCCTCGCGCATGGCGGGCGACACACGGATGCGGAATTCGGCCGCCACCTGTTCCAGCACGTCCGCCTGACCGGCATCGGACAGGCCGGCCCGGATCAGGGCGGAAACGGTGGTGATCGGCGGCTGGGACAAGGCGGCAACTCGCAAGGCAGAGGGGCGGTTATCGACCCCAGCGCCCGCCTTGGCAAGAGGGGGGGCGGCCGCCTGACGCCGGGCCCTTCGGCCATGGAAACGCCGCCGCAAGGGGACCTGCGGCGGCGAATGGCGACAGGCCCCCGGATCAGAAGGTGAAATCGCTCATGTCGAGTTGCGCTTTCTGCATGTCCTCGATGGTCACGATGGTGTCGGCCGACAGGCGCAGCACCAGGTCGTTGCCGACCTGCTGGGCATTGTTGATGACCGCCTGCACCTGGGCGCGGCCGAAATCGTCAAAGTCCAGCCGGTCCATGCCGTTCTGGAAATCGGTGATGGTGTCGCGCCCGTCGCCGCGCTCGAATTCGAACACATCCGCGCCGGCCCCGCCGGTCAGGATGTCGTTGCCGCGGCCGCCTTCCAGCCGGTCGCGGCCAGCGCCGCCATCCAGCCGGTCATTGCCCGAGCCGCCGTCCAGCTCGTCATCGCCCAGCCCGCCGAACAGCAGGTCGTTGCCGGCGCCGCCGTCCACCTCGTCCCGGCCCGCCCCGGCATAAAGCTTGTCGGCGCCCGCGTCGCCTTCCAGGTCGTCATTGCCGTTGCCGCCATGCAGGATGTCGTTGCCGGTGCCGCCTTCCAGCTCGTCATTGCCATTGCCGCCCTGGAGCAGGTCGTTGCCATTGCCGCCCTCCAGCTCGTCATGGCCTTCGCCGCCATTCAGCGTGTCGGCGCCATCGCCGCCATAAAGCTTGTCATTGCCGGCAAAGCCGAACAGGCGGTCATTGCCGCCCATGCCCGACAGCCAGTCGCCGAATTTCGTGCCGTTCAGCGTATCGGCGAAGCTGGTCCCGATCTTGCGCACCATGGTCTTGTCCTTTCAAGGTTACAGCGGCGGATCGCCCGCCGCAGGTTAAGACGCCACAGGTGCCACAGCCTGGCTGACAGCGTTCTGACCCGCCCTGTCAGCCGGCTGTCAGGAAAGCCCGGCTTGCGCGGAAAGGCGCCGATCCGGCGCTGTTGCGGTTTCGGCACGAAGCGGCGCCGCTCGCTTGCGGTTTGATCTTTGTCAGCAGCCTGTCAGTTCGCCGCGGCTATAAGCGCCGCATGAGACCCGCCGCCGCCCTTGCCGTGATCCTGTCGCTGACGCCGCTGGCGGCCGGCGGACAGGATTTCGAATATGCCCGCGGCGCGGTCGAGCGGGGCGAGATCCTGCCCCTGGCCGAGGTGCTGGCCCTGCTTCACCGCACCCATCCCGGCCGGGTGATCGAGGTGGACCTGGACGAAGATGACGGCATGATGATCTATGAGGTCGAGCTGGTGACAGAGGATGGCCGGTTGATCGAGGTCGAGCTGGACGCCGCCTCGGGCCGGATTCTCGACCTGGACGAGGATGACGAGGACTGATGCGCGCCCTGATCGTCGAGGATGAGCCCCGGATCGCCGCCGACCTGGAGCGGGCGCTGAAGGCTGCGGGTTTCCTGGTCGAACTGGCCGGCGATGGCGAGACCGCATGGTTCCGCGGCGGCACCGAGGATTACGACCTGATCGTGCTGGACCTGAACCTGCCGCGGCTGGACGGGCTTAGCGTTCTCAAGCGCTGGCGGGCCGAGGGTTGCGAAAGCCCGGTGCTGATCCTGACCGCGCGCGGCGCCTGGACCGAACGGGTCGAGGGCATAGATGCCGGCGCCGACGATTACCTGCCCAAGCCCTTTCGCATGGAGGAGCTGATCGCCCGCGCCCGCGCCCTGGTGCGCCGTGCCGGCGGGCGCGGCAATGCCACCCAGCAGGTCGGGCGGCTGACGGTGGACCTGAACCGCATGACGGCCGCCGTCGACGGCATCCCGGTCGCCGTCACGCCGCTGGAGTTCCGGCTGATCTCTTATCTGGCGCTGAACCGCGACCGCATCGTGGCCCCGACGGAATTGCTTGAGCATCTTTATGGCGACGACGAATCGCGCGAATTGAACGCGGTCGAGGCGATCATCACCCGGCTGCGCCGCAAGCTGGGGCCGGGGGTGATCGGCACAAGGCGGGGCTTCGGCTATCACCTGGAAGACGAGCCGCCGCCCGGTGCTGCGGGGGACGGCCGGGCGCAGGGCCGGACGTGACCCGTTCGATCCGCTGGCGGCTGGTGGCGGCCGGCGCCTTCGCCATCGCCGTGGCGCTGGCGCTGTCCGGCATGGGGCTGGCGGTGCTTTTCGAACGCCATGTCGAACGCGTGGCCGTCGCCGATCTTCAGGCCCGTGCGCTGGCTTTGGCGGCCATGGTCCAGCCGAATGGCGAAGCCGGGGCCAGCCTGCGCGCGCCGCCCGACGACCCGCTTTATGACCAGCCCTTTTCGGGGCATTACTGGCAAGTCATGCTGGGCGACGAGTTGCGCCGCTCGCGCTCGCTATGGGATTATACGCTGCCCACCCCCCAGCCGCCGCCGCCGCCGGGCGAAAGCGCGGTGCGGGCGCTGGCCGGCCCGCAAGGCGAGCCGCTGCTTGCCGTCGAACAGGGGCTGCTGGTGGGCCGGGGCGCGGTGCCGCTGCGCATCATCGTCGCCTCGGACCGGGACGAACTGGCGCTGGCCAGGCGCGGCTTCCTGGGCGATCTTCTGCCCTATCTGGGGCTGCTGGGCGCGGCGCTGCTGCTGGCAAGCTGGTTGCAGATCACCGTCGGGCTGGAACCGCTTCAGCAGGTCGGCGCCAGGGTGGCGGCGCTGGGTTCGGGCGCGCGGCCGCGCATCGGCCAGGACCTGCCGACCGAGGTGATCCCGCTGGCCACGGAAATCGACAAGCTGCTGGATGCGCGCGACCGGGAACTGGACCGCGCCCGCCACCGCGCCGCCAACCTTGCGCATGGTTTCAAGACGCCCCTCCAGGCGCTTCTGGGCGATGCGGCGCGGTTGTCCAGCCGCGGCGAGGCCGAGATCGCGCGCAGCGTCGAGGCTATCGCCAACCAGATGCGCCGCCATGTCGACCGCGAACTGGCCCGCGCCCGCATCCAGTCCGGCCGCGCCCGGCAGTCGGCCGAACCGGGCACCATCACCGCCAAGCTGGTGGGCGTGCTGCGCCGCACGCCGCAAGGCGCCGGCATCGACTGGCAGATCGCGATCCCGCCGGGCCTATATGCCCGCATCGACCCCGACGACCTGACCGAGGCGCTTGGCGCGCTGTTGGAAAACGCCATGCGCCATGCGGGCCGCAGCGTCCATGTCTCGGCCCGCGCGCAAGGGGGCCGCGTCCTTATCGCCATCCGCGACGACGGCCCCGGCGTCCCCGAGGCCGATCTGCAACGGCTGACACAGCGCGGCCTGAGCCTTGATCCCGACGGCGAAGGCCAAGGCATCGGCTTGGCCGTCGTGGCCGATATCGTCGATGCGGCCCATGGCGAATTGCGGCTCGCCAACGCCGATCCGGGCTTTCTGGCGGAACTTTATCTGGACGCGGCGCCCCCCGTCCCGCCGGGCGGACCGCCTTCACCGTTTCCCAAATACTCATAAGGCAACCGCGCAGCACCCGCCGGCCTAGCGCAAGATCACCGCGACATTGTCGATCAGCCGCACCCCGTCAAGCCAGGCCGCGACCAAAAGCCGGGCCGGGCGGCCGGGCTGCGGCGTGCCCAGCGTCTCGCCGTCGCGCAGCTCCAGATATTCCACGGGCGCGATCCCTGCCGCCTCCAGCCCGGCGCGCGCGGCGGCCAGCACCGCGGCCACCGGCTCTCCGGCCTCGATCCGGGCGCTCGCGTCGAACAGCGCGCGGGGCAGGGCGGCGGCGCGCCCGCGCCCCGCGTCGGTCAGGCGCTGGTTGCGCGAAGACAGCGCCAACCCGTCCGCGGCCCGCACACAGGGGCAGGCCACGATCTGGACCGGCAGCTTCAGGTCCGCGGCCAGCCGGCGCACCAGTTGCAATTGCTGCCAGTCCTTTTCGCCGAAAAAGGCCCGGTCGGCCTGGGTCATGGTGAACAGCATCGTCACCACCGTTGCCACGCCGTCGAAATGGCCGGGGCGGTGCGCCCCTTCCAGCGGCTCGGTCACGCCCGAGACCGTGACCACCGTGGCATGGCCGGGCGGATAGACCTCGTCCCCGTCGGGCACGAACAGCGCATCGACCCCCAGGGGGCCCAGCAGTTCCGCGTCGGCATGTTCGGTGCGCGGATAGCGGGCAAAGTCCTCGGGGCTGTTGAACTGGCGCGGATTGACAAACAGCGTCACGATCACCCGGTCGCAATTGGCCCGCGCCGCCCGCACCAGGCTTAGATGCCCCTCGTGCAGCGCCCCCATCGTGGGCACCACGGCGATGCTTTCGCCGCGGGCTTTCCAGCCGCCGACCATTGCGCGCAGTTCGGCCAGCGGCCGGACGATCGGTGCGCTCATGCAGGCTTGCCCGCGCCAAAGGCATGTTCGGGACCGGGAAAGCGCCGCGCGCGGACCTCGGCGGCATAGGCGGCGATGGCAGTATCGGCATCGCCGCCCAGTTCGGCATAGCGCTTGACGAATTTCGGCCGGAAATCGGCGAACAGGCCCAGCATGTCATCGACCACCAGCACCTGCCCGTCGCAATCGACGCCGGCGCCGATGCCGATGGTCGGCACCGCGATTTCCTGGGTGATGCGCGCCCCCAGCGCCTCGGGCAGCTTTTCCAGCACCACGGCAAAGGCGCCGGCATCCGCAAGCGCGGCGGCGTCGCCGGCGATGCGGTCGGCCTCGTCCGGGTCGCGGCCCTGCACCTTGTAGCCGCCCAGCGTATTGACCGCTTGCGGCGTCAACCCGACATGGCCCATCACCGGGATGCCGCGCGCCACCAGGAAGGCGACGGTTTCGGCCATGTGGCGCCCGCCCTCCAGCTTGACCGCCTGGCAGCCGGTCTCGGCCATCATGCGGGCGGCGTTGCGGAACGCCTGCTCGGGCCCTTCCTCATAGCTGCCAAAGGGCATGTCCACCACCAGGCAGGCCCGCGAACAGCCCCGCGCCACGGCCTTGCCGTGCAGGATCATCATCTCCATGCTGACGCCGATGGTCGAGGGCAGGCCGTGCAGCACCATGCCCAGGCTGTCGCCGACCAGCGCGATGTCGCAATGCGCATCCACCAGCCGGGCCATGGGCGTGGTATAGGCAGTCAGGCATACCACGGGTTCGCCGCCCTTGCGGGCGCGGATGTCGGCGGGACCAAGCTGGCCCTTACGATCGGGGGTCGCGCTCATCTACTCCTCCATTCTTCAGCGGCCCAGGCGGGCGATGCCCCCATATTGGATTTGCGCCGCGATGTCTCGCAAGAAAACGATGCAGATGCAGCATTGGCGCGCAGGATTATAAGCGACTGGCCGGCCCGGCCGACGCCGCCAACGCTGTCGCCCACCAAGGCGGCTACCATGAGGGGGGGATTTCTGGAGAGATAAATCAGCAAATACATATAGATATGGGCGATTCCTAGAATCATTCCAGATTTCTGCCAGCCCCAGCCGCCGGCCCTGCATGTCCTGGTTTGCTTGACACCGCGTGACCCGCGCCCTAGTGCCGGTCCTGGTCCCGCGCGGGGGCCCGACCAGTTGGGATCACGACATGACGCTGAACGCTGCCATCCTTGGGGCCTCGGGTTACACGGGTGCCGAACTCGTGCGCATTCTGGCCACCCACCCCCGGATCCAGATCGCCGCGCTTTCCGCCGACCGCAAGGCGGGTCAGGGCTATGACCAGGTCTTTCCGCATCTGCGCCACCTGAACCTGCCGGCGCTGGTCCGGATGGAAGAGATCGACTTCGCCTCCATCGACCTGGTGTTCTGCGCGCTGCCGCACGGCCTTAGCCAGCCTTTGGTCGGGCAATTGCCCGCCGATGTGAAGATCGTCGATCTTGGCGCCGATTTCCGCCTGCGCGACCCGGCGGGTTACAAGGCTTGGTACGGGCTTGACCATGCCGCGCCGGATATCCAGCCGCAGGCGGTCTATGGGCTGACCGAATTCTACCGCGACCAGATCCGGGACGCCCGCCTTGTCGCCGGCACCGGCTGCAACGCCGCCACCGTGCAATTCGCCCTGCGGCCGCTGATCGCATCAGGGCTGATCGACCTGGACGACATCATCTGCGATCTCAAGAACGGGATTTCCGGGGCAGGGCGCTCGCTCAAGGAAAACATGCTCTTCGCCGAACGCTCCGAGGATGTGGCGGGCTATTCCCAAGGGGGAAAGCACCGCCATCTGGGCGAGTTCGACCAGGAGTTCTCGGCCCTCGCCGGGCGCCCGGTGCGCATCCAGTTCACCCCGCATCTGGTGCCGGTGAACCGCGGCATCCTGGCGTCCTGCTATCTCAAGGGCGAGCCGCAGGCGGTGCATGCCGCCTTGGCGGCCGCCTATGCCGAGGAACCCTTTGTCGTCGTGCTGCCCTATGGGCAGTTGCCGGCGATGGCGCATGTGCAGGGCTCGAACTTCTGCCATATCGGCGTGACCGGCGACCGGATCTCGGGGCGGGCGCTGGTCGTCTCGACCCTGGACAACCTGTGCAAGGGATCTTCGGGGCAGGCGGTGCAGAACGCCAACCTGATGCTGGGCCTGCCGGAAACCGAAGGGCTGATGCTGGCGCCGGTCTTTCCCTGACCGGCGGCAGGGCGCGGAACCAGGGGGCCGGGCTGCGCGTCTTGTCTGGGATAGGGATGGCCTTCCGCCGCCCCGAAGGAGGATAGCAAGATGCGTAGCCTGATTGCGACTGCCATAAGCGCGATGGTGCTTATGCTTGCCGGATGCGGCGACAATGCCACCGAACGGGCGGCGACCGGCGGCCTTGGCGGAGCGGTTGTCGCCGGCCCGGCGGGTGCCGTGGTGGGTGGCACCCTGGGGGCGGCGACCGCGGACTGATCCGCAGGACGCGCCCTGTCTGCATATACCCCCGGCAGGGCCGGGGCGTTGCCTTGCGGTTCGGGCCTGGGAACTCAGCCCTTGGCGCGTTCCACATAGGTCAGGTCGGCGGTGTTGATGATCACCTTGGTTCCGACGCCGATATGCGGCGGGACCATGATGCGGACGCCGTTATGCGCCATGGCCGGCTTGTAGCTGGACGAAGCGGTCTGGCCCTTGACCACCGGCTCGGTCTCGACCACCTCGACCGTGACCTTCTGCGGCAGTTCGATGGCGATGGCGACGTCGTTATGCACTTGCAGGAAGACGCTGATGCCGTCTTCCAGGAACACCTTGTCGTCGCCCACCACTTCGGGCGAGACCACGACCTGCTCATAGCTTTCCGGCTCCATGAAATGGAAGCCCTCGCCATCCTCGTAAAGGAAGTTATAGGCGCGTTCGTCGACATGGGCGCGTTCGACCTGTTCGGTGGTCTTCCAGCGTTCCGAAACCTTGTTTCCATCCGAGATGCGGCGCAGATCGACCTGGGTGGTCGGCGTGCCCTTGCCGGGATGGAAATTGGTCGCGGTCAGGACGACATGGAGCTTGCCGTCGATTTCGACGACATTGCCTTTGCGAAGGCTGGAGGCGATGACTTTCAAGGCGATTTCCTTGCCTGCTTTTCAAGTTCCGGGACGCCGGCTAAAACCCGGCGAGATGACGCCCCATAGCGTTTTTCGCAGCCTAGCGCCAGCCGCAAGCGGAAAACGACATAGGATGCAGGAGATGCGCCAATGAAGCCCGTGCAGGAAAGCCCATGGTGGGACCCTGATCGCCATGCCGGCCGCCGGCCGCTGTTGCTGGCGCGCAACCGCATCCAGGCGCAAATGCGCGACTGGCTGGCGACCCGCGACTTTGTCGAGGTGGACCCGCTGGCCCTGGCCGCCAGTCCGGGAAACGAGACGCATCTGCATGCCTTTGCCACCGACCGGATCGGCAATGACGGCCAGCCGCGGCGGATGTATCTGCACACCAGCCCGGAATTCGCCATGAAAAAGCTGCTGGCGGCGGGCGAGAAGCGCATCTTCGCCTTCAGCCATGTCTGGCGCAACCGCGAGCGCGGGGCGCTGCACAGCCCGGAATTCTGCATGCTGGAATGGTATCGCGTCGGGCAGGATTACCGTGTTCTTTTCGACGATTGCGCGCAATACCTGCGGCTGGCTGCCAAGGGGGCGGGCGCCGACCGGCTGCGCTTTCGCGGCATCGAGTGCGACCCCTATGCCGCGCCGCAGGTGATGACGGTCGCCCAGGCGTTTCGCGAATTTGCCGGCATCGACCTTCTCGCGACCTGCGAGGGTGTCGAAACGGATGCGGCCGCCCTGCGCGCCCAGGCCGAGGCGCAGGGGGTCCGCCTGGCCGCGGACGACGGCTGGTCCGACATCCTGTCGCGCGTGCTGGTCGAACGGGTCGAGCCGCATCTGGGCCACGGCCGGCCGCTGATCCTGGACCGCTATCCGGCGGCCGAGGCGGCGTTGGCGCGGCGCGCCGCCGACGAGCCGCGCGAGGCCGAGCGGTTCGAGCTATACGCCTGCGGCGTGGAACTGGCCAACGGCTTTGGCGAATTGACCGACCCGGCCGAGCAGCGCCGCCGCTTCCAGGCCGAGATGGACGAAAAAGAGCGAATCCACGGCGAGCGCTATCCGCTGGACGAGGATTTCCTGGACGCCCTGGCCATCATGCCGCCGGCCGCGGGCTGCGCGCTGGGGTTCGACCGGCTGGTGATGCTGGCCACCGGCGCGCCGCGCATCGACGAGGTGATATGGACCCCGCTGCCTCAATAACGTAAAATCAATTGGATAATAGCCAAACCTCATGCGGATTATTTGCGCCGCCGGAAAGGCGGCCTTACGCCGCCGGGAAAATTCCGGGGTTCCGGCGCCGGGGATGGGGCGCTAGGCTTGGGCAAAACGCAGGACCAAGGGGACAGGAATGCGGTTTTCGATGCGACTGACGGCGACGCTGGCGACCATGGCGCTGTTGCTGGGGGGCTGCGCGGGTCCTTATCCCGGCGCGGGCGTTTCCCAGCAGGGGCAAGAGATCAAATGGGGCCGCGACCAGAATCCTCCGGCGGCCAAGGTGGCCGGGCTGAATAGCTGGGTCGAAGGCTTCAAGGGCCGCGCCCGCAGCCAGGGCATCAGCGCCAGCACCCTGGATTTCGCCTTCCGCGGCGTGACCTATAACCCCGAGGTGGTGCGCCGGTCGCAAAACCAGGCCGAGTTCAAGAAATCGCTGTGGGAATACCTGGAGAACGCGGTTTCGGAAAAGCGCCAGACCAATGGCCGCGCCGCCCTGGCGCAATATGGCGGGGTGCTGAGCCGCATCGAGGCGACCTATGGCGTCGACAAGGAAATCGTCGCCGCGGTCTGGGGCATGGAATCGACCTATGGCGAGCGGCGGGGCGACTTGCCGCTGATCGAAAGCCTGGCCACCCTGGGATATGAGGGCTATCGCGGCGAATTCTTTCGCAGCCAGTTGATGGCGGCGCTGAAGATCCTGCAATCGGGCGATATCGACCCCGGCCACATGACCGGAAGCTGGGCCGGGGCCATGGGCCACACCCAGTTCATCCCGACGACCTATCTGGCCTATGCGGTGGATTTCACCGGCGACGGGCGGCGCGACATCTGGTCGAACGATCCTTCGGACGCGCTGGCCTCGGCGGCGAACTACCTGGCGAAATCGGGCTGGCAGCGCGGATTGCCGGCCGCGGTCGAGGTCACGCTGCCGCCCGGCTTCAACATGGGGCTGGCCGGCAAGGGCAAGCGGCGCAGCGTCGCGGAATGGCAGTCCTTGGGCCTGCGCCAGGCCAACCAGCGGCCGCTGCCGCCCGCCGGCACCTCGACCGAACTGATCGTGCCCGGCGGCGCCTCGGGTGCGGCCTTCCTGATCACCCGCAACTTCCACGCCATCCTGCGCTACAACAATGCCGACAGCTATGCGCTGGCGGTGTC
Source organism: Paracoccus thiocyanatus (assembly GCF_900156255.1). Classification (GTDB taxonomy): domain Bacteria; phylum Pseudomonadota; class Alphaproteobacteria; order Rhodobacterales; family Rhodobacteraceae; genus Paracoccus; species Paracoccus thiocyanatus. Next base: position 202,152 of record NZ_FTMK01000002.1, read on the forward strand.
GCATCTGGCGGACCGGCTGCGCGGCTATCCGGGGCTGGCCAATCCCTGGCCCGCCGACCATCCCGGCCTACGGATCGAGCAGCGCAAGGAAATGCAGCGCCTGCTGGGCGCGCGGGGCTTCGACACCCAGGGCGTGGACGGCAATGTCGGCTCGAACACCATCAGCGCCATTCGCGCCTATCAGGCGTCGCGCGGGCTGCCGGTGACGGGCGAGCCTTCGGCCGCGCTGCTTGAGCAATTGCGCCGCGGCTAGACCGGCCTGCGCGACCGGGGCAGGGCGGCCGCGCAAACCCGCGCGCCGCCCCGGCCCGCATCCTTACGGTCGCCAGCGCAGGAAATTGCCGATGATGCGCAGCCCCACGGCCTGGGATTTTTCCGGGTGGAACTGGGTGCCGACGATATTGTCGCGCCCCACCACCGCCGTCACCGGCCCGCCGTAATCGGCGCTGGCCAAAAGATGCGCGGGCTCGGCCGGGCGAAACTGCCAGCCATGCACGAAATAGGCGTGATCGCCGGTCGCGATCCCGTCCAGCAGCGGATGCGGGCGCAGCACGGTCAGGTCGTTCCAGCCCATATGCGGCACCTTCAGGCCGGGCGAGTCGATGGCCACGATCTGCCCTCCGATCCAGCCCAGGCCCTGGGTGTCGCGATATTCATGCCCGATCTCGGCCAGCATCTGCATGCCGACGCAGATGCCCATGAAGGGCACGGCGCGGGCGATCACCGCCTCGTGCAGCGCCTCGACCATGCCCGGCACGGCGTCAAGCGCCGCGCGGCAGGCCGGAAAGGCGCCGTCGCCCGGCAGCACGATGCAGTCGGCGCGCGCGACGGCGTCGGGGTCGGACGTCACCACCACCTCGGCCCCCGCCTCGCGCCCCATCAGCGCAAAGGCCTTTTCGGCGGAATGCAGGTTGCCGCTGTCGTAATCGACCAGCGCCACCCGCATCACAGCGCCCCCTTGGTCGAGGGCAGCACGCCGGCCATGCGCGGGTCGGGCTCGACCGCCTCGCGCAGGGCGCGGGCAACGGCCTTGAAGGCCGCCTCGGCGATGTGATGGGCGTTCAGCCCGTGGATGCGGTCCACATGCAGGGTGATGCCGCCATGGGTGGAAAGCGCCTGGAAGAATTCCCGCACCAGCTCGGTGTCGAATGTGCCGATCTTCTGCGCCGGGAAATCCACGTTCCAGACCAGATAGGGCCGCGCCGACAGGTCCAGCGCCGCGCGCACCAGCGCGTCGTCCATCGCCAGGTGGAACGAACCGTAACGGCGGATCCCCTTCTTGTCGCCAAGCGCGCGGGCCAGGGCCTGGCCGATGGCGATGCCGCTATCCTCGACCGTGTGGTGATCGTCGACATGCAGGTCGCCCTGGGCCCGCAGGGACAGGTCGATCAGCGAATGCCGCGCCAACTGGTCCAGCATGTGATCGAAAAAGCCGATGCCGGTGCGGTTGTCGTAGCGGCCGGTGCCGTCAAGGTCCAGCTCGACCTCGATCTGCGTCTCGGCCGTTTCGCGGGTGATCTTTGCGCGGCGCATCGCGTTCTCTCCTCATGCAGGCTGGACGCCTTATAGGGCCCGATTCGGCGGCTGAAAAGCCGATGCCGCGCCGCAGTCCGGGCGGGAAACCCCGCCCGCCGCCACCCGTCCTTGTCATATGGCCGATGCAATGCGAAAACGGGGCAAGCCCAAAGGACAAGCGACCCGAAAGGATCCTGGCCGATGAGAAACGACCTGAATGCCAGCGAAAGGCGGCTGATCGCCGCCCTGGACCGCATCGACCGCTTCCTGGACCGCACGGCCCTGGCGCGCGCGGAGCATGCGCAGACCGTTGCCGACCCGGAAGCCGGGGCGCGGCTTGACGCGCTAGAGGCCGAAAACCGCCGGCTTTCCCAGGAGCTTGCCGCGCTGCACGAGCGCGAGGCGGCGACGCTGGACGCCTGCGAGGCGCGACTGGCAGAAGCGCATGCGCGCCTGCTTCGTTCGGGGCAAGAGGCGGCGCGGCTTTCGGCGGCCAACGACGCGCTGGCCGAGGCCAATCGCAACCTGATCGACGCGCGCGAGGGCGAGGGGGACCCCGACGGCATCCGCGCCGCGATGGCGGCAGAGATCGAATCGCTGCACGCCGCCCGCGCCGCCGAAGTCGCGCAGATGGGCGAGATCGTCGAGGCGCTGGAGCGCATGGTCGGCGCGCCGGACCCTGCCGCCCCCGCCTTGCAGCCGGCGGCGGCCGGAGATGGTGACGATCTGGACGGCGAAAGGGGCTGAAGAATGGCGCAAGTGGATTTTTCGATCGGGCACAAATCCTATACCCTGGCCTGCCAGGAGGGCGAGGAACGGCTGCTTAAACGCGCGGCCGGCCTGCTGGACACCGAGGCGCGGGTGATCCTGGAGCAGGCCGGACGCATGCCCGAGCCGCGGCTTTTGCTGCTCTCGGGGCTGATGCTGGCCGACCGCACCGCGGCGCTGGAGGACCGCGTCGCCTCGCTGGAGCGCGAATTGGCGCGGCTGAAGAGCAATCCGCAGCGGGTCGAAGTGCCGGTCGTGCCCGAAAGCCTGTCAGAAGCCATGGCCGAGCTGGCGGCGCGGGCCGAGGCGCTGGCGCAGAAGGCCGAGGACCAGGCGGCGGGTTAGGCCCGCGGGTCCGAATATCCAGAAAAAAAGCTGAAGCGGCGGGGCAGGGCGCGTGGGCGTCGGCAGCCGGCGGCGGGCGTCCTGCACAGGGGGCCAACGCGGCGGCGTTTTGTCGCGCCGGGGCTTTGGGGGCGCTGATCGGAAAGGGCGCGTCCCCGTGCCCCCTTTCGGGCGGCGCGGCCGGATATATATAGCGCGGGCCGATATTCATTCTGGAGCATTCATGGAACGCCTTCTCGAACGCAGCCTTTTCGCCAGCCGCTGGATGATGGCGCCGATCTATGTCGGCCTGGCGCTGTCGCTGCTGATCCTGCTTTGGGTCTTTGCGCTGGAGCTTTGGCACCTGATCGGCATCCTGCCGGTGATGACCGTCAACGACGCGGTGCTGGGGGTCCTGGCGCTGATCGACCTGAGCCTGGCGGCAAATCTTTTGCTGATCGTGATTTTTTCGGGCTACGAGAATTTCGTCAGCCGCATGGACCTGAGCGGGCACGAGGACCGGCCGGACTGGCAGGGCGAGGTCGATTTCTCGGCGCTGAAGCTGAAGCTGGTGGCCTCGATCGTGGCGATCTCGGGGATCCATCTGCTGAAAGTGTTCATGGATGTCGGCAAATACGACCCCCAGCATATCCGCTGGATGGTGGTGATCCACCTGGTCTTCGTCGTCTCGGGCGTGCTGCTGGCGGCCATGGACTGGATCGCGAGCCATGGCAAGACGCTGAAGAAGGGCAAGGCGCAGGCTTGAGCTTTCGCCCGGCGGCACGGCCGCAGGAGTATTTGGGAAACGGTGAAGAGCCGGGCGTCGCGCCGGGGCGGCGCCTCTTGCCGCGGCGGCGGATTTTTGGCCGGGCGGGCGGCGCGGACCCTTGCGACTTCGCCCGCCATGGATATAACCCCGGACGATTTATCAGCCGCAAGCCCTGGGGACCGACATGCCGAAAAGAACCGATATCAAATCCATCCTGATCATCGGTGCCGGTCCCATCGTCATCGGGCAGGCCTGCGAATTCGACTATTCCGGCGCCCAGGCCTGCAAGGCGCTGCGCGAAGAGGGCTACCGGGTCATCCTGGTGAACTCGAACCCCGCCACGATCATGACCGATCCCGAGATGGCGGATGCCACCTATATCGAGCCGATCACCCCCGAGGTGGTGGAAAAGATCATCGCCAAGGAACGGCCCGACGCGCTTTTGCCGACCATGGGCGGGCAGACCGGCCTGAACACCGCCTTGGCGCTGGCCGACATGGGGGTGCTGAACCGCTATGGGGTCGAGCTGATCGGAGCGCAGCGCGCCGCCATCGAGATGGCCGAGGACCGCAAGCTGTTTCGCGAGGCCATGGACCGGATCGGCCTGGAAAACCCCAAGGCCACCATCGTCGCCGCGCCGAAGCTGGCCAGCGGCAAATACGATATCGCCGCCGGCATCGCCCAGGCCCTGGCGGACCTGGAGGAGATCGGCCTGCCGGCGATCATCCGCCCGGCCTTTACCCTGGGCGGCACCGGAGGCGGCGTCGCCTATAACCGCGACGATTACGAACGTATCGTGCGCTCGGGGCTGGAAGCCTCGCCGGTGGCGCAGGTGCTGGTGGACGAAAGCCTGCTGGGCTGGAAGGAATACGAGATGGAGGTGGTGCGCGACCGCGCCGACAATGCCATCATCGTCTGTTCCATCGAAAACGTCGACCCGATGGGGGTGCATACCGGCGATTCGATCACCGTCGCCCCGGCGCTGACCCTGACCGACCGCGAATATCAGCGCATGCGTAACGGTTCCATCGCGGTGCTGCGCGAGATCGGGGTCGAGACCGGCGGCTCGAACGTGCAATGGGCGATCAACCCCAAGGACGGCCGCATGGTGGTGATCGAGATGAACCCGCGGGTCAGCCGGTCCTCGGCGCTGGCGTCCAAGGCCACCGGCTTTCCCATCGCCAAGATCGCCGCCAAGCTGGCGGTCGGCTATACGCTGGACGAGCTGGACAATGACATCACCATGGTCACGCCGGCCAGCTTCGAGCCGTCGATCGACTATGTCGTGACCAAGATCCCGCGCTTTGCCTTTGAGAAGTTTCCGGGCAGCAAGCCCGAACTGACCACGGCGATGAAATCGGTGGGCGAGGTCATGGCCATCGGCCGCAGCTTCCACGAATCGCTGCAAAAGGCGCTGACCTCGATGGAGAACGGGCTGACCGGGCTTGACGAGATCGAGATCCCCGGCGCCCCCGACAAGGCGGCGGTGATCAAGGCGATCAGCCAGCAGACCCCGGACCGGCTGCGCCTGATCGCCCAGGCCATGCGCCACGGGCTTTCCGACGACGAGATCCAGCACGCCACCAGCTTCGACCCCTGGTTCCTGGCCCGGCTGCGCGAAATCGTCGATGCCGAGAATGCCGTTCGCGAAGGCGGGCTGCCCCAGGATGCCGAGGGCTTGCGGCGGCTGAAGATGATGGGCTTTACCGATGCCCGGCTGGCCACGCTTTCCGGCAAGGCCGAGGCCGAGCTGCGCCAGGCGCGGCGTGCCCATGACCTGCACCCGGTCTTCAAGCGCATCGACACCTGCGCGGCCGAGTTCGAGGCCCAGACCCCCTATATGTATTCGACCTACGAGGCCCCGGCGATGGGCGACGTGGAAAACGAGGCTCGGCCCAGCGACCGCAAGAAGGTGGTGATCCTGGGCGGCGGCCCCAACCGCATCGGCCAGGGGATCGAGTTCGACTATTGCTGCTGCCATGCCTGTTTCGCGCTGACCAAGGCCGGCTATGAAACCATCATGGTCAACTGCAACCCCGAGACGGTCTCGACCGATTACGACACCTCGGACCGGCTGTATTTCGAGCCGCTGACGCTGGAACACGTTCTGGAAATCCTGGCAATCGAGCAGGAAAACGGCACGCTGCACGGCGTCATCGTCCAGCTCGGCGGCCAGACGCCGCTGAAGCTGGCCAATGCGCTGGAAGAGGAGGGGATCCCGATCCTGGGCACCACGCCCGACGCCATCGACCTGGCCGAGGACCGCGAGCGCTTCCAGAAACTGCTGAACGACCTGGGCCTGAAGCAGCCGGTGAACGGCATCGCGCGCTCTGGCGACGAGGCCATCGAGATCGCCACCCGCATCGGCTTTCCGCTGGTCATCCGCCCGTCCTATGTGCTTGGCGGCCGGGCGATGGAAATCGTGCGCGACATGGAGCAGCTCAACCGCTATATCCGCGAGGCGGTGCAGGTCTCGGGCGACAGCCCGGTGCTGCTGGACAGCTATCTGTCCGGCGCCATCGAGGTCGATGTCGACGCGCTGTCCGACGGCAAGACCGTCCATGTCGCCGGCATCATGGAACATATCGAGGAGGCCGGCGTCCATTCCGGCGACAGCGCCTGTTCGCTGCCGCCCCATACGCTGGACGCCGCCACCATCGCAGAGTTGAAGACCCAGACCGAGGCCATGGCCCGCGCGCTGAACGTCGTCGGGCTGATGAACGTGCAATTCGCGCTGAAGGACGGCGCGATCTATGTGCTGGAGGTGAATCCGCGCGCCAGCCGCACCGTGCCCTTCGTCGCCAAGGCCACCGACAGCGCGATCGCGTCCATCGCCGCCAGGCTGATGGCGGGCGAGCCGATGGCGAATTTTCCGCTTCGCCCGGCTTATCCCGAAGGCGTCGGGCCCGACGATCCGCTGCCCTTTGCCGATCCGCTGACGCTGGCCGATCCGCAGACGCCCTGGTTCTCGGTCAAGGAGGCGGTGCTGCCCTTTGCCCGCTTCTCTGGCGTCGACACGCTGCTTGGCCCCGAAATGCGCTCGACCGGCGAGGTCATGGGCTGGGATCGCAACTTTGCCCGCGCATTTCTCAAGGCACAGATGGGGGCGGGGACGCATCTGCCGGAAACCGGCCTGATTTTTGTTTCGGTGCGCGACGCCGACAAGACCGAGCCGCTGGCCCAGGCTGCGCGCGACCTGACCGCCATGGGCTTTCGCCTGGTGGCCACGCGCGGAACCGCCGAATTCCTGCGCGGCGCCGGTGTGGAAACGGAACTGGTCAACAAGGTCTATGAGGGCCGCCCGAACATCGTCGACCGGCTGAAGAACGGCGAGATCGCCATGGTGCTGAACACCACCGAAGGCAAGCAGGCGATAGCCGATTCGCGCGAGATCCGGGCGGTGGCGCTGAACGACAAGATCCCGTATTTCACCACCGCCGCCGGCAGCATAGCCGCGGTCGCCGCGATCAAGTCGCGCGGCGAAGGCGAAATCGGGGTGCGCAGCTTGCAGGCATAACCGAAACGGTCTTGCCGCCGGCGACCTGCGGCGCGCAACCAGCGCGCCGCCAGTTGCGGGGTGCCGGACATCGCGCCGGGTCGGGCGCAAGGTGGGCGCTTGGCGGGGGCCGGCGCCATTTCCGTCAAGGCGGCGGCTTTGGACCTGTCGCGCTTTTACACGCACCGGCGCGGGGTGCCGTTTCCTTGATAACCGAAGTTATGTAAAATATCGGCCAGTCCGGAACGCGACGCAGGCAGCAAGCTGCCCGCAAGATCGCTGGCGGCGCGGTCGCTACGGCGGCCATACCAATGGTTCGCCTGACGGTTGATTCCGCCATGGGCCTGTCGGCCTTAGTCCGGGCGCTTGACCTTGGCCGGGTTCGCCACCGTCGTGGTGGCTGGCGGCGAATCCGAGGGCTTGGGCTTGTCGTGGCCCAGGCCATCCGGTTCCTTGCGCTCGCCTTCCATGTTGCTGGGATATGTGGTGCGCTCTCGGGCCGGTTTGCCGCCTGGTTCGGGTTTGCTGTTCATCTGATCCTCCTGTGCACTAGGCAACCCGCTGGACACGGCGATGTTCCCTGAATCCAGCCTTGGCAATCCGGCGGTAAGTGGCGCCGGGCCATGCGCTGTGGCGGGAATGCATCTTTCCGGCCGTTTCCTGCCCGGCAATCGAATAAAGGGGTTCGGGCGGCCATCCGACCCATTATTGCACCGGAACGTTCAGTTTTGATCGTAGCAATTTCAACCGTAAAGAGGTGCATGACGATGGTCCAGGCAACCAAGCTTCCCGTGGATACGTCTGTAAATGCGATGCAATTGGCCGAGGAAATGTTCGGACGGGGCGTAACCCTCGTTTCGGCCAGCTATACCGGCAATTCTGCGTCGAAAGGAATCTATTCGAACGGTGAAGCCGTATCCCCCGGCGTGGTTCCGGCGGATGGCGGCATCATCCTGTCCACAGGTCGCGCCGACGCTTTCACAAATGACAGCGGTGAGGCAAACCACGCTGGGGGGACAGGCTCCAATATGTCCGGGGCGGGCCATGCGCGGCTGGACGACATCGCGGGGGTCGGCACCAGAGACGCTGCGATCATCCAGGCGACCTTCATCCCCGAAGGGTCGACGCTGACCATGCAGCTTGTCTTCTCGTCCGAGGAATATCCCGAATATGCCAATGCCGGCTTCAATGACGCCGTCGGCATCTTCGTGAACGGCGTTCGTGCCGAACTGACCATCGGCAGCGGCGATATCTCGATCGACAATATCACCCAGGGCGGCACGAACCACGATGGGGATCCGATCACCCCCAGCAATGAAAACCTGTATGTCGACAATACCGGCGACCAATACAACACCGAGATGGACGGGTTTACCGTCACCCTGACGCTGAAGGCGCCGGTGACGCCGGGGGTCGAGAACACGATCTGGATCGGCATCGCCGATGCCGGGGACAGTGCCTACGATTCCAACCTGCTGATTGCCGCGGACAGCGTCCAGACCGAAGTCATCGCCTATGACGACAACGACGAGATGGAGCGCAACAGCTCCCTGACGCTGGACGTGCTGGGCAACGACACGGCGGCCAGGGCGCAACGCTGGTCATCACCCAGATCAACGGCCAGGATGTCGTGGCCGGCGACAGCGTGACGCTGCTTTCGGGCACGACGGTCACGCTGAATGCCGACGGCACCCTGACCTTTGCCAGCGCCGCGTCCCTTGGGGTGGAAACGATCAGCTACAAGATCGACGATGGCACGGGCACGACCGATGTGGGCTTTGTCAATGTCGGCGTGACCTGCTTTGCCCGCGGCACGATGATCCTGACCGAAGCCGGGGAAACCGCCATCGAGGCGCTGAAGGCCGGCGATCTGGTCATGACGCGCGACAAGGGGTTGCAGCCGCTGCGCTGGATCGGCTCGACGGTGGTCACGGCCGACCGCATGGCGCAGCAGCCGCAGTTGCGCCCGATCCGCATCAAGGCCCATGCCCTGGGCAACGCCATGCCGGTGCGCGACCTGCTGGTTTCGCCCCAGCACCGCGTGCTGGTGCGCTCCAGGATCGCGCAGCGCATGTTCGGCGCGGCCGAGGTGCTTGTCGCCAGCAAGCAGTTGCTGGCGCTTGACGGTATCGAGATCGCGCATGACCTCGCCGAGGTCGAATATTTCCACCTGCTGTTCGAAGATCACCAGGTGGTCGTCTCGAATGGGGCCAAGACGGAATCCCTGTTCACCGGCGCCCAGGCCCTGCGCGCCATCGGTCCGGCGGCGCAGCGCGAAATCCTTTCGCTGTTCCCCGAACTGGCCGATGGCCAGCCGGTGCCGGCGCGCACCATCGTCGCGGGCCGGACGGGCCGGCGCCTGGCGATGCGCCACGCCAGCAACGGAAAGCTGCTGGTGAACTGATCCGCCGGCCGGGGGGGGCGGGTACGGCCCTGCCCCACGGCGCTTAAATTCTGCCGCCCGCCGGTCAACCAGGCGGGCGGTTTGCGCGTTCGGGCCAGGAGCATGGGCTGGCGGTGGTTCCCAGAAGGCGAAATCCAGGACGCCGGTGGATTTGGCGCGACCCCGCCAGGGCGACGCGCTTGGCTGCGCGACATTGTCGCACCCAAGCCGATATGTTTCGAGAATCGGATGGATTGCGCGACTATGCGCGCGACGGCGCGGCGCCCGCAGGGTTGGCAGCGCCGTCGCCCCGGCGGGCGACGGGCGATCAGGCCGCGGCCCGCAACGCCACGACCTGCTGCGGCGCTTGCACAGCGGCAAGATAGCAGCGCAGATAGTCGCCCACATTCCCGGTCAACGAACCGCCCATGCGAGGGTTGATCTCGAAAATCTTTGGCTTTCCCTCGACCTCGCGAAAGTCGATGCAACAGGTCCCGTCATCGAATCCGACCGCGGCAAGGATCCGAGAGAACAGGTCAAGATGGTCCGAACCTTTCTGCCATTGCAGATTTTTGTATCCGGTGCTGATCCCCTTCACATGCGGAACGTCCGGCATCTCGAACCGGGCTGTGCGGGCAAAGATAATCCGGCCGCCGCGCAGCAAAAGATGCGCCGAAAGCTCCAGGGTGCCGCCGATATATTCCTGAAGAAATTCCTTGGCCGGATCATGGATCGCAGATAAGCCGGCCTGGACGTGGACGATCCGCGACAACTTGCCCCATTCGTCATGGCGCCGCTTGACGATGATCGGGGTGCCGGCGGGCAGATCGGCCGGGTCGGCGATAAGCGCCGGGACAAATTCGCCCAGGCCGGCACCGGCGAGAATCCGGTTGAACCGCAGCTTGTCGTCGCAATTCCCCTGCGCAGCGGCCGAGGGAAACAGTGCGTTGAAGGTTTCGCCCCGGACCTGCCGCTGCGCAAGAAAGCCGCGATCCCAAAGCGTCAGCGGCACGACCGCGTCAAAGCCGGAAAGGTCGGCATGCCGCAGATCCGCCATTTCGCTTTTGATCCCGGCCGCGGCAGTACCCTTTGCCAATGCCTCGGACCAATCCGCTTTCATACCGAACAAAATATGCGTCACGAAAAAACCTCCCCACCTGAAAACCGCTGATTGAAATGCCCGCTGGATCGCAATCAAAACACGCACATCGCAATGCATGCCCCACCGCTGCTTGCAAATGAAGCTGGCCTTTTAGGCAGGAACGGTTGCGAGATTCTGGCCGACTTGACCAAAACGTCAGGTTGTGCGGCTGGGCTTCCAGGTCCATAACGCCCGAGTAGTAAGTGGTTAAGTGGTCTTGTTGTTTCCAGGCTTGATCGGGCGGGCGCCCTGCCCCGCCCGCTCTGGTCTTTATGCCGCGCCAGCCCTCCGCAGCATCGACCAAGCGCGCCAGGTTGACACCGGGCGCGCCCTTGGTTTTTTCGGCAATCACCCCGGTCAGTTTGCCGCGCGAACTGCGTTTGTCTTCGCTGTTACAGGCGGTTTCTCGATAAAAAAGCACCGCACGAGGTGGGGCGAGCAGAGGCCACGTTCCGCGTTGCTTCGTGGAATTGTCCCTGAAACTGGACCGGCTGGTTTGGTTTTTAGCTGAAGGGTCTTCGCCAAGGCCCGGCTCGGGTGACGCTTCTACGTCGGCTTTGCTTGAGAAGTCGGAGGATCTGCTGCATAAGAAGCGGGTCTATCGGTGTTGGGGTAACGGAATTGATTAAAGTATATAGTATCTTCGAGCGCATCGGCCTAGGCGGTGGCGGCAAGTTAAGGCCGTTTTCAGGCGTTTGAATTTTCTTGCCCAACTGGGCGAGTTTGAGCCCGTGTTGTTGAATATGTCCCACAGCACGAGCCAACGCGAGATATTCGAAATACTGAAAGAGCGCGAAGTTATTGACCCGAAGGTGGCTTACAAGACCATATTCGACCTCGGCGCGGACGGTATGAAGGAAAAACCGCCCGGAAGCTTTATTCCCTTGCCAGCAGTCGACCGCAGGGTATATCTCACCGGCAGGACCGTATATTACAAAAGCGAGCAGCCTGCTTATGAGGGCAGAACAAAGAAAGTCGGCGCCGTCAGCATGACCACCACCAACATCCTTTCCAAAACCGACGGCATCAAGACATTGTTTTGGATCAACGGAGTCATCCATCAAATCCGACAGGCCCTGCCAGACGGCCGCACCGTCCTTCGCGACTATAGCAACGGAATTCTGGTTTCGACACGCCTGATGGACGGACACCAGTTTATCTGAGGATAAGAATGAATTAAGCGGGGTCAAGTTTTTCAACGGCGTTCGTTTTTATAAAAGCTACGTCTCCGTGCTTGACGAAAGGTCGGTATTCTTCATCGACGGAGTTTCGTCCGCCTATCTTTCCAGCGCCGTCAAGGCGCCGAAAATCTTGTTTTTACATGCGGATCATCGGTCGCCGGATGGAACCGTCAATCCCCGCGCCAGGACGCTGATCGAAGCATTTGACGGAAACGCCATCGCGACCACGACGAACAGGCACAAAGACACTCTGCTGCGGGACCTGTCTCCCACAAGTCCCATTCACGTTGTTCCGCACTTATATACCGCAAAGGGCGGCGGCAGCGCCACGCGAGAAAACATCGTGACGGTGTCCAGATTGGACGTTTCCGGAAAGCCGATAGATGAATGCATCCGCGCATTTGACATGGTCCGGCATAAGTTCCCGGACGTCGAATACCATATTTACGGCGATGGAAAGGACGCTCCAATCCTCCAAGGCGTGATCGATGAACTTGGCTGTGCGGCGTAGGTCAAGCTGATGGGATACACCGATGATGTTGGTGCTGTGTTTAGCTCGGCCCGGCTTGCGATTTATCCCACGCTCACCGAGGGATTCGGCTTGTCGATCCTGGAGGCTCTGACCCACGGATGCCCCGTTGTCAGCTACGATGTGGATTTCGGCCCCAGAGAGATGATCTTCCCTGGACGAAATGGTGAACTTGCCCCTCCCGGAGATATTCCAGCCATTTCGCGCGCAATCGAGAATGTCCTGAGCAACTCGGCTTACTATCAGGCGAATACCGATATGGAACTAGACCGATACTCAAGAACCGCTCACGAGCAGAGCTACTTGGACCTGATCTTTTCGGCGATGAGACAGGCACCTGACGAGAACGGCAAGCGATAGTGCTGCCTGCCGACCTGATCCAAATCGACAAAGACCACGTCAAATCCCTGCCTCCAGCACCTGGAGGTTACTGTCGCCGGGCAAGAGCAGGCAGGCGCGAAGGCCGCGAAAGTTGGAACGGACCTGGGTCAGCCAACTGCAAATAAGATGCGTCCGGGCCAGCGCCATCCAAGTCCAGCGGTTCCAAAAGCCCCTGCGATGCGCGTGCATCGCCCCGGCACCGGACAAGCCGGGGCTTGCGGCCGGCCAGGCCGCAGGCGTCACGGCGCGCGCGATGCCGCCGGGTCAGACGAAGACGAAATCCGACAGGTCCAGTTGGCCCACGCCGTTCAGCGTCGCGATAAGCCGCGGGCTGTCGCCGCCGCCTGCCCCGTCGGCATCATACCAAAGCCGCTTGCTGTCGGTTTCGAAGATCAGCGCGGCCGCGGCGCCCGCCACCACCGGATCGGCCGCATTGACCAGCCGCAGCCCGGCGCCGAAATCCGAACGGTCCAGGCGCATCACGTCCTGGCCGCGCTGGAAATCGGTGATCACGTCGCCTTGCCATTCATAGGCGGAATAATCGGTGAAATCGAAGACATCGCGGCCCAGCCCTCCGGTCAGGACGTCGGAATCGTCGCCGCCCATCAGCACGTCGTTCCCCATCCGGCCGTTCAGCACATCGCTGCCGACCCCGCCGCGGAAGGTGTCGTTGCCGCCGCCGCCCAGGAACAGGTCGTCCAGCACCGTGCCCTCCAGCACCTCGACATTGTGCAGCGTCTTGCCATGGGCAAGCCCGGTATTGCGCGACTGATCGGCCAGGTCGACGACCGCGCCCAACTCATAGCTGCTGAAGCTGACGACATCGACGCCCATCCCGCCATCGACCACGACCCGGTAGGGCTGGTTCACGTTCTCGTCGAAGCCGATGAACAAGCGGTCGTTGCCGCCCTCGCCGCGCAGGGTGTCCTGGCCGGATTCGTGATAGAGCAGGTCGTTGCCGTCCCCGCCCCGCAGCAGGTCGTTGCCGCGGCCGCCGTCCAGCGTGTCGTTGCCGCGCCCGCCGGCAAGCTGGTCGTTGCCGCCATTGCCATTGATCTGGTCGGCATGGTTCCACCCGGTAATCAGGTCCCGGCCGCTGCCGCCGTCATAGTCCAGCACCTCGGCATTGACGACGCGGGTGCCGTTGGCGAACTGCTTGGCCGCTGGCGAAAAGGCCCAGACCTGATCCGCGGTTGCCTGGCGGAAATCGACATGGATGCGGTCCAGCCCCAGCCCGCCATCGGCATGGTCGTTGATGCCGATCCACAACGAATCGTTGCCCTTATTGCCGTGAAGCACGTCCCGCTCGTACCCGGCATCGGTATAATAGGTGTCGCTGGACAGGTCGTCATTGCCGTCGCCGCCGATCAGCAGGTCGCGGCCGGTGCCGCCTTCCAGGTCGTCGTCGCCCTGGCCGCCGTTTACGGTATCGTTCCCGCTGCCGCCCTCGATCCCATCGCGGCCGACCTCTCCCAGCAGCGTGTCATTGCCGGCACCGCCATAAAGGTCGTCATCATCGACCCCGCCGCGCAACAGGTCGTTGCCGTCGTCGCCGGACAGGTTGTCCATGCCCATACCGCCCAGCAGCGTGTCGGCGCCCAGGCCGCCCGACAGCGTGTCGTCGTTCAGCCAGCCGGCCAGGCGGTCGGCGTAATCGCTGCCCTCGATCTCGAAGGCTTCGATCTCGCGGAAGGTAAAGGCCGGGGCCGAGCCGAACCGCATCGTGACCGTTACCGTCGGGTCCTGAATGGCGAAATTGACCGCACCAGCCACGGCGCCGAAATCCAGGCGCAGAAGGTCGATCCCTGCCCCGCCGAAGATCCTGTCGCCCGGCGCCTCGGTCAGGCTGGTCTGGTCGAATATGTCATTGCCAGAGCCGCCGCGCATCAGGTCGGCACCGGCGCCGCCGTCGAAATAATCGTCCCCGTCATCGCCGTTCAGCGTGTCGGCGCCATTGCCGCCGTAAAGCCGGTCGTCCTGGAAGCCGCCGAAAAGCTGATCGTTGCCGTTCTCGCCATAAAGCCAGTCGGCGCCAAAGGCCCCGCGCAGGATGTCGTTGCCGCCGAAACCATAGATATCGTCGGACAGGAAGGTCCCGACCAGGGTTTCGGAATTGTTCGTGCCGTCAATCCGAGCCATGCGCTTGCCCTCGATGTGGTGAAGTCTTAACTACGCCAGCCGCCGGCAAAGCTGTCAATCCGCGCCGCCACGGGCAGGCGGCCTTCCGCCGCCGGGCGAAACGGCGGCCGATTGGCCCTGTCTCCACCCGCCCCGCAAACCTGTTGCTTTCCCACGACGATCAGGCAAGCTTGCCGTCCAAAAGCCGAGAGATCGAGAACCGACATGCCCCAGAATGATGCATTGCGCAGCCGGATCATCGGCCGTTTCGATGCGATGGCGCCGCAATTGCAACAGGCGGCGCGGCATATCCTGGCCCATCCCGACGAAGTGGCGCTGGTCTCGATGCGGGAACTGGCGCGCAATGCCGGGGTGCAGCCGGCGACCATGACGCGGCTGGCCAAATTCCTGGGCTTTGACGGTTACGAAGGCATCCGGGCCCATCATGCCAAGGCCATCCGCGCGCGGGTCGACGGCTTTGCCGCGCAACAGGAACGCACGCCCATGCCCGGTCAGGGCCTGGCCGCGCAGATGCTGCAAAGCATGTCGTCGCAGATCGCCCGGCTGAGCGAGCCGGATTCGATCGCCCGGCTTGCTGCCGCCGCCGAGCGGCTGGCCCAGGCGCGCCGGATCTATGTCCTGGGGCTGCGCTCATGCCATCTGGTGGCCTGGCATTTCCACTATGTCATGACCCTGCTGGGCGAAAAGACCGAACATCTGGACGGTCCTGCCGGGACGGATGGCGACGGGCTGATGCATGCCGCAGCCGACGATGTCCTGCTGGCGATTTCGGTCAATCCCTATGCCCGGCACAGCCTGGAACTGACCCAGGCCGCGCGCGAAAAGGGCATGGGCATCGTCGCAATCACCGATAGCGAGGTCTCGCCCTTGGCATCGCTTGCCGACGAGCTTGTGCTTTGCACCACGCAAAGCCCGATCTTCTTCCATACGCTTGCCCCGGCGCTGGCCGTGTCCGAGGTCTTGTGCGGATTGCTGGCGACGCGCGATCGCGACGCGGCGCTGGACGCCTTGCGCAAGGTCGATCAGCATCTGGCCAGCCTTAACACCTATGCCGGCGCGATCCCGAAGCGGGAATAGGCGCGGCGCTTCCGCCGATGATACAATCGTATCGCTTCATGAACGCAAGAATCATTTGTTGCGCTTCACCGCGAAGCTGCTATTCCTTTGGTCATTCCCTGCCTTGCGCCATCAGGACAACGCATCATGACCCGAATCCTCCATCGCAGCATCGGACCCGAATTGCCCCGCGCGGTTTGCGGACAAGGCGTCTATATCACCGATGCCCAGGGGCGGCGGTATATCGACGGCTCGGGCGGGGCGGCCGTGACCAGCATCGGCCACGGCAATGCCGAGGTGCTGGACGCGATGCGCCGGCAGATGGACGCGATTGCCTATGCGCACACCTCGTTCTTCACCACCGAGGCGGCGGAAAGCCTGGCCGACCGGCTGGTGGATCTGGCGCCCCAGGGGCTGGATTACGTCTATCTGGTCTCGGGCGGGTCCGAGGCGGTCGAGGCGGCGCTGAAGATGGCGCGGCAGTATTTCGTCGAGATCGGCCAGCCGCAGCGCCGCCATATCATCGCGCGCCGGCAAAGCTATCACGGCAATACCATCGGCGCGCTGGCAACGGGCGGCAATGCCTGGCGGCGGGCGCAGTTCCAGCCGATCCTGCCCCAGACGCACCATGTCTCGCCCTGCTATGCTTGGCGCGACCAGCGCCCGGATGAAACCGCGCAGGACTACGCAGCGCGGTTGGCGCAGGAACTTGAGGACAAGATCGTCGAACTGGGTTCCGACCAGGTCATCGCCTTCGTGGCCGAGCCGGTGGTCGGCGCGACGCTGGGCGCGGTGCCGGCGGTCGAGGGCTATTTCCGCCGCATCCGCGAGGTCTGCGACAGATACGGCGTGCTGCTGATCCTGGACGAGGTGATGTGCGGCATGGGCCGGACCGGCACCATCTTTGCGCATGAACAGGACGGCATCGTCGCCGATATCGTCACCGTCGCCAAGGGCTTGGGCGGCGGCTATCAGCCCATCGGCGCGGTGCTGCTGTCGGCGGATATCTACAACGCGTTCCGCGATGGCTCGGGCCTGTTCCAGCACGGCCACACCTATATCGGGCATCCGGTGGCCGCCGCCGCCGCCGACAAGGTGGTCGAGATCATGGCGCGTCCGGGACTGATGGAAAACGTGCGCGCCATGGGCCAGCGCCTGCGCGACGGCCTGGCGGACGAACTTGGCCGGCATCCGAATGTCGGCGATATCCGGGGGCGCGGGCTGTTCTGCGGCATCGAGCTTGTCGCCGACCGCGACAGCAAGGAGCCGCTGGACCCCGCGCTTAGGACCCATGCCCGCATCAAGCGCGAGGCGATGGCGCGCCGGCTGATTTCCTATCCGATGGGCGGCACCATCGACGGCGTTCGCGGCGACCATATCCTGCTGGCCCCGCCCTATATCATCCAGCCCGACGAGATCGACCTGATCGTCCAGCGCATCTCGGACGCGATCCGGGCGACGGTCGGCTGATGCGGCTGCCGCGGATCATGCTGGCGCCGAACGGGGCGCGCAAGACCAGGGCGGACCATCCGCGACTGCCGATGACCGTGGCCGAGTTGATCGACGAGACCCGGCAGGCGGTCGAGGCGGGCGCCGACGGGCTGCACGCCCATGTCCGCGACGCCCAGGGCCGCCACAGCCTGGACCTGGGGCTTTACCGCGAGTTGCTGGCCGAAACCGACCGCGCCTTTCCCGGCCTGTTCGTGCAGGTCACGACCGAGGCGGTCGGCGTCCATACGGCGGCAGAACAGCGGGCGCTGGTCCGGGGGCTGATGCCGCGCCATGTCTCGATCGGGCTGCGCGAGATCCTGTCGGATGGCGAGATTGCAAAGACCGCGGATCTGTTCGCCTTTTGCCGGGACCAGGGGATCGACGTGCAGCATATCCTGTATGACGCGGATGACTGCCGCCACTTCCTGCACCTGCGGGCCCAAGGGGTGATCCCCGAAGGTCCGGCCCAGATCCTGCATGTTCTGGGCCGCTATAGCGAAGGCCAGGTTTCCGACCCCGCCGATGTCGCGCGCCGCGCGGCGATCCTTGCGGGATGCGAGGTCGATTGGGGGCTTTGCGCCTTTGGCCGGCACGAAACCGCCTGCCTGATCCAGGCGATCCGCCTGGGCGGCAAGGCACGGATCGGGTTCGAAAACAATCTTCACCAGCCCGACGGCAGCATCGCCGAAAGCAATGCGGCACGGGTGCGGGATCTGGTAGCTCGGCTTTAGACCTCGATCCCCAGGCGCCGGATCATCTCGGCCCGGCGTTGCAGGGCGGCGCGGGTCTGGTCGGGACTATGCGCCGCGCAGGCGTTGATCAGGCATTCGGCGGCGACCATGAAGGCGCCGATGCTGTTCGAGATGAAGCTGGACTGGTGCCCGACCAGGATCGCCGCCTGCGAGGTTTCGACCAGCGGCGAACTTGCCAGGTCGGTAAAGACCACCGTGCCCACGCCTCGTTCCCGCGCGACGGTCGCGGCCTCGATCACCAGCGCGGAATAGGGTCTGCAACTGACCGAAACCAGCACATCCCCAGGACCCATCGCCGCCAGCCCCTCGGCAATGCCCAGGTTGTTGGCGTCCAGCAGCGTCACGTCCGAACGGATCATCCGCAGGCCATAGACCAGGAATGACGCCATGGCGTGAAACTGGCGGATGCCATGGGCCACCACGCGGGGGGCCTCCATGATCATCCGCACCGCGGTTTCAAAGGCAGCCTCGTCGAAACGGTCCACGAAACAGCCGATATTGGCCTGGCTTTCGCGCGCCAGCCGGCTGACCGCGGCGCGGGTATCGCTGCCCGCCTGGATCGCCCCTTCGGCCTGGCGGGCATAGAACAGCCCTGGGGCCATCAGCGCATCCGACAGCAACGCCCGCTGCAACCCCGGAAAGCCGGAATAGCCAAGCGCATGGGCAAGCCGGGTCAGGGTCGACGGGTTCACCCCCAGATGCTCGGCCAGGGTGGTGATCGACAAAAGCGCCGGATGGCCGGACAGTTCCAGCAACTGTCCCAGCGCCGCCCGCGCCCTGGGACCCAGCGAAACCTGGGCCTGCCCGCGCGCGATGGCCAGCGCCAGCGCGCGCAGCTCTTCAAGGCTTTCCGGCGGGCGCGGCCTAGAAGCCGGTGCCGGAATAGGCAGGGGGTCCAGCGGGTCGGTCATGGATGCTCCAGCGGATACCCTTGGAGGTCAGGCGCAGGATGGCGGTGCCCAGGGTGTTTTCGTCGTCGGGATCATCCGCCGCGTCGCGCCGGATCGGCAGGCCGGCGCCGCTTTCGTCGCGCAGGATCGCCAGGGGGTCCAGGCCCTGGGCCAGCAGCGCATCGGCCCGGACCTGGCGGTCGCGCGAGGAATCGGTGACGATCTGGCTTGCAAGCCCGCCCTGGTGATGCAGCGCGTGATTGGCATGGGCGGTGGGGGCGTCCACCTGGACCACCGACACCTCGTTGCGCCCGAACTCGACCGACAGGACGCGCCGGTCCGCGGTGCTGGACAGCGCGAAGTGAAAGCCGCCAGAGCCGGCGTCGGTTTCAAGGATCGCCAGCGCCTGGTCCAGGCTGCGCGCGCCGATGACCGCGCGGCCCAGGACCATGCGCGGGATCGCCGGCTCGACCCCGGTCAGGCGGATGTTGTTCACCGTCTGCGCCAGCCCCGCCTGGTTGAATGCAAAGGTATGGCCGGGGATCGAGCCGGGATAGCAAAAGGCGCGGAATGCCGGCGCATCCGCACCCGCAACCTCGGCGATGAAGCAGGCGCCGCGAAAGAATGGCAGGCCGTCCTCGTTATGCGCCAGCACCGGCTCGTCGCCCGGCACCATGACCGTGGTGCAGCCATCGGGCATGCGCGCGCGCAGATCGCCGCGGCAGTTCCAGGCGAAAACCTGGTCGACCGGCAGGTCCAACCCCTGGGCCAGCCCCTCGATTTCCGCCCAGATCGCCGGAAAGCGGGCGCGGGTCGCCTGGGCCATCCGGGCGACCGCCGGCGCATGGGCCGGGCCGGTGATGTCGCGGAAATAGTCCGAAGACAGCAGGTGGCGATGCACCGCCTTGCGCCCGGCAAGCCCCAGCGCCCGGCCGATCTCGTGCGGGGGGCCGCCGATCCGGCGCCACCCCAGTTCATGGGATTCAGACATGTTGCAGAAAGTCCTTCAGCCGGTCCGACGGCGGGTTGTCGATCATCTGCCGCGGCTCGCCATCCACCGAGATCTTGCCGTGTTCCATGAAGATCAGCCGGGTGCCGACCTGCTTGGCAAAACTCATCTCATGGGTGACGACGACCATGGTCATCCCCTCTTGCGCAAGCTGGCGCATGACGTTCAGCACCTCTTGCTTCAGCTCGGGGTCCAGCGCCGAGGTGGGTTCGTCAAACAGCATCACCTTGGGCCTGACGGCCAGCGCACGGGCGATGGCGACGCGCTGCTGCTGGCCGCCCGAAAGCTCGGACGGGAAATGCCGGGCGCGTTCCTTCAGTCCGACCTTGTCCAGAAGCGCCAGGGCCTGCGCCTCGGCCTCGGCCTTGGCCAGGCCGCGCACCTGGCGCGGACCGAAGGCCACGTTCTCCAGCGCCGTCATCTGCGGGAACAGGTTGAACTGCTGGAACACCATCCCGGCCTCTTGCCGGATCTGGCGCAGGTTGGCGTTGCCCGACTTGACCGAGATACCGTCCACGACAAGGTCGCCGCCGGTGATCTGTTCCAGCCCGTTGATGCAGCGCAGCAGCGTCGACTTGCCCGAACCCGACGGGCCGATCAGCACCACGACCTCGCCGCTGTCGATATTCAGGTCCACCTGGTCCAGCACAGTCACCTGGCCAAAGGTTTTCGAGGTCTTGCGGAACTCGATGATGCTCACAGGATCCTCATGCGCTTTTCGATGATGCGAAGGACCAGCGACAGCACGCCGGTCATGATCAGGTAGAAGACGCCGACCGCGGTCCATATCTCGACCGCGCGAAAGTTCGAGGCCATGATCTCTTGTCCCGTGCGGGTCAGTTCCGCCACCCCGATCACGATGAAAAGCGAGGTGTCCTTGAGCGAGACGATATACTGGTTGCCCAGCGGCGGGATCAGGCGGCGAAAGGCCAGCGGCCCGACGATATGGACCAGCACCTTCCAGCGCGGCAGGCCCATGGCAAGCCCGGCCTCGCTAAGGCCCCTGGGGATCGAAAGCAGCGCGCCGCGCACGATCTCGGCGATATAGGCCCCGGCATTGACGCCGATCGACAGGATCGCGGCGGCCATGGGATTGATCCTGATGCCGGTCAGGATCGGCAGCGCGAAGTAAAGAAACATCACCTGCACGACGATGGGCGTGCCCCGCATCAGTTCGACATAGACCAGCGCCAGCGCGTTCACGACGCGATTGCCATAGGCGCGCATCAGCCCGACCAGGAAGCCAAGCGCCGTGCCGATGACAAGGCCCCAGAAGGCGATCGTCAGCGTCACTTTCGCGCCCGCCACCAGTTGCGGCAGGAATGAGGGGATTACGGACCAGTCGATTTCCACCGAGGCCTCCGGTTCTGCGGGACGTGGGGGGATGCGGGGCGCGCCCGCATCCCGTGCGGATCAGGCGCCGGTCACTTCGCCGGCTTGGCGCCGAACCACTTTTCATAGATGGCGTCGTGGCGCCCGTCTTCCTTCATCTTGGCCAGGATTTCATTGACCTTGGACACCAGTTCGCTGCCCTTGGGGAACGCGATGCCGTATTGCTGCGCCATGACCTGGTCGCCGGCCGCGCGGACCTGGCCGTCGCCGGCGGTCTTGATATAGTAAAGCACGTTCGGCGTGTCGTGGAATGCGCCGTCGACATTGCCCGCCCGCAGTTCCAGATAGGCGTTGTCGATATTGGGGAACTTGCGCAGCGTCGTGTCCTTCAGGTTCTCCTCGGCCCAGCCTGCGGCGGCGGTGCCGGTCTTGACCGCGATGGTCTTGCCGGCCAGGTCGTCCAGGCTTTGGATCGGGCTGTCGGCCGCGACCATCAGCAGGTTGCCGCTATCGTAATATCCGTCCGAAAAGTCGATGGCCTGCTTGCGCTCGTCCGTGATGGTGATTCCGGCCAGCGCCACATCGACCTGCCCGGTCTGAAGCGCCGGGATGATGCCGGCGAAATCCATCGGGCGCAGTTCATATTCGGCCCCCAGGTCCTTGGCGATGGCGTCCCACATGTCGATGTCGAAGCCGACATATTTGTCGCCCTGCTTGAACTCGAACGGAACGAAGGCGGTGTCGGTCGCCACGACCAGATCGGCGGCTTGCACGGCCGAGGTCATGCCAAGGGCCAAGGCGACGCTGCTGGCGAATTTGATGAGCTTGTTCATGTTTCTTTCCCTGTCGGACGAGAACGGATCGGCCCAAGGGGCGGACCATGCAAAAATCTTTGCACAGCCAGGTCGTGATTGCAATAAATTTGCAAGCTTGCCGGGCATCCAGGCTGGGGCGAGATGCCACGCCGGCGGGCTTCGTTCCCCGCGCTTCATCGCAGGGGGTGCCCCGACCCGGCGGCAAGCCCGCGCCGAATGCTCGGCGCGGGCGGCTTTCCGGTCTGGCCATTTGCCGGCGCCGGGTGGGGCTCAGGCGGCGGCTTCCCTTGCGCGCCGGCCGATCCGCACATAGGCGATGTCCAGCGCCAGCATGACCAGCAGCGAGGCGCCGACCAGGGGAAAGACCAGCCCGCCGACCGCCAGAATGGCGATCAGGCCGCGAAACACCCGCCGGTTCTGCGGCAAGGGCGGCACGCCCAGGGATCCCGCCGGCCGCCGCTTCCACCACATGACCGCGGCCGAAACGGCAAGCAGCATGATCGCCGCGCAGGCCGCCAGCAGCAGGACCTGGTTCAGCAGGCCGAAGGTCTGGCCCATATGGGTGTTGATCCCCCATTCCAGCCATCTGCCCAGCGGACCGTAATCGGCATAGCTCATGTCCAGAAGCGGCTTGCCCGAATACTGGTCCAGATGCACGACGCGCTGCCGGTCCAGGTCGTCGGGATAGACCGAGCCGCTGAAGACGCCGGCCGGCCCCGCCGGCAGGCCGACCGCATAACCCGGATGCAGGCCCAGCCGGTCAAATTCGGCCACCGCATCGTCCAGCGTGATCGGCTGGCCGCCGCCGCCCGGCAGCGGGCTTTCGGGGATGCGCGCCTGTTCCAGCGACCACGAGGTCCTGGCGATGTCGTCCAGCTTTTGCCCGGACATGGGCACATTGACCCGGACCCCGTCGGGATAGCCGAAATTGTTGCCATTGGCCCATTCGTTCACCTTGCCGCCCCAGACCCCCGACCAGGGCATCCCGGTCACGGCCAGGAAGACGACAAAGAAGCCCACGCCCAGCCCCGTCACCGCGTGAAGATCGCGCCAGAACACCCGCCTTTGCGCCGTGCCCCGGACCGAGACGACCCCGCCGCTTTGTCCCCGCGGCCACCACAGGTAAAGGCCGGTGCCGACCAGCAGGATCGACCAGCCCGCCGCGATCTCGATAAGATAGCGGGTCCAGGTGCCGAAATATTTCAGGCTGTGCAGGTGGCGCATCGTCCACATCAAGGTGGTCTGGTCCGGCATCGCCCCCAGCACCAGCCCGTTATAGGGGTTGACGTAGACCGCCACCCTGCCATCGTCGGTGGCGACCGTCACCTCGGCCGACGCGCCGGGATCGGCCGGGTCGGTGTATTTCACCGCCGCCCCCGGCACCGCATCGACCGCCAGCGCGACCAGCGTCGAGGCCGAGACGCGCTGCGTCTCTTGCACCTGCACGCGCTTGAAATCCGCATGATACCAATTGTCGATCTCGTCGCGGAAAACATAGGCCGCGCCGGTGATCGAAAGCGTCATCAGGAAGGGCAGCACCAGCAGCCCCGCATAGAAATGCCAGCGCCACACGGCGCGGTATAGATCGCCCAGGCCTGTTGCCGGACCAGAAAGTTGGGATGGGTTAGACATCGGTCCTCATATGCAAAGCGGGCCCAGCGGCGCGGGCCGGGTGGCAAGGTCCGGGCCGCCGCCGGCCCGAATGCGCAAGTCGATCATCCGCCTTCCCCCGTTTGGCTTCCCGGCCCGGTTTGTGATACCCGCCGGGGAACCTTGTTCAGTGGCGGACGGACGCCCCCTCGACCGGCAATCCCATGCCGCGAGACGAGACGTAAAGCTCCAGCGCGCGAAATTCCGGGCTGCCCTGCGCAAAAGGTTCCGCGCGCGTGTCGCGGACACAGCCGAAGAAACGTTCGTGAATGGAGACCACGCCTGCTCCGTTCAGTCGATAGACCGGAAAGCCGCTGATCTGACCCTGGCTCAGGTGATCGGCGCGGATCCAGTCGCCATAGTGATCCTCGTGACAGTTGGCGCAGGAAAGCTGCAATTGCCCGTAGCGACTATAGTAGATTTCCTTGCCCTTGTCCCACCAGCTTTGCGCCGGCCCATCGATGGCGACATCGACCGGCATTCCCCGCGACGCCATCGAGATCGCCAGCGTCATGGATTCCATCGGCGCGCTGGACCACCCCCATGCCTCGGCGCCCATGCGGGTGGTGCGGCAGTTGTTGACGAAGTTCTCAAGCGACCACAGGTCGGTGCCGTCCTCGGACATCTTCGGCATCGCGGCGCGCACGCCTTTCATGCTGTCGTCGATGCTGCCATGGCAATCGGCGCAGGATTTGCCCTCGGCGCCATCCGGCTGGTCCCACAGGTCCAGGCCCTGGTCGACGAACACCATGGCCGGGTTTTCGAAATCGTCCATCTGCATGGACTGGGTCGTCGCGTCGCGAAACAGCCAGCCGGACCAGATCTTCGGCAGCGCACCGTTCAGATGCGCCGGGGCCTCGGCCTCGGTCGCAAGTTCGATTTCGCCCTCGTTGATCGAGATCGGCGCGACGGTCTCGGGCTCGCTTGCGGCGTAAAGCGGCGCGGCCAGTCCGAAAGCCGCCGACAGGACGGCAGCCAGCCCCATTGCGTAATTCATCACTCGTTTCCTCCCTTTTACTGCAACATCGCGGCAGTCGCGCACTGGCAGGGCGTGCTGCCGGGCGCAGAATGGCCGGCGATCGCCCGGCGGTATGTCAGCCCGTCTCACTTCAGGCTCAGCAGATAGGACACCACGTCTTCGACCTGCTGGGCCGTCAGAAGCGGCGGCAAGGGTTCGGTGGCGGGCTTGGCGGTATAGCCCTCTCCGGGTCGCAGGAAGCCGGCGGACTTGTAAAAGCTGGGCATCATGGAATCGGGGAATGTGTGCTTGGCGTCCGCCACGATCCCGCGCAGTTGCGCGGCGCTCCAGCGGCTTCCCGCGCCGTCGAGCGCGGGCCCGATATCGCCCATGAACTGGATATCGGGCGTCGCCTCGACCAGGTGGCAGGCGTAGCAATTGCCCAGCCCGCGGGCCTCCATCGTCTGCCGGCCCGCCTGGGGGTCGCCGGGCGCACCGCTCAGCGATTGCGCGATGCTGCCATCCTCTTCGAAGACGGTGGCCGCGGGCGGGGTTTCGGCCGCGGCCGCGGCCGTGCCGCCGGCCAGGGCGGTCAGCACGGCCAGAACCGGGGCAAGGTTTATGTTCATGACGCACTCCTGAATTGAAAGGCAAATGGGCCGCGCCGCAGTCGCAGGGCGCGATTCAGTGGGGTTCGAACACGCCGCAAACCTCGCGCGCGCCCCCTTGGCGTTCTGCCACGCCGCTGTAATCGTCCGCCCCGGCATGGATGATGACCGAGGCGCCGTTTTCGTCGGACAGCATCGCGGGGCTAAGGCCGGGCACGAAATATTCGACCGTCAGCGTCCCGGTTTCGGGGACATGCAGGTTCGGCAGATCGCCCGCAGCACCGCCATGCGCCCCGTGATCGTGCTGGTGGGACGCATGAGAGGCCTGTTCGGGGCCGTCCGTCGCCGCGGGCATATGCGCGCCGGCGGATACGAAGCCTTCGGCCGAACAATCGCCGGTCTCGTGGATGTGGATGGCGCGCACCCCCGGCTTCATGTCGGTCAGCTCGATCAGCAGATGGACGCCGCCCGCGGGCATTTCGCCGGCATGGATGCTGCCCATCTGGGCGCCTGCGGCATCGTGCAGCGCCGCATGCCATCCGGTCGAATGGGCCAGGGCCGGGCCCGACATGAGCATCGCAAGGGCGATGGCGCCGTGGCGGATGGATGCGTTCGACATGCTGCTTCCTTTCTTGTGCGCCCGCGATCAGGCGGTAAGCGGTGGGGTTTGGGTTTGCGAAACCGGGATCCGGCGGCGCAAGGCTAGGTAGAGCGGCGGCACCAGCAGCAGGTTCAGGACCAGCGAACTCATCATGCCGCCGAACAGCACCAGGGCGATGGCGCGCTGGTATTCCTTGCCGACCGGGTCGCCGAGCATAAGCGGGATCACCGCGATTGCCGTAGTC
This sequence comes from Paracoccus thiocyanatus, assembly GCF_900156255.1. GTDB lineage: Bacteria > Pseudomonadota > Alphaproteobacteria > Rhodobacterales > Rhodobacteraceae > Paracoccus > Paracoccus thiocyanatus. Next base: position 228,184 of record NZ_FTMK01000002.1, read on the forward strand.
AGCGCCGTCATCACGATGGGCAACAGCCGGTCGCGCGCGCCCTGCAACGCGATCTCGCGCGGCGACAGCGACGTGTCGCTTTCAAGAACCTCGTAGCGCGACAGCAACAGGATGCCGTTGCGCGCCGCGACCCCGGCCAGCGCGATCAGCCCGACGGTCGAGGCGACGTTCAGGCTTTCGCCGCCCAGCCGCAGCACCAGCGCGCCGCCCAGCAGGGCAAAGGGCACGTTCAGCGCCACCAGCGCCGCAAAGGCCGGCGTGCGGAAGGCCAGGCCCAGAAGCAGCAGGATCATCAGGATGCTGAGCGTTCCCGACCAGGCCAGGTTGGCCGAGGCCCGCTGCTGGCCGACCCAGTCGCCGTCAAAGACCAGGCGATAACCCGGCGGCAGCGCGACCTGTTCGGCAATCGCGGCCTCGGCCGCGGCGATCACCCGGCCCAGGTCGCCGGTGGTGTTCCACTGCACCACCGCCCGGCGCTGCCCGTCCTCATGCGCGATCTGATAGCGGTCCTGGGTCGGCGCGATGCTGGCCACCGCCGAAACCGGGACCGTGGCGCCGGCGCTGCTGCGCAGCGGCATCCTGGCGATGGCCTCGACGGTGTTGCGCGAGGCTTCGTCGCCGCGCACCACCAGGTCGAAGCTGCGGTCGCCCTCGACCACCTTCGACACCGCGATGCCGTTCAGCGCCTGGCCGACCTGGCGGACGATCTCGCCCGGCGACAGCCCGTAGACCGCGGCATTGGCCCGGTCCACCCGGATGTCGTATCCGGGGATCAGCAGCAGCGGTTCGGGCTGCAAATCGACGATGCCCGGAATCCCGGACACCGCCTGGATGATGTCGCCCTGAAGATGTTCCAGCGTCGCCAGGTCGGCGCCAAAGACCTTGATCACCACCTGGGCGCGGACGCCGGACAGGATTTCCTGCATCCGGTGGGTGATGAACTGCGACACGTTCACCGCCACGCCGGGCACATCCGCCAGCGCGGTGCGGATCTGTTCGATGGCGCCCGCGGCGTCGCGCAGTTCGGGATCAAGCGTCACGTCGAATTCGGCAAAGTTGACCGGCTGGGCGTCCTCGTCCAGGCGCGAGCGGCCGGCCCGCTGGCTGACGCTGACGACGCCCGGCACCGCCGACACGATGCGTTCGATCTGGGTGCCCAGGCGCATGTTCTCGGCCAGCGAGGTGCCCGGCATGGCGGTGGTGGCGATGATGACGTTGCCTTCGGCCTGCTGGGGCAGGAATTCGCGCGCCGCCGTGACCAGAAGCAGCGCCGCGACCACGGTCCCCGCCAGGCTGAGGATGATCGCCGGCCGGCCATGGTCCACCACCCGGCCGATCAGCCGGCCATAGCCGCGATGCAGCCACAGCGCCGCGCGGCTGGGTTCCAGGTCCCGCCCCCCGCCCCGGCGCAGGGCGAAATAGCTAAGCACCGGCACCAGCGACAGCGCGACGAACAGCGAGCCCAGGACCGCGGCGATATAGGCGATGGCCATGGGCGCGAAAAGCCGCCCCTCGATTTCCGACAGAAAGAAGATCGGGACAAAGGCGATGATCACGATCCCGGTGGCGAAGACGACGGAATTGCGGATTTCGGAACTGCCTTCGAACACGGTTTGCAGCAGGGGGACCCGCTGGCCCTGGCTGCGCGTCTCGCGCGCGCGGCGCATGATGTTTTCGACGTCGATGATCGCGTCGTCCACCACCTCTCCGACGGCGAAGATAAGCCCGCCCAGGGTCAGGGCGTTGATGCCGATCCCCAGCATCCACAGGATCAGCGCGCCGACGGTCAGCGAGATCGGAATGGCGACAAGGCTGATGACGGTCGGCCGCCAGCGCCCGATCAGCAGCGCAAGGATCAGCGCCACGATGATCACCGCCTCGATCATCGCGCCGCGCAGGTTTTCGATGGACCGCTCGATCGAGCTTGCCTGCCGGAACACGTTGGGGATGAGCTGGATGTCGGGCGGAAGCGTCTGGGCCAGGCGGTCCAGCGCCGACTGCACCGCGCGGCTGGTGTCCAGCGTGTCGGCGCCCCACAGCTTGGAAACCGTGCCGATGACCGCGCTGCCGCCCGCCATCTGCGCATCGCCGCGCTTGATTTCCGGCCCGTTGACGACCTGGGCCACATCGGCCAGCAACAAGGGGACGCCGTCGCGCAGCGCGATCTGGGTGCGGCCGATCTCTTCGGGGGTGCGGGCGCGGCCGTCCACGCGCAGGAAATATTCCTCGTCCCGCGACGGCTCCAGGAACGCTCCGGGCAGGATCAGGTTCGCCTGGCGCGCGGCGGCCACCACATCGTCGAAGGACAAATCATAGCGGCGCAGTTTCGTGACATCGACAAGCACCTGGTATTGCTTGACGCCGCCGCCTTGCGCCACGACTTCGGCCACGCCCGGCTGCGCCAGCAGCGCGTTGCGGAAATCCCAGTCGGCAAGCGCGCGCAGCCGCAGCGGGTCGGGGTTCTGCGACCAGTCGACCAGCGCGAATTTCTGTAGCCAGCTTACCGCCGAGGTCATGGGCATCATCCGCGGGGGGTCGACCCCGTCGGGCAATTGGGTCATCGCGGTCTGAAGCCGTTCCTGCGTCAGCATCCGCGCGTCGTAGATGTCGATGCCCGGCTTGAACACGATCGTCACCCGCGACAGCCCCACGCTGGACACCGAGCGTAGCTGTTCGACCAGCGGCATGCCTTGCAAGGCCGTCTCGATCGGGCGGGTGACAAGCGTCTCGACGTCTTCCGAGGGAAAGCCGGGGGCCTCGGTCTGGACCTGGATCTGGGGCGGCGCGAATTCCGGGAACACGTCCACCGGCATCCGCGGCAACACCGCGGCCGCCACGATCATCAGCGCCGCATAAAGCACGATCACCGTAAAGCGGAAGCGCAGCGAAGCCCGGATAATCCTGTCGAACATGGTGGCGGCCCTTTCCCGGCGCTAATGGTGGTGGTCGTGATCGTCGGGGTCGCGGGTGCCGCCGGCGGTCCGGCGATACTGGCCCTCGATCAAGGACTTGCCGCGCACGACCACCTTGGCGTCGGCGGCGACGTCCTCGACGCGGAACCAGCCGTCCGCGCGCTCAAGGACGGTCAGCTTTCGCCGGGCATAGCGCCCCTCGCCCAGGTCGACATAGGCGACGGGGTCGATATCCTGGCGCAAGACGGCATCGGCGGGAAGCCAGACGCCGGGCGACGCCGGCCAGACGATCTGGACCGGCAGGACCTGGCCCAGATGAAAATCGCCCGCCACGCCGTCAAGGCTGACAAGCCCCGTCGCCTGCTGCGTTGCCGCGTCGATGGCGGGCGCGACAAGGGCCGCGGGCAAGGTAAGCGGACCGCCATCCTTGGCGCCGAAAGGCAGGCGGACCCGGACATCGGGCGCGGGCATGTCCTCCGCTCCGGCGGCATGGTCGTCTGGGCCGGCCTCGGGCGGTCCGTCCGCCTGCGCGATCCGGTCGGCGCCGGCAACGGCGTGGTCCCCCGCCGGTGCCGAACCAGACGGGGTTTGCGCCGCTGTCGCGTCGCCTGCTGCGTCCTCGCCGGGCGCCTGTGGGCGCGCGGTGATCGTGGCATCCGCGGCGGGCGGTGGCGGCGCGCCGACCGGGGCGTTGAAACCGTCCATCAACGCCCCACCTGTGGCAGAAGACGGCGCCGGCGGTTGGGAGGGCTCGTCATCATCGCCCACCAGCCCGCCGCCGGGCGGGGTCGCGGCATCCTCGGCCGCACCTTCGGGACCGGATACCACGACCAGGCTGTCGGCGGGGCCCAGGTCCAGGTCGGGAAACACCGCCACCTCCAGCACAAGCGGCGTGGCCGCGCGCTGCATGCGCGCGACGGCGCGCCCCAGCACGATGAAATTCTGCATGGTGCGGTCGCCCGCGTCGATCATGTCGCCGGGCTGGACCAGAACCTCGGTAATGATGCCGTCCTCGGGCGCAAGCAGGTTCAGGCGGTCAACGGTCCTGCGTTCCTGGACCAGCCGGTCGATCTGCGCCTCGGTCATGCCCCACCAGCGCAGGTTGTCGCGCGCATCGCTGAGATAGTTCGGCAGGTTCCCCTCGCCGCGCAGGATCTCGAGCTGTTCGTCATTTTCCAGCAGTGCCAGATAGCTGCGCTGGGTAAAGACGAAATCGGGGCTGGTGACGGTCGCGATCGGGTCGCCCTTGGCGACGGCGCTGCCGGGCAGGACCAGCACCTCGGCAACCTGGCCGCTGATCGCGGCGTTGATGTCCAGCTGGCCCTGCGGGTCCAGGATCACCCGCCCAAAGGCCGGGACGCGGTGATCGGGCGGCGCCGTCGACACCGCGCGCGAGACGATAAAGGACGAAGCCTGCGCCGCCGCCGGTCCGGCCGATGCCGCAACCGCCAGCGCCAGCGCCAGGCCGATGCCCCCCAGGATGAACCGCCGGTCAGTCATGGGAATGCTCCTCATGCGGTGCGGATGCGTCCGGGGGCAGGACGGTCACGGCCTGTCCGGGACGAAGCAGGCGCGCGACCTCGTCGCCGGGAACAAGCCGGACGGTGCGGGTCCAGGGCCGCCCCGCCGGAACGACGGGCAGCACCGCTTCGACCCGCGCGGCGGCCTGTTCAGGGATCGACGCCCCCGGCGCCATCAGCCGCAATTCATCGCCCGGCGCGATCCCGGCCGCCACCTCGGCCGGAAGTTCGGCAAGGATCAGCTTGGCCCCCAGGTCGGCGATCTGGAACACCGGCGTTCCGGCGGCGGTGAAAAGCCCGGCGCGGGTGCCGGCGTTCACGATGCTGTTGGTGCCGATATTCACCTGCGTCAGATAGCCGTCGGCAGGTGCGACCAGCGCAATCTGCTCGACCGGACGCCGGGTCAGTTCGATCTGGTCGATGTCGGATTCGGACAGGCCCCGCCATTGCAGATTCATCCGCGCCTCGAGCAATTTCGCCTGCGCCGTGACCGAGGCGGCCAGCATCAGGTCGCGCGCCCGCCAGGATTCGATATAGCTGGTCTGAAGGGTCTTCAGCTCGGCGCTGGTGAAATGGGCCAGAATGTCGCCGGCCCGGACCCGGCTGCCGACCGCGCCGCTGGTCACTTCCGTGATGCGCGCATTGACCCGCATGGTCACGTTCACGACCTTGCGCGGATCGACGATCACCCTGGCGGGATAGCGGACGATGTCCTCCATCGTCTCGACGGGGTGATCGTGAACCCCTGCCGTTCCGCTGAAGGACGAGGCATCGGAATGCGCCGCGGTTTCCAGCGGCGACAGGCCCAGGACCAGGGCGGCCAGACCGGCCGGAAGCCAGCGCCGGCAGGTCATGGCTCGACCACCCAGCGGGCGCCCTCGGCGCCGCGCTCGATCCGGCCAAGCCCCGGAGCGGGCATGTGAAAGACCGCAAGGCGCAGTTTTTCCGAAATCGCCCGGTCGATCATGCGGTGCCGCTGCGCCGCCGCCGCGTCGTGATCCTGGTCCGTGCCCCAGCGCCATTGCGGATGGGCGATGGTCAGCGGGTGCGAGAACACGTCCCCGGTGATCAACAGCGGATCGCCGCCCAGATGCAGCAGAAAGCTGCAATGCCCCGGCGAATGCCCCGGCGTGGCGGCGACCTCGATGCCGGGCAGCGGCTCGTCGCCGTCCTTGAAGAAACGCCCGCGCTCGGCCAGGCGCGGCAGGCGCGACCTGGCCCCGGCGACAAAGGTCTCCATCCCCGCGTCCACATTCGACACGGCATCCTCTGCCATCCAGAAATCGAACTCGGCCTGGGCCATGTGATAGTGGGCTTCGGGAAAGGTCAGCTCGTCGAAATCATCGGTCACGCCCCAAAGGTGATCGGGGTGAAAATGGGTAAAGATGACATCGGTGACATCGGCCGGTGAAATGCCGGCCGCCTCGAGCGAGGCCGCCAGCCTGCCGGCACTGTCCATGAACATCGGGCCGGAGCCGGCGTCGAAAAGGATGGTCCGGTCGCCCAGGCGCAGCACCGGCACCGTGCAGGGCACGGCAAGCGGCAGGTCCGGGTCCGCCGAATCGAAAGCCGCGGCCAGCGCGTCCGGCGGCGCGTCTGGAAAAACGAAGCCGGTGGTCAACGCCAGGTTGCCATCGTCCATCATCCGGGGTGCGGCCGCGCCGGCCGCCTGGGCATGGGCGCGCCCGACAAGGGTCGGTCCCACCGCTGCGGCCAGGCCAACCAGTTGCAGAAAGCCACGCCGTCCAAGGCGCAAGCCGGCGGCGGACGGACCGGGGCGAAAATCGTTCGGGTGCGGAACGGGCACGGGCGCTTGCCTCCTTGGGTTAGGGCCAGCACGGCCCGGCGGAAAGATCCGGGCAGGTGGTGCTGTCATCGGTGATCACGCCGTCCAGCTCGGAATTGTCCAAGGTCGCGGCGTTCAGGTCGGCGCCGGTCAAATCGGCGCCGGACAGGTCGGAAAAGAACAGGTTGGCGGCATAAAGATCGGCGCCATTCATCCGCGCATCGCGCAGCGAGGCACCTTCGAAATCCGCATTGGCGGCATGGATGTCCGACATGTCCGCGCCGTCCAGCCGCGCATTTCCCAGCCGGGCCATGATCAGCACCGCCCCAGACAGCCGGGCGTCGGTCAGGTCGGCCCCGGTCAGAATGACGCCGCCCAGGGTCGCCCCCGACAGATCGGCCCCGACAAGGCGGGCATTGCTAAGGTCGCTTCCGATCAGGCTGACACCGGAAAGCCGCGCGCCGCCAAGATCGGCGTCGCGCAGATCGACATGCATCATGCTGATGGCGGTCAGATCGGCCCCGGCCAGATCGCAGCCGCGGCAGACCTGCTGGTCGCGCAGGCGCTGCACCTCTGCTTCGCCCGCGGCCGCGTCGCCGCCGGCCAATACGCCCCAGACCGTGGCGGCGCTTGCGATGCAAGCAAGCGGCACCAGGTCCCGCCATTGAAAGGCGCGCGATGGGGGCGTCCTGACGGCTCTGCATCCCAGCATGTCAGTGCCCGTGCGATCCAAGGTCGAAACGCGCCTCGATCGGCTCGCCGTCCGGCGCGGTGGCCTGAAGCACCAGCCGCCCCCCCTCGGCGGGCTGAATGCGCGGGTCCTCGACCGCCAGGCTGTGCCCGCCGGCCGGTGCAAGCCCCAGATCGACGCGCTCCTCCGCGCGATACAGCGCGACCGTGGCGGCCATCCCTTCGGTGGAAACCGGCTCGCCGCCCATATCGGTCAGCCAGACGGTGATCGCGCCGTCAGAGGCCAGAAGCTCGACATGGTAGTCACCGGCGCTTGCGAAAAGCCCGCCGTTGGGACCGGCGGCGGTCTCGTGGGATTCGTCGCCATGGGCATGGGCGGCCACCGGCAGGATCGCACCGGCAAAGGCAGCCAGCAGGGCTGCCGCGGCAAGGCGGCCAGCGTGAAAGCGGATCATGGAACTAGCTCCTGTGGGATAGGATGGGCGCCGCCGGACGCCAAAGGGAGGACGCGGCCGGCGGCGCTCTTTCGTCAGACCGAAGTGCTGCGCGAGGCCTTGAGCCCCTCCCAGCTTTCGGGGACGACCACGTGGTCGTGGTGGCCGGCGGGGCTTGGAAGCCGGGCCACGATCTCGTCGGTATCCGCGTCAATCACCACCAGACCCGACTGGCCCGACTGGTTTCCGGAATATACCGTCGTGATGTATTTTCCGTCCGTCGTGCAGTCGCATGTATGCGGGTCCGGCCCCGTGTCCCATTGGGCGACGACCTTCCAGGTCTTTGGATCGACCTTGCAGATGAAGCCGTTATTGGGCTTGCGCGCCCAGATGGTAAAGAACACCCATCGCGAATCCGGGACGTTGCCCATGTGCAAGGGCAGGTATTTGTCGCCGAAGCCTTCGACAAAGGCCTCTTTCTTCCATTTCATCGGGTCCGGGTCTTCCGAGCGGTATACCGCGATATTGTTTTGCAGCACGTTGTTGCAGGCCAGGAAGAATTCGCCCGAGGTGATGAAGCCCGCCTCGTGCAGCGGCGTCAGCACCGAGGGGATCGAATAGGTCCAGCTTGTCCCCTGCTGGCGCACCAGTTCGAAATGGTCCGGCGCGCCCTTGGCGGTCGAAAGCAGGGCCAGCGGCTCCCATGTCTCGGTGTTGACGATGACGCAGCACCCGTGCCGACGGATCAGGATCGCCCCCAGCGGAAGCTTGGGGTGCCAGGTCCAGGCATCGACGAACACCGCCGTGGGATCGGCCGGCATCAGCTCTTCGCCCAGCATCGCCTCGTGGCTGGTCTTCATCCCCTTGCGGCCTTCATAGTCGAAGCGCCCGGTCGATGCGTCAGGGAAGATATGCTGGATCGTCAACTCGCGCGCGTTCGGATCATAGTCGGCGCGGAACGCTTTGACGATCTTGGGATCGTCGTCGATGGTGGTGATCAGCACCATGTCCTTCTGCCCATCGGCAAAGGCCACGTATTTTTCAGCGTTCGGCCCCACCCCGATCGAGACGTGCACGCCAAGCGCCATTCCCGTGGTCGCCGAGATGTCGTTGACGACCGAGATCGAGTTCTGCGTCCCCGACCCGTCATAGCGCATCTTGTACATCTTGAAATCGCCGCGGTCGCGCCATTCGGGCGAGTTCTCGTTGACATAGGGCGCGCCCGGAGGCTGCATCGTCTGGTAGAAATCGAAGCCCTTATAGGGGTCCGCCGACGGCATGGCCGCGATATGGTGCGGAATGGGCAGGTCGACGCCCGCGCGGCCGTAGTTATACCACGCCAGCGTTTCCGGCACGCTCAGGTCAAGCGCGGATACCGTGCCGCTATACTTGCCCGGCAGCAGCAGGACGTTGCCCTTGAACTTCTTGAACAGTTCATAGGTGCCCTCTCCGGTCGCGTCATGCACCGCCGACAGCGCCTTGCCGGCGACCCCGCCGCCCATGACAAGACCGGCACCCGCGGCCAAAGATCCACGAAGATAATTGCGCCTGTTGATCATGGTATCAGTTTCCCTGTTGTGCTGCGCTGATAAGTTCGAGATCGCCGTCCATCCAATCCCGCTGTCCGACAAAGGTCCGAACGACCTTTCCTTCTGCGTCGATCAGGTACGATGTCGGCAGGCCCCGGAAACCAAGCCGGTTCGACAGGCCTTCGGGCGTGAAGACGTTGTTTGGCGCCACATACATCGGCGTATCAAGTTTCTCTTCGGCCTTGATGATATTGACGGTGCGCACCGTTTCGGGAATTTGCGCCTCGGGACCGCCAAGCAAGGCAGTACCGACGGAATCCGAATTGGCAAAGACGATGTTCAAATCCTTGCCGGCGGCAAACTTCTCGATATTGCTCAATTCGGCAACCGAGGCGGGCGCCGCGCTGATGAAAAAGGTCAGCAGCGTGGGCTTGCCCGATGCAATGTCGCCCAGCGTCAGTTCCTTTCCCTCAAGATCGAAAAGCTGCACGTCCATGGGAAATTCGTCGCCCGGCTGAAGGCCCGCTGGGAATACCTCGCCGCCGACTTCCTCGGCCGCCGGAAATGAACCGTCATCCCCGGCAGCATAGACCGGCAGCGCCATGGTCATTCCGACAAAAGCCGCAACGACCCCGGCTCGCGAAAGAAACCGCGTCCCTACAGGCGCCGGAGTTTTATCAACTCCGGTCGGATGTTTATCATGCATTTCACTCCCCCCTTTCGGTATTCCGGGCGCAAGCCCGGAAAGCACAACGGCCAATGGCCGCCGTTCCGATATCATCTGGATTGATAAGCCGCTGCGATGTAGCCACACGCCGCGAAACGATATCCGGGATGAACACCCGGTCTATACAGGAATCTCAGGTTACTGCTTCTGCCGATGCCGGCCCGTGAACGGTTGGTTTGGCCGCCACGAATCAGACCATAGGATGACATCTAAAATCGCGCAACAATTAATATTAAAAAAACGTGATGTTATAGTTTCGATAATACGCATTTACGTTTATCAATTGTTTTCGTGCCGTATTGCGGGGTTGCGACCAAGGCGGGTCTCATGCGACATTGCAGATAATGTTGCAGCGTCTTGCTGCGGGCCCAGCCACTGAACCCGAGGCCGCCGAATGCAGCAAATCGCGCCCTTTACGTTGATGGATCTGGTCCTGGCCGCGGGCGAGGACCGGCTGGTGCTGAACCCGTTTTCCACTCCCCGCGAACAGCAGCGCGCCGTCTCGTCGGCCGCCGGGGTGTTCAAGGCGCTGGGGCACGAAGGGCGGCTTCGGATCCTGTGCCACCTGGCGGTGCGCGAATGCAGCGTGTCGGAGCTTGAGAACCTGATCGACGCCAGACAATCCGTGGTCAGCCAGCACCTGGCCCGGCTCAAGGCGGATCAATTGGTGCTCGCCCGCCGCGAAGGCCATACCATCTATTATTCGATCGGCGACAAGCGGATTGCCGACCTGCTTCGTGCGTTTGTGGTCCACCAGCACCAGGCGTTCGGCGGGACACGTTAAACGGGGGGAAACGATGGGAGGAGAAGGCGAAGTTGCGGTGCAGCTTGCCCTGGTTGGCCTGTTATGCGGCGCCCTGCTGGGCGGCGCATCGCGCGTCACGGATTTCTGCTCTTTGGGCGCGTTGGAAACGGCAATGCTGGGCCGGGACTTTCGCCGATTGCATATCTGGGCGGTCGCGCTGGGCGTGGCGATCGTCGGAACCCAGATCGGTGTCCGCGCCGGCTTTGTCGATCTTCAGCGGACGATTTATCATTCGGTGATCTGGAACCCCGTCGCCAGCATATCCGGCGGCCTTGTCTTTGGTTATGGCATGGCCTTGGCCGGGAATTGCGGCTTCGGCGCCGCGGTCAAGGCCGGAAGCGGCGATATCCGGTCCTTCATCCTGCTGGGGGTGATCGGAGTTTCGTCCTATGTCACCCTGTCCGGACCCCTGGCCCCTTTGCGGATAGCGATCTTTCCCCAATGGGAGGAAACCGAGCCGAACGGATTTGGGGTCGCGGTCGGGAAACTGACCGGGTTGCCTGCGGATTTTCTGGGCCTTCTGCTTGGCCTTGCATTCATCCTTTGGGGCATTACCCGTCCGGCGATTTCACGCTCGCCGGCCGCGATCTGCGGCTCGGTCGGCGTCGGGCTTGCGGTCGCGCTCAGCCTGATCGGCACCTCGGTGATTCACGACAACAGCGCCGCCGCGATTTATGTCGAGGGTCCGGCCTTTACCGCCCCCGTCGGCAGAACCATCCTATATGTGATGACCTCGACGGGAACGGTCCCCAGCTATTCCGTAGGGGCGGTTTTCGGCACCATCCTTGGGGCTTTCATCGTGTGCTTTTTCCGCGGCGAGCTTTATTGGGAATCCTGCGACGATGTGCGCGAGTTCGGCCGGCAGCTATGCGGCGCGGCGCTGATGGGCGCGGGGGGCGCGATCGCCGCCGGCTGTACCATCGGACAGGGGCTGACCGCGACGGCAACCCTGTCCTGGTCCGGGCCCGTCACGCTGCTGGCCATCTGCGCCGGGGCCTATGTCGGCTTGCAGCAACTCGTCGCGCAGGCCGAGCCGTAAGCCGGCGCAGCAATGCTTCAAGGGTGATCGGATCTATCCATCCGCGGCCATTGCCGCGCCTGGATAGAATTGGTCCGGGGGACGCGCAAATCCCGCAGCCTCGAAAAGGCTTGGGATATCGGGTTCACTTGCAGTTAGGGGATCGCCACGGGCGTGATGTTGGTGCGGTCGAGAAGACTCGAACTTCCACTCCGGTTAAGGAACAGCGACCTCAACGCTGCGCGTCTACCAATTCCGCCACGACCGCACTTTCGTAGGCTCGGGTCTCATAGACGCTTGCGCGGCGGATGAAAAGGGCATTTTTCGCCCGCCGCGCGTTTCTTTTCACTCGGCCGCGACAGCCGCCTGGGGGGTGTAATTCAGGATCGGCGACAGCCAGCGCTCGACCTCGGCGACGGTCATCCCCTTGCGTTCGGCATAGTCCAGGACCTGGTCATGTTCGACCTTGGCGACGCCGAAATAATAGGCCTCGGGATGGCCGATATAAAGCCCCGAGACCGAGGCGCCGGGCCACATCGCCATCGACTCGGTCAGTTCCACCCCCGTCGCTGCGGTCGCGTCCAGCAGGTCAAACAGCGTCACCTTTTCGGTATGGTCGGGCTGGGCCGGATAGCCGGGGGCCGGGCGGATGCCGGCATAGGGTTCGGCGATCAGCTCCTGAGGGGTGAAGCTTTCATCGGCATAGCCCCAGTATTGCCGGCGCACCCGCTCGTGCATCATCTCGGCCAGCGCCTCGGCAAAGCGGTCGGCCAGGGCCTGCACCAGGATGGCCGAGAAATCGTCATGCGCGGCCTTGAAACGGTCGGCGATCTGCTGCTCTTCGCCGCCCGCCGTAACCACGAAGCCGCCGACATAGTCCCGCCGCCCCTCGGGGGCCACGAAATCGGCCAGCGCCACGTTCGGGCGGCCGTCGCGCTTTGTCACCTGCTGGCGCAGCGTGTGCAGGCTGGCCAGTTCCGCGCCCCGGTCCTCGCCGGTGTAAAGCCGGATATCGTCGCCGACCCGGTTCGCCGGCCAGAAGCCGATGACCGCGCGCGGCCGGAACCATTGCTCGTCGATGATCCGCGCCAGCATGGCCTGCGCATCGGCGAAAAGCTGGCGCGCCACCTCGCCCTGCTTTTCGTCGTCCAGGATGCGCGGATAGACGCCCTTCAGCTCCCAGGTCTGGAAGAAGGGGGTCCAGTCGATATAGCGCGCGATCTCGGCCAGGTCGAAATCGTCGATCACGCGGGGCCCCAGGAACGCGGGCGTCCTGGCCTCGAACTCCGACCAGTCGATGCGCAGGGCATTGTCGCGGGCCACGGCCAGCGGCAGGCGCTTCTTATCGGCCTCGGCGCGGGCGTGCTTGTTCGCGACCTCCATGTATTCGCTGCGGACATTCTCGACATAGGCGGTTTTCTGACCCGACAGCAGGCTGCCCACCACGCCCACCGCGCGGCTGGCGTCGGTGACATAGACCGCCTGGCCCTTGGCATAGCGCGGATGGATCTTGACCGCGGTATGCACGCGCGAGGTGGTCGCGCCGCCGATCAGCAGCGGGATGTCAAAGCCCTCGCGCTCCATCTCGCTGGCGACATGCACCATTTCGTCCAGCGACGGGGTGATCAGGCCGGACAGGCCGATGATGTCCACGTTTTCGGCCTTGGCGGTTTCCAGGATCCTGGTCGCGGGGACCATCACCCCCAGGTCGATGATCTCGTAATTGTTGCAGGCCAGCACGACGCCGACGATGTTCTTGCCGATGTCGTGGACATCGCCCTTGACCGTCGCCATCAGCACCTTGCCGGCGCTGGAGGAACCGCCCAAGCCCCCCGCCGCGGCCTTTTCGGCTTCCATGAAGGGCAGAAGATGCGCCACCGCCTGCTTCATCACGCGGGCCGATTTCACCACCTGCGGCAAGAACATCTTGCCCGAGCCGAACAGGTCGCCCACCACGTTCATCCCAGCCATCAGCGGCCCCTCGATGACGTGCAGCGGGCGGGTGGCGGCCAGCCGCGCCTCTTCGGTATCCTGGTCGATATATTCGGTGATGCCGTTGACCAGCGCATGTTCCAGCCGCTTCTCGACCGGCCATGTGCGCCAGGTCAGGTCCTTTTCGCGCGCCTTGGCCCCGCCTTCGCCGCGGAAGCGCTCGGCGAGCTCCAGCATGTTTTCGGTCGCGGTGCCGCCATTGGCGGGCCGGCGGTTCAGCACCACATCCTCGCAGGCTTCGCGCAGGCCCTCGTCGATCTGGTCATAGACCGCAAGCTGGCCCGCGTTGACGATGCCCATGTCCATGCCCGCCTGGATGGCGTGATACAGGAACACGGCATGCATCGCCTCGCGCACCGGCTCGTTGCCGCGGAAGCTGAAGGAAAGGTTCGACACCCCCCCCGAGATATGCACATGCGGCAGGCTTTGCATGATGCGCCGCGTCGCGCCGATGAAATCGACGCCGTAATTGTCATGCTCCTCGATGCCGGTGGCGATGGCAAAGACGTTCGGGTCAAAGATGATGTCCTGGGGCGGGAAGCCGACCTTGTTCACCAAAAGCTCATAGGCGCGGGTGCAGATCTCGACCTTGCGGTTCTCGGTATCGGCCTGGCCGGTCTCGTCGAAGGCCATGACCACCACGGCCGCGCCATAGCGGCGGCAAAGCCGGGCCTGCGCCAGGAAGCTCTCCTCGCCCTCCTTTAGGCTGATCGAGTTCACGATGGCCTTGCCCTGCACGCATTTCAGCCCGGCCTCGATCACCTCCCATTTGGAGCTGTCGATCATCACCGGCACGCGGGCGATGTCGGGCTCGGCGGCGATCAGGTTCAGATAGTCGATCATCGCCTGTTTCGAATCGATCAGCCCCTCGTCCATGTTGACGTCGATGATCTGGGCGCCGTTTTCCACCTGGTCGCGGGCCACGTCCAGCGCTGCGGCATAGTCGCCATTGGTGATCAGCTTGCGAAACCGCGCCGAGCCGGTGACGTTGGTGCGCTCGCCCACGTTGACAAAGGGAATGTCGTCGGTCTTGACGAAAGGCTCCAGCCCCGACAGGCGCAGGCGCGGCTCGATCTCCGGCACCTGGCGCGGCGGCAGATCGGCCACGGCGCGGGCGATGGCGGCGATATGGTCCGGGGTCGAACCGCAGCAGCCGCCGACCACGTTCACCAACCCCTCGCGGGCAAACTCGGCGACCTGCGCCGCCATATCGGCGGGCGATTCGTCATATTGGCCCATCTCGTTGGGCAGGCCGGCATTGGGATAGGCGCAGATCAGCGTATCGGCGACGGTCGAAAGCTCGGCCAGGTGCGGGCGCATGGCGGCGGCGCCAAGCGCGCAGTTCAGGCCCACGGTGATCGGCGCGGCATGGGACATGGAGTGCCAAAAGGCGGTCGGCGTCTGGCCCGACAGGGTGCGTCCCGACAGGTCGGTGATGGTGCCGGAAATCATCACCGGCAGGCGCAGGCCCTTTTCCTCGAACACCTCCTCGCAGGCGAAGATCGCGGCCTTGGCGTTCAGCGTGTCGAAAATGGTCTCGATCAGGATCAGGTCGGCGCCGCCCTCGATCAGCCCGCGAAGCTGTTGGGTATAGGCGATGCGCAGATCGTCGAAGGTGACGGCGCGATAGCCTGGATTGTTCACGTCGGGGCTGATGGATGCGGTGCGGTTGGTCGGCCCCAGCGCGCCCGCGACCCAGCGCAGCCGCCCGTCTTCGGCCGTGGCGCGGTCCAGCGCCTGCCGCGCAAGGCGGGCGCCGTGGAAATTCAGGTCATGGACCGCCGCCTCCATGCCGTAATCGGCCTGCGCGATCGAGGTCGAGGAAAAGGTGTTGGTCTCGACGATATCCGCCCCCGCCTTGGCATAGCGGTAATGGATCTCTTCGATCGCCTGGGGTTGGGTCAGGTTCAGCAGGTCGTTGTTGCCCTGCTGCGGATGCTCCCCCGGCGCTGGCGGATGGCAGCCGCAGGCGCAGCCCGCGCCATGGCCGGCGAAATCCGCCTCGCCCAGGCCAAGCTGCTGGATCTGCGTTCCCATCGCGCCGTCCAGGATCAGGATGCGGTCGCGCGCAGCCGCGCGCAGGGCGTCGAAGACGGGGGAAAGGGGCAAGGTCATGGTTCGGTCCGCGCTTTATGGAATGTGTTCTATAGCCGCAGATCGCCGATTAGGGAAATTCAACATCCGCAGAATGATCTTGCACGGAATTCATGACCGCCCCGGCCATTTCCTTCTTTCGTGCGGAAATATCCTCGGGGGTGTGGGGGCAGACAGCCCCCACCGCCGCCCGCGACGCAAACCGGCCCTTGCCCAGGATGCCCGTCCGGTCCTATCTGGCGCCCATGACCGAATGGATCACCGCCCCCGGCCTGACCGACTACCAGGAAGCCACGGCCTTCATGGAGGCGCGCGCGGCCGCCATCGCCCAGGGCCGGGCGGACGAGCTGGTCTGGCTGGTCGAACACCCGCCGCTCTACACCGCCGGCACCTCGGCCAGGCCGGCGGACCTGCTTGCCCCCCGCTTTGCGGTGCACCAGACCGGGCGCGGCGGGCAATATACCTATCACGGCCCCGGACAGCGCGTGGTCTATGTCATGCTGGACCTGAACCGGCGCGGCCGCGACGTGCGCGCCTTTGTCAGGGCGCTGGAATCCTGGGTCATCGACACGCTGGCCGAATTCAACCTGCGCGGCGAAATCCGCGACGGCCGCGTCGGCGTCTGGATCGCCCGGCCCGACAAGGCCCCCCTGCCCGACGGCACCATGCGCGAGGACAAGATCGCCGCCATCGGCGTCAAGCTGCGCCGCTGGGTCAGCTTTCACGGCCTTGCCATCAATGTCGAGCCGGACCTGGACCATTACGACGGCATCGTGCCCTGCGGCATCCAGGGTCATGGCGTCACCAGCCTGGTCGACATGGGCCTGCCGGTGGGCATGGCCGATCTGGACCTGGCGCTGCGCCTGAACTTCGCCGCCAACTTCCCGCCCCTGCCCGGCTGACTGCGCGGCTTTTCTGCGTTGCGACATATTCACCGGGCTTTGCTCTGCGACTTTTTTACGGTATTCGGACGGCTGGACGCATGATAGCCCTGTTACGCGGGTAGCGGAGAGGTCCGTTCCCCGCGCAAAGAGCGATACCCAAGAGGAACCGCGATGAAGATCAGCATCTATGCCACTCTCGCCTCCCTGTCCCTCGCCCTGCCGGCCATGGCCCAGGACGCTGGCGACGCCACCAAGGGAGAGAAGGAATTCAACAAGTGCAAGGCTTGCCACATGGTTCAGGCGCCTGACGGCACCAATGTCGTCAAGGGGGGCAAGACCGGCCCGAACCTTTACGGCGTCGTGGGCCGCAAGATCGCCTCGGTCGAAGGCTTCAAATACGGCGACGGCATTCTTGAAGTGGCCGAAAAGAACCCGGACATGGTTTGGACCGAGGAAGCCCTGGTCGAATACATGACCGATCCCAAGCCCTGGCTGGTCGAACAGACCGGCGATTCGGCGGCCAAGACCAAGATGACCTTCAAGCTGGGCAAGAATCAGGCCGACGTGGCCGCGTTCCTGGCCAAGCACTCGCCCGACGCGGGCGCAGAGGCCGAAGCCGCCCCGGCCGAAGCCGAAGCGAACTGACCTGCGCGGGCGGCAAGCCCGCGACAGCCGCACCCCTGCGGCAAAAGCGCGCAGGGGTGCGGCTTTTAGTCCCTTCTTCGCATTGCGAGGGATAGGATTGTGGACTAGAAACAGGCGAGTCCGTCGGCCTTTGCCGCCGACCAGCCGCATGTCTAGGGAGTCCACTTATGGCAGACGCAGCCGTTCACGGCCACGGTGACCATCATGACACCCGCGGGTTCTTCACCCGCTGGTTCATGTCAACAAACCACAAGGATATCGGTATCCTTTACCTGTTCACGGCCGGCATCGTCGGCCTGATCTCGGTATGCTTCACCGTTTACATGCGGATGGAGTTGCAGCATCCCGGCGTCCAATACATGTGCCAGGAAGGCGCGCGCTTCATCGCCGATGCATCGGCGGAATGCACGCCGAACGGGCATCTGTGGAACGTCATGATCACCTATCACGGGGTGCTCATGATGTTCTTCGTCGTCATCCCGGCACTGTTCGGCGGTTTCGGCAACTATTTCATGCCGCTGCATCTCGGCGCGCCGGACATGGCCTTTCCGCGGCTGAACAACCTGTCCTACTGGATGTATGTCTGCGGCGTCGCCCTGGGCATCGCCTCGCTTCTGGCGCCGGGCGGCAACGACCAAATGGGCTCGGGCGTGGGCTGGGTGCTTTACCCGCCGCTCTCGACCACCGAGGCCGGCTATTCCATGGACCTGGCGATCTTTGCCGTCCACGTCTCGGGCGCCAGTTCGATCCTGGGCGCGATCAACATCATCACCACCTTCCTGAACATGCGCGCGCCCGGCATGACCTTGTTCAAGGTGCCGCTGTTTGCCTGGTCGGTCTTCATCACCGCCTGGCTGATCCTGCTGTCGCTGCCGGTGCTGGCGGGCGGCATCACCATGCTGCTGATGGACCGCAACTTCGGCACGCAGTTCTTCGACGCGGCCGGCGGCGGCGACCCGGTGCTTTACCAGCATATCCTGTGGTTCTTCGGCCATCCCGAGGTCTACATGATCATCCTGCCGGGTTTCGGCATCATCAGCCATGTCATCTCGACCTTCGCCAGGAAGCCGATCTTCGGCTACCTGCCGATGGTCCTGGCCATGGCCGCGATCGGCATCCTGGGCTTCGTGGTCTGGGCGCACCACATGTACACGGCCGGCATGTCGCTGACCCAGCAGGCTTATTTCATGCTGGCCACCATGACCATCGCGGTGCCCACCGGCATCAAGGTTTTTTCATGGATCGCCACCATGTGGGGCGGCTCGATCGAGTTCAAGACGCCGATGCTTTGGGCCTTTGGCTTCCTGTTCCTGTTCACCGTCGGCGGCGTGACCGGCGTGGTGGTCAGCCAGGCGCCCTTGGACCGGGTCTATCACGATACCTATTATATCGTGGCGCATTTCCACTATGTGATGAGCCTGGGCGCGGTCTTTGCGATCTTCGCCGGGGTCTATTACTGGATCGGCAAGATGTCGGGCCGGCAATACCCGGAATGGGCCGGCAAGCTGCATTTCTGGATGATGTTCATCGGCTCGAACCTGATCTTCTTCCCGCAGCACTTCCTGGGCCGCCAGGGCATGCCGCGCCGCTATATCGACTACCCGGTCGAGTTCGCCTATTGGAACAATATCTCGTCGCTTGGCGCCTATCTTTCCTTTGCCTCGTTCCTGTTCTTCATCGGCATCGTGTTCTACACGCTGTTCGCGGGCCGGCGGGTGAATGTTCCGAACTACTGGAACGAGCACGCGGATACGCTGGAATGGACCCTGCCCTCGCCGCCGCCCGAACACACGTTCGAGACGCTGCCCAAGCGCGAGGACTGGGACCACGTCCGGGCGCATTGATCGCGCATCAAGCAGATGCCTTATGTCTGGCACGACACGGCCCCGGAGGAATCCGGGGCCGTCTGTTTTCAGCTCAAGCTTTGGCCGCATCGCTCGCTGTCGCGCCAGGGTTTCGTCTGGGTGATCGGCCTGACTGCCGGCGGATTGGCGCTGCCGCTTCTGGCCCTGCTTGGCTCGGCGGTGGTCTGGGGGCTTTTGCCCTTTGCGCTGCTGGCGGTCTGGGGGTTGTGGCAGGGAATCGCCCGCAGCTACGGCACCCCGCACGAGGTCATGTGGCTGTCGCGGGATCGGCTGGAACTGCTGCGCAGCGATCCGGGCCGGCCCGACCGGACCTGGCGGACCAACCCCTATTGGGTGCGCGTCGGCCTGCGCCCCGGCGGCCCGGTCGAGGATTACCTTGTCCTGACCGACGGCCAGCGCGAGGTCGAATTGGGCGCATTCCTGTCACCGGAAGAGCGGGTGGCGCTGCGGGACGAATTGGAGCGGCGCCTGGCCGGGCTGCGGCGCTAAGGCCGCCACCCGCCGGCTTGGCAAATCGGATGCGACGCGGCGGACTGCGACGGCCCAAGGCTGCACAAGCGGCGCCGCGGATCCGTGCGCGACGCTGCCTGTTCAGGACCAGGTGCGGGTCAGAAACGGAACCCGGCCAAAATCTGGGTGCTTTCGCCGGTGGCCCGCAGGCCCAGGGTGAACTTGTCCACGGACAGGGTCACGACCGCGCCGAAATTGCCCTTATAGTCGGTGTCGGGTTCTTCATCGGCATAGCACTGAAAACCCAAGTAGGAATCGGCGCAATCGGCAAAGGATTCGCGCACCCCCAGCAAAAGGGCGGCATCGGTCCGGAAACGCCCGTTATCCATCAGATTGCCGCCGATCAGGAAGTTGTAAGAGGTCGCCTGCTTCGGCCGGTCATCCATGCCCCAGGTCGAATCGAGCATCGTTCCTTCGCGGCCGATATCGAAGCCCAGGATCAATTTGCTGTCCGGCCGCTGGTGCAGGAAACCGAAGGAGAACGGCGTATCGTCATTTTCCAGCGGCCCATCGTCATTGGCCGCGCCCGCCCCGATGTAAAAGGTGTTGCGCAGCGTCGTGCCCTGCTGGCTGTCGTCCTGTGCCTGGGCATGGCCGGCGGCGATGGCAAGCGGCAGGCAAAGGCCTAGGACCTGGAAAATCTTCATACTGGTTACTCACTGGCTTGAGGAATGGGGATGCCTGCTAGCACGGAGAACCTCTGGGACAAAGCAGAGATTCAAGACAATTCGTTACAGTTTCCTTTCCCGCCCCCCTTTCCGGCGCGGATCCCCGTTGGCGCGGCATTGCGGCGCGCAATAGGCTGTTTCACCCATCCACCCGAATACGGGCATTTTCGGGGTCAAAGGGGCTGTCCACCGTGACCTCGGCATCCCATAATTCGCGCTGCATCCGCACTTTCAGCCGCGTCCCCGGCGCGGCCAGGTCGGGGCGGACATAGCCCATGGCAATGGATTTGTCGAAAGCCGCCGACCAGCCGCCCGAGGTCAGCCGCCCGATCCGGGCCGCGCCATCGGGCAGGTATAGCGCCTCGCGGCCCCAGGGATCGGCGTCCGCCGGCCCGTCGATCAGCAAGGTCACGCATTTGCTGCGGATGCCCTTGGCCAGCATCGCCTGCTTGCCGTTGAACGCCTTGTCCAGATCGACGAAACGGTCCAGCCCGGCTTCAAGCGGCGTCGCGTCGCGGCCCAGCTCGGTGCCGAAGGCGCGATAGCTTTTCTCTTGCCGCAGCCAGTTCTGCGCCCGCGCGCCGACCAGCTTCAGCCCGTGCTTCTCGCCCGCCGCGACCAGTTGGTCCCACAGGTAGCGGCCGAACTCGATCGGGTGATGCAGCTCCCAGCCCAGCTCGCCGGTATAGGCGACGCGGATGGCGCGGACCGGGCACATGCCCAGTTCGATATGGCGCATCGAGAGCCAGGGAAACCGCTTGTTGCCCAGGACCGTGTCGGGGTCGGCGTCGCGCACCAGGTCGCGCAGGATGGCGCGGCTGTTCGGCCCGGCCAGGGCGAAAACGCCCCATTGCGTGGTGATGTCCTGCACGATCACCGGCCCGAACTCGGCCTGCATCGCCTCGGCCGCCCGGCGCAGGTGGTCGCCGTCGTAATCCGCCCATGCCCCGGCCGAGATCAGGTAATAATCGTCCTCGGCCAGCCGCACGATGGTATATTCGGTGCGCGTGGTGCCGGTCTCGGTCAGGGCATAGGTCAGGTTGATGCGGCCGACCTTGGGCAGGCGGTTGGTGGTGAACCAGTCCAGAAAGGCGGTGGCGCCGGGACCATGGACGCGATGCTTGGCAAAGGCCGAGGCGTCGATCAGCCCGGCGGCGCCCCGGACCGCCTCAGCCTCGGCCCTGGCATAGTGCCACCAGCCGCCGCGGCGGAAACTGCGGCTTGCATGGTCGTCGAAACCGGCCGGCGCGTAATAGTTCGGCCGCTCCCAACCGTTCACCTGGCCGAATTGCGCCCCGGCATCCTTCTGGCGGTCATAGGCGGGGGTGGTGCGCAGCGGGCGGCAGGCTTCGCGCTCTTCGTCCGGGTGGTGCAGGACGAAGACATGCTCGTAAGCCTCTTCGTTCTTGCGGGCGGCATATTCGGTGGTCATCCAGCCACCGAAGCGGCGGGGGTCGAGGCTGGCCATGTCGATCTCGGCCTCGCCCTCGGTCATCATCTGCGCCAGGTAATGGCCGGTGCCGCCGGCGGCGGTGATGCCAAAGGAAAAACCCTCGGCCAGCCACATGTTGCGCAGGCCGGGCGCCGGGCCGACCAGCGGGTTGCCGTCGGGCGTATAGCAGATCGGGCCGTTGAAATCGTCCTTGAGCCCCACGGTTTCCGAACTGGGAATCCGGTGGATCATCGACATGTATTCTTCCTCGATCCGTTCCAGGTCCAGCGGGAACAGGTCGGCGCGGAAACTTTCCGGCACGTCGTAGAGAAAGCGCGCCGGGGCATTGCGCTCATAGGGGCCCAGGATCCAGCCGCCGCGTTCCTCGCGGACATACCATTTCGCGTCGGCGTCGCGCAGCACCGGGTGTTCCGGGTTGCCCTGGGCGCGCCAGGCGACCAGCGCCGGGTCGGGCTCGGTGACGATATACTGGTGCTCGACCGGGATGGCCGGGATCTTGATGCCCAACAGCCGGGCGGTGCGCTGCGCATGGTTGCCGGTCGCGGTCACGACATGTTCGGCGCGGATCTCGAACACCTCGCCTGACGGCACCAGGTTGCCGCCCCGTTCGGCCATCTTCTCGCAGGTGACGATCCATTCCTCGCCGGTCCAGGCATAGCCGTTGACCTGAACCTTGCGCTCAATGGCGGCGCCAGCCAGGCGCGCGGCCCGCGCCATGGCCTGGGTCACGTCGGCCGGGTTGATATAGCCGTCGGTCGGATGGAACAGCGCCCCCTTCAGATCCTCGCAGCGCAGCAAGGGCCAGCGGTCCTTGATCTGCGCCGGCGTCAGGAACTCATGCTCGATCCCCATGGTCTCGGCGGTGGCGGAATAAAGCATGTATTCGTCCATCCGCGCATCGGTCTGGGCCATGCGTAGGTTGCCGCAGCGGGTAAAGCCCGCGTTCAGCCCGGTCTCGGCCTCCAGCCCGGCATAAAGCTTGACCGAATAGTCGTGGATATGGCTGGTCGCATAGCCCATGTTGAACAGCGGCAGCAGGCCCGCCGCGTGCCAGGTCGAGCCGGCCGTCAGCTCGTCGCGTTCGACCAGCAGCGTGTCCCAGCCGGCGCGCGCCAGATGCAGCGCCACGGCGCAGCCGACCGCGCCGCCTCCGACCACCAGGGCCTTCACATGGGTTTTCATGGCAAGCGACTCCTTATCCCGCGCATCAGGCCAACTGATCGGATTAGTGCCACAGCCATGGCGCCGCGCCCCTATGCTCCGCGACATGTTCTGGGTCAAAAACGACATGGCCGCGCCGCGGCGCCGCCAGATGCAAACGCCCCGCAGAACCGGGGCGCGGCGTTACAGCATCGAGGGCACCACCAGATCTGGCGGCCGGTGGCCATCGGCAAAGGTCTTGATGTTGATAAGGACTTTCTCGCCCATCTCGATCCGCCCCTCGATCGTGGCCGAACCCATATGCGGCAGCAGCACCACATTGGACAGTTCGCGCAGCCGCGGGTTGATCTCGTGCCCATGTTCGAAAACGTCAAGGCCGGCGCCGGCGATCTCGCCCGCGCGCAGCATCCGCGTCAGGGCGTTTTCGTCGATCACCTCGCCGCGCGAGGTGTTGATGACCACGGCCGAGGGCTTCATCAGCTTCAGCCGCCGCGCATTGAGCAGGTGAAAGGTCGAGGGCGTATGCGGCGCATTGACCGAGACGATGTCCATGCGCGCCAGCATCTGGTCCAGGCTTTCCCACCAGGTCGCCTGCAACTCCGCCTCGACCTCGGGGCGCAGGCGGCGGCGGTTGTGGTAATGGACCTGCATGCCGAAGACATTCGCGCGGCGCGCCACCGCCTGGCCGATGCGGCCCATGCCCAGGATGCCCAGCCGCCGTCCACCCAGCCGCCCGCCCAGATGCGCGGTCGGCGACCAGCCATGCCAGCGCCCGGCCTGCATTTCGGCCATGCCTTCGGGCAGGCGGCGGGTGACGCCCAGGATCAGCGCCATGACCATGTCGGCGGTGTCGTCGGTGACGACGCCCGGCGTGTTGCTGACCAGGATGCCGCGCTGGCGGGCGGAATGCACGTCCACATGATCCACGCCCGCGCCGTAATTGGCGATCAGCTTCAGCCGGTCGCCGGCCTGGGCCAGCATGGAGGCGTCGATCTGGTCGGTAAGCGTCGGCACCAGGACGTCCGACACGCGCATGGCGGCGACCAGCTCCTCGCGGCTCATCCGGTGGTCGTCGGCATTCAGCGAGATGTCGAAAAGTTCCGACATGCGGGTCTCGACCGCCTCGGGCAAGCGACGGGTCACGGTAACTTTAAGGCGCGAACGGGTCGGATCGGTCGCGTGGACGGCGGGCATGGTCGCTCCTCTCTTCCAAAGCCGGCGGGCTTTTGGCAAAGTGCCCGCGATGCGGGGCAGGCACAAGACCCCGAAAAACAGGACGGGCAGATGAAGCAAGGACGGGTCTGGCTTGGCGCCGCGATACTGGCGGGCGCAACGTGTTTCGCGGGGGCGGCGCTGGCGCAGGCGGCCGATCCGGGGGAAACGCTGGACGCCCGGCCCATTCCCGGCCTGTCGGCGGATGCGACGATCAGTCGCCATCAGGAAGGCGGCCGCGACCCCGACCGGGGTCCGGTGACGAACCTGCCGCTGCCGCGCTATGTCAGCCTGAAGGGGGGCGAGGGCAATGCCCGCCGCGGCCCCAGCCTGTCGCATCGCATCGACTGGGTATTCCGCCATGCCGGCATGCCGCTGCGCGTGGTGGCCGAGTTCGGCCATTGGCGCCGGGTCGAGGATCAGGACGGCGCCGGCGGCTGGGTGCATTATTCGCTGCTGTCGGGGGTGCGCACCGCCATCGTCACCCAGGACATGCTGGACCTGCTGGCCCGCCCCGAGCCGCGCGCCGACGTCATGGCGCGGGCCGAGGCCGGCGCGATCGTGCGCCTGCACGAATGCACGCTTGATTGGTGCCGCGTGTCGGGCGGGGGCGAAAAGGGCTGGGTGCCCAAGACCGCGATCTGGGGGGTCGAGCCGGACGAGATCCGCGACTAGGGCGCGCCGCGCCTAGCCGGCGGCCTTGCGGATCACCACATGGCCCAGCGACACCCGCATCCAGTCGAAGCGCGAGGCGCGCGGCGCGCCGACACCGAAATCGGGATGGGTCATGTCCTCGGCCCCGCATTCGTCGATCAGTTCCTTGACAAAGCCGACCATGCCGCGGTCATGGCCATGGAACCGCCGCCGCACCAGGTTCCAGCGCATCCAGCCGGTCAGCTTGCGCAGCGGATAGACCGCCTGCACCAGGCCAGACCGATGCAGCCGGTCCAGCAGCTTTTCGTGCGGCGAAAGCGCCGGGGGCTGCGGGCGATAGGATTTGCCGTCGGGATATTGCCGCCAATAGCCGGTGCCCCAATCCTCGATGAAGTAATATCCGCCCGGCTTCAGGTGGTTCTCGAAAAGATGCCAGAAGCTTAGGCGCGACAGTTGCCCCACATGCGAGGCGTCGTCGATGATCACGTCAAAGCCCTGCGGCGCGCGTTCCGCCGCCATGCGGTCCAGGACCGCCTTGTCCTGCTGTTCGCCGACATAGCAGCGCACCCTGCCGCTGTCGAACCGGGCCGGGCAGGGATTGATGTCCAGCCCGGTGATCTGTGCATTCGGCAGCCAGGATTCCCAGTATTTCAGCGAATCCCCCCGCGCCACCCCCAGTTCCAGAAAGCGCAGCGGCGCCGTGCGGATGGGGCCCAGATATGTCTCGTAATTCTCGAAATAGTGGCGAAGCGCCATCTTGTCGATCGGCACCTCATCGACGCTTTTCATCGCCGCCGTATCGGAAACGCGCATTTCCCCCCCTTGGCAGATCGCTGAAAACCCCGTCCAGACCCGCCGCCCAAGGATAGGGCGCGCCCGCGCCCACCATCAAGGAAATCGCGCCGACCTGCCGGAATAGACCGGCCGGACACCGACCGCGCCGCGACATCGCACGGCCGGCCGCCCGCCAGGGTTGTGAAAAGCCCCGTCCAAGCCACCGCTCTTGCCGCCCCCGCCCAAGGTGCAAGGGCGAATCGCGGCGCCCGCGGCCGCCCTCAGCCCGGCTCGGCCGCCAGGCCGCGGCCCTTCAGCAGCGCCTCGACGCCGGGCTTGCGTCCCCGGAACTCTTGCCAAAGCTCGTCGGCCGGTTGGGAATCGCCCTTGGACAGGATGCACCGTTCCAGCCGTGCCGCGGTTTCCGGGTCGAAGGCATCGCCGGTTTCCATGAACGCCGCGAAGGCGTCGGCATCCATCACCTCGGACCACATGTAGCTGTAATAACCCGAGGAATAGCCGTCGCCGGAAAACACATGCGCGAAATGCGGCGTGGCATGGCGCATGGGGATCGCGGCGGGCGCGCCCAGTTCTGCCAGAACCTCGGCCTGCCGCGCCATCGGATCGGCGGGCGGCGCGCCGCGGTGAAAGGCCAGGTCGACCAGCGCGCTTTCCAGATATTCGACGGTGGCAAAACCCTGGTCCGCATTCCCCGCCGCCAGGATACGGTCGCGCAGCGCGGCAGGCAGCGGCGCCCCGGTCTCGGCATGGCGGGCGTGGCGGTCCAGCACTGCGGGCTGTTCCAGCCAATGCTCGAAAAGCTGGCTCGGCAATTCGACGAAATCCCGCGCCACCGAGGTGCCCGAGATCGACGGCCAGGAGACGTCCGACAGGATGTGATGCAGCGCATGGCCGAATTCATGGAACAGCGTATGCGCATCGTCCCAGGACAGATAGGCCGGCGCACCCTCGGCCTCGGGCGGGGTGAAATTGCAGATATTGGTGACGATCGGCCGCTGCCCCTGCCCGATCCCGTGCTGCTGTTGCAGCGACGAACACCAGGCCCCCGACCGCTTGCCGGGCCGGGCGAAGTAATCGCCGACGAACACCGCCAGGTGCCGGCCGTCCCGCGTCACCTGCCAGGCGCGGGCATCGGGCGACCAAAGCGGCGCGTCGATGGCGCGCATCTCGATGCCGAACAGGCGCTGCGCGGTGTCGAAGACCGCGCCCAGCATCGCATCCAGCGTCAGGTAGGGCTTGACCTCGGCCTCGTCCAGGTCGTGTTCGGCGCGGCGCCGGCGTCCCGCATAAAAGCGCCAGTCCCAGGGCTCCAGCGCGCCGTTCACCCCGTCCTCGCGCAGCATGGTGGTTAGGCGCTCGGCATCGGCCTCGGCCCGCGCCTTGGCCGCCGCCCAGACCTGGGTCAGCAGCGCCTCGACATTCTCGGCGCTGCGGGCCATTTCGGGCTCCAGCTTGTAGCTGGCGAAATCCGCATAACCCAAGAGCCGGGCGCGTTCGTGGCGCAATTGCAGGATCTCGGCGGCGATGGCGCGGTTGTCGGTCGCAGCCCCGCCAGCCCCCGCCCCCGAGCCGCGCGCCGTCCAGGCCCGCCAGGCCACCTCGCGCAGGGCGCGATCCTCGGCATATTCCAGGAAGGGCACGATCAGCGAGCGGTTCAGCGTCACCACCTGCCCCGGCATCCCGCGCTCGCGCGCCGCCGCCCGCATGGCGCGGAGCAGCCAATCCGGCAGGCCGGCCAACTGGTCATCGGCCACGGCCATGACAAAGTCGCGCTCGTCCGTCAGCACGTTCTGGGCGAAATCGGTGGACAGCACCGCCAGCCGCTCGCGGATCGCGGCCATGCGCTCGCGCGCCGCGCCGGTCAGCCCCGCGCCCGCCCGGCGCAGCCCGCGCAGGGTCAGTTCGGTCAGGCGCCGGTCCTGGGGGGCCAGCTCGTCCGCATCCTGCATCACCGCCTCGACCCGGTCGAAAAGCCGCGGGTCCATGCTGACCTTGCTGCCATGCGCGGCCAGGCGCGGGGCGATGCGGCGCTGCAAATCCTCGCGCGCGGGGTTGGACTCGACGGCGGCCAGGGTGAAGAAGATGGCGCAAAGCCGGTCCAGCGCTTCCTCGGCCGTCTCCAGCGCGGCGACGGTATTGGCAAAGCTGGGCGGGGCGGGATTGGCGGCGATGGCCTCGACCGCCTCCTCGGCCAGTTTCAGGCAGGCGTCGAAGGCGGGGTCGAAATCCTCGTCGCGGATCAGGTCGAAACGCGGCAGGCCCAAGGGGCCGGTCCAATGCGTCAGTTCGGGGTTCATGCGCGCCTCCTTTTTTCGGGCGGGAGTGTTTCAGCCGGCGCGGGAATGTCCAGAGCCGCAAACCGGGCAATCCGCGCGCCGCGCGATTTTCATCACCCGGTTCTCGCCATAAAGCCCGTCAAAGATCAGCATGCGCCCGCGCAGGGGCTGGCCCGCACCGGCGATCAGCTTGATCGCCTCCAGCGCCATCATGCTGCCGACGACGCCCGGCAAGGGGCCGACGACACCAGCTTCGGCGCAGGCAGGCGCAAGTCCGGGGGCGGGCGGTTCGGGAAAGATGCAGGCCATGCAGGGCGCGGCGCTGGACGGGTCCCAGACCGTCACCTGCCCCTCCCACTGGGCGATCGAGCCGGCGATCAGCGGCACGCCTGCGGCGACACAGGCCGCATTCACCGCCCGGCGCGAGGCAAAGCTGTCGGTGCCGTCAAGCACCAGGTCATGTTCGGCGACCAGCGCGACATCCTCGGCCCCGATGCGGCGGTCCAGCGCCGCGATCTCGACATGCGGGTTCAGCGCCAGCATGGCGTCGCGCGCGGCCTGGGCCTTGGGCCGGCCGTCATCGGCGCTGCGAAAGATCACCTGGCGTTGCAAGTTGGACAGCCCGACCCGGTCGTCATCGGCAAGCGTGATCCGCCCGACCCCGGCCGCGGCAAGATAAAGACAGACCGGCGCGCCAAGGCCGCCTGCGCCCACCACCAGCACGCGGGCGCGCCGCAGCGCCGCCTGTCCCGGCCCGCCCAATTCGCGCAGGACGATATGGCGGGCATAGCGGTCCAGTTCGGGGTCGGATAGCGGTGCGGCGGCGGTGGTGGCCGGGGCGGGCTGCGGCGGCCTTACCGCCCGGCGGTGCAACTGGCCCAGCAGCAGCCGATAGCCCAGCACCAGCGCCGCGGCGCCGCCCAGCAAGGCCCAGACCCGCGGATCGCCGCCGACCAGCCGCGCAGCGGCGCTTTCGGGTGACAGGGCCAGCACCGCGATGGCGGCCAGCCACAGAGCGGCCACCGCCGCCCAGCCGCGCCATTGCGGCCAGCCCAGCAGGCGCGCCGCAATCAGCACCGCAAGCATGAAGGCCAGGATCAGCACGCTAGTCCCGCCCGGTCGAGCCGAAGCCGCCATCCCCGCGCGCCGTGCCCTCCAGCATCGGGGCCGCCATGTAGCGGGCGCGGACCACCGGGGCGACCACGGCCTGGGCAATGCGCTCGCCATGCCGGATGGCATAGGGTTCGGTCCCCAGGTTGATCATGATGACCCCCAGCGGACCGCGATAATCGCTGTCGATGGTGCCGGGGGTATTGGGCAGCGTCACCCCATGCTTCAGCGCCAGGCTGGAGCGGGGACGGATCTGCATCTCGTATCCTGGGGGGATCTGGACCCGCAGCCCGGTGGGCACCAGGCGGATCCGACCGGGTTCCAGCACCAGTTCGGCCCCGCCCAGGTCGGCCCGCAGGTCGGCGCCGGCCGCACCTTGCGTCTGGTATTCGGGCAGGGGCAGCGCCGGGTCGGCGCCCGGTTCGCGCAGAACCAGTATCGTCACCTCGGCCGCCATGCCCCACGACCCCTTATCTTGGCGAGATCATCATGACCATCTGCCGCCCTTCCAGCCGGGGCATCGATTCGATCTTGCCCGCCTCGCCGACATCGGCGGCGACACGGTTCAACAGCTCCATGCCGATCTGCTGGTGGGCCATCTCGCGGCCGCGGAAGCGCAGGGTGATCTTGACCTTGTCGCCTTCGGCCAGGAATTTCAGGACCGAGCGCATCTTGACGTCGTAATCGTGGCTATCGGTCCCCGGACGGAACTTGATCTCCTTGATCTCGATGGTCTTCTGCTTCTTGCGGGCCTCGGCCTCACGCTTTTGCTGTTCGTATTTGAACTTGCCCAGGTCCATGATCTTGCAGACCGGGGGCGTGGCGTTCGGCGAGATCTCGACAAGATCCAGCCCGGCTTCCTGTGCAAGCTCCAGACCGCGGGCGGGGGACACGACGCCGACATTTTCGCCATCTGCGCCGATCAGGCGGATTTCGGCGACTCGGATGCGATCGTTGACGCGGGGGCCGGTGTCACGGGTGGGCGGAGCGTTATGCGGTCTGCGGGCTATGGCTGTCATCCTTGTGTTGCCGGGGGTTCCGGGCGGTTAGATAGTCCTGCGCAGGCGGTTTTTCAACTGGATTCGATAAGGTGGGCGCAGGTTTGGCGGCCGGTTGCGCGGTTTCGCGGCGCCTGCGCGCGGGCCGCGGCGGGCTTGGCCTCGGCACCCGATGCCACGGCGCTTTTCCCTGCGGTTGCGCCATGGCATAGAGGGGCCGAAAGTCCGCAGCCCGACGGAGAAACCGATGCAAAAAATCCTGGCCGTGATCGCGATTTTCGCCCTGGCAGTCGGCGGGCTGTGGCTATGGCAGGGCGCAGGCCCGACCGGCCCGGCCAGCGACGCGCCCGCCCCCGCCGCAGGTCCTGCCGCAGGTCCTGCCCAGCAGGACCAGGACCAGGCCCCGGCGCAGCAAAGCGCCAATGCCGCCGCCGACGCCGCCGCCGATGCCGCAGCCATCGCGGCGGACACGGCCGCGGAAGCCACGGCCCTGGCGCAAAAGGCCGCCGTCGGCGCCGCGGACGCGGCCGCCAACCAGGCCGAAGTGGCGGCCGAGGCAGCCATCGCCGCCGCGGATCGCGCCGCCGACGCCGCCGCCAGGGCCGAGGCCACCCCGGAACAGGCTAAGGCCGCAGCCATCGCCGCCGGCAGCGCCGCCCGCGAGGCCGCCAGCGCCACGCGCGCCGCCGGCACCGCCACGAGCGAGGCGGTCGAGATCGATTCGGCCCTGACCCCGCAAGGCTTCGACGCCGAAAAACTCCGCGCCATGATCGCCGATTCGCAGCTTTCGCCCCAGCGCAAGGCCGAGCTGGCGGCGCTGCTGGACCAGGCGGCGCTGGACCCGGCCGCGCGGGCGGCGGCCCTGGCGCGGATCAAGGCATCGCTGCCATGAGCTTTCCCAGCCTGGGCGATTTCCTTGCCGGGGCGCGCGACCGGCTGGCAAAAGGGCCGATCGCGCTTTTGCTGATCGAGGACGAGGCGGCGGTGCACCAGACGCTGGCGCATCATCTCAGGGCCGGGTTCAAGCTGATCCTGGCCCTGTCGCCCGAACCGCTGCCGGCCCATGTCATGCCCGAGGGGGGCGAGAAGCGGATCGTCAACCTGCGCCACGATGCCCGGCGCGGCCAGGCTCATGTGGCGGGCGTCAACGCCCTGATCGACGCGGCGCCGCCCGACACCTGGATCTATTACGGCTATAATGCCGAGTTCCTGTTCCACCCGTTTTCGGAAAGCCGCACGGTGGGCGAGATGCTGGCCTTTCACGCCGAAGAGCGGCGGCGGGCGATGCTGACCTATGTCATCGACCTTTACGCGCCGGACCTGGAGCGGTTTCCCGATGCCGTCAGCCTGAACGAGGCGATGTTCGACCGCACCGGCTATTACGCGCTTGGCCGCATGGACCGCGAGGGCCGCTACAAGGAGCGGCAGCTTGATTTCCACGGCGGGCTGCGCTGGCGCTTCGAGGAACATATGCCGGCCGACCGGCGGCGCATCGACCGCATTGCGCTGTTCCGCAGCCAGCCCGGATTGCGGCTGCTGCCCGACCACCGCTTCAATGTCGAGGAATACAACACCTATTCCTGTCCCTGGCACAACAACCTGACCGCAGCCATCGCCTCGTTCCGGGTGGCCAAGGCCCTGGCCCGCAATCCCGGATCGCGCGGGCATATCCGCGGCTTTCGCTGGCGCAATTCGCACCCTTTCCGCTGGAACGCGCAGCAGTTGATGGACCTGGGGCTGATGGAACCGGGCCAGTGGTTCTGACCCGGCCCGATCAGGCGGCCGCGACCCGCCAGATCACGTCGCCCACGTCATCAGCCATCAGAAGCGATCTGCCGTCAGGGCCCACGGCCACGCCGACCGGGCGGCCATAGGAATATCGCTCGTCCGGGGACAGAAAGCCCGACAGGATGTCCCGCGGCGGCCCCGACGGCCTGCCATCGCGAAAGGGCACGAAGATCAGCTTGTAGCCCGACAGCGTCGAGCGGTTCCAGGACCCGTGCTGGCCGATCGCCATGCCGGCCGGAAAGCCCGGCAGCGTTCCTTCGGGCATCCAGCACAGGCCAAGCGAGGCGGTATGGCCGCCAAGCGCGTAATCGGGGGTGATGGCGCGGGCGACCTCGGCCGGGTCCTGGGGCACGCGGTCGTCGACGATCTGCCCCCAATAGCACCAGGGCCAGCCGTAAAAGCCGCCCTGCTGCACCGAGGTCAGGTAGTCGGGCGGCGTCTCGTCCCCCAAGCCGTCGCGTTCGTTCACCACCGTCCAAAGCGCACCCGTCGCCGGTTCCCACGCCATGCCCACCGGGTTGCGCAGGCCCGAGGCAAAGATACGGGCCTGGCCGGTCTTCAGCTCCAGTTCCCAGATCGCGGCGCGGCCTTGCTCTGCCTCCATGCCCTCGTCGGCGATATTGCTCAGCGAGCCTACGCCGCAATAAAGCCGCTTGCCGTCGGGCGAGGCGATCAGGCTGCGCGTCCAATGCCCGCCGGGCTTGAGCTTGAGCAGCCGGCGGCCCGGCCCCTCAAGCCGCGTGGCGCCGGGCGTGTAGGGAAAGGCGACGATGCCGTCGGTATTACCGACATGGAAGGTGTCGCCGACCAGGGCCATGCCGAAGGGCTGACGCTGGCCTTCCAGGAAGACCTCGCGCGTTTCGGCCACGCCGTCGCCATCGCCGTCCCGCAACAAGGTGATGCGGTTGGCGCTGCTTCCCAGCGCGCGGGCGCGGCGCATGGTGGCCTGGGCCGCGCGGTCGAGCAGCGATTTCGGCGGGCTGGCCTCTTGCCGCGCCTCGGCCACCAGCACGTCGCCATTGGGCAGAACCTCGATCCAGCGCGGAGGGCGCAGGTCGCGGGCAAAGGCATCGACGCGCAGGCGCGGCGCGGCGATGGGGCGCTGGCCGGGCGCCCAGCCGCGGGCGGTGGGCATCTTCAGCGTCATGACGCCCTGTTTCCTGGCCTCGGGGATGGCGGGGCTTGGCCCGAAGGCCGCCGTGCGCGGCGCGCCGATCCGCCGCATCAGCACCATCGCGCCGCCGATGGCGGCCGTCGCCCTGGCGAGAAGATCCATGGCTTTCCTTCCTGTCTGCGCGAGGTCAAGGCTAGCCGGGATGCGCCGGGGGTCAATCCCGGAATGCGCATCGGGATCAAATCGGCGGGGGCGGCGCGGGTGGCGCCGTCCCATGAGTATTTGGGAAACGGTGAAGCGTTCAGCCGCGCGCGTCGCGGATCAGCTCCGCGAGATGCCGGGTCGAGGGGTCGTGGCCGGGGGCGGGCTTGCCCTGAAGCAGCGGCGCCAGTTTCAGCGCCAGTTCCTTGCCAAGTTCCACGCCCCATTGGTCGAAGCTGTTGATGCCCAGCATCACCCCTTCGGCAAAGACGCGGTGTTCGTAAAGCGCGACGATCTGGCCCAGCGTAAAAGGGTCGAGCTGCGGGATCAGCAACGTGGTCGAGGGGCGGTTGCCCGGAAAGACCCGGTGGCGGGCCTGGCGTTCCAGTTCCGCGCCCGCGAGGCCCTTGGCCCGCATCAGCGCGCGCGCCTCGTCGAGCGAGCGGCCGCGCATCAGCGCCTGGGACTGCGCCAGGCAATTGGCGATCAAGAGCAGGTGGTGATGCGCCAGTTCGGGTTCGTGGCCGCGGGCGGCGATGATGAATTCGCAAGGCACCACCGCGGTGCCCTGGTGGATCAACTGGTAGAAGGCGTGCTGGCCGTTCGTCCCCGGCTCGCCCCATACCACCGGACCCGAGGGCAGCACCAAGTCGCTGCCGTCCATGGCGACGCGCTTGCCGTTCGATTCCATTTCCAGCTGTTGCAGATAGGCTGGCAGCCGCGCCAGGCGGTTGTCATAGGGCAGGACGGCGCGGGTGCCGTAGCCGCAGACCTGGTGGTGCCAGATGCCGACCAGGGCCAGGATCACCGGCAGGTTTTCCGCCAGCGGCGCCTGGCGGAAATGCCGGTCCATGGCCGCGCCGCCGGCGAGGAAGCGGTCGAAATTTTCGGGCCCGATGGCGATCATCAGCGACAGGCCGATGGGGCCCCACATGGAATAGCGCCCGCCGACCCAATCCTCGAATCCGAAGACGCGGTCCGCGTCGATGCCCCATTCCGCGGTGCGCCCGGTCGCCGAGGAGAGGGCGGCGAATTGCGCCGCCGGCTGCGCCACCGTCCTTGCCATCCAGTCCAGCGCGGTCTTGGCGTTGGTCATCGTCTCGATGGTGGTGAAGGTCTTGGAGGCGACGATGACCAGCGTGGTCGCCGGGTCGAGCCCCTGGAGCGTATCGGCGATGTCCGCCCCGTCCACGTTCGAGACGAAATGCACCCGCGGCCCGTCATGCCAGGGCGACAGCGCCCGCGTGGCCATGGCGGGGCCAAGGTCCGAGCCGCCGATGCCGATGTTGATCACGTCGGTGATGCGGCCGCCCTGCCCCGCGAAGCGGCCGTCGCGGATGGCGGTGGCGAAATCGCACATCCGCCGATGGGTGCGGCGCAGTTCGGGCATCACGTCCTGGCCGTCCAGCAGGACGCTGCCGTCCAGGTTGCGCAATGCGGTGTGCAGGACGGCGCGGTCTTCGGTCTCGTTGATGCGCGCGCCGGCGAACATGGCTTCGCGGCGCTGGGGCACGGGGGCGGCCAGTTCCAGCAGCAACGCGCGCGCGCCCGCGTCGATCGTGGTCTTGGACCAGTCCAGCACCAGCCCGTCGGCGCTGGTCGAGAAGGCGGTGGCGCGGGCGGGATCGGCATCGAACAGCGCCTCGATCCGCAGCGCGCCCTGTGCCTTGCGGTGGTCCTGCAAGCGGGTCCAGGCGCTCATGTCACTTGGCCCAATGCACGGTGATGTCGCCCAGGAAGGCGCGGATTGGCGCCTCGGTCGGGTCGAGGCCCTGCGCGCGTTCGAACGCGTCGCGCTTGTCGGCGCCGGCGATCAGCAGATGGGTGTTGATCGCGCCCTTCAGCGCCGAGGCGGTCAGGGTGATGCGCGGTTCGTCCTTGACGCTGGCCACCGCCATCACCGGCGGCGCATCGGGCGCCAGCGCCCGCACGGTTTCGGAAGCCGCGGGGAACAAGCTGGCCGTATGCATGTCGGTGCCCATGCCCAAAAGCAGCACGGTCAGCGGCAGATGCGGGGCGATCGCCTCGGCCAGGGCCGACACCGCGTCTTCGGGGCCTTCGTCGCCGGTATAAAGGTCGAGGTAATGCGCCCCCGCCGCCTTGTCCTTGAGCAGGTGGCGGCGCAACAGCCGGCCGTTCGAGCGCCGATGCTCGCCATCCACCCAGCGTTCGTCGTTCAGCAGCACGGTGACGCGCGGCCAGTCGATCTCGCTGCCCGAAAGATAGTCGTAAAGCGGCGCCGGCGTGGTGCCGCCCGGCACGCAAAGGCTGGCGCTGTCATTGACCCGCAGATGCTGCGACAGTTGGCCCGCCAGCCGGTCGGCCAGCGACAGAAACAGCATCTCGCGGTCGGGATATTCGATGAATTCCAGGGTCATGGCCGGATCTCCCTCCAGCGGCGGTTGTCGCGATGCAGCAGGCGTAGCGCCTCTTCGGGGCCGCTTGAGCCGGCATCGTAGGGCTCGGGGCGCCGCGAGGCGGCTTCCCAGGCGGCGATGATCGGGTCGGTCCAGGCCCAGGCAGCCTCGACCTCGTCGCCGCGCATGAACAGGGTCTGGTTGCCGCGGATCACATCCATGATCAGCCGCTCATAGGCGTCGGGCATGTCCGAACCCTCGGCCCCCAATGCGACGGCAAAGCTCATGTCCAGCGGCACCTGCACCAGGCGCATGCCGCCCGGCCCCGGCTCCTTGATCATCACGGTCAGGTGCATGCCTTCGTTGGGTTGCAGCTTGATGACAAGCTGGTTGGCCTTATGCGTGCCGCCGTCGTCGAAGATCGAATGCGGCGGCTCCTTGAAGGTCACGACGATCTCGCTGGTGCGGGCGCGCAGCCGCTTGCCGGTGCGCAGGTAGAAGGGCGTGCCGGTCCAGCGCCAATTGGCGATCCGCACCTTGAGCGCCACGAAGCTTTCGGTGCGCGAGGCCGGGTTCTCGGCATCCTCCAGATAGCCGGGGCCGTCGGGGCCGGCCAGGTATTGCCCGCGCACGATGTCCTGGGACGCGAGCGGTTCCAGCGCCCGGATCACCTTTAGCTTTTCGTCGCGCACCGCATCGGGGTCGAAATGATAGGGCGGCTCCATCGCGATCAGGCACAGAAGCTGCATCAGGTGGTTTTGCACCATGTCCCGCATGGCGCCGGAATGGTCGTAATATTCGCCGCGCCCGCCGACGCCCACCGTTTCGGCCACGGTGATCTGGACATGGTCCACATATTGCGCGTTCCACAGCGGCTCGAACAGGATATTGGCAAAGCGCACCGCCATCAGGTTCTGGACGGTTTCCTTGCCCAGGTAATGGTCGATGCGATAGATCTGGTTTTCATCGAAATGCCGGGCCAGCGTCGCATTCAGCGCGCGGGCGGTGGCCAGGTCGCGGCCGAATGGCTTTTCCACCACGATGCGGCTGTCCGCATCGGCGATGCCGTTGCCGGCCAGGCGTTCGGCGATGTCGCCAAACAGCGCCGGCGCCACCGAGAAATAAAAGGCATGCACCGAACCCGGCCGCACCCTTGCCTTGAGTTCGGCCCAACCCTCGGTGCCGCGCGCGTCGATGGCGACATAGCCCAGCAGGGCCAGAAAGGCGGAAAGCTGCGCAGGGTCCTGATCGGGGCCGGCGACTTCCTCGATGGCGGCGCGCACCTCGGCACGAAAAGCGTCGTCGTCCTGGCGGGTGCGGGCAGCGCCGATGATGCGGGCGCTGGCCGGCATCTGCCCGGCCACGAAGCGGCGGTAAAGACCGGGCACGATCTTGCGCCGGGCCAGGTCGCCGGTGGCGCCAAAGATCACCAGATCGAAATCCTCGACCGGAATGATGCGTGAAACCATCGCTGCCTCCTTATCGCAGGCCTGCCGATTAGCGTTTGTTAGCGATAACATCAAGTCCTTCAAGTTCCGTCCCCTCTCAGTCCTGTTCCCGCGGGGTTGCGCCATGCAACGGAAAAGGCGCGGTTCCGGTTGCGTCAAGACGCGCCATGGCCTTGGCCAGGCGCGGCAGGCGGGCGCGGCGCATCAGTTCCTTGCGGGTCATGTCGCCGCCTGCGGCGCGGGCGCGGGCCTGGGTCGCGCCGACCGCGGCCAGCACCGGATCGGGGGCGCGCAGATACAGGTCGCGCAGGAACTCGTCGGGATGGATCGCCCGCAGCCCGACCGGGGCCAGCGCGCGATGCGGAAAATCGCGCAGATTGGCGGTGACGATCGCCTGGGCGCCGGCGGCCAGCGCGCATTCCACGACATGGCGGTCGGCCGGATCGGGCAGGTCCAGCCCAAAGACCCCCTGCCCCGGCCCGACCAGAGCCAGCGGGAAACGCGATTCCAGCAGCGCGATCTCGACCCCGGCATCGATGCCCTGCCGGGTTGCGGCATGGCGCCATTCGTCCAGGATGCGGCGCGACCAAAGCGGCTGGAACAGCCCCGCCGCCGCCGTGTCCAGCAGGATTTCCCGCAGCACGGTCGGAAACAGCACGCAGGCGTCCAGGACCGCCTTCATCCGTCCAGCCGGAAGAACAGCGCCTTGAGATAGCCGGTCTCGGCCAGTTGCGGCAAGGTGGGATGGTCCGGCCCGGCCTGGCCGGTATGGATCAACTGCATCCGCCGCCCGCCGCGGCCGATGCCGCGGGCGCTGGCATTGCGAAAAGCCCCAAGATCGGCGGCATGGCTGCAAGAACACAGGCCCAGATAGCCGCCCGGCGCGACCAGCGGCGCGGCCAGCCGCGCCACCCGCTCATAGGCGCGCAAGCCCGCCTCCAGCGCCGGTTTCGAGGGCGCAAAGGCCGGCGGGTCGCAGATCACCAGGTCGAACTGCGCCCCTTCGCCGGCCAGCGCCTCCATCTGCTCAAAAGCGTCGCCGCGACGGGTGGCCAGCCGCGATTCGGCACCCATGGCGCGCGCCCCGCCCTGCGCCAGCGCCAGCGCGGCGGCCGAGCCGTCGACACAGGTGGCATGGGCCGCCCCCGCCGCCAGCGCGGCCAGGCCAAAGCCGCCGACATGCGAGAACACGTCCAGCACGCGCTGCCCCTGCGCCAGCCGCTGCGCAAAGGCATGGTTCGGGCGCTGGTCATAGAACAGCCCGGTCTTTTGCCCCTGCGCCAGGTCGGCCAGGTAGATCGCGCCGTTCATCGGCACCTCGATGGGGCCGTCGAGGGTGCCCGACAGGATCTCGGTCCGCTCATCCAGCCCCTCCAGCGTCCGCGCCCGGCCCTGGCCGTTCAGGATCACCGTCGAAACCCCCGTGACGTCGCCAAGCGCCGCGGCGATGTCGCCGATCATGCGCTCGGCCCAGGCGGCGTTGGGCTGGATGACCGCGGCATCGCCGAAACGGTCGATGATGGTGCCGGGCAGGCCGTCGGCCTCGGCATGGACCAGCCGGTAAAACGGCCGGTCGAACAGCCGCTCTCGCAGCGCCAAGGCCCGGACCAGCCGCGCCGCGATCCAGTCGCGGGTGATCCGCGCCTGCGGGTCGGGGTCCATCATGCGGGCAATGATCTTCGATTCGGGGTTTACCGTGACCAGTCCCAGCGGGCGGCGCTCGGCATCCTCCAGCAGGGCGAAGCTGCCGGGCGGGATGGCGCGCGTGCGACGGTCGGTCACAAGCTCGTCGGCAAAGACCCAGGGAAAGCCGTGGCGGATCGCCTGGGGCTTGGATTTCGGGCGCAGTCGGATGATGGGCAGATCGGCGGTCATGGCGGCCTCGTGCAAAACGGCGCAGGATTGCCACGATGCGCCGGCGCCGGCAAGAGCGGGCCGGTTGAACTGTTATCGCTAACAGGCTACATTGGCAGCAAAGGAGACGCCAGCCATGACCCTGCACGCCACCATCGACCGGGTGACCGACCGCATCCGCGAGCGTTCGACCCACAGCCGCAGCGCCTATCTGGCCAGGATCGCCCAAGCCGCCGAAGAGGGGCCGCGCCGCGCCCACCTGTCCTGCGGCAACCAGGCCCATGCCTATGCCGCCATGCCCGACAAGCAGGATTTCGCCCAGACGCGCAAGCCCAATCTTGGCATCGTCACCGCCTATAACGACATGCTGTCGGCCCACCAGCCCTATGAGCGTTATCCCGA
The DNA here is from genome assembly GCF_900156255.1 of Paracoccus thiocyanatus. GTDB lineage: Bacteria > Pseudomonadota > Alphaproteobacteria > Rhodobacterales > Rhodobacteraceae > Paracoccus > Paracoccus thiocyanatus. The sequence goes on from NZ_FTMK01000002.1 coordinate 267,086, forward strand.
CCTGATCCGGCAGGCCGCCCATGCCGCCGGCGCCACGGCCCAAGTCGCGGGCGGGGTGCCCGCGATGTGCGATGGCGTGACCCAGGGCCGGCCGGGGATGGAATTGTCGCTGTTTTCCCGCGACGTGATCGCGCTCGCCTCGGGCGTGGCGCTAAGCCATGACACCTTCGATGCGGCGCTTTACCTTGGGGTGTGCGACAAGATCGTGCCGGGGCTGATCATCGCCGCCGCCACCTTTGGCCATGTGCCGGCGGTCTTCGTGCCGGCCGGCCCCATGCCCTCGGGCCTGCCCAATGACGAAAAATCCAAGATCCGGCAGAAATTCGCCACCGGAGAGATCGGGCGCGAGGAATTGATGGCGGCCGAGATGGCCAGCTATCACGCGCCGGGCACCTGCACATTCTACGGCACGGCGAACACCAACCAGATGCTGATGGAGTTCATGGGCCTGCACCTGCCGGGGTCAAGCTTCGTCAACCCGAACACCCCCCTGCGCGAGGCGCTGACGGCCGCGGCGGTGCAGCGCGCGGCCGCGATCACCCGTCTGGGCAACGACTACCTGCCGGCGGGCGAGGTGCTGGACGAACGCGCCTTCGTCAACGGCATCGTCGGGCTGATGGCGACGGGGGGGTCGACCAACCTGGTGCTGCACCTGCCGGCGATGGCGCGCGCGGCCGGGGTGATCCTGGACCTGGAGGATTTCCACGACCTGTCCGAAACCGTGCCGCTGATGGCCCGCGTCTATCCCAACGGCCTGGCCGACGTGAACCATTTCCATGCCGCGGGCGGCCTTGGCTTCATGATCGGCCAGCTGCTGGAGGCGGGGCTGCTGCACGAGGACGTGCGCACCATCGCCGGCAGCGGGCTGGACGCCTATGCCAGCGAGCCGCAACTGAGGGACGGCCGGGTCGAATGGGTCGGCGGCGCGCGCGAGACGCTGAACGACAAGATCCTGCGCCCGGCCGCCAATGCCTTTGCCCCGACCGGCGGGCTGAAGCAGCTTTCGGGCAATCTGGGCCGCGGCGTCATCAAGGTCTCGGCCGTGGCGCCGGAACGCCATGTGATCGAGGCCCCGGCCCGCATCTTTGCCGACCAGGAAGAGGTGAAGGCCGCCTTCAAGCGCGGCGAGTTCACCCAGGACGTGGTCGTCGTCGTCCGCTTCCAGGGCCCCCGCGCCAATGGCATGCCCGAACTGCATTCGCTGACCCCCACCCTGGCCGTGCTGCAAGATCGCGGGCTGCGGGTGGCCTTGATCACCGATGGCCGCATGTCCGGCGCCTCGGGCAAGGTCCCGGCCGCGATCCATATCTCGCCCGAGGCGGCCGATGGCGGACCCTTGGCGCGGCTGCGCGACGGCGATCCCATCCGGCTTGACGCGGTGGCGGGCACGCTGACCTGTCTTGCTCCCGGCTTCGAGGATCGCGCCCCCGTCGCCCACGACCCCTCGGCTTCGTCACACGGCTTGGGCCGAGAGCTTTTCGCCGCCTTTCGCCAATATGTCGGACCGGCAACCGAAGGCGCTGCGGTGGTTGTCTAGGACAGGGCTGCGCCGTTTGCTCTGTCACGGCGCGCGCCCGGACCAGGGCCATGGCGCAGTGCGATGGTTTCGCCAGCCATCTTGCCCCGCTGCTTTGGCCTTAGGCTCAGGCAGGCGAAGCACCGGCGCCCATGCCGGCCCGGCAAGACGCGGCGGCCCGGCCTCTCCGGCCGATTCGCGCAGGAACACCACATTCAGGCACATTTGCCCTTCGCCGTCGCGCACCGGGCAGATGCGCCCGTCGGCCCGAAAGCGCCTGCCCGACTTGGCAAGCTGCACCAATCCGTGCAGCAGCGCGGGACCGCCATCCGGCGCGTCCAGCATCCGCGAAAGCTGGCCCGGCCCCTTTTCCGACGGGTCCAGAAGCATCGCGACCGGCCGGCCGATCAATTCCTGCCGCCGATAGCCGCACATGCCCAGATAGCTGTCGTTCACCGCTACGATATGGCCCGCTAGATCCAGGACAAGCACCGCGCGATGCGAGCCCATCGCCTGCGCGGCCCATTCAAGATCGTGGTGAAGCCGCTGGATTTGGGTCATGCCGGACGCTCCTGCCAAGGGATTTCAGGCAGCATCGCGCCAATAGGCTAAGATTCCGTTAGCGGGCGCGGATTTCTCATGCCTCTGTCGGCGGGCCGAAGCGTTGGATCATCCGCTCGCGGATCTGGTCGCGCACCGTGCGGTAAAGCGCCAGCCTGGCCTCTCGGCCCTCGGCCAGGCCGCTGGGGTCCATGATCGGCCAATATTCAACGTCCAGATGCGAAACCCGCGTCAGTTCAAGGGCTTGCCTTTGGCTGGCCGGTGAAAGCGCGATCACCAGGTCAAAGCTGGTCAGGTCGTCGCCCCAGGCTTTCATCTCTTCGAAAGACCGGGCGCGATGGGTCGAAAGCTCGACGCCGATCTCGTTGCAGACGGCGATGGCGAAGCCGTCGATCTCCATGTCGTTCTTGACCCCGGCCGACTGCACATAGGCGGCGCGACCGTAGAATTTCTTCATCATCCCCTCGGCCATGGGAGAGCGGATGGCGTTGTGGTCGCAGCAAAACAGCACCGAAGGGGGAATCGGTCCGGCCACGAATCACCCCGGAATCAAGGCGCAGATCAGGGTGAACAGGCGCCGGGCGGTGTCGATATCGACCAGGGCCTTGCCCTCCAACCGCTCTTGCAGGGTGCGGGCACCCTCGTTGTGGATGCCGCGCCGCGCCATGTCGATCGCCTCGATCTGCGCCGGCGGCAGGCGCTTGACCGCATCGAAATAGCTGGCGCAGATCTGAAAGTAATCCTTGACCGTCTGCCGGAACGGGCCCAGCGACAGGTGGAACTCGGCCACCTTGCCCCCCGCCTCGTCGGCGATGTCGAAAACCAGCCGCTTTTCGCGCACCGCCAGCGCCAGGGCATAGGGTCCGGGCGGCACCTCGACCCCATCGCGGCCCGGCAGGGTGAAGCTGTTGTCTTCCAGCAGGTCGAAGACCGCGACCCGGCGCTCCTGCTCGATCTCGGGCGAAGGGGGCGGCAGCGCGCTGTCGTCGATGTCGATCCGACACAGCCGGTTCGGGGAATCGCTCATCCCTGCTCCCCGTTCAGCATTGCCAGCCGCGCCGCGACCGAGCGGCCATGCGCCGACAGCCCCTCGGATTGCGCCAGCCGCACCGCGGCGGGGCCGATGGCCCCCAGCGCCTCGGGCGAAAGCCGCGCCAGGGTGGTGCGCTTAAGGAAATCCATGACCGACAGGCCGGACGAGAACCGCGCCGAACGCGCCGTCGGCAGGACGTGGTTCGGACCGCTGACATAATCGCCCACCGCCTCGGGCGTCCAGCCGCCCAGGAAGATCGCCCCGGCATGGCGGGTCTTTTCCGCCAGCGCCTCGGGATCGTCGACGCAAAGCTCCAGATGTTCGGGGGCAAGCCGGTCGGAAAGCGCCGCCGCCTCGTCCAGGTCGCGCGTCACGATCACCGTGCCATAATCGCGCCAGCTTGCCCCCGCCACCGCCGCCCGCGGCAGGGTCGGCAGGATGCGCTCGACCTCGGCCGCCACGGCGCGGGCCAGGCCAGCGTCGGGGGTGACCAGGATCGACTGGGCATCGGCGTCATGTTCGGCCTGCGCCAGCAGGTCCAGCGCCAGCCATTCCGGGTTCTGCACCCCCTGGGCGATGATCAGCACCTCGGAAGGGCCGGCGATCATGTCGATGCCGACACGGCCGAAGACCTGGCGCTTGGCCGCCGCGACATAGGCATTGCCGGGTCCGGTTATCTTGTCCACCGGCCGGATGGTCGGGGTGCCGTAAGCCATGGCGGCGATCGCCTGCGCCCCGCCGATGCGATAGATCTCGTCCACCCCGGCAAGCTCGGCCGCCAGCAGCACCAGCGGGTTCACCACGCCGCCGGGGGTCGGCACGCAGACCACCAGCCGCTCGACCCCCGCCACCCGCGCGGGAATGGCATTCATCAGCACCGACGAGGGATAGCTCGCCTGCCCGCCCGGCACATAAAGCCCGGCGGCCGAAACCGGCGTCCAGCGCCAGCCCAGCGTCGCGCCCTCGGGATCGGTCCAGCTCAGGTTGTCGGGCATCTGCCGGGCGTGATAGGCGCGGATGCGGCTTGCGGCCGTGGCCAGAGCCGCGCGATCCTCGGGCGAGACCTTGGCCGTCTGCGCGGCGATCTCCTCGCGCGAGAAGGCCAGCGTTTCCGGCGTCAGCGCCAAGCGGTCGAAACGTTCGGTCAGCTCGACCAGCGCATCGTCGCCGCGGGCGCGCACATCCGCGATGATCGCCGCCACCGCATCGTTCACGTCCGCCGCATCCTCGCGCTTCATCGAAAGAAGTGCGGCGAAGCGTTCGGCGAAATCGGGCTGGGCGGTCGAAAGATGGATGGGCATGGCTTGGGCCTTCAATGACGCGCCCTTGTTAGCCGCTGCGGACAGGGGGCTCAAGCGGCTATGGCGCCGCTGAACCTGCCCGTTCAGCGCGGGATGCAAGGCCGGATTCGAGTATTTTTGAAACGGTGAAAACGCTTCCCAGACCAGCAAACCTGGCGCTTCACCGTTTTTCAAATACTCACGCAGCCGCGCAATCCTCGCTCCGTTCGGGAAGGGGCGCCGCGAGATCAGCTGTCGGGATGCCGGGGGGCGCGGCGCGAGGGGGCGACATAGGGCCTGGTCACGTCGCGCAGCTCGACATTCAGGCATTCCGCATCGACCGCCAGCGTGCCGTCGCCGGAAAATTCCAGCAGCAGCCGGCCGGTGCCGTCCTCGCCCGGCTGCCATGCCAGGGTCAGCAGTTCCAGGACCAGGTCCTTGTCCTGGCGGGCGATCCCGTCACTTTGCACCCGCTGCACGTCCGAGACCAGCAGCACCGCCTGCACCCGCTCATAAGGGCGGCCGTCGCGGCGGGCGAGTTCGGCATCCTCCCAGCGAAAGCGGTTCAAGAGCAGCGCCAACTGCCGGTGCCGGCTGTCATAGGCGATCTCGGTCACAGGCAGGACCGCGTCCTGCACCAGCGCCGAGATCACGGTCAGATCGTCGGCATCGCTGGCCAGCAGCGCCAGCGGCGCGGGATCGGCGTCGGTGAAACGGGCGTCAGCCATCGACAGGGGTCTCCTTGATGCGTTCGATATCGGCGCCGACGCCGCGCAGCTTGCGCACCACCTTCTCATAACCACGATCCAGGTGATAGACGCGGCTGATGATGGTTTCGCCCTCGGCGGCAAGCCCGGCCAGGATCAGGCTGACCGAGGCGCGCAGGTCGGTCGCCATCACCGGCGCGCCGCGCAGCTTTTCGACGCCGTGGACGGTGGCGTGGCCGCCATGGACCTCGATCCGGGCGCCCATGCGCGTCAGTTCCGGCGCATGCATGAAGCGGTTCTCGAAGATCCGCTCCTCCAGGACCGACGTGCCCTCTGCGGTGCAGAGCAGCGCCATCATCTGCGCCTGAAGATCGGTCGGGAAGCCGGGGAAGGGTTCCGTCACCACGTCCACCGCGCGCACCCGGCCGTTCTTGCGCGAGACCTTCAGCCCGCGCGCCGTCTCGACCACCTCGATGCCGGCCTCGTCCAGCTTTTCGCAAAAGGCGGCGACCAGGTCGATGCGGCCGCCCAGGCATTCGACCTCGCCGCCGCAGATCGCCGGGGCCAGCATATAGGTGCCCAGCTCGATCCGGTCCGTCACCACCGGATGCGTGGCGCCACCCAGCGTCTGCACGCCCTCGATGGTGATGGTCGATGTTCCCTCGCCCTCGATCTGCGCGCCCATGCGGCGCAGGCATTCCGCCAGGTCGACGATCTCGGGCTCGCGCGCGGCGTTGTTGAGGACGGTGGTGCCGCGCGCCAGCGTCGCCGCCATCAGCGCGTTCTCGGTCGCCCCGACCGAGACCAGCGGAAAGTCGATCACCGCGCCTTTCAGCCCGCCCGCGGGCGCCTTGGCATGGACATAGCCGTCGCGCAGGTCGAGTTCCGCCCCCATCGCCTCCAGCGCGCGCAGGTGCAGGTCCACCGGACGCGCCCCGATGGCGCAGCCGCCGGGCAGCGACACGACGGCATGGCCGTCGCGCGCCAGCATCGGCCCCAGCACCAGGATCGAGGCGCGCATCTTGCGCACGATATCGTAATCGGCGCGGTGGCTGGTCAGGTCGTGGCTGGACAGCGCCAGCACCTGCCCGTCCTGAAGGCTGGCGACCTCGGCCCCCAGCGATTGCACAAGCGCGGTCATGGTGCGGATGTCCGACAGCCGCGGCGCATTGGTCAGCGTCAGCGGCTGGTCGGTCAGCAGCGTCGCCGGCATCAGCGCCAGGCAGGCATTCTTGGCGCCGGTGATCGGGATCTCGCCCCTGAGCGGCCCGTTCCCCCTTACAATGATCTGATCCATCTAGTCCTCGTTTCCGGGCGGCTGTCCGTTTGGCGGCGTCTCTGGCCCGTGCTGCTCGTTGTCTTCGCCCGTCTGCGCCCGCGCGCGGCCCTGCGCCTTGCGCCGCGCCAGATTGGCCCGCAGCGCGGCTTTCAGCCGCGCTTCGCGTGTGTCGTCCTGAGGATCTCGGGGCGTTTTCGTCATGCCCCCTGTTAGCGCCCCGGCCGGCTTGCGTCCAGCGGCGGCGCGGTCGCGCCCGCCCCCGTCGGCGATGAATGGCGAAGGCGGATTTTTTCCAACTTCCCCCCTTGCACCCCCCGCACAGTCGGTCTAAAGCCCCGTCCACGACGCTGTGGTAGCTCAGTGGTAGAGCACTCCCTTGGTAAGGGAGAGGTCGAGAGTTCAATCCTCTCTCACAGCACCATTTTCCCGATCTTTTGCCAGCAGCATGGCCCGGCGCGCCTGGCCGCGCGAACCGGCATCGCTTTCCAAACGGTCGGATAGAAACTGGACGCCGGCCGTCACGGACAAGCGGCCTGCCGTGATCGTGACGGGGAACATGCTTTCTGCCAAGCTCGAACGCTTTATCGCCCGGACGCTGCAAGCCGACCAGCCGCTGTCGCCAGGGGCTCTGCGAAAGATCGGGATCCGCCGGCCGGCGCATCTGAAGCATCTGCTGTTTGAGGAACGCGTCAGCATCGACTCGGGCGCGGTCGGCCCCGGCAACCGGATATTCTTCGGCGCCTATAGCTATATCAACGCTGGCGGCTATCTGCATGGCCAGGTCTTCGTCGGCCGCTATTGCAGCATCGGCAGAAGGGTGTCCATCGGCGCCGCCGCCCATGACATGACCGGCCTGACGACCAGCCCAAGGCTTGCAAAGCGCGGCCAGGACGGCACCTATACCGCCAGCGAGCTGGAGCGGATCGGGGCGCGCCCGCACCGGATCGACATGCCCACGATCATCGAAAGCGACGTCTGGATCGGCGACGGAGCCGTCATCTTTCCGGGGGTCAGGATAGGCACCGGCGCCGTTATCGGCGCGAATACCATCGTCCGTCGCGACGTCGAACCCTATGCGGTAATGGCGGGATCGTCGTCCGTTCCGCTTAGATATCGGTTTTCCGGCGCGATCAGGGCCGAACTGCTGGCGTCGCGCTGGTGGGACATGCCCCACGACACCCTTTCCAGGCTTCCCTTGGGCAATATCTGCCGGCTGCTGCCGGAAATCGGCTTGATCGCGCAGCAGGACGGCTTTGCCGATAAGCCGACATATTCCCTGTCGCTTTGGAAGAAGAACCTGACCGCCTATCTGAAAGCCCGCTTGCGCCGCACCGGCTGATGCGCGCCAGCGGGGGCGGCCTTCGGACGGTGTCGGACGCCCGTGCGGCCGCATCGCGGCGGGGAACCAACCCCGCCAGGTCGCGTTCCGCTAGCGACCAGTAAAACAAGGGGGTATAGCAAATGAAGGGCATCGTCGCCTGGCTTCTCGGCGTTCCGATCTTCGTGATCATCCTGCTGTATCTGACCGGCATCTTCTGACCAGTCAGGCACACCGCCAAGCGCAGCGCCCGGAGGGATCCCTCCGGGCGTTTCGATCTTGCCGGGTGTTTCCCCTCGCTGGCGCCGCCATGGCTGGACGCCCCGCAGCCGCAAGGCTAAACGTGGGCCCCCGCCAGGATCAGGAGCCGCGCCGATGACCGACACCTTGCTGATGCTTGCCGCCGGATTTCTGGGCGGAATGCTGAACGCCGTGGCCGGTGGCGGCACCTTCATCACCTTTCCCGCCCTGGTGGCCAGCGGCGTGCCGGTGGTTTCGGCCAATGCCACCAGCACGGTCGCCGCCCTGCCCGGCTATCTGGCCTCGGTGCTGGGGTTTCGCCACGAGATCGCCCAGATCGAGCGCGCGCTGGTGCTGCGGCTGACGCTGTGGACGCTGGCCGGCGGGGTCGTCGGCTCGTGCCTGCTGCTCGTCTCGTCCAACAAGGCCTTTGCGCTTCTGGTGCCTTTCCTGCTGCTCGGCGCGACCTCGGTCTTCATCTGGGGGGCGCAGGTCAGGGAATGGGCCGGCCGGCACCGCAATGCGGTGGCGCCCTTCGGCGCCGGAACCATGCTGCCGGTCGCGGTTTATGGCGGCTATTTCAACGGCGGGCTGGGGATCGTGCTTCTGGCGCTGTTCGCGCTGTGGGGCATGACGCAGTTGAACCAGATGAACGGGTTGAAGAACTGGCTGTCCTTCGCGCTTTCGATGATCTCTTTCGCGATCTTCGCGGCGGGCGGCCAGGTCGCCTGGGGGCCGGCGGCGCTGATGAGCGCGGGCACCATCCTGGGCGGCTATCTGGGCGCGCCGGTGGCGCGGCGCATCCCGGTCGGCGCGTTGCGGGCATTGATCGCGGCCGTGGGCTTTGGCATGACGGCGCTGTTCTTCTGGCGGCTTTTCTGACGCCGGCCCAACCCGAAAGGATTCCCATGTCCGATATCACACGCATCGAAACCGGCCCCCGCATGAGCCAGGCGGTCATCCATAACGGCACCGTCTACCTGGCCGGCCAGGTCGGCACGCCCGGCGACCCCGTGGCCGAGCAGACCCGCGAGGTTCTGGCCCAGATCGACCGGCTGCTGGCGGAATGCGGCTCGGACAAGACCCGCATCCTGTCGGCGCAGGTCTGGCTGGCCGACATGGGCGATTTCGCCCAGATGAACGCGGTGTGGGACGGCTGGGTCGCCCCCGGCCATGCCCCGGCCCGCGCCACCGGCGAATCGGCGCTGGCGACGCCCGATTACAAGGTCGAGATCATCGTGACCGCGGCGCAGAACTGATCGCCGCCATCACCGAACGCGCGGCGCGCAGGCCCGGAGCCTCGCCGCCGCGCCCCAGCCGCTCCATGGTCAGCGCCATCGCGGCCAGTTGCTCGGCACGATCATCGCCGTCCTCGACCAGCCGGAAAAGCGCCTGCGACATCGGCCCCGGCTGACAGTTGCGGCCCAGGTATTCCGGGACGGCGCGGGTTTCGCTGACCAGGTTGACCAGCGTCACGGTATCGGTCTTCAGCAGCATCCCGATGACCAGCCGGCTAAGCGGCGCCACGTCATAGCCGATGACCATGGGCACGCCGTTCGCGGCCAGGTCCAGGCTTACGGTGCCCGATGCGGCCAGGGCCAGATCGGCGGCGGCAAAGGCCGCGCGCCGCTCCTCGGGGCTTTCCACCACCACCGGCGCGGTCGGCCAGCGCCGCGCCATGTCGCGCACAAGGTTCGAGACGCCGCGCACCGTCGGGACCACCACCCGGATCTCGGGCACCCGGTCGCGCAGCCGGATCAGGGCCTCGTCGAAGCGGGGACCAAGCCGGCCCACCTCGGTCCGGCGCGATCCGGGCAGGCTCAGCACCAGGGTCGCATCCGGCGCGATGCCGTGCCGGTCGCGAAAGGCGGCCGCCTCGGCTGTGCCGGCCAGCGGCTCGGCCACGATGGGATGGCCGACGAAATCGCAGCTCATGCCAGCGGCGCGCATCAAGGGCGGCTCAAAGGGCAGGATCGCCAGCACATGGTCGATCACCTCGGCCATCTTCGCGGCCCGCCCCGGCCGCCAGGCCCAGACCGAGGGCGCGACATAATGGATGGTGCGCAGGCCGGGATGCAGCGCCCGCGCCTGGCGCGCGACCCGCAGGCAGAAATCCGGGCTGTCGATGGTGATCAGCGCATCGGGCCGGGCCTCGGCCACGGCGCGGGCGGTCTCGGCGATCCGGGCCTTGAGCGCACGATATTTCGGTAGCACCTCCCAGATGCCCATCAGGCTCAGCTCTTCCATGGGAAAGCGGCTCTCCAGCCCCTGGGCCGCCATGGCAGGACCGCCGACGCCCATGAACCGGGCCGCCGGATCAAGGCTCTTCAACCCGGCCATCAGGGCGCCGCCCAGATTGTCGCCCGAAGGTTCGCCCGCGATCAGGAAGAATTTCATCGCGCCGCTCCGCTTGCCATGCCCCGACATGGGTAGTTGAAGAACCAAGAAGCAAACCGGACTTCTTCGTTCCCAAAATACCCTCCCGCCGCTTTCGCGGCACCGTCACTTGAGTATTTGGGAAACGGTGAAGCAAGCCTCTTTCACCGTTTTTCAAATACTCATGTCACCCGCGCCCAAAGAAACAGCCCCGCGGCTTCGGCGCGGCGGATCGTCTCGGCCCGGTCCAGCAAGATGACGCTGCCCGCTTCCCAGGCGATCCCGGCCAGCCCGGCCCCGGCGGCCTGGGTCACGGTGTCGGGGCCGACGGTCGGCAGGTCGATGCGCCGGTCCTGGCCGGGTTTCGGCGCCTTGTAGAGCACGCCGCCCGCCCCCTTGGGATCGGGTTTCAGCCCGGCATGGAGGCGGGCGAATTCCAGCATGGCCTGGGTGCCCGGCAGCGCCTCGACCGCAAGGCAAAGCCCCTGCGCCACCACCGCGCCCTGGCCGATGTCCAGGGCGCCGAGCCCGGCGACGATCTCGGCGGCGCGGGCCGCGTCCTTCTGGTCGCGCGGGCTTGGCTCGCCGGCCAGGACGCCTTCGCCTGGAACCAGGTCGGGCAGGATCTGGTCGACGGAACAGATGGATATTCCGAATTCCTCGAAAACATCGAGGACGGCGCGCAGGGCGGCGTCATCGCCTGACTGCATTCCCATGAGGATGCGCGGCACGATGGCCAGGGTGCGCGGGTCGAACAGATCGGGTTCGATCTTGGGGCGGCGAATGGCGCCGGCGAAGACCGCCTGCGTCACGCCCTGGTCGGCCAGCTCGTCCAGGAAAGGCACCAGCCGTTCCAGGCGAAAGGGTTTCGCCTCGACCTGCGGATCGAGATTGTCCAGCGCATAGACCAGCGGCTGGTCTAGGGCTGCGGCGATGGCGGGGGCCAGGCTGCCTTCGCCGGCGATCAGGGCGATGCGGCTCATGGATGGGGCGCCAGGAAGCTGCGGTCCGAGGGGCCGAGGATGAAGTCCAGCACCTCGCGCACCATCGGCCCGTTCTCGGCCTCGGCCAGATGCCGGGCGGTGTCGCGGAAGCTGCCGCGCCCCAACTGCGCCAGCGTGTCGCGCAGCGCGTGGATTTCCTCGCGCGAGGCGCCGCGGCGCTTCAGCCCCACCAGGTTCAGCCCGTCCAGGTGGCCGCGCGGCCCCTGCACCAGGCCAAAGGGGATCACGTCGGCCGTCACCATGGTCACCGCGCCGATCATCGCGCCGCGGCCGATGCGCACGAACTGGTGCACGCCCGACAGGCCGCCGACGATCACGTCGTCCTCGAGCACGCAATGGCCGGCGACCGAGGCGTTGTTGACCAGGATCACCCGGTCGCCGATGCGGCAATCATGCGCGACATGGCTGCCGGCCATGAAAAGCCCGTCATCGCCGATGCGGGTCACGCCGCCGCCACCCTCGGTGCCGGGGTTCATCGTCACATATTCGCGGATGCGGTTGCGGGCGCCGATGTCCAGCCGGGTGCGTTCGCCGCGGAACTTCAGGTCCTGCGGCACCTCGCCCAGCGAGGCGAAGGGGAAAACCACCGTTTCGTCGCCGATCGCGGTTTCACCCGCCACCACGACATGCGATTTCAGCACCACGCCCCGGCCGAGGCTGACCTCGGGACCGAGGACGCAGAAGGGGCCGATCTCGCATCCCGCGCCGATCTTCGCGGCGGGGTCCACGACGGCCGAGGGATGGATGCGGGTCTCAGCCATTCTCGCCACGGTTCAGCATGGCCATGACCTCGGCCTCGGCGGCGAGCTGGCCGTTCACCAGGGCGCGGCCCTCGAATTTCCAGATCTTGCCGCCGCCGCGCAGGGTCTTCATGTGCAGCTCCAGCACGTCGCCCGGCACCACCTTCTGGCGAAAGCGGCATTTGTCGATGGACATGAAATAGGTGCCCATGCCCTTGTCGGCGAGGTCCAGCGTGACACCGACCAGCACCGCGGCCGATTGCGCCATGGCCTCGATGATCAGCACGCCGGGCATCACCGGCTCCTGCGGGAAATGGCCTTCGAAATGCGGCTCGTTCGAGGTCACGTTCTTGACGCCGACGCAGCTTTCGCCCGGCACGATGTCGCGCACCCTGTCCACCAGCAGGAAGGGATAGCGATGCGGCAGGATGCGCTTGACCATCGCCAGATCGACTTCGGTCGGCGGGATATAGGCGGTCTGGTCATCGTTCGGGGCGGCGGCCATGCGGTCCTCTTGGAATGTTTTCATTTGCCTAGCAACGGCGCGCGATCTTGGCAAGTTTCGCGCGTCAGCCCCCTGCCGCCGCCTGGGCGCGCAGCCGGCCGCGGCCTTCGGCCAGCCAGCCGGCCAGCGCCAGCCCGGCGATCAGCGCAAGCCATGCCCAGCCGGGCAGCAGCGGGCGATGGGTCATGCCGCTGACCGAGGCCGCATTGCGCGGGGTGATGGCGATCCACGGCCCGCCCACGCCCTGGCCATGTGCCGGCCGCCCCTCGCGCACCGTGCGCAGGCCGGGCATGCCGTCGGAAAGCGGCAGCACCGCGCCCTGCGTCGCCTGGGCCAAGGGGCCCAGCACGGCACCCGAGGCGACGGTTTCCTCGAACTCCCGCGGCGCGGCGGGGCCGAGCGCCAGCACCCGGCTGATCTCGCCATCCGCCAGCCGGTAGAGGCCCGGCCCCGGCGCGGTCCAGCGCGCGGTGAAGCGGCCGGGGCCGGCCTCGGCCAGCGCCACCTCTTCGGTCCGGCCATCGGGGCGGGTGATCGTCACCGGGCCGGCGGTCGGGTTCATGGTGCGGCGGGTGATCGTCACCGTCAGCTCGCCGCCGACATCGGCCAGCAGCGCCTCTTCTTCCAATTCCGGCTCCTGCATCGACCAATGCGCGATGCGGCGCAGCAGTTCGAGCTGCGGCCCGCCGCCCTCGAAGCCGCGGCCCCAGAGCCAGACCTGGTCCGAGGTCAGCATCGCCACCCGTCCCTTGCCGACGCGGCTGAACAGCAAAAGCGGCTGGTCCTGCGCGCCGCTCAGCACCACCTGCGCGCGGGGATCCGGGATCACCTGCGACATGCGCAGCCAGCGGCCCCAATGGCTGTCAGAGCCCTCGGCCGGGGCGCCGGGCAGGCCGGCGGTGACGGGATGACGCGCGCCATCCTCGGTCAGGCGGGGCAGGAAGGGTTCGGCATAGATCCGCCCGGTCGGACGCGCGGGCAGGATCGCGCCCAGGGGCGACAGGTTCAGGCTTTCCACCGAGGACATCTCGGGTCCCGCCGAAACCAGGATCGCGCCCCCCTCTTCGACATAGCGGCGGATATTGTCGTAATATTGCGGCAGCAGGATGCCCCGCACCCGGTAGCGGTCAAAGATGATCAGGTCGAAATCCCGGATCCGCTCCATGAACAGTTCGTGGGTGGGAAATGCGATCAGCGACATCTCGTCCACCGGGACGGCATCCATCTTGTCCGGCGGGCGCAGGATGGTGAAATGGATCAGGTCCACATTCGCATCTGATTTCAGCAAGTTGCGCCAGGTTCTTTCACCTGCATGCGGCGCGCCCGATACCAGCAGCACCCGCAGGCGGTCGCGCACGCCCTCGATCTGGACGGCGGCAGAATTGTTGCGGTCGGTCAATTCGGGCAGCGCGGCCTGGGGCGCATCGAAGCCGATCGAGACCACGTTCTGCCCGGCATGTTCCGGCACCACCTCAAGATCCAGCGGCACGCCCGGCGGCAGGTCAAGGCCGCGCATCTCCTTGCCATCCAGCAGGATGCGCAGCCGCGCGGGCGTCTGCGCCACCTCGGCGGGAACCGCGCCCTGATCCTCGACGCGCAGGCGGATGGTGACGGGCTTGCCGATCAGCCCATAGGCCGGGGCTTCCTCGATCACCAGCCGGCGGTCCCAGTCCTGGGCCTGGCCGGTCAGCAGCACATGCACCGGCCCCGGCGCGGTGGCGGGCAGCATCGGCGCGTCATGGGCCAGCCCGTCGGTGACGGCGATCGCGCCGGCGACGCGCCCCTGCGGCTCGGCCGCCAGCGCGCGGGTCAGGGCGGTGCCGATCTGCGTGCCGTCGGGGTCATCCGAGACGGTGACGCGGCGGATCTCGGTATCGGGCAGCGCGGCAAGCTGGCGGGTCAGCTCCTCGACGGCGGCGTCGGTCTGCTCGGCCCGGCCCGGCAGGGATTGGCTGGCGCTGCGGTCGTCAAGCAGGATCACGATATCCGACAGCTTGTGGCGGATGCCCGATTCCAGCGCCGGCCCGGCCAGGGCGGCGGCAGCGGCCAGCCCGGCGATGCCACGCCAGGCCCAGCCGCGCAGGCCCCGCCACAGCGACCACAGCCCGACCAGCAGCGCCAGCAAAGCCAAGGCGCCGACCAGCGGCCAGGCCAGCATTGGGTCAAAGGTCAGGCCGCTCATTGCACGACCTCCTCTTGCCGCAGCCGGTCCAGCAGCGCGGGCACATGCACCTGGTCGGATTTGTAGTTTCCGGTCAGCACATACATGATCAGGTTGACCCCGAAACGATAGGCCATCTCGCGCTGCCGCTCGCCCTCGAAGCCCGAGCCGATGCTGAACATGGGCAGGCCGTTTTCATCCACCGCCCAGGATTCGGCCCAGGCATTGCCGCCGATCACCACCGGAGAGACGCCATCGTTGAGATTGCGAAAGGGCACCCCCTCGGCGGCCTGCGCATCGGCGGGCGGCGCCTCGGCCCAGACTTGGCCGCCCTGGTAGCGGCCGGGGAAATCCCGAAGCAGGTAGAAGCTGCGGGTCAGCACATGGTCGGCCGGAACGGGTGCAAGGGGCGGGATGTCCAGGGGCGCGGCCAGCGCCTGAAGCGCGGCCCCGCCATCCGGCCCGCCAAGCCCGGCAATATCGCCGTCGCGGGTGTCGAAAAGGATCATCCCGCCCGAGCGCAGGAAATGGTTCAGCCGCACGTAAGCCTGGGGCGAAGGCGGCGCCTGCGCATCGGTCACGGGCCAATAGAGAAAGGTCAGCAGCGACAGGTCGTCGGTCTCGGGGTCGATGCCGATGGGCTGGCCCGGCTCGACGGTGGTGCGGGCGTTCAACAGCTGCGACAATCCCCGCAGCCCCGCCTGAGAGGCCGCATCGACCTCGGCATCGCCGGTCAGCATATAGGCCAGCGCCACTTCGTCGGCGGCCCGCACTAGCCGGGGGTCGGGGCCGTCCTGCGCCGAAAGCGCGCCGGCCCAAAGCCCGGCCCAAAGCAGCGCGGCAAAGGTCAAAAGCCACCTCATGCCATTGCCCCCCGCCTGCCGCGCGCCAGCCAGGCACTGCCAAGCGCATCCAGCGCCAGCAGCAGCGCCGCAAGCGCGACCAGCCAGCCGCGCAGGTCAAGCCCCGGCGCCTCTGCCGCGCGTTCGATGCGGATGCCGGGCCAATCGGCCGGCGCCATGGGCCCGCCCGCGTTCAGCGCCACCATGCGCTCGCCGCCGCGATAAAGCCCGGCGGGTGCGGCGGGGGCCGGGCCGCGGGCGAAATCGGCGGCGGCGACCGGAACCGGGTCGCCCGGCTCGGCGGCGCGGCCGAAGCCGTCCAGCACCAGTTCGGGCAGCCAGAAGGGCTGTTCGGCGGGGTCCGCCTCGGGCGTCTCGGCGCTGACCCGCGCGCTGCGCACCAGCCGGTCCAGCATCTCGACGAACAGGCCGGAAATCGCCAGGTTCGACCATTCGGCATTGGCCGTGGTGTGGAACAGCACCAATTGCCCCTGCCCCAGCGCCGCGCGCGTGACCAGGGGAGTGCCGTCCGAAAGCCGGGCGATGACGCGGTCGCCCAGATCGGGCGCAGGCTCGGCCAGAAGCTGGGCGCGCACGGCGACGTCCGCCGGCACCGCAAGCCCGGCAAAGGGGCCGTCCGCGGCAAACTCCGCAACGCCGCGCGGCTCTCCCCAGGCCAGGGCGCCGCCGATGTCGCGCCCGCCGGCGCGCAGGCGCACCGGCAAAAGCGGCTCCTCGGCCAGCCGTTCCGATGCCGCCATGCGCGGCCCGGCAAAGCGGATCAGCAGCCCGCCCTGTTCGACCCATTCGCGCAGGCCCGGCGTGTCGGCCAGGCCGATCTGGTCGGCCAGCACGATCACGTCGGGCGCGGCTTGCAGCACATCGCCCATTCCCCCTTCGATCAGATCGGTCGAGGGCGCCAGGGCCCGGCGCAGGTAATGCAGCGGTGAAAGCAGGCGCTGGCCCTCGCCGGCGCGGTCGTCGCCCACCAGCGCCACCTTGCGCCGGCGCAGGGAATCGTCGGCCAGCAACACCGCCCCGGCCGAAGCCTGGCCCTCGACCTCGAAGCGGGTGATGCGGTTGCGCAATTCCGAAGGCAGGTCGATGGGCACCGGCCAGCTGGTCACGCCGCGATCCTGCGCGCCCTCGCCTGGCTTCAGCCGGGCCAGTTCCCGCGGCATGCCCTGCGGATCCCGGCCGATGGCCAGCACATCGGACGCCGCGGCCCCGGTCGATCGCAGCCGCAGCGCCGGCTGGTCGCCCGCCGCCAGTTCCAGCGACTGGCGCGGACCTTCGGGGGGAACCACGGTCAGCGCGGCGCGCGCGCTTAGCGCCGCCAGCCATTCCGCCCGGCCGGGATGGTCCAGCCCGTCGCTGAGCCACAGCGCCGAAAGGCCCGCCGGCGCCCCGGCCAGCGCCGCCGCGGGATCGGGCGGATAGCGGGTTTCCCAGGACGCAGGGCGCAGGGCGCGCAATTGCGCGGCAAGGTCCGGCGCCGGCTGAAAGGCCAGCGCGCCATCCTCTCGGCCATCCGCGACCAGCAGCGCCGCCGGTTGCCCCGCCGCCGCCGCGCGCTCCAGCGCGCGCAAGGCGCGGGCCTGGCGCTGCGGCCAGTCAGGCGCCGCCGCCCAGCCGGCATCCATGACGATCAGCAAAGGCCCCTGCCCGCCCTGATCGGGCGCAGGCTTCCAGACCGGGCCGGCAAAGCCCAGGATCAGCGCCGCGACTGCCAGCACCCGCAGCAAAAGCAGCCACCAGGGCGTGTGCCGCGCCACCGGATGCGGATCGCGCAGCCCCAAAAGCAGCCGCGTGCCGGGAAAGCGCACCAGCCTGGGCGAAGGCGGCATGGCGCGCAGGATCAGCCACAGCGCCGGCAGCGCCGCCAGCGCCGCCAGCAGCCAAGGGGTCAGAAAGCCGATGGGGCCGATCAGCAGCATCAGCCCTCCAGCACCGACCAAAGCCACAGCAGCGCCTGCGACGGCGGGGCCGTCGTGTCATGCGTGCCGAAATGCCAGCCCGCGCTGCGCCCGGCCCGCGACAGCGCCTCGCGCCGCTCGGCCAGCCGCGCCAGATAAGCCATGCGCAGCCCGGCGGCGTCGCGCGTGTCGTGGCGCAACGCGCCCGAGCCCGAGCGGAACAGCACCGCCCCCCGCCAGGGAAAGCCCTCTTCGTCGGGGTCCAGCACCTGCATCAGCACACCCTGGACACCCAGGCCGGCCGCACGGGCCAGATAGTCCAGAACCGGCTGCGGATCGCCCAGGAAATCGTCGAACAGCACGATGCGCTGGCCGGGGCGCAGGGCCTCGGCCGGCGGGGCGTCCTCGTCCCCCGGCAGGGGCGCGCGCGCGACCAGCGCCTGGGCCATGCGCTCGGCCTGCACGCGGCCGGGGCGCGGCGGCTGGCCGGCCAGGGCCACGCGCTCTCCCGCCGCCAGCAGCGCCATGGCCAGCGACAGCGCCAGCAGGTCGGCACGGTCGCGCTTGGCTGGCCGATCCGCGCCACCGCTATATTCCATGCCCGCCGCGGCAGAGACCCAGATCACCGCCGATTGCGCCACCTGCGCCTCGCGGTCGCGAACATATTGCGCATCCGTCCGGGCCGAGCGGCGCCAGTCGATGCTGCGCGCCGTATCACCCGCCGTCGCCGGACGGTATTGCCAGAAATCCTCGCCCAGGCCGGCGCGGCGCTGGCCATGCGCGCCCGCCACCAGCGCCGCCGCCAGCCGCTCGGCCGACAGCATCAGCGCCGGCAGGCCGGCCGAGGCCCCCTCGGCCTCTGCGCGAAGCTGGTCGGGCGCGGGCCTCATGCGGCCGCCCGCATCCGGGCGTCCAGCAGGCGTGCGATGACGCCCTCGACGGTTTCGCCGCGGGCGCGGGCGGCAAAGCTCAGCGCCATGCGGTGACGCAGGACCGGGGCGGCCATGGCCTCGACATCGTCGAGCGTCGGCGCAAAGCGGCCGTTCAGCGCCGCCCGCGCCCGCGTGACCAGCGTCAGCGCCTGCGCGGCGCGCGGCCCCGGCCCCCAGACCAGCGTATCCGCCATCCAGCCCGGCGCCTCGGGCGCGCCGGGACGCGCGGCGCGCACCAGGTCCAGAATGGCGTTCAGCACCGCCTCTCCCACCGGCATGCGGCGGATCAGCGCCTGCGCCGCCACCAGCCCGGCGGCGTCGAAGACGGCATGGGCGCGGCCCTGCTCGACCCCGGTCGTGGCCAGCAGGATGGCGCGTTCGGTGTCGCGGTCGGGATAATCCACGTCGATCTGCAACAGGAAGCGGTCAAGCTGCGCCTCGGGCAGCGGATAGGTGCCCTCCTGCTCGATGGGGTTCTGGGTGGCCAGGACGTGGAAGGGACGGCCCAGCGGCCGATGTTCGCCGCCGATCGTGACCTCGCCCTCTTGCATGGCTTGCAGCAGCGCCGATTGCGTGCGCGGGCTGGCGCGGTTGATCTCGTCGGCCATCAGCAGCTGGGTAAAGACCGGCCCCTCGATAAAGCGAAAGGCGCGGGTGCCGTCGGACCGGATGTCCAGCACCTCGGAACCAAGGATGTCGGCGGGCATCAGGTCGGGGGTGAACTGGATGCGCGCCGCGTCCAGCCCCAGAACCGTGGCCAGCGTATCGACCAGCATGGTCTTGCCCAACCCCGGCTGCCCCACCAGCAGGGCATGCCCCCCCGACAGGATCGCCGCCAGAACCTGTTCGACCACGGCATGCTGGCCGACAAAGCGGCCCTCGACGCTGGCGCGGGCTGCGGATAGCCGGTCGGTCAGCGTCAAGACTTCGGAAACCAGTTTCTCATTCTCGGCCATGACAATGCCCCGTTTCTGTTCTAGGAACACCATAAAGACGGGCGAGACGGGGTCCACAGGGAATGGGGAAAAACACTGACAAATCCGTGAGCGCTGCGGCCGGCATCGCCGCCGCGGCCGGCCGTGCCGCGAAAAGCGGGCCGCCGCCGGTGCATCTGTGGGACCCGCCCTTTTGCGGCGACCTGGACATGGAAATCCGCGCAGACGGCACCTGGTTTCACGAAGGCACCCCCATCGGGCGGCCGGAAATGGTGCGGCTCTTCGCCTCGATCCTCAAGCGCGAAGGGGACGATTACTTCCTTGTCACCCCGGTCGAAAAGGTCGGCATCCGGGTGATCGACGCGCCCTTCGTCGCCGTGGACGCCGAAATCGGCGCCGATATCGTCTTTACCACCAATGTGGGCGACCGGGTCAGCGCCGGCGCCGAGCATGCGATAGAAATGCGCGGCACCCCTCAGGAGCCGCGGCCCTATGTCCATATCCGCCGCGGTCTTTGGGCGCTGATCGACCGCAAGACATTCTACCGACTGGCCGATGCGGCTATGCCCGACGAAAACGGGCGTATGGAATTGCACTCGGGAGGGACGGTCTTTCCCCTGGAGCCCTGACCATGGTCCGATTCGCCGCCAACCTGACCTATCTGTTCACCGAATTGCCGATGTTGCAGCGCTTTGCCGCGGCCAGGCGGGCGGGATTTCATGGTGTCGAGATCCTGTTTCCCTATGACCTGGCCGTCAAGGAACTGGCCCAGGCGGCCCAGGCCGCGGGGGTGGAATTCGTGCTGATGAACACGCCGCCCCCGAACTGGGCGGGCGGGCCGCGCGGCTTTGCCGCCGAGCCGGGCAACGAATCGCGCTTTCGCGGCGATTTCGACCGCGCCCTGCGCTTTGGCCGGGCGCTGGGGATCAAGCATCTGCATGTGATGGCAGGCAAGGCCCAGGGCGGGCTGGCGCGGCGCTGCTTTGTCGAGAACCTGAAATGGGCCTGCGCCCGCGACAGCCATGTCAGCCTGACCATCGAGCCGATGAACCGCAACGACATGCCCGGCTATTTCCTGGACAGTTTCGACCTGGCGGCCGAGATCCTGGACGAGGTCGGCGCGCCGAACCTGGGCCTGCAATTCGACGTCTATCATGCGCAGATGATCCATCGCGACGCCCTGTCCGTCTGGCAGCGCCACGCGCCGCGGGTCCGGCATATCCAGGTTTCGGACTGGCCCAGCCGGCATGAGCCGCGCCAGGGCGATATCGACTTTGCCGAACTGTTCCACAGCATCGACGCCGCCGGCTATCGCGGCTGGATCAGCGCGGAATATACCCCCCGCAGCTCGACCGAGGCGGGGCTGCGCTGGCTGCGCTCGGCCTGACCGTCCGCGGGGGCGCGGCTCTGCAGACCGGGGCCTGCCCTTTGGGGCCCCAAGGCGCGCGCAGCCAGCAGCAAGGCGCGTCAATAGGTCGCGCCGCCGGTCCCGGCGGGAAGCGCGCCATAGGGCAGCCAGACGGTCTTGGTCCGGCTGGCCGCGCGCAGGAAATCGCGGCCCTGGGCCTGCGGATCGCTCCAGTCGCGGGGCGCCGGGGTCCAGACCGGGATCAGGGTTTCCGCCGCGGCGCGCTGCACCTGGGCCAGGCCGTCGCCCTGCCCGGCATGCCAGATCGCCGCGACCCCGTCATGGCCGGCCAGCGCCCGCGCCAGATCGTCGCGCGGGCCGCTGACGATATTGACCACGCCGCCCGGCACGTCCGAACAGGCCAGCACCTGCGCCAGCGTCAAGGCCGCCATCGGCCGGTCCTGCGAAGGGATCGCCACCACCGCATTGCCCATGGCGATGGCCGGCAGCAGCAGCGCCATGAAACCCGCCAGCTGCGCGGCGGTCGGCGCGACCAGGCCCATGACGCCATGCGGCTCGGGCTGGACATGGCACAGGTGGCCGGGCCTGGCCGAAACCGTGGCGCCGTCGTATTTGTCGGCGAAACCGGCATAGAAAAAGCAGCGGCGGATGGCCGCATCGACCTCGGCCGGGCTGGCATAGCCGGCGAACTCGGCGCGGCGCTGCGCCAGGTTCTCGGCCAGGAAATACAGCACCTGCGCCCGGCCATGGCCGCCCAGGCCCTGCCATTTCGCCAAGGCACCCTGCGCCGCCTCGACCGCGTTGCGGATGTCCTTGCGGTTGCCGAGCGGCACCAGCGCGTCCTGCGCTGCGTAGCTC
The DNA here is from genome assembly GCF_900156255.1 of Paracoccus thiocyanatus. Classification (GTDB taxonomy): domain Bacteria; phylum Pseudomonadota; class Alphaproteobacteria; order Rhodobacterales; family Rhodobacteraceae; genus Paracoccus; species Paracoccus thiocyanatus. The sequence continues at coordinate 288,658 of NZ_FTMK01000002.1, forward strand.
GCGCCGCCATCCGGGCGCTTCTGCGCACCACCGATGTAAAGCTTGACGGTGCGGTCGATCCCCGAGCCCTCGACTGGGACGATTTCCGCCGGCGCCGGATCGCGCTGCGCGGCGACCGGGGCGGCCAGATAGTCCAGCATCCCCTCGCGCCCGCCCTCGCGGCCATAGCCCGAATCGCGCATGCCGCCAAAGGGCGCGGCCGCATCGAACAGGTTGGCGCAATTCACCCAGACCACCCCCGCCTTGATCCGCGCCGCCATGTCGGTGGCCACCGTGGCGCTTTCCGACCAGACCGAGGCGGCAAGGCCATAGCGGGTAATGTTGGCCAGATCCGCCGCCTCGTCCGGGGTGCGAAAGGTCGAAAGCGTGGCGATGGGGCCGAAGATCTCCTCGATCATGCCGGGATTGGCGGGGGCGATGTTGCGCAGATAGCCCGGCGCGATGAAGCAGCCCGGCGCCGCCGCGCCGCCGACCAGTTCCGCCCCGGCGGCGGTCGCACGGTCCAGGATGCGCAGGATCCGGTCCTTTTGCACCGGATCGACGATGGCACCGACATCGGTTGACTTGTCGAGCGGCGCCCCCAGCCGCAGCTTCTCCATCCGCGCCCGCAGCAGCGCCTCGAACCGCGCGGCGACCGATTCGGCGACCAGGATGCGCGAGCCGGCGCAGCAGACCTCGCCCTGGTTGAACCAGACCCCTTCGACCACGCCCTCGACGGCGGCGTCCAGGTCGGCGTCCTCCATGACGACGAAAGGCGACTTGCCGCCCAGTTCCAGCGCCAGCCGCTTGCCCGAACCAGCCACGGCGTGGGCGATGCCGCGCCCGACCTCGGTCGAGCCGGTGAAGGCGATCTTGTCCACCGGGGCCTGAACCAGCGCCGCGCCGGTCTCGCCATCGCCGGTGACGATGTTCACCACCCCGGCGGGCAGGCCGACATGGGCGCAGATCTCGGCAAATGCCAGGGCGGTCAGCGGCGTGTATTCGGCAGGCTTCAGCACCACCGTATTGCCGGCGGCCAGGGCCGGCGCCACCTTCCAGGCCAGCATCAGCAGCGGAAAGTTCCAGGGGATGATCTGGCCGCAGACGCCCAGCGGGCGATGGCCGGGAAATTCGGTCTCGGCCAGTTCGGCCCAGCCGGCATGATGGTAGAAATGCCGCACCACCAGCGGCAGGTCGATGTCGCGGCTTTCGCGGATCGGCTTGCCGTTGTCCAGGCTTTCCAGCACCGCCAGGAACCGCTCGCGCTTCTGGATGGTGCGGGCGATGGCGTAAAGGAAGCGCGCCCGGTCGTGGCCCGGCATGGCGCCCCAGCCGCGTTGCGCCCGGCGGGCGGCGCGCACCGCCTTGGTCACGTCACGGGCGGTGCCCTGCGTGACCTGCGCCAGTTCCTCGCCACTCGAGGGATCGCGGCTGGCGAAGGTCTCGCCCGGCCGGGTGAAGCGCCCGGCGATGAAATGGCCAAAGCGGCCGCGTTCGCGCAGCCAGTCGCGGACGGCCGAGGCATCCTCGGGCGCGGGGCCGTATTCCATGCTTTCCATGATCTCGCTTACCTTCGGCATCATCACCCCGCGGCCAGACGATGGGCGGCTGCATAGCGCCCGGTGACGTGATGGGAAATCTGCCGCTCGATATCGGCCAGCAGCGAGCTGGCGCCGATGCGGAACAGGCTCGGGTCCAGCCAGTCGCGGCCCAGCTCCTCGGCCATCAGCACCTGCCAGTTCAGCGCGTCCCTGGCCGTGCGCAACCCGCCGGCCGGCTTGAAGCCCACGGCAAAGCCGGTCCGGTCGCGATAGTCGCGGATCGCGCGCAGCATGACCAGCGACACCGGCAGGGTGGCGTTCACCGGCTCTTTCCCGGTCGAGGTCTTGATGAAATCGGCGCCGGCCTGCATGGCGACATGGCTGGCGCGCGCGACATTGGTCAGGGTCTTCAACTCGCCCGTGGCCAGGATCGCCTTCATCCGCGCCGCGCCGCAAGCCTCGCGCATCGCGCAAATTTCGTCGTAAAGCGCCGCCCATTCGCCGCGGATCGCCAGCGCGCGGGAAATCACGATGTCGATTTCGTCCGCGCCCTGGTCCAGCGCATAGCGGATCTCGGCCAGCCGCAGGTCCAAGGGCATCAGCCCGGCCGGAAAGCCGGTCGCGACCGAGGCGACGGGAATCGCCGTGGCCTGCAAGGCGCGTTTCGCCGCCGCCACCATGGTCGGATAGACGCAGACCGCGCCCACGGTCAGCCCCTCGACCCCCAGCGCGGCAAGATGCGCCGCATCGACCGGCTGGCGCGCCTTGGCGCAAAGCCGCGCTACCCGGTCGGGCGTGTCGTCGCCCGACAGCGTGGTCAGGTCGATGCAGCGCACCGCGTTCAAAAGCCAAGCCGCCTGCCAATCCCCTTTCAGGCTGCGCCGCGCGGGCAGGCTCGCGGCGCAGCGTTCGGCGGCCGGGGTGTTGACCTGGATATTCTCGAACCAGTCGAGGCGGAAATCGGTGCCGGGATTGCTGCGCTGCATCGTTCAGCGCCCGCGCAGCCCGTCCCACCAGCGCCGCATCCGCCCGCGCGCCCGGTCGCGGGCCGCATCAGCGCGGGCGTCCAGCCTGTCCCAGGCCTGGTCGGCGGACCGCACCGCCGGGTCGATGGTGCGCTCGCGGAACTGGTTCCACATGCGCCACAGCAGGAACAGAAGCGCCCCCAGGATCAACAGGATGATCTGCGCCGCCCAGTTGAAGGGCGCAGCCTCGGGCCCCGCCACCGGCCTGATCGAAACCGCATTGGGATAGACCGAAAGCCAGGCGATGCGCCATCCATACGAGGTCACGCTGACCCATTGCGGGCTGGCCGAGGTCGAGCGCAGGTCCGTCGCCTGCGCATGCAGGTTCGAGCTGTCGTATTTGAAATAGGGCGGCCAGATCCAGCCGGTATCCTCGTTGCGATAGACATAAGGCTTGCCGTTCGGGCGCACCGTGTCGATGAAGCGCACGTCGCGCTGGCCTTGGGCGTTCTGCACCGTGCCGGTATCGGGCGAGGCATAGAAGAACGCATTCGCGCCGATATCGGTCAGCCGGTTATAGGTATTGGTGATGCGGACCGTCTGCTTCGAGGGCAGCGTGTAGTCCAGAAACAGAAAGACCACGATCCCGAAGATCACCCCAAGGACGGTCAGGAACCAGCGCATCGGCGCCCCCTCAATTGTAGTTCACGATCACGATGATCACGACGATCGCGACCACCGGCAGCACCAGCACCAGCCCCACGAGCCGCGCCCGCAGCGTCTTGCTGAAGCCCAGCATCGAACGCCGCACGAACGCGGCGCGTTCCGGGCCTGGCCCGGCGCGCTCGGGATGGCGGCGATCCCATTCCTTTTCAAGCTCTTCCCGCCGCAGGCTGCGGATATAGACCCAGATCAGCGCGTAAAAGATCAGCTCGACGACCAGCACCAAGCCGATCAGGCGAAGAAAGGCGATCATCGGGCGACCCTGGTTGCGAAAAACTGGCCCATGGAAAGCCGGCAGGGTCCGACTGTCAATGACCCCATTGCCGCGCCGCCGCGCCCGGCCTAGCCTTGCGCCATGGACGCGCTTGCCGTTGAGATCGAAAACCGCCGCGACGACCTGGTCCGCCTGGCCCAGGACCTGATCCGCATCCCGACGCTGAACCCGCCGGGCCGCAACTATCGCGAGATCTGCGAATACCTGCGCGCGCGGCTGGCGCCCCAGGGCTGGGCCTGCGACCTGGTCCGCGCCCATGGCGCGCCGGGCGACAGCGCGGCCTTTCCGCGCTGGAACCTGGTCGCCCGCCACCGCGGCGGCCCGCCCGGCGATTGCGTGCATTTCAACAGCCATCACGACGTGGTCGAGGTCGGCCACGGCTGGAGCCGCGATCCCTTTGCCGCCGAACTGGAGGGCGGGCGCATCTATGGCCGCGGCGCCTGCGACATGAAGGGGGGCTTGGCCGCCAGCATCATCGCCGCCGAGGCTTTCGTCGCGCTTTACCCCGACCATCCCGGCCAGATCGAGATCAGCGCCACCGCGGACGAGGAATCGGGCGGCTTCGGCGGCGTGGCCTATCTGGCCGAACGGGGCGCCTTTGACCATGTCGATCACGTCATCATCCCCGAGCCGCTGCACAAGGACCGCATCTGCCTGGGCCATCGCGGCGTCTGGTGGGCCGAGATCGAGACGCATGGCCGCATCGCCCATGGCTCGATGCCCTTCCTGGGCGACAGCGCCATCTGCCACATGGGCGCGGTGCTGGAAGAAATGGAACGCACGCTGTTCCCGCTGCTGATGACCAAGCGCAGCAAGATGCCGGTGATCCCCGAAGGGGCGCGCAATTCGACGCTGAACATCAACTCGATCCATGGCGGCGAGCCGGATCTGGGGCCGGATTTCACCGGCCTGCCCGCGCCCTGCGTCGCCGACCGCTGCCGCATCACCATCGACCGCCGCTTCCTGATCGAGGAAGACCTGGCCGAGGTCAAGCGCGAGGTCACGGCGCTGCTGGAAAAGATCAAGGCGCAGCGTCCGAATTTTTCCTATGACATCCGCGACCTGTTCGAGGTGTTCCCCAGCATGACCGACCGCGAGGCGCCGGTGGTGCGCTCGACCGCCGCCGCCATCGAACGGGTCTTGGGGCGCGAGGCCGGCTATGTGGTCAGCCCCGGCACCTATGACCAGAAGCATATCGACCGTATCGGCAAGCTGAAGAACTGCATCGCCTACGGGCCGGGCGTCCTGGACCTGGCGCATCAGCCCGACGAATGGGTGGGGGTGGACGATATGCGGGATTCCGCCCGCGTCATGGCCCTGGTGCTTGACGACATCCTGCGCGGCGCATCGGGGGATTCCCCCCGTCCCGCGCCTGTGGCATGATGCCCCCAAACAGCCGAGCCGCCCATGACCCAACGCCTGTCGATCAGCGCCATCGTCTTCTTCGCCCTGATGATCCTTCTGGGCCTTTATTTCGCCTATGCGGCGGTGCAAGGGCCGTCGGGCATCCTGCGCCGGGTGCAGTTGCAGGCCGAGACGCAGGAGCTGGCCCAGCAACGCGACATGCTGCAAACCGAGGTGGACCGGATGCGCAACCTGACGCGGCGGCTGTCGGACGATTACCTGGACATCGACCTTCTGGACGAACGCGCCCGCAACGTGCTGGGCCTGGTGCGCGCCGACGAAATCATCATTCGCTGAATGCCAGGCCACCAGGCCCGGCCTCGTCATTCACCGTTTCCCAAATACTCCCGCAACCGCGCCGGCGGGCGCGGCGGCGCCGCCCCATGTCGAAAGCTGCCCGACCCGCCGTGCCGGCGGCTTTCCGCATTGCCCCTGGACGGATGCACGAGGCCGGTTTACTTCCCCCGACCGCTTCGCCTAGAACTAGTTTAACGCTGAACTATCCCCGCCCCGAGGAGGAGGCCCATGGTCAGAAAGCCCGCAGCCAAGCAAAGCACGCCCAACGTGTCCAAGGATGAGCTGCTTCGATACTACCGCGACATGCTGCTGATCCGGCGATTCGAGGAAAAGGCCGGCCAGCTTTACGGCATGGGCCTGATCGGCGGGTTCTGCCATCTCTATATCGGGCAGGAAGCGGTGGTGGTCGGCCTGGAAGCCGCCGCGAAAGACGGCGACAAGCGCATCACCTCCTATCGCGACCACGGCCATATGCTGGCCTGCGGCATGGATGCCCGCGGCGTGATGGCGGAACTGACCGGGCGCATCGGCGGCTATTCCAAGGGCAAGGGCGGCTCGATGCACATGTTCAGCCGCGAAAAGCATTTCTACGGCGGCCATGGCATCGTCGCGGCCCAGGTCCCGCTGGGCGCCGGCCTTGCCTTTGCCGACAAATACCTGGGCAACGACAATGTCACCTTCGTCTATTTCGGCGACGGCGCCGCAAACCAGGGCCAGGTCTACGAGACCTACAACATGGCCGAGCTTTGGGACCTGCCGGTGGTCTTCGTGATCGAGAACAACCAGTATGCCATGGGCACCTCGGTCAAGCGCTCGACCAAATCGACGACGCTTTACGGCCGCGGCGAGGCCTTCGGCATCCCCGGTGAACAGGTGGACGGCATGGACGTGCTGGCGGTCAAGGCCGCGGGCGAAAAGGCGGTGGCGCATTGCCGCGCCGGCAAGGGTCCCTACATCCTGGAAGTCATGACCTATCGCTATCGCGGCCATTCCATGTCCGACCCGGCGAAATACCGCACCCGCGAAGAGGTGCAGAAGATGCGCGACGAACGCGACGCCATCGAACATGTGCGCGACATGCTGCTGACCGGCCAACATGCCTCGGAAGAGGACCTCAAGGCCATCGACAAGGAAATCAAGGATATCGTGAACGATTCCGCCGAATTCGCCAAGGACAGCCCCGAGCCGCCGCTGGACGAGCTGTGGACCGACATCTACGCCACGGACGTGCCGCAAGGCGGCGCGGAACAGAACGCCTGAAGGGGAGGGAACCATGGCAACCGAAATCCTGATGCCCGCCCTGTCGCCGACCATGGAGGAAGGGACGCTGGCCAAATGGCTGGTCAAGGAAGGCGATAACGTGAAATCCGGCGACATCCTGGCCGAGATCGAGACCGACAAGGCCACGATGGAATTCGAGGCGGTGGACGAAGGCATCGTCGGCAAGCTGCTGGTCGAGGCGGGCGCCCAGGGGGTCAAGGTGAACACCCCCATCGCCCTGCTGCTCGAAGAGGGCGAGACCGCCGACGACGCCAAGCTGCCCGCCTCGGCCAAGTCCGCCTCGGAACCCCAGGCCGAAAAGCCGCCCGCGCAAAGCGACGCCCCCGCCCAATCCGCGGTCGAGGCCGTGGCCACCCCCGAGCCCGACCAAAGCCCCGACTGGCCGGAAGGCACGCCCACCCGCACGATGACCGTACGCGAGGCGCTGCGCGAAGCCATGGCCGAAGAAATGGAGCGCGATCCCACCGTCTTCCTGATGGGCGAAGAGGTCGGCGAATACCAGGGCGCCTACAAGATCAGCCAGGGCCTGCTGGACCGTTTCGGCCCGCGCCGCGTCGTGGACACCCCGATCAGCGAATACGGCTTTGCCGGCATCGGCACCGGCGCGGCCTTGGCCGGGCTGCGTCCCATCGTCGAGTTCATGACCTTCAACTTCGCCATGCAGGCCATCGACCATATCATCAACTCGGCCGCCAAGACGCTTTACATGTCCGGCGGCCAGATGGGCTGCCCGATCGTCTTCCGCGGCCCGAACGGCGCCGCCGCCCGCGTCGCGGCCCAGCACAGCCAGGATTACGCGGCCTGGTATGCGCAGATCCCCGGCCTCAAGGTGGTGATGCCCTATTCGGCCGCCGACGCCAAGGGCTTGCTCAAGACCGCGATCCGCGACCCGAACCCGGTGATCTTCCTGGAAAACGAAATCCTCTACGGCCGCAGCTTCGAAGTGCCGGACCTGCCCGATTTCACCATCCCCTTCGGCAAGGCCAGCATCGCGCGCCCCGGCCGCGACGTGACCATTGTCAGCTTCGGCATCGGCATGGCCCATGCGCTGGAAGCGGCCGAGACCCTGGCCGCCGATGGCATCGAAGCCGAGGTGATCGACCTGCGCACCCTGCGCCCCATCGACTATGCCACGGTCATCGCCTCGGTGAAAAAGACCAACCGCTGCGTGACGGTGGAAGAAGGCTTCCCGGTCGGCGCCATCGGCAACCACATTTCGGCGCATCTGATGGAGAACGCCTTCGACTGGCTGGACGCGCCGGTGATCAACTGCACCGGCAAGGACGTGCCGATGCCCTATGCCGCGAACCTGGAAAAACACGCGCTGATCACCGCCGCCGAGGTGGTCGAGGCGGTGAAAAAAGTCACCTATCGCTGAGGGAGGGCAGAAGATGCCGACCGAAATCCTGATGCCCGCCCTGTCGCCGACCATGGAGGAAGGCACGCTGGCCAAATGGCTGGTCAAGGAGGGGGACGCGGTCAAATCCGGCGACATCCTCGCCGAGATCGAAACCGACAAGGCCACGATGGAGTTCGAGGCCGTCGACGAAGGCACCGTCGGCAAGCTGCTGGTGACCGAGGGCACGGCGGGGGTCAAGGTCAACACCCCCATCGCCGTGCTGCTGGAAGAAGGCGAATCCGCCGATGACATCGGCGCAGCACCCAAGGCAGAGGCCGCGCCCAAGCAGGACACACAGCCCGAGGCCCCGAAAGCCGACGCGACCCCCGCCGCAGCCGCGACACCAGTCGCGGCCGCGGCGAAATCGGCCAGCGGCGAGCGCGTCTTCGCCTCGCCGCTTGCGCGGCGCATCGCGGCGGAAAAAGGCATCGACCTCGGCGCGGTCCAGGGCTCGGGCCCGCATGGCCGCATCGTCAAGGCCGATGTCGAAGCCGCCCAGCCCGGCACGGCCAAGCCGGCCGACGCCCAGACGCCGAAAGCCGACCAGGCCCCCGCGGCAGCCGCGGCCCCGACCGGTCCCTCCGCGGAAACCGTCCTCAAGCTCTATGCCGACCGCGAAACCGAGGAAGTGGCGCTCGACGGCATGCGCCGCACCATCGCCGCGCGGCTTTCCGAAGCCAAGCAGACCATCCCGCATTTCTACCTGCGCCGGTCCGCCAAGCTCGACGAGCTGATGAAGTTCCGCGCCATGCTGAACAAGCAGCTTGAATCGCGGGGCGTGAAACTGTCGGTCAACGACTTCATCATCAAGGCCTGCGCGCTGGCCCTGCAAGAGGTGCCCGATGCCAATGCCGTCTGGGCCGGCGACCGCATCCTCAAGCTGAAGCCGTCCGACGTGGCCGTGGCGGTCGCGGTCGAAGGCGGGCTCTTCACCCCGGTTCTCAAGGACGCGCAGCAAAAGACCCTCTCGACCCTCTCGGCCGAGATGAAGGACCTGGCCAGCCGCGCCAAGACGAAAAAGCTTGCACCCCACGAATACCAGGGCGGTAGCTTCGCCATCTCGAATCTCGGCATGTTCGGGATCGAGAATTTCGACGCGGTGATCAACCCGCCGCATGGCGCGATCCTGGCCGTCGGCGCCGGCATCCCGACCCCGGTGGCCGAGAATGGCGAGGTGGTGATCCGCAACCTCATGTCCATGACGCTTTCCGTCGACCACCGGGTGATCGACGGCGCGCTTGGCGCCCAGTTGCTAGAGGCCATCATCCGGCATCTGGAAAACCCGATGGGCATGCTGGCCTGAACGGCGCACCAACGGTAACGCAAAGGGGGGCCGTAACGCGGCCCCTTTTCTTTCGTGTCGAAATATCCTCGGGGGTCCGGGGGCAGACAGCCCCCGGCAGCCGCCCTAGCTTTCCGCCGCGGTCCTGGCCGCGTTCAGCCCGATCCTGCGCCTCAGCCAGCCGCCGATCCGCACCTGCCCGCCATGGATGACGGAAAACAGCGAGGGCACGAACAGCAGCGACAGCAGCGTCGACAGCAGCAAGCCCCCGATCACCGCGATGGCCATGGGCGCGCTGAACTCGGCCCCTTCGCCCGTGCCGATGGCCGATGGCACCATGCCGGCCGTCATGGCGATGGTGGTCATCACGATAGGCCGGGCGCGCTTGTGGACCGCGTCCAGGATCGCCTCGCGCTTTTCCAACCCCCGGTCGATGGCGCTGATCGCGAATTCCACCAGCATGATGGCGTTCTTGGTCACGATCCCCATCAGCATCAGAAAACCGATGACCACCGCCATGCTGATCGAATGCCCGGTCAGGAACAGCGCCAGGATCGCGCCGCCGATGGCCAGGGGCAGCGACATCAGGATGGAAACCGGGGTGACGAAATTCTGAAACAGCAGCACCAGCACCACATAGGTCAGCACCACCCCCGACACCATCGCCACGGTAAAGGCCTGAAACACCTCGCCCATGATCTCGGCATCGCCCGAGGGCTGGATCTCGGTCCCCGCCGGCAGTTCGACCCGGCTCTGCAAGGCCGTCACCTGCGCGTTCACCGGCCCCAGCAGCGCGCCGCCCGCCAGGTTGCCCGACACCGTGGTGCGATAGCGCCGGTCGTAGCGGCCGATCTCGGTCGCCCCGGCCGAGATCGCGACATCCGCCACCACCTCCAGCGGCACCTGCCCGGCCGAGCTGGGCACCCGCAGGTTGCGCACCGTCATCAGGTCGCGGCGGGCGGATTCGTCCAGCCGCACCATGATCGGGATCTGCTTGTCGCCGGTGTTGAACTTGGCCAGGTTCGATTCCGTGTCGCCCAGCGTCGCCACCCGCAGCGTCGTCGCCAGCGCACTGGCGGTCACGCCGAGCTGGGCCGCGACCTCGGGACGGGGTTGGACCTGGATCTCGGGGCGTTGCAGGCTGGCCGATGACGTCACCCCTTCCAGCGTGGGCAGGGTCTTCATCGCCGCCATCAGCCGCTCGGCCGCCTCGGCCGCGCCCGCCTCGCTGTCGCCCAGGACCGAAATGGACAGGTCGGCATTCCCCTCCTGGTTCTGGAAACTGATCCGCAGGTCGGGGATCTGCGACAGGTCGGCCTTCAGCGCGTCCTCGATGACGAAGCTCGACCGCTCGCGTTCCTCCTTGGGGCCGTAATTGACCATCAGCTTGGCCTTGGCCACGTCCTCCTCGCCGCCATTGACGAAGACCGAGCGCACCTCGGGCACCGCCTCGATACGGGCCGAGATCATCCGTGCCGCGGCTTCGGTTTCAGACACCGTCGCGCCGGGCGGCAATTCGATGCTGATCTGGCTGCGGCCCACGTCCGACGCCGGGATGAACTCGGTCGGCAGCAGCGTGGCGGAATAGATCGAGCCGGCGAAAACCCCCAGCCCCATCAGCAGCGTCAGCCCGCGATGGCGCAGCGTCCAGGCCAGCACCGCCATCAGCCCGCGCAGCACCGGCCCGTCGCGTTCCTCGGCCAGGCGCATGGAATCGCGCAGCAGATAGGCGGCCAGCATCGGCGTGATCAGCCGCGCCACCAGAAGCGAGAACAGCACCGAGACCGCGACGGTCAGCCCGAACTGCTTGAAATACTGCCCCGGAATCCCGCCCATGAAGCTGACCGGGGCAAAGACCGCGACGATGGAAAAGCTGATGGCGATGACGGTCAGGCCGATCTCGTTCGCGGCCTCCATGCTGGCCTCATAGGCGGGGACGCCCATATTGATATGCCGCACGATGTTCTCGATCTCGACGATGGCGTCATCGACCAGGATGCCGGTGACAAGCGTGATCGCAAGCAGGCTGATGCCGTTCAGCGTGAACCCCAGCCAGTGCATCACGAAAAAGGTCGGGATGATCGACAGCGGCAGCGCCACCGCGGCGATCAGCGTCGCGCGCCAGTTGCGCAGGAACAGGAACACCACCAGCACCGCCAGCGCCGCGCCCTCGTAAAGCGTCTCCATGGTGGAATGGTAGCTGCCCGAGGTATAGGTCGTCGCATCGTCGATCAGGGTGATCCGGGTGCCGGGATTGCGCGCCTCGATCTCGGCGATGCGGGCCTTGGTGCCGTCGCCGGCCTCCAGATCGGATTCGCCGCTGGCGCGAAACACCCCGAAGGCCACCACCGGCTGGCCGTCCAGCAGCGCGAAGCTGCGTTCCTCGCTGGCGCCGTCGCTGACGCGGCCAAGCTGGTCCAGCCGCACGGTGCGCCCGCCCGCCTCGCCGCCGCCGATCAGGATCGGCGTCGCCGCCAGCCGCGCCACGTCATCGGCCGATCCCAGCGCGCGGATGGAATATTCCGTGCCCGCCAGGTCGCCGCGCCCGCCGCCCATGTCGATGTTCTTGGCCCGCAACTGCTCGGATATCTCGGCCGCCGTCAGCCCCAGGGCCATGATGCGGTCCGGGTCCAGGTCCACGTTGATCTGGCGGTCGGCGCCGCCGATGCGGGTGATGCTGGCCACGCCCGGCACGGTCGACAGGTCGCGCGACACCACGTCGTCGACGAAATCCGACAGCCCCTCGATGCTCATGGCCGGATTGCTGACGGCATAGGTCAGGATCGCCATGCCGCTGACATCTATGCGGTGGACCAGCGGCTCGACGATGGATTCGGGCAGGTCGGCGCGGACATTGGCCACCGCGTCCTTGACGTCGTTCACCGCCCGGTCGGTATCGGTTTCCAGTTCGAACTCGACATAGATCCGCGCCGAACTGTCGGTCGCGGACGAGGTGATGTGCCGCACCCCGGTGATCGAGGCGATGGAATCCTCGATCGGCTGGATCACCTGCCGGGTCAGTTCGCTGGGCGCGGCGCCCGGCTGGCTGACGACGACGCTGACCAGCGGCAGATCGATATTCGGCATGGCCGTCACCGCCAGCCGGCTGAAGCTGTAAAGCCCCATCATCAGCAGCACGAGGAGGCATTGTTGCAGAAGTCGGCTTCAGGACATGATGGCCCTTTCCCCAGCTGAGGTCAGGCCACGCGTTCGATCTCGGCGGTGCCGAGGGCGTTGAAGCGGTTCATCAGGGCGACGCGGATGTGGATCTCGGCTGTCTGGCGGTCGGGGTCCCTCGACGCGATCCGCTCGCCGAAGGATTTCAGATTCCTCATCCGGGCCTCGACCCGGCTGCGGACATGATAGCCGGACCACCTTTTCCAGATCGTCCGGCCGAGGCGCTGGGTTGCCCTCAGGATGTCGTTGCGGGCCAAGGCGGCGGGGCAATCTTCTTTCCAGAGG
>NZ_FTMK01000003.1 GCF_900156255.1 Paracoccus thiocyanatus
ATCATCGGACAATGCTTTGAAGATACGCTCAAATACTCCCGCGGCACCCCAATCCCGGAAACGGCGGTAGACCGAGTTCCATTTCCCGAACTCCTCCGGAAGATCGCGCCATTGCGCCCCAGTCCGAGCGATCCAGAAAACCGCCTCGAGAAAAAGGCGTGCATCACCGCCCGTTCGGCCGGGATCGGTCTTCTTGCCCAAGCAATGCGGCTCAATCTTCGCCCACTGGCAATCCGTGACGATGTAGCGTTCAACTGGCATCCAAACCTCCCGTTTGGAAAGCTTGAATCAGAAATCAGCTGACAGGGGAATCCTGATACTCAACAGACCCTAGAACGCGATCTCGCCGCCGGTGTCGTCCAGCTCCCAGGCCAGCGCCCGCCCGGCGGCGCCGGCAAAGCGGGCCAGCAGCGGGAAATGCACCTCGGACGAAGCAGGCTCTGACCGCTCGCGGCCGGGAACGGCATCCAGCCAGGACCACAGCGCCGGATCGGGCTTGGTGCGGCTGCATTCCGCCACCAGCCGCCAGCCGCTGGCGCCGCGGCAGACCAGCACACTGCCGCCCCAGGGCATGGCGGTTTCCAGGCACATCACCGCCAGCAGGATCAGCCGCGCCTCGATGCGCGGCAGATCCCCCTCGGCCTCCAGCCGCAGGCGGATGCGCCCGCCCTTTTCGACATCGGCCAGAAGCGCGGCCAGTTCCGCCGGGCTAAGCCGCTGGTCTGCCGCCGCATGGCCGAAAGCCACCCGGAACCAGCGGATCCGCGCCCGCGCCGCTTCGACGCTTTCGGTGATCAGCTGCATCTCGACACTGTTGCCGATGCCGGGAAATTCGCCGGCAAGCTGCAAAAGCTCGATCCCGTTGCCGATCGCCCCCAGGGGCGAGACGATGTCGTGGCACAGCCGCGACCCGACCAGCGCCGCCAGCCGCTCGGCGGCAATGGCGGCGACGGCGGTCTCGGCCGGGCAATGGATTGTCAGATCGTCCATGGCGGGCTAGCCTGTGCGGTGCCGTGAAAGAGGCACGAGATGAATGAAATCCTGGAACCCGGCATGATCGTGCGCCATCCCGGCGCGCCCGAATGGGGCACCGGGCAAGTGCAGTCGCGCATCGGCGACCGCATCACCATCAATTTCACCCATGCTGGCAAACAGGTCGTCAATGGCAGACATATCAATCTTGAACTGGTCACAACCCACACCCCTTGAACGACAAGTGCAGAGTAATTCAACTTTTACGCGTGTCAATCGCCGTCGCGGCGCGGGGTTGCGGGCGGTTGCAATGTGACGCACCCCCGCCTAGACACGGGGCCAGAAAGCAACCAGGCGGGTTCCAGGCCGTAAGATGACGCCAGAGACGTCCTATTTCACGACCCGCCTCGCCACGGCCGAGGCCGACCTGCTCGCGGCGCAGCGCCTGCGCTATCGCGTCTTCGTCCAGGAACTGGGCGGCGACGGCCCCCAGGTCGACCATCAGGGCCGGTTCGAGCGCGACGAATTCGACCCGGTCGTGGACCATCTGGTGCTGGTGGACAGCCGCCGCTCGCGCGAGGCGCTGGACCATGTGGTCGGCGTCTATCGCCTGCTGCCGGGAGAGCGGGCGGCGGATTTCGGGCGCTTCTATTGCGACAGCGAATACGACCTGGGGCCGTTGCGGGCATCGGGGCGGTCGCTGCTGGAACTGGGGCGGTCCTGCGTCGATCCGGCCTATCGCGGCGGCTCGGGCATGTTCCTGATGTGGAACGCACTGGCCGAATATGTGCTGGCCCGCGGGATCGAAATCCTGTTCGGCGTCGCCTCGTTCCACGGCACCGATGTGCAGGCGCTGGCCCAGCCGCTTTCCTGGCTTTACCACCATCACCTGGCGCCGGCGGCGATCCGGCCCCGCGCCCGGCCCGACGGCTATCGGCCGATGGACCTGGTCCCGGCCGATCAACTGGACCGCCGCGCGGCCATGGCGGGCATGCCGGCGCTGATCAAGGCCTATCTGCGGCTGGGCGGCATGGTCGGCGATGGCGCCTGGCTGGACCGCGCCTTCAACACCACCGACGTCTTCCTGATGGTCGACACCAAGGCTATGTCGCAAAAGCACCGCAAGTTCTACGAAACCCGGCAGGGGCAATGACCGGGGGCAACCGCGCCACCTGGCGCGACCAGGTCCCACCGCCGGCCATTCCACGGCCCGGCGCGCGCGGCTGGCTGCTGGTCGTGCTGCGCGGCGGCGGCATCGCCCTGGTGCTGGCGCTGGGGGTGCTGCTGATCGTGCCGCTGCGCCTGGCCGAGCGGCTGTTTTCCGGCCCGCGCCGCCCCGTCACCGGGCCCTGGGTGCAGGGCGTCTGCCGGCTCTGCCTGTGGATCATCGGGCTGCGCTGGCGCTGCCTGGGCCGGCCGATGCACGGCCCCGGCGCGGTGGTGGCGAACCATTCAAGCTGGCTCGACATCTTCGTGCTGAACGCGGCGATGCCGGTATTCTTCGTCTCGAAATCCGAGGTGGCGGGCTGGCCGGGCATCAACATCCTGACCCGCGTCACCGACACGCATTTCGTCGCCCGCGACCCGCGGCTGGCCCGCGCCCAGGCCCAGGAATTTGCCGCCCGCACCCGCGCCGGCCACCGCCTGCTGTTCTTTCCCGAAGGCACCAGCAGCGACGGGCGCCGCGTGCTGCCCTTCAAGCCGACGCTGTTCCAGGGCTTCCTGGACCCCGCCCTGCCCCAGGGGCTGGCGATCCAGCCGATGAGCGCGCATTACCACGCGCCCCAAGGCCGCGATCCGCGCTTTTACGGCTGGTGGGACGACATGGACCTGGGGCCGCATCTGCTGGCGGTGCTGGCGCAATATCCGCAAGGCGCGGTGACGGTGCGGCTGCACGCGCCGATCCCGGTGGCCGCAGAGACCCGCAAGACCCTGGCCGCCAAGGCCCAGGGCGCGGTGCGCCGCGGCTTCGACCAGGGCTGAACGGCCCCGCCGGCGGCACGGCCGGCATGAGTATTTGGAAAACGGTGAAGACGCCAGGTCCATGCCCCCGCTTTCACCGTTTCCCAAATACTCCGGCGGCGGCGAAGCCAGGAGCCGCGGCCCCTGGTCTTACAGCGGCCAGAACAGCGGGATGGTCAGGCAGGCGACGATGCCGCAGATGATGTCCAGCGGCACGCCGACCCGCAGGAAATCGCTGAACCTGTAGCCGCCGGGGCCATAGACCATCAGATGCGTCTGATAGCCGATGGGCGTGGCAAAGGCGACGGTGGCCGCGAACATCACCGCGACGACATAGGGGCGCGGATCGTGGCCCAGCGAATTGGCCAGCGCGATGGCAACCGGGGTCAGCAGCACCGCGACGGCATTGTTCGACAGCATCTCGGTCATCACCAGGCCCAGGAAATAGACGGCGATCAGCGTGGCAAAGGGGGGCAGGCCGGCAAGGCGGGGCGCGACCGCATCGACCACCAGGGTGATCGTGCCGGTATGTTCCAGCGCCTCGCCCACCGCCAGCATGGCGAAGATCATCGCCATCAGCCGGGCATCGACGAATTCGAACGCCTCTTCGGTGTCCACGCAACGCGTGATCAGGACCACGGCGGCGGCCATGAACGACAGGGCCATGATCGGCGCCACGTCGAACGCGGCCAGCGTGACCACCGACAAAAGCGACAGGATGGCGATCGGCGCCTTGCGGCGGCGGAACGGCCGGGCCGAGGGGCGCGAGACATCGACCAGCTCCATGTCCGCGGCAAGGCGGGCGATATCCTCGGGCGCGCCTTCCAAAAGCAGCGTGTCGCCGACCTGCACCACCAGGTCGTCCAGTTTCCGGCCGATGTTCTGGCTGCGCCGATGCGCGGCCAGCACATAGACCCCGTAGCGCCGGCGCAGGCGCATGTCGCCCAGCCGCCGCCCGACCAGCCGCGCGCCGGGCGAGATCAGCACCTCGACCGTATCGGTGGCGACGGAACTGAGCTTGTCCACCATCTGGAAGTTCTTGTTGGCCTGCATTTCCAGCAGGTCCGCCATTTCCGAGCGCAGCACCACCCGGTCGCCCGGTTCCAGCACCACCTCGGGCAGGTTGCGCCGCAGCGAAGCGTCGCCGCGCAGCACGTCGATGACCCGCACCGCCTCGCGCTTGAAGATCGGCGCCGACAGCACCGGCTGGCCGACCAGGCTGGAATCGCCGGGAATGGCGACCTCGGTGAAATATTTCATCTCGCGCCGGCCGCCCAGGAAGCCGGCCAGCGAGGTGCGGTCGGGCAACAGCCGCCAGCCGATGGTGGCGAAATAGGCGATGCCGGCCAGGGTGATGGCGATGCCGACCGGCGCGATCTCGAAGATGGTAAAGGGGGCCATGCCCGCCTCGCGCGCGACGCCGTCCACCAGCAGGTTGGTCGAGGTGCCGATCAGCGTGATCATGCCCGCCAGGATGGTCATGTAGCTTAGCGGGATCAGCAGCTTCGAGGCGGGGATCCTGGCCCGCAGCCCAAGCTGGATCAGGATCGGGATCATCACCGCCACCACCGGGGTGTTGTTCATGACCGTCGAGGCCAGGATGATGAAGCCGAAGGTCAGCCCGATGGTCAGGAACGGCCGGTCGGCGGCCTGTCGCGTCACCATGCCCGACAGGATCTCCAGCGCGCCGGTGCGCAAAAGCCCGCCCATGATCATGAACATGAAGGCGATGGTCCAGGGCGCCGCGTTCGAAAGCACCCCGGCGGCGTCCTTGATGGGCAGCAGGCCCAGAAGCATCAGCACCGCGGCGGTGCCGATCGCCACCACTTCGGGCGGGCGCTTTTCGCGGACGAACTCGATGAACATGACGGCGACGATAAGCAGCATCGCAACCGACGCATTGGTTCCGGTCAGTTCAAAGCCCAGCATGAAACCCCGTGGCGTAGCGCCGCTAAATCACGGCCCGTTCGATGGGTAATAGAATTATTTAGCCCGGCGTCGCAAGCGAAAGCCGCCGCGGCCCCTGTGGCGGCCCTGTGGCCGCCCGCCCGTCAGGCGCGGGGCGGC
The DNA here is from genome assembly GCF_900156255.1 of Paracoccus thiocyanatus. GTDB lineage: Bacteria > Pseudomonadota > Alphaproteobacteria > Rhodobacterales > Rhodobacteraceae > Paracoccus > Paracoccus thiocyanatus. The sequence continues at coordinate 5,002 of NZ_FTMK01000003.1, forward strand.
GTTGCGGCCAGCCGGCCGCCCTGGCGCAGCGGCTCGACCGCGACGGCCTTGCCGCTGCGGTCGTCGGTGGTCACAAGCACCCCTGCAAGCGTGGCCTCGGCCTCGGCCGGGGTAAAGCGTTCCTGGGCCATGCCGGTCAGGAAGCGGCGCAGCGGCTCGGCCTTTTCCATGCCGATCACGCTGTCATAATCGCCGCACATGCCGGCGTCGGTCTGATAGGCGGTGCCGCGGTTCAGGATCATCGCGTCGGCGGTCGGCACATGGGTATGGGTGCCCACGACCAGGCTGGCGCGGCCGTCGCACCAATGGCCCATGGCCATCTTTTCGCTGGTCGCCTCGGCATGGATGTCGACCACCGCGGCCTGCACCAGCCCGCCCAGCGGATGGGCGCGCAGCACCGTGTCGATGGCGGAAAACGGATCGTCGAAGGGCCGCTTCATGAAGACCTGGCCCAGCACCTGCGCCACCAGCACCTTGCGGCCGCGCGTCGCCTGAAACACCCGCGCGCCACGGCCGGGCGCGACCTTGGAATAGTTCAGCGGCCGGATGATGCGCGGCTCGGTCTCGATAAAGGACAGCATTTCCTTTTGGTCAAAGGCGTGGTCGCCCAGGGTGATGCAATCGGCCCCGGCCTCCAGGATCAGCTTGGCATGGCCGCCGGTCAGCCCCATGCCGCCGCTGGCGTTTTCGCCGTTCACCACGGTGAAATCGACGCCCAGCCGTTCCTTGAGCGGGCCAAGCCCTTCTGCAATCGCGCGCCGTCCCGCGCGCCCCATCACATCGCCAAGATAAAGAATCCGCATGGGCCAGCGTTAGGCGAAAGCGGGGGCGCGCTCAAGCCCCCGCAGGTTCGGCCAGCCGCAGAATCGGGCGGCGGGCTAGACCAGCCACGCGCCCAGCGCCACGCCCGCCAGCGCCGCGACCGCGCCCAGCGCCACGCCCGCGCCAAAGCCGCGGCGGCGGCGGGGCGGCGGCGGAGGCGGCGGCTCGCGCAGCAGTTCCGGCATGCGGCGTTCCAGGAACTCTGGCAGCAGCGGCGCGAATCGGCCCAGCACCTGTGCCGCGCGCGTCAGGTCGCGCAGCGCCGCATGGGGGCCCAGATTGTCGCGGATATAGCTTTCCACCACCGGCCGGGCGACCTCCCACATGTTGATCTGCGGATCCAGCGAGCGGGCGACGCCCTCGACCACCACCATGGTGCGTTGCAGCAGGATCAGTTCGGTCCGCGTGGCCATGCCGAAGCGTTCCGTCACCTCGAACAGATAGGCCAGCAGGTTGGCCATGGAAATCCGGCTGGCATCGGCGCCGAAGATCGGCTCGCCCACGGCGCGCAGCGCGCGGGCGAATTCCTTGATGTCGCGGTCGGGCGGCACATAGCCCGCCTCGAAATGCACCCGCGCGACGCGTTCATAGTCGCGGCGGATAAAGCCCATCAGGATTTCTGCATAGACGCGGCGGGTATATTCGTCGATCTCGCCCATGATGCCGAAATCATAGACGATGATATCGCCGTTCCTGGCCACCTTCAGGTTGCCCTGGTGCATGTCGGCATGGAAATAGCCGTCGCGCAGCGCATGGCGCAGGAAAAGCTGAAGCACGCGCGCGCCGATGGCCGGCAGGTCGTGCCCCGCCGCCCGCAGGGCCGCGACGTCGCCCATCGGCAGCCCCTCGGCCCAGTCGGTGGTCAGCACGCGGCGGGCGCTCAGGTGCCAATAGGGAACCGGCACCGCCATCCCCTCGTCGCCCGTGGTGTTCTCGGCGAATTCCGAGGCCGAGGCGGCTTCCAGCCGCAGGTCCAGTTCGCCCGACACCACCGATTCGAAATGCGCGACCACGTCGCGCGGCCGCAGCCGCCGGGTCGAGGGCGACAGCCGCTCGATCATGCCGGCGGCGAAATGGAAGGCGTCGATGTCGCGGCGAAAGGCGGCCTCGATGCCCGGCCGCAGCACCTTGACCGCCACCTCGCGGCCATTGTCCAGCCGCCGCGCCCGATGCACCTGCGCGATCGAGGCCGCGGCCACGGGTTCGGAAAAGGTGCTGAACAGCGCCTCGACCGGGCGGCCCAGCTCGGCGGCGACGGTGCGGCGCGCCTGTTCCTGCGCAAAGGGCGCCAGCCGGTCCTGAAGCATCGAAAGCTGAAGCGCCAGTTCCACGCCGACCACATCGGGGCGCGTGGACAGGATCTGGCCGAATTTCACATAGGCCGGCCCCAGCGCGGTGATGGCGCGGGTGACGGGCGGCAGCGCCGGGTCGCCCTTGTAGCCCAGCCAGGCAAAGGGCCAGCCCAGGATGCGCGCGGCGATGCGCAGGCGGGCGGGCGCATCGGCGGCGTCCAGCGCGACCTTCATCGCGCCGGTGCGCTCGAACGTGGCGCCGGTGCGGATCAGCCGCCAGATATTGTGCGGGCCGCGCATGCTAAAGCTTCCAGCCCGAATGCAACGCCGCGATGCCCATCGACAGGTTGCGCCACTGCACGCGGCCGAAGCCCGCTTCGCGGATCATCTCGGCGAATGTCTCCTGGTCGGGGAACTTGCGGATGGATTCGACCAGGTATTGATAGCTGTCGCGGTCGTTCGCGACGACCAGGCCCATGACCGGGATCACGTTGAAACTGTAGCGGTCGTAAAGCCATTGCAGCATCGGCACCGGCATCTGGCTGAACTCCAGCACCATCAGCCGGCCGCCGGGGCGCAGCACGCGGCGCGCCTCGGCCAGGGCCTGCGGAATGCGGGTGACGTTGCGGATGCCGAAGCTGATCGTGTAGCGGTCGAAGCTGTCATCGGCAAAGGGCAGCGCCATGGCGTCGCCCGTGACCCAGGCCAGGCGAGAGGCCAGCTTGCCGGCCTGGGCGCGATTGCGCCCCTCGACCAGCATCGATTCGGTCATGTCGCAGACGGTGACGCGCCCGCCCGGCGCGCGTTCCAGGAAGCGAAAGGCGATGTCGCCGGTGCCGCCGGCCACATCCAGCAGGTGCTGGCCGTCGCGCGGCGCCAGCCAGTCCATCATCGCGGTCTTCCAGATGCGGTGGACGCCGCCGCTCATCAGGTCGTTCATCACGTCATAGCGCGAGGCGACGCGCGAAAAGACGCCATGGACCAGCCCGGCCTTGTCCGTTTCGGCCACGGTGCGAAAGCCGAAATGGGTCTGCTTTGGCTCGTCAGGGGTCATGTCGCTTGTCCATCCGTCGTTTCGCGCCCAGATAGTCCGAAAACGCGCCGCGCGCCATAGCAAGGCCGCGGCGGCACCATGCGACGAACGGGAAGAAAATGCCAGAACTGCCAGAGGTCGAAACCGTCCGGCGCGGCCTTGAGCCGCATCTTGAAGGCCGCGTCATCGCCCGCGCCGAGGCCCGCCGCCCCGACCTGCGCTGGCCGCTGCCGCCGGACCTGGTCCAGGTCCTGACCGGCGCGCGGGTGACGCGGCTGCGGCGGCGGTCGAAATACATCCTGGCCGAGCTTGGGGACCGCGGCAGCCTGCTTTTGCACCTGGGCATGTCGGGGCGGATGCTGATCGAAGGGGAAAGCCAGGGCGAGTTCCACCGCGACCCGGCGATCCTGCCGCGCCACGACCATGTGGTGATCTGGACCGACCAGGGCACGCGCATCACCTTCAACGACGCGCGGCGATTCGGCATGGTGGACCTGGTGCCGCCGGGGGCCGACCACCCGCTGCTGGCGCATCTGGGCCCCGAGCCGCTGTCGGACAGCTTTACCCCCCAAGGGCTGGCGGGCGCGCTGGCCGGGCGGCGCATGCCGGTCAAGGCGGCGCTGCTGGACCAGCGCATCGTGGCGGGGCTGGGCAATATCTATGTCTCCGAGGCGCTGCATCGCGCCGGGATCGACCCGCGCCGGCTGGCCGGCCAGGTCGCCGCGCCCGAACTGGGGGCGCTGGTCGGCCATGTCCGCGCCGTGCTGGAAGAGGCGATCGCGGCCGGCGGATCAAGCCTGCGCGACCACCGCCAGGCGACGGGCGAGCTGGGCTATTTCCAGCATTCCTTCCGCGTCTATGGCCGCGAGGGCGCGCCCTGCCCGACGCCCGGCTGCGCGGGCATGGTGCAGCGCATCGTGCAATCGGGCCGGTCCAGCTTTTTCTGCCCGCTCTGCCAGAAGTGAAGCCGCCTGCGGCGGCTGCCTCCGGCGGGGATATTTGGGCACGAAAGAAGCGCGCTGGCCATGCCTGCGCGGATTTGTTACGAGTCGCGGTCAACTTGCTTGCGAAAGGCGAAGAGTCGATGGCTTACCAGACCCTCACCGTCGAAGTCGACGATTATGTGGCGCTGATCCGGCTGAACCGGCCCGAGGCGCTGAACGCGCTGAACGCGCAGCTTCTGGGCGAGTTGGGCGATGCGCTGGCGGATGCGGACCGCAATGAAAAGGTGCGCTGCATCGTGCTGACCGGCAGCGAGAAAGCCTTTGCCGCCGGCGCCGACATCAAGGAAATGTCCACCAAAAGCTTTGTCGATGTCTATGCCGGCGACCTGTTCGGCCCCGAGATCGACCGCATCACCGCCACGCGCAAGCCGGTCATCGCCGCGGTGTCCGGCTATGCGCTGGGGGGCGGTTGCGAGTTGGCCATGGCCTGCGACTTCATCATCTGCGCCGATAATGCCAAGTTCGGCCAGCCCGAGATCAACCTGGGCGTCATCGCCGGCATCGGCGGCACCCAGCGCCTGACCCGTTTCGTCGGCAAGTCCAAGGCGATGGACATGCATCTGACCGGCCGCTTCATGGACGCGGCCGAGGCCGAGCGCTCGGGCCTGGTCAGCCGGGTCGTGCCGGCCGCCAAGCTGATCGCCGAGGCGATGGCCGCCGCCCGCAAGATCGCCGAAAAAAGCCAGGTCGCCGCCATGTCCGCCAAGGAGGCGGTGAACCGCGCCTATGAAACGACATTGCGCGAAGGCATCCTGTTCGAGCGCCGCACCTTCCAGGCGCTGTTTTCCACCGAGGACCAGAAAGAAGGCATGGCCGCCTTTCTGGAAAAGCGCGAGCCGCAGTTCCGCGACCGCTGATTGGCGCTTGGCATCGGGCGCGAATGGCTTTATAGGCCCAGGCTTACATGCGTGTGGGCCCGCTTAAAGGCAAGAATCAGGACCGTCCCCTTGGGACGGTGCCATGGGCTTTGCGCAATCAGGACATGAAGAACAGATAGGACCGCACCCATGGCCAATACGCCCCAGTCCCAGAAGCGCGCCCGCCAGATCGAGCGCCGCACCGCCGTCAACAAGGCCCGCCGCTCGCGCATCCGCACCTTCCTGCGCAAGGTCGAGGAAGCCATCGCCGGCGGCAATGCCGAAACCGCGCGCGAGGCGCTGCGGATCGCCCAGCCCGAATTGATGCGCGGCGTGACCAAGGGCGTCATCCACAAGAACACCGCCGCGCGCAAGCTGTCGCGTCTTTCGGCGCGGGTCAAGGCGCTGGCCACGGCCTGAGCGGCTGCGGCATTTTCGCAACTTTCGGTAGAATTGGCCAAGGGCGCGCACCAATCGGGCGCGCCCTTGCGCATGGGCAACAGCCGGATTTTCCTAGCTTTTCCAGGCAATTTCCCCCACCTGCCCCAGCGTGGCCCGGCCGCCAGATTCGATCAGCCAAAGTGACTGTCAAGCAAGAAGATCGGTTGCTGGCGATGCGTGGTTCTTGCTAGCGTGTAGCCTGCGATTCACCGTCGCGCCTGGGGGACATGCCCTGAACCGTCGGCTCTGCCGCCGACAGGCAGGGCGGCAGCAGATCGGACAGATCCGCTACCGATGATGATGCAGCCGGCTGCCACCGGCCTGTATCGCATGTCTGCAAGTTTCGGCCGCAAGACGGCCCGCAGGTCGCCCTTGGCGGCCGGGGCTTTCTATTGCCGAAATATCCTGCGTTCAGGCTGCGGCACCGGATCGCCTCACGTCGGAAAAATCCGGCGGCATGTGGGGACAAGAGACGGAACCGGACGAGATGGACAGACTTTGGGGGCAGGCGCGTGAAGAACTTCAGAAAATCGTCGGAACCGACAGTTTCTCGACCTGGATCGAACCGCTGCGGCTGACCGGCGTCGCGGACGGCACCGCCACCATCGCCTGCCCGACGCGGTTCCTGTCCGACTGGGTGTCGCGCCATTACAGCGACGACATCCTCAAGGTGCTGGACCGCATGGGCGGCCCGGTGCAGCGGCTAAGCTTCGAAACCCGCAGCCAGACCGCGCGCCAGGCCGCCGCGCCCGCCGTCAAGCGCCCCGCCCCCCGCCCCGCCGCGGGCGAAGAGGAACTGGCCGCGCCGCTGGACAGCCGCTTTACCTTTGACAATTTCGTGGTGGGCAAGCCCAACGAACTGGCCCATGCCGCCGCCCGCCGCGTGGCCGAAGGGGGTCCCGTCACCTTCAACCCGCTGTTTCTTTACGGCGGCGTCGGCCTGGGCAAGACCCACCTGATGCATGCCATCGCCCGCGAGATCCAGGCCCGCCAGCCCGAGGCGCGGGTGCTTTACCTGTCGGCCGAACAGTTCATGTATCGCTTTGTCCAGGCGCTGCGCGACCGCACCGTCATGGATTTCAAGGAGCTGTTCCGCACCGTATCCGTGCTGATGGTCGATGACGTGCAATTCATCGCCGGCAAGGATTCCACGCAAGAGGAATTCTTCCACACCTTCAACACCCTGGTCGACCAGGGCAAGCAGATCGTCATTTCCGCCGACCGCGCGCCGGGCGAGATCAAGGACATGGAGGAGCGCATCAAGTCGCGCCTGCAATGCGGGCTGGTGGTGGACCTGCACCCGACCGATTACGAATTGCGCCTGGGCATCCTGCAAAGCAAGACCGACAGCTTCCGCGCGCAATATCCCGGCCTGCTGATCGCGCCGGGGGTGCTGGAATTCCTGGCCCACCGCATCACCTCGAATGTCCGGGTGCTGGAGGGGGCCTTGCAGCGGCTGTTTGCATTCGCCAGCCTGATGGGGCGGGAAATCACCCTGGACATGGCCCAGGAATGCCTGGCCGACATCCTGCGGGCCAATGACCGCAAGGTCTCGATCGAGGAAATCCAGCGCAAGGTGGCCGAGCATTACAATATCCGCCTGGCCGACATGATCGGGCCCAAGCGGGTGCGCACCGTCGCCCGGCCGCGCCAGATCGCCATGTATCTGGCCAAGCAGATGACCTCGCGCAGCCTGCCGGAAATCGGCCGCCGCTTTGGCGGGCGCGATCATACCACCATCATGCACGGCGTGAAGAAGATCGAGGAATTGCGCAGCGCCGACCGCGGCCTGTCCGAGGATATCGACCTGCTGCGCCGGCTGCTGGAAACCTGATCATCTGCTTGACCTTGCGCGGGATTGTGCCACATTGGCGCCCCGCGGGGCGGGTGCGGGGACAAGGCTGGAAAGACATAAGGGTTGACCATGAAATTCTCGATCGAACGTGCCGATCTGGTGAAGGCCGTATCCCAGGCCCAGTCCGTGGTCGAACGCCGCAACACCATCCCGATCCTTGCCAACGTGCTGATCGAGGCGGCGCCGGATGGCGTCAGCTTCCGCGCCACCGACCTGGACACCGAGATCGTGGACCGCGCCACCGCCCAGGTCGAGCGGCCGGGCGCCACCACCGTCTCGGCCGGGATGCTGAACGACATCGCCCGCAAGCTGCCCGACGGCGCGCTGGTGCAGCTTAGCCTGGACGCCGCCTCGGGGCGGCTGTCGGTGCAGGCGGGGCGGTCGAATTTCAGCCTGGCCACCCTGCCGCGCGAGGATTTTCCGGTCATGTCCTCGTCGGAATATTCGGCGAATTTCACCGCCCCCGCGACGGTGCTGCGCCGGCTGTTCGACAAGTCGAAATTCGCGATTTCCAACGAGGAAACCCGCTATTACCTGAACGGCGTCTACATGCATGTGGCCCAGGCCGAGGACGGGCCATCCCTGCGCTGCGTCGCCACCGACGGCCACCGGCTGGCGCGGATCGACGCAGCCCTGCCCGCGGGGGCCGAGGACATGCCCGGCGTGATCGTGCCGCGCAAGACCGTGGCCGAGCTGCGCAAGCTTCTGGACGATGACGAGGCCGAGATCGCCGTTTCCGTCAGCGAAACCAAGGTGCGTTTCGCCACGCCGACGCTGACCCTGACCTCGAAGGTGATCGACGGCACCTTCCCGGATTATTCCCGCGTGATCCCTTCGGGCAATACCCGCAAGCTGGAGGTCGATGCCGGCGATTTCGCCAAGGCGGTGGACCGGGTGGCGACCGTCAGCAGCGAACGCTCGCGCGCGGTGAAGCTGTCTTTGGACGAAGACCGGCTGGTCCTGTCGGTGAACGCCCCCGATGCCGGCGCCGCGGATGAAGAACTGTCCGTCGCATATGCCGACGAGCCGCTGGAAATCGGCTTCAACGCCAAATACCTGCACGAGATCGCCAGCCAGATCGAGCGCGAGAACGCGGTCTTCCTGTTCAACGGTTCGGGCGATGCGGCGCTGATCCGCGAAGGGGGCGACACCAGCGCGGTCTATGTCGTCATGCCGATGCGCGTGTGACCCTGACCCGCCTGCACCTGACCCAGTTCCGCAGCTGGGCCAGGCTGGAAATCCAGGCGGATCGCCGCCCCGTCGCCATTCATGGCCCGAACGGCGCGGGCAAGACCAATATCCTGGAAGCCGTCTCGATGCTGTCGCCCGGCCGGGGCATGCGCGGCGCCGCACCCGGCGACCAGGCCCGCAAGGGGCCGGGGGTCGGCTGGCAGATCGCGGCCCGGATCGGCGACCATCAGGTGACGACCCGCGCCCTGCCCGGCCAGCCGCGCGAGGTGGCGATCGACGACAAGCCTTCGACCCAGATCGCGCTTGGCCGGCTGATGCGGGTGATCTGGCTGACCCCGGCCATGGACCGGCTGTGGACCGATGCGCCCGAACAGCGCCGCCGCTTCCTGGACCGCGTCACGCTAAGCTTTACCCCCGGCCATGCCGAGGATGCGCTGGCCTATGACAAGGCCATGCGCGAAAGAAACCGCCTGCTGCGCGACGAGATCCGCGACCCCGGCTGGTATCGCGCGCTGGAGGCGCAGATGGCCCAGGCCGGCGCGGCCCTGACCCGCAACCGGCTGGACGCCATAGCCCGGATCATGGCGGCGCAAGACGGGGCCGAGACCGCCTTTCCCGCCGCCAGCCTGGCGCTTTTGCCGGGCGAAGGCGCGGCCGACGATCCCGACGCCGAAAGCATCGCCGACCGCCTGGCGCAGGGGCGCGGCCGCGACATGGCGGCCGGGCGCACGCTGAGCGGCCCGCATCGCGCCGATCTGGGCGCGCATTGGGGGCCGCAGGCCATGCCCGCGGCGCTGTCCTCGACCGGCGAGCAGAAGGCGCTGCTTCTGTCGCTGATCCTGGCCAATGCCCGCGCGCTGGAGGGCGAGCGCCCGGTTCTGCTGCTGGATGAGGTGGCGGCGCATCTGGACGCCGGCCGCCGCGCGGCGCTTTACGATGAAATCTGCGCGCTGGACGCCCAGGCCTGGCTGACCGGCACCGGGCCGGAGCTGTTCGAGGCGCTGCGCGGCCGCGCGCAATTCGTCGCTGTCGCGCGGGAGGGCGAGACCTCGGCCATGGGTATTTGAAAAACGGTGAAAAGCGCAGGCCAGGCAAGCGTCAGGCGAACAGGTCGGTCAGTTCGAAGCGGGTGACGTCGACCAGCCCCAGATCCGAGATGCGCAGTTCCGGGATCACCACCAGTGCCAAGAGCGAATGCTGCATATAGGCGTTGTTGAGCCGGCAGCCGCAATCCTGCATGGCCTGGACGATGGCCTGCGCGGCCCCGGCCACCTCGGGGGCGGGGCGGTCGGAGATCAGCCCGGCGATGGGCAGCGCCACCGTCGCCAGTTCCGCGCCGTCGCGGAACAGGGTGACGCCGCCGCCGATCCGGCCCAAGTGATTGGCCGCCGCCGCCATGCTGTCGCGGCAGGTGCCGACGACGATCATGTGGTGGCTGTCATGCGCCACGGTCGAGGCCATGGCCATCCGGCCCCGGTAGCCGAAGCCCGAGACAAAGCCGTTCACCACGCCGCCCGTGGCCCGGTGGCGTTCGACCAGGGCGATATGGCAGGTCTCGCCCCGCCCCTCGATCACGCCGTCGCGGATCGGCAGCTCGGCGGTCAGGGCGCGGGTCGGGGCCTGGTTCTCGACCACGCCGATCACCCGCACGCGGGCGCTGTCGCCGCTGGCGCGGACGGCGAAATCGGCGGCGGCGAGTTCCTTGCCCAGATGCACCGAGCTGCGCGCCGCCTCGGGCCAGGCGATGCGCGGGCAATCGACCAGCAGCCGGCCCTGTTCGGCGACCAGCCGGCCCTGGGCGATCACCGCCTCGACGGGCAGGCTTCGCAGGTCCGGGGTCAGGATCACATCCGCCCGCCGGCCCGGCGTGATGCTGCCCAGTTCGCGTTCCAGCCCGAAATGCTGGGCGGCGTTGATCGTTGCCATCTGGATCGCCACCAGCGGGTCGCAGCCGCAGGCGATGGCATGGCGCAGGACGCGGTTCATATGCCCGTCATGGACCAGCGTGCCGGAATGGCTGTCATCGGTGCAAAGGATGAAGAAGCGCGGGTCGAGTCCCTTTTCGGTGATGGCGGTGATCTGGCTTGCCACGTCATACCAGGCCGAGCCCAGCCGCATCATGCAGCCCATGCCCTGGCGCACGCGGGCGATGCCCTGCGCCTCGGTCGTGGTCTCGTGGTCGTCATTGGCGCCGCCGGCGACATAGGCGTGGAAGGGCCGGCCCAGGTCGGGGCTGGCGTAATGGCCGCCCACCGTCTTGCCGGCGGCGCGGGTGGCGGCGATTTCGGCCAGCATCTGGCTGTCGCCCGCGGCGACGCCGGGAAAGTTCATCATCTCGCCCAAGGCCACGATGCCGTCCCAGCCCATGGCCTGCGCCACCTCGCCCTCGGTGATCGGCTGGCCGGTGGTTTCCAGGCCGGGGGCGGATGGCGCGCAGCTTGGCATCTGGGTGAACATGCTGATCGGCTGCAAAAGCGATTCGTCGCGCATCAGCCGCACGCCGTCCAGCCCCAGAACATTGGCGATCTCGTGCGGGTCGTGGAAGATCGTCGTGGTGCCATGCGGGATCACCGCCGCCGCGAATCCGGCGGGCGTCAGCATCCCCGATTCGACATGCATATGCGCGTCGATCAGGCCCGGGACCATGTAGCGGCCCGCCGCCTCGATCACCTGCGTCTCGGGGCCGACAGCGGGACCGGCATCGGGGCCGACATAGGCCACGCGGCCATCGGCCACGGCGATGTCGGTTCCGGGGATCACCTCGCGCGTGTGGACATTGACCCATTGCCCGTCCCGGATCACCAGATCGGCGGGCGCGCGCCCCGCCGCCACCTCGACCAGCCGCGCCTGGGCCTCGATCCACGGTTTCAACATGCCTGTCTCCTTGTTCATCCCCCGCAGATTGCGGCAGGGTGGCGCGAAAGGAAAGGCGGCGCGATGGAATGGAGCGGCGAGGCCAGCGTGATGGCGCAGCACAGGCACGGCGAAAGCGCGGTGATCCTGACCGTTCTGACGCGCGAGGCGGGGCTGATCCGCGGCCTGGTGCCCGGCGGGGCCAGCGCCCGGCGCGCCGCCATGCTGCAACCCGGCAACCGCATCAGCCTGCGCTGGCGGGCGCGGCTGGAGGATCAGCTGGGCACATTCGCGGCCGAGCCGGCGCGGGCGCGGCCGGGGCTGCTGGCCGGGGCCGATGCGCTGGCGGGCGTGAATGCCGTCACCGCGCTTGTGACCTTTGCCCTGCCCGAACGCGACCCCCATCCCCGCCTGGCCGACACGACCGAGACGCTTCTGGACCAGATGGACGCGGGCGCGGATTGGGCGGAAACCTATCTGCGCTGGGAAATGCGGCTGCTGGACGAGCTGGGCTTTGGCCTTGACCTGACCCGCTGCGCGGTGACCGGCACGCGCGACGGGCTGGCCTATGTCAGCCCGCGCTCGGGCCGGGCGGTGTCGGCGCAGGCGGCGGGGGATTGGGCGCCGCGGCTTTTGCCGCTGCCCGCCATGCTGGGCGGGCGCGGCAATGGCGGGATCGGCGATGCGCTGGCCGTGACCGGGCATTTCCTGAACGCGCGCCTGGCCGAAGGCCATGCGGGCAAGCCCCTGCCCCCGGCCCGCGCCCGGCTGGTGGCCCGGCTGGCCGGGCGCGACTAGGCGGCGGTCACGAGCCTTGCGCGGACCTGCACCCGCCGGGCGCCGGGCAAAGCGCCGTCATTCCTTGCGCTGGCCCGGCTCATAGGTCAGATAGGTCGGCCCCTGGATGGTCAGCACCCCGCCTTGGAAGGTGATGCCGTCGGCCCCCGAAAGCGCCTGGAAATAGCGCGATTCCAGTTCCCCGGCCCTGCCCGAACAGGCCATCTTCGTCGTGACCAGCGGACCCAGGGCAAAGCCCGGCGGCTCGGCGTTTTGCGCCGCCGAATAGCTGTTGCAGGGCGCGCGGCCGGAAACCGAGCCGTCGGCCTCGATCGTCAGGCCGACATTGCGCTGCGGCACGGTGTCCGAGCCGATGCCGACCAGCACATAGGCGCCGGTCGGGATATTGCTGCCCGGCACGTCGGGCGTGGCCGGCTCGCAGGCGGCAAGGCCAAGCGTGGCGGCAAAGGCCGCGGAAATCATCGGGATGCGGGTCATGGACAGCTCCGTTCAGTTTGGTTGCCGTCCATAATGCCGCAACGGCCCCCGCTGTCCAGCAGGGGCCGGAATTTCATCCTAGCCCAGTAGCCTGCGTGCAATGACCTGGGCCTGGATTTCCGCCGCGCCCTCAAAGATGTTCAGGATGCGCGCATCGCACAGCACCCGGCTGATGGCATATTCCAGCGCGAAACCGTTGCCGCCATGGATTTGCAGCGCATTGTCCGCGGCTGACCAGGCGACGCGGGCGCCCAGAAGCTTGGCCATCCCGGCTTCCAGGTCGCAGCGCCGGCCGTGATCCTTTTCCCAGGCGCTGAAATAGGTCAGTTGCCGGGCGATCATGATTTCCACCGCCATCATCGCCAGCTTGTCGGCGACGCGCGGGAACGCGATCAGCGGCTTGCCGAACTGCTTGCGGTCGATGGCGTATTGCATGCCGATCTCGGCCGCCGATTGCGCCACGCCCACGGCGCGGGCGGCGGTCTGGATGCGCGCGGATTCAAAGGTCTCCATCAATTGCTTGAAGCCGCGCCCCGGCTCGCCGCCCAGCAGGTTCTCGGCCCGGACGCGGAAACCGTCAAAGCCAAGCTCGTATTCCTTCATGCCGCGATAGCCCAGCACCTCGATCTCGCCGCCGGTCATGCCGGGGGTCGGGAACGGGTCCTCGTCGGTGCCCGGCGTCTTTTCGGCCAGGAACATCGACAGGCCGCGCCAATCCGTCGTTTCGGGGTCGGTGCGCGCCAAAAGCGTCATCACATGGGTGCGCTGCGCATGGGTGATCCAGGTCTTGTTGCCCGTCACCACCCAGTCGTCGCCGTCGCGCACCGCGCGGGTGCGCAGGCTGCCCAGGTCGCTGCCGGTATTCGGTTCCGTAAACACCGCCGTCGACAGGATCTCGCCCGAGGCAAGGCCGGGCAGCCATTTCGCCTTTTGCTCTTCGGTGCCGCCGCACAGGATCAGTTCGGCGGCGATCTCGCTGCGGGTCCCAAGGCTGCCCACGCCGATATAGCCGCGCGACAATTCCTCGGTCACGACCACCATCGAGGCTTTCGACAGCCCCAGGCCCCCGAACTCCTCGGGGATGGTCAGGCCAAAGACGCCCAGTTCGGCCAGTTCCTCGATGACCTCCATCGGGATCAGCTCGTCTTTCAGGTGCCATTCATGGGCGTTGGGGATCACCCGCTCATCGGCATAGCGGCGGAACTGGTCGCGGATCATCTCCAGGTCCTCGTCCAGCCCCGTCGCGCCAAAGGTGGCGCGGCCCTGATTGTCCTGCATCAGCCGCGCAAGTTCCGCCCGCGCCGGGGCGGTATTGCCGCGCATCAGCTTGGCCGCCGCCGCGCCGGGCTGCCAGTCCAGGCCAAGATCCGAAAGCCGCGCGAATTCGGTCTGGCTCATCGGGATGCCGCCGGCGATCTGGCTCAGATATTCGCCCAGGCCGATCTGCACGATTAGCGCCTCGGTCCGGCCCAGCCGGCCGGCCTCGTCCAGCCGGCCGGCCCAGGCGGTCAGTTGCCGGACCGATTCGACATAGGTGGCCAGCCAGGACAGCGCATGGGCGGCGTGCTGGTGCTGTTCCAGCGCCGCCGGCTCGGGCTTGCCCGAGGGCGCGACCAGCGCCCGCAGCGCCTCGGTCGCGCGCGATTGCAGGGATTCAAGTTCGGGCAGCGCCTCGGCTGCAAGCGCAAGCAGGGCAGAGGGCGTATCGGCGGGCATCGCGGGCATGTCCTTCATGGCAGACTCCTTTGCGGCGTTGCAGCATGACTAGCGGCTTCGCAGCCGCAGCGCAACTATCATGCGCAACATGGACGCCAGGCGAACGAAAGTGTCGGGCCGGCGCATCCCCCGCCGCGGGGCGGCACGGCGCATCCCACGAATCGGGGGTATCACCCGGCCCAAAGCGTGATAAGGGATGGTCCCGCCAATTCCTTAGCGATCCTGGCAGCCAGCACGGACGATCAGACGACAGAGAACCCAGCCATGCCCGCATACCGTTCCCGCACCACCACCCATGGCCGCAATATGGCAGGGGCCCGTGGCCTCTGGCGCGCGACCGGCGTCAAGAACAGCGATTTCGGCAAGCCGATCATCGCCATCGTCAACAGCTTCACCCAGTTCGTGCCCGGCCATGTGCATCTGAAGGACCTGGGCCAGATGGTCGCCCGCGAGGTCGAGGCGGCGGGCGGCATCGCCAAGGAATTCAACACCATCGCGGTCGATGACGGCATCGCCATGGGCCATGACGGGATGCTGTATTCCCTGCCCTCGCGCGAATTGATCGCCGATTCGGTGGAATACATGGTCAATGCGCATTGCGCCGACGCCATGGTCTGCATCTCGAACTGCGACAAGATCACGCCGGGCATGTTGATGGCGGCGATGCGGCTGAACATCCCGGCGATCTTCGTCTCGGGCGGCCCGATGGAGGCGGGCAAGGTCACGCTGGGCGACGGGCGCAGCGTGGCGCTTGACCTGGTGGACGCCATGGTCGCCGCCGCCGACGACAATGTCTCGGACGCGGACCTGGCCGCCATCGAGGAAGCCGCCTGCCCCACCTGCGGCTCTTGTTCGGGGATGTTCACCGCCAACTCGATGAACTGCCTGTCCGAGGCGCTGGGGCTGTCGCTGCCCGGAAACGGCTCGACGCTGGCCACCCATTCGCTGCGCAAGACCCTGTTCCTGGAAGCCGGCCGCCGCATCGTCGACGTGACGCGCCGCTATTACGAACAGGGCGACGCCTCGGTCCTGCCGCGCAACATCGCCAGCAAGGCGGCATTCGCCAACGCCATGTCGCTGGACATCGCCATGGGCGGCTCGACCAATACCGTGCTGCATCTTCTGGCCATCGCCCAGGAAGGCGGCGTGGATTTCACCATGGACGACATCGACGCGCTGTCGCGCAAGGTGCCCTGCCTGTGCAAGGTCGCGCCTAACAAGGCCGACGTGCATATGGAGGACGTGCATCGCGCCGGCGGCATCATGGCGATCCTGGGGGAACTTGACCGCGGCGGGCTGATCGACCGCGATTGCCCCACCGTCCATGCCGCCACCATCGGCGCCGCCATCGACCAATGGGACATCGCCCGCAGCAACGACCCGACGGCGCGCGAACTGTTCCTGGCCGCGCCGGGCGGCGTGCCGACGCAAACCGCCTTCAGCCAGTCCTCGCTCTGGCCGGACCTGGATCTGGACCGCGAACAAGGGGTAATCCGCTCGGCCCAAACGCCGTTTTCCAAGGATGGCGGGCTGGCGGTGCTGAAAGGCAATATCGCCCCCGACGGCTGCATCGTGAAAACCGCGGGCGTGGACGAATCGATCCTGGTGTTTTCCGGCCGGGCCAAGGTCTATGAAAGCCAGGACGCCGCCGTCTCGGGCATCCTGACCGGCAAGGTCCAGGCCGGCGACGTGGTCGTCATCCGCTACGAAGGCCCGAAAGGCGGGCCGGGGATGCAGGAAATGCTGTATCCGACCAGCTACCTGAAATCCAAGGGCCTGGGCAAGGCTTGCGCGCTGATCACCGACGGCCGCTTTTCGGGCGGCACCTCGGGCCTGTCGATCGGCCATGCCAGCCCCGAGGCGGCGGCCGGCGGCACCATCGGCCTGGTGCGCGACGGCGACCCGATCCAGATCGACATCCCCAACCGCACCATCCGCCTGGACGTGCCCGAGGACGAACTGGCCGCGCGCCGCGCCGAACAGGACGCCAAGGGCTGGAAACCCGCCCAGCCGCGCCAGCGCCAGGTCTCGACCGCGCTCAAGGTCTATGCGCAATTCGCCTCTTCGGCCGACAAGGGCGCGGTGCGCATCCTGCCGGAATAGCACCGCGGACGCCCGGCCCCGCGCCGGGCGCATCCCCTTGCGCCGGCGCGAAACCCCGAATGACTGGCCGGAAAGCCTTCAGCCGGACCCCTGCCCCGGACCCCTGCCCATGCCGCCCAGCATCCTGTGGCTTTGCCGCGACTTCCGTTTCCGGGACAATGCCGCCCTGGCCGCCGCCGCGGCCGCGGGGCCGGTGCTGCCGGTCTTTCTGATCGACGCCGCCTTGCGGGCGCAGGGCGCGGCCAGCCGCTGGCGGCTGCAACGCGCGCTTCTGGCCTTTGACGCCGAATTGCGCCGCCGCCACGGGACGGGGGTGCTGGTGCTGCAAGGCGAGCCCTGGGACATCCTGCCCGCCCTGGCCACCCGCATCGGCGCGTGGTCGCTGCACATGAACGACTGGCCCGATCCCGCCACCATTGCCGCGCAGCAGCGGCTGGGCCGGGCCCTGGCCGGCACGGCGCTGCGGCTGGTGCTGCATCCGGGCCACCTGCTTGCCCATCCCCGCGCCCTGCGCACCGGCGCGGGCGGCGGCGCCTATCGCGTCTTCACCCCCTTCGCCCGCGCCCTGCGCGCCATCGGCCCCGACCGGCCCGATACCCGGACCCTGCGCCTTTCGCCGCTGGCCGATCCGCCGCCGGGTCTGGCGCTGGACCGGCTGGACCTGGCCCCGGACCTGCATGGCGGCCGCGCGGTGCTGGACCGCCACGCCTTGCCTGCGGGCGAGGCGGCGGCGCAGGCCCGGCTTGGCGATTTCCTGGACCGCGCCGCCGGCTATGCCGCCCAGCGCGACCGGCCCGACCTGAATGCGACCTCGGGCCTCTCGGAACATTTAGCGGTGGGAGAGATCGGCCCGCGCGACCTCTGGGCCGCCGCCACGGCCCGCGCCAAGGCCGATCCCGCCGCCAGCGCCGGCATCGCCGCCTTCCTGACGGAACTGATCTGGCGCGAATTCGCCTGGCACCTGCTGGTCGAATGTCCCCGGCTTGCCCAGCAGCCCTGGCGGCCGGAATGGGCGGATTTCCCCTGGCAGGGCGACAGCGCCGAACTGACCCGCTGGCGGCGCGCCGATACCGGCATCGCGCTGGTCGATGCCGGGCTGCGCGAAATGCGCGTGACCGGGCGGATGCACAACCGGGTGCGCATGGTGGCGGCAAGCTGGCTGACCAAGCACCTGCTGGCCGACTGGCGGCTGGGGCTGGCGCATTTCGCCGACAGCCTGACCGACTGGGACCCGGCCGCCAATGCGATGAACTGGCAATGGGTGGCGGGCTGCGGCCCCGATGCCGCGCCGTTTTTCCGCATCTTCAACCCCGAAAGGCAGGCCGCGCAATTCGACCCGCGGGGCCGCTATCGCCGGCGCTGGCTGCTGGGCTGGCAAGGCGCCGCGGGGGCCGAGGCGCGGGCCTATTTCGACAGCCTGCCCCCCGGCTGGGACCTGGCCCGCGCCTGGCAGGACCGCGCCACGCCCGAAAGGCTGGCCCAGGGCCGGGCCCGCGCGCTAAAGGCCCATGCCGGCTTCCGCCAGCCCCCAGACCACTAACCGCCGCCCTAGCCCTCCAGCGCCAGCCGGCGCAGCGCCTGCCGCACCTGTTCGCCCACTGACAGGGCCATGTCCACCACCGCCCCGTCTTCGTCCGCGGCCAGCGGCTCCAGCGCGGCAAGCTGCGAATCCAGCAGCCGGGCGGGAAAGAAATGCCCCTCGCGGTGGGTCAGCCGGCGTTCCAGCAGCGCGCGCGAGCCATGCACATGCACGAACCGCACCCTGGGCGCGCCCTGGCGCAGCATGTCGCGATAGGCCCGCTTCAGCGCCGAACAGCCCAGGACCGAACATTGCCCTTGCGCCTGGTGGCGGGCGATCTCGGCCGCCAGCGCCCGCAGCCAGGGCGCGCGGTCGGCATCGTCCAGCGCGATGCCGGCGCGCATCTTGGCCAGATTGGCCGCGGGGTGGAAACTGTCGCCCTCGACAAAGGGCCAGCCCAGATGCCGGGCCAGCGCCTTGCCGGTGGTGCTTTTGCCCGCACCCGACACCCCCATCACCACCAGATGCTGCGTCACCAGCCCCACCATCCGGCCAAAGCGCGGATCGCCGCCGGCCGCAACCGGCGATCATGACCAGCCGGCAAGGCCAAGGCGCGGGCGGGGCGGTAAAGGGCTGCGTCCATGAATGCCTTTCTGCTGCGGTCTCGCGCCGGCGCCTTGGCGCCAGCCGCTCAACCGGAACGGTCGTCATGCCGCGCCAGTTCCTGGCGCATCAGCCGCATCTCGTCGGCCAGCGCCAGTTCCAGCGCCGCGCCCTCGGCCGGGACCGCGCCGGGGTCCTCTTGCCCGTCGCGAAGCACGGCGCGTTCCTCCAGCCAGTCCAGCAGGCCGGCGCGCGACTCGGCCGGCAGCCCGCCCAACAGGCGCATCAGGATGCGGCGCTGCGCGATCAGGCGGCCTTCCAGCGCCGCGATGCGTGCCGCGGTATCGGGTAACGGATCGGTCATGGGCCTTGCTCCGCGATGCCGCCCGGCGGGGACGGCCGGGCCGGGCCATGATGGCACGGATCGCCGCCGCGGGCAAAGCCGCGCGTCAGCGCCGCTGCGCGATACTGCCGCCCTCGATCCGCCGCAACGAGATTTCCAGCCGCGCCTCGGCCGCGACGATCTCGGCCAGCACGCGCCGGGTATAATGCATATGGTCGATGGCGGCGCGCGCCGCGCCCTCGGGGTCGCGGGCGATGATGGTGTCATGGATGGCGCGATGCTGGGCGCGCAGCACGTCGCGCACCTCGGGGCGCGCATACAGTTTCTGGCGGTTGTGAAACACGCCCTTGCGCAGCATCCCCGACAGCGCCCGCATGATTTGCAGCAGCACGATATTGTGGCTGGCCTCGTAGACGGCGACATGCAGGTCCACATCCGCCTCGGCCTCGTCGCGGGGATCGGCATCGTCATGGGCCTGGTCGATGCGCGCCATGCAGCGGCCCAGGGTCTCGCGGTCCACGTCATTGGCGCGCGTCGCCGCCAGGCTGGCCGCCATCCCCTCCAGCGTGCCGCGCAGTTCCAGGTAATCCTCGACCACCTCGGGGCGCGAGGCCATCAGTTCCACCAGCGGATCGGTGATGCTGGTCGCCAGCGGCGCCACCCGCCGCCCGCCGCCCGGCTCGGCCAGGATCAGCCCCTTGTCCTCCAGCAGCCGGATGCCCTGGCGCAGGGTCGGGCGCGACACGTTCAGCCGCAGCGCCATTTCCCGCTCGGGCAGCAAGGGGTCCCCCGGCCGCAGCGAGCCTTCCAGAATCAGGTCCTCGATATGCCGCGCGGTGGCCTGTGCGGCAGGGGCGCCCTTGTTCACTTCGCTGGCCATCGGCGGTTCCTTTTCGGCAGGTCGGAAATTCAACGGTTTAGGGCGCGCAGCCCGGCCCCACAGGTTAGCCGCAGCGCCTGGTCGGGTGCAATGGATTTCCCACTTGACCGAAGCGGTAAAATAATTTTACCAAATAGAAAGGCCGGGTAAAGGGGGATGCTCGGGCGGCGCGACGCGCCGCGGGGCGCGCATGGCCGGCCTTGTGCGAAAGGGGGGGAAAGCCATGACGCGACCCGGCAAGCCGCCGCAGGACAGCGCCCGCCACCGGGCCACCTGCGCGCCATCAGCCCCATCCCGGACGACCGCGCAGGATTGCGCATCCGCAACGGCGGCACCGCCCGCCCCATCTGAGGAGGAAAGATGGCTGGACTGATCACATTCATCCTGGCCCTGCTGCCCATCGCCACGGTCTTCGTGCTGCTGGTGGTGCTGGCGAAATCGGCCAAGGTCTCGATGCTGGTGGCCTATCTGGTCACGGCCGCCACCGCCCTGCTGGTCTGGGGCACCGAGTTGAACAAGGTCCTGGGCGCGACCGTCAACGGCGTCGTGACCGCGGGCAGCCTGCTTTACATCGTCTTCGGCGCCATCCTGATGCTTTACACGCTGGAAGAAAGCGGCGGCATCCGCTCGATCCGGGCCGGCTTCACCTCGATCTCGCCGGACCGGCGGGTGCAGGCGATCATCATCGCCTGGCTTTTCGGCTCGCTGATCGAGGGGGCGTCGGGCTTTGGCACGCCGGCGGCCATCGCAGCGCCCCTGCTGGTCGCCATCGGCTTTCCCGCCATGGCCGCGGTCATGGTCACGCTGATCATCCAAAGCACGCCGGTTTCCTTCGGCGCGGTCGGCACGCCGATCCTGGTCGGCGTGCGCACCGGCCTTGGCGACCAGCAGATCGTCGAGACGACCATCGCGCCCATGGCCTTCGGCGACTACCTGCTGGAGATCGCGGTCAAGGTCGCCACCATCCACGGGCTGATCGGCTTCCTGATCCCGCTGATCCTGGTGGGGATGCTGACGCGCTTCTTCGGCGCCAACCGTTCCTTTGCCGAAGGCTTCCGCATCTGGAAATTCGCGCTTTTCGCGGGCCTTGCCTTCACCCTGCCCTATTACATCATCGCAGCGACGCTTGGGCCGGAATTCCCCTCGCTCCTGGGCGGCATCATCGGGCTGATGATCGTGGTGCCGGCGGCGCAGCGCGGCTTCCTGATCCCCAAGGACAGCTTCGACTTCCCGCCGCGCCGCGACTGGAACGCTGATTGGGTCGGCAAGCTGGACGACCTGCCGGACCACGGCGCCGGCAAGCCGGTGATGCCGCTGGCCAAGGCCTGGGCGCCCTATGTCTTCGTGGTGGCGCTGCTGGTCATCACCCGCTCGATCGCGCCGGTCAAGGCGTGGCTGACCTCGCCCGAGATGACGCTGGCCTTCCGCGACCTCTTCGGCTCGGGCATCAACGCCTCGGTGCAGGTGCTGTTCCTGCCCGGCACCATCCTGATCCTGGCCTCGCTTTTTACCTTCGTGCTGCATGGCATGTCGGGGCGCGATTACGGGCGGGCGCTGAAAGCCTCGGGGACGACCATGGCGGCGGCCGCCCCGGCGCTGCTGCTGGCGGTGCCGATGGTGCAGGTGTTCCTGAACTCGGCCTCGGACAGCTATGCCAGCATGCCCATCGTGCTGGCGCAGGGCGTCTCGTCGGTGGTGGGCGATGCCTGGCCGATGTTCGCGCCGCTGATCGGGGCCATGGGCGCCTTTGTCGCCGGCTCGAACACGGTCAGCAACATGATGTTCTCGCTCTTCCAGTTCTCGACCGCCGAACAGATCGGCCTGGGGGCTGCGGGCGCGGGCACCGTGGTGGCGCTGCAAGCCATCGGCGGCGCGGCGGGCAACATGATCTGCGTGCATAACGTCGTCGCCGCCTCGGCCACCGTCGGCCTTGTCGACCGCGAAGGCGCGATCATCCGCAAGACCCTGATCCCCATGGCCTATTATGTGGTGCAGGGCGGGCTGATCGGCTTTGCGCTCTTGACCGGCAACCTGATGTGGTGGCTCGCTGCGGTGATCTGGGCCGCGGCGGTGCTGTTCTTCATGTCGCGCAGCCGCGGCGCCCTGCCGGCCACCGTGACCAACTAAGGGGAAAGCCATGCCCGGAGAGCCAAAGCCGACGGTCGGTCTGTTCGTGACCTGCCTTGTCGACGCCATCCGCCCGCAGATCGGCTTCGCAGCCCTCCAGCTTCTTCAGGAAGCGGGCTGCGAGGTCGAGGTGCCGCAGGCTCAGACCTGCTGCGGCCAGCCGGCGCTGAACAGCGGCGACGACCGCGACGCGGCGCATCTGGCCCGCCAGACCATCGCGGCGTTCGAGGGCTACGATTATGTCGTCCTGCCCTCGGGTTCCTGCGCGGCGACCATGGTGCATGGCTATCCGGACCTTTTGGCGGGCGACCCGGACTGGGCCGCCCGCGCCCGCGCCATGGCCGCGAAAACCCATGAAATCACCAGCTTCCTCTACGATATCATGGGCTACGCGCCACGGGGGCAAAGGCTTCACGCCTCTGCCACCTATCACGATAGCTGCTCGGGCCTGCGCGATCTTGGCATCGCCGCCCAGCCCCGCGCGCTTCTGGCCCAGGTCGAGGGGCTGGAACTGCGCGGCCTGCCCGGCAATGATGTCTGCTGCGGCTTCGGCGGCACCTTCTGCGTGAAATATTCCGCCATCTCGAACGCCATCGTCACCGAAAAGGCCGAGGCGATCGAGGGGACCGGCGCCGACATCCTGCTGGCCGGCGATCTGGGTTGCCTGATGAACATGGCCGGCAAACTGCATCGCCGCGGCGCCAAGACCCGCTGCTTCCACACCGTCGAGGTTCTGGCCGGCCAGGCGGACGGCCCCGCCATCGGCGAGGATGCGCCATGACCGCGCCCCTCAAGGCCCCTTTCAAGGCCCGCGCGGCGGCGGCCCTGGCCGATCCGGTGCTGAAGATCGCCATCGACCGCACCACCGGCAATGCCGAAAGGAAGCGCGCCGCCGCCCTGGCCGCCTTTCCCGAATACGAATCCGCCCGCGCCCGCGGCCAGGCGATCAAGGACCATGTCACCGCCCATCTGGGCCACTACCTGGAACTGTTCGAGCGGAACGCCACCGCCCGCGGCGCCCAGGTCCATTGGGCCAGCGACGATGCCCAGGCCCGCGCCATCGTCACCCGCATTTGCCTGGCCGCCGATGCCAAACTGGTGACGCGCGCCAAATCCATGCTGGGCGAGGAAATCGGCCTGCCCCACGCCCTGGCCGATGCCGGGATCGAGCGGGTGGAAACCGACCTGGCCGAACATATCATCCAGCTTGCGGGCGAGGCGCCTTCGCATATCATCTGGCCGGCCATGCACCGCACCCGCGAACAGGTGGCCCAGCTTTTCAAGGCCGGCCACCAGCCGCCCCCCGCCGCCGAAGACCCGGCGACCATGGTGCAAAGCGCCCGCCGCGTCCTGCGCGAAAAATTCCTGTCCGCCGATATCGGCATATCCGGCGCGAATTTCCTGGTCGCCGATACCGGCGCCACCTGCACCGTCACGAACGAGGGCAATGCCGAACTGACCACCACCCCCCCGCGCATCCATATCGTGACCGCGGGGATCGAAAAGCTGGTGCCCTCGACCGCCCATGCCTTCGCGCTGCTGCGCCTGCTGGTGCGGTCGGCGACGGGGGGCGAGATGACGCAATACACCACCTTCCACGCCGGCCCCAAGCGCCCCGGCGATGCCGACGGGCCCGAGGAAATGCATATCGTCCTGGTCGATAACGGCCGCACGACAATGCTGGGTGACGAGTTCCGCGAGATGTTGCGCTGCATCCGCTGCGGCGCCTGCATGAACCATTGCGTCGTCTATCGCCAGATCGGCGGCCATGCCTATGGCGGTACCTATCCCGGCCCGATGGGCTCGGTGCTGACGCCGGTCCTGGACGGGCTGGCGGCGTCGCGCGACCTGCCCCATGCCTGCACCATGAACGGCCGCTGCGCCGAGGTCTGCCCGGTCGGCATCCCGCTGCCCACGCTGCTGCGCGCCTGGCGCCGCCGCAGTTGGCGCGAGGGGCTGGAACCCGCCCCCACCCGCGCCGGCATCGGGCTTTGGGCGCAACTGGCCCGCCGCCCCAGGCTTTATCGCCTGGCGACCCGCATCGGCCTGCCGGTGCTGCGGCTGTTCGGGCGCGGCGGCTGGATTTCGCGCCTGCCGCTGGCCGGCGGCTGGACCGACCACCGCGACCTGCCCCGCCCGGCGGCCCGCAGCTTCATGGACGAATACCGCGCCCGGCAAAGGCCCCGCCAATGACCGCCCGCGACCGCATCCTTTCCGCCATCCGCGCCACCCTCGGCCCCGGCAAGCCCCCGGCGCAGATCGCGGCCGAGGCCGCCGCGCTGCTCGACGCCCCCGACGCCGCCCGTCCGCGCCTGGCCGCGCCGACCCTGCCCGAGGCTTTCGCGCTCAAGGCCGCCGCCCTTGGCACCAGCATCGACCGCATCGCCAGCCTGGCCGAAGCCCCGCAGGCCATGGCCCGCTATCTGGACGCCCACGGCCTGCCGCCCCGCTTCGCCATGCAGCCCGCGCCGGAACTGGCGGCGCTCGACTGGCAGGGCCTCGCCCCGCATCCGGGCAGCGCGCCGGACGAACCCGCCGCCCTGGGCCTCGCGCTTCACGGCATCGCCGAAACCGGCTCTCTGGTCATCCATTCCGGGCCGGACAACCCGATCCTGCTGTCCTTCCTGCCGCTGCATCACGTGGTGCTGCTGCGCGAAGCCACGCTTTTGCCCTATCTGGAAGACTACGCCGCCCGCCTTTCCGCGCAGGCGATCCCGCGCAACGCCATCCTGATCACCGGCCCCAGCGGCACCACCGATATCGAGGGCAGCTATGTCCGCGGCGCCCACGGCCCCGGCTTCCTGCATGTCATCCTGATCGCGGATGCGGGCTGACCGCCGCGCCGATCTGTCCTAGCATGGCCCGACCCGACCAGAGGGCCGCCATGCAACAAGACCCCGCGCAAGCGCAGGAAACGCCGCGCGAACATTTCCTGCTTTTCGTCGCCATCCCGCCGCCCGACATCGCGGCCCGGATCGAGGCCGCCTGGCAGCACGCAAACCGCCGCGACCGCTTTCGCCGCGCCACGCTGCACATGACCATCCTGCCGGTGATCCGCACCCCGCAGCTTGCGCCGGGCATGGTCCAGGCGCTTGGCCGGCCGCTGGAGGGGCTGGATTTCCCCGCCTTCGACCTGGTGCTGGACCAGCTGACCACCTTTGGCCCGCCGCGCCGGCGCGACCGGCCGCTGGTGCTGGCCGGCCAGCAGGAAAACCCCGCCCCCGACGCGCTGTGCCAGGCGCTGTGGCAGCGCCTGGTCCGCGCCGGCCTGGGCGTCGCCCGCCACCGCGTCACCCCGCATGTCACCCTGGCCTATGGCAAGCCCCTGCCGCCGTGCCGCCGGTGCATTGGCGCGTGGACACGCTTACCCTGATCGACAGCCTGCAAGGGCTGGGCCGGCATGTCCCCCTGGCGCAATGGCGGCTGGGCTGAAGCCTTATCGACAATCCCCGCCGCCGCCCTTATCCATGGCGCCATGAGCGCGGGATCAGAAGAAACCCTGGCGGTCCGCATCAGCCGGGTGCTGGCCGACCGGATCGTCTCGGGCCGGATCGGGCCGGGCGAGCGCCTGCGCCAGGACCATATCGCCGAGGAATTCGGCGCCAGCCATGTCCCCGTCCGCGAAGCCTTTCGCCGGCTGGAGGCCCAGGGCCTGGCGATCAGCGAACCGCGCCGCGGCGTGCGCGTCGCCGCCTTCGACCTGCCCGAGGTGCGCGAGGTGGCGGAAATGCGCGCCGCGCTGGAAGAACTGGCGCTGCGCCATGCCGCCCCGCACCTGACCCCCGCGATCCTGAACGCCGCCGAGGCGGCGACCAAGGCCGGCGACGCCTCGCGCGACGTCCGCTCGTGGGAGGCGGCGAACCGCCGTTTCCACAAGCTGATCGTGACGCCCTGCGCCATGCCGCGCTTGCTTGCCACCATCGACGACCTGCACGCGGCCAGCGCCCGCTTTCTGTTCGCCGCCTGGCAGTCGAACTGGGAAACGCGGACCGACCACGACCACCGCGCCATCCTGGCGGCGCTGCGCCGCGGCGACGTGGATACCGCCTGCGCCACGCTGGCGCGGCATGTGCGCTGGATCGGCCGCCGGCCCGCCCCCGCCAGCACCGGCAAGTCCGATGCCTTCGCGATCGAGGGCTAGTCCTTTCGCGCCACCAGCCAGCTTGCCACATAGGTCAGCGGCACGCCCCGCGCCCCGCCATGCCGGGCCTCGTAGCGCGCCAGGAAATCGCGCAGCGCGCCGGGCGAGCGGATCTGCCCGGCGCAACCATTGACCCCGGTGGCGCGCAGGTGCCGCAAGACCTCCAGCGCGCCGGGGAAATGCAGCACGATCCGCCATTCCCCCGCGCCGCCGACCTGCCAGCCCGGCGGCAGCAGCGCCGCCAACTGCGCCCCGCTCAGGTATGACGGCGCCGCCGCCCGGCTGCCCAGGCCCCGCAATTCGGGAAAATGCCCCGGCGCAAAGCTTGAGATCGCAAGCCAGCCCGCCGGCGCCACCGCCGCGCACAGCCGCGCCATCACCAGCCCCGGATCGGCAACCCATTGGATCATCGAGGCCGACGCCGCCAGATCCACCGCCCCCGGCAGCGCCACCGCCGCCACGTCGCCGGGCAGGTAATCCGCCGCCACCCCGGCCAGGTCCGGCGCGGCCAGGTCATTCAGCCACAGCCGCGCCGGCCGCAGCCCCAGCAGGTGCCGGGTCAGGTGGCCCGAGCCATAGCCCGCCTCCAGCACCCGCGCCGGCCGATGCCCCGGCGCGGCCCGGCGATAGGCCGCGAACAGCCGCGCCGCGATCCGCCTTTGCGCCAGCGCCGCGCCGTCATAGCTTGCCATCCCGCGCGCGAAGGACCGCGCGACCCGCCCGGCCGTGCCGGCGGCGTCCGGCAGCGGCGGCAGGGACCGCGCCCCTTCCTCGCCATGCCCCGCACCCTGCCGGTCCCTGCGCAAATCCGCCGCATAGCCCGGAACGGCGGCGAAAGGCCCCTTGCCGTCCTTGGATGCCGCCGGCCCGGTCACGCCAGCACCTCGGCCCAGTCGCGCCATTGCGCAAAGGGATTATGCCCGCAATCCAGCATCTCGACCGGCCGCCCGCGCCAGGCCCGGCGCAGGTTCGCGGCGGCAAAGATGCGGTCGGCTGCGCCCAGCAGGATGCGGTCGAAATCCGGTGCCTGCCCGGCCCCCCAGCCCAGCACCGCCAGCAATTCGGCGCGCAGCGCCGCAAGATCGGCACCGGGCGCGACCGGGCAATCCGCCCGCCGCGCGAATTGCCGCAGCGAGGCCGGCGACAGGTTTTCCGCCGTCGCCCGCACCCGGTCGCGCGGGATGCCCAGATCGTCGTCGCAGGGCGCCCATGACCCGCAAACCGCCACCTTGCGCCGAAACCGCCGCAGGTCCAGCCGGCAGGCCGCCGCCACGCCAAAGGACCAGGCGACCAGATCGACCGCCGCATAGCCCCGCGGCCAGTCCGGGGCGGTCATGTCGCGGTAATCCGACAGCACCAGCACATCC
Organism: Paracoccus thiocyanatus; assembly: GCF_900156255.1. Classification (GTDB taxonomy): domain Bacteria; phylum Pseudomonadota; class Alphaproteobacteria; order Rhodobacterales; family Rhodobacteraceae; genus Paracoccus; species Paracoccus thiocyanatus. The sequence goes on from NZ_FTMK01000003.1 coordinate 32,424, forward strand.
GCCGCCCCGGCCAGGTGCCGCAGCGGCTCAGGCCCGACCGCCCAGCCGGTCAGCACCACGATCAGTTCGGACGCGCCCTTGCGACGCAGCCATTCCGCCCTCATCGCCAGCCCGCGATCTGAACCATGGCGGCGCAGATGCGCGCCACCTCCTCGGGGCCGGCGACAAAGGGCGGCATGCAGTAAAGCAACCGCCCGAACGGCCGCAGCCACACCCCGCTGTCGCGGCAAAAGCCATGCACCCGGCCCATATCGACCGGCTCGCGCAATTCGATCACCCCGATCGCGCCCAGCACCCGCACATCGCGCAGGCCCGGCAGCCCGCGCGCCGGGGCAAGGCCGCGGCGCAGCCCGGCCTCGATCCCCGCGACCTGCCCCTGCCAGGCACCCTCGGCCAGCAGGTCCAGGCTGGCGCAGGCCACGGCGCAGGCCAGCGGATTGCCCATGAAGGTCGGCCCATGCATCAAGACTGGCGCCGGCCCGTCCGCAATCGCCTCGGCCACCCGGCTTGATGCGATGGTGGCGGCAAAGCTCATCATGCCGCCGGTCAGCGCCTTGCCCAGGCACAAGATGTCGGGCACCACCCCGGCGCGCTGCATGGCAAACAGCGTGCCGGTGCGGCCAAATCCGGTGGCGATCTCGTCCAGGATCAGCAGCACCCCGTGCCGGTCGCACAGCGCCCGGACGCCCTCCAGCCAGCGCGGATGGTAAAACCACATGCCGCCCGCGCCCTGCACCACCGGCTCGACGATGAAACCGGCGATTTCATGGGCCTTCTCGGCAAACAGCGCCGCGACCGCGGCAAGCCCGTTCCGCGCCGGATCCTCGTCCCATTCCGCGCCAAAGGGAATGGGCGGGCGCGGCACGAAATGCTGCACCTGCAAGGCGGCGCCGAAATGGCTGTGCATCCCGGTTTCGGGGTCGCACAGGCTCATCGCCTTCCAGGTGTCGCCGTAATAGCCGCCGCGGGCGCTGGCGAAAGCCGTGCGCCCCGCCTGCCCCAGCCCGGCCTGGGCCTGCACCGCCATCTTCAGCGCCACCTCGACCGCGACCGAGCCGCTGTCGGAATAAAAGATCCGGTCCAGACCCGCCGGCAGCATCGAAACCAGCCGCTGCGCCAGTTCGACCGCCGGGGCATGCGTCAGCCCGCCGAACATCACATGCGGCAGCCGCTCCAACTGCGCCTGCATCGCCGCGACCAGCCGCGGGTGGCGGTGCCCATGCGCCATGGCCCACCACGAGGACATGGCGTCGATCATCCGCACCCCGTCCGCCAGTGTGAGCCACACCCCTTCGGCCGCCGCGACCTCATGCACCGGCCCCGGCGCGCGGATCGAGGCATAGGGATGCCACAGGTGCCGCCGCTCGAAATCCCGCATCACAGCATCTCGCGGATGGCGGCCACGTCGATGCCGGCGAAGCCCGCCTCCAGCGCCTCGGCCGTCACCCGCTCCAGCATCGGCAGCCGGCCCAGGTCGCGCACCGCGCCGAACGCGCAGATCGCGCGGCGGCTCTCCGCGGCCTCGTCGCCGATAAAGGCCACGCCTGCGACCCGACAGCCCGCCGCCCGCAGCGCCGCCAGCGACAGCAGCGCGTGGTTGATCGTGCCCAAAGCGGTGCGGCAGCACAGCACCACCGGCGCGCCCCAGCCGGCGATGACATCCAGGTAAAGCAGCCCCGGCGCCAGCGGCACCATCAGCCCGCCCGCGCCCTCGACCACCAAGGGCGCCACCGCGGGCAGGGCCAGCCGCGCCGGATCAATCACGACCCCCTCGCGCCCGGCCGCCAGATGCGGCGAGGCGGGCAGCGCCAGCCGATACGCCTCGGGCAGCACCGGCCGCCCGGACAGCCGCGCCACGACCTCGCTGTCGGTTTCCTCCTCCAGCCCGGCCTGCACCGGCTTCCAATAGCGCGCCCCCAGCGCGCGGGTCAGCCCGGCGCTGAAGACCGTCTTGCCGATCCCGGTATCGGTGCCCGCCACGATCACCGCGCCCATGCCGCCTCCAGCGCCGCAAACAGCGCCGCGATGTCGCCCGCGCCAACGTTCCCGGTCACGGAAATCCGTAGCCGCGCCGTCCCCCTGGGCACCGTCGGCGGCCGCACCGCGCGCAGGTCGAAGCCCCGACCCTGCAAGGCCGCGGCCAGCGCCAAGGCCCGCCGATCATCGCCGACGATCACCGCAATGACCTGGCTTTGCGCCCTGATGCCGCAACGCCGCGCCGCATCGCGCGCCTGCGCCATCCGCGCCCGCGCGCCTGCGACCAGCGCCGGCCGCTCTTCCAGCGCCCGCAAGGCCGCGCGCAGCACCGCCGCCGCCAAGGGCGAAGGCGCGGTGGCATAGACAAAGGCCCGCGCCCGGTTCACCAGCGTCTCGACCAGCACCCGGTCGGCGCAGACCAGCGCGCCCGAGCCGCCCAGCCCCTTGCCCCCGGTATGCAGCGTGACCAGCGGACAGCCCAAGCCCCGCGCCAGGCCCCTGCCCTGCGGGCCGAAGACGCCGGTCGCATGCGCCTCGTCCACCACCAGAACCGCGTCCTCGCGCGCCGCCAGCGCCGCCAGGGCCGGCAATGGCGCCAAATCGCCCTGCATCGAATAGACGCTTTCGACCGCGATCCAGACCCGGCCGCGCCCGCCGCCCGCGCGCCATTCCCCGATCACCCGCGCCGCGTCGCCCGCGTCGTTATGGGCAAAGCCGCGGCATTCCGCCCGGCCCAGCCGCATCCCCTCATGCGCGCTGGCATGGACCAGCGCATCATGGACCATCAGGTCGCCCCGCATCGGCAGCGCCGAAAAGATCGCCTGGTTGGCCTGGAAGCCGCCGCCCATGTAAAGGCATGCCTCGGCGCCAAAGAATGCCGCCGCCTCGGCCTCCAGCGCCTCGTGCTCGGCATGGTTGCCGCGCAGCAGCCGCGACCCGCCGGCCCCGACCGCGACGCCGCGCGCCAAGGCATCGCGCGCCGCCCGCGCCAGCAGCGCCGACCCCGCCAGCCCCAGATAGTCGTTCGAGGCGAAATCCAGCCCCGCCGCCCCCGCCCGCCGCCGCAGCCGGCCGCGCTGCGCCAAGGCCTCCAGCGCCGCGTGATGCCGGGCAAAGCTCATGCCGCCGCCTCGGCCCGCAGGCCCAGCCGCGCGAACAGCGCCGCGTCCTTGTCCTCGCCCGGATTGCCGGCGGTCAGCAGCAGCTCGCCGACAAAGATCGAATTGGCCCCGGCGAAAAAGCACAGCGCCTGCATCTCGTCGCTCATCGCGGACCGGCCTGCGGACAGCCGCACATGCGACCGCGGCATCAGGATGCGCGCGGTGGCGATGGTGCGCACCATCTCGATCGGGTCCAGCGCCGGCGCATCGGCCAAGGGCGTGCCCGCCATCGGCATCAGCATGTTGATCGGCACCGATTCCGGCGGCTCCTCCAGCCCGGCCAGGGTCTCCAGCATCGAAATCCGGTCCGCCTCGGTCTCGCCCAGCCCGACGATGCCGCCGGCGCAGACGGCGATCCCCGCCGCCCGCACCCGGTCCAGCGTGTCCAGCCGGTCGCCAAAGCTGCGCGTGCCGATGACCTGCGGATAGAACCGCTCTGACGTGTCGATATTGTGGTTATAGTAATCCAGCCCTGCGTCCTTCAGCCGCAGCGCCTGGTCGCCGTCCAGCATGCCCAGCGTCATGCAGGTTTCCATCCCCAGCGCCTTGACGCCGCGGATCATCGCCAGCACCGCCGGCATGTCGCGTTCCTTGGGCGACCGCCAGGCCGCGCCCATGCAATAGCGGGTGGCGCCGGCGGCCTTGGCGCGCCGGGCCTCGGCCAGCACCCGCTCGACCTCCATCAGCTTCGAGGCGCCCAGTTCCGACCCGTGCCGCGCCGATTGCGAGCAATAGGCGCAATCCTCGGGGCAGCCGCCGGTCTTGATCGACAAAAGCTTGGAACATTGCACGGCATTGGGGTCGAAATGCGCCCGATGCACGGTCTGGGCCTGAAACAGCAGGTCCATCAGCGGCTGGCGATAGATCGTGGCGGCGCGCGATTGCTGGGTCATCGACCCCTCCCTGAAGCTGACTTTCAGGGGTATCTATAAAACCGGGGGGCGCGCCTTGTTAAGCTGGATATATTATCTATTATTTTAGATCAGATATACAGGCCATAAAATTCGCGCCTTTTCAACATCATACTCCGCGGCCCCGGCTGGCAAAAGCGGGACCGCGGGGCCGTTTCAGTCATCCATGCCCAGTTCAGCAAAGGTCGTCGGATGAAAGACCACCTCGACCCGGCGGCCGCTTTCGTCCTTGCCGTAAACTTCATAACAGCCGTCATCGACCGTCACGTTATGGACCACCCAGCCCTGGCTTTTCAGCCGGGTCTTCAACTCGTCGACCGGGCGCCATTTCTCCATCGAGACGTGGCAATCATAGGCGGCAGCGGGCATCGCCAGCGCGATCAGGGCGGCGGTCAGGGTTACAAGACGCATGGTTTCATCTCCTGCATTAGCGTTCTTCGCAAGCCTGTCTAACAGGGGCAAGCTTACAGCCCGCTTACAACCCAGGCGATTCGCCGCGCCCTCAGGGGCCCAGGATGCGCAGCTTGGCCACGCGCCCGTCGCAGCGCTGCACGGCGACGCGCAGCCGGTCCAGCAGATGGGTTTGCACATAGGTCGCGTGAAAGCGCGTCGGCGCGAACAGGGTCAGGCAGGTTTCGTCCCGTTCCGCCTCGATCAGGCCGGCGAACCAGGCGTCGAACAGCGCCGGGTCCTCGGCCGCCAGCCGGGCGCGCGCCTCGGCCCACAGCCCTTCGGCCGGCATCGGCTCGGCCCGGTGCAGGGGCACGACATTGGTCGCGGGCTCGGCCGGCCGGCCGCCCAGCCTTTCGACGAAATCGGGGCCGACATTCGGCCATTCCTCCTTTGTATCCAACAAGATACGCTCCAGGTTCAGGCCCAGGACGGACACCCTGCCCCGCGCGCCCTGGCGCTTGACCTCGATCCAGCCCAGGCCGCGCAGCTTGGCCATCTCGCGCTTGACGGTGCGTTCGTCGACGCACCACAGCCGGGCGATCTCGCGCTGGCCGATGGTCAATTCGTCGCGCTGCCAGTTATAGCGCGTGGTGATCAGCGCCATCAGCCGCAGGACCAGCCGCTGCCGGTGCTTGTCGCCGGCCAGGCCATGCGCCATCATGGCCGAAAGCAAGTCGTATTTCTTTGCCGCCGCCTCTCGGCCAACGGCACGGATCACCTGCATGTCTGCTCCCGCCCCCGGAAATATCCGGCTGCCTTCCATCTGCCCGATGGGTCCGGCCGGTCAGGCAGAACCCGGATGACGGCGTCGGTCTGCTGCCGTTTGAAACGCTTTTCGCCATCTGTGTCGTATTTGCGTCCTGAAATCCGATTCTGTCAAGCGATTCCCCGCCGGTCCGGAATCCCCGTCCAAATCATCAAAGAAAAAGGGTATCAAATGGTATAGGGGGTCATCCATGCCGTCCCCTTATCGGGCGGTTTTGTCCCCCAATCCGCCCGCAACACCAGCGCACTGTCCCCCTTTTCGGGATCGGCGTTGCGCGCCGCGGCGTCCGGGAATCGCCCGCCGATTCGCCTGGTGGGGCCGGGAAAGCGCGGAATTTCCATATCCTGACCGTTGCATTAAAACGCCTTTTGCCAAAAGCGCAAATCCGGCGTAAAAGCGAAACAGAAGAAAATCTGCGTCCTAGAAAATACAGGCATCCTATGTATACGCACGAAGACCTCGCCAAGTTGCAGGCCCAGTCCCTCAAGATGCAGGGCTGGATCCGGCGCCAGACCTTCAGCCCGGCCAATGAAAAGACCCTGCGCCGCTTTTCCAGTTGGGAGGTGTCCGAGCTGATCTTCCGCATCAACCAGTCCACCTTCCGCGGCAAGCTGGCGGCCGAGCCGAACCTTCCCCTCGGGGAAGTCGAAGAGGACGGCCGCCAGCGCTGGTTCTCGCTTGAAGAGATCAACGAGCTGCGCCGCCGCATCCGCATCAACCGCAAGACGCTGATGCCCTGGCGGGCCAAGGGCAAGCGCGCCTTCCGCGCCGCCATCGCCAATTTCAAGGGCGGCGCCGGCAAGTCCACCGTGGCGCTGCACTTCGCCCATGCCGCGGCGCTGGACGGCTATCGGGTTCTGGTCGTCGATTTCGACCCGCAAGCCACGCTGAGCCATTCCATGGGCCTGACCGACGTGGGCGAGGATCATACCGTCTGGGGCATCATGGCCCGCGACCTGGAGCGCGAGACCGACCGCATGAACGCCGCTGCCCGCGGCGCGGAAAGCGGCACCGCCCTGCCCCAGCGCAAGCTGCCGGCCTCGATCCGCGATATGGGCCTGGGCATGCTGCGGCCGGCGGACTTCATCAAGCCGACCGCCTGGCCGACCATCGACATCATCCCAAGCTGCGCCAACGCCGCCTTCGTCGAATTCGCCAGCGCCCAGTATCGGCACCTGAACCCGGAATGGACCTTTTTCGGTGCGGTGTCGCGGTTCCTGGACAGCCTGGCGGACGATGCCTATGACCTGATCCTGTTCGATTGCCCGCCGGCCATCGGCTATCAGTCGATGAACGCGGTCTTTGCCGCCGACATGCTTTATATCCCTTCGGGCCCCGGCTACTGGGAATACGATTCCACCACCAGTTTCATCGGCCAGCTTTCCGAAGCGCTGGAGGACCTGTCGCATGGCTTTGAAAACTTCCCCACGGGGAAGATCAAGCTGCCCAAGGCATTCGCCGATATCCGCTTCCTGATGACCCGGTTCGAGCCTTCGAACGAGCTGCACCAGGCGATGTATGACGCCTTTCAGCAGGTTTTCGGCCAGCATATGGCGCAGCACCCGATCGAACTGACCCGCGCGGTCGAGCAGTCGGGCCGGTTCCTGAGCTCGATCTACGAGATCGACTATCGCGAAATGACCCGCGGCACCTGGCGGCGGGCGCGGGCGACGTTCGACCAGGCCTATGAGGAGTTCAAATCCCACGTCGTCGCCGCATGGGAAAAGCTGGAGGATGAGGCATGAGCCGCAAGCGCCGCATGTTCGACATCGAAATGCCCGAGGAACCGGCCGATGCCGCGCCCGAAACCTTCCCCGCGGGGAAGGAGGAACGGGAACATCGCCGCGGCCCGATGGCCACCGCCATCACCGAGACCGCGGATTCCACCCGCGACCGCGCCCGTGTCGAGGCGCAGATCCGTGCCGAAAACGACGCCCTGGCGCAAGAGCATGTGCGGCTGAAGCGCGCCGGGCTGATCACCGACCTGATCCCGCTGGACGCCATCGACACCCGCAAGCTGATCCGCGACCGTGCGCCGGGACCGGATTACGAATTGTCCGAACTGATTGAATCCATTCGCGATATCGGCCTGTCGAACCCAATCCGGGTCGAGCCGGCCGAGGATGGCCGCTATGAGCTGATCCAGGGCTGGCGCCGGCTTTCCGCCTATCGGCAATTGCTGGAAGAGACCGGCGATGCCGAGAGATGGGGCCGGATTCCGGCCGGCATTGCGGCGCGCGGCGACGAGTTGGAGCGGCTTTATCGCCGCATGGTCGATGAAAACATGGTCCGCAAGGACATCTCTTTCGCCGAGATGGCGCAGCTTGCGCTGCATTACGCCATGGACCCGGTGACCGAGGAAAGCGACCCCGAAAAGGCGGTGGCGATCCTGTTCAAATCCGCGGGCTACCAGAAGCGCAGCTATATCCGCAGCTTTATCCGGCTGATCGAGGCGCTGGACGGCGCGCTGCTTTATGCGCCCGACATCCCGCGCGCGCTGGGTCTGGCGCTGGCGCAACGGCTGGACGAGGTGCCGGGCGCGGCGGCGGCGATCCGGGCCGAGCTGAAGGACTGGGATTCGCGCTCGGTCCAGGATGAACTGGACGTGCTGCGCCGCTATGCGGGGCAGGGCGGCGACGCCGGCGCGACCCTGGCCGCGCCGCGCAACGCCGCGCCGACGGTTCCGGCCGGCAAGGCGCGGATCAGCTTTCAGATCCAGCGGCCGCAGGGCAGCGCGAAATGCACCGCTTCGAACGGGCGGCTGGAAATCCGCCTGCCGCGGGACTTTTCGGCGGTGGACCGGCGCAAGCTGGAAGCGGCGGTGCGGGCGATGCTGGAGAGCCTGGACTGACCCTTCCCCGCGGGGAAGGCTTCGCGGTCCGGGCGTCCCCGCGACCTTCCCCGCGGGGAAGGTTTGCGCCGCGGGGGCGGGGCTTTTCGGGGTGGAAAGCGGCCTGCGCGTCGGGGGTGCAGGACAACCCTGGAAGTAATCCGCAAAACGGTGCTATTTTGCGGATAAGACGGATCGGAGGGTAGGAAAGATGCCGCGGGCTTCGGACATGGTTTATCACGAAAAACCCGCTGCGCACCAGGTTTTTGACGCCGGGGCGTGGATTTCCGCCCAAGGACGGCTGGCCGTCGAACTGGCGCGCGCCGCCTTCGCGCTGGGGCGGCTGGACGGCGCGGTCGCGGCGCTGGATCCCGCCGCGCGCCAGGGCGCCAATCGCCGCCTGGCGCTGATCGAGGTCGAGGCGATGCTATGGGCGCAAGGCACCGCCCTGCGCCGCGAGGAGATCGGCCGCGACCTGATGGAGGCCCGCGCCGGCGCCGACCTGGAGGCGATGCGCCTGGCGCGTTGGGCCATCCGGCGGCTGGAGGGCCAGGGCGACGCCCAGGATCTGCGCGGCTTTCTGGGCCTGCACCGGGCCGAGGTTTCGGGGCTGGACGACCTGTTGGCGACGCGGCCGACCGGGCGGGATTTCGACGGCGCCGTGGCCGAGTTCCATGACCTGGCCGGCCAGGTCGCGGGGCTGGCGCCGCTGGCGCGGGCGGCGGCGCTGCGGGTCCTGTGGCGGTCCTGCGGCCTGTCCGCCCCCGAGGTTCTGGCCGAACCCGCCGTCTGGACCGCGCGCGCCATGGCCGAGGGCTGCGACGGGCTGGGCTTTGTGCCGCTGGGCCGGCATGGCCGCGCGGTCTGGGTCGATGCCGGCACCCCGGCCGAGCGGCTGGCGCGGCATCTTGCCGCAGTCGCCGCCGCGGCCCAGGACGCGCGGCACGAACTGGCGCGGGTCCTGGACTGGCAGGCCCGCGCGCTGGCCGCCATGGCCGGGATCAAGGGCGACAACCCCGGCCGGGTGGTGCGGGCGCTGGCCGCCCATCCGCTGCTGAGCGCCGCGATGCTGGAGGAAAGCGCCGGCATCAGCCGCGACACGGCCGAGCGGATGCTGGCGCGGATGAAGGGGCTGGGGCTGGCGCGGGAAATCACCGGCGGCCGGCGCTTTCGGCTGTGGATGGCGGCGGGATAGCGTTGCGGGCGCGAAGAAATGCTTGTCCGTCCGGGGCCATCCGCGGATGATCCGGCATGGCCCGGCCCCAGGGCGGGGCGGGTAAGGGATGCGCAGGCGGGGACGCGACATGCAGATGGTGGACAGGGTTTTTGTGATCACAGGCGCGGGCTCGGGCCTGGGCGCGGCGGTGGCGCGCATGGCGGTCGGCGCGGGCGCGCGGGCCATGCTGCTGGACGTCAATGCCGAGGCCGGCGCGGGCATGGCGGCGGAACTGGGCAAGGCGGCGCGGTTCCATGGCTGCGACGTGACCAGCGGCGCGCAGGGCGAGGCGGCGGTGGCCGCTGCGCTGGCGGCATTCGGACGCATCGACGTGCTGGTGAACTGCGCCGGCGTGGCGCCGGGCGAAAAGATCGTCGGGCGCGAGGGGCCGCATGGGCTGGAAAGTTTCGCCCGCGCCGTCCAGATCAACCTGGTCGGCACCTTCAACATGCTGCGGCTGGCCGCCGATGCCATGGCCAGGAATGCGCCGGGCGAGGGCGGCGAGCGGGGGGTGATCGTGAACACCGCCTCGGTCGCGGCCTATGACGGGCAGATCGGGCAGGCGGCCTATGCGGCGTCCAAGGGCGGGGTGGCGGCGCTGACCCTGCCGGCGGCGCGGGAACTGGCGCGGCACGGGATCAGGGTGATGACCATCGCGCCGGGCATCTTTGCCACGCCGATGATGGCCGGGCTGCCGCAAGAGGTGCAGGATAGCCTGGGCGCCACCGTGCCGTTTCCGCCGCGGCTGGGCAATCCGGCGGAATATGCGGCGCTGGTGCGCCATATCGTCGAAAACCAGATGCTGAACGGCGAGGTCATCCGGCTGGACGGCGCGCTGCGCATGGCGCCGAAATAAGGGGGGTTCTTCATGGATAGCGATCCGATTGTCATCACGGGCGCGGCCCGCACGCCGATGGGCGGCTTCCAGGGCGATCTGGCCGGCGTCGAGGCCGCCGTGCTGGGCGCGACCGCGATCCGCGCCGCGCTGGGGGGCCTGGACCCGCAGGCGGTGGACGAAATCATCATGGGCTGCGTGCTGCCCGCCGGCCAGGGCCAGGCCCCGGCGCGGCAGGCGGGCTTGGGGGCGGGCCTGCCTTTGGGCGCGGGGGCCACGACCGTCAACAAGATGTGCGGATCGGGGATGAAGGCGGCGATGCTGGGCCATGACCTGATCGTCGCCGGTTCCGCCGATGTGGTGGTGGCGGGCGGCATGGAGAGCATGTCGAACGCGCCCTATCTGCTGCCGAAAGCGCGCGGCGGCTATCGCATGGGCCATGGGCAGGTGATGGACCACATGTTCCTGGACGGGCTGGAGGATGCCTATGACAAGGGCCGGCTGATGGGCACCTTCGCCGAGGATTGCGCGGAAGCTTATCAGTTCACGCGCGAGGCGCAGGACGAGTTCGCGATTGCCTCGTTGACCCGCGCGCAAGGGGCGATTGCCGCCGGGCATTTCGCGGCCGAGATCGCGCCGGTGACGGTCGGGGGACGCGGCGGCGAGACGGTCGTGGACACCGACGAGCAGCCGGGCAAGGCGCGGCTGGACAAGATCGCGACCTTGAGGCCGGCCTTTCGGCCGGGGGGCACGGTGACGGCGGCCAATTCCTCGTCGATCTCGGACGGGGCGGCGGCGCTGGTCCTGATGCGGGCATCCGAGGCCGAGCGGCGCGGGCTGACCCCGCGGGCGCGCATCCTGGGCCATGCGAGTTACGCCGACAAGCCGGGCCTGTTTCCGACCGCGCCCATCGGCGCGGTCCGGCGCTTGCTGGAGCGGACGGGGACGCGGCTTTCGGATTACGACCTGTTTGAAATCAACGAGGCTTTCGCCGTGGTCGCCATGGCGGCGATGCGCGATCTTGGCCTGGCGCATGAGGCGGTGAATATCCATGGCGGCGCCTGCGCGCTGGGCCATCCCATCGGCGCGTCGGGGGCGCGGGTGCTGGTCACGCTGCTGGCGGCGCTGGAGACGCATGGGGGACAGCGCGGCATCGCGTCCCTGTGCATCGGCGGCGGCGAGGCGACGGCGCTGGCCATCGAGCGGATGGGCTGAGGCCGGGCGATCCGGGCCGCGGGCGCTTTGCGTTGCGCGACCGGCGGGGGGCGTGTAGAACCGCCCGGATCGAGCGTTGCTTAAGGGAGCCCGCGCATGCGCAGAGTTGTCGTCACCGGATTGGGGATGGTCACGCCGCTGGCCTCGGGGGTCGAGGAGACCTGGTCGAGGCTTCTGGCCGGGGAATCCGGCGCCGGACCGATCACCCGGTTCGATCCGGCCGGTGTCGCGACGAAATATGCCTGCGAGATCCCCTTTGGCGATGGGACGGACGGCACGTTCAACCCCGACGCGTGGATGGAGCCCAAGGACCGGCGCAAGGTCGATGATTTCATCCTTTACGGCATGGCCGCCGCGGAACAGGCGGTAAGGGATTCCGGCTGGGTGCCGGCCAATGACGAGGAGCGCGAGCGCACCGGGGTCATGATCGGCTCGGGCATCGGCGGGCTGTCGTCGATCGCCGATACGGCGGTGCTGATCAAGGAACGCGGGGCCAAGCGGGTCAGCCCCTTCTTCATTCCGGGGGCGCTGATCAACCTGGTTTCGGGGCAGGTCTCGATCCGCTTCGGCTTCAAGGGGCCGAACCATGCGGTGGTGACGGCCTGTTCCACCGGCGCCCATGCCATCGGCGACGCGGCGCGGCTGATCGGCTTTGGCGATGCGGATGTGATGGTCGCGGGCGGCGCGGAAAGCCCGATCTGCGAGATCGGCATCGCCGGCTTCAACGCCTGCAAGGCGCTGTCGACCAAGCGCCAGGACGACCCCAAGGCCGCCAGCCGCCCCTGGGACGAGGATCGCGACGGCTTCGTCATGGGCGAGGGCGCGGGCGTCGTCGTGCTGGAGGAATACGAACACGCCAAGGCGCGCGGCGCGCGCATCTATGCCGAGGTCCTGGGCTATGGCATGTCGGGCGACGCCTATCACATCACCGCCCCCAGCGAGGATGGCGATGGCGGATTCCGCAGCATGGCCAGCGCCTTGAAGCGCGCCAACCTGTCGCCGGGCGATCTGGACTATATCAACGCGCATGGCACCTCGACCATGGCGGACGTGATCGAACTGGGCGCGGTCGAGCGGATGCTGGGCAATGTGGCGGGCAATGTGGTCATGTCCTCGACCAAGTCGAGCATCGGGCACCTGCTGGGCGCCGCGGGCGCGGTCGAGGCGATCTTCTGCATCCTGGCGATCCGCGACCAGGTCTGTCCGCCGACCATCAACCTGGACAATCCCGCGCGCGAGACGCCCATCGACCTGGCCGCCAATGCCGCGGTGCGGCGCAAGGTGGATTACACGCTGTCCAACAGCTTCGGCTTTGGCGGGACCAATGCCAGCCTGGTGCTGGGACGGGTCAAGGAATGATCTGGCGCCACATCGCGTCGAATTTCCTGACGCTGCTGATCGTGATCCTGATCGCGGTCGCGGCGGCGGTGGCCTGGGCCAAGCACCAATATACCAGCCCCGGCCCGCATGCCGTGGCCGCCTGTGTCCGCGTCGCCCCCGGCGCCAGCCTGAATGCGGTCAGCCAGCAACTGGCCGAGCAGGGCGTCGTCTCGAACGCCTATGTGTTCCGGGCGGGCGCGGATTACGCCGGGAAATCGCGCGCGCTGAAATACGGCTCATACCTGATGCCGCCGGGGGCCAGCATGGAGGACATCGTCCGCGCCATCACCGCCGGCGGCCCCAGCACCTGCGGCACCGAGGTGGTGTTCCGCATCGGCGTGCGGGAAAATTCGGTGATCCTGCGCGACATGGATGCCGAAACCGGAGAGTTTGCCGAACAGGCGAAATACAATCCCGCCGGCGAGCCCGCGCCCGAGGCCATCGTCGCGGCGCAGGCCAGGCCCGATGCGCGGCTGCGCATTTCGGTCGCCGAGGGGGTGACGAGCTGGCAGGTGGCCGAGGGGCTGAAACAGGCGGGCTTCCTGGAGGGCGAGGTCGCGGACCTGCCCGAGGAAGGCAGCCTGGCCCCCGATACCTATGATGTCGAAAAGGGCGCCGACCGCGCCGAGATCCTGGCCGAGATGGAGCGGCGGCAGGCGGCGATCCTGGCCGCCGCCTGGGAGGCGCGCGAGCCCGACCTGCCCTATGCCTCGGCCGAGGAGGCGCTGATCATGGCCTCGATCATCGAAAAGGAGACCGGCCAGCCGGAAGAGCGCCGGGTGGTGGCCAGCGTCTTTGTCAACCGGCTGCGCCAGGGCATGCGGCTGGAGACCGACCCGACGGTGATCTATGGCATCACCGAGGGGCGCGGGGTCCTGGACCGCGGCATCCGCGGGTCCGAATTGCGGCGGCGCACGGCCTATAACACCTATCAGATCGACGGGCTGCCGCCGACGCCCATCGCCAATCCCGGCCGCGCCGCCATCGCCGCGGCGCTGGACCCCGAGGATACGGATTTCGTGTTCTTCGTCGCCGACGGCTCGGGCGGGCATGCATTCGGCCGCACGCTGGAGGAGCATAACCGCAATGTCGCCCGCTGGCGCGAGATCGAGCGCCAGCGCGGCGAGCCGCTGTCGCCGGTGCAGGGCGACTGAGGGGCGGCGTTTTCGAGGGTTGGTCGGTTTTTTTGAGTATTTGGGAAACGGTGAAAGGCGCGCCTGCGCCCCGGCGGCGGGTGTTGCGCCGGGCGTGCGGCGGGGCGTTGCGTGGGGTAAGCGGTTGTTCTTGCGCGGGAAATCGGTGCGGGACGGGCGCAATCCCTGGTTTTGCGTTGACTTGGCGCACGCCCTGAAGTAGAAATTACCCATGCTGGGAGAGATGGGCAAGCGGCCGGGGGGCGACCCCAAAGGCCGCTTTTTTCATGTCTCGCTCGTGCGGACAGGCACACGAGGGCAGGGCGATCAAATATGACCAAGAGTTTCGATCCGGGGCCTGGGGCGCCGGAAGGGCCTTTCACGCCCGGCGTCGTCACGGCGCCGGAGGTGAACGTGCTGGAGATCGCGGACGGGCTGTTCCGGTCCTATGCGGCGGAACTGAACCGGCTGCGCGAAAAGATCGAGGCGGGAGAAACGGGTGAATTGAAGGAATCCACCCGGCTGGTGCGCGACCTGCGGGCCGCGACCCAGATGGTGCTGGAGGAAAGGAGCAAGGTTGACAAGCTTCGCAAGGATGCTGCCGCAGGGGTCGGTGCCGGCGCGCTTGACCTTGACGCGGCACGAGACGAGATCGGGCGCCGCCTGGCTTGCCTGCGCCGCGCCGAAGGAGGTTGACGATTTCCTGGCCGGCCTGGGCGAGAATGCGCTGGCGGCGCTGCCCTGGCTTTTCGAGTTCTGGGCGCTGCCGCATCAGTTGCCGCCCGAGGGCGACTGGAAGACCTGGGTGATCATGGGCGGGCGCGGCGCGGGCAAGACCCGCGCCGGGGCCGAATGGGTGCGCGCCCAGGTCGAGGGCGCGACGCCCGAGGCGCCGGGACGGGCGCGGCGCGTGGCCCTGGTCAGCGAGACGCTGGACCAGGCGCGCGACGTGATGGTGTTCGGGGATTCGGGGATCCTGGCCTCGTCCCCGCCCGACCGGCGGCCGGTCTGGGAGGCGGGGCGGCGGCGGCTGGTCTGGCCGAACGGGGCCACGGCGCAGTTGTTTTCGGCCCATGAGCCCGAGGCGCTGCGCGGGCCGCAATTCGACGCGGCCTGGGTCGACGAGCTGGCCAAGTGGAAGAAGGCCGAGGAATGCTGGGACATGCTGCAATTCGCGCTGCGGCTGGGGCCGCATCCGCAGCAGGTCGTCACCACCACGCCCAGGAACGTGGCGGTGCTGAAGCGGCTGTTGCGGCAATCCTCGACCGTGACCACCCATGCGCCGACCGATGCGAACCGCGCCTATCTGGCGGAAAGTTTCCTGGCCGAGGTGCAGGCGCGCTATGGCGGCACCCGGCTGGGGCGGCAGGAGCTGGAGGGGTTGCTGCTGGAGGATGTCGAGGGGGCGCTGTGGAGCGCGGCTGTGCTGGAGCGCGCCCGCGTCGAGGCGGCGCCTGCGCTGTCGCGCATCGTCGTCGCCGTCGATCCGGCGGTGACGGGCGGCGCGGCTGCGGACGAATGCGGCATCGTGGTCGCGGGCGTTCTGGCCGAGGGGCCGGTGACGGAATGGCGGGCCTATGTGCTGGAGGATGCCTCGGTCCGGGGCGGGCCTTTGGACTGGGCGCGGGCCGCCATCGCCGCCATGCAGCGCCACGGGGCCGAGCGGCTGGTGGCCGAGGTCAACCAGGGCGGCGACCTGGTCGAGAGCGTGATCCGCCAGGTCGATCCGCTGGTGCCGTTCCGTGCCCTGCGGGCCGGGCGCGGCAAGGGCCTGCGCGCCGAGCCGGTGGCGGCGCTATACGAGCAGGGGCGGGTGCATCACCTGCGCGGGCTGGGGCCGCTGGAGGAGCAGATGTGCCGCATGACGGTCGCGGGCTATGATGGGCGCGGCTCTCCTGACCGGCTGGATGCGCTGGTCTGGGCGATCCACGAGCTGATGATCGAGCCGGGGGCGCATCACCTGCGCCCGGCGGTCCGGGGGTTATAGGGGGCTGTAGGGGGCTTTGCCCCCCGCGCCTGCCGCCCCCCTGGACGGGGGGCCGCAGGCGCTTCCCCCCAGGGTATTTTCGAAACGGAGAAAGGGCCTTTCGGGGTCCGGGAGGGGTCGCGGGCCGCGGCCGCTTTTTCATTGGCATTTCAGGAGGAAGCCATGGCATTTCCCTGGTTCGGGCGGGGGGCTGCGCCCACAAGGCCGCCCGGCGCGGTCGAGACGAAGGCCAGCGCCGCCGGCAAGCTGGTGGCGCTGGCGGCGGGGTCGGGCCGGGTGGTCTGGTCGCCGCGCGACACGGTCAGCCTGACGCGGCTGGGCTTTGTCGGCAATCCGGTCGGGTTCCGCGCCGTGCGGCTGATCGCCGAGGCCGCCGCCGCCGTGCCGCTGATCTGCCAGGACCGCGAGCGCCGCTATGAGGTGCATCCGGTGCTGGACCTGATGCGCCGGCCCAATCCCGGCCAGGGCCGGGCCGAGCTGTTCGAGGCGCTTTACGGCCAGATCCTGCTGAGCGGCGACGGCTATCTTGAGGCGGTGGGCGGCGGGCCGGCGGGCCTGCCGGCCGAGTTGCATGTGCTGCGTTCGGACCGGATAGCGGTGGTGCCGGGGGCCGATGGCTGGCCGGTCGCCTATGAATATGGCGTCGGCGGGCGCAAGGTGCGCTTCGACATGGCCGGCAGTCCCGATCCGATCTGCCATATCCGCAGCTTTCATCCTCTGGACGACCATCACGGGCTGTCGCCGATGCAGGCGGCGGCGGTGGCGGTGGATGTGCATAACAGCGCGTCGAGCTGGTCCAAGGCGCTTTTGGACAATGCGGCGCGGCCCAGCGGCGCCATCGTCTACAAGGGCGCGGACGGGCAGGGCAGCCTGTCGCCCGACCAATACGAGCGGCTGGTGACGGAAATGGAGATGCATCACCAGGGCGCGCGCAATGCCGGGCGGCCGATGCTGCTGGAGGGCGGGCTGGACTGGAAGCCGATGGGGTTTTCGCCCAGCGACATGGAGTTCCACCAGACCAAGCTGGCCGCCGCGCGCGAGATCGCCCAGGCCTTTGGCGTGCCGCCGATGCTGATCGGCATTCCGGGCGAGGCGACCTATGCCAATTACGCCGAGGCGCATCGGGCCTTTTACCGGCTGACGGTGCTGCCGCTGGTGTCGCGCGTGGCCGGCGCCCTGGGCTGGTGGCTGTCCGAGCATCTGGGGACCGAGATCGACCTGCGCGCCGATCCCGACCAGGTGCCGGCTTTGGCCGAGGAGCGCGACCAGCATTGGAAGCGCGTCGGCGAGGCCGGCTTCCTGACCCCGGCCGAGAAGCGGGCGGCGCTGGGGCTGCCGCCTTTGGCCGATGCGGAGGGGTAGATGGAGGGCTCGCGTTTCGTCAAGGAGCCCTTCGACTGGCACGACCAGCGCCTTGAGACGCAGGAGCGGATCATGGCGCTGCAATTTTCCCAGGTGGAGCGCCGGCTGGAGCGCATCGAGGCGCTGATCGAGGGGCTGGAGCGGCGGTTGTGGATGACCGTCTATGGCGTCGTCGCGGTCATCCTGACCCAGGCGGTGCAGTCGATCCTGGAATATGCGCCGAAAGGAGGGTGAGGTGAGTTCGAAAGATTACCGGCTGGAGTTGAAATATGCCGCCGGCGGATCGCTGGTGGCCGAGGGCACAGGGATCGAGGGCTATGCCAGCCTGTTCGGCCTGGCCGACCAGGGCGGCGATGTCGTGGTCCGGGGCGCCTATGCCGCCAGCCTGAAGCGGCTGGCGGCGCGGGGCGATCGGGTGCGGATGCTGTGGCAGCACGATCCCGCCCGGCCCATCGGCGTCTGGGAGGAGATCCGCGAGGACGAGAAGGGGCTCTGGGTCCGGGGGCGGCTTTTGCCCGAGATCGCCCAGGCCCGCGAGGCGGCGGCGCTGGTCGCGGCGGGGGCCATCGACGGGCTGTCGATCGGCTATCGCACCATCGCGGCCGAGCGCGACGGCAAGGGCCGGCGCCTGCTGTCCGAGGTCGAGCTGTGGGAGGTGTCGCTGGTCACCTTTCCGATGCTGGCCGAGGCCAAGGTCGGCACCAAGTCCGATGCCGGCCACGAGATGGCGGCGGCCTTTCGGGCCGCGACGCTGGCGCTGCGCGCCAAGTGAGTTTCACCGAAACGGAGGGGATCATGACCGAGGTGAAAGCCGCGGCCGGGGCGGATGTGCCCGGCGACCTGGGGGCCGAGATGCTGGGCTTTGTCCAGGAGTTGAAGGCATTCCGCAGCGAGATTCAGAACCGATTGGAAGCACAGGAAACACGCATGACCATGCTGGACCGCAAGACGATTTCCCGCCCCCGCGCGCCGCTCGCGGCCGAGGCCGACCAGGGCGCGCCGCACCAGAAGGCCTTTGACGCCTATATCCGCCATGGCGACGACGGCGCGCTGCGCGGGTTGCCGCTGGAGGGCAAGGCGATGACCACCACCAGCGACGGCGGCTTCCTGGTGGCGCCGACGGTGGCCATGCAGGTGCAGGAGGCGCTGAACGTCACCGCATCATTGCGCCGGGTCGCCAATGTGGTGGCGGTAGAATCCGCAAGCTACGAGGTGCTGGTCGATATGGGCGACATCGCCCATGGCTGGGCGACCGAGGCCGCGGCCCAGGCCGAGACCGGCACCCCCAGCGTGCAGCGGGTGGTGATCCCGGTGCATGAGCTTTCGGCCATGCCCAAGGCCAGCCAGCGGCTGCTGGACGACGCGGCCTTCGATGTCGAGACCTGGCTGGCCGGGCGCATCGCCGAGAAATTCGCCCGCGCCGAGGCCACGGCTTTCATCAGCGGCGACGGGGTGAACAAGCCGCGCGGCATCCTGACCCATGCCAAGGCGCCGAACGGCAGCGCGACCAATGTGCAGATCGGCACCATCCCTTCGGGCGGGACCGGCGATTTCGCCGCCACCAACCCGGCGAATGCGCTGATCGACCTGGTCTATGCGCTGGGCGCGCAATACCGCGCCAACGCCAGCTTCGTGATGAACTCCAAGACCGCCGCCGCGGTGCGCAAGATGCGCGATGCGGACGGCCGCTTCCTGTGGGCGGACAGCCTGGCCATGGGGCAGCCGGCGCAGCTTCTGGGCTATCCGGTGCTGGTCTGCGAGGACATGCCCGACATCGCCCAGGGCTCGCATTCCATCGGGTTCGGCGACTTCCGCTCGGCCTATACCATCGTCGAGCGGCCGGACCTGCGGGTGCTGCGCGATCCCTTCTCGGCCAAGCCGCATGTGCTGTTCTATGCCACCAAGCGGGTGGGCGGCGGCGTCACCGATGCGCGGGCCGTCAAGCTGATGGTCTTCGGCTGATCCGGGGCCGAAGCGGGGGCCGCGCCGGGGATCTGCGCCCTGCTGGCAAGTGCAACTGTCCGCGCGCGCGAGGGTGCAGCGGCGCGGCCCCCTTAGCCCGAAGCCCTGCGAATGGGAGAGACGAGGATGATGCTTGTGGAAGTGACGGCGCCCGCAGCCGCGGCGCTGCCCGTCGCGGTGTTGCGCGACCATCTGCGGCTGGGAACCGGGTTCGGCATGCCGGGCGATGGCGCCGGGGACGGGGCCGAGACCGCGGCGCTGGCGGGTTTCCTGCGCGCGGCCATCGCCACCGTCGAGGCGCGCACCGGCAAGGTGCTGCTGGCCCGGCGGTTCCGGCTGCGGCTGGAGGCATGGCGCGACCCCCAGGGCCAGCCCCTGCCGCTGGCCCCGGTCGAGGCGGTCGAGACGGTCGAGATCGCCGATGCGGCCGGCGCGGTCGCGGTGGTCGATCCGGCGGCCTGGCGGCTGGTGGCGGACATGCAGCGGCCGGTGCTGGCCCCGGTGGGGACGGTGCTGCCGGCGGTGCCCCAGGGCGGGTTCGCCGAGATCAACTTTCGCGCCGGGTTCGGGGCGGAATGGGCGCAGGTGCCGGCCGACCTGGCGCAGGCGGTGCTGCTGCTGGCCGCGCGCTATCACGAGGATCGCAGCTTCGAAGGCTCGGCCGGGGCGCTGCCCTTTGGCGTCGGCGCGCTGATCGAACGCTGGCGGTCGGTCCGGGTGCTGGGGGGGCGCGGCAACCCGCGCGGCCGGGCATGAGGCGGCCGCGGCCGAGCGTGCCGCTGGTCGTGGAAACCCCGGACCGGGTGCCCGACGGGATGGGCGGGTTCCGCCTGACCTGGCAGGAGGTCGGGCGCATCTGGGCCGAGATGCGGTCGGGCGCCGGGGCGGAGCGCGGCGCCGAACTGGGGGCGCAGAGCGTCGTGACCTGGCGGATCATCGTCAGGGCGGCGCCTGCCGGCGATGCCCGCCGCCCGCGCCCCGAGCAGCGGCTGCGCCTGGGCGAGGGCGCGGCCGCCCGGCGCTTTCGCATCGAGGCGGTGGCCGAAAGCGATGCCGGCGGCCGCTGGCTGGTCTGCATCGCCAAAGAGGAGACGGGGGCATGAGCTACCTTGGAACGGCCGCGCTGCAATCAGAGGTCTATCGCGTGCTGCGCGAGGACGGGGCGCTGCGCGACCTGGTGGGCGACGCGATCTATGACGCCATGCCGGTGGCGGCGCCGGCGGGGGTGCATGTCTCGCTGGGCCCCGAAGAGGTGCGCGACGCCGGCGACATGACGGGCGGCGGCGCGGTGCATGATTTCGTGGTCTCGGTCCTGTCGGGGGCCGAGGCGGCGGGCGGCTTTGGCGCCGTCAAGGCGGCGGCGGTCGCGGTCAGCGAGGCGCTGGAGGGCGGCGAAATGGTGCTGGAGCGCGGGCATCTGGCGGGGCTGTGGTTCCTGCGCGCCCGCGCCCGGCGGGTGGAAAACGGCGCGGGGCGGCGGGTCGATCTGACCTTTCGCGCGCGCATCGACCTGGGTTGAGGAGAAACGGCGATGGCGGTGCAGAACGGACGCGACCTGCTGATCAAGATGGACATGACCGGCGACGGCCATTTCGAGACCGTGGCGGGGCTGCGGGCGACCCGGCTGGGCTTCAATGCCGAGACGGTGGACGTGACCAGCCTGGAAAGCCAAGGGCGCTGGCGCGAATTGCTGGCGGGCGCTGGGGTGCGCTCGGCCAGCATCTCGGGGTCGGGGGTGTTCCGGGACGGGACCACGGACGAACGCGCGCGGCAGGTGTTCTTTGACGGCGAGGTGCCGCGCTTCCAGGTGGTGATCCCGGATTTCGGCACGGTCGAGGGGCCGTTCCAGATCACGGCGCTGGAATATGCGGGC
Source organism: Paracoccus thiocyanatus (assembly GCF_900156255.1). Classification (GTDB taxonomy): domain Bacteria; phylum Pseudomonadota; class Alphaproteobacteria; order Rhodobacterales; family Rhodobacteraceae; genus Paracoccus; species Paracoccus thiocyanatus. Next base: position 53,484 of record NZ_FTMK01000003.1, read on the forward strand.
AGTTACAATGGCGAGGCGACATATGAGATTTCCATGGCAAGCGCAGGCGCGATCAGCTTCGTCGCCTTCTGAAGCCGTCAACCCGCTGGCGGGCGAGGTCGAGATCTGGCTGGACGGGCGGCGCCATGTCGCCCGGCTGACCCTGGGCGCCCTGGCGGGGCTGGAGGCGGACCTGGGCGCGGAAAGCATGATCGCGCTGGTCGAACGCTTCGAGGGCGGGCGGTTTTCCAGCCGCGACGTGATGGCGGTGTTGGTCGCGGGCCTGCGGGCGGGCGGCTGGCCGGGCGGCATGGACGCCTTGGCCGCGGCCGATCTGCGCGGCGGGCCGGTGGCGGCCGCCCATGCGGCGGCGGCGCTTTTGGCGCGGGCCTTTCGCATCGAGGGGACATGAGCGGCGGGCTGGACTGGCCGGGGCTGATGCGCATGGGCCTGGGCCCGGCGCGGCTGGGCGGGCTGGGGCTGCGGCCCGCCCAGTTCTGGGCGCTGACCCCGGCCGAACTGGCCCTGATGCTGGGCGTCGAGCCGGGGCGCCGGGGCGCGATGACGCGCGACCGGCTGGCGGAACTGGTCGCGCGCTATCCCGACCGGCCCGCAGGTTAGCATGAAAGGAGGCGCCGTCATGGCAGAGAAGGACGGATTGGACCGGCTGGACGAGGACGGGCCGGCGCTGGGCTGCGGCCTGGAGCAAAGCAGCCGGCTGGCGGCAGAGTTCGACGCCGAACTGGGGCGGCTGCGGCAGTCGATGGTCTATACCAACCGCGAGGTCGGCACGCTGACAGCGGGCATCGGCAGCGGGCTGCGCCGGGCGTTTTCCGGGCTGGTCCTGGACGGCATGAAGCTGTCGGACGCGCTGAAGGGCATTGCCCGCAGCATGGCCGACAGCGCCTTCGCCGTGGCGATGAAGCCGGTCGAGCAGGCGCTGGCCGGGGCCATCGCGCAGGGGGTGAACGGCATGGTTTCGGCCGTGCTGCCCTTTTCCCAGGGGGCGGCGTTTTCGCAGGGGCGGGTGATGCCCTTTGCCAAGGGCGGCGTGGTCAGCCAGCCCACATATTTCCCGATGCGCGGCGCGACCGGGCTGATGGGCGAGGCCGGGGCCGAGGCGATCATGCCGCTGCGCCGCGGTGCGGACGGGCGGCTGGGGGTCGCGGCGGCGGGCGGCGGCGGGCGGCCGGTCAATGTGACATTCAACGTCTCGACCCCCGACGTGGCGGGATTCCAGCGCAGCCAGAGCCAGATCGCCGCGCAGATGGGCCGGCTGCTGGCGCGCGGGGAAAGGAACGGCTGAGATGGCATTTCACGAGATCAGGTTCCCGGCGAACCTGTCCTTTGGCTCGGTCGGCGGGCCAGAGCGGCGGACGGAAATCGTCGCGCTGACCAACGGCCACGAAGAACGCCGCACGCCCTGGGCGCATTCGCGGCGGCGCTATGACGCCGGGCTGGGCCTGCGTTCGCTGGACGACGTGGCGGCGCTGATCGCGTTCTTCGAGGCGCGGGCCGGGCAGATGCACGGGTTTCGCTGGAAGGATTGGGCGGATTGCAAGTCCTGCGCGCCAAGCGGGACGGTGAGCTTCCAGGACCAGGAGATCGGCATGGGCGACGGGGTGCGGCGCGAATTTGCGCTGCGCAAGGGCTATGCCTCGGGTCCGGTACGCTATTGGCGGCCGGTGGCCAAGCCGGTCCAGGGTACGGTGCTGGCCGGGGTGGGCCAGGTGGAGCTGCGCGCCGGGGTGGATTTCGCGGTCGATTGGGCGACGGGGGTGGTCCGTTTCGTCGCGCCGCCCGAGCGGGGGGGGGTGGTCACGGCCGGGTTCGAGTTCGACGTGCCGGTGCGCTTTGACACCGACTGCATCGCGGTCTCGGTCGCGTCCTTCCAGGCGGGCGACCTGCCGCAGGTGCCGGTGGTGGAGGTGCGGCTATGAGCGAGACGATCGCGCGGGCCTGGGCGGTCGAGCGCCGCGACGGGCTGGTGCTGGGATTTACCGATCACGACCGGGGCTTGGGCTTTGACGGCATCGCCTTTCGCCCCGATAGCGGGCTGAGCGCGCGGGCGCTGGTGCAGGGATTGGGCCTGTCGGTGGACAATAGCGAGGCGGTGGGGGCGCTGTCGGACGGCGCCATCACCGAGCGCGACCTGATGGCCGGGCGCTGGGACGGCGCCGAAGTGCGGCTGTGGGAGGTGGACTGGACCGATTCCGCGAACCGGCGGCTGCTTTTCCGCGGCCATCTGGGCGAGGTGGTGCGCAGCGGCGCGGCCTTCCGCGCCGAGTTGCGCGGCCTGTCCGAGCCATTGGGCCGGGCGCAGGGGCGGGTCTATCACCCGCGCTGCTCGGCCATGCTGGGGGATGGGCAGTGCCGGTTCGACCTGGGCCGCCCCGGCTATGCCGCCGAGGGCGTGGTCGAGGCCGAGGACGAGGGCCGGCTGGTCCTGTCGGGCGTCGCCGGCCATGACGCCGGCTGGTTCGAGCATGGCCGGCTGGTGGTGCTGGCCGGCGCGGCCGAGGGGCTGTCGGGCCTGGTCAAGGCCGATGCCGCCCTGCCGGGTGCGCGGCGCGAGGTCGAGTTGTGGACCGCGCTGGGCATCCGGCCCGCTGTAGGCGACCGGGTGCGGCTGGAAGCGGGCTGCGACAAGCGGGCCGAGACCTGCCGAATGAAGTTCCTGAACTACCTGAACTTTCGAGGCTTTCCGCACCTGCCGCCCGAGGACTGGCTGATCGCGCCCAAGGTGAACCGATGAGCGCGGTCGTTCAGGCGGCGCGGGGCTGGATCGGCACGCCCTATGTGCACCAGGGCTCGGCCAAGGGGGCGGGGACGGATTGCCTGGGGCTGGTGCGCGGGGTGTGGCGCGAATTGTGCGGCGCCGAGCCCGAGGTGATGCCGGCCTATACGCCCGACTGGGGCGAGGCGGGCGGGACGGAACTGCTGCTGGGCGGGGCGGGGCGGCTGCTGCGGCCCGCGCCCGACGAGCGGCCGGGCGATGTGCTGGTCTTTCGCATGCGGGCGGGGGCGGTTGCCAAGCATATGGGAATACTGGCGGAAATCGGCGCGCGGGGCAGTTTCATCCATGCCTATGACCGGCATGGCGTGGTCGAAAGCCCGCTGTCGGCGCCGTGGCGGGCGCGGATCGCCGGGCGATTCCGGTTTCCGCCGCGGTAAGGGAAAGGGAAGCAATGGCGACGATTCTGCTGGCGGCGGTCGGGGCATCGCTGGGTGCGGGCTTTGGCGGCACGGTTCTGGGGCTTTCGGGCGCCGTCATCGGCCGGGCGCTGGGCGCAAGCCTGGGCCGGGCCATCGACCAGCGCCTGCTGGGCGGCGGCTCGAAGGCGGTCGAGACGGGGCGCGTGGACCGGATGCGCATCCAGACCGCGGGCGAGGGCACGCCGGTCGCGCGCATCTGGGGGCAGATGCGGGTGCCGGGCCATGCGATCTGGGCCGGCCCGCTGGTCGAGACCCGGCGCAGCCAGGGCGGCGGCAAGGGCTCGGGGTCCAGCGTGACCCAGATCGGCTATCGCGCCAGCCTGGCGCTGGCGCTGTGCGAGGGGCCGATCCTGGGGGTCGGGCGCATCTGGGCGGATGGCGAAGAGGTCTCGGCCGATGCGCTGAACATGCGGGTTTACCTGGGCGACGAGGAGCAATTGCCCGACCCGGCGATTGCCGCCGAGGAGGGCGAGGCGGCGCCGGCCTATCGCGGCTTGGCCTATGTCGTGCTGGAAGACCTGGCGCTGGAGAAATGGGGCAACCGGGTGCCGCAACTGTCCTTCGAGGTCACGCGGGCGGCCAGGCAGGGTCGGGGCCTGTCGCGCGAGGTGCAGGGGGTGGCGATGATCCCCGGCACCGGCGAATATGCGCTGGCGACCACGCCGGTCAGCTATGACATGGGCCTGGGCGAGATGCAGGTCGCGAACCGCAACAGCGCGCTGGGGGCGACGGATTTCCTGGCCTCGATGGCGACGCTGGGGCGGGAATTGCCGCGGGTCGGCTCGGTCTCGCTGGTGGTGTCGTGGTTCGGCGACGATCTGCGGGTCGGCGAATGCGCGGTGCGGCCCAAGGTCGAGGACCTGTCGCGCGACGGCCAGGGCATGGCCTGGCGCGCCGGCGGCATCGGGCGCGATGCGGCGCAGGCGGTGGCGCGGGTGGACGGGCGGCCGATCTATGGCGGCACGCCGGCCGACGGCTCGGTCATCGAGGCGCTGCGGGCGATCGCGCAAAGCGGGCGCAAGGCGGTGTTCTATCCCTTCATCCTGATGGAGCAGCTTGCCGGGAACGGCCGGCCCGATCCCTGGAGCGGGGCCGCGAACCAGCCGGTCATGCCCTGGCGCGGGCGCATCACCACCAGCGTCGCGCCGGGGCGCGAAGGCAGTCCCGTGGGCACCGAGGCGGCCGCCGAGGAGGTGGCGCGGTTCTTTGGCACGGCCGAGCCGGGGGATTTCAGCCGCGACGGTTCGGTGATCCGCTATGACGGGCCGGAGGAATGGTCCTATCGCCGGTTCATCCTGCATTACGCGCATCTTTGCGCCGCGGCGGGCGGGATCGACGCCTTCCTGATCGGGTCCGAGATGGTCGGGCTGACGACGATCATGGCGGCGGGGCATTCCTTTCCGGCCGTGCAGCAGTTGCGGCGGCTGGCGGCGGATGTGCGCGGCATCCTGGGCGAGGCGGTCAAGGTCGGCTATGCCGCCGACTGGTCGGAATATTTCGGCCACCAGCCCGGCAATGGCGACGTGCATTTCCACCTGGACCCGCTTTGGGCCGACGAGAACATCGACTTTGTCGGCATCGACAATTACATGCCGCTGTCGGATTGGCGCGATGGCGAGGATCACCTGGACGCCCATCACGGGCGCATCGACGATCCGGCCTATCTGCTGGCCAATGTCGCGGGCGGCGAGGGCTATGACTGGTATTATGCCAGCGATGCCGACCGGCAGGCGCAGCGGCGCACGGCGATCCATGATGGCGCGCATCACGAGCATTGGATCTGGCGCTACAAGGATATCCGCGGCTGGTGGCAGAACGCGCATCACGACCGGATCGGCGGGGTGCGGCAGGCGCAGCCTTCGGCCTGGGTGCCGGGCCTGAAGCCCGTGTGGTTCACCGAGATGGGCTGCGCGGCGCTGGACAAGGGCACCAACCAGCCCAACAAGTTCCTGGACGCGATGAGTTCGGAATCGATGCTGCCGTATTTCTCGGACGGGCGGCGGGACGACCTGGTGCAGGCGGCCTATCTGCGGGCGATGACCGGGTTCTGGGGCGATCCGGCGAACAATCCGGCGCGGGCCGCCCATGGCCGGACCGGGGCGGGGCGAATGGTGGACATGGCGCGCGCGCATGTCTGGTGCTGGGACGCGCGGCCCTATCCGGCCTTTCCGGCGCGTCTGGACCTGTGGTCGGACGGCCCGGCATGGCAGCGCGGGCACTGGCTGAATGGCCGCGCCGGCGCGGTGCCGCTGGCCGATGTGGTGGCCGAGATCTGCCGCGAGGCGGGGGTGCGGGCATTCGACGCCGAGGGGCTGCGCGGGCTGGTGCGCGGCTATGCGCTGTCGGGGGCCGAAAGCGGGCGCGCGGCCTTGCAGCCTTTGATGCTGGCGCATGGCTTCGACGCGGTCGAGCGCGACGGCGTCTTGCGCTTTGTCATGCGCGGCGCGCGGGTCGATGCCGAGCTTGGCCCCGGTGACATGGCGCTGGCCGAGGAGGTCGAGGCGGTGGAAGTTTCGCGCGCCGCCGATGCCGAGATGGTGGGCCGCATCCGGCTGACCCATGTCGAGGCGGGCGGCGATTATGCCGCGCGCACCGCCGAGACGGTGATGCCGGGGGCCGAGTTCCTGGCGGTCTCGGACAGCGAACTGGCGATGGCGCTGACGCGGGCCGAGGGGCGGGCGCTGGCGGAACGCTGGCTGTCCGAGGCGGCGGTGGCGCGGGACGCGGTGCGCTTTGCCCTGCCGCCCTCGCTGGGGCATCTGGGGCCGGGGGACGTGGTGCGGCTGGCCGAGGGGGCGGCCGAGGCCAAGCGCTGGCGCATCGACCGCATCGAGCGGGCGGGCGCGATCACGGTAGATGCGGTGCGGGTCGAGCCAGGGGTCTATCGCCCGGCCCGCGTGGTCGAGGGCGAGGCGGCGCTGCGCCCCTTTGTCCCGCCGATCCCGGTCTGGCCGGTTTTCCTGGACCTGCCCTTGCTGCGCGGCGACGAGGTGCCCCATGCGCCGCATCTGGCGGTGACGGCGACGCCCTGGCCGGGGGCGGCGGCCGTCTGGGTCTCGACCGAGGAGGCGGGGGGCTATGCGCTGAACGCGACCCTGGCCGAGCCTTCGGTCATGGGGGTAACGGAAGGGCCGCTTTCGGCGGCGCGGCCGGGGGTCTGGGACCGCGGGCCGGCGCTGCGGCTGCGGGTCAAGGGCGGCAACCTGCGTTCCGCCAGTGCCGAGGCGCTGCTGGCGGGGGCGAACCTGCTGGCGATCGGCGACGGCTCGGCCGAGGGCTGGGAATTGCTGCAATTCCGCGATGCGCGGCTGGTCTCGGCCGGGGTGTGGGAGGTGTCGATGCGGCTGCGCGGGCAGGCGGGGACGGATGCCTTCATGCCGGCGGTCTGGCCCTCGGGCAGCGTGGCGGTGCTGCTGGACGGGGCGGCGGCGCAGGTGGAACTGGCGCCCTCGGCCCGCAACCAGCTGCGGCATTGGCGCATCGGGCCGGCGACGCGCAGCCCGGACGATCCCAGCTATCGCCATATCGCCGCGGCGTTCCGCGGCGCCGGGCTGCGGCCGCTGTCGCCCTGTCACCTGGCGGTGCGGGGCCGGGTCGTGACCTGGGTGCGGCGCACGCGGATCCAGGGCGACGGCTGGGACGGGCCGGACGTGCCGCTGGGCGAGGCGCAGGAGCGTTACGCCGCCCGGCTGGTCCGGGACAGGCAGGTGCTGGCCGAGGCGGTGCTGGCCGAGCCGCGCTGGGCGGTGCCCGATGGCGTCTGGTCCCAGGCCGCGGCGGGCGGCGGCTTTGCCGTCGAGGTTGCCCAGCTTTCCGACACGTTCGGGGCCGGGCCCCATGCAAGGAGGATGATCCATGTCTGAGAACACGACCGCGAATTGCGCCCTGCCGCTGCTGATGCCGGCGCAGGCGCAGAAACATGTCACGGTGAACGAGGCGCTGATGCGGCTGGACGGGCAGGTGGACCTGGTGCTGCAAAGCCTGACCCGCATCACCCCGCCCGAAACGGTGGTGGATGGGCTATGCTGGGGCGTGCCGCAGGGCGCGGTCAACGCCTGGGAGGGGCAGGGCGGCAAGATCGCCGTCGGCGCGAATGGCGGCTGGGTCTTTGTCGAGCCGGGCTTCGGCCGGCGGGCGCTGGTCGCCGACCAGGGGGTGGTGGCGATCCATGGCGGGGCGGCCTGGGTGCCCGGCGCCGTCACGCTGGGCCAGCACGGATCGGGGCTGCTGGCGCGGCAATTGCACGAGGATGTCACGCTGGGCGCGGGCGCCTGGTTCGAGACGGCGATGGCCGTGCCGCCCGGCGCGCTGGTCATCGGCGCCACCGCGCGGGTGCTGGAGGCGATCACCGGCAGCGCGACATCCTGGTCCTTGGGCACGGCGGGCAGTTCGGACAGCCTGACGCGTTTCGGCCAGGGCCTGGGCAAGGCACAGGGGTCCTGGGCGCGGGGGATGCTGTCGCCGCCGATGGCCTTTTGGGAGCCGACGCCGCTGCGGCTGACGGCCTCGGGCGGGCAGTTCGCCGGCGGCCGGGTGCGCGTCGTGCTGCATTGGTGGGAATTGCGGCTGCCGGATTGACGCCTTTTCCACCCCGGCGGTTTGCGTTAGACTCGGCCGGATGAAACGCATGGGCGCATTTGGATGAACTTGCAAAAAGACATGATCGAGCCCTTGTCGGACGCGCGGGACGCCCCGCGCGATTCGGTCTGGGGCCGCATCCAGCGCGAGGCGCGCATCGCCGTGCGCGACGAGCCTTTGCTGGGCGCCTTGATTCATGCCGGGCTGTTGCACCATGCCACGTTCGAGGCGGCCCTTGCCTATCGCTTTTCGCTGAAGCTTGCCTCGCGCGAGATGAGCGAGCAAATCCTGCGCGAGATCGCCGACGATGCCTTTGCCCGCGCGCCGGAACTGTCGGCGGCGGCGCAGGCGGATTTGCTGGCGGTCTATGACCGCGACCCGGCGACGCATCGGCTGATGCAGCCGATCCTGTTCTTCAAGGGCTATCAGGCGCTGCAATCCTATCGCATCGGGCATTGGCTGTGGCAGCAGGGCCGGCGCGACATGGCCTATTTCGTGCAGATGCGCTGCTCCGAAGCTTTTGGCGTGGACATCCACCCGGCGGCGCGGATCGGCACCGGGGTGATGATCGACCACGCCCATTCCATCGTCATCGGCGAGACGGCGGTGGTGGGCGACGACGTGTCGATGCTGCATTCGGTGACGCTGGGCGGCACCGGCAAGGAAGACGGCGACCGCCATCCCAAGATCGGCAACGGCGTGATGATCGGCGCCGGCGCCAAGGTGCTGGGCAATATCCATGTCGGGCACCATTCGCGCATCGCCGCCGGCTCGGTGGTGCTGGCCGAGGTGCCGCCCTGCAAGACCGTGGCCGGGGTGCCGGCGCGGATCGTCGGCGATGCCGGCTGTTCGGAGCCGTCGAACACGATGAACCAGCTTTTGGGTTACAGCGACCTGTTCTAAAGCCAGTCGGCGTTGCCGCTGCCGGTCAGTTCGGCCAGCGTGACGTTTTCGCGCGCGAGCCGGTCGTCCAGGTCGCGCGCGATCTGCGCCGCCAGCGAAAAGCCCTGATAGACCAGCGCCGAATAGACCTGCACGGCCGAGGCGCCGGCGCGCAGCTTTTGCCATGCCTGCTCGGCCGAGCCGATGCCGCCGACGCCGATCAGCGGCACCCGGCCCTGCGTTTCGCGATAAAGCCGCGCGAGGATGCGGGTGGCGCGGTCGAAAAGCGGCGCGCCGGACAGGCCGCCGGTTTCCCCGGCATCCGGCGAGGCCAGCCCGTCGCGCGACAGCGTGGTGTTGGTGGCGATGATCGCATCGACCGGCGCGGTCAGCGCCACGGCGGCGATGTCGGCCAGGGCGGCATCGTCCAGGTCGGGGGCGATCTTGATGAGCACCGGCGGGCGGTTCGCCAGCGCGTCCCGCGCCGCCAGCACGCCTTGCAGCAGCGCCGCCAGCGCCTGTGGTCCCTGAAGGTCGCGCAGCTTTTCGGTATTGGGCGACGAGACGTTGACGGTCAGGAAATCGGCGTGCAGGCCGGCGATCCGCACCACCTGGGCGAAATCGGCGCTGCGGTCGGCGCTGTCCTTGTTGGCGCCGATGTTCAGCCCGACCGGAATGCCCCGCGGGCGCTGGGCCATGCGCTCGGCGATGGCTTGCGCGCCGTCATTGTTGAAGCCGAAGCGGTTGATGATCGCGCGGTCTTGCGTCAGGCGGAACAGCCGCGGGCGGGGATTGCCGGGCTGGGGCCGCGGGGTGGCGGCGCCGATCTCGACAAAGCCGAAGCCGGCGCGCATCAGCGCGGGCAGGGCGCGGGCATTCTTGTCATAGCCCGCCGCCAGCCCCACCGGGTTCGGCAGGTCCAGCCCGGCAAGGCGGATGCGCAGCCGGTCCGAGGTGACGGGCCGGCCCGGCAGCGGCACCAGCCCCCGCCGCAGCGCCAGGATCGAAAGATCATGCGCGCGTTCGGGGTCAAGCCGATGCAGCGCGGCCATGCCCAGCCGCTCGATGGGGGTCATGACAGCTCTCCCAAATCGTGGCCGGCGGGGCCGAGGGACAGGGGACGAGACCAGACCACGTCGCCCAGGCGCAATTCGCGATAGAGATGCGGAAACAGGTCGCCGCCGCGCGAGGGTTCCCAGCGCAGATCGGGCAGGGCATCGGCGTCCAGCGCCAGCAGGTGCAGCCCCGCTTCGCCGGCGAAATGGCGCGCAAGCGTTTCGGGAAGCTGCGCGGCGGTGGACAGGTGGACATAGCCGTCGGCCAGGTCCACCGGCGCGCCGTCGCTGCGGCCCTGCTGTTGAAGGGCCTGGAACTCGTATGTGCGGAAGATCTTGTAAACCAGCATGACGGTTTCATGCGTCGCGCCATGCGGGCCGTCAAGCGTCATCGCGCCGCGGCTTCGTCGATTGACGGGGCGGCCGTCATCCCCCAATCTGCCTGTCATCCAGATATTCGGGCAAGGGGGTTCGATGAAACGCGGGCTGATGGTTTCGGCGGCGGCGGTGCTGTTTTCCGCCGTCGCGGCGCAGGCGGATTACACGCTGCATGTGCTGCATATCAACGATTTCCACAGCCGGATCGAACCGATCAGCGCCTATGACAGCACCTGTGCCGCCGAGGCCGAGGCGAAGGGCGAATGTTTCGGCGGCGTGGCGCGGCTGGCGACGAAGATCCGCGAATTGCGCGACGGCCTGCGCGCCCAGGGCCAGAACGTGATCGTGCTGGATGCCGGCGACCAGTATCAGGGCAGCCTGTTTTACACCACCTACAAGGGCCGGGACACGGTCGAGTTCATGAACGCCATCGGCTTCGACGCCATGGCGGTCGGCAATCATGAATTCGACGACGGGCCGCAGGGGCTGCAAATCCTGGCGGAAGGGGCGAAGTTTCCGGTTGTCTCGGGCAACCTGGACCTGTCGCAATCGCCCGAGTTGAAGGGCAAGATCGGCGGCACGCTGGTGCTGGAGGTCGGCGGCGAAAAGCTGGGCATCGTTTCGGCCCTGGCGATGGACACGCCCGAGACCGCGGCGCCGGGCCCAAATGTCATCTTCATGGACGACATGGACAGCCTTGGCGCCGATGTCCGGGAACTGACCGATCAGGGCGTGGACAAGATCGTGGCGCTGACCCATTCCGGCTACAAGCGGGACCAGGCGTTCGCCGCCAGCGTGGCCGGGATCGATGCGGTGATCGGCGGGCACAGCCACACCCTGCTGGGCGATATGGAGGGCGCGGCAGGCCCCTATCCGACCATGGTCGAGGGGGCGGACGGCGCCATGGTGCCGGTGGCGACGGCCTATGCCTATGGCAAATACCTGGGCCATCTGGTGCTGACCTGGGACGACCAAGGCAAGCTGATCAAGGCCGAGGGGCAGCCGATCCTGCTGGACGGCTCGGTCGTGCCGGACGAGGCGCTGGCGGCGCGCGTCAAGGAAATGGCCGAGCCGATCGAGCGGCTGAAGCAAAAACGCGTGGCCGAGATCGCAGCGCCCATCGACGGCAGCCGCGAAACCTGCCGGGCGCGGGAATGCGAGATGGGCAGCCTGGTGGCCGACGCCATGCTGGCGCGCGTCAAGGGACAGGGCATCAGCATCGCGATCCAGAACGGGGGCGGCTTGCGGGCCTCGATCCCGGCGGGGGTGGTGACGATGGGCGATGTGCTGGCGGTGCTGCCGTTCCAGAACACGCTGTCGACCTTTCGGCTGAAGGGCGCCGACGTGGTCGCGGCGCTGGAAAACGGCGCCAGCCAGATCGAGGAGGGCGCCGGGCGCTTTGCCCAGGTCGCGGGCCTGAAATACACGCTGGACCACGCGGCCCCGGCGGGCAGCCGGATCAGCGAGGTCATGGTGCGCGACGGCGCCGACTGGGTGCCGCTTGACCCCCAGGCGATCTATGGCGTGGTGTCGCAGAACTACATGCGCGCGGGCGGGGACGGCTATCGCGTCTTTGCCGAAAAGGCGACGGATGCCTATGATTTCGGGCCGGACCTTGCGGAAGTGCTGGCCGATTACCTGGCGAAGCAGGGGCCGGATTTCGCCCCCGGCCTGGATGGGCGCATCACGGTGAAATGACATCGCTGCAAGGGCCGGGCCGATGCCCGGCCCTTTTTGCGTTTATGGCTTCGGCTCGCCGGCGTCGATCAGCGATTGGTGCAGGAAGCGTTCGAAATCGTCCAGGTCCACCGGCTCGAACTGGCCGAAACCCTGCATCCAGACCGAGGCATCGCGCAGCCCGTCGGGTTCCAGCTTGCACCAGATGATGCGGCCGCGCCGTTCCTGCCGGATCAGCCCGGCGGCGGCTAGCACGGCAAGATGCTTGGAAATCGCCGCCAGGCTGATGTGGAAAGGCGCGGCGACATCCGTCACCGCCATGTCGTCTTCCAGCAGCATGGCCAGGATCGCCCGCCGCGTCGGATCGGCGAGGGCAGAGAAAATGGCGTCCAGGCTGGGTTGCTGTGGGTTCATCGGGCTTTCTTAACCTGCGGGTTGAATATGCGGCGGAAGGCAGGGCGGCTGCAAGGCCGCGTTGGCCGGGCGCGGACGATTAGAAAAACGATGCATATTCAATAAGCTGAGATTTCCGCCCGCTTGCTTGACTCGCCGGGCGCGAATCCCTATCACCGCGCCAACCGATAACGGGGGTGTGAGCCGTGGCCGAGGACGACCATGACGCCGCGCGGGCCCGTGACGCGGAGCGGCTGCGCGCGCTGGAGGCCCGGCTGGGCAAGAAGGCCGGCGACAAGGCCCCCTCGCGCGGGGAAGAGCATTTCAGCCAGGCCAACATGGCCTGGCGCATGGTGACGGAGCTGGTGGCGGGATTGGCCCTGGGCTTCGGCATCGGGTTCGGGCTGGACTATCTGACCGGCCTGCAACCGGTCTTCATGGTGGTCTTCGTGCTGCTGGGACTGGCGGCCGGCATCAGGACGATGATGCGGACCGCGAACGAGATAGGCAAGACACCGGGGCGTCCCGGCGACGACAAGGGTGAATGACGATGGCAGAAGAAGAAGCAGGTGGTCTGGTTTTCCATCCGATGGACCAGTTCGTCGTCAAACCGCTGTTTGGCGAAGGTGCGGTGAACTGGTATACGCCGACCAATGCGACGCTGTGGATGGCGCTGGCGGCGCTGGCGATCACCGCGCTTCTGGTCTTTGGCACCCGTGGCCGGGCCATCGTGCCCAACCGCGTCCAGTCCATCGCCGAACTGCTTTACGGCATGGTCCACAAGATGGTCGAGGACGTGACCGGCAAGGACGGGCTGAAATATTTCCCCTATGTGATGACGCTGTTCTGCTTCATCCTGTTCGCCAACTTCCTGGGCCTGCTGCCGAAAAGCTTTTCGCCGACCTCGCATATCGCCGTGACGGCGGTGCTGGCGGTGCTGGTCTTTGCCGGCGTGACCGTGCTGGGCTTTGTCAAGAACGGCGCGCATTTCTTGGGCCTGTTCTGGGTCAGTTCGGCGCCCCTGGCGCTGCGCCCGGTGCTGGCGGTGATCGAGCTGATCTCGTATTTCGTGCGCCCGGTCAGCCATTCGATCCGACTTGCCGGCAACATCATGGCCGGCCACGCGGTGATCAAGGTCTTTGCCGCCTTTGCCGCGGTGGCCGCCATCGCGCCCGTGTCGGTCGTCGCCATCACCGCGATGTATGGGCTGGAGGTGCTGGTGTGCCTGATCCAGGCCTATGTCTTCACCATCCTGACCTGCGTCTATCTGAAGGACGCGCTGCACCCGGCGCACTAAGCCGGGCAGCCAAGGTCTGAAACGAAAAACTCTTTCCAAAGCCTCAAGGAGCATGAACATGGAAAATCTGGGTCAACTGGGACAGTATCTCGGCGCCGGTCTGGCTTGCGTCGGCATGGCGGGCGCCGCCATGGGTGTGGGCAACGTTGCCGGCAACTACCTGGCGGGCGCGCTGCGCAACCCGTCGGCCGCCGCTTCGCAGACCGCCACGCTGTTCATCGGCATGGCCTTTGCGGAAGCCCTGGGCATCTTCTCGTTCCTGGTCGCGCTGCTGCTGCTGTTCGCAGTCTGATCCTTTTGCCATCCTTGCGGTTGGGTGGGGGCATGAGGCGCCCACCCGATTGTGAAACGACCGGCATGGGGTAGGATATGTTCAGCCTGTTGCAACAGACCGCGCCCGTCGTGGTCGAAGAATCTGAAACGGTGGTCATCACCGAATCCGCCGAAGCGGCGGGACATGGCGCCGACGCGGTGGCCGCGGCGGATGCCGCCCATGGCGCGGCCGGCCATGCCGCAAGCGCCCCTGGGATGCCGCAACTGGATTTCACCACCTTCGGCAACCAGATCTTCTGGCTGCTGGTCATCCTGGCGGTGATCTATTGGGTGCTGTCGCGCATTGCGCTGCCGCGCATCGGCGGGGTGCTGTCGGACCGGCAAGGCGCCATCACCGGCGACCTGATGGCGGCCGAGGAATTCAAGCATAAGGCCAAGGAGGCCGAGGCCGCCTATGACAAGGCGCTGGCCGATGCCCGCGCCGAGGCCGGCAAGATCGTGGCCGCCAACAAGGCCGAGATCCAGAAGGAACTGGACGCCGCCATCGCCCATGCCGATGCGGAAATCGCCGCGCGTTCGGCGGAATCCGAAAAGCGCATCGGCGAAATCCGCGCCTCGGCCGTCGAGGATGCGCGTTCCGTCGCGCGTGAAGTCACCGCGGCGCTGGTCGAGAATTTCGGCGGCAAGCCCGACCAGGGACTGGTCGATACGACAGTGGATCAGCGGTTGAAGGGGGTTCTGCAATGAAACGTCTGAGCGTTCTCTTCGCGCTGATGGCAAGCCCGGCGCTTGCGGCTTCGGGGCCGTTCTTCTCGCTGCGCAATACCGACTTCATCGTCACGCTGGCCTTCCTGCTGTTCGTCGGCATCCTGGTCTGGTTCCGGGTGCCGCAGATCGTCGGCGGGCTGCTGGACAAGCGCGCCGAGGGCATCCGCAACGATCTGGCTGAGGCCCGCCGCCTGCGCGAGGAAGCGCAGGAGATCTATGCCAGCTACGAACGCCGCCAGCGCGAGGTGAAATCGCAGGCCGACGACATCGTCGCCAATGCCAAGCGTGAAGCGGTCGCCGAGGCCGAGAAGGCCAAGAAGGTGCTGCAACTGTCGATCGAGCGCCGCCTGAAGGCCGCCGAGGACCAGATCGCCAGCGCCGAATCCGACGCGGTCCGCGCCGTGCGCGATCGCGCCATCCAGACCGCGATCGGCGCCGCGACCGAGATCCTGGGCAAGCAGGCCAGCCCGGCCGAGCGCAGTGCCGGCATCGACCAGGCCATCGACGAAGTGGCCCGCCGCCTGAATTGACCCGACGGAGCCGAAGGATGGGGATGCGTCGAAGCACCCCCTTGGGACAGTGACCGGAACCCCCGAGGCGGAGACGCTTCGGGGGTTTTTCCGTTTCCGGCCCCCTCGCCGTGCTTCGGCGCAAAAGCAAGGGCCGGCCGCCTTTCGGCAGCCGGCCCGCATCCCTACCGTCCCTGCCGGGCTTAGCGGGTCGGCACGATCAGGATCTCGACCCGGCGGTTCTGCGCCCGGCCCGAGGCGGTGTCGTTCGAGGCCACCGGCTGGGTCGCGGCGCGCCCCGTGGTGGTGATGCGCGATTGCGACACGCCACCGGCGCCCAGGATGCCCGCGACCGAACGCGCCCGGCGTTCGGACAGGTCCTGGTTATAGGCGGCCGAGCCGGTGCTGTCGGTATGGCCCACCACCTGGATGGTGCTGTTGGGATATTGGGTCAGGTTGCGCGCGATGGTGTAAAGATCGTTCTGGCCCTGCGCGCCCACCGCGGCCGAATCCGTGGCGAACAGCGTGGTTTCCGGCATGATCACCGACAGGTGGGTCCCGTGGTTGACCACCTGGATATTCGGGTTGTTCAGCGATTGCTGCAAGGCGCGCTGCTGCTGGTCCAGGATCGAGCCGCCGACGGCGCCCGCCGTCGCGCCGATAATCGCGCCCTTGACGGCGTTCGAGCGGCTTTCGCCGGCGCCGATCAGCCCGCCCACCACCGCGCCCGCAACGGCGCCTTGCTTGGTGCGGCTCATCTGCTGGGGCTGGCCGTAGGGGTCGGCCGGCGTGCAGGCGCTGATGGCGATCACGCCGGCCGAGGCGAGAAGCAGCGAAATACGGGTCTTCATTCTTTCACCTTTCTTTTCGGGGCGATCCTACGCCGCCTGTCCTTGCGACGCGGCCGGCTTTCCCCAAGGGTGCCGGCGGCTGATGCCCAAACGCGGTCACATTGGCATGGGTTCCGGGCCAACTCCACAGGAATAGGCGGAAATCGGGCGCGGGCGACTCACAATGCGGCGATGGCGCGAGGGGCGATGGCGGCGCCTTCGCGCGCCAGCAGGGCGCGCTTTACCGCCTCGCCCCAATGATAGCCGCCAATGCGCCCGTCGGTGCGGGTCACGCGATGGCAGGGGATCGCCCAGGAAACCGGGTTCTGTCCCACCGCCGTGCCCACCGCCTGCAATGCGTTCGGGCGGCCGATGCGGCCGGCCAGCATGGCATAGCTGATGACCTGGCCCGGCGGCACCTGGGCCAGGGCGCGCCAGACCTGCATCTGGAACTCGGTCCCGGCCAGGCGCACGGTGATATCGCCCTGCTCGGCCGACAGCGCCCGGATGGCGGGGTCCAGCGCCTCTGGCGCCTCGACGATGCGGGCGCGGGGCCAGCGCCGCGCCAGGTCCGCCTCGACCTGGTCCACGGGCAGGGGGCCGGCAAAGCCCAGGCCCCACAGCGCGCCGCCGGCGCCCAGGGCCACCACCGTGCCAAGCGGCGTGGAAAAGCGCCCGCGACAAAGCACCGCGCCCAGATCCTGCGCCGGCTGGGTGGTGATCGCGACCCGCAGGCCGGGCTGGGCTGGTGCAGGGGTGAAAAGCGTTCGTGTCATCCTTGCCTCGCAACTGTTGCCGGGACAGAGTAGCGCGGCTGCGTCGCAAATCCATACGCGACTGCTTGCGCCGGGCCGCGCGGCGGGGCATCTGGAGGCCATGGCACGCAGCACCCTGACCCGGCTTCCCCCCGCCTTGCCCTATCCGACCCAGGTCGCGATCTTTTCGCGCCTGCGCGCGGCCAATCCGCAGCCGGTGACCGAGCTGGAATATACCAACGCCTTCACCCTGCTGGTGGCGGTGGCGCTGTCGGCGCAGGCGACCGATGTGGGCGTGAACAAGGCGACGAAATCGCTGTTCCAGCGCGTCGCCACCCCGCAACAGATGCTGGAGCTGGGCGTCGAGGCGCTGACCGAAGAGATCAAGACCATCGGGCTTTATCGGCAAAAGGCCAAGAATGTGATCGCCCTGTCGCGCCGGCTGGTCGAGGAATATGGCGGCGAGGTGCCGCAATCGCGCGCCGCATTGATGACCCTGCCCGGCGTCGGGCGCAAGACCGCCAATGTGGTGCTGAACAGCGTGTTCCATTTCCCGGCCCAGGCGGTCGACACGCATATCTTCCGCGTCGGCAACCGCACCCGCATCGCGCCGGGCCGCGACGTCGAGGCGGTCGAGCGCGCCGTCGAGGACAACGTCCCCGTCCCCTTTCAGCAGAACGCGCATCACTGGCTGATCCTGCACGGCCGCTATATCTGCCAGGCGCGGCGGCCGCGCTGCAAGATCTGCCCGATCGAAGACCTGTGCCCCTATGAGGAGAAGACCGAATGACCACCCCCTATGTGATCGGCATCGGCAATGCCGTCATGGACGTGATCGCGCCGACATCGGATGCCACGCTGGCGCGGCTGGAGGTGGAAAAGGGCATCATGCAATTGATCGACCGCGAGCGGTCCGAATTGCTGATGGCGGCGCAATCGGCCGATGCGCAGGCGGGCAAGGCGCGGCTGGTGCCGGGCGGCTCGGTCGCCAATACCCTGGCGGGGCTGGGGATGCTGGGCCTGCGCACCGCCTTTATCGGCAAGGTCGCGGGCGACGCGCTGGGGCTGAGCTATGCCGAGCAGACCGAGGCGCAGGGCACGGTCTTCGTCAACCCGCCGGTGGCCGGGGATGTGGCGCCGACCTCGCGCTCGATCATCTTCGTGACCCCGGATGGCGAGCGGTCGATGAACACCTATCTGGGGATTTCCGGCGAATTGGGGCCGGACGACGTGAACCCCGCCACCTTCAGCGGCGCGGACTGGCTGTTCCTGGAAGGCTATCTTTTCGACAAGGATGCCGGCAAGGCGGCCTTCCTGAAGGCGGCCGAGGCCTGTCACGCGGCGGGCGGGCAGGCGGGGATTGCGCTCTCTGATCCGTTCTGCGTCGACCGGCACCGCGAAGGTTTCCGCCGGCTGGTGGCCGGGCCGATGGATTACGTTATCGGCAATGTCCATGAATGGCAGTCGCTTTACCAGGTCGAGGACCTGGAAGAGGCGCTGCGCCTGGCCCGCGCCGATTGCGGCACGGTGATCTGCACCCGCTCGGGCGAGGATGCGATCCTGATCCGCGGGGCCGAGCGGGTCAGCGCGCCGGTCCACCAGGTGGTGCCGGTGGATGCGACCGGGGCGGGCGACCAGTTCGCGGCGGGGCTGATCTATGGGCTGGCCATCGGCGCCGACCTGGCGGCGGCGGGGCGCATGGGCTGCATCGCCGCGGCAGAGGTGATTTCCCATGTCGGCGCCCGCCCCGAAAGCGACCTGCGCGTGGCCTTCCGGGCCGAGGGGCTGATCTGACGGCGCTCAGGGGCGCGGTTGCCGGAGTATTTGGGAAACGGTGAATTGCCCTGGTCGCGCCTTTTCTGCCGAGGTTGCGGCATCGGCCCGGTTGCTTTCACCGTTTTCTAAAATACTCCGGCAACCGGGCGGACAAGGCCAGGCCGGCCCTGTCCGCCGCGAGATTTCAGGCGGCCTTGTTGCCGGCGTCGCCATAGAAGCGTTCGCCCTTTTCCGCCATGTCCCTGAGCAGTCGCGGCGGGGCAAAGCGCGGTCCGAATTTTTCCGCAAGGCTATCGGCGATCTCGACCGCACGGGCGGCGCCCAGCATGTCGAGCCAGCCAAAGGGGCCGCCTGACCAGGGCGCGAAACCCCAGCCGAGGATGGCGCCCACATCGCCTTCGCGGATGTCTTCCAGCACGCTTTCTTCCAGCGCCCGGACGGCTTCCAGCGATTGGGCGAACATCAGCCGGTGCTGGATTTCGGTCAGCTCGGGCTGGCTGTCGGCCTGGGGCCATTCCGCCGCCAGCCCAGGCCAGATGCCCTGGCGCTTGCCCCCCTCGTCATAGTCGTAGAACCCTGCCTTGGCCTTGCGGCCCAGCCGGCCCTGGTCGGCCAGGCGAAAGATCACCGCATCGACCGCATCGTCCG
The DNA here is from genome assembly GCF_900156255.1 of Paracoccus thiocyanatus. Taxonomy (GTDB): domain Bacteria; phylum Pseudomonadota; class Alphaproteobacteria; order Rhodobacterales; family Rhodobacteraceae; genus Paracoccus; species Paracoccus thiocyanatus. The sequence continues at coordinate 72,498 of NZ_FTMK01000003.1, forward strand.
GGTAGGTCTCGCCCATGGCCGCGCGGGTCGCCTTGGCGATCTTGACGCCCAGGACGATCGAGGTCTCGTCCACCAGTTGCAGCGGCCCCAAGGGCATCCCCATCATCCGGGCGGCATTCTCGATCAGGGTCGGGCTGACCCCTTCGGCCACCATGCGGATGCCTTCGTTCAGATAGGGGATGATGCAGCGATTGGCATAAAAGAAGCGCGCGTCGTTCACCACGATGGGGGTCTTGCGGATCTGGCGCACGAAATCCAGCGCCTTGGCGACGGCGCGCGGGCCGGTTTCGCGGCCCTTGATGATCTCGACCAGGGCCATCTTGTCCACCGGGCTGAAGAAGTGGATGCCGATGAATTGCTCGGGCCGGGCGCTGGCGCGGGCCAGGTCGCTGATCGGCAGGGTCGAGGTATTGGTGGCAAAGATCGCGTCCTGCGGGATCACCGCCTCGGCGCGTTTCGTGACCTCGGCCTTGACTGCGGGGTCTTCGAACACCGCTTCGACCACCAGGTCGCAGCCTTGCAGCGCGGCGTAATCGGTGGTCGCGGTGATGCGCGACAGCACCTCGGCCTTTTTCTCCTCGGTCGCCTTGCGGCGGCTGATCGCCTTGTCCAGCAGCGTGGCGGAATGGGCCTTGCCGCGTTCGGCCGCATCCTGGGCGGCGTCGATCAGCACCACCTCGATCCCGGCCATGGCGCTGACATGGGCGATGCCGGCGCCCATCATCCCGGCGCCCAGGATGCCCAGTTTCCTGACCCGCTGGTCCGGGGCCTCGGGACGGTTCGCACCCTTTTCCAGCGCCTCCTTGTTGATGAACAGGCTGCGGATCATCGCGGTCGAGCTGGGGTTCATCAGCACGTTGGTGAACCAGCGCGCCTCGATCTTCAGCGCCGTGTCAAAGGGGACCAGCGCGCCTTCATAGACCGCCGACAGCAGCGCCTTGGCCGCCGGATAGACGCCCAGCGTCTTGCCATGCACCATGGCGCTGGCGCCGACAAAGGTCATGAAGCCCGCCGGGTGGTAAGGCTCGCCGCCCGGCATCTTGTAGCCCTTGGCATCCCAGGGCTTGACCAGGTCGGCATCGCCGGCAGCCAGCACCCAGTCGCGGGCGGCGGCCAGCGGATCGGCGGCCACCTCGTCGATCAGCCCGGCGGATTTCGCCCGCGCCGGGTCGGAAAGCTTGCCTTCCAGCAGGAAGGGCGCAGCACCCATGGCGCCCAGCTTGCGCACCAGCCGGGTGGTGCCGCCGCCGCCGGGAAAGATGCCGACCATGATCTCGGGCAGGCCGATTTTCGCCTTGGGATTGTCGGCGGCAAAGATGCGATGCGTGGCCAGCGGCAGTTCCAGCCCGATCCCCAGCGCAGTGCCGGGCAGGACGCTGGCGATGGGCTTGCCGCCCTTTTTCGTCTTTGGGTCCATCCCCGCCAGCTCGATCTTGCGCAACAGGCGGTGCAGCGACATGATGCCGTCGAAGACCGCCTGCGCGCCGCCGTCCTTCATCGCGGCGATGACGTTCAGGTCCATTCCGGCGGCGAAATCCGCCTTGCCGCTGGTGATGACGATGCCTTTGACGGCCGGGTCGGCCAGGGCGTCGTCGATCAGCGCGTCCAGTTCGGCGGCGCCGTCCAGCGACAGCACGTTCATCGACTTGCCGGGCAGGTCCCAGGTGATGATGGCGACGCCGTCGGCGCCTTTATCCATGGTGAAATCGGTCATCTTCCCCTCCGCTCAGACGCGCTCGATGATGGTGGCCGCGCCCATGCCGGACGCGATGCACAGCGTGGCAAGGCCCAGGGTCTTGTCCTGCCGCTCCAACTCGTCCAGCAGCGTGCCGATGATGATGGCGCCGGTCGCGCCCAGCGGGTGCCCCAGCGCGATGGCGCCGCCATTGACGTTGACGCGGGCGGGATCGACCTGGAAGGCCTGCATGAAGCGCAGGACGACGGCGGCAAAGGCCTCGTTCACCTCGAAAAGGTCGATGTCGCTGATCGCCAAGCCCGATTCGCGCAGGATCTTTTCCGTCACCGGCACCGGCCCGGTCAGCATGATGGTCGGATCGGTGCCGATCTTGGCGGTGGCGCGGATGCGGGCGCGGGGCCTTAGCCCATGGGCCTTGCCGAATTCCGCATTGCCGACCAGCACCGCGGCGGCGCCATCGACGATGCCCGAGCTGTTGCCGGCATGGTGGATATGCTCGATGCGGTCCAGATGCGGGTATTTCAGCATCGCCACCTTGTCAAAGCCGGGCATGGTCTCGCCCATCTCCTTGAAGCTGGCCTTCAGCCGGGCCAGGTCCTCCAGCGTGGTGCCGGGGCGCAGGTATTCGTCGCGGTCCAGGATGGCCAGGCCGTTCTGGTCCCGGACCGGCACGATGGACTTGGCAAAGCGGTCCTCGGCCCAGGCCTGGGCGGCGCGGCGCTGACTTTCGACGGCCAGGGCATCGGCTTCCTCGCGGGTGAAGCCGTATTCGGTGGCGATGATGTCGGCGCTGATCCCCTGCGGGACGAAATAGGTCTTGAAGGCCAGCGCGGGATCCACGGCGATGGCGGCGCCGTCGCTGCCCATGGGCACGCGGCCCATCATCTCGACGCCGCCGGCGATATAGGCGTCGCCTGCGCCGCCCCTGACCTGGTTCGCGGCCAGGTTCACCGCCTCCATGCCCGAGGCGCAGAAGCGGTTGATGGCAAGGCCGGGGATCGACTCGTCCAAGTCGGATTCCAGCACCGCCGAGCGCGCCAGGCAGCCGCCCTGTTCCTTGACCTGGGTGACATTGCCCCAGATCACGTCCTCGACCGCATGGCCGGAAAGCCCGTTGCGTTCCTTGACGGCATTGAGCAGCCGCGCGGAAAGCGCCACCGAACTGACTTCGTGCAGGCTGCCATCGGGACGGCCCTTGCCGCGCGGGGTGCGGGCGGCGTCATAGATATAGGCTTCGGTCATGCGTCCTCCTTCGCGGCCCGGTCCGCGGGATTGCCGGGCATCAGGTCATAGGGGTGTTTCCAGCCGGCCAGCGCCTGGATGCGGCCAAGCCAGGCGTCGATCCCCGGCCATGCGGCGCGGTCGAAGCCGAAGGGCTCGGGGTAAAAAAGATAGCTGCAACAGGACAGGTCGGCGACGGTCGGCCGGTCGCCCGCCAGCCAGTCGCGGCCGGCCAGGTGCTGGTCCAGGGTCTTGAGCGCCGCCTTGCAGCGCCCCTGCAACCAGCCGATCACCTCGGCCGGGCGCTTCTCGGGCGGCAGGAAGTTCATCAGGAAGCGCAGGGCGCCGAATTGCGACGAGCCCTTGTGGTTGTCCCAGAACAGCCAGCGCAGGATTTCATTGCGGTCGCCATCCATGAAGCGCCCGGTCTTTTCGGCCAGGTGCAGCAGGATCACGCCAGACTGGGTCAGCACCTGCCCGTCCTCGACCAGGACCGGCGCCTCGGCCATTTCGTTGAGGGCACGATAGTCGGCGCCGCGCATGGCGCCGCCGAAGAAATCCACGAAGACCGGCTGCCAGGCATGACCTGTCAACTGCATCATCAGCGCCACCTTGTAGGAATGGCCGGATTCTCCGAAGCAGTGAAGCTGGGCGGTCATGCTGTTTCCTTTCCTTCGACTTGGCGCCGGGCTTCCCGGTCGCATGGGTATTTATGAAACGGTGAAGCGATTAACCTTTTCTCAACATTTCTGGCCTAGCCTCGAGGGGCGGTACAGGCTGGGGAGCCGATGACCGCAAACGGTGAAAGCGCCCCGGACGACCCTGGCATTTTCGGAAAGCCCGGTCATCCGGGGCGCAGCATCGCCCTTTCACCGTTTTCCAAATACCCATGCGACCTTGCCACCAGGCGCCCCGCTTTGCCCGTTTCAGAACCGTTCCGCATCCAGCGCCATCACCGGCGCGGCGCCCGAACGGATGCGGGCCAGATGCGTCGCGGTCATCGGCAATTGCCGCGCCATGTAATAGCGGCCGGTGGCCAGCTTGGCCTCGTAGAAACCCGCGTCCCCGGCGCCGGCATCCAGCGACGTGCGCGCGGCGGCGGCCATGCGCGTCCACATCAGCCCGAGCGCCACATGGCCGAAAAGGTGCATGAAGTCGTAGGAGCCGGCCAGCGCCGCGTTCGGGTCCTTCATCCCCTGTTCCATGAAGAACATCGCCGCCGCTTGCAGGTCCTTGGACGCGGCCTTCAGCGGCTCGCAGAAGCCGGCCTTCAGCGCCGCGTCGCCGTCATGCGCCTTGATCTCGGCCTTGACCAGTTCGAAGAAACCCATGATCGGCTTGCCGCCCTCGGCCGCCAGCTTGCGGCCCACGAGGTCCAGCGCCTGCACGCCGTTCGCGCCTTCGTAGATCATGGCGATGCGGGCGTCGCGGACGAATTGCGACATGCCCTGTTCCTCGATATAGCCGTGGCCGCCGAAGACCTGCTGGGCCTGGACCGCCGTGTCGAAGCCCTTGTCGGTCAGGAAGCCCTTGATCACCGGGGTCAGCAGCGAAACCAGGTCATGCGCCTGCTTGTCCTGGCCCAGCACGGCGCGGTCGATCAGATGCGCGCCCCAGAAGGCCAGGGCGCGCGCGCCCTCCAGGAAGCTTTTCTGGTCCATCAGGTTGCGGCGGATGTCGGGATGCACGATCAGCGGATCGGCCGGGCCCGAGGGGTTGGCGTCGCCCGTCACCGCGCGGCCTTGCAGCCGGTCGCGGGCATAGGCGGCGGCGTTCTGATAGGCGGCCTCGGCCACGGAATAGCCTTGCAGGCCGACGCCGATCCGCGCCTCGTTCATCATGGTGAACATGGCGCGCATGCCCTTGTGAAGGTCCCCCAGCAACCAGCCCCTGGCGCCGTCATAGTTCATGACGCAGGTGGCATTGCCGTGGATGCCCATCTTTTCTTCCAGGTTGCCGACCGAAACTGCGTTGCGCTGGCCCAGCGAGCCGTCCTCGTTCACCAGGAATTTCGGCACGATGAAGAGCGAGATGCCGCGGGTACCCTCGCCCCCGCCCGGCGCCTTGGCCAGCACCAGGTGGATCACGTTCTGCGCCATGTCGTGGTCGCCGGCCGAGATGAAGATCTTTTGCCCGGTGATCAGGTAGCTGCCGTCGTCCTGCGGCTCGGCCCTGGTGCGCAGCAGGCCCAGGTCGGTGCCGGCATGGGGTTCGGTCAGGTTCATGGTGCCGGTCCATTCGCAGGACACCATTTTCGGCAGGTAGGTGGCCTTTTGCTGGTCGGTGCCATGGGCGTGGATGGCGGAATAGGCGCCGTGGGTCAGGCCCTGATACATGGTAAAGGCCATGTTCGCGGCCGAGAACATCTCGCCCGCCGCCAGGCCGATCACATAGGGCATGCCCTGGCCGCCATAGTCCGGATCGCAGTCGAGCGCGGTCCAGCCGCCCTCGCGCAGTTGCTCGAAAGCCTCGGCAAAGCCCTTGGGCGTATGGACCACGCCGTTTTCCAGCGTGCAGCCCTGGCGGTCGCCCACGGCGTTCAGCGGCGCCAGCACTTCGGCTGCAATCTTGCCGGCCGCGTCCAGCACCGCCTGGGTGAAGTCGCGGTCCAGGTCGCCATAGCCCGGCAGGTCCTGGCCCGATATCGCCAGCAGGTCGTGCAGCACGAATTGCATGTCGCGGATGGGGGCGGAATAGGTGTTCATCGGTCCTCCCAGGAGGGTTTGCCCTCAGGCGTCGATTTCAGTCTTTGCAGCGCGGCATCGCCCTCGGCGATCTGCTGGCGCAGCTCGGCGATGGCCTCGGCCAGGTCGCGGTGCTGGCGTTCCATGTCGGCCAGCCGGTCGCGGGCGGTGGCCAGCGTCGCCTCGGTCTGGGTGATGTTGCGGGTGGCGGGATCGTAAAGTTCCAGCAATTGCCGGATCTGTTCCAGCGAAAAGCCGAACCGCTTGCCGCGCAGGATCAGGGTCAGTCGGGCGCGGTCGGAACGGGCGTAAAGCCGGTGCTGGCCGCGCCGCTGCGGAAACAGCAATTCGCGCGATTCGTAGAAGCGCAGCGTGCGCGGCGTGACGTCGAAGGCGTCGCACATCTGGCGGATGGTCAACAGATCGTCGCCCATGGGATCCCTTCCCTGTGGCACATTCCCCGTGGGGAATATAGGACGAGTTGACGTGCGCGTAAGCCGCGACGTGGCGTCAGGGCCGGCGCGGGTCGTCGTCGCCGGGCTCGCCCCCGGCCTCCATGCCTTGGATGAGCGAGAGGGTTTCGTCGCGCAGGGCCGCCAGTTCCGACATCGAGGCGTCCAATTCCTCGCGCTGCTGGCGCAGCACCTGAAGCTGGCGGTCGGCCAGTTCGATCCAGACCCGATACTGTTCGCGCGTGCCCTTTTCGCCATAGATCAGCAGCCATTGCCGGATGTCCTCTAGCGAGAAGCCAAAGCGGCGGCCGCGCAGGATCAGCTTCATCCGGGCCACTTCGCGCGGGCCGTAGAAGCGCGAGCGGCCTTCCTTGCGGGGGCTGAGCAGCTCGATATATTCGTAATAGCGCAGCGTTCGCGGGGTCACGTCGAAGCGAGCGCACATTTCCTTGAAGCCAATGTATTCATTGTCGGACATCTGGCGTCTCTATGCTGCATATGCGGCAGCAGCCTAGCGCGGTGGCGGCGCGAACTCAACCTCGGCGCGGGTGGGCTTGCCTGCGGATCGCCGGGTGCTACCATGGCGGCCGGCACGCCAAGCGAAAGGCCAGGGGCATGAACGATCCGACGCCAGAGGGCGATCCTGAACAGCGCCGCCGCATCGCGCGCCAGTTCATCGAGGTGATCCCCCATGCGCGGGCCCTGGGCATGCGGCTGGACCAGCTTTCGGCCGAGGGCGCCGAGATTTCCCTGCCCTGGCGCGAGGACCTGGTGGGCGATCCGCGCAGCGGCGTGATCCATGGCGGCGTGATCTCGGCCCTGATGGACACATGCAGCGGTGCGGCGGTGATGGCCCATCCGGCGGGGGCGCATTCGACCGCGACCATCGACCTGCGCATCGACTATATGCGCGCGGCGACGCCCGGCCAGACCATCCGCGCCAAGGCGCATTGCTATCACATCACCCGGTCGGTCGCCTTTGTGCGCGCCTGGGCCATGGACGACGATGAATCGCGGCCCGTCGCCTCGGCCACCGGCGCCTTTACGGTCGAGCGCTGACATGGCCCCGCGCAATGAACCCCTGGACGTCATCAAGTCACGGCGCAACAACACGCTGAACGCCCTGGTTTCCAGCGTGCCCTATATCCGCTGGCTGGGCATCGGCTTTGACCGGCGCGGCGATGAATTGACCGCGGTGCTGCCCTTTGACGAAAAGCTGATCGGCAATCCGATGCTGCCGGCGATCCATGGCGGGGTCACGGCCGCCTTCCTGGAGGTGACGGCCATCGTCGAACTGACCTGGACCGCGATCTGGCAGGACATGGAACAGGGCCGCATCGCGCCCGATGCCGCGGTGCCCGAAAGCCTGCCGCGCCTGCCCAAGACCATCGACTTCACCGTGGATTACCTGCGGTCGGGCCTGCCGCGCGACGCCTATGCGCGGGCGCGGGTGGTGCGGTCGGGGCGGCGCTATGCCAGCGTCCATGTCGAGGCCTGGCAGGACCAGCGCAGCAAGCTTTTCGCCCAGGCGACCGGGCATTTCCTGATGGCGCAGCATGGCTGAGCGGTTGCCCGGCCCCTTGGGCCGGGCCCAGGCGGAAATCTCGCATCGCCGCGTCCTGGCCATCGCGCTGCCGGTGGTGCTGTCGAATGCGACCATCCCGATCCTGGGCGCGGTGGATACCGGCGTCATCGGCCAGTTGGGCGCCGCCGCGCCCATCGGCGCGGTGGGGCTGGGGGCGGTGATCCTGACCTCGGCCTATTGGATCTTCGGCTTTCTGCGCATGGGCACCTCGGGGCTGGTGGCGCAGGCGCATGGCGCGGGCGACGACGGCGAATCGGGCGCGCATCTGATGCGGGCGCTGGCGATCGGGCTGGCGGCGGGGCTGGCGCTGGTGCTGCTGCAAGCGCCGCTTTTCGCCGCCGCCCTGCGGCTTGCGCCCGCCTCGGATCAGGTCGAGGCGCTGGCGCGGCAATACCTGGTGCTGCGCATCTGGGGGGCGCCGGCGACCATTGCGCTTTACGCCCTGACCGGCTGGCTGATCGCGACCGAGCGCACCCGGCTGGTGCTGGCCCTGCAATTGCTGATGAACGGGCTGAACATCGTGCTGGACCTGTGGTTCGTGCTGGGGCTGGGCTGGGGGGTGCGCGGCGTGGCCGGCGCGACGCTGATCGCGGAATGGTCGGGGCTGGCGCTGGGGCTGTGGTTCGCCCGCCATGCCCTGCGCGCGGCAATGCAGCGCGCCGGGCTTTTCGCCCGCGACCGGATCGAGGAACTGGCGCGGCTGAACGGCGATATCCTGATCCGCTCGATCCTGCTGCAAGGCGCGTTCACCAGCTTCATGTTCCTGGCCGCGGGCCAGGGGGACGTGACGCTGGCCGCCAACCAGGTGCTGCTGCAATTCCTGTCCATCGTCGCCTATGGGCTGGACGGCTTTGCCTTTGCCGCCGAATCGCTGGTCGGGCAGGCGGTGGGCGCGCGCCGGCCCGACCGGCTGCGGCAGGCGGCGCGGCTGGCCTCGGCCTGGGGCGCGGCGGGGGCGGGGCTGCTTGCGGCGGCCTTCCTGCTGGGCGGGCCGGCGATCATCGACCTGCTGACCACCGCGCCCGAGGTGCGGTCCCAGGCGCGCGAGTTCCTGCCCTGGCTGGTCGCGGCGCCGCTGATCGGCATCGCCTCGTGGATGCTGGACGGCATCTTCATCGGTGCCACCCGCACGCGCGAGATGCGCAACGCCATGCTGGCTTCGGTCGGGGTCTATGCCGTGCTGGTCGTGGCGCTGCCGCCGGTCCTGGGCAATCACGGGCTATGGGCCGCGCTGATGGCGCTGAACGCGCTGCGCGGGCTGACCATGTGGCGGCTTTACCCGCGGGCCGAGGCGGCGGCGGCCTGAAAGCGTGCCCCGAAAGGGGCGCCGCGATCCGGCTGGGATCAGATCTCGCGCAGGATCTGTTCGCGCGCGGTCAGACGCAATTCGGCCATGCGGGTGCGGATGGCTTCCTCGTCCGCCTTGCCGGCCAGGTCGGCGGCCAGCTTGCGAAACACGTCTTCCTCGCCCGGCTCGTCGAAATCGGAGCTGACCACGGTCAGCGCATAGGCGCGGGCGTCGTCGCCGGTCTTGCCCAAAAGGCCGGCCGCCCATTCGCCCAGCAGGCGGTTGCGCCGCGCTTCGGCCTTGAAGTTCAGTTCCGCATCATGGGCGAATTTCGCCTCATGCGCGCGCTCGCGGTCGTCAAAAGTGGTCATGGCGGCCTCCGGCTTGGGAATATCCCGTGGTTATTTCGCAGGATATGCCCATGCGGGCCGGCCATCGCAAGCCCGTATTGCCCCGGACCCCGTTTCTGGCCTATAGCCGCATAAAGATTGTCACCTTGCGGACGGGAGACGCGCAGCATGGCACCAAGGCGCAAGAAAATCTACGAAGGCAAGGCCAAGATCCTTTATGAAGGCACCGAACCTGGAACGCTGATCCAGTATTTCAAGGACGATGCCACCGCCTTCAACGCGCAAAAGAAGGCCACGGTCGAGGGCAAGGGGGTGCTGAACAACCGCCTGTCGGAATTCTTCATGACCGGGCTGACCAATATCGGCGTGCCGAACCATTTCATCCGCCGCATCAATATGCGCGAGCAACTGGTGCGCCAGGTCGAGATCATCCCGCTGGAAGTGATCGTGCGTAATTTCGCCGCAGGCTCGATCTCGAAGCGGCTGGGCATGGAGGAAGGCACCCCCCTGCCGCGCCCGATCGTGGAATACAGTTTCAAGAACGACGAATTGGGCGACCCCTTCGTCAGCGAGGAATATGTCATCGCCTTTGGCTGGGCCACCCAGCAGGACCTGGACGACATCGTGTCGCTGGCGCTGCGGGTGAACGATTTCCTGTCGGGCGTGTTCTTCGGCGTCGGCATCAAGCTGATCGACTTCAAGATCGAGATCGGCCGCATCTGGGACGGCGATTTCATGCGCCTGGTGGTCGCCGACGAGATCAGCCCGGACAGCTGCCGGCTGTGGGACGTGAAGACCGGGCAAAAGCTGGACAAGGACGTGTTCCGCCGCGACCTGGGCAGCCTGACCGATGCCTATACCGAGGTGGCGCGCCGGCTGGGGCTGATGCCCGCCAACACCACCTCGCTGACCAAACCGACGCTCATCAACTGAAAGGCTCGCCGATGAAAGCTCGTGTCACCATCATGCTGAAGGATGGCGTTCTGGACCCCCAGGGCGAGGCGATCCGGCACGCGCTGGGGGGGCTGGGCTTTGCCGGCGTCTCGGGCGTGCGCCAGGGCAAGGTGATCGAGCTGGACCTGGCGGCATCCGATGCCGAGGCAGCCCGCGCCGAGGTAGCGCGCATGTGCGAGGGCCTGCTGGCCAATACCGTGATCGAGAAATACGCGGTCGAGATCGTCTGATCCGTTCGGGCCGGGGGCTTCGCGCCCCCGGACCCCCGCGGAGTATTTTGAAAACGGAGAAAGCCGGCCGGGCGGGGAGGGCGGGTCCGTGATCGACAAGCTCTCGATGTTCATGGCGCTGGCGCGCGAGAAGCATTTCGGCCGCGCCGCCCTGTCGCTGGGTATCACCCAGCCCACCCTGTCATCCGCCATCCGGGCGCTGGAGGATCAGCTTGGCGTGCAACTGGTGCGGCGCGGTTCGCGTTTCCAGGGGCTGACGCCCGAGGGCGAGCGGGTGCTGGGCTGGGCGCGGCGCATCGTCGCCGATGCCCGCGCCATGCAGGCCGAGATGCAGGCTAGCCGCAAGGGCGTGTCCGGCCTGCTGCGCATCGGGGTGATCCCCACCGCCATGCCGCGCATTGCCGAATTGACCGGCCCCTTTCTGCGCCGCCATCCCAATGCCGGCGTGTCGATCCTGTCGCGCAGTTCCGACGAGATCCGCGACCAGATCGAGGCGCTGGAGCTGGATGCGGGGGTGACTTACCTGGACAGCGAGCCGCTGGGACGGGTGCAGAGCATGCCGCTGTATCGCGAGACCTATTGCCTGATCGACCGCAGCGCCTTGGACGGGCCGGCGGATTGGGCCGAAACCGCCACTCGGCCGCTATGCCTGCTGACCCCCGACATGCAGAACCGCCGCATCGTCACCCGCCACCTGGTCGAGGCCGGGGCTGATACGCTGCCGCGGGTCGAATCGACCTCGATGCTGGCGATCCTGTCGCATGTGGCGACGGGGGACTGGGCGGCGATCCTGCCGCGGGCGCTGGCGCGCGGCCTGCCGCTGCCCGAAGGGGTGCGGGCGCGCGACCTGACCGGGCATGGCCATATGGTCGGACTGGTCGTCGCCCGGCGCGAGCCGCATCCGCCGCTGGTCGAGGCGCTGATCCGCATTGTCGCGTCGATTGATACCTTCAATGAATAGACGATAACTCACGATTGTTTTGTCTATCATCGGGTTCTATTCTTGCGCAAAGAGTTGAGCCCGGAACCGCCTAGCCATGACTTTCCCAGCGACAGACGCTGATTTCCTTTCGCGCCTTGATGAAATCATCGCCGCCCATCAGGGCCGCGAGGGGCCGCTTTTGCCCATCCTGCACGACATCCAGGCGGAATGGGGCCATGTCCCCGAAGAGGCGCAGCCGGTGATTGCCGCGGCCTTGGGGCTGACCCGCGCCGAGGTTTATGGCGTGGTGAGCTTTTACCACGATTTCCACGACCGCCCGCAGGCCCGGCATGTGCTGCGCCTGTGCCGGGCCGAGGCCTGTCAGTCCATGGGCGCCGATGCCCTGGCCGATCAGGTGCGCGCCGCACTGGGGATCGACTGGCACGAGACGACGCCGGACGGGCGGGTGACGCTGGAGCCGGTGTTCTGCCTGGGGCTGTGCGCCTGTGCGCCCTCGGCGCAGATGGGCGGCAGGCTGCTGGGCCGGGCGGATCTGGCCAAGGTGCAGAAGCTGGTGGCCGAAGCAGGCATGGGGGCGGGCGCATGAGGGTCTGGGTTCCCCTGGACGCCGCCGCGCGCGCCCTGGGCGCCGACGCGGTGGCCGAGGCGCTGGGGCGCGAGTTCACTGTTACCCGCAACGGCACCCGCGGCATGGTCTGGCTGGAGCCGCTGGTCGAGGTCGAGCGCGACGGCGTGCGCCACGGCTATGGGCCGGTCGGGCCCGAGGACGCGGCCTCGGTCGCCCAAGCGATCCGTTCGGGCGGCGATCATCCGCTGGCCCTGGGGCCGGTCGAGGAACTGCCCTGGATGAAGGCGCAGACCCGGCTGACATTCGCCCGCGTCGGCGTGATCGACCCGCTTTCGGTCGAGGAATACCAGGCGCATGGCGGGCTGGAGGGGCTGCGCCGGGCCATCGGCATGGGATCCGAGCCCATCGTCGCGGAGGTCGTCGAATCCGGCCTGCGCGGCCGCGGCGGCGCGGGTTTTCCGACCGGCATCAAGTGGAAGACGGTGGCCGCCGCCGCCGCCGCCGCCGAGCGCAAGTATATCGTCTGCAATGCCGACGAGGGCGATTCGGGCAGCTTTGCCGACCGGATGCTGATGGAGGGCGACCCGCTGGTCCTGATCGAGGGCATGGCCATCGCCGGCATCGCCGTGGGCGCGGTCCAGGGCTATGTCTATATCCGCAGCGAATATCCCGACGCGATCCGGCTGATGGAGGCCGCCATCGGCAAGGCGCGGCAGGCCGGCATCCTGGGCCAGTCGGTTTTGGGCTCGGCCCATGCCTATGACATGGAGGTGCGGGTCGGCGCCGGCGCCTATGTCTGCGGCGAGGAAACCAGCCTTTTGAACAGCCTGGAAGGCAAGCGCGGCGTGGTCCGCGCCAAGCCGCCGATCCCGGCGCTGGAGGGTTTCCTGGGCCGGCCGACGGTGGTCAACAACGTGATCTCGCTGGCCTCGGTGCCGTGGATCCTGGCCCATGGCGGGGCGGAATACGCGAAATTGGGCATCGGGCGGTCGAAAGGCACCATCCCGATCCAGATCGCCGGCAATGTCCGGCATGGCGGGCTGTTCGAGGCCGCCTTTGGCATGAGCCTGCGCCAGATCGTCGAAGAGATCGGCGGCGGCACCGCCTCGGGGCGGCCGGTCAAGGCGGCGCAGGTGGGCGGGCCGCTTGGTTCCTATATCCCGCATTGGAATTTCGACGTGCCCTTCGGCTACGAAGAGCTGGCGACGAAAGAGGGGCTTTTGGGCCATGCCGGCATCACCGTCTTTGACGACAGTGCCGACATGCTGAAGCTGGCGCGCTTTGCCATGGAGTTCTGCGCCGTGGAAAGCTGCGGCAAATGCACACCCTGCCGCATCGGCTCGGTTCGCGGCGTCGAGACCATCGACCGCATCGCCCAGGGCGACGAGACGGGGATCCCGATCCTGACCGATCTTTGCAACACGATGAAATGGGGCTCGCTTTGCGCGCTGGGGGGCTTTGCGCCCTTCCCGGTCATGTCGGCGCTGACGCATTTCCCCGATGATTTCAGGGGCCGCAGCGAGCCTCGGAAGGAGGCCGCCGAATGAAGGATTTCATTATCCCCGACCGTGACATGGGCACCCCCGCGGTCAAGTCCGACGTCGCCGTGAACCTGCTGGTGGACGGCATCTCGGTCAGCGTTCCCGCCGGCACCAGCGTCATGCGGGCGGCGGCCGTGGCCGGTATTTCTGTCCCCAGGCTTTGCGCGACCGACCATCTGGAAGCTTTTGGTTCGTGCCGTCTGTGCGTGGTGCAGATCGACGGCATGCGCGGCCTGCCTGCATCCTGCACGACCCCGGTGGCAGAAGGCATGGTGGTGCGCACCCAGACCGACGAGGTCGCCCAGGTCCGCAAGGGGGTGATGGAGCTTTACATCAGCGACCATCCGCTGGACTGCCTGACCTGCGCCGCCAATGGCGATTGCGAACTTCAGGACATGGCCGGCGCCGTCGGCCTGCGCGAGGTGCGCTATGAGCCGGGTGCGAACCATTTCGCCCGCCGCGACGCCGAGGGGCCAAACCCGGAATACCGGCCCAAGGACCAGTCGAACCCTTATTTCACCTTTGATCCGGCGAAATGCATCGTCTGTTCGCGCTGCGTGCGCGCCTGCGAGGAAGTGCAGGGCACCTTCGCGCTGACCATCGAGGGGCGGGGCTTTGACAGCCGCGTTTCGGCCGGGATGGAATCGGACAGCTTCCTGTCGTCGGATTGCGTGAGCTGCGGCGCCTGCGTGCAGGTCTGCCCGACCGCGACGCTGATCGAGAACAGCGTGATCCAGATCGGCACGCCGGAACATATCGTCAAAACCACCTGCGCCTATTGCGGGGTCGGCTGTTCCTTTGACGCGCATATGCGCGGCGAAGAGGTCGTGCGCATGGTGCCCAGCAAGGATGGCAAGGCCAACCACGGCCATAGCTGCGTCAAGGGCCGCTTTGCCTGGGGCTATGCCACGCATCGCGAACGCCAGACCCAGCCGATGGTGCGCGAGCGGATCACCAATCCCTGGCGCGTGGTGACATGGGACGAGGCGCTGGATTTCGCCGCCACCCGGCTGCGCCAGGCGCAGGCGGATTTCGGGCGCGATTCCATCGGCGTCATCACCTCGTCGCGCTGCACCAACGAGGAAACCTATCTGGTGCAAAAGCTGGCGCGGGCGGTGTTTGGCAACAACAACACCGACACCTGCGCGCGGGTCTGCCATTCGCCGACCGGCTATGGCTTGAAAACCACCTTCGGCACCTCGGCCGGCACGCATGATTTCGATTCGGTCGATGACACCGACCTGGCGCTGGTCATCGGCGCCAACCCGACCGACGCGCACCCGGTCTTTGGCTCGCGCATGCGCAAAAGGCTGCGCGAGGGCGCGGGGCTGATCGCCCTTGACCCGCGCGAAATCGACCTGCTGAAAACCCCGCATATGGGCGAAAGCCTGCATCTGCCGCTGCGGCCGGGCACCAATGTCGCCGTGCTGACCGCCTTGGCGCATGTCATCGTCTCGGAACGGCTTTATGACGAAGCCTTTATCCGCAGCCGCTGTGACTGGGACGAGTTCCTGGCCTATGCCGAGTTCCTGCTGGACCCGCGCCATGCCCCCGAAGCGGTCGAGACGCTGGCCCGCGTCCCGGCCGAGCTGATCCGCAAGGCCGCCCGCGCCTATGCCGCCGCACCCCGCGCCAGCATCTATTACGGGCTGGGCGTGACCGAGCATTCGCAGGGCTCGACCACGGTGATGGCGATCGCCAACCTGGCGATGATGACCGGCAATATCGGCAAGCCGGGCACCGGCGTGAACCCGCTGCGCGGCCAGAACAACGTCCAGGGTTCCTGCGACATGGGCAGCTTCCCGCATGAATATCCGGGCTATCGCCATGTCTCGGACCCCGAGACGCGGGCGATCTACGAACGCGCCTGGGGGGTGGAACTGTCGCCCGAACCCGGCCTGCGTATCCCCAACATGTTCGACGAGGCGCTGGCCGGCCGGTTCCGCGGGCTTTACTGCCAGGGCGAGGATATCGTGCAGTCCGACCCCGATACCCGGCACGTGACCGCGGCGCTGGCGGCGATGGATATCGTCATCGTGCAGGACCTGTTCCTGAACGAGACCTCGAACTACGCGCATGTGTTCCTGCCCGGTTCCAGCTTCCTGGAAAAGGACGGCACCTTTACCAATGCCGAACGCCGCATCAACATGGTGCGCCGCGCCATGACGCCCAAGAACGGCTACGAGGATTGGCAGGTCACGCAACTGCTGGCCAATCGCATGGGCGCCGCCTGGTCCTATACCCACCCGCGCGAGATCATGGCCGAGATCGCGATGACCACCCCCAGCTTTGCTGGTGTCAGCTATGACCTGCTGGAGCGCGAGGGGTCGGTGCAATGGCCCTGCAACGGCCAGGCGCCGCTGGGCACCCCGGTCATGCATATCGACGGTTTCGTGCGCGGCAAGGGCCGGTTCGTCCATACCGAATATATCGCGACCGAAGAACGGACCGGGGCGCGCTTCCCGCTGCTGCTGACCACTGGCCGGATCCTGTCGCAATACAATGTCGGCGCCCAGACCCGGCGGACCGGCAATTCCGTCTGGCACCCCGAGGACATCCTGGAGATCCATCCCTCGGATGCCGAGAACCGCGGCGTGCGCGATGGCGACCTGGTGCGGCTGGCCTCTCGTGCCGGGGAAACGACGCTGCGCGCGCATATCACCGAGCGGGTGGCGCCGGGGGTGGTCTATACGACCTTCCATCACCCGACGACCCAGGCCAATGTGGTGACGACCGACAATTCCGACTGGGCCACCAACTGCCCCGAGTTCAAGGTGACGGCCGTGCAGGTCAGCCCCTCGAACGGCCCGTCGGAATGGCAAGAGGAGTATCGCCATCATTCCGACCTGGCCCGCCGCATCCTGCCCACCGCTGCCGAATGACGGCATGCGGGACGTGACGGCCGGCGTCCTGCGCTGGAACGGCGCCGGCGCGGGTGGCGGCTGGCATCAGGTCGAGCCGCCACCCGCCCCCCAGGAATGCCCGGTGGCCATCGTCGTCGACGGCATGAGCCAGGCGGTGCTGATGGCGACGCCGCATGACCTGCGCGATTTCGCCCTGGGCTTTGCGCTGACCGAAGGGTTGATCGCCGCGCCCGCGGATGTCCAGGGCTTCGAAGAGGCCGAGGCCGAGGCCGGCGGCTTTCCCGCGCGCGAGGCGCGGCTGTGGCTGCGCCCCGGCCTTGCCGCGCGCCTGGCCGAACGCCGGCGCAGCATGGTAGGCCCGGTGGGCTGCGGGCTGTGCGGCATCGACAGCATCGAAGCGGCGCTGCCGCCGGTGGTTCCCGTCGCCTCGGGCTGGACCATGCCGCCCGCTGATGTGGCCCGCGCCATGGCCGCGCTGGCCCAGGGCCAGGTCCTGCGGCGCCAGACCCCGGCGATCCATGGCGCGGCCTTCTGGGACGGCGCCCGCGCGGTGACGCGCGAGGATGTGGGCCGCCACAATGCGCTGGACAAGCTGGCGGGGGCGCTGGTCCGCGCCGGGCTTGCGGCGGATCGCGGCGCGCTTGTCCTGTCCTCGCGGCTGTCGGTCGATCTGGTGCAAAAGGCCGCCCGCATCGGCGCGCCGATCCTGATCGGCGCCAGCGCGCCCACGGCGCTGGCGCTGGCCTGGGCCGAACGCGCCGGCATCACCCTGATCGCCCGCGCGCGCGGCGAAAGCTTTGATCTTTACACCCATCCCCGGCGCATCGCCGGAAGCTGAGGCAACATGTCCGACGATTCCAAACTGATCCGCATGGCCAGCCAGATGGCACAATTCTTCGCAAGCCAGCCCGACCGCCCCGCCGCCGAGGCGGTGGCCGCCCATATCAACGATTCCTGGACGCCGCGCATGCGGCAGGCTTTTGTCGACCAGATCCGCGCCGGGGTTCAGGCCGACCCGGTGGTGCGCGACGCTGCGGGTTTTGTCCGGCTGCCCGCGGGCTGATTTTTGCCCCTGCCACCCCGCGCGGCCTCGTGCTAGCGTGGGGCATGGCACAGCTACCTTCCCGACAGCAGATTCTCGACTGGGTGTCCGCCCACCCGGACGCCACCGCGAAACGCGACATCGCGAAAGCCTTCGGCATCAAGGGGGCCGAGCGGATCGAGCTCAAGCGCCTGCTGAAAGAGCTGGAGGCCGAAGGCCTGCTGGAGCGCCGCCGCCGCCATTACCACGATGCCGAGCGCCTGCCCCCGGTCACGGTGCTGCAATTGCTGCCGCCCGACGCCGACGGCGACATCTTTGCCAAGCCGCTGGAATGGCAGGGCGAAGGGCCGATGCCGCGCATCCTTTACGCGGCGCTGAAATCCGATCCGGCGCTGGGTGCGGGCGACCGGATCCTTGCCCGGCTGATCGAAACGCGGGGCGAAGATCACGACTACCAGGCCCGGCTGATCCGCCGCATCGGCACCGTGCAGCACCGCGTGGTCGGCATCTTTCGCGCCGCGGCCGGCGGGCCGGATGCCGGCGGCCGCATCCTGCCCATCGACAAGGGCCAGGACAAGGAATGGCAGGTGCGCGCCGGCGATGCGCAGGGCGCCAAAAGCGGCGAGTTGGTCGAGGCCGAGCAGGTCGGCCCGCGTGGCCGGCTTGGCCTGCCCATGGCGCGGATCGTCGAGCGGCTGGGCGATCCGTCGGCGCCGCGCGCGGTCAGCCTGATTGCCATCCACCAGCACGGCATTCCCGACGATTTCCCCGACGAAGCCATGGCCGAGGCCGATGCCGCCCGCCCGGCGACCATGAAGGGGCGCGAGGATCTGCGCGCGCTGCCCTTCGTCACCATTGACCCGGCCGATGCGCGCGACCGCGACGATGCCGTGGCGGCCGAAACGCATGATGACGGCGGCGCCACGGTCTGGGTCGCCATCGCCGACGTGGCGCATTACGTCCGCCCCGGCTCGGCCCTGGACCGCGAGGCGAGAAACCGCGGCAATTCCACCTATTTCCCCGACCGGGTGGTGCCGATGCTGCCCGACATCCTGTCGGGCGACCTGTGTTCGCTGCATCAGGGCGTGGACCGGCCGGTGATCGCGGTCAGGATGCGGCTGGACGCCCAGGGCAACAAGACCGGCCACAGCTTTCACCGCGGCATGATCCGCTCGGCCGCGAGCCTGGCCTATGAACAGGCGCAGGCGGCGGCGGACGGCAACCCGGACGACCAGACCGCGCCGCTGCTTGACGCGGCGATCCGCCCGCTCTGGCACGGCTACAGCCTGCTCAGGGCCGCGCGGCAGCGTCGCCAGCCGCTGGAACTGGACCTGCCCGAGCGCCGGATCGAACTGACCGAGGACGGGCGGGTGAAATCGGTGAACTTCCGCGAACGCTACGACGCGCACCGGCTGATCGAGGAATTCATGGTCCTGGCCAATGTCGCCGCGGCCGAGGAGCTGGAGCGCCTGCGCCGCCCACTGCTCTACCGTGTCCACGAGGAGCCGACGGTGGAAAAGCTGGACGCGCTGCGCGAGGTGGCCGAGGCTTCCGGCTTTACCCTGGCCAAGGGGCAGGTGCTGGAAACCCGGCACCTGAACCGGCTGCTGGAACAGGCCGAGGGTTCGGAATTCGACGAATTGATCAACATGACGGCGCTGCGCTCGATGCAGCAGGCCTATTACCACCCCGAGAATTTCGGCCATTTCGGGCTGGCGCTGCGGTCCTACGCGCATTTCACCTCGCCGATCCGGCGCTATTCCGACCTGATCGTGCACCGGGCGCTGATCATGGGGCATAAATGGGGCGACGACGGGCTGTCGGCGCAGGACATCGAGATGCTGTCTGACACCGCGCAGCAGGTCAGCGAGACCGAGCGGCGCTCGATGGCGGCGGAACGCGACACCACCGACCGCTACCTGGCCGCCTATCTGGCCGACCGGGTTGGGGCAGAGTTCACCGGCCGCATCAGCGGCGTGCAGCGTTTCGGCGCCTTCGTGCGGCTGGACGAAACCGGGGCAGACGGGCTTTTGCCGATCCGCGAGATCGGGCGGGAATATTTCCACTACGACCCGGATGCGCAGGTGCTGATGGGTTCGGAAACCGGGCTCGAGATCGGCATCGGCCAGCGCGTGACCGTGCGCCTGACCGAGGCGGTGCCGCTGACCGGCGGGCTGATGCTGGAACTGCTGGAAGTCGAGGGCCGGCCGCTGCCGCAAGGCTCGGGCACCGGGCGCGGCAAGGGGCCGATGCGCAAGCGCGCCACCCAGGCCCGCCTGGCCGAGATCAAGCGCGCGCAAAAGCGCCGGCGTGTCCGGCGGCAGCACTGAAGAAGGGGGCTTTGCCCCCGCGCGTTCCGCGCTCCCCCAGGATATTTCGACACGAAAGAAGCCGGTGCCCATCCCGCGCCGCTTCTTTCGTGGAAAAATATCCTGCGGGGGAGTCGGCCGCAGGCCGGCGGGGGCGCAAAGCCCCCTGGCGGCGGTGACGCAAGCGAAAGGGGCGGCCATTCGACCGCCCCCCGCTTTCATGTCCGGGCCTGGCCTCAGCCGATGGCGGCGGCGCGGACGTCGTCGTCGATCTTGTCGGCATATTGCGCGAAATTGTCGCTGAACATGCCGACCAGCTTGCGCGCCTGGGCGTCATAGGCGGCCGGATCGGCCCAGGTCTGGCGCGGGTCGAGCAGCCTGTCCTCGACACCGGGGACCGAGACCGGCACGTCGAAGCCGAAATTCGCATCCTTGCGGAACTCGACCTGGTTCAACGAGCCGTCCAGCGCCGCGGTCAGCAGGGCGCGGGTGGCCTTGATCGGCATGCGCTTGCCGGTGCCGAAGGCGCCGCCGGTCCAGCCGGTATTGACCAGCCAGCAGGCCGCGCCGGTCTTGGCGATCTTTTCCTGCAACAGCTTGCCATAGACTTCCGGCCGCCGCGGCATGAAGGGGGCGCCGAAGCAGGTCGAGAAGGTGGGCGTCGGCTCGGTCACGCCGACCTCGGTCCCCGGCGTCTTGGAGGTGAAGCCCGACAGGAAGTGATACATGGCCTGCGCCGGCGTCAGCCGCGCGATCGGCGGCAGCACGCCATAGGCGTCGCAGGTCAGCATGATCACGTTCCTGGGCTGGCCGCCCAGCGAGTTTTCCGACGCGTTCGAGATCTGCTCCAGCGGATAGGCGCAGCGCATGTTGTCGGTCAGCGAGTTGTCCTCGAAGTCCAGCTCCAGCGTGTCCTCGTCATAGACCATGTTCTCGATCACGGTGCCGAACTTGAAGCAGGTGGCGTAGATTTCCGGCTCGGCCTCGGCCGAGAGGTTGATGGTCTTGGCGTAGCAGCCGCCTTCGAAGTTGAAGATGCCGGTGTCGGACCAGCCATGTTCGTCATCGCCGATCAACGTGCGCGCGGGGTCTTGCGACAGCGTGGTCTTGCCGGTGCCCGACAGGCCGAAGAAGATGGCGCTGTCGTCGGGCTTGCCGATGGCGTGGTTGGCCGAGCAATGCATCGGCATCACGCCCTTTTCCGGCAGGATGTAGTTCAAGAGCGTAAAGACCGATTTCTTGTTCTCGCCGGCATAGGCGGTATTGCCGATCAGGATCAGCTTCTTTTCGAAGTTGAGCGCGATCACCGTTTCCGAGCGGCAGCCGTGCCGCGCCGGGTCGGCCTTGAAGCTGGGGCAGTTGATGATGGTGAAATCGGGCACGAAGCTTGCCAGTTCGGCCGCGTCCGGGCGGCGCAGCAGGTGGCGGATGAACAGCCCGTGCCAGGCCAGTTCGGTCACCACCCGGACATCCAGGCGCAGGGCAGGATCCGCGCCGCCGTAAAGGTCCTGGACGAAATAGTCCTTGCCCTTCATGTGCTCCAGCATGTCGGCATGCAGCCGGTCGAATGCCTCGGGCTCCATCGGGCGGTTGTTTTCCCACCAGATGCTGTCTTCCACCGAAGCGGTGCGCACCACGTGCTTGTCCTTGGGCGAGCGGCCGGTATGGACGCCGGTGGAAACCAGGAAGGTGCCGCCCAGGCCCAGCTTGCCTTCGCCGCGCTGGATCGCCGCCTCGACCAGCGCCGGTTCGAGCAGGTTGTAGTGGACATTGCCGAGTCCGGCGATCCCCTGGTCTTCAAGACGGCAATTCGGATTGACGCGCGATTCGGTCATGGCACCTTTGCTCCTGCTGATAGTCCGGGCCGGCAGCGGCCGTTGCGCGTCCTATAACACGGCATATCCCCGGCGAAAGCGCACATATGGGCAGGGTTAGCGCAATCACATGCAGTTAGCGCAATCATACGCCCGGCCGTGGCCTGGGCGTCGGAAATCCGTCACAAATGCCTTGGTGGCGGGGCTGGAAAACCGCCGGTTGAGGCCGCGGAAACGGGGGTGCGCGATGATCCTGCATGCAAGCTGCGTGGCCGTCGGGCGCAGGGGGCTGTTGATCCTGGGGCCTTCGGGCGCAGGCAAATCCGGGCTGGCCCTTGAATTGATGGCCTTTGGCGCGGCGCTTGTGGCGGATGACCGGACGGTGCTGCGGGCCGAGGCGGGGCGAATCATCGCCGATGCGCCGCCCTCGATCCGCGGCCTGATCGAGGCGCGCGGCGCCGGTATCCTGCATGCCCGGCCGCATGGCCCGGTGGACCTGGCCCTGGCGGTCGACCTGGGCCGCCCCGAGCCGCAGCGCCTGCCGCCGGACCGCCGGCTGGAGCTTTTGGGCCTGTCCCTGCCCCTTGTCCTTGGGGCCGGGGCCGGTCATCTTGCGCCCATATTGCTGCAATATCTTGTCGCCGGCCGGGCGGACGGCGACATGGGCGAAAGGTAGGCCAGACCATGCCGACGGCGACGGATGCCATGGAATGCCAGGACGAGCAGGCCCAGCGGCTGGTGCTGATCACCGGCCCGTCGGGGGCCGGGCGTTCGACCGCGATCAACGTGCTTGAGGATCTGGGCTACGAGGCCATCGACAACCTGCCCCTGTCGCTGATCCCGCGGCTGCTGGACGGGCCGGCGCGGCCGATGCCTCTGGCCCTGGGTCTGGACGTGCGCAACCGCGATTTTTCGGTGGCCAATCTGATCGAGCTGATCGACCGGCTGACCCGGCTGCCGGAATATGCGCCCGAGGTGCTGTTTCTGGACTGCACGACCGAACAGCTTTTGCGACGGTTCAACGAAACCCGCCGCCGCCATCCGCTGCGGGCCGAGGGCTCGCCCCTGGACGCCATCCGGGCCGAACGCGACATGCTGGCGCCGATCCGCGCCCGCGCCGATGTGCTGGTCGATACGTCGGACCTGTCGCCCCATGACCTGAAGGCCGAACTGGCCCGCTGGTTCGAGACCGAGCCGGGGCGGCGGCTGACGGTTTCGGTGCAGTCCTTTTCCTATAAGCGCGGGGTGCCGCGGGGCGTGGACATGATGTTCGACTGCCGTTTCCTGTCCAATCCGCATTGGCGGCCCGCGCTGCGGCCCCTGGATGGGCGCGATCCGGCGGTTCAGCACTATGTGATGGCCGATTCGCGATTCGACGAATTCTTCCGCCGGGTGCGGGATCTTGCGCTTTTCACCCTGCCTGCCCATCTGGAAGAGGGTAAGGCCCACCTGGCGATCGGCTTTGGCTGCACCGGGGGGAGACACCGTTCCGTCACAATGGCGGAAAAAATGGCGGATGCGCTTGCGAAAGCAGGCTGGCAGGTGTCAATTAGACATCGGGAACTTGAACGCCGTGAAAAGGCGCCGGCACCTGGGGATGATGGTCCTGTTCGGGCCTCTCGCACGGCTTTGGCGCAAGGGTGAACGGCTGCTGCGTGGTGGAGTGAATTGATCGGGATTGTCATCGTGGCGCATGGGGGCCTTGCGCGGGAATATCTCTCGGCGGTCGAGCATGTGGTGGGACCTCAGATCGGGATCAAGGCCGTGGCGATCGAGGAAAGCCATGACCGGGGCGAGAAGCAGGCCGAAATCTGCGCCGCCGCGGATGCGGTCGATTCGGGCGACGGCGTGGTCGTGGTCACGGACCTGTTCGGGGGCTCGCCTTCGAACCTGTCGCTGATGGCTTGTGCGATGCGCAACCGCTCGATCCTTTATGGCGCCAACCTGCCGATGCTGGTCAAGCTGGCCAAGTCGCGCAAGCTGTCGGTGGCGGATGCGGTGACGCTGGCCAAGGATGCGGGACGCAAATACATCAACAGCTATGACGTGCTGCCCGCCGACGTGCTGCCCATCCCCAAACGTGCCGCTTCATGAACGACCTGAGCAACGGGACCGTCACCCGCGAACTGGCGATCATCAACGAAAAGGGCCTGCATGCGCGGGCCAGCGCGAAATTCGTCGAAACGGTCGAGCGTTTCGATGCCAGGGCCACGGTCGAAAAGGACGGGATGAGCGTTTCGGGCGATTCGATCATGGGCCTGCTGATGCTGGCCGCGCCCCGCGGCAGCGCCATCCGCGTCACCACCCGCGGCGCGCAGGCGCGCGAGCTTGCCGATGCGCTGGCGGCGCTGGTCGGGGATTATTTCGGCGAAGGCATGTAAGGGCCCGGCATGGCCCGAACCTCTTATCACCACGGCAACCTGCGCCAGGCCCTTGCCGAAGCCACCGTGCGGCTGATCGAGGAAAAAGGTCCGCAGGCATTCACCCTGGCCGAGGCCGCCCGGCTGGCGGGCGTCAGCGCCGCGGCGCCCTATCGCCATTTCACCGGCCGCGAGGACCTGCTGGAAGAGGTGGCGCGCCAGGGATTCCAGGAATTTGCCGACCGGCTGGAAGCCGCCTTTGACGAAGGGCGGCCGCGGCCTTTGACCGCCTTTCTGCGCATGGGTCAGGAATACCTGAATTTCGCCGCCCAGCGGCGCGGCTTTTACATGGCGATGTTCGAATCCGGCATCTCGATCACCGGCAATGCCGGGCTGGCGCAGGCGTCCGAACGGGCGCGCGGCATCCTGGTGCGCGGGGCCGAGGCGCTGTTTGCGCCCCTGCCTGCCGGGCGCCGCCCGCCGCCCGGCATGGTCGCCGACCATATCTGGGCCATGAGCCATGGCGTGGTCGAGCTGTTCGGCCGCGGCAAGCCGGGTGCGCGCTCGCCCATCGCGCCGGCGGATATGCTGGAAAGCGGGGCGCTGATCTATCTGCGCGGGCTGGGGGTCATTTCCGACTGAAGCCTTGGGCGAAAATTTTCGCCTTGGCCTTGACGGCGGCGGGCTGCGCTCCATTTATGTAAATGTGATTAACATTCACATCGGAAAGGGACCGCCATGAATACCGACTTCGCCCCGCGCCCCTCTGTCCTGGACCGGGTCGGCGCCTTGCTGGCCGGTGTCCGGGACTGGCTGGACGATCGCGGCAAATGGGCCTGGATCGTCGCCATGATCCTGGGCTTTATCGCCTGCTGGCCCTTGGGCCTTGCCATCCTGGGTTACATGATCTGGAGCAAACGCATGTTTTCCTGTCGCCACCGCCATAATCACCATAACCACCACCACCACCGCGGCCATGGCCATGGTCACGGGCGCGGCTATGCCGCCTCGACCGGCAACACGGCTTTCGACGCCTATCGCGAAGAAACCCTGAAGCGGCTGGAGGACGAGCATCGCGAATTCCTGGACTTCCTGCAAAAGCTGCGCGAAGCCAAGGACAAGGCCGAGTTCGACCAGTTCATGCAGGGCCGCAAGGAACAGCCGGCCGAGCCGCAGGCT
Organism: Paracoccus thiocyanatus; assembly: GCF_900156255.1. Taxonomy (GTDB): domain Bacteria; phylum Pseudomonadota; class Alphaproteobacteria; order Rhodobacterales; family Rhodobacteraceae; genus Paracoccus; species Paracoccus thiocyanatus. The sequence continues at coordinate 97,578 of NZ_FTMK01000003.1, forward strand.
GGACCGGCCGCACCGCAGGCATGATGCGAAAAGGGCCGGGGATCACCCGGCCCTGCTTCAATAGGAATATTCGGCATAGATGCGGTTCAGATCGCCCGCCCATTCGCCGTGGTATTTGTCCAGCAATTCGTCGGCCGGCACCTTGCCGGTTTCGACGCTTTCCTTGAGCGTGTTCAGGAAATGCGTCTCGTCCGGGACCAGCCCGCCCGAGCCGGCCCGCCCGCGCGCCCTTAGCCCGGCTTCGGAAATCGCCAGCACCTCGCGCGCCAGGTCGCGCATCTTGGTGCCGCCGACCTGGGCATCCAGGGCCATTCGTCCCGCGCCCTGCCGCCAGGATTCCCGCGTCTCATGGTCCCAGCCCTTGACCAGGTCCCAGGCCGCATCCAGCGCCGATTGGTCGTAAAGCAGCCCGACCCACAGCGCCGGCAACGCGCAAAGCCGCCGCCAGGGGCCGCCGTCGGCGCCGCGCATCTCGATGAATTTCTTGACCCGCGCCTCGGGGAAGACCGTGGTCAGGTGGTCGGCCCAGTCCGACAGCGTCGGAATCTCGCCGGGCAGGGCGGGCAGGCGGCCGTTCAGGAAGTCGCGGAAGCTTTGCCCCAGCGCGTCGATATACTTGCCGTCGCGATAGACGAAATACATCGGCACATCGAGCACGTAATCGACCCAAGCCTCGTAGCCGAACCCGTCCTGGAAGACAAAGGGCAGCATGCCGGTGCGCGCCGCGTCAAGGTTCTGCCAGATATGCGCGCGCCAGCTTTTCCAGCCATTGGGCTGGCCGTCCAGGAAGGGCGAATTGGCGAAAAGCGCATTCGCCACCGGCTGCAAGGCCAAGGCCACGCGCAGCTTTTGCACCATGTCGGCTTCGGATGCGAAGTCCAGGTTCACCTGGACCGTGCAGGTGCGATACATCATCTGCGTGCCCAAAGTGCCGACCCGGCCCATATAGTCGGTCATCAGCCGATAGCGCCCCTTGGGCATCATCGGCATCTGGTCCTGCGTCCAGACCGGCGCCGCGCCCAGGCCGATGAAGCCCGCGCCCAGATCGTCGGCGACGGACTTCACCTCGGCCAGGTGCTGGTTCACCTCGTCGCAGGTCTGGTGGATGGTTTCCAGCGGCGCGCCCGACAGTTCAAGCTGCCCGCCCGGCTCCAGGCTGACATTGGCGCCGTTGCGTTCCAGCCCGATGATCTGGCCCGCCTCCTGCACCGGGGTCCAGCCAAAGCGGGCCTGCAACCCCTCCAGCATGGCGCGGATCGAGGGCTGGCCGGGCGCCGCCTCATAGGGCAGGGGCATCAGGTCGGCATGGCGATAGCCGAATTTCTCGTGTTCGGTGCCGATCCGCCAGTCCGCCCGTGGCTTTTCACCCGAGGCGATGTATTCGACAAGCTGTTCGGAATGTTCAATCGGGCCGCCGCCCTGTTGGGGAATGGACATCGGTGGCCTTTCGTTTGCCTTTGCCCGTCACAGGTGGCAAGCGTTGGGCGTCAAGTCAAGCGGGCGCGAGCCGGCCTGGTCCAAACGGTTTGGATTGCCGGCGCAGCCTCGGCCAGGGCGGCGGCGACCCGGCCCATCTCGATCCCCGGCAGGGTGGCAAAGGCACCGGCAAGATGTTCGGCCCCGGCGGCATCGACCGGGATCAGCAGCGCCTGGCCGTCGCCGCTTTTCAGCCGCCAATGCCGGCGGCCGTTCAGCCGCATCAGCCGGATCTCGTTCAATTCGCGCAGCGCGATTTCGCCGCCCAGCAGGCGGTTCGGCGACAGGTAGCGGATCGCGCCTTCGTCCAGTTCGACCATGCCGGGACCAAGCGTGTCGTGGCGAAAGCGCATCCGCCGCCGCGCATCCAGCGCCCATAGCGCCGAGGCCGCGGCGATTGCCGCGCCGATCGGCCACAGGATCCAGCCGCCCAGCGAGAACACCCATAGCCCAAAGGCGGTCGCGGCCAGCGCGGCGCCGGTTTCCGCCCAAGGGCGCAGCCTTTCGGCCAGTTCGGGACGGATCATTCCAGGTCCCGCGCCATGTCGCGATGCGGGATGCCGGCATCGTCGTATTCCGGGCCATAGGCGGCAAAGCCCAGCTTTTCGTAAAAGCCGATGGCATGGGTCTGGGCGCCCAGCTTGGCGCGGGTCAGCCCCGGCAGGGCGCGCAGTTCCGCCAGCGCCGCGCGGATCAGCGCCGCGCCGATGCCGGTGCCGCGCGCGGATCGCAGAACGGCGACGCGGCCGATCTTGCCGGTCGCGCCCTGGACCAGGATGCGGGCGGTGCCCACCGCCGCGCCCGAGGCGTCGCGGGCCAAGAGGTGGATCGCCTCGCCGTCGCGGCCGTCCCATTCCTCGGCTTCGGGGACGGATTGTTCGGTGACGAAAACCGCGTGGCGGATGGCCCGGCAGGTTTCCAGATCGGTCGTGCGTTCGATCATGCGAAATAACGCTCTAGGATGCGGCGATAGATGCGGGCAAGCTGGCGCACCTGTTCGGCCGGCACGCGTTCGTCCACCTGGTGCATGAAATGCCCCACCAGCCCGAATTCCAGCACCGGACAGTGATCCTTGACGAAACGCGCATCCGACGTCCCGCCCGAGGTGGACAGCACCGGGTCCAGCCCGGTTTCCTCGCGCACCACGCCGGCGACCAGATCGACAAAGGGGCCGGGCGCGGTCAGGAAGCTTTCGCCCGACACCTCGGTCGCGATGGCGAAATCGACCCCGGTCCGGGCCGAGATCGCCGCCGCCCGCTCGCGGACCATCCGGTTCAGGCTTTCGGAGCTATGCGCGTCGTTGAAGCGGATGTTCACCGTGGCCCGCGCCCGTTCGGGGATCACGTTCGAGGCGGGGTTGCCGCAATCCACCGTCGTCACCTGCAAGCCCGAAGGGTCGAAATGCGCGGTCCCCGCATCCAGCGGCGCGGCGGTCAGTTCGTGCAGCAGGTCCAGCAGCGCGTGGATCGGGTTGCGGGCGCGGTGCGGATAGGCGGCATGGCCCTGGACCCCCTGCGCCGCGATCCGCAGGGTCATCGAGCCGCGGCGGCCGATCTTGATCATCTCGCCCAGCCGGTCGGGGTTCGAGGGCTCGCCGACGATGCAGACATCCATCCGCTCGCCCGTCGCCGCCATCCAGTCCAGCAGCGCGCGGGTGCCGTGCTTGCCCGGCCCCTCTTCGTCGCCGGTGATGGCCAGGATCACCGCGCCGTCCGGCGGCGTCTCGGTCACGAAGCCGATGGCGGCGGCGGCAAAGGCCGCGACCCCGGATTTCATGTCGGTGGCGCCGCGGCCCCAGATCCAGCCGTCCTCTTCATGCCCGGAAAAGGGCGGATGCGTCCAGCTTGCCGGATCGCCCGGCGGCACCACGTCGGTATGGCCGTTGAAGCCGAAGGTCCTGGCGCCCCTGGCCCCCCAGCGCGCGAACAGGTTCGGCACCCCCTCGCGGTCGACGCGATGGCATTCGAAGCCCGCCGCGCCCAGCAGATCGGCCAGCAGGACCAGCGCCCCGCCCTCGTCCGGCGTGACCGAGGGGCAGCGGATCAGACGGGCGGTCAATTGCGCGGGGTCGGGGATGGTGGTCGGGGGCGCAGTCATGGCGGGCCTTTCGCTTGTCGCGCCCCTGATTACACCGCCCGGCCGGCAAGCTCCAGCGCGCGGCGCAGCAGGTTGGCGCCGGCCAGAGCCAGCAGGACCAGCGTCCAGCGCCGGAACCGCGCCGCGTCCAGCCGGTCATGTGCCAGATAGCCCAGCCCCATGCCCGCCAGCGCCGGCACCACCAGCGCCGCCGAAAAGGGCAGGGTCTGCGCGTTCAGCAGCCCCGATTGCAGATGCGATACGGTCAGCACCGCCGCGCCGATAAAGAACACGACGCCCTGCACCCGCATCTGTTCGGCCTTGGGCACATGCAGCGACAAAAGCAGCACCAGCAGCGGCGGCCCCCAGATGCCGGAAATGCCGCCGATCAGCCCGCCGGACACGCCGGTCGCGATCTCCATCCGGCGGCGGTGATGGACGGGCAGGACCAGGCTGCGCCCCAGGATCTGCCACAGCGCGAAGCCGGTAATGGGCAGGCCGATCAGCGCATACATCAGCCATTGCGGCACCCGCGTCGCGAAAAAGGCGCTGACCGGAATGAACAGCACGACTATGCCGACGTGCCAGCGCCAGTCCCAGGCCGCCTGCCAGGCCGGGCGCCAGCCCTGGCGCAGCGCTTGGCGGATATTCGTGACCAGCACCGGCAGGATGACCGCCGCAACGGCCTGCCGGGCGTCCAGGAACGAGCCCAAGGCCGCCAGCATGATCATCGGCATGGCGAAGCCGATGGCGCCCTTGACGAAGCCTGAAAACAGCGTGACCGCGGCAGCGATCCAGAAATGCAGGGGATCAAGGCCGAACATCGGCCCGCAGGACTGGAGGATGAAATGTCATGCGGTTTGGATATTCCCTTGCCGGGGCGATCTCAAGCGCGCAAGCCCCGGCTACGGGGTGAAGCCGCCGGGGGCTGGGGGGAAAGACGGCATCCTGATACCCACGGCATTTCATGTGGAGGCGGGTTTTCCATGCGTTTGCCCTGGCTGCATTGTCCAGACAAGCCGGCCAGGGCCGGGTGTGCAAAAGCTTGGGGGAAGGTTCAATCGACTTAGGCGCGCTTCGTATGCGCTGACCTAAGCCGATGAAAACATGGTGGGCGATAACGGATTTGAACCGCTGACATCTTCGATGTGAACGAAGCGCTCTACCGCTGAGCTAATCGCCCGGTGCGCGCTAGATAGCCGCAGCCGCGGCAGGCTGCAAGAGGGGTCCGGCGAAAAATCACGCCGCCCCGGTGGTGCGGCGGCGCAGGCGCAATGTGATGACCTCGCCGCCCGACCTGTCGTGGCGCCGGCTGATGCGCGCCCGGCCCAGGGGCGGCAATGCCAGCGTCATGCCCGAGGCGATGGCTTCGCCCAATTCGGCCAAGGTGGCCTCGACGACCGCCTTGACTTCGCTGTTGCGCAAGCCGGTTCGCCGCGCCACCTGGGCCAGAAGCTGGCGCTTTTGCAGAACGGTGGCGGGTGTCGGCTCGTCCGGGTCGGGATCTTGTCTTGCCTGGGAACTTGCCATGAGCGAACTCCTTTCCGAATGGAGCCTCGGTCAAGAAGAAGCCGCGCGGGCTGTTGGCCCGCGCGGCTTGATGTCAATGGGCGACCGTCGCGCCGCCGCCCTGGCCGCGGGTCGCGGCCAGGCGGCTGGCCTCGGCCGCTTCTTCGGCGGCTTCGTCCCATTCGATGGGCTCGGGCATCCGCACCAGCGCATGGCGCAGCACTTCGCGCACATTGCTGACCGGGATGATCTTCAGCCCTTCCTGGACATTCGCCGGGATCTCGGCCAGATCCTTTTCGTTATCGGCCGGGATCAGCACCGTCTTGATGCCGCCGCGCAGCGCCGCCAGCAGCTTTTCCTTGAGCCCGCCGATGGCCAGGACATTGCCGCGCAACGTGACCTCGCCGGTCATGGCGACATCCTTGCGGACCGGGATCTGCGTCAGCACCGAAACGATCGACGTGACCATGGCGATCCCTGCCGAGGGACCATCCTTGGGCGTCGCCCCTTCGGGGACGTGGACGTGGATATCCACCGTTTCGAACTTCGGCGGCTTCACCCCCAGTTCAGGGCTGACCGAGCGGACAAAGGACGATGCGGCGTCGATCGATTCCTTCATCACATCGCCCAGTTTGCCGGTCGTTTTCATGCGGCCCTTGCCGGGCAGCTTCAACGCCTCGATCTGAAGCAGATCGCCGCCGACCTGGGTCCAGGCCAGGCCCGTCACCACGCCGATCTGGTCGTCCTTTTCGGCAAGGCCGTAGCGGTGGCGGCGCACGCCCAGATAGTCCTCGGCCTGGTCGGGCGTCACTTCGACAGACTTGACCTTGCCCTTGAGGATTTCGGTCACGGCCTTGCGGGCCAGCTTGGCGATCTCGCGTTCCAGCGACCGCACCCCCGCTTCGCGGGTGTAATAGCGGATCACATGGGTCAGCGCCTCGTCCGTTACCGAGAACTCGCCCTTGCGCAGCCCGTTCGCCTTGATCTGCTTGGGCAGCAGGTGCTGGCGCGCGATCTCGCGCTTCTCGTCCTCGGTATAGCCGGCCAGCGGGATGATCTCCATCCGGTCAAGCAGCGGCCCCGGCATGTTGTAGCTGTTGGCGGTGGTCACGAACATCACGTTGGACAGGTCGTATTCCACTTCCAGATAGTGGTCCACGAAAGTCGCATTCTGTTCGGGGTCCAGCACCTCCAGCATGGCGCTGGCCGGATCGCCGCGGAAATCCTGGCCCATCTTGTCGATTTCGTCCAGAAGGATCAGCGGGTTGGTCGTCTTGGCCTTTTTCAGCGCCTGGATGATCTTGCCGGGCATCGAGCCGATATAGGTCCGGCGGTGGCCGCGGATCTCGGATTCGTCGCGCACGCCGCCCAGGCTGATGCGGATGAACTCGCGCCCCGTGGCCCGCGCCACCGAACGCCCCAGCGAGGTCTTGCCGACACCCGGAGGCCCGACAAGGCACAGGATCGGCCCCTTGAGCTTGGCCGAGCGGTTCTGCACCGCCAGGTATTCGACGATCCGTTCCTTGACCTTTTCCAGGCCGTAATGATCGGCGTCCAGCACTTCTTCGGCCTTGGTCAGGTCCTTGCGGACGCGCGATTTCACGCCCCAGGGCAGCGCCAGCAGCCAGTCCAGATAGTTGCGGCTGACCGTGGCCTCTGCCGACATCGGCGACATCGACTTCAGCTTCTTCAGTTCGGCCTCGGCCTTTTCACGGGCCTCCTTGCTGAACTTGGTCGCGGCGATCTTTTCCTCAAGCTCGGTGATTTCGTTGCCGCCATCCTCGCCGTCGCCCAGCTCTTTCTGAATGGCCTTCATCTGCTCATTCAGATAGTATTCGCGCTGGGTCTTCTCCATCTGCGTCTTGACGCGGGACTTGATCTTCTTTTCGACTTGCAGGACCGACATTTCGCCCTGCATCAGGCCGTAAACCTTTTCCAGCCGCTCGGCCGTCACCAGGGTTTCCAGCAGTTCCTGCTTTTTATCCAGGGCGATGCCCAGGTGACCGCTGACCAGATCGGCCAGGCGCGCGGCGTCGCCCGCCTCGGCCACGGCAGAGACCACTTCTTCGGGGATGTTCTTGCGCACCTTGACGTAACGCTCGAACTCTTCGGCGACGGCGCGGGTCAGGGCGGTGACGGTATCTTCGTCCCCCGCCTCTTCCGCCAGCGTCTCGCTGCGGGCCTCGAAATAGGCGTCATTGGGGATGAAATCGGTGATGCGCACCCGCTCGCGCCCTTCGACCAGGACCTTGACGGTTCCGTCGGGCAGCTTCAGCAGTTGCAGCACATTGGCCAGCACGCCGGTGCGGAAGATCCCCTCGGCGGCGGGCTCGTCGACGGCGGCATCCTTTTGCGCCGCAAGAAGGATCGGGCGATCCTGCTCCATCACGGCTTCGAGCGCCCGCACCGATTTTTCGCGTCCGACGAACAGCGGCACGATCATGTGCGGAAACACCACGATATCCCGCAAGGGCAGGACCGGATGGGTAGTCTGGGCGAATTCGTTCATGGAATCAGTCCTTTCTCGCCAAGAAGCGCAACCCCTAAGACAGGCAGTCTGCGCCCCCTGCTTGGCTGACAAGATAGGAAGCTCGCGCCGGAGGTTCAATGGGCGATTAGTTCGTATTTTGTTCCATTTTATACGACATTCGCCGCGTCGAAAAAGGGCCTCCGCCATGCGGCGAAAGCCCCTTGTCTGCGCGGTTCAGACCTTGTCGCGGAAGAAGCCGTCGATCTGCTCGTCGGCCTGTTCCTTGGTCCAGCCGTATTTCTCTTGCAGCTTGCCGGCCAGCTTGTCCCTTTTGCCGCCGACCTCGGTCAGTTCGTCATCGGTAAGGTCGCCCCAATTCTCTTTGACGCTGCCCTTGAGCTGGTTCCATTTGCCTTCGATGATATCCCAGTTCATTGGCGTTCCTTTCAGTCGGATTGCGTTTTCGATACGGGAAGGAAACGCCCATTTCGCCGGTGAAGTTCCCGCCGTCGCGCCGGCTTGGCTGCCGCTTAGCCCGCGCTATCCCGAAGCGCCATCAACCCGGACAGGCAGGACGGATCGAGAAAGGGGAAATTGCGGGCAAGCAATTCGCGAAACCCCGGCTCGTCCAGCGGCGACAGGCCGCTGCCGGGAACGGCCGCGACCATGCGCGAATCGTGGCCCTGAAACTTCAATTGCAACGAGCCGATGGCGCCATGGTCCAGCATTGCCGGAAAACGCCGCATCAGCGCGTAATGCCCAAAGGCAAAGACGCTGCGATGGGGCTGGCTTAGCCGCGCTGCCGCGCCGGCGGCGTGAAACGGCAGGCTGCATTCGTAATGGCGCGGCCCGCCGCCCTGGTAATGCGTGACCACAAGCGCGCGCGGCAGGGAAAAGGCAAAGCTGCGCTGGTCCTGCATGATCCGGGCCGCCCGCCCCAACCGCGCGACGTAATCGCCGCACAGGCAATCGTCGTCATCCAGCCGGAACTGGATCGCCGGCCCGGCCGGGCGCGCCAATTCGGCCAGCACCGGCGCCAGCGCGGTGCCCACATCCGCCGCATCGGAAAGAACCAGCCGCGCTTGCGGCAGGGTTTGGCACAGCGCCCGCAGCCGCTCTTGCCAGGGGCGGGGCAGGGCGGGCGAACTCAGCACCAGGAAGTGAAAATCCGGGTCAGTCTGCGCCCGAAGCGAGGCCAGGGTCAGCCGTTCGAAACTGTGAAAGCGAAAGCGCAGCCGCGCATCGTCGTAAAGCGCGGCGCGGCTGCGCTCTATCGCCGCCGCCTCGGCCGCCGAGCCGCGCGGGATGCCGGAAAACGCCTGCCAATCGCCGCGGCCCAGAAAGGAAAAGCGGCAAATCCCCACGATCGGCGCAACCATGCCACCCCTCACAACAGCCCAAGCCCGATTTCGGCCGGACTTTCCCGATCCGGCCGGAAAACGCAATGGCCGGCCGCAGATCAAAGGCCCGGCCGATTCGCGCCATTCGCTGCCGGATACGGGGTAGGGGCGGATGCGGACCCTGCATTATTCCTTGCGCGGCCGGGTCCAAATGCACGGAATGCGCGAATATCGGGTCCCGCCGCGGGATAATCGGCGAAAATCAGGCATTTTTCCGGTGATCCGTCGGCGAAAAAGCGCCTTGCATTGTCGAGGTAATCGACAATGAAAAGCCGAAATGGCAAATTCGAAAAAGAGCGACCGGATGAGCGCAGTGCCCTATTGTCTCATCCGGTCTGGCCGAACCTGTAAAAGCGGAAATCGTTCAACGGCTGAGGCTAGCCTGCAACGAAAGGCTTAGGCCGAACACCTGCCTTTTTAGTGAGGTTTTTGCCGCGTTCGGGCGGTTTTAGCTAATTCGAAAACCCTTTGGCATCATTGTCCTAGGCCGCTTTATCGTATACAGGTTGAGCAAAGAAAAATCAATTCACCTCTGGAACGAGGTGGACCGTTGTTGCTAGACCTGTCGCGGTTAAAGATTCGCACAGGGGCGTGGCATGACGGACAAGGACAAGGGCGAGATTCGGGACGAAACCCAGGCGCCGCCGTCGTCGGACCGGGCCGCCGAGCGGGCGGCGCGGCAGGCCGCCAATCGCGCCGAGCGCGAAGCCCGCCGCCAGGCCCGCCAGGCCGAAAGAGTCCGGCGCCGCGATTCGCCCGCGGCCGAAGTTCCAGCCGCGCCGCCTGCGTCCACCGGCGTCTTCAACATCCTTGTGGTGGGGCAGGGCCAGCGCCTGGGAATGGAGGCGCTGCTTTTCGCCGCCAGCCTGCGCCGCCACGCGCCGGGCTGGAGCGGCCGGCTGGTCGTTGCAGAACCCCGCCCCGAGGGGGCCTGGGCCGGGGCGCAAACCGCGATGCCCGGCCCGATTCGCGATGCCTTGACGGGTTTCGGCGCCGAAATCCTGCCCTTTACCGCCCAGCATTTCGGCGCCGGCTATCCCTATGGCAACAAGATCGAGGCGCTGGCGGCCCTGCCGCCCGGCGAGCCCTTTATCTTCTTCGACAGCGATACGCTTGTCACCGGCCCGCTGGATCGGCTGCCCCTGGAGTTTTCGCGTCCCTCCGCCTCGATGCGGCGCACCGGCACATGGCCCGAGCCGCCGCTTTACGGCCCCGGCTATGGCGCGATCTGGAAATCGCTTTATGACCGTTTCGGGCTGGATTACGAAAGCTCGCTGGACCCCGGCCAGCCCGACGAGCATTGGGAACGGTACCTGTATTTCAACGCGGGCTGGTTTTTCGGCGCCGATCCGCAGGAATTCGGCCGGCGCTTCCTGGACTGGGCGCTGGCGATCCGCGAGGAACCTGGCGAGGCGCTGGCCAGCCAGACGCTGGAGGTGCTGCTGGACCAGGTGGCGCTGCCGCTGGTGATCCATGCCCTGGGCGGCGGCCGGCCCGGTCCCGGCCTGGCGGGGCTGGACGGCGACGTGACTTGCCATTACCGCGACCTGCCGCTGCTTTACGCCCGAGAAAGCGACCTGGCGGTCGAGACGGTCGAGGCGGTCTTGCACGACCCGCGGCTGAAGACCCTGGCCGAGGCGTGGGAACCGGCCCGCACCATCGTGCTGCAAGGGGTGGGCCGGGACCGCATCCGCCCCATGTTCCAGCGCGACCGGCCCCTGAACGAAGGGCGGACCCGGCAGATGCTGAAGAAAGCCGGGCTCTGGCTGCGCTAGGCTGCCGGGCGGCGCGCGGGATGCCGCCGGGCAGCCGCGGACCGGCGGCTAGGCGTCCAGCACCGCGTCGCAGCGCGCACAGGTGCCCGGATGCGCGTGGCTGCCGACATCGGGCAGGATCTTCCAGCAGCGCTGGCATTTCTTGCCCTCCGCCCGCTCGAACACCACGCCGATTCCGGGCACGTCCGACATGCGGAACGCCTCGGCCGGGGCCGGATCGCTGGTCAGGCTCAGCGCCGAGGTGATGCAGATATCGGCGAAATCCACCGATTTCAGCGCCTGCAACTCTTCGGCGGCCTCGACATGCACCACCGGCCCGGCTTCCAGGCTGGCGCCGATAACCTTGTCGGTCCGCTTGATCTCCAGCGCGGCGGTGACGGCGCGGCGCACGCGGCGGATGGTTTCCCATTTGCGCGCCAGCGGCTCGTTCAGCCATTCAGCCGGGGTTGCCGGGAAATCGTGCAGATGCACGCTGTCATCCTCGGACGGAAAGCGGCTCAGCCAGACATCCTCCATGGTAAAGGGCAGGATCGGCGCCAGCCAGGTGACGAGCCGGTGGAACAGCAGGTCCAGCACCGTGCGCGCCGCCCGCCGACGCAGCGCATCGGGGGCGTCGCAATAAAGCGCGTCCTTGCGGATGTCGAAATAGAAGGCCGACAGGTCCACGGTGGCGAACTGGAACACCGCCTGGAACACGCCCTGGAAATCGAAGCGGTCATAGCCCTGGCGCAATTGCCCGTCGATCTGGGCAATGCGGTGCAGCACCCACTGTTCCAGTTCGGGCATCGCCGCCGGCTCGACGCGCTCGGCCTCGGAAAAATCCGCCAGGTTGCCCAGGATGAAGCGCAGTGTGTTGCGCAGCCGGCGATAGCTGTCGGCGGTGCCCTTCAGGATTTCCGGCCCGATGCGCTGGTCGGCGGTATAGTCGGTCTGCGCCACCCAAAGCCGCAGGATGTCGGCGCCGTATTGCTTGATGACCTCGGCCGGCACGATGGTATTGCCCAGCGACTTGGACATCTTCATGCCCTTTTCGTCCAGGGTAAAGCCATGCGTGACCACGTTGCGATAGGGCGCCCGGCCCCTGGTCGCGCAGGCCTGCAAGAGCGAGGACTGGAACCAGCCGCGATGCTGGTCGGTGCCCTCCAGATAGACGTCGGCGATGCCGTCCGGCGCCCCGTCGGCGCGGTCGCGCAGCACGAAGGCATGGGTCGAGCCGCTGTCGAACCAGACGTCCAGCACGTCCATCACCTGGTCGTAATCGGCCGGATCGGCCACGCCCGCCAGCACCTGGGCGGCAAAGCCGGGGCGATACCAGGCATCGGCGCCGTCCCGTTCGAAGGCGGCAATGATGCGGTCGTTCACCCGCTGGTCGCGCAGCAGGAACTCCGGGTCCGTGGGCCTTGCGCCCTTCCTGACGAAGCAGGTCAGCGGCACGCCCCAGGCGCGCTGGCGCGACAGCACCCAGTCGGGCCGGTTCTCGACCATGGAATGGATGCGGTTGCGGCCCGATTGCGGCCACCATTTCACCAGCCTGTCGATGCTGGTCAGCGCGCGCGCGCGGATGGTGTCGCCATAGTCGCCCATGCCGTCCGTCAGCCCGTGGTCGATGGCGGCGAACCATTGCGGCGTGTTGCGATAGATCAGCGGCGCCTTGGAGCGCCAGCTATGCGGATAGGAATGCTTGATCTTGCCCTTGGCCAGCAGCGCGCCCGCATAAGCCAGCTGCTTGATGACGCTGACATTGGCCGGGCCGTCCTTGCCGTCCGGCGCGATGATCGCCTGGCCGCCAAAGATCGGCAGGTCGGCGCGATAAGAGCCGTCGGGTTCCACATTATAGGTCATCGGCAGCTTGAAGCGCAGCCCAAGCTGATAGTCGTCGTCGCCATGGCTGGGCGCGGTATGCACAAAGCCGGTGCCCGCATCCTCGGTCACATGCTCGCCGGGCAGCATGGGCACGGCGTAATCCCACTCGCCCGCGCCGCCCTCGACCCCGCGCAGGGGGTGGGCCAGCACCAGCCCCTCCAGGTCGGCCGCGGCCACGTCGCGGACCCGCTCCCACTCCTCGACCTTGGCGGCGGCGCGCACGCTCTCGGCCAGCGCATCGGCCAGCACCAGCAATTCGCCCGCCTTCGCGGTCGCATTCTCGGCCACCGCGCCCACGCGATAAAGCCCGTAAGCCACGCCCGGATTATAGGCCACCGCCCGGTTCTGCGGGATGGTCCAGGGGGTGGTGGTCCAGATCACCACGCTTGCAGGTTTCTCCGTTGCCCAAATACCCTGCGACGATTCCACCGGGAAGCGCACCCAGATGGTGTGGCTCTGATGGTCGTGATACTCGACCTCGGCCTCGGCCAGCGCGGTCTTCTCGACCGGCGACCACATCACCGGCTTCGAGCCCTGATAAAGCGAGCCGTTCATCAACAGCTTCATGAACTCGGCCGCGATCACCGCCTCGGCGTGATGGTCCATGGTCAGATAGGGGTCGTCCCATTTGCCGGTGATGCCCAGCCGCTTGAACTCTTCGCGCTGGATGCCGACCCAGGATTCGGCAAAGCGGCGGCATTCCTGGCGGAACTCGACCACGTCCACCGCGTCCTTGTCGCGGCCTTCCTTGCGATATTGCTCCTCGATCTTCCATTCGATCGGCAGTCCGTGGCAGTCCCAGCCCGGCACGTAGCGCGCATCCCGGCCCATCATCTGGTGGCTGCGCACGATGATGTCCTTGATCGTCTTGTTCAGGGCATGGCCGATATGCAGGTGGCCGTTCGCATAGGGCGGGCCGTCATGCAGGATAAAGGGCGCCCGGCCTCCCGGCTGTCCCGCCGCCCGCTCGCGCAGCCGGTCATAGATGCCGATCCGCTCCCAGCGGGCCAGCCATTCCGGCTCGCGCTGCGGCAGGCCGGCGCGCATCGGGAAATCGGTCCGGGGCAGGAAGACGGTGTCGCGGTAATCGGGCGCGGTCGGGGTGGTCGTGTCGCTCATCTGGCGGGGATCCTTCGGTGGCAGGGCAGGCATGCGTGACCCGGCGGCGAGGGGTTCCCTACGCCGCCGGGCGAATAATTCGGAAAATCCGCGCCCTGCTGAACATGCGCGGGTTATAGGAAACCGCCCCCCGCCCTGCAAGCGCCGCTTGCAGCCGGGCAAGGGGGCTTGCGGCGCCGGCGCTTGGGGTCCATATCCGGGCCATGATCCCGCCCCGTTTCGATGTCACGCCCGAACAGATCGACCGCGTCGTCGCCACCTTCTACGCCGCGGTGCGCCGGCACGAGGTGCTGGGCCCGGTCTTTGCCGGCCATGTCGCCGACTGGCCCGAGCACGAGGCCAAGATCGCCCGCTTCTGGCGCAATGCCATCCTTTACGAGCGCGGCTATGACGGCAATCCGATGCAGGTCCATATGCGCGCCGGCGACGTGAAGGCCGGCCATTTCGCGCCCTGGCTGATGCTTTTCGACGAAACCCTGCGCCGCACGCTTCCGCCCGAAACGGCGGCGGCCTGGTCGGCGCTGGCGCATCGCATCGGCGCCGGCCTGCGCATGGGGGTCGAGGATCTGCGCGAACGTCGCCCCGGTCCCCCCGCCCTGCGCTGACCCACGCGCCAGGCCAGACAAAAGATCCGCCCCTGGCAATCTTGCCGGTCCGGCCTGCCGAACCTAGCGCCGCGGCGGCCGGGCCTTGTAGACCGGCAACCGCCAGCCGAAAACCATGCTGCCCGCGCGCAGCAGCAGCACCACCGCGCCGCCGCCGATCAGCGCCCAGCCGCGCGGGCTGCCCAGCGTCAGCAACAGCAGCGCCGCCACCGCCCCGCCAAAGGCGGCCGTGACGTAAAGCTCGCGCTGCTTCAGCACCAGGGGCATCTCGTTGCCGACCACATCGCGCATCAGCCCGCCGAAGGTGCCGGTCATCACCCCCATCAGCACCGTGACGACCGGGCCGACCCCCGCCTCCAGCGCCACCCCGACCCCGGCCGGCACCGCCACGGCCAGGGCAAAGGTGTCCAGCCACAGGATGGCGCGATAGCGGCTTTCCAGCAGATGCGCGGTCAGGAACACCGCGGCGGCGGCCCCGGCCGTCAGCAGCAGCAGTTCCGGCCGCTCGACCCAGAACACCGGCGCCCGGCCCAGCACCAGGTCGCGCAGGGTGCCGCCGCCGATCCCGGTCAGCGTGGCCAGAAAGACGAAACCCACCAGGTCAAGCTGGGCGCGGCTGGCGACCAGCGCCCCGGTCAGGGCAAAGACCAGCACGCTGGCATGATCCAGCAGCGCGATCAGCGCCCCGATGCTCATCCCGAAACCTTCGCCGGCTTGAAGGGCGCCATGCCCGCCCGCGCCAGTTCATCGGCGCGCTCGTTCTCGGGATGGCCGGCATGACCCTTGATCCATTCCCAGCGCACCCGGTGCCGGGCCTGCGCCAGGTCCAGCCGCTGCCACAGGTCGGCATTCTTCACCGGCTTGCGGTCGGCGGTGCGCCAGCCGTTCTTCTTCCAGCCGTGGATCCATTGCGTGACGCCGTTCTTTACATAGGCGCTGTCGGTGGTCACGGTGATCTCGCTGGGCCGCTTCAGCGTCTCAAGCGCCGCGATCGCCGCCATCAACTCCATGCGGTTGTTGGTGGTCAGCGCCTCGCCGCCGGACAATTCGCGTTCCTTCAGCACCTGCCCGTCCTCCAGGGCGCGCATCAGCACCCCCCAGCCGCCGGGGCCGGGATTGCCGCTGCATGCGCCGTCGGTCCAGGCATAAAGCGCGCTCATCCCACCATCCTTTCCAGGCCGGCCAGCGTGCCTGGGTCCAAACAGCCCCGGCGCGACGGCGCATCCACCATATCGGCGGCCCCGCAATCGCAAACTCGGGACATCCCCGGCGGCTGCGCCTTGCCGCGATATCCTTGGACCGGCATCGACCAGAGCTTCATCCCCATCTTTCTCCGTTTCAAAAATACTCCGGGGGAGGCCCGCAGGGCCGGGGGCAGAGCCCCCGCGACAGTCCCGCCGGCCGTCCCGCCTCAGGCTTCGCGCAAGACCCGCGGCACCTTGAACTCGACATTCTCGCGCGCCGTCTCGACCAGTTCGACCGTCACCTCATAGCGGTCGCGAAAGGCCGCGACCACCTCGTCCACCAGCACCTCGGGGGCCGAGGCGCCGGCGGTCACCCCCACCGCCCGCGCCCCCGCGATGGCGCGCCAGTCGATCTGGTCGGCGCGCATCACCAGTTGCGAATAGGCGCAGCCGGCGGCGCGGCCGACCTCGACCAGCCGGCGCGAATTGGAACTGTTCGGCGCCCCGATCACCAAAAGCGCGTCGATCCGCCCGGCGATGGCCTTGACCGAGGCCTGGCGGTTGGTCGTCGCATAGCAGATATCCTCCTTGGCCGGGCCGACGATGCCCGCAAACCGGGCCTGCAAGGCGGCGACGATGGCGGCGGTGTCATCGACCGACAGCGTGGTCTGGGTGATGAAGGCCAGCCGCCCAGGGTCGCGCGGCTCGATCCGCGCCACGTCCTCGACCGTCTCGACCAGCAGCACCTCGCCCTCGGGCAATTGTCCCATGGTGCCCAGCACTTCCGGGTGGCCGGCATGGCCGATCATCACCATCTGCAAGCCCTCGGCGTGATGGCGCTCGGCCTCGACATGGACCTTGCTGACCAGGGGGCAGGTGGCGTCGACAAAGACCATCTCGCGCCGCCGCGCCTCGGCCGGGACCGATTTCGGCACGCCATGGGCGGAAAAGATCACCGGCCGGTCGGAGGGCGCATCGTCCAGTTCCTCGACGAAGACCGCGCCCTTGTCGCGCAAGCTGTCCACGACGAACTTGTTGTGCACGATCTCGTGGCGGACATAGACCGGCGCGCCCCATTTCTGAAGCGCCAGCTCGACGATCTTGATGGCGCGGTCCACGCCGGCGCAAAAGCCGTGCGGCGCGGCCAGGTAAAGGGTCAGGGGCGGTTTCTTGTCCATGGGCCACCACCTAACCCCGGCCCGTGCGGCCCGCAAGGGATCAGGCGCCCTCGAAACTGGTCAGGGCATGGACCTCTTGGCCCAGCCCCTCCAGCACCGCGCGCCCGCCCAGCTCGGGCAGCTCTATCACAAAGGCGCAGCCCACGACCTCGGCCCCCAGCCGCTCGCAAAGCGAGATCCCGGCCGCCGCGGTGCCGCCGGTGGCCAGCAGGTCGTCCACGATCAGCACCCGTTCGCCGGGACGCAGCGCGTCGTCATGGATCTCCATCACCGCCTCGCCATATTCCAGGGCATAGGCCTGGCTGATGACGGCGCCGGGCAGCTTGCCTTTCTTGCGGATCGGCACGAAACCCACGGAAAGCTGATGCGCCACCGCGCCGCCCAGGATGAAGCCCCGCGCCTCCAGCCCCACCACCTTGTCGATATCCTCGCCGGCATAGGCGGCCAGAAGCTGGTCCACCGCCATGCGAAAGCCCCGCGCATCGGCGAAAAGCGTGGTCACGTCGCGAAACAGGATGCCTTCATGCGGGAAATCGACGATGGTGCGGATATAGTCGCGCACCGCGCGATTGTCGCGGCGGCGCTTTCCGTTGGTCGTTTCCATCAGGGGCGCTCCATTTCGAAGGTCTGGGTGGTGATGGCGTAATCCCGGTAGCCCAGCCGCGACAACCAGCCCAGGCCATGCAGGTCGAAGCGGCCGTCCTTCAGGCAATCCTCGCGCAGGTGGATGCCGGTCACGACGCCCAGCACCATGAAATTCGCCTCGCCCGCCAGGCGCTGGATGCGCGTGGCGCGGCATTCCAGCGCCGCGGCCGCGCCCTTGACGCGCGGGCAGTCGATGGTCTGGCAATCGGCGGGCTCGATGCCCGCGGCCTGGAACTCGTCCATGCCGGCAGGCAGGGCGGCGGAACTGGCGTTCACCTGCTCTTTCAGCGTGCCGTCGGCGATATTGACGCAAAAGACCCGCGATTCGGCGATCTGCGCCACGCTGTCCTTGGTGCCCGGCCGGTCCGGCTTGTCCGAGGTCGAGGCGAACATCACCTGCGGCGGCACATAGGCGGTCAGGTTGAAAAAGGAATAAGGCGCAAGATTGTCGCCCAGCCGCCCGCGGGTCGAGATCCAGCCGATGGGACGGGGCGCGACGATGGCGCTCAGCGGGTTGTGCGGCAGCCCGTGGCCGTCCTGGGGTCGGTAGAACATGGTGCCTCGCTGGTCCTTGGATTGCGGGTCCAGAAGTGGCCCCATGCGCGCGGCGCGTCAAGCACCCAGGCCGGCACGGCCGGGAGGTCGAGGCCGGGAGTGCGCCACATCTCCGCAGGGACATGCCCAGAACCGGCGACGGAAACGGCCTCGGCCCCGATTTTAACGCGATGGAATCGCGCATCAAGCGCAAAGATCCTGCGTAGCCGCCCTGGCCCCCATCGCCCGGCCGCGCGCCCCGGAACTCGGGGCGGGATTTTTAGCCCGCCCGTCTCCGCAGGCGGTTTTCGCGGCGGCGCCCGCATGCTAGGCCGTCCTGCGCCGCGCCCCGATCCATGCCAGTCCAGGAGGCAGGATGTACGAACTTTGCCCCGAAACCCCCGCCGACACGCCCGAGGTCGAGGCGCTTTTGGACCTGTGCTTTGCGCCGGGGCGCACGGCGCTGTCCTCGTATCGGCTGCGCGAGGGGGTGGCGCCGGTTCTGCCGCTATGCCTGATGCTGCGCGACGATTTCGGCGCGCTGATGGGCGCGATCCGCTATTGGCCGGTGCGGGTCGGCGCCAGCCCGGTCCTGCTGCTGGGCCCCGTCGCCGTCCACCCGACGGCGCAGGGCGAAGGGCTGGGCGGCCTGCTGATGCGCGAAAGCCTGTCGCGGGCGACCGCCATGGGCTGGCAGCGGGTCATGCTGGTCGGCGATCTGCCCTATTACCGGCGTTTCGGCTTTTGGAAGCTGGAAGGCGTCGAGATGCCCCCTCCGACCAACCCCGACCGGGTGCTGGGGATCGAACTGGTGCCCGGCGCCTGGTCCGGGATCACCGGCGCGGTCGAGCGCGAAACCGGCGATCCGCGCCCGGCGGACCGGCGCAGCCCAGGCTGCATTCAGGTCGCGCCGCCCGATCATCATTCGGCATAGCGGAAATCCTGCGGGTGGTTGGCCAGGCTGCCGGTCAGCGCCGCGTAAAGGATGGTGCGCCCGTCGATGGTCTCGGGTCCGCCGGCCATACCAAGCCAGGTCAGCAGCTCCGCCCCCTCGCCGTCGCGCACCGAAAGAACCCCGTGCGCCGTGCCGCTGCCCGGTGCGTAAAGCACCGCGAACTGGTTTTCGGCGCAGTCGTGCTGCTTGCAGGCGATCATGGCCAGGTATTCCTGGCCGCCGAAAGCCACGGTCTGGCTGGGCGAGATCACCGCGCCCTCGCGCAGCCATTCGGGCATCTGGTGGCCCTCGGCCATCTTCTCGACCGCCGCGGTCAGGCCCTGGTCCCTGCCCAGATCGGCCAGCGTCAGCCCCATCTCGGGGGCCGCGGCCTGGGCAGTCGCCTGCTCTGCCGTGCCTTGCGTTCCGGTGTCTTGCGCCCCGCTTTCCTGCGCCAGGGCGGCCGGTCCCAGCACCAGCGCGGCGGTCAGGGTCAGGGCGGGGATGATGCGGCGGATGGTCATGGCGGTCTTCCTTGTCCTTGTTCTTTCCGTCGTTCTTGCGTCCCGCCCTGCGGCGGCGGGCTGCCGATTCGCCTTAGGAACCTCTGGCACGGGTTGCGGGTTCCTCTGCCAATGCCCAGTTCTAGCACAGCCATGACATCGCAAGGTATCCGCAGGATGACCGAACAAAGCCAGATCCCCCTCCGCCAGACCGTGCTGCCGCCCATCGACGACCCGACCGTGCATGCCGCGATCGACAGGCTGGCGCGGCGCTACCTTCAGGCCGGGGGCATCGCGATGGAATTGCTGACCGCCGTCGGTGGCAAGGCCGAGGGGCTGATCGAACGTTTTCCGGCGGGCGTGCGCGGCCGCGTGGACCGCATCACCTTGGCGGCGCTGAACCGCGCCTTTGACGCCGCCTCGCGGTCGCGGGGGGTGCTGCGCGAACGCGGCGACATGTTCAACCGGCTGCTCTCGACCACCTCGGGGGCGGTGGGCGGGCTTGCCGGGATCGGCGGCGCGGCGCTGGAACTGCCGGTGACGGTGACGCTGCTTTTGCGCGCCATCATGGATATCGCCGCCGAACATGGGTTCGACCCCGTCTCGGACGAGGCGCGGCGCGAGGCGCTGCACGTCTTTGCCTCGGCCGGGCCGATGGCGGATGACGACGGCGCCGACCTGGGTCTCTTGGCCGCGCGCATGACCATCACCGGCCAGACCGTGCAGGCGCTGATCGCGCGGGTGGCGCCGCGGCTTTCGGCCTCACTTGCGCAGAAGCTGGCGGCGCAGGCGGTGCCGGTCTTGGGGGCGCTGGCCGGGGCGTCGATCAACTACAGCTTCACCCGCTATTACCAGGAACTGGCGCGGGTGCATTTCGGCCTGCTGCGCCTGTCCCAGGAAACCGGCATCCCGCGCGAGGCCCTGGCCGAGGCGCTGGAGCTGCGCATGGCCCAGCTACGTCCAGCCGGCGGCGCGCGCAAACCGTCGCGGCGCGGCTAGTCCCCGGCCTCGGCTTCAGCGGCCAGTTCCAGCGTGGCGGCCGGCACGGCAAGATGGTCGATGCCCAACGGGGCCGAGGGTCGGGCGAGGCGCGATTTGACCACCCAGTGCAGCCGTTCCTGGGCGCGGGTGATGGCGACATAGGCCAGCCGCTTCCACAGCGCGATGCCGGCCTCGGAGCGGCCCGACCAGGCGGCGGCGGCAATGTCGGGGGCAAAGACCTGCACGTCGGGCCATTGGCTGCCCTGCGCCTTGTGGATCGTCACCGCCGCGCCATGCAGGAAGGTCGCGCCCATGCGGGCGGCAAAGGGGATGAAGGGCTCTTCGACATCGGGCATCTCGATCTTGACGATGCTGGCCGCGGAAAGCCGGGGGTCTTCGGCCCCCACCACATGCAGGCGCGAAAAGCCGGGCTTGCGGCCCGGCCCCAGATAGACCACCTGCGCGCCCTTGATCAGCCCCCGCGCCTCCAGGTCGATGCGCTTCTTGCGGTGCTTCAAGGGTAGTTCCAGCCCGTCGCAGATCAGGGGCTCGCCCGGCAGCAGCGCGTCGCCCGGCGCGCCATAGGCGGAGCGAAAGGCCTGGATCAGCTTGATGCGGGTGATATTGCGCCAGACCAGCACCGGGCTTTGCGCCATCAGGTCGGATTCCACCCGTTCGGCCCAGATTACCCGCGGGTCGCGGGCGGCGGCGTCGCGGATCATCCGCTCGAACGCGTCGAATTCCAGCGCCGGATCGGCCAGCGCATGGGCAAGGTCCAGGATCGGGCTGTCGCCTTCCTGGCGGTGGATGCGGCTCAGCACCAGCCGCTGCGAGGGGGCCAGCCGCTCGAACACCATCTGCCCCGACTGGCCCACCGGGGCAAGCTGGGCCGGGTCGCCGAACAGCACCAGCACCGGAAAGATCTCGCGCAGGTCGTCGAATTGCCGTTCGTCCAGCATCGAGGCTTCGTCGATCAGCCCGATGTCCAGCCCTTCCTCGCGCCGCTTCCAGCCGCGAATGAAGTCCGAGCCGCGCAGCCCCGCCGCGGCCAGCGCGCCGGGGATCGAGGCATGCTGGTCGTAGAACGCCTTGGCGCGGTCCAGCGCCGCGTCGGTCAGCCCCTCCATCAGCCCCGCGACCGACGGACGCTCGCCGGCGCCGGTCAGCCAGTCGGCGATGCGTTCGTATTCGGGGTCATAGACCGGGGTGTAAAGGATGCGGTGGATCGTGGTCGCCGGCACGCCGCGCATGCGCAGCACGAAGGCCGCCTTGTTGGTGGGGGCCAGGATGGCGACGGTGCGGCGGTCCTTGCGCTTCTTGCCTTCGTAATCGCCCGAGATGATGTCGACCCCGGCCGCCTTCAGCGCCTTGGTCAGTTCCGCCAGCAGCAGGGTCTTGCCCGAGCCGGCCTTGCCGATCACCGCCATCACCCGCCCCTTGCCGGGCTGCGGCGGCGCGATTTCTTCCGAGACCAGGTCGATGCCGGCCTCTTCCAGGATGGCGGCAAGCGCATCCCAGGCTTCGGCCTGATCGGGGGAAAGGGCGGGCAGGGTCATGCGCCCTTGTTAGCCCGCAGCGCGCGGGGCGGAAAGGCCGATCCGGTGGCAGGGCGGTGATTTGAGTATTTGAAAAACGGTGAAATGGACCGCTTGGGGGGCTGTTCACCGTTTTCCAAATACTCATGCGATTCTAGCCGCTCGTCGCGACCAGTGCCGCGACGCCCAGCACGACCAGCGCCATCCCGGCCAGTTGCCGGCGCGAGACGCCTTCGCGAAACAGCCGGCCCGAGACGATCTGCGCCAGCACCACCTCGACCAGGGCCAGGGTGCGGACATTGGCCGCCGCCGTCAGCGCAAAGCCCAGGAACCAGAACAGCGAGGCCAGCGCCCCCAGCGCGCCCGCCCCCAGCGAGCCGCGCCAGTGCCGGGCGATGCCGGCCAGGGCGGGGCGGTCGCGCGCGCCGAGCCATGCCAGCATGATCGCGCTTTGCAGGGCCAGGGCCAGGACCAGCACGGTTGCCGCCCGCACCGCGCCGTCGCCAAAGGGCAGCGCCAGGATCGCACCGCGAAAGCCGATGGCCGACAGGCCGAACAGCGCCCCGGCCGCGATGCCCAGCCCCGCCGCCCGCCAGCCGCCGCGCCGCCAGTCGGCGCCGGACATCAACGTCACGCCCAGCGTCGCCGTGGCGATCGCGCCCATGCGCGCGGGGCCCAGCGGTTCGGCCAGCAGCAGGGCGCCGATCAGGGCCAGCGTCACCGGCTCGGTCTTGATCAGCGCCGTGGTGACGCCGAAGCCGCGGTTTTCCATCGTCAGCAACATCAGCGCGGTGGCGGCGATCTGCGCGCCCGCCCCCAACGCCGTCCAGGCCAGCACCGTGGCATCGGGCCTGGGCACCGGCGCAAGCCACGCCATGCCAGCCAGAACCAGCGCGGCAAAGGGCAGGCCGAAGAGAAAGCGCACCGCGGTCGCGCCGATGGTGCCCAGCTCCGCGGTCAGCCGCCGCTGCGCCGCGTTGCGCCCGGTCTGGGCCGCGGCGGCGATCAGCGTGGCCAGGATCCAGCTCAAGCGCCGATCCCGCCCGTCAGCCGCGGATGGCTTCCAGCATCCGCGTCACATTGTCGGGGTCGGCCTCGGGGGTGATGCCATGGCCGAGGTTGAAGATATGCGGCCCCTGCGAGAAAGCCTGCACGATCCGCCGCGTCTCGGCCACCAGTTCGTCGCCGCCGCTGACCAGCAGGCGCGGATTGAGGTTGCCCTGGACGCAGCCGTCCTTTTGCACCTCGGCCGCTGCCCAATCGGCGCTGACCGAATTGTCCAGCGCCACGCAATCGGCCCCGGTGGCACGGGCAAAGCCCGCATAGCGCGGCCCGGCTTCGCGCGGAAAGGCGATGACCGGAATGCCGGGATGGCGCGATTTCAGCGCCGCGATGATCCGCCGCGTCGGTTCGAGCGCGAAATCGTCGAAGTCCCGGCCCTTGAGCGAGCCGGCCCAGCTGTCGAACAGCTTGACGACCTCGGCCCCGGCCTCGATCTGGGCCGACAGGTAGTCGATGGTTCCCTGGGTGATCAGGTCGATCAGGGCGGCGAAGGCGGCGCGGTCCTGGGCCATGAAGGCATGGGCCGGTGCCTGGTCGGGGGTGCCGCGGCCGGCGACCATATAGGTCGCGACGGTCCAGGGCGCGCCGGCAAAGCCGATCAGCGTCGTTTCGCGCGGCAGTTCCCGCGCCAGGATGCGCACGGTTTCATAGATGGGCGACAGGGTGTCGTGGATCGCCGCGGCCGGTTTCAGCGCCGCGACCTGCGCCGCGGTGGTGACGGTCGACAGCCGCGGCCCCTCGCCGGTGACGAACCACAGGTCCAGCCCCAGCGCCTGCGGCAAAAGCAGGATATCGGCAAAGAGAATCGCCGCGTCGAAGCCATAGCGGCGGATCGGTTGCAGCGTGACCTCGGCCGCCAGGTCGGGGTTATAGCACAGCGACAAAAAGTCGCCGGCCTGGGCGCGGGTGGCGCGGTATTCCGGCAGGTAGCGGCCGGCCTGGCGCATCATCCAGACGGGCGGAACGGGCAGACGCTCGCCCTTGAGCGCGCGCAGGATGGTTTTTTCGGACATAATTCACCTCTCGCCCCCTTCATGGCGCGCCCGCCCCCGTTGTCAAGGCCGAGGGGGCGGGCTAAGCCCTGTGCCATGACCCAGATGCCCGACCCCCAGAACCCCCTCCGCATCGGCACCCGCGGCTCGGCGCTTGCGCTGGCCCAGGCGCATGAAACCCGCGACCGGCTGATCGCCGCGCATGGCCTGGCGGCCGATGCGTTCGAGATCGTGGTGATCAAGACCACCGGCGACCGCGTGCTGGACCGGCCGCTGAAAGAAATCGGCGGCAAGGGCCTGTTCACCCGCGAGATCGAGGATGCGCTGCTGGCGCAGGACATCGACATCGCCGTGCATTCGATGAAGGATATGCCGACGATCCAGCCCGACGGCTTGATGATCGACTGCTACCTGCCGCGCGAAGATGTGCGCGACGCCTTTGTCAGCGCGCAATACGGCGCGATTTCCCAGCTTCCGCCCGGCGCAGTGGTCGGATCATCCAGCCTGCGGCGGCGGGCGCAACTGGCGGCGCGGCGGCCGGACCTGAAGCTGGTGGAGTTTCGCGGGAACGTGCAGACCCGCCTGAAGAAGCTGGAAGAGGGGGTCGCCGTGGCGACCTTTCTGGCCATGGCCGGGCTGACCCGGCTGGGCATGCTGCATGTGGCGCGGGGCGCGGTCGAACCGGACGAGATGCTGCCGGCCGTGGCCCAGGGCTGCATCGGGGTCGAGCGGCGCAGCGGTGATGCGCGCGTCGCCGCGCTGCTGGCCGCCATCGCCGACCGCGACAGCGGGCTGCGGGTCACGGCCGAGCGCGCCTTTCTGGCCGGGCTGGACGGTTCCTGCCAGACGCCCATCGCCGGGCTTGCGGAACTGGACGGCGACCGGCTGCACCTGCGCGGCGAGATCCTGCGCCCCGACGGCAGCGAGGTGATCGTGGGCGAGCGCCGCGGCCTTGCCGCTGACGGCGCCGCCATGGGCAGCGACCTGGCCGAGGAATTGCGCGCCCGCGCGCCCGCCGATTTCTTCGACTGGAGCTAAAGCGCCAAGGCCAGCGCCAGCGCCAGTCCCAGCAGCACCATCGCCCGGCGATAAAGCGCCAGCCCGCGCAGCAGGTCTTGCGGGCCGGGGTCGCGGGCGTCTTCGTTCAGCCAGGGCTCGGGGCTTTCCACGCCGTGATAGCGGCGCGGACCCGACAGGCGCACGTCCAGCGCACCGGCCATGGCGGCCTCGGGCCAGCCGGCATTGGGCGAGCGGTGGCGGCGCGCATCGCGGCGCATTACTCGCCAGGCCCGCCGCGACCCCGCCGCCACGACAAAAAGCAGCCCGGTCAGGCGCGAGGCGGGCAGGTTCACCAGGTCGTCCAGCCGCGCCGCCACCCGCCCGAACAGCGCGTGGCGCGGGCTCATGTGGCCGATCATCGAATCAAGCGTGTTGATCGCCTTATAGGCCGCGATCCCCGGCAGACCTGCCACCGCCGCCCAAAACAGCGGCGCGACCACCCCGTCCGAGGTGTTTTCGGCCAGGCTTTCCAGGGCGGCGCGGGCGATGGGCTGGGGCCGGTCGTCCAGGTCGCGGCCGACGATCATCGCCACTGCCGCCCTGGCCTGCGGCACATCGCCCTGGGCCAGCGGCCGGGCCACGGCGGCGACGTGATCGTGCAGCGACCGGGTGGCGACCAGCGGCCAGGCCAGCAGGCCCAGCAGAACGGGGCCGAGGGTCAGCGGCAAGAGCGCCCAGGTCAGCAGCAGCGCCGGGACGACCGCCGCGCCAAGCGTCACCGCGACCGCCAGCGCGCCGCGGGCGATGCGGTGCCCGCCGCCATTCCAGCGCCGGTCCAGCGCCGAGATCAGCCGGCCGATCCAGACCACCGGGTGCGAGATGCGGCGATAAAGCGCATCCGGCCAGCCGATCAGCGCATCGGCCAGCATTGCCGTAAGCGCGATGGTCAAGGTTTCCTGCGTCACGGCGCGACCCGGTTGACGGCCTCGACCGCCCAGCCGGCGGGGCTGCGCGCCAGGATGGTCAGCGACAGCGGCGCCACGGAAAAGGACAGCGCCGCCGGGCCGACCGCCAGCGCCAGCGCCGCCCGCACCGTGCCGGCATGGGCGACCACGGCCACGGTGCCCTGCGCCCGATCCAGCAGCGGCTGCACCCGCGCGGCCATGTCCAGGAAGCTTTCGCCCCCCGGCGGGCGCTGGCGGGCCAGTTCCTCGGGCAGCAGCGGGCCAAGGTCGGGGATCGTGGCGCCGGGTTCCTCCCAGGCGCCGAAATCCTGCTCCCACAGGGCGGGATGCCATTCCGGGGACAGATCCAGCGCCGCGCAGGTCTGCCGGCAGCGCCGGGCGGGGCTGGACCAATGCGTCCCGGCGCCATCCAGCGCGGCGCGCGCCCAGTCCAGCGCCGCGCGGTCGCTGCAATCCGCCGCGACGTCGCGGCGACCGGCCAGACCCGGCACGGCCAGCGGCGCATGGCGCAGCATCAGCAGCCGCGCGGCAACAGGGGCAGGGTTCATCGGGCATCCTTGCGGTTTGGCCGGCCTTGGATGGCCGCGGGGCGCGGACTTGTCAACGCGCGCCCCGCAGGCGCAGGATGGCCCCGGACCGCCCAGAACAGGCTTGACGCGGGCCGGGCACCGGCCGCATAAGTCAGTTAAATGAACACTTGTTCAATAAACAGAGGAGAAGGCCGATGTTCACCGCGGGAATGCAGTTCGACCTGGGCGAGGACGTGAACGCGCTGCGCGACACCGTCCACCGCTGGGCGCAGGAGCGGGTGAAGCCGATGGCGGCCCAGGTGGACCGATCCAATGCATTCCCGAACGAGCTGTGGCGCGAAATGGGCGATCTGGGCCTGTTGGGCATCACCGTGTCCGAGGAATATGGCGGCGCCGGCCTGGGCTATTTGGCCCATGTCGTCGCGACCGAGGAAATCGCCCGCGCCTCGGCCTCGGTCAGCCTGTCCTATGGCGCGCATTCGAACCTTTGCGTGAACCAGATCAAGCTGAACGGCAGCGATGAACAGCGGCGGAAATACCTGCCCGGCCTGTGCAGCGGCCGCGCCGTCGGCGCCCTGGCCATGTCCGAGGAGGGCGCGGGCAGCGACGTGGTCGGCATGAAGCTGCGCGCCGAAAAGCGCGGCGACCGCTATGTGCTCAATGGCAATAAATACTGGATCACCAACGCGCCCGACGCCGATACGCTGGTGGTCTATGCCAAGACCGACCCCGAGGCCGGCAGCCGCGGCATCACCGCCTTTATCGTCGAGCGCGGCATGGCCGGCTTTTCGACCAGCCCGCATTTCGACAAGCTGGGCATGCGCGGCTCGAACACCGGCGAGCTGATCTTCCACGATTGCGAGGTGCCCGCGGAAAACGTGCTGGGGGCCGAGGGCAAGGGCGTGCGGGTGCTGATGTCGGGCCTTGATTACGAACGGCTGGTGCTGTCGGGCATCGGCACCGGCATCATGGCCGCCTGCCTTGACGAGGTCATGCCCTATGTCAAGGAACGCAAGCAGTTCGGCCAGCCCATCGGGTCCTTCCAACTGATGCAGGCCAAGGTCGCCGACATGTATGTCGCGCTGAACACGGCGCGCGCCTATGTCTACGAGGTAGCGAAGGCCTGCGACGCGGGCCGCGTCACCCGCCAGGATGCGGCCGGCGCGGTGCTTTACGCCAGCGAACAGGCCATGGTGCAGGCGCATCAGGCCGTGCAGGCGCTGGGCGGCGCCGGCTTCCTGAACGATTCCGCGGTCAGCCGGCTGTTCCGCGATGCCAAGCTGATGGAGATCGGCGCCGGAACCTCGGAAATCCGCCGGATGCTGATCGGGCGGCAGTTGATGGACATTGCCTGATGCGCGCGCTAGCGCTGCTGCTGCTGATGGGCGCGCCTGCGCTGGCCGGCGATGCCTCGGGCTTCGATCCGGCGGCGATCGACCGATGCCTTGATGCGGCCCAAACCCAGGGCGCGCGGGCCGATTGCGCCGGGGCGGGGATGCCGCCCTGCCTGGACTATGCCCGGCAGAAATATACCGGCGACGACCCGGATTTCCCGATGGCGAACTGCCTCGACGCCTCGCACCAGGCATGGGAGGCCAAGCTGACCGCCGTCTACGCGGCGGCGCTGGCGGGTGCAGCCCAGCAAGAGCCGCTGCGCCGGATGGAACGCGCCTGGATCGCGTTTCGCCAGGCGCTTTGCGACCGGGCAGGCCAGGCCGGCGAGGACCTGGCCCGCGCCCGCTGCCTGCGCGACGAGACCGCGCGGCAAGCGGCGCTGCTTCTGTCCGTGGCGGAACCGAAATGATCCGGGGCGCGCAAAACGGGCGGCGCCCCGCCAAGGGCCGCGATGGCGGCCTAGAACTTCATCACATAGCTGACGCCGGCCACCACCGGATCGACATCGACCGAACCGATATTGGCGCCGTTCAACTCGACATCGGCATTGATGTCGATCCAGCGCAGGTCGGCGCGCAGGGCCGAGCGGTCGTTGATCCAATGGTCCACGCCCAGATGCGCGGCCAGTCCCCAGCTATTCTTGACCCGCAACTGGTTGCCGGCCAGCGGCCCCTTGGCCTCGCCGTCCCAGAAGCCGGTAAAGTTCACGCCCAGGCCGACAAAGGGCTTCCAGCGCGGATGCATGTCGAAATGATATTGCAGCGACACGACCGGCGGCAGGTGCTTGACGGTGCCGATCTCGGCCCCGTTCGACCGGACCGAATGGGTGAAGGGCAGGGCGCCCAGCACCTCGACGCCGATATTGTCGCGGATGAAATATTCAAAGGTGATGCTGGGGCGGGTGCTGTCGTCGATGCTGGTCGGAACCGTGCCCGCGGCCAGCACGCCATTGTCCGATTTCGGATTCACATGTGCGATCCCGAAGCCGAGCGTCCAGTCGCCTTGCGATTGCGCAAGCGCAGGCGAGGCAAGCGCGGCGAGCGCCGCGGCAATGGCAAGCTTGTGTCTCATGGCGATCCTCTCTTCTTGTCGCAGCTCCGCTCATCGCGCCTCGCCTTGGGCTGCGGCGTTGATCTGGATCAAGATTTCCCCGCCTTTGCCCCGACTGCGACAAACAGGCGCAGCCTCCGGCCCGGTCCCGAAAGGATGATGCGATGAAGCTTGGCAGTTCGGTCCTGCCCTCCTCGGAAACCTTCCGCGCCAATCGCGCGGCGCATCTGGCCATGCTGGAAACCGTGCGCGAGGCGGCCTTGGCCGCGGCGGCGGGCGGCGGCGCCAAGGCGCTGGACCGCCACGTCGCCCGCGGCAAGATGCCGCCGCGCGAACGGGTGGCGAACCTGCTCGACCCCGGCTCGCCCTTCCTGGAAATCGGCGCGACGGCGGCGCATGGCATGTATGACGACGCCGCGCCCGCGGCCGGGGTCATCGCCGGCATCGGCCGGGTGCATGGCCAGGACGTGATGGTCGTGGCCAATGACGCGACCGTCAAGGGCGGCACCTATTACCCGATGACGGTGAAAAAGCACCTGCGCGCCCAGGAAATCGCCCAGGAATGCCACCTGCCCTGCATCTACCTGGTCGATTCCGGCGGCGCGAACCTGCCCAACCAGGACGAGGTCTTTCCCGACCGCGACCATTTCGGCCGCATCTTCTACAACCAGGCGCAGATGAGCGCGATGGGCATCGCCCAGATCGCCGTGGTCATGGGGTCCTGCACGGCGGGCGGCGCCTATGTGCCGGCCATGTCCGACGTGACCATCATCGTGCGAAACCAGGGCACGATCTTCCTGGCCGGCCCGCCCTTGGTGCGCGCCGCCACCGGCGAGGTGGTCTCGGCCGAGGACCTGGGCGGCGGCGACGTGCACACGCGCCTGTCCGGCGTGGCCGACTACCTGGCCGAGGACGACGCCCATGCCCTGGCCATCGCCCGGCGCAGCATCGCCAACCTGAACCGCCGGCAGCCCGCGACCGTGCAATGGCAATCCCCCGAACCGCCGGCCCACGACCCCGACGAAATCCTGGGCCTGGTCCCCGCCGACCTGCGCATCCCCTATGATATCCGCGAGGTGATCGCCCGCGTCGTGGACGGCTCGCGCTTCGACGAGTTCAAGGCCCGCTTCGGCGAAACGCTGGTGACGGGCTTTGCCCATGTCGAGGGCTGCCCCGTCGGCATCATCGCCAATAACGGCGTGATCTTCTCGGAAGCCGCGCAAAAGGGCGCGCATTTCATCGAGCTTTGCTCGATGCGCGGCGTCCCCCTGGTCTTCCTCCAGAACGTCACCGGCTTCATGGTCGGGCGCAAATACGAAAACGAAGGCATCGCGCGCCACGGCGCCAAGATGGTGACGGCGGTGGCCACGACCAATGTGCCCAAGATCACCATGCTGGTCGGGGGCAGCTTCGGGGCCGGCAATTACGGCATGTCGGGCCGCGCTTACGGCCCGCGCTTCCTCTGGACCTGGCCCAACAGCCGCATCTCGGTGATGGGCGGCGAACAGGCGGCGGGGGTGCTCGCCACCGTGCGCCGCGACGGGATCGAGCGCCAGGGCGGCCACTGGTCGCCCGAGGAAGAGGCCGAGTTCAAGCGCCCCACCATCGAGATGTTCGAACGCCAAAGCCATCCGCTCTATGCCTCGGCCCGGCTCTGGGACGACGGCGTCATCGACCCGCGAAAGACCCGCGACGTGCTGGCGCTCAGCCTGCGCGCCAGCCTCAACGCCCCGATCCAGCCGACCCGCTTCGGCATCTTCCGGATGTGACGGCCATGCGCATCCCGCCCCATGCCCTGCCCCGGAAAGGCTGATGATTTCTCCGTTTCCCAAATACTCCGCGGGGGTCCGGGGGTGTGAAACCCCCGGCCCGTCCGCTGCCACAGGAGCCACCGGATGTTCCAGAAGATCCTGATCGCCAACCGGGGCGAGATCGCCTGCCGCGTCATCGACACTGCCCGCAAGCTGGGCGTGCGCACGGTCGCGGTCTATTCCGATGCCGACCGCGCCGCACGCCATGTGGCGATGGCGGACGAGGCCGTGCCTATCGGCGGCCCCGCGCCCAAAGACAGCTACCTGCGCGGCGACGCGATCATCCGCGCCGCGCTGGACACCGGCGCGCAAGCCATCCATCCCGGCTACGGCTTTCTCAGCGAAAACCCGGATTTCGTCGATGCGGTGACGGCGGCGGGGCTGGTCTTCATCGGCCCCTCGGCCGATGCGATCCGCAAGATGGGCCTCAAGGACGCGGCCAAGGCGCTGATGGAGCAGGCCGGCGTCCCCGTCGTGCCCGGCTATCACGGCGAAAACCAGGACGCCGCGCATCTGGCGCAGCAGGCCCAGGCGATCGGCTATCCGGTGCTGATCAAGGCGGTGGCCGGCGGCGGCGGCAAGGGCATGCGCCTGGTCGAGCGGGCGCAGGATTTCCCCGCCGCGCTGCAATCCGCGACCGGAGAGGCCGCCACCGCCTTCGGCAACCCTGCCGTGCTGATCGAGAAATATGTCCGCCAGCCCCGCCATATCGAGGTTCAGGTCTTCGGCGACGGCCATCGCGCCGTCCACCTTTTCGAACGCGACTGTTCGCTGCAACGCCGCCACCAGAAGGTGATCGAGGAAGCCCCGGCCCCCGGCATGACGCCCCGGATGCGCGCCGCCATGGGCGAGGCCGCCACCCGCGCCGCCCAGGCCATCGGCTATGCCGGCGCCGGCACCGTCGAATTCATCGTCGATGCCGGCCAGGGCCTGCGCCCCGACGGCTTCTGGTTCATGGAGATGAACACCCGCCTTCAGGTCGAACATCCCGTGACCGAGGCGATCACCGGCATCGACCTGGTGGAATGGCAACTCCGCGTCGCCAGCGGCGAGCCGCTGCCGGCCCGGCAAGAGGACCTGGCTATCACCGGCCATGCCTTCGAGGCCCGGCTTTATGCCGAGGACGTGCCGGCGGGCTTCCTGCCCGCCACCGGCCGGCTGGCGCATCTGCGCTTTCCCGACCAGGCGCGGCCCGACCAGGTACGAATCGAGACCGGGGTCCGGGCGGGCGACGCCATCTCGCCCTGGTATGACCCGATGATCGCCAAGGTCGTCACCCATGGCGCGACCCGCGCCATCGCGCTGCGGGCGCTCGAATCGGCGCTGGCCGATACCGAGGTGGCGGGTTCCGTGACCAACCTGGATTTCCTGATCGCGCTGACCCGGCATCCGGGCTTCGGCCGCGGCGAGGTCGATACCGGCCTGATCGCCCGCGACCTGCCGGCGCTGATTGCCGCCGCCGAACCCGATCCGGCGGCGCTGGCGCTGGCGGTGCTGGGCCTGGCCCGGCTGGACGATCCGCAAAGCCGCGGCGGCATCACCTTGTGGCAGCCGCTGCGCCGCACCATCGCCTGGGACGGGGGCGCGGCGCTGCTGGAGGTGCTGGGCCCCGGCGCGGCCCGCGTCACGCTGGACGGCGCCGCGCATGAGATCGGCTATCAGGGCGGACGCTGGTGGGTCGACGGCAGCCCGCGGCGCGCGCGCATCGTGAACCATGCGGCCGGCACCAGCGTTTTCGGCGACGGCGCGCTGACGCTTGTCCCGCTGGATCCGCTGGCGCGCGGCGGGGCAGAGACGGGCGGCGGCTTGACGCTGTCGCCCATGCCGGGCCTGGTCAAGGCGATCTTCGTCGCGCCGGGGCAGCAGGTGGCGGCCGGCACGCGGCTGGCGATCCTGGAGGCGATGAAGATGGAACACACGCTGACCGCCGCCCGCGACGGCCGGGTGGCCGAGGTCCTGGCCCAGCCCGGCGACCAGGTCGAGGCCGGCGCCCCCCTGATCCGGCTGGAGGAAGAGGATGGCTGAACTGACGCTTTGGCATGTGCCGCTGTCGCGCTCGATGCGCATCCTGTGGCTGCTCGAAGAGATCGGCTGCGACTATGACCTGCGGCTGATGGATCTGGCCGACGGATCGACCCGCCGGCCGCCCTATGACGCGATCCACCCGGTCGGCCGGGTCCCGGCGCTGCGCGACGGCGCGACCACGATCCACGAATCCGGCGCCATGACCGAATGGCTGTGCGAAACCCGCGCCCCGCATCTGTGGCGCGCGCCCGGCAGCCCCGGACGCCTGGGCTGGCTCGACTGGCTGCATTTCGGCGAGACGCTGGGCCAGCACCTGGCCAACCTGACCCAGCAGCATGTGTTCCTGCGGCAGGAAAGCCAGCGCTCTGCCATCCTCATGCGGCTGGAAGCGGCGCGGCTGTCGCGGGCGCTGCGCCTGGTCGAGGCTTGCGTCGCGGATTCGGACTGGCTGCTCAGCGAATTTTCCGGCGTCGACTGCCAGGTCGGCTATTCGGTCTGGATCGCCTCGCGCTTTGTCAGCTATGCCGACCGGCCGGCGCTGGCCGCCTATCGCGACCGCTGCGCCGCGCGCCCGGCCTTCCGGCGCAGCCTGCCCGGACCGGGCACGGCGCTGCTTTATACCCGCGATTTCTACGAGGTCCCCGATGTCCCAGGTTGAAATCTTCGAGGTCGGGCCGCGCGACGGGTTGCAGAACGAAAAGCGCCTGATCCCGGCGGCGGAAAAGATCGCGCTGGTCGACCTGTTGTCGCAGGCCGGGTTCCGCCGCATCGAGGTGACAAGCTTCGTGCCGCCGAAATGGGTGCCGCAAATGGCGGATGCGGCCGAGGTCATGGCCGGCATCACGCGCCGCCCCGGCATCCGCTATGCGGTGCTGACCCCGAACCTGCGCGGCTACCAGGCGGCGCGGGCGGCCGGCGCGGACGAGGTGGCGATCTTCGCCTCGGCCTCCGAGGGGTTTTCCAGGGCGAACCTGAACGCCTCCATCGCCGAAAGCCTGGAACGGCTTGCGCCGGTGGCACAGGCGGCGCGGCGGGACGGCATTGCCTTGCGCGGTTATGTCTCGGTGGTGACGGACTGCCCGTTCGAGGGCAAGGTCGCGCCCGCCAGCGTCGCGCGCGTCGCGGCCAGGCTGCGCGACCTGGGCTGTCACGAGATCAGCCTGGGCGAGACACTCGGCCAGGCCCGGCCCGAAGCCATCGACGCCATGCTGGCCGCGGTTCTGGATGAGTTGCCGCCCGAAAGCCTGGCCGGCCATTACCACGACACCGCCGGCCGGGCGCTGGAGAATATCGACGCGAGCCTGGCGCGCGGTTTGCGGGTCTTTGACGCCGCCGTCGGGGGCCTGGGCGGCTGTCCCTATGCGCCCGGCGCCGCGGGCAATGTCGCGACCGAAAAGCTTGCCGCGCACCTGGCGCTGCGCGGCCATGACACCGGGCTGGACATGGCGCTGATCGAACAGGCCGCCGCCATGGCCCGCGCCATGAAAGGAGCCGAGTGATGGAAACCATCCGCATCGACACCGATGCCCGCGGCGTGGCGCATCTGTGGCTGGCGCGCCCAGACAGGCACAATGCGCTGTCGGCGCAGATGATCCGGGAACTGACCCAGGCCGCGCAGGCGCTTGGCGCCGATCCCGCGGTGCGCGTGGTGGTGCTGGCGGCCGAGGGGCGCAGCTTCTGCGCCGGCGGCGACCTGGGCTGGATGCAAGAGCAGATGCGCGCCGATGCCGGGACCCGGCGCGAGGGCGCGCGCGAACTTGCCATGATGCTGAACGCGCTGAACACCCTGCCCAAGCCGCTGATCGGCCGGGTGCAGGGCAATGCCTTCGGCGGCGGGATCGGCCTGCTTTCGGTCTGCGACGTGGCGGTGGCGGTGCCCGAGGCGCGCTTCGGCCTGACCGAAACCCGGCTGGGCCTGATCCCCGCCACCATCGGCCCCTATGTGCTGGCGCGGATGGGCGAGGCTGCGGCGCGCCGCGTCTTCATGTCGGCGCGGCTTTTCGAGGCTGACGAGGCGGTGCGGCTGAACCTGCTGGCCGGCCTGGCCGATGCCGCGGCGCTGGATGCGGCGATCGAGGGCGAAGTCCTGCCCTATCTTTCCTGCGCCCCCGGCGCGGTGGCGGCGGCCAAGCGCCTGGCCCGGCGCCTTGGCCCCCCCATCGGCCCGGCCGAGATCGAGGCCAGCATCCAGGCCCTGGTCGATGTCTGGGAAGGGGACGAGGCGCCCGAGGGCATCGCCGCCTTTTTCGACAAGCGCAAGCCGCGCTGGCAGTCCGGCTGAGGCGCCGGCCGGGGCAGTTTCACCGTTTTCCAAATACTCATTCCCGAGAGCGTCCCGAGCCGAGAGGTGGCAAAGTCGGGCCTGCATATCGACGCCGCGCCGGCCGGCCCTGCCGCTTTCGAGTATTTGAAAAACGGTGAAGGCGGGTGGAGCGCGCTTTGCGCAGCCTTGCGCCTTTTGCATGTCAGGGCTTCGCGGCGGGCGGCTTGGCGGCATATGGTCGCATCTGTTAACGCCAGCAGTTCTGCCTCCTCCCGCTTTGCCAACCAAGGGGCCGCCATGACGCCGCAGCCGAACCTGAAGCTTGCCGTTCTTGCCCTGGGCCTTGGCGCCTTTGCCATCGGCACCTCGGAATTCGCCGCCATGGGGCTTTTGCCCTGGTATGCCAGCGACCTGGGCATTACCGAGCCGCAGGCGGGCCATGTGGTGTCCGCCTATGCGCTGGGGGTGGTGGTCGGTGCGCCCGTCACCTCGATCCTTGGCGCGCGGTTGCCGCGGCGGCGCTATCTGGCGGCGCTGATCGCGGGTTACGGGCTGATGAACCTGCTGGCCGCGGTGCTGCCGGGCTATGGCACACTGGTGGGGGCGCGCTTTCTTGCCGGGCTGCCGCATGGCGGTTTTCTGGGCGTGGCGATGCTGTTCGCCGCCGATGCCCTGCCGCGCGAACAGCGCGCCAAGGGCGTGACGCAGGTGCTGCTGGGCCTGACCGTCGCCAATATCGCGGGGGTGCCGCTGGCAAGCATCCTGGGGCAGGGGCTGGGCTGGCGCTGGGGCTTTGCGCTGCCGGCCGTGCTGGCGCTGCTGGCGGGTTGGCTGATCTTGCGGCTGGCCCCGCATGTCGGCCCGCCCAAGGACGCGCGCCCGCTGGCCGAGCTGAAGGCGCTGCGCAATCCGGCGGTGGTGCTGATCCTGCTGGTCGGCGCCATCGGCTTTGGCGGACTTTTCGCGGTCTATTCCTATCTTTCCGCGGCGATGCTGGCCACGGCGCAGCCGCCGGCCTGGGCCGTCCCCGCGGCGCTTTCGGCCTTTGGCGTCGGCGGCACGCTGGGCAGCATCCGGGCGGCGCGGCTGACCATCCGCCACGGCCCCTGGGGCGCGGCGCTGCGCCTGATGCTGTTCATGACCGTGACACAGGCTTTCGCAGCCTTGGCGGTGGGGAACTGGGGGCTGATGCTGGTGTCGTCCTTTCTGCTGGGCCTGGGCTCGGGCATGGTCGTGCCCTTGCAGACGCGGCTGATGGACGTGGCGGGCGAGGCGCAGAGCATGGCGGCGGCGATGAACCACGCCGCCTTCAACGCCGCCAATGCCCTGGGGCCCTGGCTGGCGGGGCTGGCGCTGGCGGCGGGCTGGGGCTGGCGGTCGTCGGGCCTGGTGGCGGTGGCGCTGTCGGCGGCGGGGATGCTGGCGCTGGCGCTTGCCTGGTGGCAGGCTCGCCTTGCCGGGGACCAGTTTCGCGATCACCCGGCGCGGAGGTGATCCGTTCGGCGGGTGCAGCGATTGTTTCTTCCCGTGATCAAGGGGAACTCTGTTCCCCTCTTGTCCCGCTGCGCGGGCCAATTCACCCCTTGGGATATTTGGACACGAAAGAAGCCCGGCGGGGATGGGGCTGGATTTCTCTGTTGTGAAAATACCCATGCGGCCGTCACGCCGGGCAGGCGCCCCGCCGTTTCGGGCGGAGCGCTGCAAGCGGCGATCAGAAGCCGGCCTTGATCTTTTCGAATTCCTGCAATTGCCGTTCGCGCTGCTGCGGGTCGTTCGGGGTCTGGGCCAGGATCGGCGCGTCCACGGGCGAAAGCCCTTCCTGCACCGCAGGTTCGTCCTGGATCGTCTGCATCGCGACGGTCGAGGTATGGCCGTAGCCGATGGTGTCCAGCAGGCCCTTGGCTGCCTCGGGCGCGAGCCAGGCGTTGATGAAGTCATAGGCCTTGTCTTCGTTGCCCGGTCCGTCCTTGAGGTTGATGAAGCCGCAGAAGAAGGTCGAGCTGCCCTCCTTTGGGGCGCGCTGGAAGCCGACGGGGAAGCCGTCCGCCTCTAGCAGGACCACGCCGTCGTTCCAGGACCAGGCCACGTCCACCGCGCCCGAGGCCATGAGCTGCGCCTGTTCGGCCGGATCGGCCCAATAGGCGGCGACGTTCTGATGCGCCTGGCGCAGCCAATCGGCGGCGGCCGTGAACTGTTCGTCCGTCACTTGGGTCCAGTCGGTGGTGCCGGTGGCCAGGTAGGCCAGCGCCCAGACGTCGTCGGCCGAATCGGGCAGCGAGGTGCGGCCCTGGTATTTCGGGTCGATGAAGATGTTCAGGCTGGCCACGTCCTCGGCCGGCACATTCTCGGTATTATAGGCGACCGCGGTCGCGCCCCAATCGGTCGGGATATACCAGACCCCCTGGTCGTCCTTGAAGATTTCCGAATCGAGGAATTTCGGATCGAGGCTTTCGAAGGCCGGGATCTTCGACACGTCCCAGGGCTCGATCAGCCCCGCATCGCGATATTTGGACACCATCTGCGAGCAGGGATGGGCGAGGTCTGCCTTGAAGCCCGAGGCGAGCTTTTGATAGGCCTCGTCGTCATCGCCGTAGAAGGCAAAGGTGGGGCTGGCGCCATGCTTGTCGATATAGCCCTGGAAGATCACCGGCTCTTCGAAGCCGGCCCAGTCGAAGACGGTCAGGTCGGAATCGGCGGCCTGTGCGGCGGTCAGGCTGGTGCTGGCAAGCACCAGCGCAAGGGCGGGGAAGCGAAAAGGTTTCATGTCCATGCTTTCCTTGGGGGCAGTCCGAAACGACGCTAGCGGGCCTGCGCCGACCTCGCAAGCGGGCGGCATGGCCGCGCCTTGGGCGCTCCCGTTTCCGGGCGGCGCGAGATGGCCACAAGGCGCGGCCGTTCCTGCTGTCCCCGACGCTCAGCCCTGGCCGATGCGGGCCAGGTCGAAGGGGGTGGTCTGGTAGATATCGTTGATCCAGTTGCCGTAAAGCAGATGCGCGTGGCTGCGCCAGCGGTTCGTCGGCATGCGCGAGGGGTCGTCGTCCGGGTAATAGTTCACCGGCACCTCGATCGGTTTGCCCGAGGCGGCGTCGCGGTCGTATTCGTCCTTGAGCGTCGTGCTGTCATATTCGAAATGGTTGAAGACATAGAGCGCGCGATGGCCGGGATCTTGCAGCAGGCAGGGGCCGACCTGGTCCGAGGCGATCAGCGTCGTCAGCGCCGGGATGGCGTCCACCTCGGGCTGGCGCACCTCGGTCCAGCGGCTGACCGGGACCAGCACGTCGTCGGAAAAGCCGCGCAGATAGGGGCTGGAGGGCGCCATGTTGCGGTGGCGGAAGCAGCCGAAGGCCTTGTGGTCCAGCAGGTGCTTTTCCAGGCGGTGGAAATGCCAGGCCATGGCCATGCCGCCCCAGCAGACGCCGAAGGTCGAATGCACATGGCTTTGCGTCCAGTCGAAGACCCGCGTGAGTTCGTCCCAATAGGTCACGTCCTCGAACGGCAGGTGTTCGATGGGCGCGCCGGTGATGATCAGCCCGTCGAAGCGCTCGCCCGAATCTTCGACCTCGCAGAAGCGGCGGTAAAAGGATTGCAGGTGGTCGGCGGCGGTGTTGCGGCTTTCATGGTCCGACATGCGGATCAGGTGAAAGTCGATCTGAAGGGGCGTCGCGCCGATCAGCCGGGCGAACTGGGTCTCGGTCTGGATCTTCTTGGGCATCAGGTTCAAAAGCCCGATGCGCAAGGGCCGGATGTCCTGGGTTGCCGCCCGGCCCGGCGACATGACCATGACGCCTTCGTTCGACAGGATGTCGAAGGCGGGCAGGTCATTGGGCAGGGTGATGGGCATCATGCGTCCTTTCTGTCGGTCTTTCCGGTGGCGGCCGTCTTTCGATGGCATGGCCGATCAGGGCCGTCAGGTCGTCGGGGGTCCTGACCTGCGCGACCTCTTCGGCCAGCAGGGTCACGCCGCGCCGGGCCATGGCCTGATAGCGCGGCTGGCGGTGGGCCAGGGCGCGGGCATAGGTCCAGCGGATGAAATCGTCGGGATTGACCTGTTCGGCGCGCAGGCCGTTTTCGACCCGATAGTCGGTCCAGGCCCGGTCCAGGAATTCCGGCTGGTAATACATCGGCTTGGGCGCGCGGTCAAAGCGGCGCACCAGTTCCTCGGTATGCGCGTCCGAACCCTTGATCCAGACCAGCAGCAACTCGCGCTGCAACGCGTCCAGCACCGGGTCGGTTTCGGCAAACGGGTCCACCACCTCGCAGACCGAGCCGCCGGAATCGCAGACGAAATGGTCCAGGCCATAGATTTCCTGCGCGCGGCGGATGAAATGGCCGCTATCCAGCAGCGCCGCGATCTCGGCCGTGCGGTGCTGGTCCTGGCGGCGCATGTATTCGGCAAATTCCAGCCCGCCGCGGGTCACGCTGCCGGGCTTGCCCAGATAGGTGGACAGCGGCGCCAGGTTCTCGAAGGTGATGTTGCTGGCGATATAGACCGAATCCGACAACAGCAGCTCGCGCAGGAAGGGGACCTTCATCGCCTCGCGCTTGAAGTTGTCGGCGATCAGCTCGCCCATGTAGCGGGTGCCGATGCGGTAATCGACCGAATAGTGGAACCATTCCCCCGAGCCGCGCAGCATCGAGGCAAGGAAGGTCTTGCCCAGTCCCGACATGCCAAAGAACAGCACGCGCTTTTTAGGGGCGGCCAGCCATTCGGCCTGGGTCTGGTAAAGCATGGGCGATCCTTTTGCGGGGCTTGCCGATAGTTAGTCCCGCGCGGGCCCGAGGGGAAGGGGGGCGCGGGTCGCCGGTGGGACTGCCTGTCGAAAAGCCGGCGGGACGGCCTTGCGTCGCGCCATCGAGCCCCTATCTGGGACAGGCGGACCGGGCCCCTCTGACGACGCATGTCGTGA
The DNA here is from genome assembly GCF_900156255.1 of Paracoccus thiocyanatus. Classification (GTDB taxonomy): domain Bacteria; phylum Pseudomonadota; class Alphaproteobacteria; order Rhodobacterales; family Rhodobacteraceae; genus Paracoccus; species Paracoccus thiocyanatus. Next base: position 137,364 of record NZ_FTMK01000003.1, read on the forward strand.
TGTCGGACCGCATCGAGCCCTGCTCGGTGCCAGCCCGGACCCCATTCCCGCCCAAGGCTTCGCACCGGCGTTCGTCCAATGTGGAGCCTGACATGGAACCTTTCTACCTGACCCTCTTTCTCGGCACGCCGATCTGGCTGTGGCTGGTCTTTCTTGGCCTCGTCGCGGTGCTCTTGGCCTTCGATCTGGGCGTGCTCAATCGCGGCGACAAGGAGATCGGCGTCGCCGAGAGCCTGAAGCTATCGTCCTTCTACATCACGCTGGGCGTGCTCTTCGGCGGCTTCGTCTGGTATCAGCTAGGCAGCAATGCCGCCGCGGAATACATGACCGCCTTCGTGGTCGAAAAGACGCTGGCGATGGACAATGTCTTCGTCATCGCGCTGATCTTCGCCACGCTGTCGATCCCCCGCCGCTACCAGCATCGCGTGCTGTTCTGGGGCATCCTGGGGGTGATCGTGCTGCGCGGCATCATGATCGGCGTCGGCGCCACGCTGGTCGCGCAATACGGCTGGATCCTCTATGTCTTCGCCGGCTTCCTGATCCTGACCGGCTTCAAGATGCTGTTCATCGGCGACAAGGAGCATGACATGGGCTCGAACCCGGTCCTGAGGTTCCTGCGCCGCCGCATGCCGCTGACCGAAGGCCTGCACGGCCATGCCTTCGTGGTGCGCCAGCCCGACCCAAAGACCGGCCGTCTGCGCCGTGTCGCCACGCCGCTGCTGCTGGCGCTGGTGATGATCGAGATCGCCGACGTGATCTTTGCCGTCGACTCGGTGCCGGCGGTCTTTGCCATCACCACCGATCCCTATATCGTCTATACCTCGAACATCTTCGCCATCCTGGGCCTGCGCGCGCTGTTTTGTGCGCTGGCGGCGATCATCCACCGCTTCGAATACCTTAAGCAGGCGCTGGCGGTGCTGCTGATCTTCATCGGCTCCAAGGTGTTCATCGCCGACCTGATGGGGCTGGCGAAATTCCCGCCCGCCGTGTCACTGGGCATCACCTTCGCCATCCTGGGCGCCGGCGTCGGCTGGTCGCTGTGGCGCACCCGCAAGGACGCGGCGCGCGCCTGAGCGCCAGATTTCCGCCGCCGCGTCCGGCCGCGCGGTTGCCGTTGGGTATTTGAAAAACGGAGAAGGCGGGGCGGCGGGGTGCGAAACCCGGCCGTCTTCCGCGCGATGTGATCCGGGCTGCCACCACGTCGCTCAATCCGCAGTAGCGCGGCGGGTGCAATCGCGCTATGCTGGCGCCCAGACCCGGCAAACGGGCAAGATGTATCGAGGCAGTGACGGCGGTATTCCATGACCGAGATGGTCTTTGGCACCTCGCCCGTAAGGGCAGGTGATCCGATTCTTCCACGCTGGTGGCGCACCGTGGACCGATGGTCCCTGGCCTGCGTGCTGGGGCTGTTCGCGGTGGGGCTGCTTCTGGGGCTGGCTGCCTCGGTGCCGCTGGCCGAAAAGAACGGGTTGCCGCAATTCTATTACGTCATCCGGCAGGCGGTCTTCGGGGCCATGGCGCTGGCGACGATGCTGGTGATCTCGACCTTTTCGCCGCGCATGGTGCGGCGCATCGGGGTGCTGGGCTTTCTGGCCGCGTTCGTGGTGCTGTTCGCGCTGCCTTTCATCGGCACCGATTTCGGCAAGGGCGCGGTGCGCTGGCTGCGCCTGCCCGGCGGCATGTCGGTCCAGCCGTCCGAGTTTCTCAAGCCCTTTTTCGTCGCCATCTGCGCCTGGTTCATGGCCGCCAGCCAAGAGGTGGGCGGCCCGCCCGGCAAGATCTTTTCCTTTGGCCTTGCCGTGGTCGTGGTGGTGCTTTTGGCCATGCAGCCCGATTTCGGCCAGGCCTCGCTGGTGCTGTTTTCCTGGTGCGTGATGTATTTCATCGCCGGCGCGCCGCTTTACCTTTTGGGGGGCGTGATGGGGCTGGCCTGCACCGGCGGCGTCTTCGCCTATGGCGCGTCCGAGCATTTCGCCCGCCGCATCAACGGTTTCCTGGCGGCCGAGGTCGATCCGCGCACCCAGCTTGGCTATGCCACCAATGCCATCCAGGAGGGCGGCTTCTTCGGCGTCGGCGTGGGCGAGGGCACGGTGAAATGGTCCTTGCCCGATGCGCATACCGATTTCATCATCGCCGTCGCGGCCGAGGAATACGGGCTGATCCTGGTGCTGATCATCATCGCGCTTTATTCGGCGATCGTCATCCGCTCGCTGTGGCGGCTTCAGGATGAGCGCAATCCCTTTGTGCGCATTGCCGGAACCGGGCTGGCCTGCGCCTTTGGCGTGCAGGCGCTGATCAACATGGGCGTCGCGGTGCGGCTTTTGCCGGCCAAGGGGATGACGCTGCCCTTTGTCAGCTATGGCGGCTCGTCGGTCATCGCCTCGGGGATCGCCATGGGGATGCTGCTGGCGCTGACCCGTTCGCGCCCGCAGGGCCGGCTGGGCGACGTGCTGGGCCGGGGGCGGGGATGAGCGCGGCGCAACGCCCGGCCCAGCCGCTTTGCCTGATCGCTGCGGGCGGGACCGGCGGGCACATGTTCCCGGCGCAGTCGCTGGCCGAGGTGCTGCTGGCGCGCGGCTGGCGGGTCAAGCTTTCGACGGATGAGCGCGGCGCCCGCTATGCCGGCGCCTTCCCGGCCCAGGTCGCGCGCGAGGTGGTCAGTTCCGCAACCACCGCCCGCGGCGGCGCGCTGGCCAGGTTCGCGGTGCCCTTGCGCATCGGCGCCGGCATCCTGGCCGCAAGGCGCGCGATGCAGGCCGACCGGCCCGCCGTGGTGGTGGGCTTTGGCGGCTATCCGACCATCCCGGCCATGTCGGCGGCGCTGACCCTGCGTATCCCGCGCATGATCCACGAACAGAACGGCATCATGGGGCGGGTGAACGCCGCCTTTGCCCGCCGGGTGGACCGGGTGGCCTGCGGCACCTGGCCGACGGTCCTGCCGCCCGGCGTGCAGGGCGTCCATACCGGCAACCCGGTGCGCCAGGCGGTCCTGGACCGCGCCGCCGCGCCCTACATGCCGCCGGGCGCCGGCCCCGAGGGTGGGGCGCTGAAGCTTCTGGTCATCGGCGGCAGCCAGGGCGCGCGGGTGCTGTCGGACATGGTGCCCGAGGCCGCCGCGGGCCTGCCCGACGAGATGCGCGCCCGCCTGACGGTCAGCCACCAGGCCCGCGCCGAGGACGTGGCCCGCGTCACCGCCGCCTATGCCCAGGCCGGCATCGCCGCCCAGGTGCAGCCCTTTTTCGACGACGTGCCGCAGCGGCTGGAGGCGTGCCAGTTGGTCGTCAGCCGGGCCGGGGCGTCCTCCATCGCCGACATCACCGTGATCGGCCGCCCGGCGATCCTGATCCCCTATGCGGCGGCGACCGGCGACCACCAGACCGCCAACGCCCGTGCCCTTGCGGAATCCGGGGGCGCGGTGGTCTTGCCGGAATCCGTGCTTGACGCCGAAAGCCTCAGGCGCGACATGCGGGACATTCTTTCCGACGGCGACCGCGCCTTTGGCATGGCGGCCGCGGCGTTGACCCTGGGCCGGCCCGACGCGGCGCAGCGCCTTGCAGATCTAGTGACGGAACCGACCCGATGAACGCAGCGACCAAACTTCCCGGCGAACTGGGCCCCATCCATTTCATCGGCATCGGCGGCATCGGCATGTCCGGCATCGCCGAGGTGCTGATGACGCTGGGCTACCAGGTCCAGGGCTCGGACGCGAAGCGCTCGAAGATCACCGACCGGCTGGAATGCCTGGGCGCCACCGTGTTCGAGGGACAGCGCGCCCAGAATATCGGCGAGGCGGGGGTGGTGGTCATCTCGACCGCGATTCGGAAAGGCAACCCCGAGCTGGAAGAGGCGCGCCGCCGCGGCCTGCCTGTGGTGCGCCGGGCCGAGATGCTGGCCGAACTGATGCGGCTGAAATCCAACGTCGCCATCGCCGGCACCCATGGCAAGACCACCACGACCACCATGGTCGCGACGCTGCTGGATGCCGGCGGCTTTGATCCGACCGTGATCAATGGCGGCGTGATCCACGCCTATGGCAGCAATGCCCGCGCCGGCGCCGGCGAATGGATGGTGGTCGAGGCCGACGAATCGGACGGCAGCTTCAACCGCCTGCCCGCGACCATCGCCATCGTGACCAATATCGACCCCGAGCATATGGAGCATTGGGGCAGCTTCGACGCGCTGCGCCGGGGTTTCCAGGACTTCGTCTCGAACATTCCCTTTTACGGCCTTGCGGTCTGCTGCACCGACCACCCCGAGGTGCAGGCGCTGGTGGGCAAGCTGACCGACCGCCGCGTCGCAACCTTTGGCTTCAACGCCCAGGCGGACGTGCGCGCCATCAACCTGCGCTACGAAAACGGCGTGGCGCATTTCGACATCGCCCTGCAAGCCGAGGCAGACCAGGGCGAGGTTCCGGTGATCGAGGGCTGCACCCTGCCGATGCCGGGCGATCACAATGTCAGCAATGCCCTGGCCGCCGTGGCGGTCGCCCGGCATCTGGGCATGAAGCGCGCCCAGATCCGCGAGGCGCTGGCCCGCTTTGCCGGGGTCGGCCGCCGCTTTACCCGCGTGGGCGAGGTGGGGGGCGTCACCATCATCGACGATTACGGCCACCACCCGGTCGAGATCGCGGCGGTGCTGAAGGCGGCGCGCCAGGCGACCAAGGGCCGGGTGATCGCCGTGCATCAGCCGCACCGCTACAGCCGGCTCTCCGGCCTGTTCGACGATTTCTGCACCTGTTTCAACGAAGCCGACGTGGTCGCCATCGCCGAGGTCTATGGCGCGGGCGAGGAACCGATCCCCGGCGCCACCCGCGACGATCTGGTCGCCGGGCTGATCGCCCACGGCCATCGCCATGCCCGCGCGGTGATGGACGAAGGCGACCTGGAACGGCTGGTGCGCGAACAGGCGCGGCCGGGCGACATGGTGGTCTGCCTGGGCGCGGGCACCATCTCGACCTGGGCCAACAACCTGCCCGAGCGGCTGGCGGAGAAGGCTGCGTGATCGCCCTGGTCAGCCATCCCGGCGCGGCGGCGCTCGGGGCTGTGCTTTGGGGCCTGCTAGCGTGTTTTCTGCCTTTCGTGCGGCTGCGCTGGCGGCATTCGGCGCTTTGGGCGCTGGTGGTCTGCGGCGTCCCGGTGCTGGGCTGGCTGACCTATCTGTGCGGGCCGGGCTTTGGCGTGCTGTTCCTGGCACTTGGCCTGTCCCTGCTGGTCTGGCCGCCATTCGGCCGCCGCGGCCGGCACGAGGCGCATTGAGCGGACGGTTTCGTCCGGCCGATCTCCCATTGGACTGACGCGGCGGCATTTTCATGCCGACCAGCGGACGAGGGTGCGGTTTTTCCTGAAGCTTTCAGGGACCGCGGCTGCCGCTGATCCTGTTCGCCGGCGGGACTGGCGGTTGTGCGGACGTCCTCTTGCCCTGGCCGCGCAAACTGGCTAGGTAGGAAATGTAATGTAATTACATTTCTAGAATCAATCGCAAGAGGTCCAACCGGATGCAAACCCCCTTCACCACCCCGATCGGCGCGCTGGCGCTGGGCTCGATGCTGCTTTTCGCAACCGTTGCCGCAGGGCAGACCGCCCATGACCACACCCACGCCCATGATCACGCCCACGGCCATGCGCACAGCATCCATGCCGGCTATTTCGACGACAGCCAGGTTCAGGACAGGCCGCTGTCGGACTGGCAGGGCGAATGGCAGTCGGTCTATCCCCTTCTGCGCGACGGCACGCTGGACCCGGTCATGGCGCACAAGGCCGAGCATGGCGACAAGACCGCCCAGGAATACCGCGCCTATTACGAAACCGGCTACAAGACCGATGCGGACCGCATCGTCATCCAGGGCGATCAGGTCACGTTCTACCGCGACGGCCAGGCGGTCTCGGGGCAATATGCCGCCGACGGGCACGAGATCCTGACCTATGCCAAGGGCAATCGCGGCGTGCGTTTCGTCTTCAGCAAGACCGCCGGCGACAAGGCCGCGCCGCAGTTCATCCAGTTCAGCGACCACCGCATCGCGCCCGAAAAGGCCGATCATTACCATCTTTACTGGGGCGACGACCGTGCCGCCTTGCTGCAAGAGGTGGCGAACTGGCCGACCTATTATCCCGCATCGCTGGACGGCGGGCAGATCGTGGCCGAGGTGATGGCGCATTGACGCCGCCCGCGCTTGCCGGTGCCGCCGCGCCCGCCGGTCGTGCGACGGCAGCCCGATTGACGCCCCGCGCCCTGCCGATTACCACCGCGCCATGACCCAGACGCTTCCCACGCCCCGCGGCGCCCTGACCGCGAACCGCCCGCTTGCCGACCTGACCTGGCTGCGGGTCGGCGGCCCTGCGGATTGGCTGTTCCAGCCCGCGGACCAAGGCGACCTGGCCGGGTTCCTGCGCGGCCTGGACCCGGCGCTGCCGGTGTTCGCGATGGGCGTCGGCTCGAACCTGATCGTGCGCGACGGCGGCATCCGCGGCGTGGTGATCCGGCTGGGGCGCGGCTTCAACGGCATTGCCTGCGACGGCGGCATCGTCACCGCGGGCGCGGCGGCGCTGGACGCCCATGTCGCGCGCCGCGCGGCCCAGGCGGGGCTGGACCTGACCTTCTTGCGCACCATCCCCGGCAGCATCGGCGGCGCGGTGCGGATGAATGCGGGCTGCTATGGCAGCTATGTCGCCGACCACCTGATTTCCGTCCGCGCCGTGGCCCGCGACGGCGGCCTGCATGACATACCGGCCGCCGACCTGCGCCTGGCCTATCGCCATTCCGAGATCCCCGAGGGCTGGATCGTGACCGAGGCGCGCTTTCGCGCCGCGCCGGGCGATCCCGCCAAGCTGGAGGCGCGGATGGAGGAACAGCTGGCCCGGCGCGATGCCAGCCAACCCACGCGCGAACGCAGCGCCGGCTCGACCTTTCGCAACCCGGCCGGGTTTTCCTCGACCGGGCGGGCGGATGACAGCCACGAGTTGAAGGCCTGGTCGCTGATCGACGCCGCCGGCCTGCGCGGGCATCGGCTGGGCGGGGCGCAGATGTCGGAAAAGCATCCGAACTTCCTGCTGAACGCGGGTGGCGCAACCGCCGCCGAGCTGGAAGAACTGGGCGAGTTGGTGCGGACGCGGGTGCGCGACACCAGCGGGCACGAGCTGCAATGGGAAGTCATCCGCATAGGCCAGCCCTAGGAACCGGCCGTAACCCGCCGTCATTGCCGGAAATCTCGCGCGAAACGCGAAAAGGGACTTTTGCGATTCCGTCCAAGCGGCTATCCTGACCGCATAAATACCCGGATCAACCGGGGTCATGAGGCAAAAATTGGCGGGCAGGTCGAGCAGGACGGCCCCGAAAGTCGTGGTCCTGATGGGCGGACCCTCGGCCGAGCGCGAGGTTTCGCTGTCGTCGGGGCGTGAATGCGCAATGGCGCTGCGGCAGGCGGGCTATGAAGTCGTGGAATTGGATGCGGGCAGGGATCTGCCCGCGCGTCTGGCCGAACACGCGCCGGACGTGGTCTTCAACGCCCTGCATGGCCGTTGGGGCGAAGACGGCTGCGTCCAGGGCCTGCTGGAATGGCTGGGCTGGCGCTATACGCATTCCGGCGTCCTGGCCTCGGCCCTGGCCATGGACAAGACCCGCGCCAAGGAGATCCTGCGCCTTGCCGGCCTGCCGGTGCTGGAGGGGCTGGTCGCCGATGCCGACGAGGTGCGCGCCCGCCATGTCATGGCGCCCCCCTATGTGGTCAAGCCCAATGACGAAGGTTCCTCGGTCGGGGTCTATATCGTGCACGAGGCCGCGAACGGCCCGCCGCAGCTTTCCGAGCAGATGCCGGCGCGGGTCATGGTGGAAACCTATGCGCCCGGCCGCGAACTGACCGTGGCCGTCCTGGGCGACCGCGCGCTTGGCGTGACCGAGATCATGACCGAGGGCTGGTATGACTATGACGCCAAATACAAGCCCGGCGGCTCGCGTCATGTCATCCCCGCCGAAATCCCCGAAAAAATCGCCGCCGCCTGCCGCGAGCAAGCCGTGCGTGCGCACCAGGCGCTAGGGTGCCGCGGCCTGACCCGCACCGATTTCCGCTGGGACGAAGGCCGCGGGCTGGACGGGCTGGTCATCCTGGAGGTGAACACCCAGCCCGGCATGACCCCCACCTCGCTTGCCCCCGAGCAGGCGGTCCATGCCGGCATGGATTTCCCGGCCCTTTGCCGCTGGATCGTCGAGGAGGCGCTATGCAGGGCCTGAACCCCTTTCACCGCGGCCAGGGGCCGGGCGGCCGGCCCGCGCCGGTGCGCCCTGCGCCCGCGCGTCCCACCCCGGCGGCGGCCCGCGTGCCGCGCAAGGATCCGGCGCCCTCGCGGCTGGCCTATCGGCTGAACCGGATGATGCTGCGGCCGCTGGTGCGGCGGCTGGTGCATGTCGGGCTGCCGGCCTTTCTTGCGGCGCTGGTGGTGGGGATCTGGCTGTCGGACGAGACCCGCCGCGCCAACCTGACCGGCGGCATCGACGCCATCGTCGACCGCATCCAGCATCGCGACGAATTCATGGTCGGGATGATGACGATCGAGGGCGCCTCGCCCGCGGTGGACAAGGGGCTGCGCGCCATGCTGCCCGTGGACCTGCCGGCATCCAGCTTCGAGATCGACCTGGAAAAGCTGCGCGAACGGGTGCTCAAGCTCGACGCGGTCGAAACCGTGGACCTGCGCATCAAGCCCGGCGGGGTGCTGTCGGCCGTCGTGACCGAGCGGGTGCCGGCGGTGCTGTGGCGCCATGCCCGCGGCATCGAATTGCTGGACAAGACCGGGCATCGCGTCGCCTCGGTCACATCGCGCGAGGTGCGCAGCGATCTGCCGATCATCGCGGGCGCAGGCGCCGACCGGGCCGCGCGCGAGGCGCTGGCGCTGATCGACGCCGCCGGGCCGATCCTGCCACGCCTGCGCGGGCTGGAGCGCATGGGCGAGCGGCGCTGGGACGTGGTGCTGGATCGCGGACAGCGCATCAAGCTGCCCGAGGACAAGGCGCTTCAGGCGCTGGAACGCGCCATCGCCCTGGACGGCGCGCTGCACATGCTGGACCGCGACCTCACGGTCGTGGACCTGCGGCAAGAGACGCGGCCGGTGGTCCGGCTGGGGCTGGATGCGCAAAACGCCATCCGCCGGGTTCGCGGCCAGCCGGATCTGGGCCCGGACGGGCTGCCGCTTTCGCCCGAGGCGACGGCAAAGGCCGCGACCGGCACAAAGACAAGCGGCTGAGAGCGTAAGGAGGCAGCGAATGAAGGATCTGTATCAGGGCCAGCGCGCAATGCGGAGCATGCGCCGCCAAGCCATGCAGCGCGGCGTGATCGCGGTTCTGGACATCGGAACCTCGAAGATCGCCTGCCTGGTGCTGCAATTCGACGGCCCCAGCCAGTTTCGCGAAACCGACGGCGTCGGCCCCATGGCCGGCCAGTCGAATTTCCGCGTCATCGGCACCGCCACCACCCGCGCCCGCGGCATGCGCTATGGCGAGATCGAGGTCATGGCCGAAACCGAGCGCGCCATCCGCACCGTGATCCAGTCGGCGCAAAAGGTGGCGGGCGTCCGCGTCGATCACGTCATCGCCGCCATCTCGGGCGCGCGCCCGGCCAGCTACGGCCTGGCGGGCGAGATCACCCTGCCCGCCGGCAAGGTCGGCGAGGGCGACGTGGCCCGCGTCCTGGCCGCCTGCGAGGTGCCCGATTTCGGGCGCGGCCGCGAGGTGCTGCACGCCCAGCCGGTGAACTTCGCCCTTGACGGCCGCTCGGGCCTGTCGGACCCGCGCGACCAGTCGGGCGGCAGCCTGGCCTGCGACATGCATGTGCTGACCATCGACGGCGACGCGGCCAGCAACCTGGTGCATTGCATCCGGCGCTGCGACATGGAACTGGCGGGGGTGGCCTCGGCCTCATACGCCGCGGGGCTGGCGGCGCTGGTCGAGGACGAACAGGAACTGGGCGCCGCCTGCATCGATCTGGGCGGCGGCACGACCGGGGTTTCGGTCTTCATCAAGAAGCACATGATCTTTGCCGATGCCGTCCGCTTCGGCGGCGAGCTGATCACCCAGGACATCGCCAAGGGCCTGCGCGTCAGCCATGCCGTGGCCGAGCGGCTCAAGACCCTGCATGGCGGGCTGGAGGCCACCGGCCGCGACGACCGCGAGATGATCGAACTGGGCGGCGAGACCGGCGACTGGGAGACGGATCGCCGCGCCGTCAGCCGCGCCGACCTGATCGGCATCATGCGTCCGCGGGTCGAGGAGATCCTGGAAAAGGTCGGCGAGATACTGGACGCGGCGGGGTTCGACTGCATGCCTTCGCGCCAGATCGTGCTGACCGGCGGCGGCAGCCAGATCCCCGGACTGGACCAGCTTGCCGCGCGCATGCTGGGCCAGAACGTGCGCATCGGCCGGCCGCTGCGCATCCAGGGCCTGCCGCATAACGCGACCGCGCCGGGCTTTTCCTCGGCCATCGGGCTGGCGCTGCTGACGGCGCATCCGCAGGACGAGTGGTGGGATTTCGACATGCCCGCCGAACATTACCCGGCGCGCAGCCTGCGCCGGGCCTATCGCTGGTTCCGCCACAACTGGTAGGGGCGCGGAACCCGGATGCGGTGGTGCGGGCTTGCGTCCCCACCACATGCAGGAGTATGGGCAAGATGCCGCCGAAAACCCCAGTATACCCCGCGATATTTGGTGTGGGGACTGTGTTTTTCGGGTGACGGTTGGTGCGAATCTGGCTAGGCTGGACGGAATACGGGGATTCGACCGGACGGCGCAGATGTCCGGCGCAACAGATGAAGGCAGGCGAGACATGGAACGGCAGATTCACCTGATGCTGAATGATGACCAGGAACTGAAGCCGCGCATTACCGTCTTCGGCGTCGGCGGCGCGGGCGGCAATGCGGTCAACAACATGATCGACAAGGAGCTGGAGGGTGTCGAGTTCGTCGTGGCGAATACCGACGCCCAGGCGCTGCAAGCCTCCAAGGCGGAAAGCCGCATCCAGATCGGCCCGAAAGTGACCGAGGGGCTGGGCGCCGGCGCCAAGCCCTCGATCGGCGCCAAGGCCGCCGAGGAAACCATCGAGGACATCGTCGACCATCTGATGGGCGCGCATATGTGCTTCATCACCGCCGGCATGGGCGGCGGCACCGGCACCGGCGCCGCCCCGATCATCGCCCAGGCCGCGCGCGAGATGGGCATCCTGACCGTCGGCGTCGTGACCAAGCCCTTCCAGTTCGAAGGCGCCAAGCGCATGCGCCAGGCCGACGAGGGCGTCGAGGCGCTGCAAAAGGTCGTGGACACCCTGATCGTGGTGCCGAACCAGAACCTGTTCCGGCTGGCCAACGAAAAGACCACCTTCACCGAAGCCTTCGCCATGGCCGACGACGTGCTTTACCAGGGCGTCAAGGGCGTGACCGACCTGATGGTGCGGCCCGGCCTGATCAACCTGGACTTCGCCGACGTGCGCGCGGTGATGGACGAGATGGGCAAGGCGATGATGGGCGCAGGCGAGGCCACCGGCGAGAACCGCGCCGTGCAGGCCGCCGAAAAGGCCATCGCCAACCCGCTGCTGGACGAAATCAGCCTGACCGGCGCCAAGGGCGTGCTGATCAACATCACCGGCGGCTACGACCTGACCCTGTTCGAGATGGACGAGGCGGCCGAGAAGATCCGCGAAAAGGTCCATGCCGATGCCAATATCATCGTCGGCTCGACCCTGGACCCTTCGATGGAGGGCACGATCCGCGTTTCGGTCGTGGCGACCGGCATCGACGCCACCGCGGCCGAAATCCCGGCCCCGCGCCGCGGCATGAAAGAGCCGCTGACCCAGAACCCCGCCGTCGCGCATAAGCCGGTCGAGGAAGAGGCGCAGATCCCGCCGCGCCGCGCCGCGCCGCTGGCCGAATCCGCGCCCGCGGCCCGTGTGCAGCACCCGGCCCAGGCCGCCTATCGCGACCATGACGACATGCCGCGTCCCGCCTATCAGCCGGACCTGCGCCAGCCGGCCACCCCTGCGGCCGCAGGGGACGCGCTGAATGCCGATGCCGGCGGTTTCGTCGCGCCCAGCCGCCGGCCCCAGGCCCCGGCCGGCACCCCCTCGGACGAGGTGATGCAGCGCCTGGCCGCCGCCGTGCAAAAGGCGCCCGAGCGCCAGGCCGCCCAGCAGCAGCGCGCGACGCAGCAACAGCAGCCCCAGGCCGAACAGGGCCGCGCCCAGGGCCGCATGGGCGGGCTAAGCCGGATGCTGGAGCGCATCTCGGGCCATGGCGAACAGGCCGACAAGCCGACCGCCTCGACCATCGCCGAGCGCGTGAACGAGCGTGTCGCGGCGCGCCACCGCAGCGGGCTGGATGCCGGTTTCGACGATCTGGGCAGCCCCGACCGGGCCGGCGCCAATGTCGAAATCCCGGCTTTCCTGCGCCGCCAGGCAAACTGAGCCGATCACAAGATTCCGGCGACGGATTGGTGAAGGACCGCTTCGGCGGTCCTTTTTCGTAAGTAAACCATGGGTTTGCCAAAAGGCGGCGGGGGTGCGCAGAACCCCGCCCGCGATTGTTTCACCCCGTCACAAAAGGTTATTTGAGCAATCGGCCGCGCGTGCCTAACTCATCCCCAGACGGCGGAAGGCCGTGACAAGGCAAGTGACAGAAACGGCAGGCAAGACCATGCAGACCACCATCGCTCAGAAAGCCCAGTTCCGCGGCGTCGGACTGCATTCGGGTGCGGCCGTGCGGCTGGCCATCCTGCCGGCCCCGGCGGGGCACGGCATCGTCTTTGTGCGCACCGACCTGGACCGCGCCCGCATCCCGGCCCGCTGGGACCATGTCACGCCGTCGCAGCTTTGCACCTTGCTGGACAATGGCCGCGGCGCCACCGTTTCGACGGTCGAACATGTGATGGCCGCGCTGTCGGGCACCGGCATCAACAATGCCGTGGTCGAGGTGAACGGGCCGGAGGTGCCGATCCTGGACGGTTCGGCCGCGCCTTTCGTGCAGGGCATCCTGGAAGCCGGCCTGCGCCAACAGCCCGGCGCGCCGCTGCGCGCCCTGCGGGTGCTGCGCGAGGTCGAGGTGCAGCAGGGCGAAGCCTTTGCCCGCCTGTCGCCCGCCGACCACCTGGAAATCCATTTCGACATCGACTTCGCCGATGCCGCCATCGGCCGCCAGGAAAAGCGGCTGGACATGGCCAATGGCAGTTTCGTGCACGAATTGATGGACAGCCGCACCTTTTGCCGCCAGGCGGATGTGGTGCAGATGCAGCAAAACGGCCTGGCGCTGGGTGGCACCTATCTGAACGCCGTGGTGGTCGATGGCGACAAGATCCTGTCGCCGGGCGGGCTGCGCCACCGCGACGAGGCCGTGCGCCACAAGATGCTGGACGCGGTGGGCGATCTTGCACTGGCCGGGGCGCCGCTGCTGGCCCGCTATACCGGGCACCGCGCCGGGCACGCCATGACCAACCGGCTGCTGCGGGCGCTGTTCGCCCAGCCGGACGCCTGGGAATGGGTAACGCTGACCCCGGCGATGGAAAACCGCCTGCCGGGCGCGGGCGTTCTGGCTTCGGCCGCGCGGCTGCTGCCGCGCGCCCGCCAGCTCGCCGTCGCCTGACAGTGACGGTCCCGCCGCCCATTTTGCCGTTTTGGCATTTTGCGCAGCCCGATTTTCTGTGCTAGGACGGCCGGGCCGCGCGGGCGTTCCGCCCCTGCGGCGACGTGAATTTCTGACGGGCAGGGTGGAATGACGGGCATCAGATCGGGTTCCTTGGTCGCGGCTGTGCTGTCGTTGGGCCTTGTGGCGGGCTGTTCCGGCGGGGCGGGCAAGAAACCCGAATCGTTCGAGAATTTCACCGCCGAACAGATCTACAAGCGCGGCGAATACGAATTGGAAAATTCGCGCCGCCCCGAGGATGCCGTGACCTATTTTTCCGAGGTCGAGCGGCTTTACCCCTATTCCGAATGGGCCAAGCGGGCGCTGATCATGCAGGCCTATGCCCATCACCGCGCCCGCGACTACGAAGAGGCGCGGGGCGCCGCCCAGCGGTTCATCGACACCTATCCCGGCGACGAGGATGCGGCCTATGCCAAATACCTGCTGGCCCTGTCCTATTACGACCAGATCGACGAGGTCGGGCGCGACCAGGGCCTGACCTTCCAGGCGCTCCAGGCGCTGCGCGAGGTGATCGAGCAATATCCCGACACGGAATATGCCCGCTCGGCCATCCTGAAATTCGACCTGGCCTTTGACCATCTGGCCGCGAAAGAGATGGAGATCGGCCGCTACTACCTCAAGCGCGGGCATTACGCCGCGGCGATCAACCGCTTCCGCGTCGTGGTCGAGGAATTCCAGACCACCACCCACACGCCCGAGGCGCTGATGCGCCTGGTCGAGGCCTATCTGGCGCTTGGCCTGAATGACGAGGCGCAGACCGCGGGCGCGATCCTGGGCCACAACTTCCAGTCCTCGCCCTTCTACCGCGATGCCCATGCGCAGTTGCGCGGTCGTGGCTTGCAGGCCGAAGCGCGCGGCGATAGCTGGCTGACGCGGGTCTATCGCCAGGTCGTCCAAGGCAAGTGGTTGTAGCGCGGCGATGCTGCGGCATCTCGACATTCGCGACATATTGCTGATCGACCGGCTGGAGCTTGAGTTCCGGCCGGGCCTGAACGTGCTGACCGGAGAGACGGGGGCGGGCAAGTCGATCCTGCTGGATTGCCTGGGCTTCGTGCTGGGCTGGCGCGGCCGCGCCGACCTGGTGCGCGCCGGTGCCAGCCAGGGCGAGGTGACGGCGGTCTTCGACCTGCCGCCCGGCCATCCCGCCCGCACCCTGCTGGACGAGGCGGGGTTTCCGGTTTCGGACGAATTGATCATTCGCCGGGTGAATGGCGGCGACGGGCGCAAGACCGGCTGGATCAACGACCGCCGCGCCTCGGGCGAGGTCTTGCGCACGCTTTCGGAACTGCTGGTGGAACTGCACGGCCAGCATGACGACCGCGGGCTTTTGAACCCCCGCGGCCACCGGCTGCTGCTGGACGCCTTTGCCGGGGCAGAGCTGGGGCCGGTCCGTGCCGCCTGGGCCGCCCGGCGCGAGGCGCGCGCCGCGCTGGACCGGGCCGAGACGGCGCTGGCCGCCGCCAGGGGCGAAGAGGATTTCCTGCGCCATGCCGTCGCCGAACTGGACAAGCTGGACCCCCGCCCCGGCGAAGAGGCAGAACTGGACACCCGCCGCCGCGCCATGCAGGGGGCCGAGCGTATCCGCGACGATGTGGCGCGCGCCTTGCAGGCCCTGGGCACCGAGGGGGCCGAAGGCGCGATGCTGGACGCCGTGCGCTGGCTGGACGGCGCAGCCGAGCGGGCCGAGGGCCGGCTGGAGGCCCCCGCCGCTGCCCTGCAACGGGCGCTGATCGAACTGGGAGAAGCGGTTTCCGGCGTCGAATCGGCGCTGGATGCGCTGGATTTCGACCCAAGCGAGCTAGAGGCGACCGAAGAGCGGCTGTTCGCCCTGCGCGCCCTGGCCCGCAAGCATGACGTGCTGGCCGACGACCTGGCCGGGCTTGCGGATGAATTGCGGTCGCGGCTGGGCCGGCTCGACGCCGGCGAGGGCGACCTGGCGCGCCTGCGCGACGCCATGGCGGCGGCCGATGCCGGCTATCACGCGGCGGCGGCCGCCTTGACGCAGCAGCGCGCCGCGGCGGCCAAGCGGCTTGATGCCGCGATGGCGGCCGAGCTTGCGCCGCTGAAGATGGAGCGCGCGGTCTTTGAAACCCGCCTGTCCCCGGCCGAACCGGGCCCGGATGGCGGCGATGCCGTGGCCTTTACCGTTGCGACCAATCCCGGCGCGCCTGCCGGGCCGCTGGACCGCATCGCCTCGGGCGGCGAATTGTCGCGCTTTCTGCTGGCGCTCAAGGTCTGCCTGGCGCGCGGCAACGACGCGCTGGTGCTGATCTTTGACGAGATCGACCGCGGCGTGGGCGGTGCTACCGCCGATGCCGTCGGCCGGCGCCTGGCCCGGCTGGCCGAAGGTGCGCAGGTGCTGGTCGTCACCCACAGCCCGCAGGTCGCGGCGCTTGGCGGGCATCATTTCAGGGTGGCGAAATCCGTCCAGGGCGGCATGACCACCTCGAACGTGGGCGCCCTGACCGCAAGCCAGCGGGTCGAGGAAATCGCGCGCATGCTGTCGGGCGAAGAGATCACGCCGGCCGCGAAAGAGGCGGCGCGGTCGCTGCTGCAAGGCTAGTCCACGATCCGGTCCACCTGGCGAATGATCGACAGCACCTGGGCGCTTTCCGGGTCATATCGGATCAGCTTGCCGTCCACGATGCCGTAGCGGCTGCCAGCCGGCGCCTGGCTCATGCCGTAAAGGCCGGGGCGTGTCACCATGTGCAGCCGCGCATCCTCCAGCCGGTCACCGACGCGCAGCACAGCCGGCCGATCCGCGGGGGCCGCCGCCTGATCCGCCCGCCCCGCCTGCTGCCCCATGCAGGCCGTGGCCAAGGCGGCTAGAAATCCGGCGGCGACGAACAGGCTAGGACGATCACGCAACATGGTATCAGCCTGGCACAGAAAACCCAATCAAGGGTTAAACGCCACGAACCCCGGATCGGCTCCTTCACGAGGGCGAGAAATCAGCCCTTGCGGTGCCGCGCCTCGAACCTGGGCAGCATGGCCGAGAAGTCCTTGCCCTTTCCGTCCTCATCCTCGACGAAGCGGGCGTAAAGCGCGGCGGCCAGTTCGCCCATCGGCGTGTCGGCATCCACGGCCTCGGCGGCCTGCTGGCTAAGCCGCAGGTCCTTCAGCATCAGCTCGGCGGCAAAGCCGGGACGATAGCCGTTGTCGGCGGGCGATTGCGGACCCACGCCCGGCGCCGGGCAATAGGCGTTCATCGACCAGCTATAGCCCGACGAGGTCGAGACCACGTCGAACATCCTCGCGCGGTCCAGCCCCAGCTTGTCGGCCAGCGCAAAGGCTTCGCAAGTGGCGATCATGGTCGCGCCCAGGATCATGTTGTTGCAGATCTTGGCCGCTTGGCCCGCGCCCGCCTGGCCGCAATGCACGGCCTTTTGCCCCATCACGTCGAAAAGCGGCTTCACCTTGTCGAAGGCCGTGGCGTCGCCGCCGACCATGAAGGTCAGCGTGCCGGCGCTGGCGCCGCCGACCCCGCCCGAGACCGGCGCGTCAAGCGCGCCCAGGCCCGCCGCCTGCGCCTGCGCCGCCGCCGCGCGGGCGCTTTCCACATCCACCGTCGAGCAGTCGCAGAACACCGCGCCGGCAGCCATGGCCGGGATCACCTGATCGGCGACCGCGCGCAGGATGGCGCCGTTCGGCAGCATGGTGATGACCACATCGGCGCCCTGGGCCGCCTCGGCCGCCGTCGCCGCCTTGGCGACGCCCTCGGGCATCGGCGCGGCCAGGTCGAAGCCCGCGACCGCGTGCCCCGCCTTGACCAGATTGGCCGCCATCGGGCCGCCCATATTGCCCAAGCCGATGAATCCGATCTTCATTTGCCATCCTCCCATTCGATTTCATCCTCGCCCAGCGGCGCCAGCATCGCCGCGACATGCGCGGGGCCGGCATCGGCGGACCATTGCGGATTGCGGTCCTTGTCGATGATCTGCGCCCGCACCCCTTCCAGGAAATCGCTTTCCGCCGTGGCGCGGGCGGTAAAGCGCAGCTCGCGCGCCAGGCTGTCGCGCAGGCGGGCGTCGCCGCGCGCCGCGCGCACCAGCGCCAGCGTCGCCGCCATCGACAGGGGCGAGTTGCGGCGCAAGGGTTTCAGCGCCGCCTCGTCGCCCGCCGCTTCCAGCGCGGCCGCAATCTCGGCGACCGAGACCGCGCCAAAGGCCGCAAGGTCGCGGCCCTCCAGCGGCGCCTCGGGGCGGGGGCGGCCCTGGATGGCGGCCACGTCGCCGGTTTCCGCCAGCCGCTCGATCAGCGCCGGCCATTCCGCCTCGAGGATATAGCTGTCCGCAAAGCCGGCAAAGATCGCGTCGCCCGGTCCCATGCGCGCCCCGGTCAGGCCCAGATATTCGCCGACATGCCCCGGCGCATGGCCCAGCAGCCAGCTACCGCCGACGTCCGGGATCAAGCCGATGCCGCATTCCGGCATGGCGATCTGGGTCGTGTCGCCGACGATGCGGTGACTGGCATGGCCGCCGACGCCGACCCCGCCGCCCATGACGAAGCCCTGCATCAGCGCGACGATGGGCTTGGGATATTCCTTGATCCGGGCGTTCATGCGGTATTCGTCGCGAAAGAAGTCGCGCCCGACCCGGTGGTCGCCCGCGAGCCCGGCGCGATAGACCGCGGCGATGTCGCCGCCCGAGCAAAAGGCGCGCTCGCCCGCGGCGTCGATCAGGACCAGCGCCACCTCGGGATCATCGCGCCACTCTTGCAGCGCCGCGTCGATGGCCAGCGCCATGTCGTGGCTCAGCGCGTTCAGCGCCTGCGGCCGGTCAAAGGTCAGCCGCCCGGCGCGGCGGTCCTTGCGGATGATGATATCGGCCATCAGTCACGCTCCGCCAGCAGGGCGCGGGCGATGATCAGCCGCATGATCTCGTTGGTGCCTTCCAGAATCTGGTGCACGCGCAGGTCGCGAACGATCTTCTCGATCCCGTAATCGGCAAGATAGCCGTAGCCGCCATGCAATTGCAGGCATTGATTGGCGACATCAAAGGCGCGGTCGGTCACATGCAGCTTGGCCATGGCGCAGAACCTGGTCGCGTCGCGTTCGCCCCGGTCCAGCATCCACGCCGCCTGGCGCAGGAAGATGCGCGAGGATTGCAGCGCCGTCTCCATCTCGGCCAGGCGGAATTGCAGCGCCTGAAACTGGTCCAGCGTCTGGCCGAAGGCGCGCCGTTCGCCCATATAGCGCAGCGTCGCGTCCAGCGCCGCCTGCGCGCCGCCCAGGGCGCCGGCCGAGATGTTCAGCCGCCCGCCGTCCAGGCCTGCCATGGCATAGGCAAAGCCGCGGCCTTCCTCGCCGATCAGGTTTTCCTCGGGGATGATGCAGTCGTCGAACTGCACCTGCGCGGTCGGCTGCGCCTTCCAGCCCATCTTCTGCTCGGGCGCGCCAAAGGATAGGCCGGGCGTCCCTGCCTCGACCAGCAGGGTCGAGATGCCTTTGGGCCCATCCTGGCCGGTGCGGGCCATGACCAGGTAGCAATCCGAATAGCCCCCGCCCGAGATGAAGGCCTTGGTTCCGTTCAGCTTCCAGCCGCCCGGCACCCGTTCGGCCCGCGTGCGCAGCGCCGCGGCGTCCGAGCCCGAGCCCGGCTCGGTCAGGCAATAGGAAAACACCTTTTCCATGCTGCACAGGCCGGGCAGCCAGCGCGCCTTGTTCGCGTCGGTGCCGAACTTGTCGATCATGCCGCCGCACATGTTATGGATCGACAGGAACGACCCGACCGAGGGGCAGGCCATGGCCAGCGCTTCGAAGACCAGCGTGGCGTCCAGCCGCGAAAGCCCGGTGCCGCCGTGATCCTCGCCGACATAGATGCCGCCCAGGCCCAGTTCGGCCGCGCGCGCCCACAACTCGCGGGGAATGGTGCCTTCGTTTTCCCATTGCCGGGCATGCGGCGCGATGTGATCGGCCCCGAAATCGCGGGCCAGATCGAAGATCGCCTGCTGTTCCTCGCTCAGCGCGAAATCCATGCTCTCCCCCTCATGTCATTCGACGATATGTCCTGTCCGGCCATGGCCGGGAAATGTTGCACCAGTTTTTCAACCCGCTGCAAAAGCCGGGGCGACGATCCTGCGCGCGCCTTGGCTTCTTTCGTGTCCAAATATCCCGGGGGGGCATGCCCGGCACCCCGTCCAGGGGTGCAGGGCATGCGGGGGCAGAGCCCCCATCCGCCCCAGCCGTCAGTCCATGGCCTTGAAGTTCAGCGCCACGCCGTCCTTGATGCCGGAAAACCAGCGGGCGGTGACGGTCTTGGTCTTGGTGTAGAAGCGGAAGGCGTCCGGGCCGTATTGGTTCAGGTCGCCAAAGGCCGACTTCTTCCAGCCGCCAAAGCTGTAATAGCTCAGCGGCACCGGGATCGGGAAGTTGATGCCGACCATGCCCACGTTCACCCGGCTGGCAAAGTCGCGCGCCGTGTCGCCATCGGCGGTATAGATCGCCGTGCCGTTGCCATAGTCGTTGTCCATGACCAGGTTCAGCGCGTCCTCGTAGCTTTGCGCGCGCACGGTGGACAGCACCGGGCCGAAGATCTCTTCCTTGTAGATCTCCATGTCGCGGGTCACGTTGTCGAACAGCGACGGGCCGCAGAAAAAGCCGTTCTCATAGCCCTGGATCTTCAGCCCGCGGCCGTCGACGACCAGCTTGGCGCCCTGGTCCACGCCGGATTCGATCAGCCGGTCGATGCGTTCCTGCGCGGCCTTGGTGATGACCGGGCCGAAATCCACGTCCTCGCCGGCGGTATAGGGGCCGACCTTCAGCTTTTCGATCTTGGGGATCAGCCGCTCGATCAGCGCGTCGGCGGTCTTGTCGCCCACCGGCACCGCGACCGAGATCGCCATGCAGCGTTCCCCCGCCGCGCCGAAGCCGGCGCCGACCAGCGCATCCGCCGCCTTGTCCAGGTCGGCATCGGGCATGATCAGCATGTGGTTCTTGGCGCCGCCGAAACATTGCGCGCGCTTGCCGTTGGTCGCCGCGCGGCCATAGATATATTGCGCGATCGGGGTCGAGCCGACGAAGCCCACCGCCTGCACGGTCGGGTGGTCCAGGATCGCGTCCACGATCTCCTTGTCGCCGTTGACGACTTGCAGCACGCCGTCGGGCAGCCCGGCCTGTTGCGCGAGCTTGGCCAGCATGATCGAGGTCGAGGGCACGCGCTCGGACGGTTTCAGGATCATCGCGTTGCCGGACACCAGCGCCGGACCCATCTTCCACAACGGAATCATCGCCGGGAAGTTGAAGGGGGTGATGCCCGCGACCACGCCCAGCGGCTGGCGCATGGAATAAAGGTCGATGCCGGGGCCGCCATTGTCGGTGAACTCGCCCTTGAGCATCGCGGGCGCGCCCATGCAGACCTCGATCACCTCCAGCCCGCGCTGCACGTCGCCGCGCGCGTCGGGCAGGGTCTTGCCGTGTTCGCGCGAAACCAGCTCGGCCAGGGCGTCCATGTTGTCCTGGATAAGCTGGGCGAATTTCATCATCACCCGCGCGCGGCGCTGCGGGTTGGTGGCGGCCCATCCGACCTGTGCCTTTTCGGCGCTGCGCACCGCGGCATCCAGTTCGGCCGGGGTGGCCAGCGGCAGGCGGGCGATCACCTCGCCGGTCGCCGGGTTCATCACATCGCTGAAGCGGCCCGAGGTGCCCTTGACCTCTTTGCCGTCGATCCAGTGGCTCAGTTCTTCCATGGGTGCCTCCCGAAGGGTTCAGGTTTCGGAGGGATCATAGACTTGCAGCATTGCCGGAAAAAGAGGAAGTCTGGCAAAAGGGTTTTGCATTTCTGCAAAGGTGGCGGGCATGGATTGGGACGATCTGCGCATCTTTCTGGCGGTGGCGCGCGCCGACAGCCTGTCGGGGGCGGGGCGGCGGCTTGGCATCGACGCCTCGACCGTCGGCCGGCGGGTGGCGCGGCTGGAAGGCGCGTTGGGGGCCAAGCTTTTCGTCAAGACGCCGCAGGGCTATGGCCTGGCCCCCGAGGGCGAAAGGCTGCTTCCCCATGCCGAAGCGGTCGAGGCGGCTATGGGCAGCGCGCAAGAGGCGCTGTCGGGTCCCGGCGATCTGACCGGGCAATTGCGCATCGGCGCCCCGGACGGCTGCGCCAACTACCTGTTGCCGCAGGTCTGCGCGCGCCTGTCAGAGGCGCATCCGCGGCTGGAGATCCAGATCGTCGCCCTGCCGCGGGTCTTCAATCTGTCCAAGCGCGAGGCGGACATGGCCGTCGCCGTGTCGCAGCCGCAGGCCGGGCGGCTGGTGGTGCAGCGGCTGACCGACTATCAGCTTCACCTGGCCGCGCATGAAGATTACTTGCGCGCCCATCCGCCGATCCGCGGGCGCGCGGATCTGCGCGGCCATCGCATGATCGGCTATATCGCCGACATGATCTTCGACCGCGAACTGGACTACCTGGCCGAGACCGGGGTGGAATGGGCGGCGCTGACCTCGAACTCGGTTTCGGTGCAGATGCAGGCCATCCGCATGGGCGCGGGCCTGGGCATCGTCCATGATTTCGCCATTCCCTTCTGCCCCGGCGTGCGGCGGGTGCTGACCGACGAGATCAGCCTAAGGCGCAGCTTCTGGCTGATCCGCCATGCCGACGACCGCCGCTCGCAGCGGATGAACCGGCTGGCCGAGGCGCTGGCGCAGGGCATCCGCGCCGAAGTGGCGCGGCTTCAGGCGCGTCTCATCCCTTGATCGCTGCACCGCGACATCGGGCTTGACGCCGGACCCGGCTGGGGTGACGCTGGGCGCCAGAGGCAGTTTTCGCCAGCCCGGAGGAGAAGAGCGATGCTTGTCAACCAGATCCTTGCGATGAAAGCCAGCGGCGAGATTTTCACCGTCGCCCCGACCGCCAGCGTGGCCGATGCCGCCAGGCTGCTTTCGGAAAAGCGCATCGGTGCGATCGTGGTTTCCGACGATGGCAAGGTGCCGCTGGGCATCCTGTCCGAACGCGACATCGTGCGCGAATTAAGCAGGCGGGGCACCGCCGTGCTGGAACTGCCCATCGCCGAGATGATGACGCGCAAGCTGGCGACCTGCACCATCGGCGAAGATGCGCTGGTGATCCTGGACCGCATGACGCAAGGCCGCTTTCGCCACCTGCCGGTGCTGGACGACGAGGGCGCGATGATCGGCATCATCTCGATCGGGGACGCCGTGTCGGCCCGGCTCAAGGAGCTTGCGGCAGAGAAAGAGGCGCTGACCGGCATGATCATGGGCAACTGAACCGGCCGCCGGCCGCGGCTGCGCGAATTGCCGCGCTGCCGCATGGCCTTGCATCGGTTGCCGGAATCCTGTTTGACTGCCGCAATTCGGCGAGGAGAAGGCAACCCCAATGCGCATCGGGCTATACCCAGGCACCTTCGATCCCATCACCATGGGTCATCTCGACATCATCCAGCGCGCGCTGGAACTGGTGGACCGGCTGGTGATCGGCGTGGCCATCAACCGCGACAAGAGCCCGCTTTTCTCGCTGGAGGACCGGGTCGCCATGGTGCGCGAGGAATGCGACCGCATCGTCGCCCGGCGCGGCGGCGAAATCGTGGTCCATCCCTTTGACAACCTGCTGATCGACTGCGCCCGCGATGTCGGCGCCAAGGTGATCGTGCGCGGGCTGCGCGCGGTGGCGGATTTCGAATACGAATTCCAGATGGTCGGCATGAACCGCGCCATGGACGAAAGCATCGAGACGGTGTTCCTGATGGCCGATGCCCGCCGCCAGG
This sequence comes from Paracoccus thiocyanatus, assembly GCF_900156255.1. Lineage (GTDB taxonomy): Bacteria > Pseudomonadota > Alphaproteobacteria > Rhodobacterales > Rhodobacteraceae > Paracoccus > Paracoccus thiocyanatus. Next base: position 160,745 of record NZ_FTMK01000003.1, read on the forward strand.
CCATCGCCTCGAAACTGGTCAAGGAAATCGCGCGGCTGGGCGGGGATGTGTCGAAATTCGTGTCGCCCGGCGTCCGGGATGCCCTGACGGCCCGCTTCGCACGCTAAGGCTTTTTCTTTGCCGCGGGCCTGCTAACATTTGTCCTATTGACGGAGGAACAGATGGTAGCGACCGATTCGGATCCCAGGCCCATTCCCACCCCCATCCCCGAACCCGAGCGGCCGCCGCTGCCCGATCCCTTGCCCGACCGGGGCCCAGACGACATTCCCATGCCCGATGTGATCGGGGTCGAGGCCATTCCGGCGGTGCTGGTGGCGGGCTGGCGGGATTTCCGCCGCGCCCCGGCCTTTGGCCTGCTGTTTGCGGCCTTCTATGTCGCGGGCGGGCTGGTGCTGACCGCGGTCGCAACGGCTGCGGGGCGGGAATGGTGGCTGATGCCCTTTATCGTCGGCTTTCCGCTGATCGCGCCCTTTGCGGCCGTCGGCCTATACGAGGTCAGCCGGCGAATCGAATCGGACCGGCCGCTGGTCTGGCGCGAGGTGCTGGCGCTGGTCGTCGCGCAAAAGGACCGGCAGATCCCGTCCATGGCCATGGTCATCCTGCTGCTTTTCATGTTCTGGGTCTTTGTCGCCCATACCACCTTTGCCCTGTTCATGGGGGTGTCCGCGCTGACCAACATCACCACCTCGCCCGACGTGCTGCTGCAAGGCCGCGGGCTGGTCATGCTGGCGGCGGGCACGGCGATCGGCGCGGGCTTCGCCGCGTTCCTGTTTTCGATCACCGTGGTGGGCCTGCCGCTGATCCTGGACCGCGAGGTCGATCTGGTCTCGGCCATCATCGCCAGCTTTCAGGCGGTGGCGGCGAACCTGCCGGTCATGCTGTCCTGGGCCGTGGTCATCGCCACGCTGCTGTTCGCCGGCATCGTGCCGCTGTTTCTGGGGCTGTTCGTCGTGCTGCCGGTGCTGGGCCATGCCAGTTGGCACATGTATCGCCTGCTGATGCCCGACCCCGAACCCTAGTCTAGGCGGGGGGCAGATCAGGCTCGGCGCAAACGAACAAGGGCGGCCCGGCGGCCGCCCTTGTCCTGTCTGTCCCGGAACGGGCCGATCATCCGGCCTCGCCGTCCTTGTCGCTGCCGCGGCCGGCCGGCGGGGCCAGCTTCTTGGTGACGCCATTGGCCAGCGGGTCTTCCTGGCGCTGGACGGACCCTTCGAAATGGGCGCCGGATTCGATGGCGATGGTCTTGTGGATGATGTCGCCCTCGACCCGCGCGGTGGCGGTCAGCCGCACCTTGAGGCCGCGGACACGGCCGATGACGCGGCCGTTCACCACCACCTCTTCGGCGACGATTTCGCCGCGGATGGTGGCGCTGTCGCCGACGACAAGCTGATGGGCGCGGATGTCGCCTTCGACCGTGCCTTCGACCTGGATGTCGCCCTGGGTCTGGATATTGCCGGTGACGGTCAGGTCCGAGGACAGGACCGAAGGTGCTGTGCGCGCCCGCGCCGGCGCTGCGGGGGGCATGTCATAGCTCGTGTCAAGGCCGCGCGGCGGTTCGGATTCGGGCGTCGGCTGGGTGCGGGGGCCTGGTTCGGTGACACGGGTCTTAGAAAACATTTTGGGCTGCCTTGATGAAGCTCATGGGGTCCACGGCCCGACCGTTCACGCGCACCTCATAGTGAAGATGCGGCCCGGTCGATCTGCCGGTATTGCCCATATCACCGATCCGGCTGCCGCGCGATACCTTTTGGCCCACCTTCACGCGAATCTTGGACAGGTGGCCATAGCGGGTTTCGGTCCCCAGCTCGTGCTTGATCTTGATCAGGTTGCCATAGCCGCGCTGCCAGCCGGCAAAGGTCACGACGCCGTCGCCGGTGGCATGGATCGCCGTGCCGACCGGCGCGGCCAGGTCGATGCCTTCGTGCATCCGTCCCCAGCGGCGACCAAAGGTCGAGCTATAGCGAAAGCTGGACTGGACCGGCATGGCCAGGGGCATCTTTTCGACCGCGATGCGATAGCGGTTCACCTGGTCCAGGGTGATCAGGATCTCGTTGGCCTTGGCTTCGCCCTGGGTGATCTCGGCATTGCCGCTTGAGGAATAGCTGATCGGGTTCAGCGGGCCGCCCTGGCCGGCATAGCCGCGGCGCACGGTGCGCAGGATCTCGTCGGGGTTCATGCCGACGCTGCGGAACATGTCGTCCAGCGGCTTGATCGAGACCGAGACGGCGTCTTCCAGTTGCGACAGGATCTCGTCGTTGCGGGCGACGATCTGGTCACGTTCCAGGGTGACGGCATCGGCCAGGCGTCGGGCATCCTCGGCCTCGCGCAGGGCGCCGGCGCGCTGTCCGGCGGCCTGGTCCAGTTCGCCCGCCAGGATATCCAGCGCGGCCTGCAATTCCGCGGTGCGGGCCGGATTGGCCTGATCGCCGGCATTGGCCAGCGCGGGGGAGTCCTGCTGGTTCTTGACCGCCTGTGTCAGGCTGGCCTGCACCGCGGCCAGGCCGGTTTCCAGTTCCCGCCGCCGCGCCTCGGATTCCAACAGCATGGACTGCATGTGCGACACCTGGTCCAGCGCCATGGCAAAGCGGTCCTGTGCGGCAACCGCTTCGGCGGCGCGGCGGTCGCGCTCGGCCGAAAGATCGGTCAGCCGCGCCTCCAGCGCGCCTTGCGCCAGCCGTGCCTCGTTGCGGGTCGAGCCGGTGTTGACCGCATCGACGACCAGGATGGAACTGGCGATGATCGACCAGCCGAAGACCAGGGCGATCCCGCCCAGGCCAAGAAGCTGGGTAAAGGGCCGCAGGCGAAGGAAGCGGGTGGCCTTGTCCGATTTCAGGAAAAGGCGCTGCTCTGGCAGCCGGCGTTCAAGCACCGCATTCAGGCTATGGATGATGCGCAATGTCCCTGGTCCATCTTTGTTTGGGCCGATCCGCCGGACAGACCCAGCCGTGGCTGGCCCGGATAAATCCGACCTGTGGTCAAAGCGCAACAACCACGGGATATTTGCCCAATCCTTGGGCGGATTGATGCCGATACCGGCGCGGTCCCCCGGTGGATATTCGCCGGTGGCGATCTGGCCGCTTGACGCAATCACGGGTTGAAAGAGGCAATGCTCTGCATAAATCTCTAAAAATATTTAGGAATATCAGCTTCGTTGCAGCCTATGGCGGCCAGGCTGCGGGCATTTGTCGCGGCATTCCCAACTGCCTTGCCATTGGGCAGCGGCCGCCGGCCAGCGCCCGAGGGCAGGCGATTCCCACGGGTTTTCTCGGCGAAGCAAGGAACCCCAACTGAAATGGCGCGTTTGTCGCGGTTTCACGCGATCTCATAGGGCAGGGGACCGGGGCGGTCCTGCGGAATGCGGATATGCCGGTCCACGGGCGGCACCGATCGCTGATGGCAGTTCGGCCGGGGACAGATGCGGCAGGACACGCCGATCGGCTCGAACAGCAGCGGATTGCCCAGGTCCAGCCCGTCGGCATAGACCACATCGCGGGCATGGCTGATCTCGCAGCCCAGGCCGATGGCAAAGCGGCGCACCGGCGCGCCAAAGGCGCCCGCCGGTTTCGACACGTCCCGCGCCAGCAGCAGATAGCGCTTGCCGTCCGGCGTCTCGGCCAGTTGGCGCAGGAAGCGGCCGGGGGTCTCGAACGCCTGATGCACGTTCCACAGGGGGCAAGCGCCGCCGAAGCGGGCGAATTGCATGCGCGTGGCGGAATGGCGCTTGGTGATGGTGCCGGCCTGGTCGACGCGGACGAAAAAGAACGGCACGCCGCGGTCGCCGCCGCGTTGCAGGGTCGAAAGCCTGTGCGCGACCTGTTCCAGCGAGGCGTGGAACAGATGCGCCAGCCGCTCCAGGTCGTGCCGTTCTTCGCGGGCGGTGGCCAGGAAGCGGGCATAGGGCATCATCGCCGCGCCGGCAAAGAAGTTGGCCAGCCCCAGCCGGGCGATCTCGCGGGCCGAGGCGCTGCGGAACCGCGCCATGTCCAGCGTCGCTTCCAGCAGGTCGCCGCGCGTCTCTAGCGCCAGCAGGTGCAGCAGTTGAAAGGCTTGCGTCGGCGGTTCGGCGGCGGCGTTCAGCGTGATGCGCCTGCCCTCGCGCAGATAGACCGGGCCGCTGCCCAGTTCGGCCAGCGTCACCTCGATCCCGCGCTCGGCCAGGGCCGCCAGGGCGCGGTCCAGCGGCCGCAGGTCGGGGCGCGAGCGGGCGAAATGTTCGGCGGCGCGGTCCACGGCGTCGATATAATTGTCGCAATAGTGAAAGAAGTCCCGCACCTCTTCCCAGGGCGAGGGGGTGGCGTTCTGCGCCCCCGCCCCCAGCGCCTCGTCCAGCGCCGCCAGCCGCTCTTGCCCCTCGCGATGGGCGCGGTAAAGGTCCAGAAAGGCGCGGGCCAGCGCCGGGGCATTGGTCGCGGCCAGCCGCAGGTCGGCGCGCGGCGGCGCGGCGTCGAACAGCGGATCGGCCAGCGCCTCGGCCATGTCCATCACCATGCGCTCGGCATCGCCCACGGCCATGGCGCCCAGATCGACCGAAAATTCCGACGCCAGCTTCAGCAGCACCCCGGCGGAAACCGGGCGGTGGTTGTTTTCCATCTGCGACAGATAGGGCAGCGACACGCCCAGCCGGTCGGCAAAGGCGCGCTGGGTCAGGCCGGCACGGGCGCGCGTCTCGCGCAGGGCGACGCCGGCATAGATCTTTTGTGTGGCCATGCGAGACCCCCTTTTTGCAAAGCAGCCATACGCTTTGCAAAGGTGGCGCGGCAAGGGGGATCAGCGCCCGGCGATGACCTGTCTTTCCCGGATGATCACCCAAAGCGCGAAGCCGATCGAGGCGATGGCCGAACTGGCCATGATGATCAGCAGCGGCGCCGCGCCCGATTCGGCGTCCAGCAACGCCCCGGCCAGGGCGGCCAGGCCCGCGCCGCCGGCCACCGCCATCGCGCCCCCCAGCCCGCTGGCGGTGCCGGCAAGTTCGGGGCGCACGCTCATCATCCCGGCATTGGCATTGGGCAGGACCATGCCGTTGCCCAGCCCCATCAGCCCGACCGCGCCGAAAAACACCAGCGGCGTCAGCCTGTCCATCAGGTCCACCGCCAGCGCCAGCAGCAGAAAGACCGAGCAGAGCATCGCGCCGATCAGGATCATCCGGTTCATGCCGATCCGGGTCGAAAAGCGCGCCGACAGGTAATTCCCCAGCGCATAGCCGATCGAGGGGCCGGCGAACCAATAGCCGACCTCGGCCGGGGACAGGTGCAGCACCACCTGGCCCACGAAAGGCGCGCCGCCCAGATAGGCATAGAACGACCCGGCGCTAAGCGTCGCCGCCAGCGCATAGCCCCAGAATCGCTGCGACCGGGCCAGCACCGGATAGGTGGCGATCTGCTGGCGCAGCGGCACGCCGCCGCCGCGCGCCGTCTCGTTCAGGTCAAAGGCGCAAAGCGCCATGACCGCCAGCCCGATCAGCCCCATGGCAACGAAACTGGCGCGCCAGCCCAGGGTCTCGTCCAGCACGCCGCCAAGCGTGGGCGCGATCATCGGCACCAGCGACATGCCCATGGTGACATAGCCGATCATGCTGGCCGCCTGTTCGGCCGGGACGATGTCGCGCACCACGGCACGGCTGATCACGAAGCCGGTGGTGGCCACCGCCTGGATCAGCCGGAAGACCATGAACCAGGCGGCATCCCTGGCCAGCAGCGCCCCCACCGTCGCCACCAGGAAGATGGCGAAAGAGCCCAGCACGACCGGCCGCCGCCCGAACCTGTCGCTGATCGGCCCGCAAAGCAGTTGCAGCACCGCGCTGACCCCCAGAAAGGCCGAGACCGAAAGCTGCATGAAGCTGTATTCCACGCCGAAATCCCGCGCCATCGCCGGCAGCGACGGCAGGAAGATGTTCATGGAAAGCGCCCCCGCCGCCGAGATCGAGACAAGGGTCACAATGCTGGGCCGGCGCGGCGCGGAAAGGGGGGGACTGTTCATGCAGGCAGTTTTGCCCGGCCCGCGTGCAAAGGCAATCGCTTGCCTGCGCCAGCATGCCGCATCAGTTCGGGCCGGTGCCAGGGCCCTGGAAGATCAGGAACGCGCCGAACCCGATGCAGGCAAAGCCCGCCGCGACGTTCCAGGTCAGCTTCTCGCCCAGCCAGGCCCAGGAAAACAGCACAAAGACCGACAGGCTGACCACCTCCTGGATGGTCTTGAGCTGGGCGGCGCTGAAATGGCCATAGCCCAAGCGGTTCGCCGGCACCTGCAACAGGTATTCGAAAAAGGCGATGCCCCAGCTTGCCAGGATGACCAGGAAAAGCGGCACCGCCTTGAACTTCAGATGCCCGTACCAGGCGACGGTCATGAACAGGTTCGACAGGATCAGCAGGCCGATGGTGACGAAAGGCACCGGCAGGTTCATTCAGGGCGATCCCAACTGCGATGTTTTTCCAGGTTGCCGAAGCGGGTAAAGCGGCCCTCGAAGGACAGCTCGACCGTGCCGATGGGGCCGTGGCGCTGCTTGCCGATGATGACCTCGGCCTTGCCGTGGCAGGATTCCATGATCTGCTGCCAGTTGGCCATCTTGTCCAGGTCGTGGTCGGCGGGCTTTTCCCGCTCGCGGTAATATTCCTCGCGAAAGACGAACATGACGATATCGGCGTCCTGCTCGATACTGCCGGATTCGCGCAGGTCCGAAAGCTGCGGGCGCTTGTCCTCGCGCGCCTCGACCTGGCGCGATAGCTGCGACAGCGCGACGACGGGGATGTCCAGTTCCTTGGCGATGGCTTTCAGGCCCTGGGTGATTTCGCTGACCTCGTTGACACGGCTGTCCTTGGCCGAGGCGGCGCGCAGAAGCTGGAGATAGTCCACGATCAGCAGGTCCAGCCCCATGGTGCGCTTGAGCTTGCGGGCCCGCGCCGCAAGCTGGTTGATCGGCAGGGCCGGCGTGTCGTCGATGTAAAGCGGGCAGTTCTGCAAGTCATGCGCCGCCTTGACGAAGCGGCGGAACTCGTCCTCGGTCATGTCGCCGCGGCGGATCGCCTCGCTGGGCACTTCGGCCGCCTCGGACAGGATGCGCGCGGCCAGTTGTTCGGCCGACATCTCCAGGCTGAAAAAGCCCACGACGCCGCCCGCCACCGTGCCATGGCTGCCATCGGGAAATTCGCCCAGGCGATGCACCTTGGCGACGTTGAAGGCGATGTTGGTGGCCAGCGAGGTCTTGCCCATGGACGGCCGCCCGGCCAGGATGATCAAGTCCGAACGGTTCAAGCCGCCCATCTTGCCGTCCAGGTCCACAAGCCCGGTCGAGATCCCCGACAGCCCGCCGCCGCGGCTGAAGGCGGCATTGGCGGCATTCAGCGCCCCGGTGACGGCGGCGAGGAAGCTTTGAAAGCCGCGCTCGGCCACGCCCTGCTCGCCCAGCTTGTAAAGGATCTGCTCGGCTTCCTTGATCTGCTCTTCGGCGGAATCGCTGACGGTGACGGTCGAGGCGCGTGCGGCGATGTCCTGCCCCAGCCCGATCAATTCGCGCCGCAGGGCGAATTCGCGGATCATCTGCGCATAGTCCCGCGCCGCATGGGACGAAATCGCCGCCCCCGCCAGCCGCGCCAGATAGGCCGGGCCGCCCAGTTCCTTCAGCCCGGCGTCATGTTCCATGAAGGCCTTGATCGTGACCGGGCTGGCCAGGGCGTTCCTGGCGATGCGCTCGGCGCAGATCTCGTAGATGCGGCGATGGACCGGGTCGTAGAAATGCCCGGCCTGGATGATGCGCGAGACGTGGTCGTAGACCTCGTTATTGGTCAGCAGCGCGCCCAGCAATTGCTGCTCGGCCTCGATCGAAAAGGGCACCGCCTGCGCGGCCGCGGCTTCGGCGATCTCGCCGGGTTTCCTGATTTCGACGGCGCGCAACTCGCTCATCCCCTGGTCTCCGACCTTCGACTCGGCTGGGGGTCGTTATCCACCTTATGCGCCCCGCGGTCCATCGGGATATGCTGTGGATAAGCTGTGGGCGGAATGCCGCGCCTGCGCCGGCGGCAAGGGCGGCATGGGTATTTGAAAAACGGAGAAAGACCAGGCGCGGCCTCCGGCCTTCACCGTTTCTTAAATACCCATGCGGCCGTGCTGCCGGGCGCTACGCCCGCAGGCCGGGCCGGATCAGGGATGGGCGGCCTGCCAGGCGCGGGGATCGGTCAGGAAGCTTTCGACCTCGGCCAGCGTCGCCTGATCGTAGAAACCCTGCGCCTTGGCCTCGGCCAGCACGTCCCACCAGGTGCAAAGATGGTGCAGCTTGACCCCGTGATCCGCCAGGCGCTGGGTGGTTTCCGGGAAGATGCCGTAATAAAAGATCACCGCCGTATGGCCGCAGGTCGCGCCGGTCTCGCGGATCGCGTCGACGAAGCTCAGCTTACTGCCGCCGTCGGTGGTCAGGTCTTCGACCAGCAGCACGCGCTGGCCCTCGGTCATCGTGCCCTCGATGCGGGCGTTGCGGCCGTAGCCCTTGGGCTTCTTGCGCACATAGGTCATCGGCAGTTCCAGCCGCTCGGCCACCCAGGCGGCAAAGGGGATGCCCGCCGTCTCGCCGCCGGCCACGTTGTCGAAGGCGGCGAAGCCCGCCTCGCGCAGCACGGTTGCGGCCAGGAAATCCATCAGCGTCGCGCGGATGCGCGGAAAGCTGATCAGCTTGCGGCAGTCGATATAGGTCGGCCCCTTCAGCCGCGAGGCATAGGTAAAGGGCTCGGCCGCGTTGAAATGCACCGCCTTGATTTCCAGCAGCATGCGCGCGGTCAGCCGGGCGATTTCCTCATGCGGGGGGAAGGGCAGGGTCATGCGGGATCCTCGACGTGCCAGTAAAGCGGGAAGCCGGGGTCGAAGACGGTGACGGTCTCGTCGCCGGCGGGGATATGGGTCGGATATGCGGCGGGCGTATCGCGCCGGACCAGGCGGATGCGGTCCTGGTTCGGCTTCATGCCGTAGAAAGCGGCGCCGTTGAGTGCGGTGAAGCCTTCGAGCCGGTCGAGCGCGCCTTCGTCCTCGAAAACCTGGGCCAGGATCGACATGGTGTTGGGCGCGGTGAAGCAGCCGGCGCAGCCGCAGGCCGATTCCTTGGCGTGGTCCGGGTGCGGCGCCGAATCGGTGCCCAGGAAGAAGCGCGCATCGCCCGAGACCGCGGCGCGGCGCAGCGCCAGCCGGTGCGTTTCGCGCTTGGCGACCGGCAGGCAATAATAATGCGGCCGGATGCCGCCCGCCAGGATGTGGTTGCGGTTGATGACCAGGTGATGGGTGGTGATGGTGGCGCCGATGTCGTCGTTGCCCGCGACGTAATCCACCCCGTCCGAGGTGGTGATATGTTCCATCACCACCCGCAGGCCGGGCGTGGCGCGGCGGATCGGGTCCAGCACCCGGTCGATGAACGCGGCCTCGCGGTCGAAGATGTCCACCGCCGGGTCCGTCACCTCGCCATGGAAGCAGAGCGGGATGCCGGCCTGGGCCATGGCCTCCAGCACGCCGCGCACCTTGTCGAAATCGCGCACGCCCGAGGCCGAATTGGTGGTCGCGCCGGCCGGGTACAGCTTGACCGCCGCGATGATGCCTGCCGCATGGGCGGCCAGCACATCGGCCGGGTCGGTGGTTTCGGTCAGGTAAAGCGTCATCAGCGGACGCAACGTCATTTTCGGCCCCAGGGCCGCGCGGATGCGGTCGCGATAGGCTGCGGCCTGCGCCCCGGTCACCACCGGCGGCACCAGGTTCGGCATGATGATCGCGCGGCCAAAATGGCTGGAAAATGAAGCCACTGCCTGCAACATGGCGCCATCGCGCAGGTGCAGGTGCCAGTCGTCGGGGCGTCGGAGCGTCACGGATTTGGTCATGGTTTTCCCTCTATACCGGGTGCTGCAACAACGCCATAGGGCAAAGAACCACCATAAGCCGGGCCTTGGCATTTCCTTGCCGCGGGGGCAGCCTGCTTCGCCTGTTCTTCGTTCAAGGGAATTCGTGATGAGTTTCGGTATGATGAATTTTTCGGCCATGCAGGCGCAGCTGCTTTTGTGGCAGCAGATGACGCGGCTGACCTGGGAATCGCAGATGGTAATCGCGCTGCGCACGGCGGGAATGATCGGGCTTTTGCGCCAGGACGCCGCCGAGCCGCAGCGCATGGTGATCGAAAAGGCCGATGCCGCGTCCGAGGCGCTGCATGCCGCGCTGCGCGCTGCCGGGCGGGGCGAGCGCGCCGACCGGGTCATGGCGGCGGCGCTGCGCCCCTATCGCAAGCGCACCCGCGCCAATGTGCGGCGGCTGTCGGGCAAGGGCTGAGGCGGGGCCAAAACGGAAAAACGCGCCCCGACGAGGGCGCGTTTTCGGTTTCATGGCAAGGCCTGGGGCTTAGATCAGCTTGCCCATGGCGACCGCGGTGTCGGACATGCGGTTCGAGAAGCCCCATTCGTTGTCATACCAGGTCAGGATGCGGCAAAGCTTGCCCTCCATCACCTTGGTCTGGTCCATGTGGAAGACCGAGCTGTGGCTGTCGTGGTTGAAGTCCGAGGAGACCAGCGGCTCGTCGGTATAGCCCAGGATGCCCTTGAGCGGGCCGTCGGCGGCGGCGCGGATGGCCTGGTTGATTTCCTCGACCGAGGTGTCGCGGGCGGCTTCGAAGACCAGGTCCACGACCGAGACGTTCGGGGTCGGCACGCGGATGGCCACGCCGTCCAGCCGGCCCTTGAGTTCGGGCAGCACCAGGCCCACGGCCTTGGCCGCGCCGGTCGAGGTCGGGATCATCGACAGCGCCGCGGCGCGGGCGCGATACAGGTCCTTGTGCATGGTGTCCAGCGTCGGCTGGTCGCCGGTATAGCTGTGGATCGTGGTCATGAAGCCGCGGGCGATGCCGATCGTATCGTTCAGCACCTTGGCGACCGGCGACAGGCAGTTGGTGGTGCAGCTTGCGTTCGAGACGACCCGGTCGTCCTTGGTCAGCGTGTCGTGGTTCACGCCGAAGACGATGGTCTTGTCGGCATTGTCGCCGGGGGCCGAGATCAGCACCCGCTTGGCGCCGGTCGACAGGTGCGGCTGCACCTTTTCCTTGGAGGCGAAGATGCCGGTGCATTCCATGATGACGTCGATGTCGCCCCAGGGCAGATCGGCCGGGTTGCGGATCGCCGTGACCTTGATCGGGCCGCGGCCGACGTCGATCGAATCGCCCGAGACCGTGACCTGAGCCGGGAAGCGGCCGTGGACCGAGTCGTAGCGCAGCAGATGCGCATTGGTTTCGACCGGGCCCAGGTCGTTGATCGCCACGACCTCGATATCATTGCGCCCCGATTCGATGATCGCGCGCAGCACGTTCCGACCGATCCGGCCAAAGCCGTTGATCGCTACCTTGACAGCCATAGGTTTCCTCCCGCCGCTGATGATGTTGCGTGCAGGAAATAGCCCGCATCTTTGGAGAAATGCAAATGCATGACGCCCGTCACGGCGAAAACTGGGCCCAAAGGGGGACCTGAGGGGGGCGAGTGCGGCGTATAGCCGCAACCGCGGGCCCGGCGCAGCGGCCGGGGCGGGGCGGATCCGCAAGGCGCGGCCCCGGCCGAATGTGCGGGCGAATCGCGCCACGGGCACCGCGATGCGCGGCGCAGCAAGGCCCAGAACGCGGCCTGCGGGCCAGAAACAGCAGGCCGCCGGACCGGCCGGAAACCCCTGATCCGCGCCGCGGCCGTCGGGGATTATCCCTGCTGGGAGGCTTTCGCGCGCATGGTCAGCGCCAGGTCCTCGATCATGTCCTCCTGGCCGCCGACCATGCCCTGCCGGCCCAGTTCGATCAGCAGATCGCGGGCGGGGATGCCATAGCGCTGTTCGGCGCGTTCGGCGAACAGCAGGAAAGAGGAATAGACCCCCGCATAGCCCAGGATCAGGGAACTGCGGTCCACCCGGATCGGGCGTTCCATCATCGGCACCACCAGGTCCTCGGCCGCGTCCTGCACCCCGAAAAGATCGACCCCGGTGGCGATGCCCATGCGGTTGAAAACCGCCACCAACTGCTCGGTCGCGGCATTGCCGGCGCCGGCGCCCAGCCCGGCAAGCGCCCCGTCGATCCGGCCCGCCCCCGCCTGAACCGCCGCAAGCGAATTGGCGATCGCCATGCCCAGATTGTTGTGGCCGTGGAACCCCACCCCGGTTTCGGGCCGCAAGGCGTCGCGCAGCGCGCCGATGCGGGCGGTCACGTCGGCGGGCAGCAGATAGCCGGCGGAATCGGTGCAATAGACCGTGCCCGCGCCATAGCTTTCCATCAGGCGTGCCTGCTCGGCCAGTTTTTCGGGCGATGCGCGATGCGCCATCATCAAAAAGCCGACCGTGTCGATCCCGGTTCCTGCGGCGTGGCGGATATGCTGCTCGGCGCAATCGGCCTCGGTGCAATGGGTGGCGATGCGCACGCCCGAGATGCCGCAATCCATCGCCTGTTTCAGCATGTCGACCGTGCCGATTCCGGGCAGAAGCAGGGCGGAAACCTTGGCCTGCTTCATCCTGGGGACGACGGCGCGCAGATAATCCAGATCGTCATGCGCGGCGAAGCCGTAATTCACCGACGAGCCGCCAAGCCCGTCTCCGTGGCTGACCTCGATCCAGGGGATGCCGGCTTCGTCGGCGGCGCAGGCCACCGCGACCATCTGTGCGGTCGACATCTGGTGGCGCAGGGGATGCATCCCGTCGCGCAGGCTCATTTCGTGCAGGATGACCTTGCGTTCGCCGGTGGTGTTCATGGCTTTCCCCCTTGGCCGCGTGCCGGCAAGGCGATGCGGCCTTCCGCGGCCTCGACCGCGAAAAGCTCGGCCGTGCGCAGGGCTGCTGCCGTCATGATGTCAAGATTGCCCGCATATTTGGGAAGGAAATCGCCCAGCCCCTCGACCTCCAGGAACAGCGACACCCGCCGGTCGTCGAAGACCGGCCCGTTCACCAGCCGGTAGCCGGGAACGTATTTCTGCACCTCGGCCAGCATGGCCTGGACGCTTTCGGTGATCTTCTGCTGGTCGGGCGCGCCTTGGGTCAGCACATGCACGGTGTCGCGCATGATCAGCGGCGGCTCGGCCGGGTTGACGATGATGATCGCCTTGCCCCTGCGCGCGCCGCCCACGGTTTCGACGGCGGCGGCGGTGGTGCGGGTGAACTCGTCGATATTGCGCCGCGTTCCCGGCCCGACCGAGCGCGAGGAGACCGAGGCGACGATTTCGCCGTAATCCACCGGCTGCACCCGGCTGACGGCGGCAACCATGGGGATCGTCGCCTGTCCGCCGCAAGTGACCATGTTCACGTTCATCCGCGCGGCGCGGACATGCTCGGCCAGGTTGACCGGGGGCACGCAGAACGGGCCGATCGCCGCCGGGGTCAGGTCGATCATCATCACGCCCAACTGGTTGAGAAGGCGCGCGTTTTCTGCATGCGCATAGGCCGAGGTCGCGTCGAAGGCGATGCGGATGTCGTCGTCAAGCACATGGGGCAGGGCGCCGGCCACCCCTTGGGCGCTGGTGCGCAGCCCCATTGCGGCCGCGCGTTTCAGCCCCTCTGATTGCGGTTCGATCCCCACCATCCAGCGCGGCTCGATCCATTCCGAACGCGCCATCTTCATCAGCAGGTCGGTTCCGATATTGCCGGGACCGATGATGAGGGCGCCGAGTTTGCGGCTCATTTTCCTGGTTCCTTCATGCAGGCGGCTTGTTCAGCGCGGCTGGCTGTCGCGGATGGTCTGGCGCTGCCGGCCAAGCCCTTCGATGCCCAGTTCCACCACGTCGCCGGGTTTCAGCCAGACCGGATCGGGTTTCATTCCCATGCCGACGCCGGGCGGCGTGCCGGTGGCGATCACGTCGCCGGGCATCAGGGTCATGAAGCGGCTGACGTAAGAGACGATGGTGGCGGGGTCGAAGATCATCGTGCCGGTATTGCCGGTCTGCCGACGCTCGCCATTCACATCCAGCCACATGTCCAGGTCGTTCACGTCCGCGATCTCGTCGCGCGTGACCAGCCAGGGGCCAAGCGGGCCGAACGTGTCGCAACCCTTGCCCTTGTCCCATTGCGGCGACTGCATCTGGAAGGCGCGTTCCGAGATGTCATTGGCCAGGCACCACCCCGCCACATGGTCAAGCGCGCTTTCGCGCGTGACGTTGCGGGCAATGGTGCCGATGACGATGGCCAGTTCGACCTCCCAGTCCAGCTTGCTGCCGCCTTGGGGCATGATGGTGTCGTCGTCGGGGCCGCAGATCGCGGTGACGGCCTTCATGAAGATGATCGGCTCGGGCGGAATCGGCAGGTTGGATTCGGCGGCATGGTCGGAATAGTTCAGGCCGATGCAGATATATTTGCCGATCCCCTCCAGCGGCGGGCCCAGCCGGGGATTGCCCTGGACCAGCGGCAGCCGGGAGGCATCGACTGCCGCAAGGGCCGAAAGCGCGGCAGGAGAGATATCCGCCCCCGTCAGCCGCGCCTTCAGGGCCGACAGGTCGCGCAATCCGCCCGCCGCGTCGATCATCCCCGGCCTTTCCTGGCCGGCGGGGCCAAATCTGCAAAGTTTCATCGGCTATCCTTTCTTTGTGGCGCCGCAGGTCGCACTGCGGCAGGGGTCAGATGGCAAGGAAACCGCCATCGACCGGCAGAACGTGGCCCGTGGTCATCGCCGCGCGCGGACCGGCCAGAAAGGCCACCGCTTCGGCAACGTCGCCGGGGCTGGCAAGGCGGCGCATGGGCGTGAACAGGCCGACCCTTTCGACAAAGCCGGGATCCGCCTTCAGCGGCGCGATCAGATCGGTATCGACCCAGGTCGGGGCCACCGCATTCACCCTGATGCCATGGCAGGCCCATTCCGCCGCCAGCGCGCGGGTCAGGTTGACCATCCCGCCCTTGCTGGCCTGATACGACAGATTGGCGTAAAGCCCGCCCGACAGGCCCATGATCGAGGCGACGTTGACGATATTGCCGCCTTTGCGGGGGATCATGATCCGCCCGGCCGCCTGCGCGCACAGGAAGCTGCCGGTCAGGTTGACGGCGATCACCCGGTCCCAGTCCTGGGGCCGGCAGTCCAGCGTCGGGCCGCGAATGGCGATTCCGGCATTGTTCACCAGCAGGTCCAGCCCCTCGCCGGCCTGGTCGATCTTGGCAAAGACCCGGCCCACCGCCTGCGGGTCCGCGACGTCCAGGGCCATGGCCGTGGCGCCGGTTTCGCCGCAAGCCATGTCGAGGGCATCTTCGTCATGGTCCAGCAGGATGACGCGGTAGCCTTCGCGCATCAGCGTCACGGCGCAGGCCCGGCCGATGCCGCCGGCGCCGCCGGTGATCGCCGCGACGGGCGCAATCTGGCCGGATTCGTCCTGCATGTGGCTGCTTTCCCTTCGTTAGGCCGGATGACCCGATCCGTTGCGGGCAGCCTAGCGGCAAGGTGGCGCTTGATCCTGACTTGTGGCGCTGGAAAACAGCAAATAAAACCGTTCATCAAATTAAACCGTCACAACTGTTCAGGATTCGCGCATGGTGCTGGATGAAATCGACCGCAGGATACTAGAGGCGCTGCGGCGTAACGCGCGGGCCAGCCATGTGGAACTGGCCGCGCAAGTAGGCCTGTCCGCCTCGGCCTGCGCGCGGCGGATCCGCATTCTTGAACATGAGGGCGTGATCCGCGGCTATACCACGATCCGCGACGTGTCCGCGGCCAAGGCGCGCCGGCCGGTCTTTATCCAGGTAAAACTGGCGACTCCCAACGCGGAATCGATGCGGAAATTCGAAAATGCCGCGCGAAAATGCGAAGAGGTGCGCGAGTGCTTCCTGATGACCGGAGAGGCCGACTACCTGCTGCGGATCGAGATCGACGGCCTTGACGACTTCGAATCCGTGCATGCCGAGGTGCTGTCGCGCCTGCCCGGCGTCTCGGGGATGCTCTCAAGCTTCACGATCCGCAGCGTCTTTTCCTATCTTTGAACGCCGGAGCCTCTGGCGGAACGGTGGGAATCACCCCCGGTGCGGGCGGTTGGCCCGACCCTGTTCCCCGAGAATAACGGTTCATCCAGGGGTAGAAATGTTCCGCCGGTAACGTCGGGCAGGGAACACCTGATTCAGGGAAAACCCCCCGAAGCTTTCCCAATTAATCGCTATATGGCTGTAAAACATGCGATTTATGCTGAGCAAAGCACCTTCTCCTAGCACCTTTCCCGCGCCTCGCTTTTTGATGAAACGTTTTATTGACAAGGCCGTTCTGCCCGCCTTAGGTTAACGGCGTGGCGGTAGTGATGGGCACTTCGGAAGGAGGGGTGTCTGCGGGGCCGCGGTTGCGGGCCGCCAAGCCACCAACAGGGGAGGATATGGAATGGCTTTGGGTTTTGGCCGTCTTTTGGGCGGGACTTTGCTTGCGTCCCTGGCCTTGGGCGGGACGGCTTTCGGTTGCGAACTGAAGATCGGCTCTCCGGCGGTTCTTTCGGGGCCTGCGGCGCAATGGGGCCTTGCCCTGCGCGGCGCGCTTGAATTTGTCGCCAAGGAAACCATGCAAGAAGAGCGGCTTGTCATCGACGGCACGCCCTGCACCGTCACGCCGGTGGTGATCGATTCCAAATATACCGCCGAAGGCGCCGCCTCGGCCATGAACGCCCTGGCGGCCGAGGGGGTCAAGGTCGTCGTCGGTGCGGTCGGATCGCCCGAAGTGACCGGGATGAAGCCGGTGGCGACGCGCAACCGCATGGTTGCCATGGTCAACAGCTTTGCCAAGGACGCCATCGGCCCGCAATGGCCCAACGTGTTTCATATCGGACCCGGACCGTCGGGCTGGGCCGGCCCGATCATCGACAAGGGGCTGGAGCTTTACGACTTCGACACGGTCGCCATCGTCGCGCCGAACGATCAGGGCGGCACCGATATCGCCAGCGTGAACGCCCAGGTCTTCAAGGAAAAGGGCGTCACGGCGGTCGAAGAATATTACCAGCGCGGAACGACCAATTTCGCGCCGATCATCACGCGGCTGATGGGGGCAAATCCCGGTGCCGTCGATCTGGCGTCCTCGCCCGCGGGCGATGCGGGGATCATCGTGAAGCAGTTGCGCCAGGCCGGCTTTACCGGGCCGATCTTCCGCCTTGGCGGGCCGGGCACCGAAGAGATCGGCCGCGTGGCCGGGGGCTATGGCGTGCTTCAGGACTTCATCTGGTTCGAGCCGGTCGCCATGGACGAAAACCTGCGCGCGCTTGAAGAAAAGCATCTCGAACTGATGGGCAGCCCGCGCCCCGAGAACGGCGACTATTTCCGCTGGGTCTATGCGGCGCGGATGATGATCAAGGCGGTCCAGGCGGCGCAAACGGTCGATGACGCCGAAAAGATCGCCGAGGCGATGCGCAGCCTGCCGGTGGATGACGAGAATATCGGCGCCGGTCACTGGATCGGCCAGGGCTTCTTCGGGATCAACCAGGAAATGTCCTATCCCTTTGCCATCGGCCTGATCCAGGGCGGCGAGCAAAAGGATTTCATCCGCGCTGAAGCTGTCAGCGAAGGCTGACAGGCCGGGGAGGAACCATGGAAGGCTTCATTGCAACGGGGCTGATCGGCATCAGCCTGGGGTCTCAATATACCCTGCTCGCGCTTGGGTTCACGCTGATCTTCGGCATCCTGGGCGTGGTGAATTTCGCGCATGGCGGCTTTTACGTAATGGGCGGCTATGTCGCCTATTACTGCACCGCCATGCTGGGCCTGCCCTATCCGGTCGCGCTGGTGATCGCGGTGGGCAGCACCGCGGCGCTGGGATGGCTGTTCGAGGTGCTGATCCTGGAACGGGTGATCGAGGATCACCAGGCCACCTTGATGGTCACGATGGGGTTCTACCTTGTCATGGCGACGGCGATCCTGGTCATCTTCGGGGCTGAATCGCCGGAATTCTCGTTCCCTCTTTCGGGGGTCTGGCGGGCGGGCGGGATCTATTTCCCCTATGCGAACATGGTGGTCCTTGGGGTCTGCCTCGCTGCAATCGCCTTGGTTTACTGGCTGGTCTATCGCACGAATGTCGGCCGCGCCATGCGCGCCATGGCCGAGGATCGTGCGGTGGCGGGCGCGCTGGGGATGCGGACGAAAGTCCTGTTTCCCCTGGCCTTCGCCCTGGCGACCGGCCTTGCCGGGCTGACCGGGGCGCTGGTGACGCCGATCCTGGCGCTGGCGCCGCATGTCGGCGACCCGGTCCTGGCGTTTTCATTCCTGACCGTGATCCTGGGCGGGCTGGGCAGCGTGACGGGCGCCACCGTCGCCGCCTTCATCGTCGGGCTGGTCGAGGCTTACGCCGCCGTCTACCTGGGCGGCTCCAAGGGCGCGCTGACGCTGTTCGTCCTGGTGCTGATCATCCTGGTGATCCGGCCGCAGGGCCTGCTGGGCAAGGAGGTTCGCCGGGCATGACCACCGCCACAGCAACAGTTTCCGGCTATCTGAAGCAGAAAGCCCCGTTTTTCAGCGGCCATGAATGGATCACGCTCGGGATCGTTCTTCTGGCCTTTGCCATCCCGACCCTGACCGCCAATCCGCAATTCCTGTCGCAGGCCAACCTGATCCTGATCGCGGCCACGGCGGCGCTTGGCGTCTATATCATGCTGCGGCTGGACCTGATGAGCTTTGCCGTCCCCTCTTTCATGGCGATCGGCGGCTATACCGTGGCCGTGCTGTCGCTGCGGCTTGGGGTGACGGATGTGATCGTGCTGGGGCTTGCGGCTTTCCTGGTGCCGGCGCTTTGCGCCATTCCGCTGGGCTGGCTGATCCTGCGGCTCAAGGGCGTCTATTTCGTGCTCGTGACCTTCGTGCTGACCGAGATCGTCCAGCTTCTGCTGTTCGAGGCAGCGCCGCTGACCGGGGGATCGAACGGCCTGGTGGGCATGCCGGCCGTCCGCTTCTTCGGCATCGAGCTGTGGGACAATTCCCATGTGCTGCTGACCACCACCGGGCTGGCCTTTGCGGGCTTTCTGATCACCGCGATCTTCACGCGGCGCTTTCGCTACGAATTCGCCGCCATCGAAAAGAACGACGTGCTTGCCGAAAGCCTGGGGCTGGCCTGCTGGAAATACAAGGCCATGGCTTTCGCGGTCGCCGCGGGTGTTTCGGGCCTTGCCGGCTTTGCGCTGGTCAACATGCTGATGACGGCGCATCCGACCTCTTTCGCGCCGATGTCCTCGGTCAATTACATCACCTATACGATCGTGGGCGGCAAAGGCTCGATCCTGGGCACGCTGGTCGGGGCGATCCTGTTGGTCTCGGCCACGGATTACTTCGCGCTGCGCGGCGAGCTGTCGCCGGGGCTGTTCGGCCTGCTCATCATCGTCGTGACCCTGCTGGCGCGGGGCGGCGTGATCGGCACCGTGACGACGCTGGTCCGGTCCTGGCGCGGCAAGGGGATGCGACCTCTGGCCGATGGTGCGGCCCGCAAGGCCCCGAAAGGGGGTGCCTGATGAACGCGGCTGCCGAAATCCAGGGCGAGGCGCTTTATGCCGAGCGGATGTCCAAGGCCTTTGGCGGGCTGAAGGTCTTTCACGACGTCAGCTTCACCCTGCCGCCGGGCGGACTTCTGGGGGTGATCGGGCCGAACGGCGCCGGCAAGACGACGATGATCAACATCATCTCGGGCCGCCTGGCCCCCAGTTCGGGCCAGGTCCGCCTGGGCGACACCCGCATCGACGGGCGCCCGGTCTATGACAATGCCGGCCGCGGCCTGGTGCGCAGCTTCCAGCAGACCGCCACGTTCAGCGGCTATACGGTCAGCGACAACCTGCGTTCGGCCCTGCGCTTTGCGCGCCGCGACCTGTCGGTGCTGGAGCGGCTGGCGCCGCTTCTGGACCAGTTCGGCCTGGTCGAGAACTGGAACCGCCATGCCGAGGTGCTGCCCTACGGCCTGCAAAAGATGCTGGGCCTGACCATGGCGCTGGCGACGCAACCGCGGATCCTGCTGCTCGACGAGCCGGCGGCGGGCCTGGAGAAATCCGAGCGCAGCAATATCGACGCCTATATCGGCTTCGCGCAGCGCGAGTTCGGCTGTGGCGTGCTGCTGGTCGAACATGACATGGAACTGATCCGCCGCTTGTGCCCCGACGTCATCGTGCTGGATGGCGGCAGGCTGATCGCGACCGGCTCCCCCGGCGAGGTGCTGAACCGCAAGGATGTGATCGACGCCTATCTGGGCGGCGGAGAGGAGGACGACGATGCTGAGCATTGAGGATCTTCACGTCGCCTATGGCGGAACCAGGGCGGTCGACGGCGTCACCCTGAAGGTCGAGACCGGCCAGACCGTGCTGCTGATCGGCGCGAACGGCGCCGGCAAGTCCAGCCTGATCAATTCGGTGATCGGCCTGGTGCGCCATTCGCGCGGACGGATCCATTTCGACGGGCGCGACATTTCCGCGATGTCCAGCGATGCGCGGGCCAGGGCGGGGATCGGATATTCCCCCGAAGGCCGGCGGGTCTTTGCCGCCATGTCGGTCAAGGACAACGTGCTGGCCGGCGCCGCGCGGCTTTCGGCGCGCGAACAGGCGGCGCGCTGGGACCGGATGGTCGCAGCCTTTCGGTTCCTGGGCGAACGCCAGTCGCAGCCGGCGGGCGAACTGAGCGGGGGCCAGCAGCAACTGGTCGCCATTGCGCGCGCCATGGGCGGCGCGCCCCGGCTTTTGCTGCTTGACGAGCCATTCCTTGGCCTTGCGCCGGTCTGGATCCAGCAGATTTCGGCCGCGGTGCGGCAGATGCAGGACGAAGGGATCGCGGTGCTGATGACCGAGCAGATGGCCCGGCCGGCGCTGAAGATTGCCCATTACGGACATGTCATGCGCTCGGGGCAGATCCGCCGCTCGGGCCTGACGTCAGAGATCAGGGGGGCGGCGCTGGCAGAGGAATATCTCTGATCCCCACCCGACCCTTAAAGGAGACAATGCTTTGACAAACACCGTACCGCTTGGCGGTCTGACCATTCTGGAACTGGGCCATTCCGTGGCCGGCCCCTATGCCGGGCTTATCCTGGCGGAACTGGGGGCCAGGGTCATCAAGGTCGAAAACCCCGCGACGGGCGATTATGCCCGCGGCTGGGGCCCGCCCTTCCTGGAAGACGACGCCACCGCCTTTCACGCGCTCAACCGGGGCAAGGAAAGCGTGACGCTGGATTTTTCCGATCCTGCGCAGCTTGCGCTGCTGCGCCGGCTGATCGCGCAAGCGGATGCGGTCATCCAGAACCTTCGCCCCGGCCTGCTGGCCAAGTTCGACATCGACGTGGCCCAGTTGCGGGCCGAACATCCTGACCTGATCTGGTGCGATATCGGCGCCTTCGGCAAATCGGGGCCGCTGGCGGGCAAGCCGGGCTATGATCCGCTGGCCCAGGCTTCCTCGGGGATCATGTCGATCACTGGCGAGGCAGACCGGCCGCCGGTGCGGGTCGGGGTGTCGCTGGTCGATATGGGCTCGGGGATGTGGACGGTGATCGGCCTGCTTTCGGCGCTGGTCGAGCGGCAGAAAAGCGGGCAGGGCGCGCATGTCGCCACCTCGCTTTTCGAAACGGGGCTGGCCTGGATGACCATCCCGCTGGCCGCCCATGCCGTGTCGGGCGAGGTGCGCAAGCCGCATGGTTCGGGCCTTGCCGAGATCGTGCCCTACCAGGCTTTCGAGGCCGCCGACGGGCATGTGATGGTCGCCGCCGGCAACGACCGGCTGTTCGCCCGGCTCTGCGCGGCGATCCCCGGCCTTGCCGGCTTGGGCAAGGACGAGCGTTTCCGCCAGAACCGCGGCCGCGTGACCCTGCGCGACGAATTGATCCCGCAGATCGCCGCCGCGATCCGGCCGCTGCGCATGGCCGAGGTCGGCGCGCTGCTTGATGCCGTGCAGGTGCCCAATTGCCCGCTTTTGCGCATCGACCAGGTCTGGACCCATCCCCAGACCAAGGCGGTGGGCATCCTGACCCAGGGCGGCGATCATCGCTGGGTCGGCTTGCCGTTTTCCATCGACGACCATCGCCCCTCGTCGGGGGGCGCCGCGCCGCGGCTGGGCGCGCAGGACCAGGCCATCAGGCAGGAATTCCAATGACACCCACCTATGAAACCCTCGCGCTTGAGCGCATCGACGACCATGTCCTGCTGCTTCGGCTGAACCGGCCCCAGGCGGCCAATGCGATGAATACCCGCATGGGCGAAGAGCTGATGGACCTGTTCGAGCGCTTTCAGCTAGATGCCGAAGGGCTGCGCGCCATCGTCGTGACCGGGACCGGCGAAAAGGCATTCTGTGCCGGCGGCGACCTGAAAGAACGCAACGGCATGAGCGATGCGCAATGGCTGCGCCAGCATGCCATGTTCGAGCGCATGCTGCGCGCCATCCTGGCCTGCCCGATCCCGGTGATCGGCGCGATCAACGGCGCGGCCTATGGCGGCGGCTGCGAGATCACCGCGGCCTTCGATTTCGCCTATGCCGCGGACAATGCCCGCTTCGCGCTGACCGAGGTCACGCTGGGCATCATGCCCGGCGCTGGCGGCACCCAGAACCTGCCCCGCGCCATGGGCGAGCGGCGCGCGAAAGAGGTCATCCTGACCGGGCTGCCCTTTACCGCCGCCGAGGCCCGCGACTGGGGGCTGGTCAACCGCGTCCTGCCGCAGGCGGAACTGCTGGAGGCGGCATTGGCCACCGCGCGCCGCATCGCCGGCAATGCGCCGATTTCGGTGCGCCAGGCCAAGCAGTCGATCACCCGCGGGATGCAGATGTCGCTGGCCGACGGGCTGGCCTTCGAGATCGAGTGCTATAACCGCATGGTCAGCACCGAGGACCGGCTGGAAGGCATCCGCGCCTTCAACGAAAAGCGCAAGCCGCAATTCCGGGGGGTCTGACATGGCAGAGCGGGTTACTTTGCGCGAGGTCGGCCTGCGCGACGGCATCCAGATGGCAGCCAGCTTCCTTGCCACCGACCGCAAGCGCGAATGGGCGTTCAGGCTGCGCGATGCCGGGCTGCGCGAGATCGAACTGACCTCTTTCGTGCCGGCCAAGGTGGTGCCGCAATTCGCCGACGCGGCCGAGCTTGCACGGATCGTCCCGGAACTGGACGGGGTGGTCGCCTCGGCGCTGGTCCCGAACCTGAAGGGCGCGGAAAACGCCCTGGCGGCGGGGATCCGGCATCTCAATTTCGTCCTGTCGATTTCCGAGGCGCACAGCCTGGCCAATGTGCGGCGCACCACAGACGAGGCCATTGCCGAATTCCATCGCATCGCCGCGCTGAAGGACACGCCGGCCGGGCGCGACATGGTGCTGGGCGTCGGGCTTGCCACCAGTTTCGGCTGCACCCTTCAGGGGGCGGTCGATCCCGAGCGCGTGTTCGAAGTCGCCCGGATCGTCGCCTCGGCGGGCGCGGACGAGTTGATCGTCGCGGATACGGTCGGCTACGGCAACCCGGCCCAGGTGCATCGCATCCTGCCGCCGATCATCGACATCGCTGCCGGCCGCCGGGTGATCTGCCATTTCCACGACACGCGGGGCCTGGGCCTGGCCAATGTCGCGGCCGCGCTGGAAACCGGAGTGCGGGCGTTCGACAGTTCGCTTGCCGGCCTGGGGGGCTGTCCCTTTGCCCCCGGCGCCACCGGCAACATCAATACCGAAGACACCGCCTTCATGCTGGAAAGCATGGGCTTTTCCACCGGGATCGACATTGGCGCGCTGCTGGAACTGCGCCGCGATGTCGAAAGCTGGCTGGGCGACGAGCGCTATAGCGGCGCCATCGCCCGCGCCGGATTGCCCAAGACCTATCAGCCCGTTGAATGAAAGATCCGCAAGAATGAGCCAGGACACCGTCAGCCTCGACCTCGGCGAAGACTATCCCGAACTTCGCGATTCGATCCGCCGCATCTGCGCCCGCTATCCGCTGGACTATTGGGCCAAGCTTGAGGAGACATCGGGCTACCCTTCGGAATTCGTGGCGGAACTGACCGAAGGCGGCTTCCTTGCGGCGCTGGTCCCCGAAGAATATGGCGGCGCCGGCCTGCCCCTGCGGGCGGCGGCGGTCATCCTGGAGGAAATCAACGCCAATGGCTGCCAGGCCAGCCCCGCCCATGCGCAGATGTATATCATGGGCACCCTGCTGCGCCACGGAACCGAGGAACAGAAGCAGAAATACCTGCCCGAGATCGCCGCGGGCACGCTGCGGCTTCAGGCCTTTGGCGTGACCGAACCGACCACCGGCTCGGACACGACCCAGCTTAAGACCCGCGCGGTGCGGGATGGCGACCATTACGTGATCGACGGGCAAAAGGTCTTTACCTCGCGCGCGCTTTATTCGGACCTGATGCTTTTGCTGGCGCGCACCACGCCGCTGGACCAGGTGGCGAAAAAGACCGACGGCATCTCGGTCTTCCTGATCGACCTGCGCGAGGCGCGGGGCAACGGCATCGATATCCGCCCGATCCGGGCGCTGATGAACCACAACACCACGGAAGTCTTCATCGAGAACCTGCGCGTGCCCGCCTCGGCGCTGGTGGGCCAAGAGGGCAAGGGCTTTCGCTACATCCTTGACGGCATGAATGCGGAACGCATCCTGGTCGCGTCGGAATGCGTGGGCGACGGGCGCTATATGGTCAAGCGCGCGGTGGAATATGCCGGCGAGCGGGTGGTGTTCGGCCGGCCCATCGGCGCGAACCAGGGCGTGCAATTCCCCATCGCCCGCGCCCATGTCGAGCTTGAGGCCGCCGACCTGATGGCGCGCAAGGCGGCGGCGCTGTTCGACGGCGGCCGGCCCTGCGGCGCCGAAGCGAACATGGCCAAGCACCTGGCGGCCGAGGCGACCTGGCAGGCCGCCGATACCGCGCTGCAAACCTTTGGCGGCTTCGGCTATGCCAGCGAATACGGGATCGAGCGCAAATGGCGCGAATGCCGGATCTATCAGACCGCGCCGATCTCGACCAACCTGGTATTGGCCTATGTGGGACAGCATGTCCTTGGCCTGCCGCGATCCTATTGAGGCAGGCCATGGACAGCATCACCCTGAAGGCTGCGCAATTCGTCACCGGCTTTGACGCGGGCCAGGCGCCGGAGGCCGCCCGCCACGCCGCCCGCATCGGCTTTGTCGATTGCATCGGCTGCATGCTGGCCGGTGCGGCCGAGCCTGCCGTGGCCCTTGCATCGGTGATCGCCACGCCGATGCCGGGCAGCAACGATGCCGCGCCCGCGGTCGATGGACGATCCTATGGCGCCGGGGATGCGGCGCTGGTCAACGGCGTGGCCGGGCATGTGCTGGATTTCGACGACGTGGCGCTGGCGGGCCATCCCAGCACCGTTCTGGTGCCGGCGATCCTGGCGCTGGGCCACGAACGGCACGCGACCGGCGCCGAGGCGCTGGCCGCCTGGCTGGCCGGCTATGAGCTTTGGGCGCATCTGAGCGAGATCGAGCCCGGCCACCTGCACGACCGCGGCTTTCACCCGACGGCGGTGATGGGCACGCTGGCCTGTGCGGCGGCCGCGGCCCGGCTCTTGGGGCTGGATGTCGGACAGACCCGCCACGCCCTGGCGATCGCCGCCTCGCTTGCGGCGGGGCTGGTGGCGAATTTCGGCTCGATGACCAAGTCGCTGCATGCCGGGCGGACGGCGCAATCGGGCATCCATGCCGCGCGCCTGGCGAGCGCCGGCTATACCGGCAGCGCCGATGTGTTCGAACACCGCACCGGCTTTCTGCGCGCCTTTTCGCCATCGGGCGCGCCGGACCTGGACCCGGCCGGCTTTCGGATCGGCGAGGTGTCGCTGGCCGAAAGGTTCGGGGTCAATGTCAAGCGCTACCCGACCTGCTATGCCACCCATCGCGCGCTGGATGCGATGCTGGACCTGGTCGGGGAACACGACCTGACGCCGGAAAAGATCGCGGCGATCCATGTCCATACCGGGGCCACGCAAAAGCTGATGCTGCGCAACAGCCGGCCGCAGACCGGGCTGGCGGCCAAGTTCTCGATGGAGTTCGCCATGGCGGGGGCGGTCGTGCAGCGCCGGCTGAGCCTGGACGAGCTGACCGACGGCTTCGTGCAGCGCGCCGATGTCCAGGCGCTGCTGGAACGGGTCGAGGTCACGGCCAGCGAGGACAAGGCCGGCGGCGACCTGCCGAATGCGCCCTTCGACCTGGTCTGGGTCGACACCACCGATGGCCGCGTCCTGCGCCACGAGCCGGTCGAACATGCGCGCGGTAGCTGGCAATTGCCGCTGGAGCGGGCGGAAATCCGGGCCAAGTTCCTGGACTGCGCCAGCCGGAAACTGTCGCAGCCGCGCGCGGCGCAGCTTTTCGATACGCTTTGGGCGCTGGAAAACATCGGCGATCTGCGTGAGATAGCATTGATATGATTTCGACACCCCGGCGCATCGGGCGGCGGGGGTTTCCTTTGGGTAAAGATGTGAAGGCCAAGATGAACGACCTGCCGACAAGACAGATCCCCGGCGTCTACCATCGTCGCTTCGGCGACGTGCTGGTGACGGCCTTGTCCGACGGCTTTGTCGAGATGGGCTATGACATCTTCCGCGAGTTTTCCCGCGACGAGGTGGACCGGATGATGGCGCGCGATCACCGCATCTCGCCGCCGCGCATCTCGGTCAATTGCTTCTTGCTGCGCGGCCCGATGGGGCGGGTGCTGATCGACACCGGCTCGCAGGACAATTTCGGCCCCACGGCGGGCAAGCTGTTTGAAAACCTGGCCGCGGCGGGGATCGACCCGGCCAGCATCGAGCATGTGCTGCTGACCCATTGCCACCCGGACCATTCCGCCGGGCTGACCGACGGCCAGGACGGCCGGCGCCTGTTTCCCAATGCGCGGCTGATCGTGAACCGCAAGGAAATCGCGCATTGGTTTTCCGACGAGGAACGCGACCGCGCGGATGAGCGCAAGCGTCTGCGCTATTTCGACTGGACGCGCCAGCAGGTCGGCCCCTATCGCGACGCGGGCCTGCTGCGCGAGGCCGAGGATGGCGAAGAGGTGCTGCCGGGCATCACCCTGGTGGAATGCGCCGGCCACACGCCCGGCCATTCCACCTGGGCGATCCGCTCGCAGGGGCGGCAGATGATCGTCTGGGGCGACCTGGCCCATGTGCCCGAGGTGCAGGTGGCGCGGCCCGGCGTCTCGATGAGCTTTGATCACGACCCCGACCTGGCGGCGCAGAACCGGATCGCGCTTTTGCAGCGCATCCATGACGAGGATATGCTGGTCGCGGGGATGCATATCCATTTTCCCGGCTTCGGGTGGCTTTTGCGCGATGGCGACGGCTGGCGCGTCGCGACCGAGCAATGGGCCTTTGAGATCTGAGCGGAGCGGGAGCAGGACATGGCAAGAACCCCCACCATCCGCGAGGTCGCGAAACTGGCGAAAGTGTCGATCGGCACGGTATCGCGGGTCATAAACGAGGCTGCGGACGTGACGCCCCATATCCGCAAGGCCGTCGAAAGCGCCATCGCGGAACTGGGCTATGTGCCCAATGCCGCGGCGAAATCCATGCGCATGGGACGCAGCCGCACGGTCGGATGCATCCTGCGCGAAATCAACATCGCCCAGTTGGGCGGCTTTGTCTCGACGGCGCAGAACGCGTTCATGGAGGCGGGATACGCCCTGATGATCGCCAATTCCGAAGGGCGCCGCCCGCGCGAGATCGAGCTTTTGCGCAGCTTTTCCTCGGGTCAGGTGGATGGGGTGCTGATGGGTCCCTATACCCCCATCGAGGGCGAGTTCGAGGAGATCCTGCGCGAATTGCCGGTGCCGCTGGTCATGATCGACCGCGACCAGCCGCTGTGGTGCGACGCGGTCTATACCGACCATGAAGGCGGCACCCACCAGGCCACCAGCCACCTGCTGCGCCTTGGCCATCGCCGCATCGCCATCCTGACCGGCCCGCCCCAGTTGCATCCGGGCGGCGCCCGCGTACGCGGGTTCCTGCGCGCCCATGCCGATATGGGGGTCGAGGCGGCGCCCGAACTGATCGTGGCCGAAAGCTTCCTGCGCGATCACGCCTATCGCGCCACATCCTCGCTTCTGGGGCTGTCGAAACCGCCCACGGCGATCATCGCCGGCGGCATCGACATGCTTTCGGGCGTGCTGCGCGCCATTCGGACGCGCGGCCTGACCATTCCCGACGATATTTCCGTGGTCGGCTCGGGTCGGAACGACCTGAGCGACCTGCACCAGCCCCCCATCGGGGTCGTAAGCTGGGATCAGAACGAAGTGGGGGCAACGGCGGCGTCGCTGCTGCTTGACCTTATCACCCACGGCAAGAGGGAGGAACCGCGCCGTGTCATCATACCGACAAGTTTCAATCCCCAGGGCTCTTGCATGCCCCCGCGCCAGGCGGAAAGCCGGGACTGAACGACCCGCCGGCGGTTCCTGAACCCCGGCGCAAGCCGAGATCTGCACAAGCCGAACGCCTTGCGGGCGCGCGGAACCGGACGGCGCCTTGCCGCCCGGAACGGATGACTGCGTTTGCGTGACGCAGCACTGAATGGAGAGAATGCAATGGCCAGCGAAGTCAGACTTTTCACCCCTTTCACCCTGCGCGGCGTGACGCTGAAGAATCGCGTCGTCATCTCGCCCATGGGCACCTATTGCGCCGAGAACGGCCGGCTCCAGCCCTTTCACCACACGCATTATCCGGGCTTTGCCATGGGCGGCGCGGGGCTGGTCATGGTCGAGCAGACTTCGATCACCCGGCGCGGCCGGATCACCAACGGCGATCTGGGCATGTGGGAGGACGGGCAGATCGAGGGGATGCGCGCCCTGGCCAGCCATGTAAAGGCCTATGGCGCCAAGATCGGCATCCAGTTGAACCACGGCGGCCGCAAAAGCGCGATGCAGCGGGCATTCCGCGGCAACGGCCCGCTGACCGAACGCGACCTGGCGGCGGGCGAAGAGATCTGGACCCCCATGGCGCCCTCGGCCCTGCCCTTGGGCGAGGGCTGGCAGATGCCCGAGGAAATCACCCCGGCGCAGCTTGACGGGCTGCGCGACGCCTGGGTGGCGGCGGCACGGCGGGCGGTGCTGGCCGGGTTCGACCTGATCGAAATCCACATGGCGCATGGCTATCTGCTTCAGAACTTCCTGTCGCCCTTGGCCAATCAGCGCCAGGACGACTATGGCGGCAGCCTGGAAAACCGGATGCGCTTTCCGCTGGAGGTGGTCCGCGCCGTGCGCGAGGTGGTGCCGCATTCCATGCCGCTTTTCGCCCGCATCTCGGCGACCGACTGGATCGAGGGCGGCTGGACCATCGACGACAGCGTCGTGCTGTCGCAGGCGCTGCAAAAGGCCGGGATCGACCTGGTCGATTGCTCGTCGGGCGGCAACCTGCGCACGGGGGCGACCAATTCCAGCCTGGGCCGCGGGCCGGGCTATCAGGTGCCCTTTGCCGACCGCATCCGCGCCGAGGTGGGCGTGGCCACCGCCGCGGTCGGCATGATCCGCACCCCGGAATTTGCCGAGCGGATCTTGCAGGCCGGCCAGGCGGACCTGATCTGCATCGCCCGCCAGGCGCTGTTCGACCCGTTCTGGGCGCATCACGCCGCCGAGGCGCTGGGCGTCAACCGGGGCTTTGCCGACTGGACCCCGCAATATGGCTGGTGGCTGGAGAAATGGGCCAAGGCGCTGGCCGCCAATGGCGAAACGCCGATGGGGCCCGAGGTGTTTCCCCAGGCGGCAAAGGCGGATGCGTGACATGCCCATCCGCATCTGGCACCAATCCGTCAACGAACTGACCCGCATCGCGGCCTATAAGCAGGGCATCGAGGACCATGCCGCCCGCTTTCTGGGCGACGAGGCCCAGGTTCACGTCCACGGCCTTGCCGAGGGCACCTATGGCGAACTCAGCCCCAGCGATGCGCTGGGCAACGCGCATCTTTACCACCGCGTCCTGGGCCCCATCGTCGAACAGGCCGTCGAGGCCGAGCGCCAGGGCTATGACGCCTTTGTCATGGGGTCCTTCAGCGAACCCTATCTGCGCGAGATGCGCACGGCGGTCGATATCCCCGTGGTCTCGCTGACCGAGGCGGCGCTGCTGACCGGCTGCGCGCTTGGCACAAGGATCGGGCTGATCTCGAACGCGCCCAACGTCGCCTACATGACCCGGCTTTCGGTGGCCAAGCATCACCTTGAGGCGCGGGTCAGCGCCGTCACCTCGCTGGTGCCGGGCATGGACGAATACGCGCTGATCGCGGCGCGCGACGAGCCCGCGGCGCTGATCGAGGCCTTTACCCGCACCGCCCGCGACCTGATCGCCGACGGCGCCGAGGTGATCGTGCCGGCCGAAGGCGTCATGGCCGAGATCCTGGCCGCCCGCGGCCTGACCCGGATCGACCATGCGGTCGTCCTGGATGTCTTTGCCGCCGCCTGGGTGCAGGCGCTGGGGCTGGTGCGGCTGCGGCGCGGGCTTTCCATCACCATCAGCCGCGCCTGGGCCTATGGCCGGGGCGGCAACTGAGAACCGAACACCGGGAGGAGGAACCCGAACATGGCATCTGCCGGAAAGATGATTGGCGACTATCTGGGGGATTTCGGTGGGCGCGAGATCGCGCCGCCGGTCCGCGACAAGGCGCTGATGTGCCTGCTGGATACGCTTGGCCTTGCGATCTCGGCCCGCGGCGAGCCGACGGCGCGGGCGGCCCTGGCCCTGTCCGGGCCGCTGCCCGAAGACAGTCCCGGCAGCGCCGCCGCCTGGATTTCGGGCGCGCGGCTTTCGCCGTCCGAGGCGGCTTTCACCAATGGCGTCGCCGCGCATGCCCATTTCCAGGACGATACCGACATGCCGTCCTGGACCCATCCCGGCTCGCTGGTGCCGCCCGCGGTGCTGGCCCTGGCCGAGCGCGAGGGCGCCAGCCTGGAAACCGCCTTGCGCGGCATCGTCGCCGGCTACAGCGTCATCAACTGGCTGGGCCGCGACGAGGTGGTGGCGCGCCGGCTGATCGCCCGCGGCTTTCGCACCAGCCCCAGTTTCGGGACCATAGCCGCGGCCGCCGGGGCGGCGGTGGTGCTGGGGCTTGACCCGGCGCAGGCGGCCTCGGCGGTTTCCATCGCCGCCTCGACCACCGGCGGCACGCTGGAGCCGGTGCGGGCGGGCGCCGACGAATGGCGCGTCCAGAACGGCCGGGCCGCCCAGGGCGGGCTGATCGCGGCGCTCTTGGCGCAGGCCGGCGTGCAGGGCGCCCCCCAGGCGCTGGACGGGCCCAAGGGCTTTCTGGCCACGCTGGCCGGGATGGATACCCGCCCCGATGTCTGGGAAAGCCCGCCCGATCCCGCCATCATGCTGGAAATCCTGTGCAAGCCCTATGCCACGCTGGGCGACAACATGCCGGCGGCCATGGCGGCGCAGAAGCATTTCCAGGATGGCGTCGATCCACAGATGATCGAGGCGGTCGAGGTCACGCTGTGGAAGCCCTTCACCGAATATCCCGGCACCAATTACAAGGGCCCGTTCGAGCGGCTGGTGCAATGCCAGGCCAGCACCGCCTTTGCGGTCGCGACCATGCTGACTCAGGGCGACATCACCTATGAGATGGGCAACAGCCTGCGCGCCGATCCGGCGATCCTGAACCTCGTCTCGCGCACCACCGTCATCCCTGACGACCCGATAGGCCCGCTGGATGCCAAGGTGGTGCTGGCGATGAAGGATGGCAGCCGCCGCCAAGCGGTGACGGCGGATGTCCCGCGCGAGCTGATCCTTCTGACCCGTGAACGCGCGCTTGCGGTCTTTGACGCGCGGCTTGCGGCGGCGGGGGCACGGCCGGGCGCGGCCAGGGCGCTTGGCGAGACGTTGTTTGCCGGCGGCGGTGCCGAGGTGCCGGCGGCCCAGGCGCTGGCCGGGATCCGGGGGCTTTGGGCATGAACATGGTCCCCCGGTCCGAGATGCCGCTGCTGTTCCGCCCCTGGACGGTGCGCGGCGTGACCTTGAAGAACCGCATCGTCGTCTCGCCCATGGGCACCTATAGCGCCGAGGACGGCCGGCTGACGCCGTTCCAGTTCGCGCATTACCAGCGCATGGCGATGGGCGGCGCCGGCCTGGTCATCATGGAGCAGACCTTCGTCACGCGGGCGGGGCGGGTCTCGAACGGCGATCCGGGGCTTTGGGCCGACAGCCATATCGAGCCGATGGCGCGGCTGGTCAGCGAGATGAAGCGCTATGGCGCGAAAACCGCCATCCAGATCAGCCATGGCGGCCGCAAGGGCGGCCAGCAGCGCGCGCATGAGGGCAACGGCCCGATCGGCGAGCGCGATCTGGCCGCCGGAAGCGAGCGGCTATTCCCGATGGGTCCCTCGGCCCTGCCGCTGGCCGAAGGCTGGCTGATGCCCGTCGCGATGACCGAGGCGCAGATCGAGGGGGTGATCGACGCCTTTGTCGCCGGGGCGCGCCGCGCCATCCTGGCCGGCTTCGACCTGCTGGAGCTGCATCTGGCGCATGGCTACCTGTTGCAAAGCTTCCTGTCGCCGCTGGCCAACCAGCGCCAGGATCGCTGGGGCGGCAGCCTGGAAAACCGCATGCGCCTGCCGCTGGCGGTGGTGCGGGCGCTGCGCGGGGTCATGCCGGATTCGATGCCGCTTATCGCCCGGCTTTCGGTGACGGACTGGATCGACGGCGGCTGGACCGAGGACGACAGCATCGTGCTGGCGCGCGAATTGCGGGCGGCGGGGGTGGACCTGATCGACTGTTCCTCGGGCGGGAACATGCGGGCGGGGGCCACCAATTCCAACCTTGCGCGCGGACCGGGCTATCAGGTGGCGCTGTCCGACCGGCTGCGGCGCGAAACCGGGATGCCGACCGCGGCGGTCGGGATGATCCGCAGCGCCGGCCATGCCGAGCGGTTGCTGCAAGAGGGCAGGGCGGACCTGATCTGCATCGGTCGCCAGATGCTGTTCAACCCGTTCTGGGTGCGCCACGCCGCCTGGCAGATGGGCGTCGATCCCGGCTTTGCCGATTGGCCCGAACCCTATGGCTGGTGGCTGGACAAATGGGCGCGCTCGCTTGCCGCGGCCGGAGAGGATCCGCTGGGCCCCGAGCGTTTCCCGCCGGAGGAGTCGTGATGATGAACTGGGGCGAGGAATTCGCGCCTTTGCGGCAACGCCATGGCGAACGCATCGGCATCGTCGACGATGAAGGCCAGCACCGCATCGCCGAGGTGCTGGACCGGGCGGCCGGCATCGCGGACGAACTGCGCCGCCAGGGGCTGGGACCGGGCGATTTCGTCGCGACGGTGTTTCACAACTCGGCCCTGGCCGCCGCCGCCAGCTATGGGGTCGCATTGGCGGGCATCACCGAAGTGCCCGCCAATCCCGCGCTAAGCGAGGCGGAACTGGCGCATGTGCTGGCTTGCAGCACGGCGCGCCTTGCGCTGGTGGACGGGTCGGACCAAAGCTTGCCCGCCATGTCGGTGCGGCTGCTGGACGTGCGCGCCATCGCGCCGCGGCCCCTGACCGCGCGGGGCTGGCCGGATGTCGCGCCGGACGCGCCGTCGCGGATCGTCTTCACCAGCGGCACCACCGGCCCCGCCAAGGGGGCGATCCACAGCCATCGCGGACGCTGGACCGGCGCCTTGATGCTGCGCGCGGCGCTGCCGCTGCTGCCGGACGGCGCGAACCGCATCCTGCTGATGACGCCGTTTTCGCATGGCAGTTCGCTGCTGACCTTTGCCTTCCTGGCCCACGGGGCCAGCGTGCATCTGCTGCGCGGCGTCGATCCCGAAACGGTGCTGCCGCTGCTCGCCTCGGGGTCGATTACCGAGATTTTTGCGCCGCCCACCGTGCTGGCAAAGCTGACCGCCGCCGCCGCCGGGCCGGACCATGCCGGGCGGCGCTGGCCCCTGCGCACCATCCTGACCGGCACGGCGCCGCTGACGCCGCTGATCTATCGGCGCGCGGTCGAATGCTTTGGCCCGATCATCCGCGTCACCTATGGCAAAAGCGAGATCTTCAACCCGATCACCGTCCTTGATCCGGCCGAGACCGCCGAGGTCTATGCCGAGGGCCAGGCGGCGGGTGAGGGGCTTTGCGTCGGCTGGCCGGCCAGCGGGGTGCGCATCGCCATCCGCGACGAGACGGGGCGCGCCCTGCCGCCGGGTGAAACCGGCCGCATCCACCTGCTCAGCCCGCATCTGTCGCAGGGCTACATGACGCTTGACGGCCCGCGCATGCTGGCGCCGGGCGAATATCACGATACCGGCGATCTTGGCCGCATCGACGCGCGCGGGCGGCTGTTCCTGGTCTCGCGCCAGTCGGACATGATGAAGACCGGCGGCTACAAGGTCTCGCCCGACGAGGTCGAGCGCGCGCTGGCCCCGCATCTGCCGGAAAGCGAGCTGATCGTGCTGGGCTATCCTTCGGATTACTGGGGCGAAATCGTCACGCTGGTGGCCGCAAGCCCGCCAGCGGACTGGCTGGACCGGCTGGAACCGGCGTTGAGGGAGCTGACCGGCTACAAGCGGCCGCGGCTTTTCGTCGCGATGGGGGAATTGCCGCGCAACAGCATCGGCAAGATCGCCCGCGCCCAGCTTCGCCGCTGGATCGGCGCGCATTACGATCTGGTGGAACAGCCGCGGCCGCAACTGCGTCCCCGCCATGCCGGAGCCGAGCAATGACCGGGTTCGAGCAGGTCCCCGCCGTCTATCACCGCCTGGTCGGCGATTGCCTCGTGACCACGATCTGCGACGGCTACATGGCCTATGACACGCTGGAAATCATGCGCGACGCCGATCACGCCAAGCTGCGCCGCTTCCTTGAGGCCGAGACCCGCGTCTGCCCGCCGGTTGTCTCGATCAACACCTTCCTGATCCGCGACGGGGCGCGGGTCATCCTGGTCGATTGCGGCTCGGGCGCGATCATGGGGCCGACCTGCGGCCTGCTGCCGGAACTGATGGCGCATCTGGGCCTGGCCCCTGGGGCGGTCACGGATATCCTGCTGACGCATGTTCATCCCGATCATTCCTGCGGGCTGACCGATCCCGAAAGCGGGCGCAAGCTTTTTCCGAATGCGCGCCTGCACCTGCACCAGGCCGAGATCGACCACTGGTTCGACGATGCGGCGCGGGCCCGCGCCACCGAACGGCAGAAGCGGGTCTATTTCGACGCGGCGCGCGTCCAGCTTGAGCCCTGGCTTGCCGACGGTTCGGCCCGGCCTTTCACGGCCGAGCATGAAGTGCTGGCCGGGATCACCGCCTTGCCCTCGACCGGGCATACGCCGGGGCATTGCTGCTATGTCCTGCGCTCGCGGGGCGAGGCGATGATCGTCTGGGGCGATACCGTCCATATCCCCGAGGTCCAGTTGGGCGATCCCGATGTCGGGATGATCTTCGACAGCGACAGCCCCGCGGCGGCGCGGTCCCGGCGGCGGATCTTGCAGCTTTGCGTCGACCAGGACCTGCTGGTCGCGGGAATGCATATCCATTTTCCCGGCTTTGCCCGGATCCGCAAAGGCCATGAGGGTGCGTTCCGCTTTGTCCAGGAACAATGGTTCCACGCGCCCAATCACGGGCACGACCCCGCGATCTGGCAACCGCCCCGCGCGAAGGAGGAAGAATGACCACGATGCAGATCTGCCACGCGCCCCAGCCGGGCGGCCCGGACGCCCTGCGCTTTCTGGCGGTGCCGCGCCCGGAACCCGGCCCCGGCCAGGTGCTGATCCGGGTCGGCGCGGTGGGCGTGAACCGGCTTGATGCGATGCAGCGCGCCGGGAACTATCCGCTGCCGCCCGGCGTCAACCCGGTCCTGGGGGTCGAGGTCGGCGGCGAGGTGGTCGCGACCGGCCCCGAGGTCCATGGGATCGCCGTGGGCATGCGGGTCGCGGCGCTGCTCGAAGGCGGCGGCTATGCCGAATTCGCCTGCGCCGACCACCGCCATGTCGCCCCGGTGCCGCAGGACTGGGACGACATCCGCGCCGCCGCGGTCATCGAGACCTTCTGCACCGCCCATGAAACCCTGTTCGAACTTTCGCGCCTGGCCCCCGGCGAGCGGGTGCTGATCCATGCCGGCGGCTCGGCCGTCGGCAGCACCGCGATCCGCATGGCCCAGGCGGTCGGGGCCGAGATCGCCACCACCACCGGCCGCGAGGACAAGGCCGATCGGTTGCGGGCGATGGGCGTGCCGCATGTGCTGAACTATCGCCAGGGCGATTTCGCGGCCGCCCTGCGCGAGATCTGGCCCGAAGGGCTGGACGTGGTCGAGGATTTCGTCGGCCCGGCCAATCTGGCGCGCCATATCGACCTGCTGCGCTGGCGCGGGCGGATCGCCCTTGTCGGATTGCTGAGCCAGGGCATGGCCGAATTCGACGTCGCCAAGGTGCTGACCCGGATGATCCAGTTGCGGGGCTTTACCCTGCGGCCGCATTCGGCGGCGGAAAAGGCGGCGGTGGTGGCGCGGTTCCGCCAGCGCTGGCTGCCCGAGCTTGCCGCCGGCCGCATCGCCCCGGACATCCATGCCGTGCTGCCCTTTGGCGATGCCGTCCAGGCGCACCGCATCCTCGAAGCTGCCGACAATTTCGGCAAGATCATCCTGCGGATGTAATCCACCGATAGGAAAGGCCACCACGATGCTGCTGTCACAGATAAGATCCGCCGATGGAGCCGTCCGGGTCCTGGCGCGCGAAGAGGGCGAGCCCGCCCGCGAACTGCCCCAGGCCGAAAGCCTTTATGCCCTTGCCATGCAGGCCATCGTCCAGGACATCCCGCTGGCCGGGCTGATCGCCG
Source organism: Paracoccus thiocyanatus (assembly GCF_900156255.1). Classification (GTDB taxonomy): domain Bacteria; phylum Pseudomonadota; class Alphaproteobacteria; order Rhodobacterales; family Rhodobacteraceae; genus Paracoccus; species Paracoccus thiocyanatus. The sequence continues at coordinate 197,382 of NZ_FTMK01000003.1, forward strand.
GCCTGGCCAGGGGCGCGGCCCACGATCTCCAGGAGCTTGCGCGCGCCGGCCGCTACCTGCCGCCGCTGACCCATCCCGATCCGGCGCATCTGCATCTGACCGGCACCGGGCTGACCCATCTGGGCTCGGCCGCGACCCGCGCCGCGATGCATGGCAAGATGCAGGACGAAACGGAGTTGACCGATTCCATGCGCATGTTCCGCATGGGGCTTGAAGGCGGCAAGCCGGCTGCCGGAGAGGTGGGGGCGCAGCCCGAATGGTTCTACAAGGGCAACGGCCATAACCTGGTGGCGCCGGGTGCCGCGCTGGTGGCGCCCGCCTTCGGCGAGGATCTGGGCGAAGAGCCGGAAATCGCCGGCATCTACCTGATCGGCCCGGACCGCCGGCCCTGGCGGCTGGGATTTGCGCTGGCCAACGAATTTTCGGATCACGTGACCGAAAGGGTGAACTACCTGTGGCTGGCCCATTCCAAGCTGCGCCCGGCCAGTTTCGGCCCCGAAATCCGGCTGGGCGAATGCCCGGCGGATGTGCGCGGCACCAGCAGGATCTGGCGCGACGACCGGCCGGTCTGGGAAAAGCCGTTCCTGACCGGCGAGGCCAATATGTCCCACAGCCTGGCCAATCTGGAACATCACCATTTCAAATATGACCTGTTCCGCCAGCCGGGCGACGTGCATGTGCATTTCTTCGGCACCGCCACGCTTTCCTTTGCCGACGGGATCAAGGTGGCGCCGGGCGATGTCTTTGAAATCTCGGCCCCCGGCTTCGGCCTGGCCCTGCGCAACGGCGTGGCCAAAGCCCCGGCGGCCGGGCCGGCCCAGATCGCGCCAAGAGCCCTGTGAAACCGCGGCCCGCATGACGCCCGTGCCGGTCCAGATTTTCTTCAGCGAAGATGGGGATGAAATGATCGACGACCTTTCCGGGCTATGGCTTGGACGCGTCTGGCTGCCCGAGGCGGGCGGCCCGGCGGTGGTGACGCTGCGCGGGGGCGAGGTGATCGACATCACCGCCAAAGGCGCGGCGACCGTCTCGGATATTTGCGAAATGGACGATCCGGCCGCATTCGTCCGCGCGGCCCCAGGGCGGGCGCTTGGCGATCATGCCGAGATCGGCAGCGCGGCGGTGGGCGACCTTTCCGTCACGCATTTTCTGGCGCCCTGCGACCTTCAGGCCATCAAGGCGTGCGGCGTCACCTTCGCCCGTTCGATGGTCGAGCGGGTGATCGAGGAAAAGGCCGGCGGCGATCCCGCCCGCGCCGCCCAGATCCGCACCCGCATCGGCCGGGTGATCGGCGACAGCCTGCGCAATCTGCAAGCTGGCTCGGACCAGGCGATGCGCGTCAAGCAGGCCCTGATCGCCGAAGGCATGTGGTCGCAATACCTGGAAGTGGGCATCGGCCCCGATGCCGAGGTGTTTTCCAAGGCGCAGGTCCTGTCCTCGGTCGGCACGGGGGCCGAGATCGGCCTGCATCCGGTCTCGACCTGGAACAATCCCGAACCCGAGATCGTGCTGGCGGTGTCGTCCAGCGGCCGCATCGTCGGCGCCACGCTGGGCAATGACGTGAACCTGCGCGATGTCGAGGGGCGCTCGGCCCTGCTGCTGTCCAAGGCCAAGGACAACAACGCCTCCTCGGCCATCGGGCCGATGATCCGGCTGTTCGATGCCGGCTATGCGCTGGACGACATCCGCCGGGCGGAACTGGCGCTGAAGGTCGAGGGAGAGGACGGCTTTGTCCTGAACGGGCATTCTTCCATGTCGCAGATCAGCCGCGACCCCCAGGAACTGGTCCGCCAGACCGTCGGGCGCCACCATCAATATCCCGATGGCTTCATGCTTTACCTGGGCACGCTGTTCGCCCCGACCGAAGACCGCGACGTCAAGGGCGAGGGCTTTACCCACAAGATCGGCGATGTCGTCACCATCTCGGCCCCCGGCCTTGGCGCGCTGCGCAACACCGTGCGGCTTTCGACCCAATGCGCGCCCTGGACCTATGGCGTCTCGGCGCTGATGAGGAACCTGGCCGGCCGCGGCCTGATCTAAGGAAAGACCCATGACCCATACGCTTGAACTGCATGGCCGCCATATCATCGCCGGCCGCCGGGTTGGCGGGGAACGGACCTTCCGGTCCGTGCCCGCCACCGGCCCGGCGCGCGACTTTTGCGCCGGAACCCCGGAACTGGTGGCCGAGGCCTGCGCGGCCGCCGCGGCCGGTTTTGCGGCCTATGCCGCCACCAGCCGCGACGCGCGTGCCGCCTTCCTCGAAGCCATTGCCGAGGAAATCGAGGCCCGCGGCCACCAGATCACCGAGATCGGGACCCAGGAAACCGGCCTGCCCGCCGGCCGGCTGGAGGGCGAGCGCGGCCGCACCACCGGCCAGCTACGCCTCTTTGCCGATCATATCCGCCAGGGCGGCTATCTCGACCGCCGGCATGACCCCGCCCTGCCGGACCGCAAGCCTGCGCCGCGGCCCGAGCTTTTCATCATGCAGCGCCCGGTCGGACCCGTGGCGGTGTTCGGGGCCTCGAACTTTCCGCTCGCCTTTTCGGTTGCGGGGGGCGATACGGCGGCGGCGCTGGCGGCGGGCTGCCCGGTCGTGGTCAAGGGCCATTCCGCCCATCCCGGCACCGGCGAGGTGGTGGGCGAGGCGATCCTGGCCGCCATCGCCCGCAGCGGCATGCCCGCCGGCGTCTTCAGCCTGATCCAGGGCGGCAACCGCCAGGTGGGCGAGGCTTTGGTCACGCATCCGGCCATCAAGGCGGTGGGCTTTACCGGCTCGCTGGCGGGCGGACGGGCGCTTTTCGACCTCTGCGCCGCCCGGCCCGAGCCGATTCCGTTCTTCGGCGAACTGGGCAGCGTGAACCCCGTCTTCGTCCTGCCGCAGGCGGCCCGGACGCGCGCCGGCTCCATCGCCCGCGACTGGGCGGATTCGCTTGCGCTGGGGGCGGGGCAGTTCTGCACCAATCCGGGCGTGGTGGTGCTGCCGCAGGAAAGTGCCGAGACCTTCGCCCGCGCAGCCCAGGCCGCGCTGGCCAAAGTCGCGCCGCAGGTCATGCTGACGGATGGCATTGCCCAAGCCTATCGCGGGGGTGCGGCAAGGTTCACCGCCAACAACAAGGTGGAAACCCTGCTGGCCGGCCAGGACGAAGGGCGCAAGGCCGCGCCGAACCTGTTTCGCGTTACCGCCGCGGATTGGCTGGCCGACGAGGATCTGTCGCAAGAGGTCTTCGGTCCCCTGGGGGTGCTGGTCACGGTCTCGGACGAGGACGAGATGCTGGCCGTGGCGTCGGCGCTGCATGGCCAACTGACCTGCACCCTTCAGCTTGACGACGGCGATCTGGCGCTTGGGCGCAGGCTGCTGCCGCTTCTGGCCGACAAGGCGGGCCGGGTGCTGGCCAACGGTTTTCCCACGGGGGTCGAGGTCGCCGATGCGATGGTCCATGGCGGGCCCTATCCGGCATCGACCAATTTCGGTGCAACCTCGGTCGGCACGCTGTCGATCCGCCGCTTTCTGCGCCCGGTCTGCTACCAGAACCTGCCGGCCGGCCTGTTGCCGGCGGATCTGGCCGGCTAATGCGCTTACGCCGAATGCCGGCGGCCGATGCTGGGGACGGGGCGTCCGGTCAAGGGCGCATGTCCCCTTCGCGCCTTGCGGCCGGCGTGGACCGGCTGTGGTGAATTGCCGCATCCCTTCGCAAGGTGCCGGCCCAGGGGCGGCCCCTGCACAGGCCGGGCCGGACCAGCAACGGCCGGGACGGGCGGGGTGATTGGCCGCGGGGGGCATGCCGGCCGCGCCCGGCTGGGCGGGGGGGCATGTCCCTGGGCGCGGCGCTGGCCCTGCGGTTGCGATGTTGCCAGTCCGCCCAACCGCGTCTATCCAGCAGGCTGGTAGAGTTGTTGCGGAGTAGACGATATGGCGGCACCCCACGCGATCCACGAGGAATTTCCCCAGGACACGGCGCTGATCCACGAGTTGAAGGTTTCGAACACGCGTTTTGCGCGCCTGCTTGAAGAATATGACGCGGTGAACGACGAGGTCGCGGCGGCGGAAAGCCGCCATGTCCCGATGTCGCAAGAGGCCGAAACCGACCTGCGCAAGAAGCGCGCCGCGCTGAAGGACGAGATCGCCCGCATGCTGGGCGCGGCGCAAAGCTGAACGCGGGCCGCGCAGGGCCAGGGCGGCAACGCCGCCCGGCCCCCTTTGCAAGCCTTGAAACACGCCCGCCGCATTCCCATCTTTGCGCAGTCGGAAGGCCCTTGCGGCGCCGACGGACCTGCCCGCCCGAACGGGGGGCAAGCCTTTGTATCGCTTGAGAAAGGATGCGAAAATGCGCAACTTTGACCTGACCCCGCTTTACCGCGCCTCGGTCGGCTTCGACCGGATGGCCGATGTCATGGACCGGGCGCTTTCGGCCGATATCGCCACCTACCCACCCTATAACATCGAGAAGACCGGCGAGAATGCCTATCGCATCTCGATCGCCGTCGCCGGCTTTTCCGCCGACGAACTGAGCGTCGAGGTCAAGGACGGCGCCGTCATCGTCTCGGGCAAGAAGGCCGCCGAGGACGAAGGGCGCAGCTACCTGCACCGCGGCATCGCCACCCGCGCCTTTGAGCGCCGCTTCACCCTGGCCGATCACGTCCGGGTGCAGGGCGCCAGCCACGAGGACGGCATGCTGAACATCGACCTGGTGCGCGAGATCCCCGAGGCGCTGAAGCCGCGCCGGATCGAGATCGCCAAGCCCGCCAAGGCGGTGGAAAAGCTGGACGCCTGAGCTTCGGCTAACGGACGCGGGGGCGCTGCCCCCGCACCCCGGAGTATTTGCAAAACGGTGAAAGCCAAGGGGCCCGGTTTCGGAGCCCCTTTCGTCATGCGCAGCATGGGTCCGTTTCCCGCGTCTTTCTCCGTTTCAAAAATACTCCGGGGTCCGGGGCAGAGCCCCGGCCCTGCGGGCGCCGCTAGAACTTGCGGCGGGCGCGCAGCGCGGCGGTGATGGTGCCGTCGTCCAGATAATCCAGTTCGCCCCCGATCGGCACGCCCTGGGCAAGGCCGGTCACGGCAACGCCGGTGGGCGCCAGGGCTTCGGCGATGTAATGCGCGGTGGTCTGGCCCTCGACCGTGGCGGAAAGGGCCAGGATGACTTCGGCGATGTTTTCTTCGGCGATGCGGGCCAGAAGCTGCGGGATGCGCAGGTCTTCGGGGCCGATCTCGTCCAGGGCCGAAAGGCTGCCGCCCAGCACGTGATAGCGGCCGTGAAAGGCGCGGCCGCGTTCCAGCGCCCAAAGATCGGCCACGTCGGTCACGACGCAGATCTCGCCGGTGGCGCGGCCGGGGTCCTGGCAGATCGGGCAGATATCGGCCGGCGTGACATTGCCGCAGACCAGGCATTCGCGGGCGTTTTCCGCGACGGTGGCCATCAGCCCGGCCAGCTGGGCCATCTGCCCGGCGCGCTTGCGGATCAGATGCAGCACGATGCGCCGCGCCGAGCGGGGGCCAAGCCCCGGCAGGCGCGCCATGGTGGCGATCAGCGTCTCGATCTCGTCGCCGGATGCGGCCATTCAGAACGGCATCTTCATGTCGCCCGGCAGGCCCAGTTCGCGGGTCAGGCGGGCCATTTCCTCGGCCGCCTTGTCCTGCGCGCGGCGCTGCGCGTCCTTGATCGCGGCCAGGATCAGGTCCTCGACCACCTCCTTGTCTTCAGAGCGGAAGATCGAGGGGTCGATATCCAGCGCCGTCAGCTCTCCCTTGGCCGTGGCGGTAGCCTTGACCAGGCCCGCCCCCGACTCGCCGGTGACGGTCAGGCGAGCCAGCCCCTCCTGCATCTCGGCCATCTTGGTCTGCATCGCTTCGGCGGCTTCCATCATCTTCGACAGATCGCCCATGTCGCCAAGCCCCTTGAACATCGCTTAATCCTCGTCCTCGAAGGGATCCCATTCCTCGACCTCGGCCACCGGGCCGTCGGTCAACCCATGCGGGGATGTATCCTCGCCGGCGGTATTTTCAACCGGGGCCGGCACCGGCGCCGGGCGGATCTGCGTGATCCTGGCGCCGGGAAAGGTGGCGAAGATCGCCTGGACCACCGGGTTTTCCATGGCGCGGGCGCGGGCCGCCGCCTGCTGCGCGGCGCGCCGTTCGCTGATCGTGGGCTGCCCCCCTTCCGAGGCGACGCTGACCGCCCAGCGTTGGCCGCCGCTCCAGCCGCGCAGCCGTTCCGCCAGCCGCTGCGCCAGGTCGCGCGGCGCGTCGTCGGTGGGTTGGAACTCGATCCGGCCGGGGGAATAGCGCACGAGCCGCAGGTGATCCTCGACATCGAGCAACAGTTTCATGTCGCGCATCCGCCGGATCAGGTCGATCACCGCTTCGAAATCGGGAAAGCCCGCCAGCGCATCGGGCGAAACGGCAAGCGCCGCGGCGCTGCCGTCCTGGCGCACCGCCACGGGGGCGCGGGACGGCGCGGCCGCGCGGGGCGCATCGCTGCGTGCGGCGGGCGGCGCGGCGTTGCGGGCGAATTCGCCGGCCGCGGCGCTGGCCTGGACCTTGCGGATCAGCGCCTCGGGGTCGGGCAGGTCGGCGACATGGGTCAGGCGGATGATCGCCATTTCCGCCGCCATCATCGCGTTCGGGGCCTGGCCCACCTCTTCCAGCGCCTTGAGCAGCATCTGCCACAGCCGCGTCAGCGCCCGCATCGGCACTTTGTCCGCGATCTGCCGGCCGCGGGCGCGTTCGTCGGGACCGATGGTCGGGTCCTCCAGCGCCTCGGGGGTGATCTTCACGATACTGACCCAATGCGTGATCTCGGCCAGGTCGCGCAGCACCGCCAGGGGGTCGGCGCCGTCGGCATATTGCGCCTGCAACTCGGCCAAAGCCTCGGCCGCGGCGCCGCGCAGGATCATGTCGAACAGGTCCAGCACCCGGCCGCGGTCGGCCAGGCCCAGCATGGCGCGAACCTGGGCCGCGCTTGTCTCGCCCGCGCCATGGCTGATCGCCTGGTCCAGCAGGCTGGTTGCGTCGCGGGCCGAGCCTTCGGCGGCCCGCGTGATCAGCGCCAAGGCGTCGTCGGTGATCTGCGCGCCCTCGCGCCCGGCAATGCGGCGCAGCAGCGCGATCATCACCTCGGGCTCGATGCGGCGCAGGTCGAAGCGCTGGCAGCGCGACAGCACCGTCACCGGCACCTTGCGGATTTCGGTGGTGGCGAAGATGAACTTCACATGCGGCGGCGGTTCTTCCAGCGTTTTCAGCAGCGCGTTGAAGGCGCTGGTCGACAACATGTGGACTTCGTCGATGATATAGATCTTGTAGCGCGCCGAGGCGGCGCGATAGTGGACCGATTCAATGATTTCGCGGATGTCGTTCACGCCGGTCCGGGATGCGGCGTCCATTTCCATCACGTCGACATGCCGGCCCTCGCTGATCGCCACGCAATGCTCGCAGGTGCCGCAGGGCTCGGTCGTCGGGCCGCCCTGGCCGTCGGGGCCGGTGCAGTTCAGCCCCTTGGCGATGATGCGGGCAGTGGTGGTCTTGCCGGTGCCGCGGATGCCGGTCATGATGAAGGCCTGCGCGATGCGGTCCGCCGCGAAGGCGTTCTTCAGCGTCCGCACCATCGCGTCCTGGCCGACAAGATCGGCAAAGGTCTCGGGGCGGTATTTCCGCGCCAGCACCTGGTAGTTCCGTTCTTCGCTCATCCACCGGCCTTTCGTGACCGGCGCAGATTAGCGGCGCGGGCGCAGGGCGGCAACCGCCCTTAGGCCGGCTGCCAGTCGAAGGCCAGCTCTTCGCGAAAGGCGAAGCGGGCGACATGGCTGTCGACGATATGGCGCATATGGGCGGTGGTGTCCTCGGGCGCCTCCAGCCGGATGTCCAGCGCCTCGGGCGTGGCGGCCAGGGTGATGGTGCGGTCCTCGGGCATGGCGATGCGGCCGCGGGTCGGGTCGAACTCGACCTCGAACTTGTGCGCCCAATGCTTGCAGAGCTGTTGCAGATAGCGGCTGGCATTCGGGGTCGCCACGCGGCAGGTCGAAACGATCACGGTCTGGGACATGGGCTTTCCTGTCTTGCGGGTCCGGCTGGCGGCGGCTGGCGGACATGAAAGGGTCACGAACGGGCCAAGCCTGCTTGGGCCGGACCCGGTCTTTCCACATATACCCGGACCGGGCGGCATTCAATCCCGCCGGCCGCCGCAACCGGCGATGGCGGGCGTGGCGCCGGGGCGGCGGCGCGCCCCGTTGACCGCCGCCGCCCCGCGGCATATCTGCGGGACCATGGCACGCGCACCGCTTTTGCAACTTACCGATATTTCCCTGACCTTCGGCGGCAATCCCGTTTTCGAAGGGCTGAACCTGACCGTCCAGCAAGGCGACCGGCTGGCGCTGGTCGGCCGCAACGGTTCGGGAAAATCCACGCTGATGAAGGTCATGGCCGGGCTGGTCGAGCCCGATGCCGGCCAGGTCATCACCCCGGCCGGCATCCATGTCGGCTATATGGAGCAGGATCCCGACCTGTCGGGCTTTGCCACCTTGGGCGATTTCGCCCGCGCCGGCCTGGCCGAGGGCGAGGATTACCGCGTCGAGATGGCGGCCGAGGGGTTGAAATTCGACCCCGACCGCGCCGTTGCCACCGCCTCGGGCGGCGAGCGGCGGCGGGCGGCGCTGGCCCGGCTTCTGGCCGAGGCGCCCGAGCTGATGCTGCTGGACGAGCCGACGAACCATCTGGACATCGAGGCCATCGGCTGGCTGGAGGAACAGCTTTCCACAAGCAAGACGGGTTTCGTGCTGATCTCGCACGACCGGGCATTTCTGCGGGCGCTGACGCGCGGCACGCTGTGGATCGACCGGGGCGAGATGCGAAGGCAGGATCGCGGTTTCGAACATTTCGAAGAGTGGCGCGAAACCGTCTGGGCCGCCGAGGACGAGGCCCGCCACAAGCTGGACCGCAAGATCAAGGCCGAGGCCCGCTGGGCGGTCGAGGGGATTTCCGCGCGCAGGAAGCGCAACCAGGGCCGCCTGCGCGCCCTGGCCGGGCTGCGCGAGGAACGTGCCGGCCAGATCCGCCGCCAGGGCACCGCGGCGTTGGAACTGGACGCGGGTCCGCAATCGGGCAAGCGGGTGATCGACGCCAAGGGCATTTCCAAGTCCTTCGGCGACCGGGTGATCCTGAAGCCCTTTGACCTGCGGGTGCTGCGCGGCGACCGGGTGGCCTTTGTCGGCCCGAACGGCGCCGGCAAGACCACGCTGATCAAGATGCTGACCGGCGAGATCGCGCCCGATACCGGCGAGGTCAGGCACGGCACCAACCTGGAGATCGCGGTTTTCGACCAGGCGCGCAGCGCCATCGACGAGACGGTGACGTTGTGGGATGCGCTGGCGGGCGATGCGGCGATGCGCGTCTCGGGCCGTTCGGACCAGGTGATGGTGCGCGGCAATCCCCGCCATGTCGTCGCCTATCTCAAGGATTTCCTGTTCGACGATGCGCAGGCCCGCGCGCCCGTCGGCAGCCTGTCGGGCGGCGAAAAGGCGCGGCTCTTGCTGGCGCGGATCATGGCGCGCCCCTCGAACCTCTTGGTGCTGGACGAACCGACCAACGACCTGGATGTCGAGACGCTGGACCTGCTGCAAGACATCCTGGGCGATTATGACGGCACGGTGCTGCTGGTCAGCCACGACCGCGACTTCATCGACCGCGTGGCCACCGCCACCGTGGCGATGGAGGGGGACGGCCATGCCACGATCTATCCCGGCGGCTGGTCGGATTATCGCGCCCAGCGGCCGCAGGCCGCGGCCGTCCCGCAGGCATCAAGGCCCGCGCCCACCGCTGCCAGACCCCCGCCCGCCAAGCCCGCACCGGGGCCGATGGCCGGGCGCACGGGCCTGAACTTCAGCGAAAGAAAGCGGCTGGAGGCATTGCCCGCGATCATCGAGCGGCTGGAGGCCGAGATCGGCAAGCTGACCGAGTTCCTGGCCAGCCCCGACCTGTTCCAGACCGCCCCGGCAAAATTCGCCAAGGCCAGCGAAGGGCTGGTCGAACGCCAGGCGGCCCTGGCCGCCGCCGAGGAAGAATGGCTGACCCTGGCCGAGCGGGGCGAGGGCTAAGGCCGGCGGCGCCGGCCGGATCAGGCCGCCATGGCCCCCTGTCCGCTGCGGCACACGCAACGGGCTTGCAATTTGCGGCCGGATCGCCCATGTTGAGCGGGCTAGGTTATTTCTTCCGCATCCTGTCTCCTTACCGGCTTCAGACTATGCTTTCGATCTGACTAAGCCGGGTCGCCGCAATATCGCGGGCGACGCTATCTTAAGGAGATATCACGATGGCCAATGGCACCGTGAAATGGTTCAATGCTACCAAAGGCTTCGGCTTCATCGCCCCCGCGAATGGCGGCAAGGACGTGTTCGTCCACATCTCGGCCCTGGAACGGGCCAATATCAGCCACCTGGCTGACGGCCAAGCCGTGACCTTCGAAATCGAAAGCGGCCGCGACGGCCGCGAATCGGCTCGGGACCTGAAACTGGCCTGATTGTGACGATTGGTCCGGCCGATCCTGGCCGGACCTTCTCTTCCAGAGGTCACCATGGCACCCAAGGACAGACTGAAGGAACTTTTCCGCGCGCCGGCACCGCTGACCGCGATGGACCGAACCACCCAGGAAGCCAGGCAGATCGTCAGCGAACAGACGGAACGCCGTCAGGAACTGACCGCCAGCTTGCGCGCCGCGCGGCTGGCCAAGGAAGCGGCCGACGCCGCCGCCCCTGCAAAGCCCCCGCGTAAACCCAAGAAATAGACGCGTGGCGCCCGCCGCTGGCCTTGCCGGCCGGGTGGCGGAGTTTCCCATATCATGGTTTGCCCTTGCGACCTTCCCCTTGGCAAAGCCGGGAGGAGGCCGGGCAGGGCTGCCCAATAACTCAAAAAAGGCAATGAAAATGGCAAGAACACCCAACAGACGTGCGACCCGTCGTCGGATTACGCAAAAGCATCAGGACCGGCGCCGGCTGGCGATCATGTTCATGAACAAGCAGATCGAAGGGGCAGCGATGGCTGCGACCGGGTCGGATCGCAAGGAAGCCGCGGGATCCTGAGGACCTGCGCCGCGCCTTGGCCGGGTCCTTGGTCCCGGTCGGCATGGGCCGGCGGCTGACCGCCTGCGGGCGAGGGCGCGGCAAAACCGTCTTTCCCTTTCCAGTCCAGCCCCGTCAACCACCGGGAATCGGACAAAAAAGGCCGCTCCTTTCGGAGCGGCCTTTCCTTTTCCTGCCTGGCAGGCGGGCAGATTACATCATGCCGCCCATGCCGCCCATGTCGGGCATGCCGCCGCCGGCCGGAGCTTTCGGCTCGGGCTTCTCGGCGATCATGGCTTCGGTGGTGATCAGCAGACCGGCGACCGAAGCGGCATCCTCCAGCGCGGTGCGCACGACTTTCGCCGGGTCGATGACGCCGAACTTGAACATGTCGCCATATTCTTCGGTCTGGGCGTTGAAGCCAAAGGCCTTGTCCGAGGATTCGCGGACCTTGCCGGCCACGACAGCGCCATCGACGCCGGCGTTTTCAGCGATCTGGCGCATCGGGGCTTCCAGCGCGCGGCGCACCAGGGCGATGCCCGCATCCTGATCCGAGTTCGCACCGGCCAGCCCTTCCAGGGCCTTGGCGCCCTGGACCAGGGCCACGCCGCCGCCGACGACGATGCCTTCCTGAACCGCGGCGCGGGTCGCGTTCAGCGCGTCATCGACGCGGTCCTTGCGCTCCTTGACCTCGATTTCAGTCATGCCGCCGACGCGGATGACGGCGACGCCGCCGGCCAGCTTGGCAACACGCTCTTGCAGCTTCTCGCGGTCGTAGTCCGAGGTGGTTTCCTCGATCTGCTGGCGGATCTGCGTGACGCGGGCTTCGATCTCGGCCTTTTCACCGGCGCCGTCGACGACGGTGGTGTTGTCCTTGTTGATCGAGACCTTCTTGGCGCGGCCGAGCATGTCGATGGTGACATTCTCCAGCTTCATGCCCAAGTCTTCCGAGATCACCTGGCCGCCGGTCAGGATGGCGATGTCTTGCAGCATCGCCTTGCGGCGGTCGCCGAAGCCAGGGGCCTTGACGGCGGCGATCTTCAGGCCGCCGCGCAGCTTGTTGACGACCAGGGTGGCCAGCGCCTCGCCCTCGACGTCCTCGGCGATGATCAGCAGCGGCTTTTGCGACTGGATCACGGCCTCCAGCAGCGGGACCATCGGTTGCAGCGACGACAGTTTCCTTTCGTGCAGCAGGATATAGGCATCCTCCAGCTCGGCGATCATCTTGTCGGCGTTGGTCACGAAATAGGGCGACAGGTAGCCGCGGTCGAACTGCATGCCTTCGACGACCTCGACCTCGGTCTCCATGCCCTTGTTTTCTTCGACGGTGATCACGCCTTCGTTGCCGACGCGCTGCATGGCTTCGGCGATCTGCTGGCCGATGAAGGCTTCGCCGTTGGCCGAGATGGTGCCGACCTGGGCCACTTCCGAGGAATCGTTGACGGGACGGGCGGCGGCCTTGATCGATTCGACGACCTTGGCGGTGGCCATGTCGATGCCACGCTTGAGGTCCATCGGGTTCAGGCCGGCGGCGACCGATTTCAGGCCCTCGCGCACGATGGCCTGGGCCAGCACGGTGGCGGTGGTGGTGCCGTCGCCGGCTTCGTCATTGGTGCGCGACGCGACTTCGCGGACCATCTGGGCGCCCATGTTTTCGAACTTGTCGGACAGTTCGATCTCTTTGGCGACGGTCACGCCGTCCTTGGTGATGCGCGGCGCGCCAAAGGACTTGTCGATCACCACGTTGCGGCCTTTCGGGCCCAGCGTCACCTTGACCGCATCGGCCAGGATGTTCACGCCTTTCAGCATGCGGTCGCGCGCGTCGCTGTTGAACTTGACTTCTTTCGCAGCCATTTGCTCTGCTCCTTGAATGGGTTATCGGAAGGGGACGATCAGGCGAGGACGCCCAGGATGTCGCTTTCCTTCATGATCAGCAGCTCTTCGCCGTCGACCGTGACCTCGGTGCCCGACCATTTGCCGAACAGCACGCGATCGCCGGCCTTGACCGCGGGCGCGATCAGTTCGCCCGAATCCTTGCGCGCGCCCTCGCCAACGGCGATGATTTCGCCTTCGGCCGGTTTTTCCTTGGCGCTGTCGGGAATGATCAGGCCGCCCTTGGTCTTTTCGTCCGACTCGACGCGACGGACCAGAACGCGGTCATGCAGCGGTTTGAAAGCCATTGTAGAACACTCCGGTGTTTCAGGTTGCAGTGTTGCAGCTGTTGGCACTCGGGTTGAGTGAGTGCCAATGCCGAACCATCTAGGACCCGCCCGACGACCTGTCAACGGTTCCCGTCCAGGAAATTGCGCCCAGAAATCCGCTTGACGGGCTTTCGCGCCCCCGGCTAGGCCAAGGGGAAAGCAGCATGGGCGGAACCGATGGTGGAACGGCGTCTGAAGGCCCTGGTCATCGCCGAGGCGGCGAACCCCGAATGGGTCTCGGTGCCCTTGGTGGGCTGGTCGCTGGCCCATGCGCTGCGCGACGTCGCCGATGTCCATATCGTCACCCAGGTCCGCAACCGCGAGGCGATCCTGCGCGCCGGCCTGGTCGAGGGGCGCGACTTCACCGCCATCGACAGCGAAAGGCTGGCCGCGCCGATGTGGCGGCTGGCCGAAAGGCTCAGCATGGGCAAGGGCGTCGGCTGGACGATGAAGACCGCGGTTTCGACGCTTGGCTACGGCTATTTCGAGCGGCTGGTCTGGCGCGCCTTCGGCCCGGCGATCCGTGCCGGGCATTATGATGTCGTGCATCGGGTGACGCCGCTGACGCCGACGGCCAACAGCCGCATCGCCCCGCTTTGCGCACGGGCGGGCGTGCCCTTCGTGCTGGGGCCGCTGAACGGCGGCGTGCCCTGGCCCGCCGGCTTCGATGGCGAGCGGCGGCGGGAAAAGGAATGGCTGTCCTATGTCCGCGGCGCCTACAAGGCGCTGCCGGGCCGCGGCGCGATGCTGCGCCATGCCGCGGCCATCATCTGCGGCTCGATGCATACGCTGGGCGAGATCCCGGCGCGCTACCGGGCCAAGACCGTCTGGCTGCCGGAAAACGCCATCGAGCCGGCGCGCTTCAGCCTGACCGCGCCGCAGCCCGGCACCTTGCCGCTGCGCGGCTGCTTCATCGGCCGCCTGGTGCCCTATAAGGGCGCCGACATGGCGATCGAGGCGGCGCTGCCCCTGCTGCGCGACGGCCGGCTGGTGCTGGACATCGTCGGCGACGGTCCGCAGGCCGGGCCGCTGCGCGACCTGGTCGGGCGCGAAGGCGTGGCGCAGGCGGTGCGCTTCCACGGCTGGCTGCCGCACGAGGCGGTGCAGGGCGTGGCGGCGCAGGCGCAATTACTGGTGTTCCCGTCGGTGCGGGAATTCGGCGGCGGCGTGGTGCTGGAGGCGATGGCGCTTGGCGTGGTGCCGGTGGTGGCCGATTATGCCGGGCCGGGCGAGTTGGTCGATGACGCGACCGGCTTTCGCATCCCCATGGGCCGCCGGGCCGCGCTGGTCGCCGGGCTGCGCGCGCGGCTGGAAGCCATCGCCGCCGATCCGGCAATGCTGCCCGGCATGGCAAGGGCGGGTCAGGCCCGCGTCATGCGCGATTTCACCTGGGCCGCCAAGGCCGCGCAGGTCGAACGCATCTGGCGCGGCGCGATCGCCCGCGCGCCGCTGCCGCAGGACCTGCCGCGGCCGCGCTAGGCGCCAGGCCGGGCCTGCGACGCCCCCTCGGCTGGCGCCAGCCCCGTGGCCGTGCCATGCTGCGCGCCATGAACCGAACCGGAACGAACCCATGCGCCTCAAGCCGATCCTGACCGCGCTGCTTGCCGCAGCGACCCTGGCGATGCCCGCCGCCGCGCAGGATTGCGTGGGCCAGAACCTGTTCGAGACCATGCCGCCCAAGCGCCTGGCCGAACTGCATGCCGCCGCCGAAAGCGTACCCTATCGCCACGGCCTGTTCTGGCGGGCGGAAAAGGGCGACCAGCGGATCATCCTGCTGGGCACCTATCATTTTGCCGACCCCCGCCACGACCTGGCCATGGACCGCTTTGGCCCCGAGATCGCCGCCGCCGCCGCCCTGCTGGTCGAGGCCGGCCCCCAGGAAGAGGCGCGGCTGGCCCAGGCCATGGCGGCGGACCCGAGCTTGCTGGTCGATCCCGACGGCCCGACCCTGCCCGAGCGACTGACCGACGATGAGTGGAAATCGCTTTCCGCCGCGCTGGAGGAACGCGGCCTGCCGGCGGTGATCGCCAGCCGGCTGCGGCCCTGGTATGTGGCGGTGATGCTGGGCATCTCTCCCTGCATGATGCGGGTGATCGAAACGCGGGGCGATCCCGGCGGGCTGGACCACCTGCTGGTGGAACGCGCCCAGGCGGCGGCGGTGCCGGTCCGGGCGCTGGAGCCGTGGGATACCGTCTTCACCCTGTTCCAGGGCATGACCCCGGCCGAGGAAGAGGACATGATCCGCGCCGCCATGCCCGCCGCCGCCCATGCCGATGATTACGCGGTGACGCTGGCCGACGCCTATTTCGCCGGCGATAGCTGGCTGATCTGGGAATTTGGCCGTTTCGACGCCTATGACCGTTCCGGCCTGACCCGGTCCCAGGTCGATGCCCAGATGCGCCTGGCACAGGAAAAGCTGATGGACCAGCGGAACAAAAGCTGGGTCCAACCCATTGAACAGGCAGCGGCCCAGGCGGCCGGGCAGGGCAAGGGCGTGGTGGCGGGCTTTGGCGCGCTGCATCTGCCGGGCAAGGCGGGCGTGCTGCGATTGCTGGAAAACCGGGGCTGGACCCTCAGCCCCATCACGGTAAAGGGAACAGGCGATGGCGGATGAACTGTGGCGCGAGGAACGCGAATTCTGGCTGGCCGGCGTGGCCGAGGCGGTGCGCAAGCTTGACGGTTCCTGCCTGATGGCGTTCCAGCCCACGGGGATCATGGACCGCGCCGGGGTCATCGCCGCGCTGCAAGCCGCACCGCGCTGGCAGGAAGTCACCATGGCCGAACGCGCCAGCATCGAAACCGACGAGGTCAGCGTGCTGGCCTATCACGCCACCGCCCGCCGTGCCGGGGCCGAAACCTATCGCGCGCTTTGCACGACGACCTGGATCCGCCGCGCCGGCGACTGGCGCATCCTGCAACACCAGCAGACCCCCTTGTGACGCGCTTGTGATCCGCTTCCGGCCAGACCCTGGGCCGGTTCGGGTCAGGCGGCGGCCGCACCGGCTTGATAGACATTGCCCGGCCGCACCCCTATAACCCCGGCGAATTTTCCGCCCAAGCTTCAGGGGATCCCCATGATCAAGGTTTTCGGCCACAAGGCACCCGACACCGATTCGACCGGCTCGCCCATCATCTGGGCCTGGTATCTGTCCGAAGTCCGCAAGACCCCGACCCAGGCCGTCTTGCAGGGCGAGCCCAATACCGAGGCCGCCTGGATGCTGGCGAAATGGGGCCTCGACATGCCCGCGATCATCGACGATGTCGCGCCGGGCGAGCAATGCGTGGTCGTGGACACCAACAATCCTGCCGAACTGCCCGCCTCGCTGGGGCAGGCCGATGTGATCGAGATCATCGACCACCACCTGCTGGCCGGCGGCATCCGCACCCGGCTGCCGATCAACATCACCATCCGCCCGCTGGCCTGCACCGCGACGATCATGCACGACCTGATCGGCGACGAGGACCTGGCCCGCGCGCCGCGCGCCATCAAGGGCGCCATGCTGACCTGCATCCTGTCGGACACGCTGGAGTTCCGCAGCCCGACGACCACCGCCCATGACCGTTTCGTGGCCGAGAAGCTGGCAAAGGATCTGGGCGTCTCGATCCCCGAATACGCGGCCGAGATGTTCGCGGCCAAGTCCGACGTGTCGGCCTTTACCGAAGAAGCCCTGCTGCGCATGGACAGCAAGGAATACGAACTTGCCGGCAAGCAGCTTCGCGTCTCGGTGCTGGAGACGACGGCGCCGCAGGTCCTGCTGGACCGCAAGGCGGCGCTGATGGCCGCCATGCCCGCCGTGGCGGCTGCCGACGGCGCCGACGAGGTGCTGCTGTTCATCGTGGACATCCTGAACGAGCGCGCGACCCTGCTGGTGCCCAATGACTTCGTCCGGCAGGTGGCCGAGAAAAGCTTCAACGCCACCGTCTTGGGCGACAGCGTGGTGCTGCCCGGCATCATGTCGCGCAAAAAGCAGATCATCCCGGCCCTGGCCGTCTGACCCAAAGGGCCTTGACCATGACGCAGATCATCCGCTCGCTTGACGAGATTGCGCTGAATTACGACGTTCTGTTCTGTGATCTCTGGGGCTGCCTGCATAATGGCATCGCGGCCTTTCCGGCCGCCGTCGCCGCCTTGCAGGGCTTTCGCGCCAAGGGCGGGCGGGTGGTGCTGCTGACCAACGCCCCGCGCCCGCGCCACTATGTGGCCGAGCAGTTGCAGGCCATGGGTGTGCCGCAGGACGCCTGGGACGCCATCGTCAGTTCCGGCGATGCGGCGCAGGACGCGATGTTCGCCGGCGCGGTCGGCCGCCGGGTCTGGGCCATCGCCCAGCCCAAGGACGAGGGCTTCTTTGCCGATATTCCCGAAGAATGGCAGGACGCCCCCGCCATCCAGCGGGTGGAGCTGCCCGAGGCCGAGGGCATCGTCTGCTGCGGGCTCTTCGACGATCTGGTCGAGGTCCCCGAGGATTACCGGGCCCGGCTGATGCTGGCGCGCGAACGCGGCCTGCCGCTGCTTTGCGCCAATCCCGACGTGGTCGTGGACATGGGCGAACAGCGGCTTTACTGCGCTGGCGCCCTGGCCCAGCTTTACGAGGATCTGGGCGGCACCTCGCTTTATTTCGGCAAGCCGCACCCGCCGATCTATGACCTGGCGCGCCGCCGGCTGGGCCTGGACGACAGCGCCCGCATCCTGGCCATCGGCGACGGCATCGCCACCGACATCGCCGGCGCCGTGGCCGAGGGGCTGGACGCGCTGTTCATCACCGGCGGCCTGGCCTTTGACCAGTTCGGCCCTGACGTGGAAAACCCCGAGCCGGCGCGGCTGGAGGAATGGCTGGCGCTTCGCTCGCAGAATCCGGCCTATGCCATCGGCCGGCTGCGCTGAACGGTTCGTAACAATCGGTCCCCCAAGCCGGTCCCGGCGTTATTTTCTTGCTTCCCCGGCTTTGTGCTGCTATGCAGCATGAAGCCATTCTTCGGGAGCATTGAATGATGCTGGACAACCTGCCGCGCGGCACGATCGTCATCGAGGATCTTGAGGTCGGGATGATGCGCTATCTTCAAAAGGTAGTCACCGACGAGGATATCGAGATGTTTGCCCAGGTCTCGACCGACCGCAATCCGGTCCACCTGGACGAGGCCTATGCCCAGGACACCATCTTCGAAGGGCGCATCGCCCATGGCATGCTGACCGCGGGGCTGATCTCGGCCGTGATCGGGGAACAGTTGCCCGGCCATGGCACGGTCTATCTGGGCCAGACGCTGAAATTCATGGCCCCCGTCCGGCCCGGCGACCTGGTGCGCGCCGAGGTCGCGGTCGAGGCGATCGACCATGCAAAGCGGCGCGTGACACTTGCAACCCGCTGCCTCGTCGGCGATACGGTCGTTCTGAAAGGCGAGGCCGTCGTTCTGGCGCCAAGCCGCAAATTCGACTGACGGGCCGGCCGGCGGCCCAGCGGGGGCCAATGCGCATCCATCACGACTGGAAGGCTCTGCCGCCCGATGCCCGCGGGGCAAGCGTCGCCATGGGCAATTTCGACGGCGTCCACCTAGGCCACCGTTCGGTGATCGACGCCGCCCGCGCCGCCTGCCAAGCCCCCCTGGGCGTCATCACCTTCGAGCCGCATCCGCGCGAATTCTTCGCCCCCGACGCGCCGGCCTTTCGGCTGATGAACGCGGAATCGCGGGCGAACCGCCTGGCGCGGCTGGGGGTCGAGCATCTTTACGAACTGCCCTTTGACGCGGTGCTGGCCGGACTTGCGCCCGAAGCCTTTGCCCGCGAGGTGCTGGCCGACGGGCTGGGGGTGCGCCATGTCACTGTCGGGGCCGATTTCTGCTTTGGCCGCCAGCGGTCGGGCGATGCGCGGATGCTGGCGCAGTTGGGGCGCGATCTGGGCTTCGAGGTGACGGTCGCGCCGCTGATCGGCGATGGTGGGCTGCAATACAGTTCGACCGCGATCCGCCAGGCCCTGGCCCAGGGCCGCACCCGCGACGCCGAACGGATGCTGGGCCATTGGCAGCGCATCGACGGCGCGGTGCTGCATGGTGACAAGCGCGGCCGCGACCTGGGCTATCCCACCGCGAACATGGCGGTCGAGGGGCTGCACCTGCCGGCACTTGGCATCTATGCGGTGCTGGTCGATGTGCTGACCGGGCCGGACCGCGGCAGCTACAAGGGCGTGGCCAGCCTGGGCGTGCGCCCGATGTTCGGCGAGAACCGGCCCAACCTGGAAGTGCATGTCTTTGACTTCACGGCCGATCTTTATGGCCAGCACCTGTCGGTCGCGCTGGTCGAATACCTGCGCCCCGAGGCCAAGTTCGACACGCTCGACGCGCTGGTCGCGCAGATGGACCGCGACAGCGCCCAGGCGCGCGAGATCCTGGCGACCCGCTGATGCGCGAACGGTTCTGGGAATTGCCGCTTGCCAGCCTTGACCAAGAGGAATGGGAGGCGCTGTGCGACGGCTGCGGCAAGTGCTGCCTGAACAAGATCGAATACGAGGATACGGGCGAACTGGCCTTTACCCGCGTCGCCTGCCGGCTGCTGGACGGCGAGACCTGCCAATGTTCCAGCTATCAGAACCGCCACGACTATGTGCCCGACTGCGTCGTCCTGTCGCGCAAGAAGCTGAAGCAGATCGGCTGGTGGCTGCCCTCGACCTGCGCCTATCGGTTGCGCGCCGAGGGCAAGCCGCTTTACGACTGGCATTACCTGATCTCGGGTGATCGCGAATCGGTGCATCGCGCCGGCGCCTCGGTGCGGGGCTGGACCGTCAGCGAGCTTTCCGTGACCGAAGACGACTGGGACGAGCATATCATCGAGGATCTTTCATGAATTTCGCCTCGGACAATGCGGGCGGCGTGCATCCCCGCATCATGGCGGCGCTTGCCGCCGCGAACGAAGGCCATGTGCCCTCCTACGGCGAGGACAGCATCACCCGCGCCGCCCAGGACCGCTTGCGCGAACTTTTCGACGCGCCCCAGGCGGCGGTGCATTTCGTGGCCACCGGCACCGCGGCCAATGCGCTGTCGCTGTCGCTCTTGGCGCCGGGCTGGGGCAAGGTCTTTTGCCATGCCGACGCCCATGTCCAGACCAGCGAGACCGGCGCGCCCGAATTCATGACCGGCGGCGCCAAGCTGGTGCCGGTGCCGGGCGCCGGCGGCAAGATCACCCCCGAGACGCTGGCCGAGGCGCTGGTGGTCCATGGCCGCGATTCGGTCCATGCCGGGCGGAACGCCGCGCTGACCCTGACCAATGCGACCGAATGGGGCACGGTCTACACCCCGGCCGAGGTCGAGGCGCTGGCCGCCGTCGCCCGCGACGCCGGGCTGGGCCTGCACATGGACGGGGCGCGCTTCGCCAATGCGCTGGCCGGGCTGGACGTGGCGCCCGCAGACCTGACCTGGCGGGCGGGGGTGGATATCCTGTCGCTGGGCGGCACCAAGAACGGCTGCATGGCGGTCGAGGCGGTGGTGATCTTCGACCCTGCCAAATCCGAGGAATTCCAGTTCCGCCGCAAGCGCGCCGGGGCGCTTTTGTCCAAGCACCGCTTTCTGGCGGCGCAGGTGCTGGCCTGGCTGGAGGGCGACCTGTGGCTGCAACTGGCCCGCCACGCCAATGCCATGGCGCATGAGCTGGCGCTGGGTCTGGCGCGGCTGCCGGGCGTGCGCATCGACCAGCGCGTCGAATCGAACGCGGTCTTTGCCACCATCCCGGCCGATCTGCACCGCCGCGCCGGTGCCAGCGGCATCTGCTATCACCTGTGGCCGCATACCCAGCAGCCGGCCGAGGACGAGCCGGTGGGCATCCGCCTGGTCTGCGGCTGGGATACGCGGCTGGAAGATGTCACCGCGACCTTGCGGGCCTTGGCTTAGGCAAAGCCCGGCGAGGCTAGGCCAGTGCGGCCTTCAGCAGCGCCAGCGCATGTTCGACGGTGGCGGCGCGCACCGCGGCGCGGCCGCGCGGGCCGAAATCCACCGTTTCGGTCCTGACGCCGCGGCCATCGGCGATGCCGAAGCAGACCCGGCCCTCGGGCTTCCTTTCGGACCCGCCCGGCCCGGCGATGCCGGTGACGGAGACCGCGACGCCGGCTTGCGAACGGGCCAGCGCGCCCAAGGCCATCTCGGCCGCGATTTCCTCGCTGACCGCGCCATGGGTCTCCAGCGTTTGGGGGCGGATGCCCAGCATCTCGACCTTGGCGGCGTTGGAATAGGTGATAAAGCCCCGGTCCACCGCGTCCGATGAACCCGGCACATCGGTCAGCCGCCCGGCGATCAGCCCGCCGGTGCAGCTTTCGGCGGTGGCGATCATCAGCCCGCGCCTGCGCGCCAGGTCCAGGACTTCGGCGGGGTCGGTCACAGCATCGGCTCCAGCACGGCGTGGTAAAGCCCGGCCAGGATGACCGAGACGACGCCGGCGAACAAGCCCGCCCACAGGTCGTCCGCCATGACGCCCAAGGTGCCGCCGCGCCGGTCGGCGCGCCCGACCAGCCAGGGCTTCCAGATGTCGAACAGCCGAAACAGCAGGAAGGGCGCGACAAAGCCCGGCCAGGCCGCCATGATCGAGACGTCCCTTTGCGCCAGCGGGATCACGGTAAAGCACATGGCCAGCCATTGCCCGGCCACCTCGTCGATAACGACCCAGGACGGGTCGCCATCGGCGCTGTCCGCCAGCACCCGCGGCATCGCCCAGAAGCCCAGCAGCGTCGCCAGCACGAAACCCGCCGGCACCAGCATCGGGTGCAGCCATTCATAGGCCGCGACCCCCAGCACCACGGCGGCGGCCGAGCCCCAGGTGCCGGGGGCCGGGCGCAGATGGCCGATGCCGAAAAACGTCGCGATCAGCTTGTCCATGAAGACCCCCGATTATCCCTTGACCAATGTGGCGGTGGCGATGGCGGCGATGCCTTCCTCGCGCCCGGTAAAGCCCAGCCGTTCCGAGGTAGAGGCCTTGACGCCGACCCGGTCGGGCTCGACGCTCATGATCTCGGACAGGCGCAGCGCCATGGCGCCGGCATGCGGGCCGATCTTGGGCCGTTCGCAGATCAGCGTCACGTCGGCGTTGGAAATTTCATAGCCCATCTGCCGCGCCAGCGTCGCGGCATGGCGCAAAAAGATATGGCTTTCCGCCCCCTTCCATTGCGGGTCCGAGGGCGGGAAATGCCGGCCGATATCGCCCTGGGCCAGCGCCCCATAGATCGCGTCGGTCAGGGCATGCATCCCCACATCGGCGTCGGAATGGCCCAGAAGCGCCCGATCATGCGCGATCCTGACCCCGCAAAGCCAGACATGGTCGCCCGCGGTAAAGGCATGCACGTCGAACCCGTTGCCAAGGCGAATATCCATCGCGTCCCCCAGGATACGTTCGGCCCGCGCAAAATCGCCGGGCCAGGTCAGTTTCAGATTGTCCTCGTCGCCGGCCGTCACGGTGACGGGCAGGCCGGCGCGGATCGCCAGCTCCACGTCATCCGCCGCGCCCTCGGGATGGGCGCGATGCGCGGCCAGGATGGCGTCCAGCGCAAAGCCCTGCGGGGTCTGGGCGCGAAACAGCCCCTCGCGGCTGGCGGTGCCGGTGACGCGCCCCTCCGCGGCCCGCCACAGCGCATCGGTGACGGGCAGGGCGGGCGCGGCGGCGGGCGCGCCGCCGGCAAGCGCCGCGACAACGCCCTGGATCACGCGCTGCGAAACCAGCGGGCGCGCGCCGTCGTGGATCAGCACATGGGTGACGCCGCTGCCTTCCAGGCTTTCCAGCGCCGCGCGCACGCTGTCCGAACGCGTGGCCCCGCCCGCGACCAGCACCACGGGCCCCGACAGTTCCGCGACGCCCCGCGCCATGTCTTCGGGCGCCAGCGTCACCACGATGCGGGAAAATCCGGCAAAGGCGGCGATGCTGCGGTCCAGCACGCTTGGCCCGGCCAGGGCGCGCCATTGCTTGGGCGGGCCGTCGCCGGCGCGGGTGCCGCGGCCGGCGGCGGTGATGATGGCGGCATATGTGGCGGGTATGGTCATGGCCGCCAGATTTAGGTCAGCCGCCGCCCCGAGGCAATCGCCGCCGGTCCGGCGCGTTTCGTCGCGGCCAAAAGACGCAGCCAATGGTAGCCCATGGCGCGGCTTGTGCTTATAAGGGCGCCCAGACGCCGCCCGCCAACCCAGCCAAGGATTGCCGCCATGACCGACCCCGCCGCCGCCGATCTTTCCAAGGACGCCGCCGCCCGTGCCGCCGTGGCGCTGGTCCAGCCGGGGATGCGGCTGGGGCTGGGCACCGGCTCGACCGCGGCGATCTTCGTGCGCCGCCTGGCGCAGCGCGCGCAGGACGAGGGGCTGGCGCTGCGCTGCGCCGCCACCTCCAAGGCTACCGCGGAACTGGCGACTTCGCTGGGGCTGGCGGTCGAGGATCTGGACCAGATCGGCTGGCTGGACCTGACCATCGACGGCGCCGACGAGGTGGACCCGGACCTGAACCTGATCAAGGGCGGCGGCGCCGCGCATCTGCGCGAAAAGATCGTCGCCACCGCCTCGGACCGCATGGTGGTCATCGCCGACCAGGGCAAGGTGGTGGACCGGCTGGGCGCCTTTCACCTGCCGGTCGAGGTGATTCCCTTTGGCTGGCAGGCGACGCGGACGCTGATCCAGCGGGCGCTGGACCGGCTGGACCTGACCCAGCGCCCGATCCTGCTGCGCAAGCGCGGCGACGAGACCCTGCTGACCGACGAGGGCAACCTGGTCCTGGACCTGGCGCTGGAGGCGATCCCCGACCCCGAGGCGCTGGCGGACGAGCTTTCCGCCATCGCCGGGGTGGTTGAACACGGGCTGTTCCTGAATATCTGCCAGTTGGCGATCATCGGCTGCCCGGACGGTTCGGTGGTGGAATTGCGGCGCGAGGATATGGAATGACTTTCGACTACGACCTTTTCGTCATCGGCGGCGGCTCGGGCGGGGTGCGCGCGGCGCGCATCGCGGCCAGCGAATACGGCGCCCGCGTCGGCCTGGCCGAGGAAAGCCGCATGGGCGGCACCTGCGTCATCCGCGGCTGTGTGCCCAAGAAGCTGATGATCTTCGCCTCGCAGGCCGGCGCCGCGGCGGCCGAATCGCGCGGCTATGGCTGGCAGGGCGCGGATCAGGGCCGCTTCGACTGGCCCGCGTTCCACGGCAAGCTTATGCGCGAACTCGACCGGCTGGAGGGCGCCTATACCTCTGGCCTGGCGAATGCCGGGGTCGAGGTCCATATGCAGCGCGCCCGGCTCTATGACGCGCATACGGTCGAACTGGCCGACGGCCAGCGCCTGAGCGCCAAGCATGTGCTGATCGCGGTCGGCGGCCGGCCGCAGCGCCCGGACATTCCGGGCCAGGAACTGGGGCTGATCTCGGACGACCTGTTCACGCTGGACCGGCTGCCGGGCCGGGTTCTGGTGGTGGGCGGCGGCTTCATCGCCTGCGAATTCGCCACCATCCTGCAAGGGCTGGGCAGCGACACGGTGCTGGCCTATCGCGGCGACGCGGTGCTGCGCGGCTTCGACACCGAGATGCGCCGCCACGCCACGGAACAGCTGCGCGCCGTGGGCATCGACGTCCGGCTGGAAACCAACCCCGCCCGGCTGGAACGCGAGGGCGCGGGCATCCGCGTCACCTATCAGGACGGCAAGGACGAAGTTTTCGACGCGGTGATGTTCGCCACCGGCCGCGCGCCCCATACCAAGGGGCTGGGCCTGGAAGAGGCCGGCGTCAAGCTGGGCGACAAGGGCCAGATCGTGGTGGACGAATGGTCGCAAAGCTCGGTCCCGTCGATCTATGCGGTGGGCGACGTGACCGACCGGGTGAACCTGACCCCGGTGGCGATCCGCGAAGGCCACAGCTTTGCCGACACGGTTTTTGGCGCCCGGCCGCGCAAGGTCGATCACGGGCTGGTGGCCAGCGCCGTCTATACCCGCCCGCATGAGGTGGCGAGTATCGGCCTGACCGAGGACGAGGCCGAGGCACGCGGCCCCGCCGACATCTATGTCGCCAGCTTCCGCCCCATGCGCTCGCTTTTCGCGGGATCGGACGCGCGGGCGGTGATGAAGCTGGTGGTGGACGCGGAAACCGACAAGGTGCTGGGCTGTCACATCTTTGGCCCCGAGGCGGGCGAGATGATCCAGTTGGTCGCCATCCCCATGGGCATGGGCGCCACCAAGGCCGATTTCGATGCCGCCATCGCCGTGCATCCGACCTTGGCCGAAGAACTGGTGACGATGCGCAAGCCCACCCGCCGGGTGGGGGCGGCAAAAGCGGACAAACCCGCCGCATCGGCTTGATTTTCCGGCCGAAGACACCAGTTTCAACCAGACAGACATCAAGCGAGGCACGAGAGGCATGGCAGGACAAGGCCCCTGGGGCGGCGGAGACGATGGCAAGGGCGGCAAACAGCCTCCGCAAGGCGGCGGCCAGCCGCCCTGGGGCAGCCCCGGCGGCGGCAAGGATGATCGCCCGCAAGGTCCGCGCCGCGGCGACCAGATCCCCGAGATCGAGGAACTGGTGCGCAAGGGCCAGGACCGGCTGCGCGTGCTGATGGGCGGCAAGGGCGGCGGCGGCGGTGGCCGCGGCACCGGGCCGCGCCGGCCGCAGGGCCCGCAATTCCAGATGAGCCGCGGCACCTGGGGCGTCGCGGCGCTGGCGGTGCTGGCGCTTTGGGCCTTTTCCAGCTTCTACACCGTCAAGCCCGAGGAACGCGCGGTCGAACTGCTGTTCGGCAAGCCCGTTGGCACCGGCGAGCCGGGCCTGAACTTCGCGCCCTGGCCCTTTATCACCGCCGAAGTGGTGCAGGTCTCGGGCGAGCGGACCACGGAAATCGGCACCGGCCGGGCGGGGCCGATGGATTCGGGTCTGATGCTGACGCGCGACCAGAATATCGTGGACATGGCCTATCAGGTGGTCTGGAACATCTCGGACCCCGAGAAATTCCTGTTCAACCTGGCCGACCCCGATGACACGATCCGCGCCGTTTCGGAATCCGCCATGCGCGACATCGTGGCGCGTTCGGAACTGGCGCCGATCCTGAACCGCGACCGCGGCGCCATTGCCGACGACCTGAAGCTGGCGGCGCAGAACACGCTGAACGACTATGAAGCCGGGATCAACGTGCTGCGCGTCAACCTGGACCGCGCCGACCCCCCGCGCGAAGTGATCGACAGCTTCCGCGAGGTGCAGGCCGCCCAGCAGGAACGCGACCGGCTGGAGAAAGAGGCCGACGCCTATGCCAACCGCGTGCTGGCCAGCGCCCGAGGCGAGGCCGCCGCCATGATCGAACGCGCCGAAGCCTATCGCGCCGAGGCCGTGAACAATGCCGAGGGCGAGGCCGCGCGCTTCAATTCGGTCTATGAAGAATATGTCAAGGCGCCCGAGGTCACGCGGCGTCGCATGTATCTGGAAACCATGGAAAAGGTTCTGGGTGGCGTGAACAAGGTCATCCTGGACGGCGAGGCCGGGCAGGGTGTCGTGCCCTATCTGCCGCTGGATCAGCTACGCAGCGGGTCCGCGGCTTCGGGCGGCGGTTCCGGCAGCGCCAGTTCCGCGACCACCAATTCCGGCAATACCAGCGGGGGGAACCAGTGATGAACCGTGCAATCTCGCTTCTGGCGCTGCCTTTCCTGGTTGTGGTGGCGTTTCTGGTCGTCGCCTCGCTTTATATCGTCGATGTGCGCGAAAAGGGCCTGGTCCTGCGCTTCGGCGAGGTGGTCGAGGTGCGCGAGCAGCCCGGCCTGGGCATCAAGGTGCCCTTCCTGGACAATGTGGTGAAATACGATGCCCGCATCCTGGGCCTGCCGACCCAGCCGATGGAGGTCACGCCGCTGGACGACCGCCGCCTGGTGGTCGATGCCTTTGCGCGCTGGCAGATCACCGATGTGGTGCAGTTCCGCCGCGCCGTGGGTTCGGGCGGCGTCGAATTCGCGCAGCGCCGGCTAGAGCCGATCGTGACCAATGCGATCCGGCAGGTGCTGGGCTCGGTGCCCTCGACCACGGTGCTGTCGGATGACCGCACCCAGTTGATGAACCGCATTCGCGATCTTGCGCGCGAGGATGCGCAGGACCTGGGCGTGCGCGTCATCGACGTGCGCCTGACCCGCACCGACCTGCCCGAGCAGAACCTGACCGCGACCTATGCCCGGATGCGGGCCGAGCGCGAACGCGAGGCCGCGGACGAGATCGCGCGCGGCGGCGAGGCGGCGCAGCGCGTGCGCGCCGCGGCCGACCGCACCGTGGTCGAACTGACCTCGGAGGCCCGGAAGCGCGCCGAAGTGGTGCGCGGCGAGGCCGACGCCCGCCGCAACGCCATCTATGCCGGCGCCTTTGGCCGCGACCCCGAGTTCTTTGCCTTTACCCGCTCGATGACCTCTTACGAGCGGGCGCTGAAGGGCGAGAACAGTTCGCTGGTGATCCAGCCGCAGGGCGAGTTCTTCGACTATTTGCGCAATGACGGTTCGGACAAGGCAAACCCGGTGCCGACCCCGGCCGCCGCGGCCTCGCCGGCAGAAGACGAGCCCGCGGAAGAAACCACCACCGAAGGCGCGCTGCAACCGGGCGAAACGCCGGCACCGACCGAAACCAATCGCGAAGGCCAGCCGCTGGGTGCAGGCGCCGGCGTGACGCTGACGCCGCTGCCGGAATCGCTGGCCAGCCCGCCGCAGCAAGAGCCGATCGTGCCGCCCGCCCCGGCCGCCGAGCCCGCCCCAGCCGCCGAGCCCGAGTCCGAACCCGCCCCGGCGGACTAAGCCGGACCTGACGGCAGGAAAGCCAAAGGGCGGAACGCTGCGGCGCTCCGCCCTTTTTTCGTCGCCGTCGGGATTTGGGTCAGCCGCGGGCCGGCGGCTCTGGCCGACGCGGGGCCTCTTCGGCGATCTCGCGCTGCCATTCGCGCCAGATCGAGACCAGCAGCGCCATCAGCACCGGCCCGACGAACAGGCCGACGATGCCCATGGTCTTGACCCCGCCGACCAGGCCGAAAAACGTCGGCAGGAAGGGCAGCTTGACCGGCCCGCCGACCAGCACGGGCCGGATGGTCTTGTCGACCACGAACAGCTCGCAAGTGCCCCACAGGAACAGCGCCGCCCCGGCCAGGGGCGTGCCGCTGGCCACCAGATAGGCCGAAACCAGGGTAAAGGACAGCGGCGCGCCGCCGGGGATCAGCGCCATGAAGCCGGTGATGACCCCAAAGGTCACGGGCGACGGCACGCCGGCCAGCCAATAGGCCACGCCCAGGATCACCCCTTCGCCGATGGCGATCAGCGTCATCCCGGTCACGGTCGAACTGATCGTCGCCGGCACCACCCGCGACAGCCGGCTCCAGCGGTCGGGCAGGATGCGGCGCCCGACCTGGTCGATCTGCGCCACGATCTTGTCGCCGTCGCGGTATAGCACGAACAGCGTGATCAGCATGAACAGCAGCGTCAGCGCCAGGTGAAAGGCCAGCGTCCCCGCCGTCACCGCACCGCGATAGATCGCCCCGATGTTCGAGCCGCTGACAAGTTGCACGATCTCGCTGATGCCGCCGGGCCGGCCGATATAGGTCTGCCAGCTTTCGTCCAGCCAGTCGCCGATCTGCGGCAGATCGACCATCCAGCCCGGCGGCGGCGCGCCCGAACTGTTGACCAGGATCGCCCAGTTGATCCAGTCGCGCAATTCGCGAAAGGCATAGATCAGCGCCATGGCGATGGGGATCAGCAGAAAGCAGACCAGCACCAGCACCAGGACGGTGGCGGCCCCGGTGCGGCCCAGGTTCAGCCGGTGGGCCGCGCGCTCGCGCAGCGGCCAGCTTGCCAGCGCGATCACCATCGCCGCCAGCACCGGCACCAGGAAGCCATGGAAGAAATAGATCGAGGCCGCCACGATGGCCAGCAGCAGCCAGCGCGCCGCCGAGATATTCGTCACCAAAGGCGGCCGGTGCAGGCGCAGCCCGACCTGGTTCGGGGTTTGCCGCAGGGCGGCGGGATCGTTCGGTTCTGGCACGGTCGTGGTTTTTGGCATTTCGCCCGTCGTCATGGTCCCGATCCTGACTGCGGGCGGGTGCGCCCGCCCTGCCGCAACGAGATAGCATCTGGCCACGGGCTGCAAGCCGGAATGCCGTCTGGGGCCCGGCCGGCCGCGCATTTCGCGGCTCACGATTCTGTGGGCGCAACGCGGTCCGCCGCGTCCCATGAGAGGTGACAGCCGTCCTTCACCGCGCTAGCCTGGCGCCACCAAGGGGAGCCCCGGCAAGGGGCTGAGAAACCGCTGGCCCTATGCGACCTGGCGACGGGCGGCGCGGTGACTCTTCGAACCTGACCCGGATCATGCCGGCGGAGGAATGGGAATGATCTACCTGCCTTTTCCCGGCCTTACCCGCAAGGCCGCCCGCAGCGACGGCCTTGCCCCAGCCATGAGGGCATGATGACCGAAAGCTTCTTCGAAACCCTGCGCCGGGAATGCGCGGCGCAATGATCCGCCGCCGTCGGCCACCGCTTTGTGGGCGAATTGTGCGACGGCAGCATCGCGGATGCGGCGATGGCGCGCTATCTGGTGCAGGACCATCGCTTCCTCGACGCTTTCCTGACGCTTCTGGGCGCGGCCATCGCCTCGGCCGACCGCTTCGAATCGCGGCTGCGCTTCGGTCGCTTCGCCGGCATGATCTCGGGCGAGGAGAACGATTATTTCCTGCGCGCCTTTGCTGCGCTTGAGATAAGCGAGGCGGAGCGCGTCGCCATTCCCGACAGCGCGCCCATGGCCGGGTATTCAGGCATTGATGCGCGAGGCGGCGGCGACACGCAGCTATCCCGCCGCCCTTGCGGTGCTGAACGTGGCCGAGGGACTTTATCTCGACTGGGCCATGCGCGCGCCCAAGCCCCTGCCGAAGAACTTTGTCCATGCCGAATGGATCACCCTGCATGACAATCCGTTCTTTCGCGATTTCGTCGGTTTCCTGCGGGATGAGTTGGACCGGGTCGGACCCCGGGCGGCGGACCAGGCGCGCGATTTCTTCCGCCGCGCCGTCACGCTGGAGTTGGCGTTTTTCGAGGATGCCTACGCGGCCTAGCCCTCGATCCCGGACGGTTCCACGTCGGACGCGCTGCCGGGCGGTCTGCCGATGGTCCGCATCGTCCCTGCCATAAAAAAAGGCCCCGGCGCGCCACGCGCTCCGGGGCCGCCAGGGATGTTCCGGCGCTTATTCTTCGTCGTTTTCGGGCACGTCGGCGATGTCGTCCAGCGACATGTCGCCATCGTCATCGTCATCGTCCAGAAGATCGTCGTCCAGATCGCCGGTATCGGCGTCATCGTCCAGATCCTCGTCCTCGACCAGGTTGGTGCGCCTCTCTTCGCGCGCCGCCGCCTTTTCGGAAATCAGCGAACGCGAGCGGCCGCTGGTCAGGCTTTCCACGGTGAACTCTGCGCCGCAGGCGGGACAGGTCATCGGGTCGTTCATCAGGTCATAGAAGCGCGTCGCGCAATGGGGGCAAAGGCGTTTCGTGCCCCATTCCTCTTTGGGCATGGTGTTCTCTTTCTGCCGAATTCAGCTAAATCCGCTGTCCCCTGCCACAGCCGGGACAGGCTGTCAAAGCCTTTTCCCCCTTGCAGGCCGCCAGCGGTGCGGGGGAAACATGGACAGGCGAATGGCCCTTGGCAAGATGCGGGATGGAATGGACAGGATTCTGGTCGGCGGCGATATTCCGGTGACGCTGCGACGCTCGGGCCGGGCGCGGCGGATGATCCTGCGCGTGACCCGCGTGGGCGGCGAGGTGGTGCTGACCCTGCCCAGCCGCACCAGCATGTCGGCAGGCCGCATCTTTGCCGAGTCGCGGGTCGAATGGCTGCGGCGCACCCGCGCCGAGATGGCGCCGTTGCAACGCGTCGACCACGGCGCCCTGCTGCCGGTCGAGGGGCGGGCGCGCCGCATCGCGCCCCATGACGGCCGGCGCGTCGAACTGACCGACGAGGCGCTGCTGGTGCCGCAGGGCCGTCCCGCCGGGCTGGTGGTCGAGGTCTGGCTGAAGCACCTGGCCCAGGCGCGGCTGGTCGCGGCCTGCGACCGCCACGCGGCTGTGGCGGGGCGCAGCTTTCGCGCGCTTGCGCTGCGCGACACCCGTTCGCGCTGGGGCAGTTGCAGCCATGATGGACGGCTGATGTTTTCCTGGCGCCTGGCCATGGCCCCGCCCCAGGTGCTGGACTATGTCGCCGCGCACGAGGTCGCGCATCTTCTGCACATGGATCATTCGCCGGCCTTCTGGGCCGCGACCGGGCGGCTGGTGCCGGATTATGCGCGCCCGCGCGACTGGCTGCGCCAGCATGGCCACGAACTTTTGTCCTGGCGGTTCCGGCCCTGAACGCGGCGGCTTGACGGCGGCTGAATTTGTGATCACACAGCCGGCATGACAGCGACGCGATCCTCGGAAACTTCGGCCCATGAGCGGCTTTACCGCAACCTGCGCCAGCGCATCATGCTGGGCGAACTGCCGCCCGGCCTGGCGCTGACCCTGCGCGGCATCGCGGCCGAGCATCGCGTCTCGATGACCCCCGCGCGCGAGGCGGTGCGCCGGCTGGTTGCCGAAGGGGCGCTGTCGCTGTCGTCATCGGGGCGGATCGCCACGCCGGAATTGTCGGTCGAGCGGATCGAGGAACTGGCGGCGCTGCGCGGGCTGATCGAGCCGGAACTGGCCGCCCGCGCCCTGCCGCGCGCCCACCAGGCGCTGATCGAACGCATGGCCGTCATCAACGCCGCCATCGGCGACGCGGCCGACAGCCACGACGCCATCGGCTATATCCGCACCAACCTGGAGTTTCACCGCCTGCTTTACCTGCGCGCGCAGGCCCCGGCGATGCTGGCCATCGTCGAGACGGTGTGGCTGCAACTCGGCCCCACCATGCGCGTGGTCTATGGCCGGATGAAGCGCAACGAGGCGCCGCGCCATCATCGCATGATCCTGGCCTCGCTGCGCGCCGGGGACGAGCCGGGGTTGCGCCTGGCGGTGCGCGCCGACGTGACGCATGGGTTGCGCCACCTGGGCAGCGCCTGACCGCGGGCGGGCCGGGTTTCTTCGTTGTGAAAATACCCGGCGCGCGGCGGTTCAGACCTCTTCGATGCGCAGCTCGACCGGCTCGCCGGCGATG
The DNA here is from genome assembly GCF_900156255.1 of Paracoccus thiocyanatus. GTDB lineage: Bacteria > Pseudomonadota > Alphaproteobacteria > Rhodobacterales > Rhodobacteraceae > Paracoccus > Paracoccus thiocyanatus. The sequence continues at coordinate 229,733 of NZ_FTMK01000003.1, forward strand.
ACGCCGGTGCGGGGCAGGGCCTCGATGGCGTGGTCGATGGCCTCGGGCGTGGTCTTGTGGGTGACGATCAGCACCGGGGCCACGCCTTCGGTCTGCTGGTGGCCGTATTGGCGCATCCGGTCGATCGAGATGCCGGCATCGCCCAGGATCGAGGCGACCTTGGCCAGCGCCCCCGGCTTGTCGGTCAGTTGCAGGCGGATGTAATAGGCCGCCGGCACCGCGGTCCGCGCCGGCTGCGGGCTGGCCAGCATCGCTGCCGGCTGGCCGAAACTGGGCATCCTGACGCCGCGCGCGATTTCGACCACGTCCGACATGACGGCGCTGGCGGTCGGGCCTTCGCCCGCCCCGGCCCCGCGCAGGACGATCTGGCCCACGGCATCGCCCTCGATCACCACCATGTTGGTGCCGCCCTGCAATTGCCCCAGGGGGCTGTCGGCGGGGACGAGACAGGGGGACATGCGCTGTTCCAGCCCGCGCCCGGTCATCTGCGCCACGCCCAGAAGTTTGATGCGATAGCCCATGTCGGCGGCGCGGCGGATGTCGTCGATGCTGACCCGCTCGATCCCCTCGATTTCGACCGCGCCAAAGCTGGGCCGGGTGCCAAAGGCGATGGCGGCCAGGATCGCCAGCTTGTGGCTGGCGTCGATGCCGCCCACGTCCAGCGTCGGGTCGGCCTCCAGATAGCCCAGTTGCCGCGCCTCTTCGAAGACCTGCTCATAGGGCAGGCCGGCGCTTTCCATCCGGGTCAGGATATAGTTGCAGGTGCCGTTCATTACCCCCATGACGCGGCGGATCTCGTTGCCCGCCAGCGATTCGGCCAGCGCCTTGATGACCGGGATGCCGCCGGCCACCGCGGCCTCGAAGCGGATGACCCGGCCATTGGCCTCGGCCAGTTCGGCAAGCTCCTGGCCGTGGATGGCCAGCAGCGCCTTGTTGGCCGTCACCACGTCCTTGCCGGCGCGTAGCGCGGCCGTCACCGCCTCGCGGGCGATGCCCTCTTCTCCGCCGATCAGTTCGACCAGGACATCCACGTCCTCGCGCAGCGCCAGGGCGCGGGCGTCCTCTTCCCAGCCATAGCGGGACAGGTCCAGGTCGCGGTTCTTCATCCGGTCGCGGGCGCTGACGGCGGTGATGGCGACGGGCCGTCCGGCGCGCAGGGCCAACAGGGCGGCATGTTTCTGGATGATCTTGACGGTGCCGGCGCCGACCGTCCCCAGACCAGCGATGCCGAGACGAAGCGGAGAGGCGGTTTGCCCCGAATTCTGGGCGGACATGCGAAACTCTTCTCTATGGACCAGGCGGTGTTAGCGGATGGCGCAGGGGCTTGCAACGCGCATGGCGTCACGCCTGGTCGTCGCCGGCCCAATAGCCCGCGACCCCGGTGGCGCGCATCACCCGCAGCACGCGGGTGCCGATCTCGACCGTGCTTTCGCGGATACGCTCCAGATCGTCGATCGCCAGCGGCTGGCGCTGCACCTCGCCCCTGGTGTTGACAAAGGCGGGATGCCAGCGCGCCCTGTCCTCGGCCGGCCGCCACGAGGCATGGCACAGCAGGTTGCGCTCCAGCCGGATCTCGCCCAGCCGGTCGGTGATCTTGTTGCGGTCGCGCAACCCCGGATAGCGGCGCATGGCGGCATCCAGCTGGTCGATCAGCGTGCCCATGGAATCATCGGCGATTGCGCCCATGCGGGTCAGCCAGATCTGCAACTCGGCCTCGGACAGGTCGTCGGCCAGCCGGGCGCGGTCCAGGGCATAGATGGTGCGCTTGATGATTTCTTCCAGCCAGCCAAAGCTTGCCACGCAATGCCCCAGCGCGGCGGCGAAATCCGCGGGCAGGGTGTAATGCGTCTCGGGCGGCGCGCCTATCCTTGCCATGATGCCCCCATCATCTTCTTGCCCATCCCGCCCCTGCCTGCCGGGCGCGAGTTTTCCACGGCGCCTGCCGGCAGGCAAGCCGGGGGTTCACAGGAACCTATGCATCAGCACCAGGTCCAGCCAGCGGCCGAACTTGCGCCCTGCCTGCGCCACCAGCCCGACCTGGCGATAGCCGATGGCGCGGTGAAAACCGATGCCCGCCAGGTTTTCGGCGCAAACCGCGGCAATCATGCCATGCGCGCCGCCGGCGCGGGCGTGATCCTCGATCGCCGCCATCAGCGCCCCACCGATCCCGCGCCTGCGCGCGGCGGGCGGCAGGATGACGGTATGCTCCATGCAATGCGCATAGCCAATGCCGGGCCGGAACTGGTCATAGCTCGCCAGCCCCAGCACCGCGCCGGCCGCCTCGGCGACCAAGAACGCCCGGCCCGCGGCCCGGCGGCCGGCGATCATCCGCGCCAGCCCATCGGCGGTCTTTTCCTCGCTGGAAAAGGTGATCGACGTCTCGCGGATCAGCGGGTTCCAGAAGGCCAGGAGCGCCGGAATATCCCTGTCGGTCGCAGGACGCAGCATCATCGCGGGGCCTCCTTGCCGGCGCCGCCCCTGGGGCGAGGGCAGCGCGCTTCACCGTTTCCCAAATACTCATGCGGCCGCGATGCCGGGCGCCCCGGCCGCAGGCTTGTCACGCCGGCCGCGCCCTGCGGATCAGGTCCAGGATGTCGCGCGCGGCCGAGGGGATGTTGGTCCCCGGCCCGAAGATCGCCTTCACCCCGGCTCTTTTCAGGAAATCGTAATCCTGCTGCGGGATCACGCCGCCGCAGATCACGATGATGTCGCCCGCGCCCTGATCCTTCAGCGCCGCGATCAGCTTGGGGGCCAGGGTCTTGTGGCCGGCCGCCTGGCTGGAAATCCCCACCACATGCACGTCGTTGTCGATGGCGTCCTGCGCGGCTTCTTCGGGGGTCTGGAACAGCGGCCCCACATCGACGTCGAAGCCGATATCGGCGAATGCGGTGGCGATCACCTTGGCGCCGCGGTCATGGCCGTCCTGGCCCATCTTGACCACCAGCATGCGCGGCCGGCGGCCTTCCTCCTCGGCAAAGGTCTCGACGTCGCGCTGGATCTGCGCGAAACCGTCGTCGCCCTCATAGGCGGCCCCATAGACGCCGGCCAGGGTCTTGACCTCGGCGCGGTGGCGGCCGAATTCCTTTTCCATCGCCATGCTGATCTCTCCCACAGAAGCGCGCGCCCGCGCGGCCTCGACCGCGGCCTCCAGCAGGTTGCCGCCTTCCTTCGCCCGGCGCGACAATTCGGCCAGCGCCGCCTGGCATTGCGCCTCGTCCCGCGTCTCGCGCATCTTGTGCAGCCGCGCGATCTGCGCTTCGCGCACCTTGACGTTGTCGATGTCCAGGATGTCGATCGGATCCTCTTTCGCCAGGCGATACTTGTTCACGCCGACGATCACCTCCTCGCCGCGGTCGATCATGGCCTGGCGCCGCGCCGCGCTTTCCTCGATGCGCAGCTTGGGCATCCCCGAGGCGACGGCCTTGGTCATGCCGCCCATCGCCTCGACCTCCTCGATCAGCGCCCAGGCCTTTTCGGCCAGTTCCGCGGTCAGGCTCTCGACGTAATAGCTGCCGGCCAGCGGATCGACGACATGGGTGATGCCGGTTTCCTCTTGCAGGATCAGCTGGGTGTTGCGGGCGATGCGGGCGCTGAATTCGGTCGGCAGCGCGATGGCCTCGTCCAGCGCGTTGGTGTGCAGCGACTGGGTGCCGCCAAGCGCCGCCGCCATCGCCTCGTAAGCCGTGCGGACCACGTTGTTATAGGGGTCCTGTTCCTGCAAGCTGACGCCCGAGGTCTGGCAATGCGTGCGCAGCATCAGGCTGCCCGGCTTCTTCGGCTCGAACTCCTTCATGATCCGCGTCCACAGCAGGCGCGCGGCCCGCAGCTTGGCCGCCTCCATGAAGAAATTCATGCCGATGGCGAAAAAGAACGACAGCCGCCCGGCGAACTGGTCCACGTCCATCCCTGCCTTCAGCGCGGCGCGGACATATTCGCGCCCGTCGGCCAGGGTATAGGCCAGCTCCTGGACCAGGTTCGCCCCCGCCTCTTGCATGTGATAGCCCGAGATCGAGATCGAGTTGAACTTGGGCATCTCATTGCTGGTGTATTCGATGATGTCCGCGATGATCCGCATCGAGGGCTCGGGCGGATAGATATAGGTGTTGCGGACCATGAACTCTTTCAGGATGTCGTTCTGGATCGTGCCCGACAGCACGGCGCGGGAATGGCCCTGTTCCTCGCCGGTGACGATGAAATTGGCCAGGACCGGGATCACCGCGCCGTTCATGGTCATGGACACGGAAACTTTATCCAGCGGGATGCCGTCGAACAGGATCTTCATGTCCTCGACGCTGTCGATGGCGACGCCGGCCTTGCCCACGTCGCCCTCGACCCGCGGATGGTCGCTGTCATAGCCGCGATGCGTCGCCAGGTCGAAGGCGACCGAGACGCCCTGCTGCCCCGCCGCCAGCGCCTTGCGATAAAAGGCATTCGATTCCTCGGCGGTGGAAAAGCCTGCATATTGCCGGATGGTCCAGGGCCGGCCGGCATACATGGTGGCGCGCGGGCCGCGGGTGAATGGCTCGATCCCCGGCAGGCTGCCCAGGTGATCCAGGCCCTTCACGTCCGCCTCGGTGTAAAGCGGCTTGACCTCGATCCCTTCCAGCGTGTGCCAGGTCAGGCTGCCCGGATCGGCGCCTTTCAGCTCCTTGCTGGCGAGCCGGTGCCATTCATCCAGGGTGGCTTTCGTGCTTTCGGTCATCTTGTATCCTTTCCCATGGCCCCTCGGCTCTTATATGAATGAGAAGATGAGGGGACGATGAAACTGAAACGGTTGATTTTTCTGGCAATGGTGCCGCTGGTGGCGGCGATGGGACCCAAGCCCGAGGGCGAGGCGGACGGCCATCGCCCATATGTGCGCGGCGAAGTGCCCGCCGCGCGCAGCGAAAGCGACGCGCCGGCGCGCCCCGACAGGTCCGCGGTCGAGCTGACGGTCCTGTCCGCGGCCGAGGCCGAGCCGGCCGAGTTCCTGTGGCAGGCCCGGCCGGTGGTGATCTTTGCCAATACCGCCGCCGATCCCGCCTTTGTCGAGCAATTGGCGGCCCTGCGGCGCGACCCGGCGCCGCTGATCCTGCGCGACGTCGTGGTGATCACCGATACCGACCCGGCGGCAGCCAGCATCTGGCGCCGGCAATTGCGGCCCGAGGGGTTCTCGCTGGTGCTGATGGACAAGGACGGCCAGGTCAAGCAAAGGAAGCCCGTGCCCTGGTCGGTGCGCGAGATCACCCGCGCCATCGACAAGTTTCCGCTGCGCTTGCAGGAAATCGGCCGCGCCGGGCTGCCATAGGATGTTGCGAGAATCGCAACTCCTTCATTGCGACAAGGGGCTTGACGCCTTATCTTGGGGCCAGGGCAGAGGTGCTGCCTGCTGCAAAGGAGCTGTGCCATGGCGAAATCGTCCCTGACGCGCGTGACCGACAAGGCCGCTCCGCCCCGGCCGCGCAAGCCGGACCCGGCCACCGAACAGGTGGTCGAGCGGCTGCGCCGCACCCGCAGCGCGAATGAAATCACCAGTGTCATCGGCCTGAAACCCATCAGAGGCCGCTCCGGTCCGAAGATCGCTTATTAAGGCGATCACGCAGCCCGGCCAATTCGCCGGGCAAGGTGGCGGCGATCAGCCGGCCCGCATCTTCGCGCTGCTTGCGCAGCATGGCCTGGATCTCGGCCTCGCCGCCGCGCAGGCTGGCGGTCAGCACCTCCAGGACGTCCAGCCCCGCCTCGCGCGCTTCCTGGTTCAGCAGGATATAATCCAGCATCATGTCGGCGGTGCTTTCGGGACGGTTGCGGGCCATGCGGCGGATGGATTCGGCCATGGAATCCATGACCGCGATCAGCCGGTAATAGATGACCACCGGGTCGATCACCCCGCCCGGCAGCAGGTGGATGTCCGGCAGCACGGCGCGAAAGATGCGGTCGTTGCCGCTATGGACGATGACCAGGCCGGCATCGCCTTCCTCGATCTGCGACAGCAGCGTGTCAAAGCGCCCGCCCTGCACCTCGCGCTCCAGCGCGACGACATGGGCGCGCACCTCGGCCAGCAGGGCGCGCTGCACGTCCTCGACCCGCTCGGCGCGCAGCTTGGCGTCGCGGCGGCGGTTCTGGAACGCGACGACCCACCAGCCCGCGGCGATGAACAGCCCGGCGATGAACGCCTGCTGTCCCTGGGGGCTGAGATAGTCGTCCAGAAGCGGCATGGTTCCCGATCCCTGGGCCGGGCGCCGCACAGCGCCCGGCGGTTTCCCGTCACTCGAACTCGATGATCACGTCGTCGACCTTGAGGCTTTCGCCCGGCTGGGCGTTGACGGATTTCACCACGGCCCTTTTCTCGGCGCGCAGGATGTTTTCCATCTTCATCGCCTCGACCGTGGCCAGGGCCTGGCCCTCTTGCACCTCGTCCCCGGCCTCGACATTGATCCTGACGACCAGCCCCGGCATCGGGCACAGCAGGAACTTCGAGGTGTCGGGCGGCAGCTTTTCGGGCATCAGCCGCGCCAGTTCCGCAGCGCGCGGCCGGCGGACATAGGTTTTCAGGTCCGCGCCGCGCACCCGCAGCCGAAAGCCCGAGGGCAGGCGGTCCACCTTCATCACCAGCGGCGCGCCGTCCACCGACAGCCGCGCCAGCGATTGCCCCGGCAACCAGTCGCTTTCGACGCGCAGCGTCCGGCCGTCGATCTGGACCGTCGAGCCCTGCTTGTCGGCGGTGATCCGCACCGGGATTTCCTGTCCCGCGACAAAGACCACCCAATGCTCGCCCACATGGCGTTCGTGGTTGTCCAGCCGCCCCGAAATGCGGGTGCGTCGGATTTCCGCGACCCGGTGCATGGCCGCGGCCGAGGCTGCGACGCGGGCGATCTCGGCATCGGGCAGGGTCGCGCCCAGAAAGCCCTCGGGATATTCCTCGGCGATGAAGGCGGTGGAAATGTCGCCCGAGACGAATTTCGGATGGTCCATCACCGCCGACAGGAAGGGCAGGTTGTGGCCGATGCCCTCGACCTCGAACTCGTCCAGCGCCAGGCGCATCTGCTCGATGGCCTCGGCCCGGCTGGGCGCCCAGGTGCAAAGCTTGGCGATCATCGGGTCGTAATACATGCTGATCTCGCCGCCCTCATAGACGCCGGTATCGTTGCGCACCCCGGCCGCGGCCGCGGGCGGGTGGTCGCCGGGATGGGCGGGCACCCAGGTATCGGCGGCCTGCATCGGGCCGGCGGCGGTTTCGGCCGGCGGGCGGTAGCGGGTCAGCCGCCCGATCGAGGGCAGGAAGTTACGATAGGGATCTTCGGCGTAAAGCCGGCTTTCGATGGCCCAGCCGTTGATTTTCAGGTCCGCCTGGGCAAAGGGCAGGGCCTTGCCCGCCGCGACGCGGATCATCTGCTCGACCAGGTCGATGCCGGTGATCAGTTCCGTCACCGGATGCTCGACCTGCAAGCGGGTGTTCATTTCCAGGAAATAGAAGTTCTTGTCGGCATCGACGATGAATTCCACCGTCCCGGCCGAGGTATAGCCGACCGCCTGGGCCAGCGCGCAGGCCTGTTCGCCCATGGCCTTGCGCGTCGCCTCGTCCAGGAAGGGCGAGGGGGCTTCCTCGATCACCTTCTGGTTGCGGCGCTGGATCGAGCATTCGCGCTCATGCAGATAGACGCAATTGCCGTGCTTGTCCGCCAGCACCTGGATTTCGATATGCCGGGGCTGCGTCACGAACTTCTCGATGAAGATGCGGTCGTCGCCAAAGCTGTTCGCCGCCTCGTTCTTCGAGCTTTCAAAACCCTCGCGCGCTTCCTGGTCGTTCCAGGCGATGCGCATGCCCTTGCCGCCGCCACCGGCGCTGGCCTTGATCATCACCGGATAGCCGATCTGGCCCGAAATCCTGACCGCCTCGTCTGCATCGGCGATCAGGCCCATATAGCCCGGCACCGTGCTGACCCCGGCCTCTTGCGCCAGCTTCTTCGAGGTGATCTTGTCGCCCATCGCCTCGATGGCGGGCGAGGGCGGGCCGATGAAGGCCACGCCCTCCTTCTCCAGCGCCTCGGCGAATTTCATGTTCTCGGACAGAAAGCCATAGCCGGGATGCACCGCTTCGGCCCCGGTCTGGCGGATCGCCTCCATGATCTTGTCGATCACGATATAGGACTGGTTGGCCGGGGGCGGGCCGATATGGACCGCCTCGTCCGCCATCTTGACATGCAGCGCGTTGCGGTCGGCGTCGGAATAGACGGCGACGGTCTGGATGCCCATCTTCTTGGCGGTCTTGATGACCCGGCAGGCGATCTCGCCCCGGTTGGCGATCAGGATTTTCTTGAACATGTTTCTTTCCCTTGGGGCAGATCCCGAACGTGAAAAAGCCGCCCCGGCAGGGTGCCGGGACGGCTGGAAAAAGGCTGGACCGGCGCGCGAGGGCGCGCCGTCAGTGTGGCGAAGGCGTCATTGGCACAGGCGTACGTCGTCGCAAAGCGCGCCGGCGACGGCGCCGATCGCCGCGCCCTTGGCGACATCATGGCCCCCGACATGGGCAGCGGTCGCCCCGACGCCGGCGCCGATGATGCCGCGATCCATGTCGGTCGGATTGATGCCTTGGGTGCAGCCGGCCAGGCCGAAAAGGCCAAGGCCAAGCGCAAGGACGAGTTTCTTGGACATCTCGTTTGCTCCGGGATGCGGGCGGCAGCGCTAGCCGTCGGTGCAGCGCCGCCTGCCCTGTTGAAATCAGTAGCGGCGCTGGCAAACGCCGGCGTCGTCGCACAGCGCGCCGCCCGCCGCACCGATAAGCGCGCCGGTTCCCACGTCACCGTCGATGATCTTTGCAACGGCCGCACCGGCCAGCGCCCCGCCGGCCGCGCGCTGCGCGTCGGGCGAAAGGGTTGCGCCGCCGCCATAGCCCTGTTCGCAGGCGGCAAGGCCGGCAACCAGCAGGACCGCGCCGGAAAGACGGAGAATGACGGATTTTTGCATAGCGTTTTGCCTGTATTATGGACCCGCTTGCGGGCCGTTGGTGGTAAAGGTGCAAGCAATATTGCACGCGCCCTTTCCGGAAGGAACTGACAACGATGTGAAAAGACAAGGCTACGCGGCAATCCGCCCATCCCCCGGCCGGCCATCAGCTGTCGTCCCCGTCTTCCGGGTCCTCGTCGTCCCAGCCGGCATCGTCCCAGTCAAATTCCGGGGCATCGGCGGCGAACAGTTCGGGAAAGCCGGCTTCGGCGCGCTTCATGTCGACGCGCAGCAACTGGCCGTAATCGGTGGGGTCCAGCTTGCCGACCGCGACCACTTCGCGGCCGATCAGCCAGGACAGCCGGCCGGCATCAAGATTGCCGCGCTGGAACGGTTCTTCGCCGAAATGCGCGATCAGTGCCGCCAGGAAACCGGCATCGGCGCGGCGGTCGGCCGGCTTGCGGTCGCGAAACCGCTCGCGCCGGGTCAGCGGCGTTGCGCCCTTCTTGTTGGCGCGGCGGATGATGAACTGGAAATCGGTGCCAGGAAGGCGGCCGGGAAAGCCGCGATGCTTCAGCATGTCTTGCCCCCTTTTCGGATCGCGTTGTCGCGCGGGGGCGGGGCGGAACGCGGATGGCGCGGGCCGCCAGGCAGCCCGCGCGCGGCCAATGGCTCAGTATTTGCCTTGGAAGACCGGCTCGGGCTGGACCGGAACCGGGGCGACTTCCGGCTCTTTGGGGGCGCAGGCCGCGGCCAGGCCGACCAGGACGAGGGCGAGGGCAAATTTTTTCGACATGACGTCTTGCTCCTGTAATGCGGGACGCTCGGGTCCCGACTGCTCGGTTGAGATTCGGCCGCCACTTGCGACCGCGGCGACATGATAGCCAGCGTCGCGCAGCCCCGACAGGCGGGCCGAAGCCGCAGTCGCGCGGGTGTGCCGCGCTGTGGCAACCATGCATCAGCCCGCGCCCCGGCGTCCCTGGCCGCGGCGCCGGCCTGCGGCGGCCGGCCGGCGGGGCGGCCATGGCGGGCCGTCATCTTGCGGCCCCAGGGCCGGGCGCAGCCGGCATGGGCCTGGGGCGCGCGCGCCGGACGCGCCGCCCCGGCCGGAACCGCCGGCGCCTGGATGATTGCCGCAAGTCTTGCCATGGTTCCTTTCCCGGACGCTGTCGTTACAGCGGGATGTTGTCGTGCTTTTTCCAGGGGTTCGTCAGCTTCTTGCCGCGCAGGCTGGCAAAGGCGCGGGCGACGCGGCGGCGGGTCGAATGCGGCTGGATCACCTCGTCGATGAAGCCCTTTTCGGCGGCGACGAAGGGGTTGGCAAAGCGGTCTTCGTAATCCTTGGTCCGCGCGGCGATTTTCCCCGTGTCGCCCAGTTCGCTGCGATACAGGATCTCGACCGCGCCCTTGGCGCCCATCACCGCGATTTCCGCCGTGGGCCAGGCATAGTTGAAATCGCCGCGCAGGTGCTTCGAGGCCATGACGTCATAGGCGCCGCCATAGGCCTTGCGCGTGATCACCGTCACCTTGGGCACCGTCGCCTCGCCATAGGCAAACAGCAGTTTCGCGCCGTGCTTGATGACGCCGCCATATTCCTGGCCGGTGCCGGGCAGGAAGCCGGGGACGTCGACAAAGGTCAGGATCGGGATTTCAAAGGCGTCGCAGAAGCGGACGAAGCGCGCCGCCTTGCGGCTGGAATCGATGTCCAGGCAGCCGGCCAGCACCATCGGCTGGTTGGCGACGACGCCGACGCTTTGCCCCTCGATGCGGATGAAGCCGGTGATGATATTGCCGGCGAAATCCTTTTGGATCTCGTAGAAATCGCCCTCGTCCGCGACCTTCAGGATCAGTTCCTTCATGTCATAGGGCTGGTTCGGGTTGTCGGGGATCAGCGTGTCGAGACTGGATTCGACCCGCGCCGGATCGTCGAAGAACGGCCGGGTCGGCGCCTTTTCGCGGTTGTTCAGCGGCAGGAAATCGACCAGCCGGCGGATTTCCGACATGGCCTCGACGTCGTTTTCAAAGGCGCCGTCGGCGACCGAGCTTTTCTTGGTATGGGTCGAGGCGCCGCCTAGCTGTTCGGCCGTCACCACCTCGTTCGTCACCGTCTTGACCACGTCCGGGCCGGTCACGAACATGTAAGAGGTGTCCTTGACCATGAAGATAAAGTCGGTCATCGCCGGCGAATAGACCGCGCCGCCCGCGCAGGGGCCCATGATGACGGAAATCTGCGGCACCACGCCCGAGGCCATGATATTGCGCTGGAACACGTCCGCGTAACCGGCAAGGCTGGCGACGCCTTCCTGGATGCGCGCGCCGCCCGAATCGTTCAGCCCGATCACCGGGGCGCCGTTCTGCACCGCCATGTCCATGATCTTGCAGATCTTTTGCGCATGGGTTTCCGACAGCGAGCCGCCGAAGACGGTGAAGTCCTGCGAAAACACATAGACCATGCGGCCGTTGATCGTGCCCCAGCCGGTGACGACGCCGTCGCCATAGGGGCGGTCCGCCTCCATGCCGAAATCGGTCGAGCGGTGGCGGACGAACATGTCGAATTCCTCGAACGAGCCTTCGTCCAGCAACAGCTCCAGCCGCTCGCGCGCGGTCAGCTTGCCGCGGGCATGCTGGGCGTCGATGCGCCGCTGTCCGCCGCCCAGCCGCGCATCGCGGCGGCGCGATTCCAGTTCGCCGAGGATGTCCTTCATGAGCCGTCTCCCTTTGGGTTTCGGGCAAACTATCGGCTTGGGGCCGGGCCGGGAAGCGGAAAGGCGAATATTTGCAAAATATGCAAGCCGAACGCGGTGCAAATAGCAAATATGCTAAAACCCTTGACGCGGACCGGGGCAAGAGCCATGCCGCGCATATGGGACTCGTCATCGACATTCCGGCCATCGTGGCCAATTGGAAAGCGCTTGCGGCCAAGGCTGCGGGCGCGCGGGCGGCGGCCGTCGTCAAGGCCGATGCCTATGGCCTGGGCGCGGACCGCGTGGCCCCGGCGCTTTACGCGGCGGGGGCGCGGGATTTCTTCGTGGCGCTGGCCGCCGAGGGGCGGGCGATCCGGCCGCTTCTGCCCGAGGATGCGCGCATCTTCGTGCTGTCGGGCCATATGGAGGGCGCGGACCTGGCCGGGCTGATCCCGCTGCTGAACAGTCCCGAGCAGTTCTTTCGCGACCGGACGCTGCGGCCGCGCGGGCCGTTCGGCATCCAGCTTGACAGCGGCATGAACCGGCTGGGCATCGAGCCCGGCGAATGGGCCGCCATCCGCACCGAGGCGCTGGCCGCCGGCCCGGCGCTGGTCATGTCGCATCTGGCCTGCGCCGATGAGCCGGAGCATGCGGCCAATGCCCAGCAACTCGCCGCATTCCGCGCCATGACCCAAGGGGTGGCCGCGCCGCGTTCGCTGGCGGCGACCGGGGGCATCCTGCTGGGGGCGGACTATCATTTCGACCTGGTGCGGCCGGGGATCGGGCTTTACGGCGGGCAGCCCTTTGCCGATGCGCGGCCGGTTGTCACGCTGGCCTTGCCGGTGATCCAGACGCGCGAGGTGCGCCCCGGCGAATCCGTGGGCTACGGCTATGCCTGGACGGCCGCGCGGCCGTCGCGGGTGGCGACGGTGGCGGCGGGCTATGCCGACGGGCTGGCGCGGGCCTTGGCGCGGGACGGCAAGCTGGCGCTTTGGGCCGAGGGGCGCGCCTGCCCGGTGATCGGCCGCATCTCGATGGACCTGATCACCGTCGACGTGACCGACCTGCCGGATGTCCCGCCGGCGCTGGAGATCCTGAACGCGCACCAAGGCGTCGACGACCTGGCGGCGCTGTCGGGCACCATCGGCTATGAGATCCTGACCTCGCTGGGCCGGCGCTACGAACGTCGCTGGCTGTGAACCCGGTCCGGCTGACCGGCAGGGCGGCGATCGGCTTGACCCGGACGACCGGGCGGGTGGCGATCTTTGCCGCCCGCGGCCTGGGCCGGGTCTGGCAGCATCCGGCGGAACTGGCGCGGCAGGTCATGCAGATCGGCTGGCTTTCGCTGCCGGTGGTCGGGCTGACGGCGCTGTTCACCGGCGCGGCGCTGGCCTTGCAGATCCATTCCGGGGGGCAGCGGTTCCAGGCCGGCGACGTGGTGCCGGCCATCGTCGCCATCGGCATGGCGCGTGAACTCGGCCCGGTGCTGGGCGGGCTGATGGTCGCGGCCCGTGTCGCCAGCGCCATCGCCGCCGAACTGGGCACCATGCGCGTCACCGATCAGATCGACGCGCTGGTGACGCTTTCGACCGATCCCATGGGCTGGCTGGTCTCGCCCCGGCTGTGGGCGGCACTGCTTTGCGTGCCGGTGCTGGTCGGCGTCGGCGACGTGATCGGCATCATGGGCGGCTGGCTGATCGGGGTGAATGCGCTGGGGTTCAACTCGGCCGTCTACCTGTCCAATTCCTGGGCCTATCTGGAAAGCTGGGACGTGGTCTCGGGCCTTTTGAAGGGCGCGGTCTTCGGGCTGATCGTGGCGCTGTCGGGCTGCTGGTTCGGCATGACGGCCGCCGGGGGCGCGGCCGGCGTCGGTCGGGCCACGACCAATGCCGTCGTCGCCGCATCGGTCGGCATCCTGGCGGCGAATTTCGCGCTGACGGGGCTGTTCTTCTGATGCTGGCGGTGCGCGGGATCTGCAAAGCCTATGGCGCCAAGCAGGTGCTGGACGGCGTGGACCTGGACCTGGCCCAGGGCGAAAGCCTGGTGGTCATCGGCGGTTCGGGCACCGGCAAATCGGTGCTTTTGCGCTGTATCCTGGGGCTGGAGACGCCCGATGCGGGCAGCATCCTGTGGCAGGGCCGGCCGCTTGCCGAAAACCGTGCCGCCTTCATGGATCGTTTCGGCATGCTGTTCCAGAACGCAGCGCTGTTCGACAGCCTGCCGGTCTGGCGCAATGTCGCCTTTCGCCTGTTGCGGACCATGCCCAAGGCGCAGGCCCGCGCCGTCGCCATCGAAAAGCTGGCCCGCGTCGGCCTGGGCCCCGAGGTGGCGGAGCTTTACCCGGCGGAACTTTCGGGGGGCATGCGCAAGCGCGCCGGGCTGGCCCGCGCCATCGCCGCCGACCCCAAGGTGATCTTTTTCGACGAACCGACCACGGGGCTGGACCCGATCCGGGCGGCTGCGATCAACGCGCTGATCCGCGGCATCGTGGACGAGACCGGGGCCACCGGCATCACCATCACCCATGACATGTCCTCGGTGCGCAGCGTCGCCGACCGGGTGGCGCTGCTGGACCGGGGGCGGGTGCGCTGGCAGGGCGGGGTGGCCGAAATGGACGCGGCCCAAGACGATTACCTGGCCGATTTCATCGCCGGCCGGGCGCGGCCGATGGCGCGGGGGCCGGGCGCGTAATGGCCGATTTCACGCCCGATCCGGCGCAAATCCAAAACCCCGGCGCGGCCCCCCTTGTGCGAATCCCGCGCAGTTGCAACCATGGGTTCCTGAGAACCCCACCTCGGAGACGAATTTGGGTCTGACCCCTACGCATCCCGCGACCGCCACCTCCGGCGAAACCCTGCTGGAATTTCATGACAACCGGCTGCTGGTCGATCTATGCGGCCCGCATGACCGCCATCTTGCCCGCATCGAGGAGGCGCTGAAGGTGCATGTCCTGCGACGCGGCAACCTGCTGGCCGTCGTCGGCCCCCCCGAGGCGCAGGCCGAGGCGGCGCAGGTGCTGCGCGCGCTTTACGCCCGGCTGGAACAGGGCCGCCCGGTCGAGATGGCCGAGGTCGAGGCGGCGCTGCGCATGGGCGCCGAGACCGTGACCGAAGGTCCAAGCCCGGCCGAGCAGCTGGAAATGTTCCAGACCGGCCCGATCGAGCTGCGCACCCGCAAGAAGACCGTCGAGCCGCGCACCGATGCGCAAAAGGACTATGTCCGCGCGCTGTTCGCCAATGAAATGGCCTTCGGCATCGGCCCGGCCGGCACCGGCAAGACCTATCTGGCGGTGGCGGTGGGCGTGACCATGCTGATCGGCGGCCATGTCGACCGCATCATCCTGTCGCGCCCCGCCGTCGAGGCGGGCGAGCGGCTGGGCTTCCTGCCCGGCGACATGAAGGAAAAGGTCGATCCCTACATGCAGCCGCTTTATGACGCGCTGAACGACTTTCTGCCCGCCAAGCAGGTGCAGAAGCTGATGGAGGAAAAGCGCATCGAGATTGCGCCCCTGGCCTTTATGCGCGGGCGGACGCTGTCGAACAGCTTCGTGGTGCTGGACGAGGCGCAGAACGCCACCACCATGCAGATGAAGATGTTCCTGACCCGGCTGGGCGAGGGTTCGCGCATGGTCGTCACCGGCGACCGCACCCAGATCGACCTGCCGCGCGGCGTGCATTCGGGCCTCGTCGAGGCGGAAAAGATCCTCAAGGACATCCGGGGCATCAGCTTCAGCTATTTCACCGCCAAGGACGTGGTGCGCCATTCGCTGGTCGCCCGCATCATCGAAGCTTATGACGCCGAGGCCGAGGCGGCGCTGGCCCGCGGCGAGGTTTACGACGAGCGCGGCCAGCGCATCCCCCGGCGCGAGCCGCGCCTGGCAAGCGAGGGGCGGGGCGATGCCTGACAGCGTGGACATGGACCCCCAGCCGCTGGAAATCGTCGATATCGTGCTGGAGGACGACCGCTGGGAGGACGCCTGCCTGCCCGCCATGGCCGAACGTGCCGCCCGCGCGGTGGGCGAATGGCTGGACCTGGGCGCGTTTCAGATCGTGGTCCTGGGCTGCGACGACGACCGCATCGCCGGGCTGAACGCCCAGTTCCGGGACAAGCCCCGGCCGACCAATGTGCTAAGCTGGCCGGCCACCGAGTTCGAGCCGCGCCCCCCCGGCGCCCAGCCGCCGCCGCCCGAGGTCGAGGAACTGGGCGACATCGCCATTTCCTACGACACCTGCCTGCGCGAGGCCCAGGCGCAGGACAAGCCCTTTGCCGACCATGCCACGCATCTTCTGGTCCATGCCATGCTGCATCTTGCAGGATACGACCATATCGACGACGAGGATGCAGAAACCATGGAGGATGCCGAACGCTCGATCCTGGGCAAGCTGGGCCTCCCCGATCCTTATCTGGAACACGAGACATGAACAACGACCGAAGTCCCGACACGCCCGTTTCCGCCGAACCTGCCTCATGGGCGGATGGCACAGGCGGGGACGGGCGTGACCTGCCGCAGTCACGCGGCTTTCTGGGGCGCATCCTGGGGGCGTTCGGCGGCGGCGAGGCCGAGGCCGAGGATGCCGAAGCCCGCAACAGGGGGGCAGCCGCCCCGGCGCCGGACGGGCGGGGCATGGTCAATCTGCGGCGGATGCGCGTCGATGACGTGGCCGTGCCCAAGGCCGAAATCATCGCCGCGCCGGTGACGGCCACGCTGTCCGAACTGGTCGGGATGTTCAGCGAGCACGGCTTTTCCCGCATCCCGGTGTTTCGCGGCACGCTGGACAGCCCGCTGGGGCTGATCCACCTGAAGGACCTGGCGCTGAAATACGGCTTCGGCGCCAAGGCCCCGGTCAAGTTCGCGCTGCGCCCGATGCTGCGGCCGCTGCTTTACGTGCCGCCCTCGATGCCGATCGGCGTGCTTTTGCAGCAGATGCAGCAAAAGCGCATCCACATGGCGCTGGTGATCGACGAATATGGCGGTGTGGACGGGCTCGTCACCATCGAGGACCTGATCGAGCAGGTCATCGGCGAGATCGAGGACGAACATGACGAGATCGAGGGCGGGCTGGTCATCCTGGAAAAGCCCGGCCAATGGCTGATCCAGGCCCGCGCCGCGCTGGAGGATGTCGAGGCCCAGACCGGGCTGCGCCTGGCCACCGACGAGGAAGAGGAAGAGATCGACACCCTGGGCGGGCTGATCTTCATGCTGACCGGCCGGGTGCCGGTGCGCGGAGAGGTGATCCCCCATGAAAGCGGCGCCGAGTTCGAAATCGTCGATGCCGATCCGCGCCGGGTCAAGCGCGTCCGCCTGCGGTTGCCGCAAGAGGATGCGGCGCCCGGAGACGCCGTGGCCTAGCCGCTAAAGCGCGGCAAAGGCCGGGGCATGGGCGATGCGGCTGCCGGCGGGCAGCCTTGGCCCCAATGTCAGCAGATACGGCCCGGCATAGGGCGATTCCAGATCCGCGGGGACAAAGCCGAAGCGGCCGTAATAGGCGGGATCGCCCAGGACCACGATGGTGTGGTCCTGGAACGCCGCCAGGGCCGCGCGCAGCAGCGCCGCGCCCAGGCCGCGCGATTGCATGGCCGGATGCACCGCCAGCGGTGCCAGCGCCAGCGCCGGGCCCCGCGCTTCAAGCGGCGACAGGGCGACATGGCCGATCACCGTGCCGCCGACCTCGGCCACCAGCGACAGCGCCAATTCGCCCGCAGAGCGCAGCGCATCCAGCAATTCCGCCTCGGCCGGACCGCCGAAGGCGCGGGAAAGCAGGTCCGCGACCGCAGCATGATCCTGTGCCCGTTCGGCGCGCAGGCGCGGCATGGCGTCGCTGCGAGACAGATCGCGTTCGATACCGTGGCTTTCGCGACCCCAGCGGCTGTCCTTGAGCCGCAGGCGATGCGCCTCGAACGCCGCGTCGTCGGCATAAAGTTCGTTCAACTCCCAGACCAGCGGATCCTCGGCCTGCCACAGGTCGAAGCGCAGGTTGCCCGGCTCGGCCCGGCTTAGCGCGACATGGTCGGTCAGCAGGTCCATGGCCAGCATCATCTGCGCCGCATCCTTGCAGATCAGCCGGCCGGTCAGCGAAACCAGCGGCCGGTCCAGGGCGACCTCCTCTCCGTCCAGGATGGGCGGCGGGGCGTGGTTATGGTTCTGTCCGCAGGCGCAACTCATGGCGAAACCCTTGTTGTGAAACGGATGCCGCGGGACAGGCCGGCGTCGTCGGGCGCCCGGACCGTTAGCGGCAGTAACTTATCGGGCGATATCCTGGCGGGCTTGTCAATTTGCAAAGCCATCCGCAGGGGCTGAAAATGAAAGGGGCGGCCCAAGCCGCCCCCTGGGATCATTCCCACTCGATGGTGCCCGGCGGCTTCGAGGTGATGTCATAGGTGCAGCGGTTGATGCCCCTGACCTCGTTGATGATCCGCGTCGCGGTCTCGCCCAGGAATTCGTGGCTGAAGGGATAGTAATCCGCCGTCATGCCATCCACCGACGTTACGGCCCGCAGCGCGCAGGCATAATCATAGGTGCGCCCGTCGCCCATCACGCCGACGGTGCGGACCGGCAGGATGGCCACGAAAGCCTGCCAGATCTCGTCGTAAAGCCCGTGCTTGCGGATCTGGTCGATGAAGACCGCATCGGCCTTGCGCAGGATGTCGAGCTTTTCGCGGGTGATCTCGCCCGGACAGCGGATGGCAAGGCCGGGGCCGGGAAAGGGATGGCGGCCGATAAAGGTCTCGGGCAGGTCCAGTTCGCGCCCCAGCGCCCGGACCTCGTCCTTGAAAAGCTCGCGCAGGGGCTCGACCAGCTTCAGCCCCATCTTCTCGGGCAGGCCGCCGACATTGTGGTGGCTTTTGATCGTGACCGAGGGACCGCCCGAGAAGCTGACCGATTCGATCACGTCGGGGTAAAGCGTGCCCTGGGCCAGGAATTCCGCGCCCTCGATCTCGCTTGCGTATTTCTGGAACACGTCGATGAACAGGCGGCCGATGGTCTTGCGCTTGACCTCGGGGTCCGAGACGCCTTCCAGCGCGCCGATGAACAGGTCGGCCTCGTCGGCATGGATCAGCGGGATGTTGTAATTGTCGCGGAACATGGTCACGACTTCCTCGGCCTCGTTCAGCCGCAAAAGCCCGTGATCGACAAAGACGCAGGTCAGCTGGTCGCCGATCGCCTCGTGGATCAGCACCGCGGCGACGGAACTGTCGACGCCGCCCGACAGCCCGCAGATCACGCGCTTGTCGCCCACCTGCTCGCGGATCTTGCGGATCGCCTCCTGGCGATAGGAGGCCATGGTCCAGTCGCCGGTAAAGCCCGCCATGCGGACGAAATTCTCCAGCATGGTTCGGCCGTTGGCGGTGTGATGCACCTCGGGATGGAACTGCACGGCAAAGAACCTGCGCGCCTGGTCGGCGATCATGGCGAAGGGGGCGTTCGGCGAGGTGCCGATGACCTCGAAACCCGGTGCAAGCTGCGTCACCCGGTCGCCATGGCTCATCCAGACTTCCTCGCGGCCGCTGCCGAACAGGCCGGCGAAGATGCCGTCGCCCTTGTGCCCCTCGGCCGGCGCGATGAAGGCGCGGCCGTATTCGGCGTGATGGCCCGATTCGACGCGCCCGCCCAGTTGCTCCATCATCACCTGCTGACCATAGCAGATGCCGAAGACCGGCACCCCCAGGTCGAACAGGCCCTGCGGTGCGCGCGGCGAGCCCGCCTGCGTGACCGAGGCCGGCCCGCCCGACAGGATCACCGCCTGCGGGGCGAAAGCTTGCAGAAAGGCGTCGTCCACGGCGTTGAAGGGATGGATTTCGCAATAGACGTTCAACTCGCGCAGGCGGCGCGCGATCAGCTGCGTTACCTGGGAGCCGAAGTCGATGATGAGAAGGCGCTGATGCTGGGTCATGGCAAGGCTTTAGGCCGCGGCATGGCGCTGCGCAAGAGGCAGGCGGTGACGCGGATTGCAGCGTTGCATGGGTATTTGGAAAACGGCGAAGAGGCTGGCGTGGCGACCCGCAGCCCTGCGCCGGCCTTCGGGCGGCGGCGTCCTTATGTCTTCGTTGCACAAATACCCCATCCGGCCGCGCCGCCGGGCGGGTCAGCGCCAGAGAATCGCCAGCGCCTCGGCCGGGTCCGACCAGATCTCGGCGCCAAGCGCGATGAAATCCGCAAGGGGGGCCAGCTGGCCGATCAGCGCCGGGGTCAGGGCGCCTTCGGCGACCACCGGGATCTCGATCATCTCGGACCACCATTGGAACAGGTCCAAAGGCGCGGTCTCGCCCTGGCCAAGCGCGGTCGTACCGCAGGGGCCGAAGCTGACGTAATCGGCCCCGGCCTCGGCCGCGTTCATGCCGTCATGGCGCGAGGCGCCGCAGAAGGTGCCGACGATGGCGTCCTGGCCCAGTTCCTTGCGGGCATGGCGTACGCCGCGCGCGCCATTGGTCAGGTGCACGCCGTCCAGCCCGTGGCGCAGCGCCAGTTGCACATGGTCCTCGATCACCACCGCCACGTCGCGGGCATGGGCGATCTCGCGCGCCAGGTCGGCGATGCGGCCCAGTTCTTCTTCGGTGCCGGCGCCGGGGATGCGCAGGCAGGCGACGGGAAAGCGGTCCATGACCTGGGCCAGCATCGGGCCCAGGGTCGAGGCGGCGGCGCCGACCGGGGCGATCAGGTAGAGTTGCGGCGAATTGGGCTGGTCTGTCATGGCGCTGTCATCCCCTGAAGTTCCGCCAGCAGATAGCGCAGCGCCGCGCGCCTTGCCAGTGGGTCTGCGGAAGGATATGGCCGCGGCCATGGAACCGGCGATCATCCTTGTCCGCCCGCAGATGGGCGAAAACATCGGCGCGGCCGCGCGCGCCATGCTGAATTTCGGGCTAAGCGACGTGCGCCTGGTGGCGCCGCGCGACGGCTGGCCGAACCCGCGCGCCGTGGCCATGGCCTCGGGCGCGGCCGGCCGGGTGCTGGACCGGGCGCGGGTTTTCGCGACCCTGGCCGAGGCGATGGCGGACGTGGATCACGCCTATGCCACCACCGCGCGCGGCCGCGAATTGACCAAGCCGGTGCTGACGCCTGCCACGGCCATGGCCGATGCCCGCGAGCGCGTCGCGCAGGGCGGCCGGGTGGCGGTGATCTTCGGCCCCGAGCGCGCGGGCCTGGAGAACGAGGACGTGGCGCGCGCCAATGCCATCATCACCGTGCCGGTGAACCCGGATTTCCCCTCGCTGAACCTGGCGCAGGCGGTGCTGCTGGCCGGCTATGAATGGGCGCAGGGCAGCCTGCCGTCCCAGCCCGCCCCGCATGGCCGCCGCCCCGTGGGCGAGGCCCCGGCGACGCGGCTGGAGATCGAGCGCCTTGCCGATCATTGGGAGGAGCGCCTGACTGATGCGGGCTTCTTTTTCCCGCCCGAGAAGGCGCCGGCGATGAAGCTGACGCTGCGCAACCTGTGGTCCCGCCTGCCCCTGACACAGGGGGACACGCGCATTTTCCATGGCATGTTGCGGCAATTGATCCGCCGCGGCTGATTGATTTCCGGGCGCGCGCGGGCCAAGGTCGCGCCGGATCGAAAAGGAAGCTGACATGGCAAGACGCCCCGTCTTTCAGGAAGTCACGGAGACGACCCCGCGCAACACGCCTGCGGCGGGCGGCATGATCGACGCCGGCCCCAGGGGCGCGCGCGGCGCGATCCGCATCTGGCTGATCGTGCTGTTCGTCCTGGTTGCGGCGATGATCGCGCTGGGGGGCGCGACGCGGCTGACCGGATCGGGCCTGTCGATCACCGAATGGAAGCCGGTGACAGGGGCGCTGCCGCCGATGGATGCCGCGGCCTGGCAGGCCGAGTTCGACAAATACCGGCAGATCCCGCAGTTCCAGCTGGTCAATTCCGACATGGACCTGGCCAGCTTCAAGCGGATCTACTGGTGGGAATGGTCGCACCGGCTGCTGGGGCGGCTGATCGGCGCGGTCTGGGCGCTGGGTTTCCTGTTTTTCCTTGCGACGAAGCGCATCCCCGCGGGCTGGGTGCCGCGGCTGCTGGCCCTTGGGGCCTTGGGCGGCGCGCAGGGCGCCATCGGCTGGTGGATGGTCCATTCCGGTCTTTCCGGCGAGATGGTGCGCGTGGCTTCCTATCGGCTGGCCACGCATCTGGGCCTGGCCTTTGCCATCCTGGGGCTGATCGCCTGGCAGGTGCTGGCGCTGTCGCGATCGGAAGCGGCGCTGCTGCGCGCGCGCCGGGCGGGCGAGGGCAAGCTGTTTTCCATGACCACCGGGCTGATGCACCTGGCTTTCGTGCAGATCCTGCTGGGGGCGCTGGTTGCGGGGATCGACGCCGGGCGGCAATATACCGGCTGGCCGACCATGGGCGGCGAATGGATCCCGGCCGCGATCTGGGATCCGGCGCTGGGCTGGCGCAACTTCTTTGAAAATCCGGCGCTGGTGCAGTTCATCCACCGCATGGCGGGCTATCTGCTGGCGGTCTTTGCGGTCGCGGTTTTCCTGCGCGCCCGGCGTTCGCCGCATCCGGTGACGCGGGGCGCCTATGGCGCGATGATCGCGGCGGTGGCGGTCCAGGTGGCGCTGGGGATCATGAACGTGCTGCATGCCTCGCCGCTGGCCTTGGCGCTGGCGCATCAGGTCGGGGCCGTGGCACTGTTTACGCTGATCCTGCGCGCGCGCCACCATGCGCGCTATCCTTTTGAAACTTCGGTCCGGGGGACTGTCCGATGAGCGCTTTCGACGATCTTCTCGCCTTTCAGCGCCAAACCGAGGCGCTGTCCTCGGTCGCCGAGCGGCTGGCCTGGGACCAGGAAACCATGATGCCGCGCGGTGCGGTCGAGCAGCGCGCCGAGGAAATGGCGGCGATGGAATCGGTGCTGCACGAGCGGCGCAGCGATGCACGCATCGGCGAATGGCTGGACCAGGCCCAGGCCGAGGATGCCGAGGATGCCCGAATCATCGAGCTGATCGCGCGCGACTATCGCCGCGCCGTGCGCGTCCCGTCGCGGCTGGCCACCGAACTGGCGCGGCAGACCTCGCTGGCGCAGGGGATCTGGGCCGATGCCCGCGCCAAGGATGCGCCCGAGGATTTCCTGCCGGCGCTGAACGACATCCTGATGCTCAAGCGCGAGGAAGCCGCGTCGCTGGCCGATGGCGGCGATCTTTACGACGCGCTTCTGGACGATTACGAGCCGGGCACCACCCAGGCCGAGATCGCGCAGCTTTTCGACGCCATGCGGCCGCGGCTTGTGGCGCTGCGCGACGACGTGCTGGGCGCCACGTTCCAGCCGCAGCCGCTGACCGGGCATTTCCCCCAGGAAACCCAACTGCGCCTGGCGCGGATCTGCGCCACGGCCTTTGGCTATGACTGGACGCGCGGGCGCATGGATATCGCCGTCCATCCGTTCAGTTCCGGGCGCTGGCAGGACAGCCGCATCACCACGCGGGTGGTCGAGGCCGATCCCTTCAACTGTCTTTATTCAACCATCCACGAGGTCGGGCATTCCAGCTATGAGCTGGGCATCGACAGCGACCACGCCTTTACGCCGCTGGGCCGCGGCGTCTCGATGGGGGCGCATGAAAGCCAGAGCCGCATCTACGAGAACCAGCTTGGCCGCGGCCGCGCCTTTACCGGCTGGCTTTACCAGCGCATGTCGGATGCCTTTGGCGGGTTGTCCGTGCCCGACGCGGATGCTTTTTACGCGACCGTGAACCGCGTCACCCCCGGCTTCATCCGCACCGAGGCCGACGAGGTGCAATACAACCTGCATATCATGCTGCGCTTTGACCTGGAGCGCGACCTGATCACCGGGCGGCTGGATGTCGAGGACCTGGTCGAAGCCTGGAACGCCCGCTTCCTGAAGGATTTCGGCGTGGCGGTGGACCGGCCGGCCAATGGCGTGCTGCAGGACGTGCATTGGGCGGTGGGGCTGTTTGGCTATTTCCCGACCTATGCGCTGGGGAACGTCTATGCCGGCTGCCTGCATGCCGCGCTGCGCGCCGCGGTGCCGGACCTGGACGAGGCGCTGGCGCGGGGCGAGGCCGATCCGGCGGTCGAATGGCTGCGCGAGAACATGCAGCGCCATGGCGGGCTTTATCCGCAGCGCGAACTGATCGAGCGGGCGACCGGGGCCGATGTCGGCGAAGGGCCGCTTCTGGACTATCTGGAAGAGAAATTCGCGGCCATCTACCGGCTTTGAGGCCGGGTTGAGTATTTGTGAAACGGTGAAGCCGGGCGCCGGGCAGGATGGCGGCCGGTCTTTCCAAGCCGGGCGTTTTCCTGTATCAGGCGTCGACCCCAAGGACAGCACGGCATGAGCGACCAAGACAGCGCGCCCGCCCCGGCGGCGAAGAAACTGTTCATCAAGACCTATGGCTGCCAGATGAACGTCTATGACAGCCAGCGCATGGCCGAGGCCATGGGCGCCGAGGGCTATGTGCTGACCGAGAACCAGGCGGATGCCGACATGGTGCTGCTGAACACCTGTCACATCCGGGAAAAGGCGGCCGAGAAGCTGTATTCCGACCTGGGGCGGCTGAAGCCGCTGAAGGCCGAGCGGCCGGACCTGAAGATCGGCGTCGCCGGCTGCGTCGCCCAGGCCGAGGGCGGCGAGATCCAGCGCCGCATGCCCATCGTCGACCTGGTCGTCGGCCCGCAGGCCTATCACCGGCTGCCGGCCATGGTGCGGGCGGGCAGGGGCGTCGATACCGAGTTCCCGGCCGAGGACAAGTTCGAGCATCTGCCGAAGCCCGCCGCCACCCGGCGCGCGCCGGCAGCCTTTCTGACCGTGCAGGAGGGCTGCGACAAGTTCTGCGCCTTTTGCGTGGTGCCCTATACCCGTGGGGCCGAGGTGTCGCGTCCGGTCGCCCGCATCCTGGCCGAGGCGCGCGACCTGGTCGGGCGCGGCGTGCGCGAGATCACGCTTTTGGGCCAGAACGTCAATGGCTGGCATGGCGAGGGGCCCGGCGGGGTGGAATGGGGTTTCGGCCGGCTGATCCGGTCGATCGCGGAAATCGACGGGCTGGACCGCATCCGCTATACCACCAGCCATCCGAACGACATGTCGGGCGACCTGATCGCGGCGCATCGCGACGAGCCGAAGCTGATGCCCTATCTGCACCTGCCGGTGCAGTCGGGGTCCGACCGCATCCTGAAGGCGATGAACCGCCGCCACACGGTCGCGCAGTATCTGCGGCTGATCGAGCGCATCCGCGAGGCGCGGCCCGATATCATGCTGACCAGCGATTTCATCGTGGGCTTTCCCGGCGAGACCGACCGCGACCACCAGGACACGCTGGACCTGGTGCGGGCGGTGAATTTCGGCACCGCCTTCAGCTTCAAGTATTCGCCGCGCCCCGGCACCCCGGCCTATGAACGGCCCGAGGTCGAAGGCACCCTGGCCGATGCGCGCTTGCAGGAATTGCAGGCGCTGCTGTCGAGCCAGCAGAAGGCGGCGCAGCAGGACATGGTCGGCCGCGAGCTGGGCGTGCTGTTCGAAAAGCCCGGCCGCCATCCCGGCCAGATGGTCGGCAAGTCGGACTATCTGCACGCGGTCTTTGTCGAGGCGCCGCAGGCCAAGGTCGGCGACCTGGTGCGGGTGCGCATCACCCATAGCGCGCCGAATTCGCTGGCGGGGGTTCTGGCGGCCTGATCCGCCGGCCTAGGGTCTGTTGAGATTCATCGTGAGTTGATCAGGGCTGCCACAGCGTAGATCATGGCCTCAAAGGATGTATCGGTCTTTTCGGACC
>NZ_FTMK01000004.1 GCF_900156255.1 Paracoccus thiocyanatus
GGCCGCCTCTGGAAAGAAGATTGCCCCGCCGCCTTGGCCCGCAACGACATCCTGAGGGCAACCCAGCGCCTCGGCCGGACGATCTGGAAAAGGTGGTCCGGCTATCATGTCCGCAGCCGGGTCGAGGCCCGGATGAGGAATCTGAAATCCTTCGGCGAGCGGATCGCGTCGAGGGACCCCGACCGCCAGACAGCCGAGATCCACATCCGCGTCGCCCTGATGAACCGCTTCAACGCCCTCGGCACCGCCGAGATCGAACGCGTGGCCTGACCTCAGCTGGGGAAAGGGCCATCATGTCCTGAAGCCGACTTCTGCAACAATGCCGATCGGATAGGTAACGGTTAGGCAAGGTGCGCACAAGATTACCGGGAATAACTAAAAAATGAATACCAGGCGTGAGGAACGTAGACGAGCAGCCATCCAGAAGCAGATCGACGAGAATCTGCGACGGGTCTATGAACAGGATGCAACCCAGCAGATTCCGGACAGGTTCCTGCAATTGCTCGATAAATTGCGCGAGCAGGAGTGAACCGCATGGCTGAATCGAAACCGGCGCGGGCTGGTGGACCGCAAGGCCACGGCGATCCGCGCGACGAATTGGTGGATCATCTGCCGGCATTGCGGGCTTTCGCGCTGTCGCTGACGCGCGAGGGGGCCTCGGCCGACGACCTGGTGCAGGACACCATCGTCAAGGCATGGACTCACATCGACAAGTTCCAGCCCGGCACCAACCTGCGGGCCTGGCTGTTCACCATCCTGCGCAACACTTTCTATTCTGCCCGCCGCAAGACCAAGCGCGAGGTCAGCGACACCGATGGCATCCATGCCGCCCGCCAGGCCACCCGGCCCGAGCATGACGGCAGGCTGGCGCTGAACGATTTCCGCGTCGCCTTCGAAAAGCTGCCCGACGAACAGCGCGAGGCGCTGATCCTGGTCGGTGCATCGGGCTTTTCCTATGAAGAGGCGGCCTCGATGACCGGCGTCGCCGTGGGCACCGTCAAGTCGCGCGCCAATCGCGGCCGCCGGCGGCTGGCCGAACTGCTGCATCTGCAAGAAGGCGAGGAACTGGAAATGACCGACCAGGCCACGCTTGCGGTAATGGCGCAGAACGCCCCGATCCTGCGCTGAGATGCCGGCGTGCTGCGGCGATTGCTGGACAAGCTGGAATTCACCAAGAGGCTGGGCTTTCGGCTGGGCGGGCTCTTGTCGGTGGCGATCCTGCCCATCGGGCTGATCTCGGTCATCCAGACCCTGCACCTGTCGCGTGAATACCAGCGCTCTTCGGAAATTGCGCTGCTGGGCCGGACCGCGACCGCCGCCGCCGGGGAACGCGCGCTTTTGCAAAGCGCGCTTGGCACTGCGGACGCCCTGGGACCGGCGGTGCTTGAGACCATGGACCGGCCGCAAGCCTGTTCCGACATCATGCGCGGGCTGGTCCAGCGTACGGTGAATTTCGTCTATGCCGGCTTTACCCGGCTGGACGGGATCACGGAATGTTCGTCGGTGCGCGGCACCCACGACCTGACCGGCGAGGCGGCGTTCCGGCAATTCATCGAAAGCCCCGGCACGCTTGTCACCACCAGCCAGGACGGCCCGGTCACCGGAAAATCGGTGGTGGTGGTGATCCAGCCGCTTTACCGCGGGGTCGAGCTTCTGGGCTATATCGGCGTGTCGATGTCGCACGACTTGCTGCGCTCGACCCATGTGTCGGGCCTGGGAACCGACGGCGCGCGGGTGCTGACCTTCAACAATCAGGGCGAGATCATTTCCTCGGACCGCGAAGGGCCAGGCGATATCGAACGGGTTCTTCCGCGCGGCAAGTCGCTGCCTTCGCTTTTGTCGCGCAGCGAGACGACCTTTCGCGACATTTCCAATTCGGGCCAACGGCGCGTGTTCAGCGTCGTGCCGGTGGTGCCGGGGCTGGTCTATGCGCTGGGGTCGTGGAATCGCGCCGAATCCGGCATCACCGGCATCGACATCACCCGGCGCACCGCGCTGATCCTGCCGCTGATCCTGTGGGCGGCCTCGCTGGCGGTGGCCTATTTCGCCGTCTATCGCCTGGTGCTGCGCCATATCCGCGAATTGCGCAGCCAGATGCGCCGCTTTGCCATCGGCGACCGCTCGGCGCCGCCGCCGGTCCTGGCCGACGCCCCCGCCGAGATCGAGGACATGAGCCAGACCTTTCACAACATGGCCCGCATCCTGATCCGCGACGAAGAAGCGATGGAGGCGGCCGTCGACGAAAAGACCGTGCTGCTGAAAGAGGTGCATCACCGGGTCAAGAACAACCTGCAATTGATCGCCTCGATCATCAACATGCAGATCCGGGTGATCGACCACGAAGACGCCCGGCGGGTCCTGCGCTCGGTCCAGGACCGGGTGGCGTCGCTGGCGACGATCTATCGCAACCTTTATCAGGCGGAACATCTGGATTCGGTCCAGGCCGACCGGCTGATCCACGACATCATCAACCAGATGACCAATGCCTCGGTCGGGCCGGGGGCCGGGCTGCGCATCGACACGCGGCTGGAGCCCCTGGTGCTGATGCCCGACCAGGCGGTGCCGCTAAGCCTGCTGGCGACCGAGGCGTTCACCAACGCGCTGAAATATTCCGGCGTTTCCGACCCCGAGGTCGAGCCCTGGGTGCGGGTTTCGCTGCGCGCCGACGGGCCGGGCCATGCGGTGCTGGAGGTCGAGAACTCGATCGGCGCCAGCAGCCTGGCCGAAGGGACGGGGCTGGGCAGCCAGTTGATCGAGGCTTTCGCCACCCAGCTTGAGGGCGAGGCCGAGCAGGAAATGGGCGGCGGCCGGTTCCTGTTGCGGCTGCGCTTCCGGGTCGAGAACCTGCAAAAGCGCGACGGGGTGGAATTGCCGCAGGTGGTGCTGACCTCGGCCGCCCGGCCTGGGTCGCGGCATTAGGGCGGGCCGCGACCGCGGGGGCCGATGGCAGGTGCCCCGGCCTATTCGCCTGCCCGCTGCTGTGCTGCCTGCCGCAGCTTTCTTGCGGCGACAAAGCGGCGGCGGCGGGACAGTTCCACGTTGATCAGCGCCCCCAGCATCACCGTGAAGCCGCCCAGATAGAACCACATCAGAAGCGCGATCACCGCGCCGATCGAACCATAGATGCGGTTGTAGCTGTTGAAGCTGGCAAGATAGGCCGAAAAGCCATAGGAGGCCGCGGCCCAGGCCAGCGCCGCAAAGACCGAGCCCCAGGTGAAGATCGCCGTGCGCGGCGTCTTCACGTTCGGCCCATAGCGATACAGGATGCCGATCACCACCAGCACGATGAAAAAGATCGCCATCCAGGGCAGGGCGCCGATCAGCCAGTTGCGCAGCGGCACGTCGGGCAGGAAGTTGAAGGCGATGGGCACCAGGATGATCGTGGCCAGCCCCAGCGCGATGACCAGAACGATGACCAGCGTCAAAAAATAGGCCAGCAGGAACCCCATGACCGTGGAATGCGAGCGCACGCCATAGGCCGCGTTCAACCCCCGGATCAGCCCGTCCACCCCCGCCCGCGCCGAGACGGTGGCGACGATAAAGGAAATCGCCGTGGTCCAGCCAAGCTGCGTGCGGCCGGCGGCCACCAGCGAACTGATCTGGCCATAGATGATCTCGGCGGCGCTTTGCGGGATGAAGCCGTCGGTGGTGTGGACATATTGCTCGATCACCTGGGGGTCGTTCCAAAGTCCCCATAGTGCAAACAGCGCCGCCATCCCCGGAAACACCGCGAACATGGCATAAAAGGCCACGCCCGCGGCGATCAGGCTCATGTGGATCTTGTCCATCCGCTCAAAGATCGCCAGGACGAACTGCCACCAATCCCTGATCAAGGTTCCGTCCTCTTTGCTTGGGCCGCGGTCCCATAAGGGAAACCCGCTTCCCTGCCAGTAAGGTTCCGCTCTTTCTGCGCCCTTGCCTTACGTAACCGCGCCACCATAGCGCAGCCAGACCGCCTTTTCGCCCAAGGTCGCCACGAAGGCGGCATGGGCCTGGGCCTCGGCCGGGGTAATGCGGGGGGCAAGCGGGCGCGGCCGTGGCGCGCGTGGGGCGGGTCCCTGCGCCGCCTGCGGCCCGGCAGAGGTTGCGCCGCGCATCGGCCCGGCATCCAGCACCAGGCCCGGCTGGCGGCCGCCGCGCAAGGCCAGATAAACCTCGGCCAGCAATTCGCTGTCCAGAAGCGCGCCGTGCAGGGTGCGGTTCGAGTTGTCGATGCGAAAGCGCCGGCACAGCGCATCCAGCGAGTTCTGCGCGCCGGGGAACTGGCTGCGCGCCAGTTCCAGCGTATCCACCGCGCGGCTGAAGGGCATGAGCGGCAGGCCGCAAAGCCGCAGCTCGGCGTTCAGGAACTTCATGTCGAAGCTGGCATTGTGGATCACCAGCCGGGTGTCCTGGCCGATGAAGGCGGCGAAATCGGCCGCGATCTCGGCAAAGCGCGGCTTGTCGCGCAGGAAATCGTCGCCCAGCCCATGCACCTCGAACGCCTCTTGCGGCATCGGGCGCTCGGGGTTGACATAGACGTGAAAGGTGCGCCCGGTGGGCAGGTGGTTCATCAGCTCGACCGCGCCGATCTCGACGATGCGGTCGCCGGTATCGGGGTCGAAGCCGGTGGTTTCGGTATCCAGCACGATCTCACGCATGGGGCCGTTCTGCCATGATCCGGGTGCAGATGTCCACGATTGCCGCGCGCGCGCCGTCCAGCGTGTCCGAGGGGATCAGGAAATCCGCCCGCTTGCGCTTTTCCGCATCCGGCATCTGCCGCGACAGGATCATCTGGAAATCCGCCTCGGTCATGCCGGGGCGGGCCAGGACGCGGGCCCGCTGCACCTTGGCCGGGGCCGAGACCACGGCCACCCCGTCCATCTGCCGCTCGGCCCCGCCTTCGAACAGCAGCGGGATGTCCAGCACCACGATGGGCGCGTCCTGATGCGCGGCGATGAAGCTGGCGCGATCCAGGGCCACCAGCGGATGCACGATGGCCTCCAGCCGGGCAAAGCCCGAGGGGTCGGCGGCCAGCGCCTCGCGCAGCGCGGCGCGGTCGACGCCGCCATCCCGCAGCACACCGGGAAAGGCGGCGGCCACCGGCGCGACGGCCGCGCCGCCGGGCGCATAAAGCCGATGCACGGCCGCATCCGCATCCCAGACCGGATGGCCCAGGTCGCGAAACATCTGCGCGGCGGTGGATTTGCCCATGCCGATGCCGCCGGTCAGGCCCAGGCGGTAGCTCATGCCAGCACGATCCGGCGCAATTCGTCATCGACCTCGGGGCGCTGGCCGAACCAGCGTTCAAAGCCGGGCGCGGCCTGGTGCAAGAGCATCCCCAGCCCGTCCACGATCTCGCAGCCGCGCGCCTGCGCCTCGGCCAGGAACGGCGTCATCAGCGGCGTATAGACCAGGTCCGTGACCAGCGTGCCCGGTGCCAGCGCGTCCAGCGGCACGCGCAGCGGCGGCTTGCCCTCCATCCCCATCGAGGTGGCGTTGACCACGGTCATCGCGCCTTCCAGCATGTTGCCGGCCTGCGCCCAGTCATAGACCACGACCTTGGCGCCGAATTCGGCGCGGATCTGCTCGGCCCGGATGCGGGTGCGGTTAGCGATGCGCAGTTCCGGCACCCCGCTTTCCAGAAGCGAGGCGACAACGGCCCGCGCAGCACCCCCGGCGCCGATCACCGCAGCCGGGCCCAGGCCGGGGATCCAGTCGGGCGCATGCTGGCGGATATTGGCGATGAAGCCGTAGCCGTCGGTATTGTCGGCGTGGATCTTGCCGTCGGGGCGGAAGATCAGCGTGTTCGCCGCCCCGATCAGCGCCGCGCGGTCGGTGACGACATCGGCCAGCGCCAGCACGCTTTCCTTGTGCGGGATGGTGACGTTCACCCCGACAAAGCCCATATGCGGCATGGCGCGCAGCACCTGGGCCAGATGCTCGGGCATCACCGGCAGCGGCACGTAATGCCCGGCGATGCCATAGCGCCCAAGCCAATGCCCATGCAACCGGGGCGAGCGCGAATGCGCGATCGGCCAGCCGATCACCCCGGCAAGGGGCGCGTGTTTGGGGGCGGGGGAACTGTCAACCATGGCAGACCTGCGGTGCTTTCCGAGGGGCAAGGCCCCGGCATCGGGATGGATCGAACGTCGCGTCACAACTGCTATCGGGCCGCGCCGGGGTCAAGCCGCGGCGCCGGTTGCGCCCGCTGCCATGGCAAGAATGCCACCGCCGCAGGCCAGCCGGGCCTTAGGCCACGCTTATCTCTGGCAGGCCGCCTTGGGCCACCAGATCCTCCAGCGTCAGCGATTCGATCAGCAGCAGATAGGACCAGAACACCTGGCCGAACATGCGCCGCAGCCGGCAGGTCGCCTCGTCCAGGCAATCCTCGCAGCGCTGATAGGACTTGCGCGACAGGCAGGGCAGGGGGGCGATGGGTCCGTCGACCCGGCGCAAAAGCTCGCCGATGGAAATCTCGTTCGGACGCTTGATCAGCACATAGCCGCCGGCGCGGCCCCGGCGCGAGCCGACATAGCCGGCATTGCGCAGTTCCAGCATGATATGTTCCAGAAAACGCTTGGGCGCGCCGGACCGCTGCGCGATCTCTTCGATCGTCAGCGCGTGGCCGCCGGCAGCGACCTCATCGGCCAGGGCCATCAACGCCTTGATGGCATATTTGGTTTTCTGCGAGATCATAGGCAAGCCTTAGTGTTCGCCGGCTGGTCATGCAACGATTTCGGCAATAAATTGCGGGCCGCCCCGGCTTTCGTCTAGGAACCATCGCCAAATCGTCGTCGTTTTGTCACATTGTCCGCGCATTGCAGCGGGGCAACAGCAAGGAGTAGACCGACCATGCGCATCGCAGTCCTGGGGGGCGACGGGTTCGTCGGCTGGCCGACCGCCCTGCATCTGTCCAATCTGGGCCACGAGATTCACATCCTGGACAACCTGTCCCGGCGCTGGATCGACACCGAACTGGGCGTGCAGTCGCTGACGCCCATGGATTCCATCCAGGAACGCTGCCGGATCTGGCATCAGGAAACCGGGCGGCGGATCCATTTCCACCTGCTGGACCTGGCCACCGAATACGAGCGGCTGAAAGCCTGGCTGGCCGAGAATCGCCCCGACGCGGTGATCCATTTCGCCGAGCAGCGTGCCGCGCCCTATTCGATGAAGACCGACCGCCACAAGGTCTATACGGTGGGCAACAACATCAACGCCACGCACAACCTGCTGGCGGCACTGGTCGAAACCGGCATCGACGCGCATCTGGTGCATCTGGGCACGATGGGGGTCTATGGCTATTCGACCATCGGCGCGCCCATCCCGGAAGGGTATCTGGACGTCTCCGTCGACACCGCCGCCGGGCCGCGCGGCCAGCAGATCCTGTATCCGACGCGCCCCGGCTCGGTCTATCACATGACCAAGAGCCTGGATCAGATCCTGTTCCAGTTCTATGCCCAGAACGACGGGCTGCGCATCACCGACCTGCATCAGGGCATCGTCTGGGGCACCCATACCGACCAGACCCGCCGGCACGAGCAGCTTATCAACCGCTTCGACTATGACGGCGACTATGGCACGGTGCTGAACCGCTTCCTGATCCAGGCCGCCATCGGCTATCCGTTGACCGTGCATGGCACCGGCGGCCAGACCCGCGCCTTTATCCACCTGCAAGATTCGGTGCGCTGCATCGAACTGGCGCTGAAGGACGCGCCGGCGGCCGGGGAAAGGGTGCGCATCTTCAACCAGATGACCGAAACGCACCGCGTCCGCGACCTGGCCGAACTGATCGCCCGCATGGCCGGGGCCAAGGTGGCCTATCTGCCCAATCCTCGCAAAGAGGCGGACGAGAACGAACTGGTGGTCAAGAACGACCAGTTCCTGGCGCTGGGCCTCAAGCCGATCACCCTGGCCGAGGGGCTGCTGTCCGAAGTGGTGGACGTGGCGCGCAAATATGCGCATCGCATCGACCGCTCGCGCGTGCCGGCGGTTTCGGCCTGGACCAAGGACATCGCCCAGCGGGTCGAGCATGATCCCGAAGGCAAAAGGCTGCGTTCGGTATCGTGACCTCCGAAGGCATTCACCCGACAGGCAAGGCGCGGTCCGACCGCGCCTTTGTCACGCTGGCGACCAATCCCGACTATGCCATCGGGGCGGCGGCGCTGTTGCGGTCGCTGCGCCGTACCGGGACGACGGCCGACCTGGTCCTGCTATACACCGACCTGCCGCAGGACCTGGTCGAGGGGCTGCAGGCGCTGGGCGCGCGCCCGGTGCGGGTCGATTTGCTGCCGACCTCGGCAGGGTTCAACGAAAGGCACGCCCGCGACCGGCTGCATGGTGCCGCACCCTTTACCAAGGGCGAAAAGCCGCCCTTCCACACGCCCTTGGACAATTTCGCCAAGCTGCGGCTGTGGCAACTGGACTATGACCGCGTGGTGTTCATCGACGCCGATGCGCTGGTCTTGCAGAATATCGACCGGCTGTTCGACTATCCCGAATTTTCCGCCGCGCCGAATGTCTATGAAAGCCTGGCGGATTTCCACCGCCTGAACTCGGGCGTCTTTACCGCCAGGCCGTCGCAGGCGACCTTTCGGGCGATGCAGGAGCGGCTGGACCGGCCGGGCCAATTCTGGCGCCGAACCGACCAGACCTTTCTGGAAAGCTATTTT
Source organism: Paracoccus thiocyanatus (assembly GCF_900156255.1). GTDB lineage: Bacteria > Pseudomonadota > Alphaproteobacteria > Rhodobacterales > Rhodobacteraceae > Paracoccus > Paracoccus thiocyanatus. The sequence continues at coordinate 8,655 of NZ_FTMK01000004.1, forward strand.
CCGAACTGGCACGGGCTGCCGGTCTTTGACAATATGCTTCAATATGTCTGGATGAACCTGCCGCAGCTTTGGCGCTGGCAGGATATCCGGGTGCTGCATTACCAATATGAAAAGCCCTGGCAGGATCACGCCAAGGTTGAGCAGCTTCGCCCGCTGGTCGATCTGTGGCGCGCCCATGCCGGCGACGGCCCGGTGCCCGATCCCCGCGACCTGCCGCCGCCGCCCGGTTCCATGGCCGGCGCGGCATGAGGATCGCGCTGACCGGCGCCTCGGGCCTTGTCGGGCGCTGGATTCTTCGCGCCGCGCGGGCGGGCGGCCACGATGTGGCAACCTTGCCCGGCTGGCGGCTGGGCGATGTGCCGGACCTGGCCGGCTGCGACGCGCTGGTCCATGCCGCTTTCCAGCATGTGCCCGGCCGCTATCGCGGCGGCGAGGGCGGGGATGCGCAGGGCTTTATCCGCGCCAACCTGGACGGTTCGCTGGCGCTGTTCCGGGCGGCGCGGGACCAGGGCGTCGGGCGGGTGCTGTTTCTGTCTTCGCGGGCCGTGCATGACGGCCATCCGGCGGGAATGGCGTTGCCCGACACGCTGTCGCCGCTGCCGACCAGCCTTTACGGCCAGGTCAAGGCCGATGCCGATGCGGCGCTGGCCGCCATGGCCGGGCCGGATTTCCGCACCGCCAGCCTGCGCCCGACCGGCGTCTATGGACCGGGCCTGCCGCAGAAATGGGCCGGGCTGATCATGGATTTCCTGCATGGCGTCACGCCCCAGCCGCGCGTCGCGACCGAACTTCACGGCGCCGACCTGGCGCGCGCCGCGCTGCTGGTGCTGGCCGACCCGGCGATGGCGGGCAGCTATAATGCCAGCGACCTGGTCCTGGACCGCCGCGACCTGCTGGCGCAGGTGGCCGGCTTGACCGGCTGCACCACGCCCCTGCCGGCCCGTGCGGATGCGGACCTGCTGCGCGTGCCGCTTTGCGCGCGCCTGCGGGACCTGGGCTGGCAGCCCGGCGGCGTGGAGCGCCTGCGCCGCGACCTGCCCCGGATCATGTCGGAGCTGCAATCATAGGCGGAACGCCGCCGACAGGATCGCGGCAGCTTGCAGCAGCCGGCATTTCCGCGCAATTTGGCCCCGAATTTGTGCGTTTTGTCGTCTGGTACCGTTCCATGCGCCTACTTTCGATCCTATGCGGCCTGTCCTTTGCGATGGTGGCCGGCAGCCTTTTCGCCTGCTGGACATTCTTCCTGCCCGCAGAGGTCGTGGCGAATGGCGGGCGGATTCCGTTTGGTCCGGTTTCCTGGACGGTAAGCGGCCTGGCGCTGCTGGGGGCCGTCATGGCCTGGCGGTCGCGCTGCGAAGGATGGACCGCGCTGGCGACGGGTTGCAGCCTGTTCCTGCTGGCCCAGACCGCGGTGCTGGCCGGGATCGGCGGGATTGCGCTGCCGGCGTTTTCATCATTGGCGGCCGCGGGCTTTGCGCTGTTGCCGCTGATGCATACCCCAAGCAGCTATAGGCGCGTGGCGGGATGAGGGCGGCCCGGCCCGGCATCGCCTGCCCGCGAAATCCCCTGGCGTCCGACCGGCGCGCTTGACTTCGGCAGCGGCCGGACCCACGCTTTCACATCACCGCAGATCGCAGGAGATCGTGGATGCCACAGCCCGACCAGACGGATTTCACCGGCCATTGCCTTTGCGGCGCAATCCGGTTTCGCGGCACCTATGACGGGACGAACGACCTGAGGGCCTGCCATTGCAGCCAGTGCCGGCGCTGGTCGGGCCATTACTGGGCCGCGATCCTGCCCCGGACGCTGAAGATCGAGGGGCAGCCGAAATGGTATCGCGCCTCGGACATCGCCCGACGCGGCTTTTGTCCCGATTGCGGCAGCTCACTGTTCTGGCAACGCGACGGGTCGGACATCATCGACGTGGCTGCGGGCGCCATCGACAGCCCGACGGGGCTGCACCTGCTGGGCCATATCTTCGTCGCCGACAAGGGCGATTACTATCCCATCGCCGACGGCCTGCCACAACAGCAGCAGGGATAGTTGACGCCGCGCCCGACCCGGCCTAGGCGGCAGGAAAAGGGGCGCGCGATGATCTGGGATACCTTGGCGAACTTTCCGATGCAGCAATTGCTGGCCTTTATGGCCGGGGCGCTGGTGCTGAACCTTGCCCCCGGACAGGACGTGTTCTTCGCCAGCGCCTGCGGCATCCAGAATGGCCCGCGGGCGGGGGTGCTGGCCGGCTTTGGCGTCGGGCTGGGCGTGGTCTGCCATGTGGGAATGGCGGCCGTCGGCCTGGGCGCGCTGGTCGCCGCCCATCCCGGCGCGCTGGTCGCGATCAAATATGCCGGCGCGGCCTATCTTCTGTTCCTGGCCTGGAAAAGCTGGACCGCGGGCCAGGTCGATCCCCGCGCCCGTTCCGCCAGCGGCCCCTGGGCCATCATCCGCCGCGGCGCGCTGTCGAACCTGCTCAATCCCAAGCCGGTGCTGTTCCTGCTGGCCTTTCTGCCGCAGTTCACCAGGGCGGATTATGGCCCGGTCTGGCAGCAGATCCTGGCGCTCGGGCTGATGTTTGCGCTGTCGGGCATGCTTGTGACCATGGGCTATGGCCTGGCGGGCGGCCTGGCCCGGCAGGCCATCGGCCCGCGGCTGGGCATCCTGAACCGCATCGCTGCGGTGATGTTTGCCGGGCTGGCGCTGCGGCTGGTGTGGAAATGAGCTTTCTCTACCAGCCGACCCAGGAACAGCCGCGGGTGATCCATGCCGATCACCAGATCCTGGTGGTGGACAAGCCCGCCGGGCTGCTGTCGGTGCCCGGCCGCGGCGACGAGCGCGCCGATTGCCTGATCGAGCGGCTGCGCGGCGTCTTTCCGACCGTGCTGCTGGTGCACCGGCTGGACATGGACACGTCGGGGGTGATGGTCTTTGCGCTGACCCGGCAGGCGCAGGGCCATCTGGGCCGGCAGTTCCAGGACCGGCTGACGAAAAAGACCTATGTCGCGCGGCTTTGGGGCCGGCTTGCGCCAGCGACCGGGCGGGTGGACCTGCCGCTGATCGTGGACTGGCCGAACCGCCCGCGGCAAAAGGTCGATCACGACCAGGGCCGGCCGGCGCAGACCGATTGGCGGGTCGTCCAGTCGACGGATGCCGAAACCCGTGTGCGGCTGATGCCCATCACCGGCCGCAGCCACCAGTTGCGGGTGCATATGGCGCAGCTTGGCCATCCGATCCTGGGCGATCCGCTTTATGCCACCGGGGCAGCGGCGGATTTCGCGCGGCTGATGCTGCATGCCGAAAGCTTGCGCTTCAAGCATCCCGAAACCGGGGTCATGCAGGGCTTTTCCGCGCCCTCGCCCTTCTAGCGGCGGGTCACGCAGGTTTTTCTGCCCCAACGGGCCGTGCTGGGCTAAGCTTGCGGAACCGACCCACCAGGAGGCAGCAACGATGACGTTCAGGACCGATATCACCCGCCGCGATGCCATGATGCTGGGCGGCGGCCTGCTTATGACCCTGGCGCTGCCGGGCCATGCCCAGACCGCGCCGGTTGCGCCGGCGGGCGGGGTGGCGCCCGCCTTTCCCGGCCGCGCCCATGGCATCCGGCTTGGCGCGTTCGAGGTGACGACTCTGCTGGGCGGCGCCAGCATGAGCGACGATCCGATCGCGACCTTCGGCCTGAACGCCGACCCGGCCGAGTTCGAAAGCCTCAGCGCCGAGAATTTCATCCCCGCCGACCGCAGCGGCGGCTCCTACACCCTGACGCTGGTGCGGACGCCCGACGCGCTGGTGCTGTTCGACGCAGGCATGGTTCCCGCGAACAACGCCGCCTCGCTGGCCCAGGCCGGCGTCCAGCCCCAGGACGTGACCCACGTCGTGCTGACCCATATGCATGGCGACCATGTCGGCGGGCTGATGGATGGCGGCAGCCCGGCCTTTCCAAACGCCCAGCTTATCCTGCCCCGGCCCGAGAACGACTATTGGGCGGCCAATCCCAGCGAGGCCTATACCGCCAAGGTGGTCCCGCTTCTGGACAAGGCGCAGCAGATCGAGGGAACCGAGGAAATCCTGCCCGGCATCAAGGCCGAGCCCGCCCCCGGCCACACCCCCGGCCATACCACCTATCTGCTGGAAAGCCAGGGGCAGCGGCTGCTGATCACCGGCGACAGCTTCAACCATTACGTCTATTCGGTGCAGCGACCGGCCTGGCATGTGCGCTTCGACGTGGACAAGGACCAGGGCGCGGCCACCCGCCAGGCGGTGCTGGCCCGGCTGGCCGAAGAGAAGATCCCCTTTATCGGCTATCACATGCCCTTCCCGGCCGTGGGCTTCATCGCCCCGAACGGCAAGGGGTCCTATCGCTTCGTGCCCGCGACCTATCAGTTCGACTGATGGGGGACGCCTGGCACAAGGGCGCCTGCCATTGCGGGCGGGTGCAGTTCCGGGTCCGGCTGCTGGACGGGTTCAGCAATGCGCGGCGCTGCACCTGTTCGCTGTGCCGGATGCGCGGCGCGGTGGCGGTGACGGCGCTGCTGGGCGACCTGGAGGTCGTCCAGGGCGCCGAGAACCTGGCGCTTTACCGTTTCAACACCGGCACGGCGCGGCATTATTTCTGCAAGACCTGCGGCATCTATACCCACCACCAGCGCCGCTCGAACCCGCAGGAGCTGGGGGTGAACGTCGCCTGCATCCAGGGGGTCAGCCCCTTCGATTTCGCCGAGGTGCCGGTCGAGGACGGGGTGAACCACCCGTCAGACGGCGGGTCGGAAGGCCGGGTGGGAATGCTGCGTTTCGTCCCGGTCAGCCCAGGTTGAACACCCGGCTTGGCTGCACCTCGCCGCCCATGTAGCGGCCGATGCAAAGCGGGCGGCCGTCGCGGCTGACCCAGACCTCCTCGCCGAATTCGGCATGGCCCAGCACCTGGCCGGGATTGCCGTTCAGGATGCGGGTGGCGCCGATCTCGGTCGCCTGCATCTGGGGCAGGTCGGCCAGCGCGGCTTGCAGGGGCAGCAGCGCCGCCTCGATCTCGGCCTGGTTGGCGCGGTCGATGCGGTCCAGGGCGATGCCATCCCCGGCCTCGAACGGTCCCGACCAGATGCGGCGCAGATGCGCGACATGGCCCAGGCAGCCCAGCTTGCGGCCCAGGTCTCGGGCGATGGCGCGGACATAGCCGCCCTTGCCGCAGACCATGCGAAGTTCGGCGCTGTCGCGGCTCGCGCCCAGCAATTCCAGCGATTCCACCCAAAGCGGCCGGGCGGCTAGTTCCACCGCCTCGCCCTCGCGCGCAAGGTCATAGGCCCGCGCGCCATCGACCCGCACGGCCGAGACGGCGGGGGGAACCTGCATGATCTCGCCGGTGAACGCCGGCAGGGCGGCGCGGATCGCCGCCTCGTCCGGGCGCGCGTCGCTGGTTTTCACCACCTGGCCCGAGGCGTCGTCACTCGCGGTCTCGGCCCCCCACATTACCGTGAAGTCATAGGCTTTCAGCGCCTCGGTCAGGATCGGCACGGTTTTTGTCGCCTCTCCCAGCGCCACGGCCAGCACGCCGGTTGCATCGGGGTCCAGCGTCCCGGCATGGCCGGCCTTCTTCGCGTCCAGCGCCCAGCGGACCTTGCTGACCACATCGGTCGAGCCGATGCCCGCCGGCTTGTCCACGATCAGCCAACCGTGGATCTCGCGTCCCTTTTTTCGCGCCATTCTAGTTCTGTCCTACATATCCGATGATCGGCCCCAGCCGCCGCCCGAAATCGGCGCGGTGCAGGCTTGGGGCGTATAGCCGCGAAATCGAGCCGTCGAAATACAGCGCATCCCGCGCCCCCAGCCCGTCGCGAAACAGCCGGCCGAACTGGTGGAACGTCACCGCCCGGTCCGAGATGGCAAACCACGCCGTCTGCCCGTCGGCCGAAACGCCGACCCCGTTCCTGATATAGCGGCTGTCGCTGTCCACCAGGAAACGCGGATGCAGCGCGCCGTCGATGACCAGCATCGGCCCCGATTGCGTGGCGATGCGGCATTCCGCGCCGGCATCCGCAAAGGCGCGGCTTTCGATCACCCGATATGGCCGCGCGCCGCCGGCGCAGAAGACGCCGTTCGGCAGCAGCCCGAAATTCCCGCCGCCGCCGGCCGTCACCAGGTCGTGTTCCTGCGCGCCGTCGCTGACATACAGCCCGACCGGGGTGAAATCGGGGTGATACATGCCGGCATTCATGGCAAAGCCCAGGCTCTCACCCTGCGCCAGCATGCGGCGGACGGCGGTGAAATCGCCCAAGACCCGGCCGTCGGGGCCGTTCAGCCACAGCCGCAGCCCCGGCTCTTGTTCCGCGGTCAGCGTGCAGATCACATAGCCCTGCCCGTCGAAGTCGCGCTTTTCGCAGATCCCGGCCATGGCGGGCAGGGTCATGGCGACCAGCGCGCCGATGGCCAGGCCCAGCCGGCGCTTAAGATCAATCCGCATCGTCTTCCGGGTCTGATTCGACGTCGCGGCGCACCCGGTCCTCGGACAGCAGGCGGCGGGTGTCGTCCATGCGGTCGAAGGTCTCGTCCAGGACAAAGCGTAGCTGCGGCGCGTATTTCAGCGTCATCGCCTTGGCGACCAGGTGGCGCAGCTCGCCCGAATTGCGGCGCAACGCGGCCAGCGCCTCTTCGGCGCCTTGGCCGCCCAGCGGCAGCACATAGGCCGTCGCGACCTTGAGGTCGGGCGAGGTCCGCACCTCTCCGACCGTGATCGAATGGCGGTTCAGCTCGGGGTCGTGGACATCCCCCCGCAGCAGGACGTCGGAAAGCGTGCGGCGGATCAGTTCGCCCACGCGAAGCTGGCGCTGCGAGGGGCCGGTGCCGGAATGAAAGCGGTTCTGTGCCATGCGCGCAGATGTAGGGGGTCGCGGCCCGCGCCGCAACGGGATAGACATGCCGCAAACGGGGGATCGAGCATGGAAAAACCGGGAATCGTCATCACGGGCGCGTCGGGCCGCATGGGACAGATGCTGGTGCGCACCGTTCTGGGGTCGGATCAGGCCCGTCTGGTCGGCGCCATCGAGCGCGAGGGCAGCCCCTGGATCGGCCGCGACCTGGGCGAGGCGATGGGGGGTGCTGCGCTGGGAATCACCGTCACCGACGACGCGGTCGAGGCCATCGCCAAGGCGCAGGCGGTGATCGACTTTACCGCCCCGGCGGCGACGGTGGCTTTCGCGGAACTGGCGGCGCAGGCCCGCGCCGTGCATGTGATCGGCACCACCGGATTCGAGCCCGCCGACCTGGACAAGCTGCGCGCCGCCGCCCGCCATGCGCCGATCATCCGCGCCGGCAACATGAGCCTGGGCGTGAACCTGCTGGTCGGCCTGACCCGCAAGGTTGCCGCCGCGCTGGGCGAAGATTGGGACATCGAGGTGGTCGAGGCGCATCACAACCGCAAGGTGGACGCGCCCTCGGGCACCGCCCTGATGCTGGGCGAGGCCGCCGCCGAGGGGCGCGGCCACGGCCTGGACGATCTGCGCACCCCGGCGCGCGAGGGTATCACCGGCGCCCGCACCCCCGGCTCGATCGGGTTTTCCGCCATCCGCGGCGGCGACATCGTGGGCGAACATGACGTGATCTTCGCCACCGCGGGCGAGCGGGTGGTGCTGCGCCACCTGGCCACCGACCGGGCGATCTTTGCCCGCGGCGCGCTGCGGGCGGCGCTTTGGGGCCAGGACAAGGGGCCGGGCGAATATGACATGGCGGATGTGCTTGGTCTTTGAAGCGCCAGCGTCTAGGTTCACGCCATGACCCTGCTTGCGACGCTTGACGATGCCGATGCCGACCTGACCGCCTGCCTGGCGCGGGTGATGGCGGCCGTGCTGAAGCCCGGCGACGTGGTGGCCCTGCAAGGGCCGGTCGGCGCCGGCAAGACGCATTTCGCCCGCGCCTTCATCCGCGCCCGCCAGGGCGAGACGGCCGAAGAGGTACCCAGCCCCACCTTTACCCTGGTCCAGACCTATGCCGACCCGATGGGGACCGAGATCTGGCACGCTGACCTGTACCGGCTGACCCATCCCGACGAACTGGCCGAGCTTGGCCTGGACGAGGCCATGCGCGAGGCCATCGTGCTGGTCGAATGGCCCGAACATGGCAGCCCGCTGGAAGGGGCGCTGACCGTGGGGCTGGAGCCGCTGGCGGATGCGCCCGACCTGCGCCGCATCACCTTGGCCGGGTCCGAGCCGCATTGGGGCCTGATGACCCGCCTGCCGGCCATCGCCCGGCTGATCCACCGCGCCGGCTGGTCCGGGGCGCGGCTGGTCCCGCTGGCGGGCGATGCTTCGTCGCGGCGCTATTTCCGGCTGGTCGAGGATGACGGGCGCAGCGCGGTCTTGATGGATGCCTCGCCCGGCGTGACCGCGCCCTATGTCGCGATGACGCAATGGCTGCGGGCACGGGACCTGCATGCGCCGGAAATCCTGGCCACCGACCAGGCCGAGGGGCTTTTGCTGATCGAGGACCTGGGCGACGACCTGGTCGCCCGCGTGCTGGAACAGCGGCCCGAACTGGCGCCGCGCCTCTATGACCGCATGACCGACCTGTTGGTGCGGCTGCATGGCCACGAGGCACCGGATTTCGTCCCGCGCCTCGACGGGCCGGAACTGGCGCGTCAGGTGGGCCTTTTCGCCGAATACTATCCCCCCGCGGCCGGCGTGCCCGGCAAGGGGGCCGAGGTCGCCGCGGCGGTCGAACGGCTCTATGCCGAACTGGCCGCCGATATGCCGCCGGTGCTGGGCCTGCGCGATTTCCATGCCGAGAACGTGGTCTGGCGGGACGAATCGCCGCTGGGTCTGCTGGATTTCCAGGACGCGGTGGCGGTGCATCCGGCCTATGACCTGGTCTCGGCCTTGCAAGACGCCCGCCGCGACGTGTCGCCGCAGATCGAGGCGGCGCAGATCGCCCGCTACATCGCCGCAACCGGGGTGGACGAGGCACGGTTCCGCGCCGCCTATGCCCTGCTGGGCGCGCAGCGCAACCTGCGCATCATGGGCATCTTTACCCGCCTGGCGCAGCGCGAGGGCAAGCGGCGCTACCTGGCGATGATGCCGCGCGTCTGGGCGGCGATCCAGCGCGACCTGGCCCATCCGGCGCTGTCCCCCCTGGTCCAGGCGCTGGAAGGCGTCCCGGCCCCCACGCCCCAGGTGATCGAGGGCATCGCCGGATGAGCCTGCCGCTGATGATCTTTGCCGCGGGCAAGGGCACCCGCATGGCGCCGCTGACGGATACGCTGCCGAAACCGCTGATCCCGGTCGGCGGCCAGGCGCTGCTGGACCGCGCGCTGGCGCTGTCGCGGCAGGCGGGCGTTGGACGCGTGGCGGTGAACATCCACCATCTGGGCCAGCAGATCCGCGACCACCTGGCCGGGCAGGACATCGCCCTTTCCGACGAATCCGACCTGCTGCTGGAAACCGGCGGCGGCTTGCGCAAGGCGCTGCCCCTGCTTGGCCCCGGCCCCGTGGTCACGATGAACCCCGACGTGGTCTGGACCGGCCCGAACCCGGTCCGCGCGCTGCTGGACGGCTGGCGCGACGATATGGACGCGCTTCTGATGCTGGTGCCTCTGGACCGGACGCATGGCCGGCAGGGCGGCGGCGATTTCAGCCTTGATCCCGCGGACCGGCTGATCCGGGGGGGCGACCTGGTCTATGGTGGCGTGCAGATCATCCGGCCCGAACGGCTGGCCGAGATTCCCGAGCAGGTCTTCTCGCTGAACCGGCTCTGGGACCTGATGATCGCCCAGGGCCGCGCCTATGGGCTGGTCCATCCCGGCGCCTGGTGCGACGTGGGGCGCCCCGACTGCATCCCGCTGGCCGAGAGCCTGCTCGATGCCTGACTGGCAGAACGGCGTCTTTGCCCTGCCTTGCGGCGCGGATTTTGCCGGTGGCCTGGCCCAGGGGCTGATCCGGCGCATGGCGGACCGGCCGCCGCAGGACATGGCGCGCGTCACGTTCTATGCCAATTCCGGCCAGTCGCTGATGGCGCTGCGCCAGGCCTTCATCCGGCGCGGGCCGCTGCTTTTGCCGCGGCTGCGGCTGATCGCCGACCTGGGCGGCGGTTCGGCCGCGGCGCCGCTGGCCCGCCGGCTGGAGCTGGGGCGGCTGATCGACGCCGCGCTGCGCGCCGATCCCGACTTGGCGCAGGGGCAATCGGTGCCGGAACTGGCCGCCTCGCTGGCGGGCTTGATGGCCGAGATGCAGCTTGAGGGGCTGGACGCCCAGGCGCTGGACCGCATCGACGCCAGCGAACACGCCCAGCATTGGGGCCGGGCGCTAACCTTTCTGAAGATCGCCGCCGGCTATTATCTGTCCGACCCGCCGCAGGACCGCGAAGCGCGCCAGCGCATCGCGGCCGAGGCGCTGGCCGCCGCCTGGGCGCGGGGCAAGGATCTGCCGCAAGGTCCGGTGGTGGTCGCCGGCTCGACCGGCTCGCATGGCGCGACGCGGGACTTCATGCGCGCCGTCGCCCGGCTGCCGATGGGCGCGGTGGTGCTGCCGGGCTTCGACGCCGACCTGCCGCAGGCGGTCTGGGATGGGCTCGACCTTCGTTCCGAGGATCATCCGCAGGCGCGCTATGCGCCGCTGGTGGCCGAGTTCGGGCCGCCCGGCGAATGGTTGCCCGGCACCGCCCCCGACCCGGCGCGCAACCGGCTGATCTCGCTGGCGCTGCGCCCCGCGCCCGTCACCGACCAATGGATCGAGGAAGGCCCGCGCCTTGGCCCGCTGGTCCCCGCGACCGAACGCCTGACCCTGATCGAGGCCGAGCAGCCGGGGCAAGAGGCCGAGGTCGTGGCGCTGATCATCCGCGAGGCGGTCGAGCGCCGCCAGCCGGTGACGCTGATCGCCGCCGACCGGATGCTGACGCGCCGCGTGCAATCGGCGCTGGACCGCTGGGGCATCATCCCCGACGATTCCGCCGGCCAGCCCTTGCCGCTGACCGCGCCCGGCCTGTTCCTGCGCCACGTCGCCGACCTGTTCGGGGCGGAAATGATGCTGGACGCGCTTTTGGTGCTGCTGAAGCACCCGGTGACGGCGACCGGCCTGGGCCGCGACTATCGGCGCGACCACAACCGCCATGCGCGCGACCTGGAATTGCACCTGCGCCGCAACGGCCCCGCCTTTCCCGACGGCACGGCGCTGCGGACCTGGGCGGATCGCGGGGACGAAAAAAGCAAGCCCTGGGCGCTGTGGCTGGCCTCGCTTCTGGACCGGATCGTGCCGCTGGCCCAGGACCGCGCCCCGCGGCCGCTGGCGGATCGGCTGCGCGATCTGCGGGCGCTGGCCGAGGATCTGGCCGCCGGTCCGGCCGGCGATGCCGATGCCTCCGAGCTTTGGGCCAAGGCCTCGGGCGGGCTGGCGCGTTCGGTGCTGGACCACCTGGCCGCCCATGCGCATCTGGGCCACGACCTGCGGCCGGCCGAGTTCTGCGACCTGCTTTACGACGAATTGCAAGGGCAGGCCGTGCGCCAGGACGTGGCCGCGCATCCGCTGGTCCGCTTTCGCGGCCCGCGCGAGGCGCGCACCGAAGCCGTGGGCGAGGATGCCGGCCTGGTGATCCTGTCGGGGCTGAACGAGGGCGGCTGGCCGCAGGCGCTGCCCCCCGATCCGTGGCTGTCGCGGCCGATGCGGCTGGCCGCCGGGCTGACCCTGCCTGAACGCCAGGTGGGCCTGGCCGCGCATGACTTCCAGCAGGCCGTCGGCGCGGGCCAAGTGGTGCTGACCCGCGCCCGCCGCGATGCCGAGGCCGAGACCATCCCCTCGCGCTGGCTGAACCGGCTGGTGAACCTGCTGGGCGGGCTGCCCGATCAGCAGGGGCCGCAGGCGCTGGCCCAGATGCGGGATCGCGGCCGCCATTGGCTGGACCTGGCCGAGTTGCAGGCCCGGCCGCGGATGCGGCTGGCGCCGGCGTCCCGCCCCTCGCCCATCCCGCCGCCGCCGGCGCTGCGCGAACTGTCCGTGACCGAGGTCAGGACGCTGATCCGCGACCCCTATGCCGTCTATGCCCGCCGGGTGCTGGGCCTGCGCGCGCTGGACCCCTTGCGCCCCGAACCCGACGCGGCCGAGCGCGGCAATGTCCTGCATCACATCATGGACCGTTTCCTGCGCGGCCTGCCCGACCTGCCCGAGGCGCCGCAGACGATGGCGGCGCGGCTGCTTGCCCTGACCGACGCGGTGCTGGAGGCCGAGGTGCCCTGGCCCTCGGCCCGGCTGTTCTGGCGCGCGCGCATCGCCGGCATTGCCGACCGGCTGATGGCGGACGAGGCCGCAAGGCTGGCGCGCGGCCGGCCGATCCTGGTCGAAGAATATGGCGAACAGGGCATCCCCGGCCTGGATTTCCGCCTGATCGCCCGGCCCGACCGGCTGGACCTGCTGGATGACGGCCGGGTGCATGTCTATGACTACAAGTCCGGCAAGCCGCCCTCGGACAAGCAGATCGCGCATTTCGACAAGCAATTGCCGCTAGAGGCCGCCATGGTCCGGCACGGCGCCTTCAAGACGCTGGGACCGGCCGAGGTCGAGGGCATCAGCTATATCCAGCTAGGCGGCGAGGGGAAGACCGAGCCGCGCGAGTTCTCCGCGGGTTTCGCCGAGGAAACCTGGGCCGGCTTCGTCACCCTGATCCGCCGCTATCTGGGCGGCGAGCGCGGCTTTACCGCCCGGCTGGCGATGGAACGCAGCGACCACGCCAGCGATTACGACCACCTGTCGCGGCATGGCGAATGGGACACGACCGAGGTCGCGATGCCGCAGAGGTTCGGCGATGATGGATGAGGCGACGCTGGCGCAGGTGCGGGCGGCGGACCCGCATCGTTCGACCTGGCTGACGGCCAATGCCGGTTCGGGCAAGACGCGGGTGCTGACCGACCGGGTGGCGCGGCTCTTGCTGGCCGGGACCGCGCCCGAGCGCATCCTGTGCCTGACCTATACCAAGGCCGCGGCGACCGAGATGCAGAACCGCCTGTTGGCGCGGCTGGGGCAATGGGCGATGCTGCCCGAACCGGCGCTGCGCGCGGAACTGGCGCGGCTGGGCGAGGCGGGCGCCCCCGACCTGCCCGCCGCGCGCCGGCTGTTCGCCCGCGCCATCGAGACGCCGGGGGGCCTGAAAGTCCAGACCATCCACAGCTTTTGCGCCGGCGTCCTGCGCCGCTTTCCGATCGAGGCCGGGGTGCCGCACGGCTTCACCGAGCTTGACGACCGCAGCGCCGCGCTGATCCGCGCCGAGATCGTCGAGGAAATGGCCCGCGACCAGGCGCCAGAATTGCAAGACCTGCTGGCGCTGCATTCGGGCGAGCGGCTGGACGCCTTCCTTGCCGGCCTGCGGGGGTTCGAGGCTCCCGCAGACCGGGACGCGCTCTGGACTGCCTGCGGGCTGGCGCCGGGCGAGGATATGCGGGCGCTTCTGGCGCAATGCTTTGCCGAAGGCGCCACGGTCATCGCCGCGCTGGTCCCGCATCTGCTCAAGGGCAGCACCACCGACCAGAAGGCGGCGGCGAAGCTTGCGCCCGGCAACTGGGCGCAGCCGGGCCTGGCGGAACTGGCGATCCTGGAATCGGTGCTGCTGACCGGAGCGGGTGCCAAGGCGCCCTTTACCGCGAAATACGACGGCTTCCCGACCAAGGCGCTGCGAGGCGGTCCTTGCGCGGAACTGCTGGACGACCTGGCGATCCTGATGGAGCGGGTCGAGGGCGCGCGCCCGCGCCGCATCGCGCTGGCCCATGCCGAACGCACACTGGCGCTGCATCGTTTCGGCCATGCCTTTCTGGCCCGCTATCGGGCGCAGAAGGCGGCGCATGGCCGGTTGGATTTCGACGACTTGATCGACCGCACCGCGCGGCTTTTGTCGGAAAACAGCATGGCGCAATGGGTGCTGTTCCGGCTGGACGGCGGTATCGACCATATCCTGGTCGACGAGGCGCAGGACACCAGCCCGGCGCAATGGCAGGTGATCGAGCGGCTGACGGACGAGTTCACCGCCGGCCAGGGCGCGCGCGACCAGACCCGCAGCCTGTTCGTGGTGGGCGACCCGAAACAGTCGATCTACAGCTTCCAGGGCGCCGATATCGCGGTGTTCGAGGCCCGCCGCACCGGCTTTGCGCAAGCCTTCCAGGCGGTGCAGAACCCGATGCAGGTGCTGGAACTGCGGCATTCCTTCCGCAGCTCGACCGCGATCCTGTCGCTGGTCGACCAGGTCTTTGCGGGCGACGCGGCGCGCGGCCTGGGCGATCCGCCGCAGCACCGCGCCTTTCGCACCCAGATGCCGGGCCGGGTGGACCTGTGGCCGGCGATCCCCAAGCCCGAAAAGCCCGAGCCCGGCGACTGGACCGACCCGGTGGACCAGCCGGCTGAAAATTCGGAAACCGTGCAACTGGCCCGCGCCGTCGCCGATGCCGTGGGCCAGATGCTGGGCCAGCCGATCCATGACGCCAAGACCGGCGCGGTGCGCCGCATCCGCGCCGGCGACGTGCTGATCCTGGTCCAGCGCCGCTCGGAACTGTTCGCCGAGATCATCGCGGCGCTGAAATCGGCGAACCTGCCGGTGGCCGGCGCCGACCGGCTGAAGCTGGCCGGGGAAATGGCCGTGCAGGACATCCGCGCCCTGCTGTCGGTGCTGGCCACGCCCGAGGACGACCTGTCGCTGGCGGCCTGCCTGCGCTCGCCGCTGTTCGGCCTGGCCGAGGAACAGCTTTACCGCCTTGCCGCCGGGCGCAAGCGCGGCGAATACCTGTGGCGGCGGCTGCGGGAATCGTCGCATCGCCATGCGGTCGAGGTTCTGGCCGACCTGATGGGCCAGACCGGCTTCATGCGTCCCTATGACCTGGTCCAGCGCCTGCTGATCCGCCATGGCGGGCGCGAACGGCTGATCGCCCGGCTTGGCCCCGAAGCGCAGGACGGCATCGACGAATTGCTGTCGCAGGCGCTGAGCTATGAAAGCTCGGAAACGCCCTCGCTGACCGGCTTCCTGGTCTGGCTGGCCGGCGACGATGTCGAGGTCCGCCGCCAGCCCGGCTCGGCCGGGGATGGCGAGGGGCTGATCCGGGTGATGACCGTGCATGGCTCGAAAGGGCTGGAAAGCCCCATCGTCGTCATGCCCGATTGTGCGCAGCGCAAGCCCCCGCGCGAGGCGCCGGTGCTGCCCGGCCCGGACGGTCTGTCGCTGTGGCGCGGCCGCAAGGGAGAGCGGCCCGAGCCGGTCGAAGACCTGGCGGCGATGCAGACAGAGCGGCAGTTGCAGGAACGCAAGCGGCTGCTTTACGTCGGTCTGACCCGCGCCGAAAGCTGGCTGATCGTTGCCGCGGCGGGCGAGACCGGCGCGGCCGAAGATAGCTGGCACGCCATGGTCCAGGCCGGCATGGGCCGCACCGACCTGGCCCAGGCGCGCCTGCCCGCGCCCTGGGGCGGCGAGATCCTGCGGCTGGCCTTTGGCGACTGGCCCGAGGACGCGCCGCAGCCGGTGCTGGCGGAAAGGCCCGCGCTGGCCGAGCCGGACTGGCTGCGCGCCCCGCCGCCGCCGGCGCCGCCGGAAAAGCTTCGGCCCATTCCCGCGACCGCTTTGGGCGGGGCCAAGGTGATCGGTGCGCCCGGCGAAGGCGATGCCCAGGCGGCGATGCTGTTCGGCACGCGGCTGCACCTGCTGCTGGAGCATCTGCCGGGCCGCGATCCCGCCGAATGGCCGGGCCTTGCCCGCGACGTGCTGGCGGGTGCCGAGGGCGGCTTGCCCGCGTCGGGTGAACTGGCCGCCCTGCTGTCTGAGGCGCGCGCGGTGATCGAGGCCCCGGCCCTGGCCCAGGTCTTTGCGCTGTCCGAGGCGGCCGAGGTGATGGCCGAGGTGGCGCTGGCCGCGCCGCTGCCGGGCATCGGCATCCTGACCGGGGCGGTGGACCGGCTGGTGATAGAGCCGGGACGGATTGTCGCGGTGGATTACAAGTCGAACCGCGAGGTGCCGGGCACGCCGCAGGCGGTGCCGCTGGGCATCCTGCGCCAGATGGCGGCCTATCGCGCCGCGCTGCGGCTGATCTGGCCCGACAGGCGGGTCCAGGTTGCGGTGCTGTGGACCGCCGCGCGCAGCCTGATGGCGCTGCCCGACGAGTTGCTGGATGGGGTCATGGCGGGTCTTGACCCCAACCGCCCCCGTGCCTAGCTGTTGACCCATACGCCCTGCCGGCCCGCGCCGGCACATTGCAGGAGAGCCCGATGGCCAACACCCAAGCCGTTTCCGACGCCGAGTTCGACAGCGAAGTCCGTCAATCCCCGACCCCGGTCGTGGTCGATTTCTGGGCCGAATGGTGCGGGCCCTGCCGCCAGATCGGCCCCTCGTTGGAAGAGCTGGCCGCCGAATATGAAGGCCGGGTCAAGATCGTCAAGGTCAACGTGGACGAGAACCCCGAAAGCCCCGCCGCGCTTGGCGTGCGCGGCATCCCGGCGCTGTTCCTGTTCAAGGACGGCCAGGTCGTGTCGAACAAGATCGGCGCCGCGCCCAAGGCCGCGCTGAAGGCCTGGATCGACGAATCCATCTGATGCTCAGGCGCCGGGGGCGGGGCCGATCGGCCAGCCGCCCCGGCGCATCGCCGCCAGGATCCGCGCGCCAGCATCGGGCCGCGTGGCGTTGATGGCTTTTTCCTGAAGAAACCAGAACAGGTAACGGTCGAAATCCGGCGCATGGGTTTCGGCCTGCGCCAGCGCCTTGGCCGCGCCCAGTTGGGCGACGTTCAGCCCGATATGATGAAAGTCGATCTGCCCGAACAGGACAGCGGGCTTGCCCAGCAGGTAGCCGTCGAAGGCGACGGCGCTGTTCTGCGTCGCGACAAAGGCGCAATCGCGCAAAAGCCGCGTCGTGTCGCCGCCGATGGTCAGGTTCGGATGGCGCGCCGCCAGTTCGGCCAGGGCCGCATGGTCGGCAGCGTCATAGCTTTCTCTGGGATGCAGCGTGGCGATGGTGGGCCGGCCGGTGGCGGCGACCGCGCCCAGCATCTTGACCGGGCTCATGGTCTGGAAGGACCGGCAGCGGCGGATATGGCCTTGCAGCGGCACCAGCACCGTGTCGCCGCGCCGGGGCGGCGGGCCGGGCAAGACGCGGGCGCGCAGCCGGTCGGCAAAGCTGCGCGCGGCATCGGGGTCGATCGTCGCGGGATCGTGGCGGGCCTGCGCCACGGCAAAGCGCCAGCGTTGCGCCGCCGGCTCGATTTGCCAGAACGGGTAGTGATAGGCGCGGCGAAAGGTCAGGGCGCGGGCATGGGTCGGCGCCTGCATGTGAAACAGCGCATAGCCGTCACGCAGGGGCGCGGCCGTGCGGGCCATGGCGCCGGTCCGGTGCCATTCGACGCGCCAGCCCGCGCCCTCGACCGCCCGGCGCAGCACATTCATGAAGTTGAAGCTGCCCGCCCGCGCCGTTTCCAGCATCGAGCCTTCCAGGTAGACGCGCAGGACGGGGGCGTGGGTCATGGCCGGCACGCTAGCGGCTGGCGCGGCGTGGCGGAAGGGGGCGGGTTGCGAAAGCGCCGCCCGGCCCATATCTGACCCGGCAAGGCGAGAGATCGGAGAGAACCATGTCCGAAGACAGATTTCCCGGCTGGCACGGCACCACCATCCTGGCCGTGCGGCGCGCGGGCCGCGTGGTCGTTGCCGGTGACGGCCAGGTCAGCGTCGGCCAGACGGTGATGAAGGGCACGGCCCGCAAGGTGCGCCGGCTGAGTCCCGGCGGCCATGACGTGGTGGTGGGCTTTGCCGGCTCGACCGCCGACGCCTTCACCCTGCTGGAGCGGCTGGAGAAGAAGCTGGAGGCCGCGCCCGGCCAATTGGCGCGGGCCTGCGTCGAACTGGCCAAGGATTGGCGCATGGACAAATACCTGCGCAACCTGGAGGCGATGCTGATCGTCACCGACGGCAAGGATATCTTCGTCGTCACCGGGGCCGGCGACGTGCTGGAGCCCGAACATGACGTGGCCGCCATCGGTTCGGGCGGGAATTACGCCCTGGCCGCGGCGCGCGGGCTGATGGAGGGCGACCTGGACGCCGAGGCGGTGGCGCGCAAGGCCATGGCGATCGCCGCCGATATCTGCGTCTATACCAATGGCAACCTGACGGTCGAGGTTCTGGGCTAGCAAGGAGGGGCTTTGCCCCTCGGCCCTGGCGGGCCTCACCCCAGGGTATTTGCACAACGGAGAAAGCCGGCGCAGGGCGGCAGTCGGGGCGGCGGCTTGGTTGAAACGCGGACCGGCCGGCTTTAAGTGATGCGGAAATGAGACAGGAGCCCCGAATGTCCGACCTGACCCCGCGCGAGATCGTGTCCGAACTGGATCGCTTTATCATCGGGCAAAGGGATGCCAAGCGCGCCGTGGCCGTGGCCCTGCGCAACCGCTGGCGCCGGCGGCAGCTGGGCGACGACCTGCGCGACGAGGTCTATCCCAAGAACATCCTGATGATCGGTCCGACCGGCGTCGGCAAGACCGAGATCAGCCGCCGGCTGGCCAAGCTGGCCCGCGCGCCCTTCCTGAAGGTCGAGGCGACGAAGTTCACCGAGGTGGGCTATGTCGGCCGCGATGTCGAGCAGATCATCCGCGACCTGACCGACGCCGCCGTCATCGAGACCCGCGAACGCATGCGCGAGGAGGTCAAGGCGCGCGCCCATAAATCCGCCGAGGAGCGGGTCGTCGCCGCCCTGGCCGGCGAGGGTGCGCGCGAGCAGACCCGCGAGATGTTCCGCGACAAGCTCAAGCGCGGCGAATTGGACGACACGGTGATCGAACTGGAGGTGCAGGACAATTCCAGCCCCTTCGGCATGATGGAGATGCCGGGCCAGCCCGGCCAGCCCATGGGCGGGATGATGGACCTGTCGGGGCTGATGAAGGCATTCGGCGGGCGCCGGGTGCGGCGCAAGGTGACGGTGGCGGAAAGCTATGAGCTGCTGATCGCCGAGGAGGCCGACAAGCTTCTGGACGACGAGGCCGTGAAGGCCGCCGCGCTGGAGGCGGTGCAGGAAAACGGCATCGTCTTCATCGACGAGATCGACAAGGTTGCCGCGCGGACCGATGCCCGCGGCGGCGATGTTTCCCGCGAAGGGGTGCAGCGGGACCTGTTGCCGCTGATCGAGGGCACGGCGGTTTCCACGAAATACGGGCCGGTCAGGACCGATCATATCCTGTTCATCGCCAGCGGTGCGTTCCACATAGCCAAGCCCTCGGACCTCTTGCCCGAGCTTCAGGGCCGGCTGCCGATCCGGGTCGAGCTGCGCGCGCTGACCGAGGAGGATTTCGTGCGCATCCTGACCGAGACCGACAACGCCCTGACCCGGCAATATACCGCGCTGATGGCGACCGAAGGTGTGGTGGTCCAGTTCACCGAGGATGGCATCCAGGCCCTGGCCCGCATCGCGGCCGAGGTGAACGGCTCGGTCGAGAATATCGGCGCGCGGCGGCTTTACACGGTGATGGAGCGGGTGTTCGAGGAACTGTCCTTCAGCGCCCCGGACCGTTCGGGCGAGCAGGTGGTCGTGGACGGGGCCTTTGTCGAGCGGCATCTGGGCGATCTGGCACGCTCGGCCGACCTGTCGCGCTATGTGCTTTAGGGAACCGCGGCGGCTGGCTGCCGTTGTGAAATGGCATAACGGCCGGGGGCACGCATGGGATATCTTTTCGGCATCATCGTCTTTGTTCTGGATGTCTGGGCCATCGCCTCGATCATCAACACCAACGAGACCATGACCACCAAGCTGATCTGGATCGCACTGGTGGCGATCCTGCCGGTGCTGGGCTTTATCATCTGGTGGTTCGCGGGACCCAAGGCGAATTACGGCTAGGGTCTTTTCCGCCGCGACCGGCGGTGGCATTGTGCCCCGCAAGTCGGAAGGGCGGGGGACATGCCAGGGCGGATCGTTGTTGCGCTGTTGCTGCTGCTGGCGGCCTGCGCGCCGCGGGGCGCGATCACCGTCGCCCCCCAGGCGGGGCAGGTGGGAACCGTGGAGCGCATCTATGTCGCCTCCAACCGCAGCCCAGCGGGCAGCCGGCAGGAAGAGGTCAGCTTTGGCCGCGTCGATGTCGCGGTGCCGCCGCAGCGGCTGCCCGGATCGATCACCTATCCGCGGCCGGGCGCCGTTCCCGATCCGCAGCGGGATTTCCTGGTCGCGGAATATGCCCGCTTTGCCCGGCCCAGGGATTTCCGGGCCGAGCTGCGCCAGGCCATCGCCGCTCGGGCGCCGGGCGACCGCGACGTGGTGCTGTTCATCCATGGCTATAACAACACCTTCGCCGAGGGGCTGTATCGTTTTGCCCAGATCGAGCATGATCTGAACCTGCCCGGCGTGCCGATGCATTTCTCGTGGCCGTCGCGCGGGCAGCCGCTGGCCTATGCGGCGGATCGCGACAGCGTGCTTTATTCGCGCGACGGGCTGGAGCGCAGCATCGAGATCGCCGCCCAGGCGGGCGGCAAGACGATCCTGGTCGCGCATTCCATGGGCGCGGCCCTGTTGATGGAAAGCCTGCGCCAGATGGCCATCGCCGGCAAGCGCGACACCCTGGACCGGATCGGCGCGGTGGTGCTGCTGTCGCCCGATATCGACGTGGGGCTGTTTCGCATGCAGGTCCGCGCCATCGGACGGCTGCCGCAGCCTTTCGTCATCTTCACCTCGGGGCGCGACCGGGCGCTTAATCTTTCGGCGCTGATCTCGGCCGAGCCGGTGCGGCTGGGCAATCTGACCGATGCGGGGCCGGTGGCCGACCTGCCGGTCACTTTGGTCGATGTCGGGGCCTTTTCGACCGGGGACGGGCATTTCAACGTCGCGACCTCGCCGGCGCTCTTGCGCATCCTGTCCCAGGCGCAGGCGCTGAACAGCGGGTTTTCCGCGGATGTGGGCGGCGGGGTCGGGCCGCTGACCCGCGCCGCGCTTCATGCCGAGCAGGCGGCGCGGATCGTGATCTCGCCGGCCTTCTAGCGGCGCAGATAGACGTAATAGGCGCCTTCGCCGCCATGGCGGCGATGTGCGGGACGGACTTGCAGCACCGCGGCATTCAGCGGCGGCATGTGCAGCCAATGCGGCACGGTGTGGCGCAGCGCGCCGGGGCGGACCGGCAGCGGTGCATCGGGGCCGGCGCCGCGGCCCTTGCCGGTGATGACCAGCACCAGCCGGCGGCCATCGGCGCGGGCCTGCATGACGAAACGGGTCAGGACCGGCTGGGCCACGGCCAAGGTCATCCCATGCAGGTCGATGCGCGCCTCGGGCGCAAGCTTGCCGCGGCTCATCTGGCGATGGGTCTTGTGATCCATGCGCAAGGGCTGGGCGTGCAGCGCCTGGGGCAGGGGCGGGGACAGGTCAACGCGGGTCGAGCCCCCGCCGGAGCGCGCGCCCAGCCGCAGATCCGCCAGCGGCAAGGGGGCCGGCTGGGACACGGCAGGCGGCTTTTTCAGCGGCGGTGGTTCGGGCGCCGGCTGGGCCTGTTTGCGGGCCGGGTGCAGCGGAACGGCGGTCGAGGCGACACGGGACCAAAGGGTCTTGTCCTCGGCCGAAAGTCCGCGCCGCCGTGCCATGGCTCAGGCCGTGGCGACAAGCTGCCAGTTCGGGTCGTCCTGACCCATCCGGCGGGCGAAGGTCCAGATATCGCGCTGCTTGCGCGATGCCTTGGGATCGCCCTCGACCACGTTGCCGTCGGCGTCGCGGGTGGCGACGATCATCTCGCCGACGAAGCGCACCGAAAGTTCGGCCATGCCGGTCGCGGGGGTGAACTCGGCCCCGGCCAGCGCGGTTTCGCGCGTGCCCAGGAATTGCGCCTCGGTGGTCAGGTTGCGCGCCTTGCGGTCCTGGATCACCGATTCAAAGGCTTCGGCCACCGGCGGTGCCAGAAAGCCCCGCACCTCGGAAAGATCGCCGCGCTCAAAGGCCATCAGGATCATTTCATAGGCGGATTTGGCGCCCGACAGGAACGGCCCCACGGCGAAATCGGGTTCGACCCGTTTCATCTCGGCCAGGGCCAGGGCGGGGGGGCTGCCGGGTTCGGCATGGTCGGAAATGTCGGTATCCGCCGGCTCGGCGGTGCCGTCGATCACGTCGAAGCGGTGACGCTGCACCGGCTCTTCGGGCACGCGCGGCGGCTCGAATCCGTCGCGGGTGCCAAGAACCCCGCGCAGGCGCAGGATCAGGAACACGGCGATCGCCGCGAGAACAAGCAATTGCAGCAGGGGGTTCGACATCAACGGACCTAAGCTTTGTATCGGCGCTTCCGCATGCTTATGTAGGGTGAGGACCGGCCCAAGTCCAGTTTGGTGCCGGGAAATAGAGCTGCCCGGAGGAAAAAGCCGTCATGTGGCTGTTGCTGCCCTTTGTGATCCTGCCCATCGTCGAGATCGCGCTGTTCATCCAGGTGGGGGGCGCGATCGGCGTCCTGCCCACCATCGCGCTGGTCTTGGCCTCGGCCCTGGCCGGGGTGGCGGTCATGCGCCGCCAGGGCGCGCGCGCGGCGCTGGACGTGCAGCGCGCCATGCAGGATTTTCGCGATCCCGGCCGGCCGATGGCCCATGGCGCGCTGGTCATGATCGGCGGGCTGCTGATGGTGGTGCCGGGCCTGTTCACCAGCGCCCTGGGGCTTTTGCTGCTGATTGCGCCGCTGCGCAGCCTGATCCTGCGGCGGATGGCCCGGCGGATGCGGGTTTCGGGCGCCGGTTACAGCTATAGCCGCACCTATGGCGCCGAGGCTGATTTCGGCGCCGATCCGACCGGATTTCGCCGCGGGCCCGGCTGGAGCGACCAGGGCGCGATCGACGGGGAATATTCGGTTCAGGACGACCCGCCCGGTCCCGTCCGCGATGGGCTGACCGACCAGACCGAACCGCCTGCGGGCCGGCGCGGCAACTCGGGCTGGACCCGGCATTGAGCGCCGGGTCGGGGGGTGCTAGAAACCCTCCAGATCCGAGGAGAATGCGATGAGCGACGACAACAACAGCGGCGCGGCCGCGCCTGCGCCGCAGACCGGCGAACAGCCGGCCGTGCGGTTGCAGATCCTGACCCAATATATCCGCGACCTGTCCTTTGAGAACGCGGTGGCGCAAAAGGGCCTGCCCTCGGGCGAGGTGCAGCCGGAAATCAGCGTCCAGGTCAGCCTTGACGCCCGCAAGCGCCCGACCGAGCACCAGTACGAAGTGATCAGCAAGTTTCGCGTCCAATCCGCCAATGCCAGCGACAAGTCGCCGCTGTTTCTGTGCGAACTGGACTATGGCGGCGTCTTTCACGTCGAGGGCGTCCCCGAGGACCAGCTGCATCCGTTCCTGATGATCGAATGCCCGCGGATGATGTTCCCCTTTGTGCGGCGCATCGTGTCGGACATGACCCGCGACGGCGGCTTCCCGCCCTTCAACATGGACCCGGTGGATTTCGTGGCGCTGTATCGCCAGGAAATCGCGCGGCGTGCCCAGGCCCAGCGTCCCGCCGACCAGCCGCTGTCCTAAGTCACTTCTGCGTGACTGCGCCGATCCGGCCCGCGGTTTCCCGACCGCGGGCCTTTTCCTGTCCGCCTTGCGGGTCGATCCGGTGCTGGCGCGGCCGCCGCCCGGCGGCTAGCTTGCGCCTGAGAAGACGGAGGAAACGGCATGGCGAACCGCGGGCGGGCTTGGCAAAGGATGCTGTCGGGGCGCAGGCTGGACCTTCTTGACCCGACGCCCATGGACATCGAAATCGGCGACATTGCCCATGGCCTGGCCTTTGTCGCGCGCTGGAACGGCCAGACCCGCGGCGACTGGGCCTATAGCGTCGCCGAGCATTCGCTGCTGGTCGAGGAAATCCACGCCCGCAGCCAACCTGATTGCGACCCGCGCTGGCAGTTGGCCGCGCTGCTGCATGATGCGCCGGAATATGTGATCGGGGACATGATTTCCCCGGTCAAGGCGGCGCTGGGGCGCGAATATGGCGAAATGGACGCGCGATTGGCGGCGGCCATCCACCGGCGCTTTGGCTTGCCCGCGCAATTGCCGGCGGCGGTCAAGCGCGGCATCAAGCGCGCCGACCGGATATCGGCCCGGCTGGAGGCCATCCAGATCGCCGGTTTCTCTCAGGCCGAGGCCGACCGGCTTTTTCCCGTTCCCCGCCCCGAACTGTTGCAGGGGCTGGAAATACGGCTGCGGCCGCCAGCGGAAACGCGCAATGCATATCTGTCGCGCTTTTCCCAGCTTATCGCGGAAATCGACGAAAAGCCCTGCGCGTAAAAAACCCCGCATCAAGGATGCGGGGCATGGATCAGATTTCCAGGTCTTCCAGCTTTCTGCCGGTGTCCAGGGCTTCCTGGATCCAGCGTGGCTTGCGGCCGCGGCCGGTCCAGGTCTGTTCCGGGGCGGCGGGATTGGCATATTTGGGCGCCACCTTGCCCCGCGCCGGTTTGGCGGTGGTCAGATCGGCCAGGTTGAAGCCAAATTCGCGCGCGGCGCTTTCCGCGGCGGCCAGCGCTTCGCGCTTGCGACGATCCTCGAAGGTGGAAATGGCGCGATCGAGCTTGTTACGCAGATCACGAAGTTCGCGCAAGGACATGGCGTCCAGTTCAATGCTCATCTCGTTTATCCTTGGTTCTTGCCATATGTGCCCCTCAATATTTCCATTCCAATATGAAATGCAATAACTTTCGAGAAGCGGTTATTAACGCGGGCTGCGCTTGGCCAAAATCCGCTGCAAGGTTCGCCGATGCATATGCAGGCGCCGCGCCGTTTCGCTGACATTGCGGTCGCATTGTTCATAAACGCGCTGGATATGTTCCCAGCGCACCCGGTCAGCGGACATCGGCGTTTCTGGCGGGGGCGGCAAGGTATCGCCCCGCGCCAGCAGCGCACGGGTCACGTCATCGGCATCCGCCGGTTTCGACAGGTAATCCGTCGCGCCCATCTTGACCGCGGCCACCGCGGTCGCAATCGCGCCATAGCCGGTCAGCACCACGATGCGGACATCCTCGCGCGCTTCGCGCAGGGCATCGACGACATCAAGCCCATTCCCATCCTCAAGCCGCAGATCGACCACCGCATGGGCCGGGGCATGTGCCGCGACCGCGGCGCGCGCCTCGGCGACCGAAGCGGCGCGGGTAACGGCGAAGCCGCGTTTTTCCATGGCACGGGCCAGACGGTTCAGAAAGATCTCGTCGTCGTCCACCAGCAGCAGGCTGGGGTCGGGCCCGATTTGGTAATCTTCTGCCATATTCTCTTGCCCTTGAAAGTTCACTGTTGATTAGAGTGTTTCGGCCATCCGGTCAAACCCGGCATCTGACGCTGCGTCAATGAAACAGGCGGCGCATTCTGCCCAAGGCAAGGCGGAAAACGCGGGACCGAAAGATCGACAGTGTCGATGCCGGGAATCACAAGATAGGGATCAACCGCCGGATCGACCAGAGAGGCGTGGCGATTTTCCCCGCGAATTCCGCGGCAATGGGATTGCACGATATTACCGCGGCGATTTCGGCCGCGGTTCCGTCCAGGCTGTCGCCGTGCCGGCGAAGGCCCCGGATTAACCCGCCCCGCGGACCTGCCCAGTCCCTTGCCGATGACGGCAAGGTGACAAAACTGGACGGGTCCGTTCATTCCCATCTTCACAACTCCGAATGTCTGAACGCATTGATTGCCTATCTGGCGCTCGTTATCAATGCAAAAGCCCCAGCAAACAGGATGACCCCGTGCCTCTTGGTCTAGTTTCCCACCGAATCGACCTTTTACCGGGCCGTCCCGCGCCAGAGCCGATCCGCCTGCGCACGCTGATCCTGCTGCGCTGGGTGGCGATTGCCGGGCAATTGGCGGCCGTCGGCGGGGCGCTGATGATCGGGGCGGGCTTTCCGCTGGCGGCGGTGCTGGCGATGATCGGGCTGGCGGTGGCGCTGAACCTTGGGCTGTCGGTGCGGCCGGACCGCCGCATCTCGGCGCGCGAGGCGGCCTGGCAGTTGGGCTTTGACCTGGCGCAGGTGGCGGCGCTGCTGGCGCTGACGGGCGGGCTTGCCAACCCCTTCGCGCTGCTTTTGCTGGCGCCGGTGACGGTTGCCGCGACCGCCCTGCCGCCGCCGCACATGCTGGCGCTGGGGGCGGCGACCTTTCTGATGGTCACGCTTTCCGCGATCTGTCCGCAGCCGCTGACCTTCGGCTCGGGCGGGCTGGTCACGCTGCGCGAGCCGCTGCTGGTCGGGCATTGGTTCGCCATCGTGATCGGGGCGGTGTTCTTTGCCGGCTATGCCCGGCTGGTCGCCGCGCAGGTCAGCGCCACCTCGGACGCGCTTTTCGCCGCCCGCTTGGCGCTGGAGCGTGAACAGAAGCTGCAACATCTGGGCGGCGTGGTGGCCGCTGCCGCGCATGAGCTGGGCACCCCCCTGGCCACGATCAAGCTGGTCAGCGCCGAGCTGGCCGACGAACTGGCCGATGCCCTGCCCGAGCGCGAGGACCTGGCCGAGGACGTGGCGCTGCTGCGCCAGTCCACCGACCGCTGCCGCGACATCCTGCAATCCATGGGCAGCGCCGGCCGCGACGACCTGCTGATCCGCTCGGCCCCGCTGACCGAGGTTCTGGCCGAGGCCGCGGCGCCGCATCGCGACCGTGGCGCCGAAATCCTGGTTCTGCCCGCACCCGAACCGCTGATCGTCCTGCGCGATGCCGCGATGATCCACGGTCTGCGCAACCTGGTCCAGAACGCCGTCGATTTCGCCGCCAGCCGCGTGACCATCGAGACCGGGGCAGACCGCCGCGACCTGTGGGTGCGGATCACCGATGACGGGCCGGGATTTCCGCCCGCGCTTTTGCCGCGCATCGGCAGCCCCTTCCTGACCACCCGCCCGCGGGCCGAGGACGGGCGGCGCTACGAAGGCATGGGACTGGGCCTGTTCATCGCCAAGGCGCTGCTTGAACGGTCCGGTGCCCGGCTGCGCTTTGCCAATGGCCGCCGGGGCGGGGCCGAGATCGTCGTCACCTGGCCGCGCGGCAAGATCGAGACCGGGGATCGCGGCGCCCTGGGCCCGAATCCGCAGATTCTGCCCTGAGGCGCGCGCGCGTTAACCACTTCTTAAAACATCCCGCTATAGTTGATTGGCTGTGTTGTTCAGGGATGTTGCGATGGTTGTGCATTTCCTTATCGCCTTTGCGGCCGCGGTGCTGGCGGTGCTGGCAGGGCTGGTGCTGCTGCGTCTTGCGGACCGGCGGGGCCGGGCGCGCGCGTCCCAGGGGCGCGGACTGGACCGCGCCCAGGAACCGATCGCCTTCCTGTTTCAGGGCGGGACGCTGGTCGACGCCACCACGCCGGCCAGAACGCTGTTGTCCAGCCTGCCCGGCGATGGGGACTGGCAGCGGCTAAGCGCCTGGCTGGGCATGCGCCTGCCGGAATTCGGCGCGCTGCTGCCCGATCTTGGCGGCGCCGCCCGCATCGAGATGAAAGAGCGTGGCAGCGACAATCCCCTGCGGCTTTTGGCCGAGGATCTGGGTGACGGGATGCTGCGCCTGACCCTGGCCGACCCGGCGGCCGAGGATGCCGGGATCCTGGTCGATTCCCTGTCCCTGCGGGCGATGGAACACGAGTTGGAAATCCTGCGCGGCGCCATGGACCTGTCGCCGATGCTGGCCTGGCGGCAGGATCGGCACGGCCAGATCACCTGGGCGAACTCTGCCTATCTGAACCTGGCCGAGGCCAAGGCCCAGGGCCAGACGGTCTGGCCCCTGCCGCGGATCATCGACCTGTCGGCCCGGCCGGTCCAGCCTGCCGCCGCCGCCGGGGCCCGGCGGGTGCAGGTCGAACATGACGGGCAAAGCCGATGGTATGACTGCCACCTGCACGAGATCGGCGGGCAGACCGTTGCCATCGCCCTGCCTGCGGATGCTGCGGTTCGGGCGGAACGCTCGCTGCGCGAATTCGTCCAGACGCTGACCAAGACCTTTGCCGACCTGCCCATCGGGCTGGCGATCTTTGACCGCGACCGCAACCTGCAGCTTTTCAACCCGGCGCTGATCGACCTGACCGGGCTTGCCACGGGCTTCCTGACCGCGCGTCCGACGCTTTACGCCTTTCTCGACCGCCTGCGCGAGGCGCGGATGGTGCCGGAACCCAAGGATTACCGCAGTTGGCGCAGCCAGATGAGCTCGTTGGAGGCGGCGGCAGCATCGGGGCACCATGTCGAACTGTGGTCGCTGCCGGGTGGCCAGACCTATCGTGTGGCCGGCCGCCCGCATCCCGACGGCGCGGTGGCCTTTCTGTTCGAGGACATCACCTCGGAAATCTCGCTGACTCGAAAGTTCCGCGCCGACCTGTCGCTGGGCGCCGAGGTGATGGACGCGCTGGAGGATGCGGTGGCGGTCTTTGCCGCCAATGGCGATCTGCTTATCTCGAACCGCCGCTATGCGGAACTGTGGGGCGCCGCCCCCGCCACGCTAGAGGGGCATATGCAGATCTGGACCGAAGCCTGCGGCGCCAGCCCCGGCCTTGCCACCTTGCGCGATGCGCTGAACGCGGCCTTGCCGGACGAGCCGATGCGCGGGGCCATGGCGGGGCCGGCGGGCGGGCTGCTGTTCTGGGGCCTGCGCGGGCTTTCCGGCGCGCGCCTGCTGCTAAGCTTTGCCGCCCCGGTTCCGGCGCTGGCATCGGGGCGCGAGCCTGCGCGCGCCGCGGAGGGACCCGAACCGGCCAGGGATGCGGCGATGTCACGCGTCCTGACCGGATGATCGCCGCGGTCTTGCCTTGGCGTGCCGGTCGCGCTTCCCTTGGCGAAACGGTCGCAGGTGGAACATGGCGGAACAGGGACGGACGGCGGATGCGGGGGGAAAGGCCATGATGGCTGGACCCGATCTTGTGGCCGGGCGACGGGTGCTGTTCGTCATGGCTGTGAATGCGGAATACGGGCCCCAGTTGCGGGCGCGCATCGCGCCGCTGATGACCGGGGTCGGCCCGGTCGAGGCGGCGGTGGCGCTGACCGCGGCGCTGTCGCAGCTTGCGGCGGGGGACGGGCTGCCGGAACTGGTGGTCTCGTTGGGTTCGGCGGGGTCGCGCCGGCTTAGGCAATTGGGCATCTATCAGGTGGCCTCGCTGGAATATCGCGACATGGACGCCTCGGCCCTGGGGTTTGCGCGGGGCGAGACGCCGATGCTTGGCCTGCCGGCGCGGGTCGAACTGCCGCTGCGCATCCCCGGAATCGCCGCCGCCAGCCTTGCGACCGGGGCCAGCATCGTCAGCGGCGCCGCCTATGACGCGGTCGGGGCCGACATGGTCGATATGGAAAGCTTTGCCGTGCTGCGCGCCTGCCAGCGTTTCGGATTGCCGCTGATCGGGCTGCGGGGCATTTCGGACGGGGCCGAGGAACTGGCGCAGCTTTCGGACTGGACGCAGTATCTGCATCTGGTCGATGAGCGCCTGGCAAAGGCGGTGGACCGGCTGGCCCAGGCGCTGGAGCGGGGCGAACTGGCGCTGTAGCATGGCTGACGGACTGGCGCCTGCGCCCCCTCAGGCGGCGGCGCGCCCGGTGCCGTCCTGATCACGGGCGGCGTCGGCGGTCGGCATGGCCGTGCCTGCGGCCGGGCGGAAATCTGCGGACCAAAAGGGGTTTCGCCGGAAGGCCGGCTTCAGTCGCCGCCGATCAGCACCTGCCCCTCGGGCCAGCGCAATGTGGTGGTCAGGGTGATGGCGCGTTCCTCTTTCGCGGGGATGGTTGCGTTCCAAACCAGCAGGCCGCGCTTGCCGTCGGGGTCGGTCTCGGCGGGATCCGGGTCGGCCGACCAGTCGATGCGCAGGTCCTTCTGGGTCGAAACCGGCACCCGGTCGATTACCCGCAGCGGCCAGTCCTCGTCCGTCAGGTTGCGGACCGTCAGGATCGCGGTTTCCCGGCGCTCCGAGGATTTGGCGATCAATCCGCGGTCGCCCTCGATCTCGTCGGGGACGCGGCGTTCCAGCGTGATGCCCGACAGCGGGCCGAAGCCCAGCTTCATGTCGTCGCCGGGGGCGGTCCGTTCCAAGGCGCCGCGTCCGACCATGGCGCCATCGGCGTAAAAGGTCGCGTCGCCCGGCAGGATCGCCGCCCCGGTCGTGTTCACCGTATCGGCCACCAGATAGGCGCTGTCGTCGCGCCGCGGCACCGCCTCGGCCACCACCTTGGCCGTCATCTCGTGCGAATCGAGCGGCAGGCGCAGCGCATCGGCGCCGCCGCGCAGCGTGACCGGCGTCGGATAGTCATAGACCACGGTTTCGCCCACCAGCCCCACCAGCGCCGAAGCCGCGACGGGCGCCGGCGCGGCGCGCTCGGCCGCATCCATCGCCGCCTCGGCCACCAGCGGCTGGGCCGAGCGGCGGTAATGCTTGGCCTCGGCATCGCCAAGGCGGGGGAAATCCGGCTGCAATTCGCTGGGGGCCGACTGGCCCATCGGCCGCGCGGTCGAAAGCAGCAGATGCACATCCTGCCAATCCTCGCCGCTGTCCTGCCGGACCAGCAGGCCGCGGTCCAGGCGCAGCCGGCCTTCACGGCGCTGCAAGGACAGGTCGTAGACCGGCTCCCAGCGGGCCTGGTCGGTCAGGCTGGTGATGCGGATGCGGGCGGGCTGGCCCTGGCCCTGCACGGCGACGACCAGCGCGCCGCGCTCGGATTGTGGGCCGCGCAGCGCCTCCAGCCGGGCCTCGGCGCGGGCAAGCTCTTCGGCCAGATCCTCGCGGCCGACATCGGCGGCCGCGGCTTCCAGCCCGGCGCGAATCGCGGTCTGGCGGGCCTGCAACAGCTGCTCGGCCACGGTGCGGGTCAGGGTGGCGATATCGCCGCCGCCGGCAAGATCGGATTCGGCCAGGTTCATCAGGAAGGCGATGGTGTCCTTTGCCGCCTCGGCGCGGGCCTTGATTTCGGCCACCCCGGCATCGCGTTCGCCAAGCGTGGCCTGAAGCCGGCGGACCTCGTCTTCGGCGGCGCGCAACTGGGGGGATTTCGCCGGCGCCTGGGGCAGGGCGCGTTCCTGCTGAAAGCCGGTCGCGCCGATCACCGCGCCCTGGGCCACGATGCGCAGGCTGGCCGGGTCGATGCCCTGGGGGATGCCGGGGATCACCAGTTCATGCGCGCCGGCCGGCAGGTCCAGCGCGGCTTCGCGGGTGACGCCGGCGCCCCAGGGATAGACGGTCACGTCGGTGACGCGGGCCGTGGTCTCGATCCGCTCGGCCAGGGCCGGGCTGGCCAGCAGGATGGCGGTGGAAAACAGCAATCGGCGCATCGGGGCCCCCTTTGTCACGACCCGGCCAAGGTCCGCGAGGGGCGCCGGAAAAGCAAGAGGGCGCCCCGCAGGACGCCCCGTTCCAGTTCAGCCCTTTTTCAGGCAGCGATTGCCCAGCAGCTCGGCGATCTGCACCGCATTCAGCGCCGCGCCCTTGCGCAGGTTGTCGCTGACGATCCACAGGTTCAGGCCGTTTTCCACCGTCACGTCCTGGCGGATGCGGCTGACGAAGGTGGCGAAATCGCCCACGCATTCCACCGGGGTCGAATAGCCGCCCGGCTCGCGCTTGTCGATGACCAGGATGCCCGGCGCCTCGCGCAGGATGTCGCGGGCCTCGTCCTCGTCCAGGAAATCCTCGAACTCGATGTTCACCGATTCCGAATGGCCGACAAAGACCGGCACGCGCACGCAGGTTGCCGTGACCTTGATCGCCGGATCGACGATCTTCTTGGTCTCGACCACCATCTTCCATTCTTCCTTGGTGTCGCCGCTGTCCAGGAACACGTCGATCTGCGGGATCACGTTGAAGGCGATCTGCTTTTGGAACTTCTTGGGCTCGACTTCCTGGCCGGGAACATAGACGCCCTTGGTCTGGTTCCACAGCTCGTCCATGCCGTCCTTGCCGGCGCCCGAGACCGACTGATAGGTCGAGACGACGACCCGCTTGATCCGCGCCCGGTCATGCAGCGGCTTCAGCGCCACCACCATCTGCGCGGTCGAGCAGTTGGGGTTGGCGATGATCATCTTGGTCCGGTAATCCTCGACCGCGTCCGGGTTCACTTCCGGCACGACCAGCGGGATCTGGGGGTCGTAGCGGTAAAGCGACGAGTTGTCGATCACCACGCAGCCCTGGCTGGCGGCGATGGGCGCATAGGTCTTGGTCGCGTCCGAGCCGATGGCGAACAGCGCCATGTCGTAGCCGGTAAAGTCGAACCCCTCGATATCCTTGCATTTCAGGGTCTTGTCGCCATAGCTGACCTCAGTGCCAATGCTCCGGCGCGAAGCCAGAGCGACAACCTCATCAGCAGGGAACTGGCGCTCGGCCAGGATGTTCAGCATTTCACGGCCCACGTTCCCCGTGGCGCCGGCGACAACGACCTTGTAGCCCATTGGGGTCTCCTTCAACAAAGGACGCCGCGATATAGGGGGTATTGCAGCAAAGGGAAAGCGAGATTTCGTCAGAACGCCCGCCGTTCCGGCAGCATTTCGGCTTAATGCTGGGTTATTCGGCGATCTGCCAGAATGAGTTCCCGCACCCATTCGGATTCGCCTTTGAAATCATGGGGAACCTGCTTGGCGGTCCGCCGGCCCGACAGCGAAAGCGAGGCGAAGAAATCAAAGCCGTAAAGTTCCAGCCGCGCCATGTCCGACCGCGCGATCAGGTCGATCATCATCGCGCCGGTCGTGGGTGGGGCGCCCAGCCGGGCCTTGAGCGCCCGGTAATCCGCCAGCGGGTGCAGGTAAAAACCGGGACCGCTGGCGGTGCGCCAGTCCAGCCGCTTGCGCTTGGGCGACATCCACAGGATGCGCGCGGGCGCGATGCGGGTGCGGTCGGCATCCGAAAGCCGCACGGCCAGCGCCAGCCAGTCGGTGCGGCTGCCGTGGCTTTCGGCCAAGGGCATGGGCGCGCGGTTGATGCGGATCACCAGGTCTGCGGCGTCGATCTGCGCGCCGTGCCGGGTCTGGGCCAGCGCGCGGGCATTGCCGACCAGCGCGACGCGCTTGCCCGCAAGATCGTCCAGAAGCGCGGATTGCGGGGCCGAAAGGCGTTGCAGCGCAGCTTCGTCCCGCAAGGTGCGGGCGATCAGGAAGCCAAGCCGGTTCACCCCAGAAGCCCGCGATAGACTTGGGTGATGGCGCGGGCCTCGCCCTCGATCGCGTGATTGGCCTGCACATGGGCGCGGGCCGCCTGTCCGGCCGCCCGGCGCGCCGCATCGTCGTCCAGCCAGCGCGCCAGCGTCGCAGTCAGGGCCTCTGCGTCTTCGCGCGCAACCAGGCTGCCGGTTTCGCCGTCGCGGATCAGCGTCTCATAGGCGCCGACGCGGGCGGCCACGGTCGGCACGCCGCAGGCCGCGGCCTCTAGCGGGGTCAGGCCGAACCCCTCCCACCGGGCGGGGGCGGCGAACAGGTCGATGGCCTGGTAGTTGCGCACCACCTGCGCCCAGGGCACCTCGCCCAGGAAGCGGATGCGGTCGGTCAGGCCGGCGGCGGCGATGCGGGCTTGCAGGTCGTCGGCAAAGGCCTGGTTGTCGGCGGTGATGCGCCCCGACAGGATCAGCCGCGCGCGGGGACGGGACGGGAACAGGTCCAGCGCCGCCTGGACCAGCAGGTCGATACCCTTTTGCGCCCGGATGCGGCCAAAGCAGCCGATGACGATGTCGTCCGGGGCAAAGCCCAGTTCGGCCCGCAGCGCGGCGCGGTCGGCGGCGGGGTGAAAGACGGACAGGTCCACGCCGTGCAGGATCACGGTGGCGGGACGTTCCAGATAGCTGGCGGCCTGTGGCGAGGTGGCGATCAGCGCATCCTGCCGGCGGATCAGCCAGCGGGTGAAGCCGGTATGCCGGCGCTGCGCCGCCGAGGTGAAAAGCAGCCGATAGCGCCGCCGCAGCACATGCCGCAGGATCAGCCCCAGCGCCATTTCCGTGTTGCGCCGCGCGTGCCAGACCCGCCAGCGGTCGCGCGGCAGGGTCGCGGCGCGGGCCAGCGGGATATGCGGCAATTCGGGCGGCAGGCCGGGGCCGGTGGCGACGATGCCGATGGCCCGCGCCTGCACCGGGATCAGCCGCACCACGGTGGCCGTCACGCCCGAGAGGCGCCGTTTCAGGTTCGGGGCGACCACGTCGATCCGGTCGGCGGGAATGTCAGGCATCGGGTGTCTCTGGTGTCAGCACATAGAACAGGACCCCTACCGTAAGCGGAATCAGGAAGAACAGGAACAATGTCGAATAGGCCTCGGCCGGGCCGCCATGGGCGCTGGCCCAGCGATAGACCGGGCGCGAGGCGAATTGCAGCGCTCCGGCCCCGCCGATCGAGAACAGGTTGAGAAAGGTGACGCCCCGCCCCACCAGATGCGAGGGCAGGAAGGCCCGGCCATGCGCCATCAGCACGGTATAGGTCGCCCCCGACAGCCCGACCAGCGCCAGCAGCGCAACCGACAGCGGCACGCTTTCCGCCGGCAGCAGCCACAGTGCCGCCATCACAGCGACCGAGCCGACATTGGCGGTCAGCGCCAGCCGGCGGACCGAGCCGACCAGCCGCGTCGCCGGCCCGACCAGGAAATTGCCGACCACCATGGCCACGCCCATGGCCAGCGTCGCCCAGCCGATGAGTTGGTCCGAGGCGCCATGCACTTCGCCCATATAGGGCCCGGCCCAAAGCCCGCGGATCGCGGCCGAGGCGGCATAGTTCACCGAAAGCAGCGGCAGGATGAACCACAGCGCCCGCAGCCGCAGGATTTCGGCCAGCGATCCGCGCGGGGCGGTGGCCGCCAGCCGCTCTGGGTCGCGGGTAAAGGCCAGGATCGCCAGCGCCACCGCCAGCGTGACCCCGGCCAGCGCCCACAGCGTCTCGCGCCAGCCGAAGGCCTCGGTCGCCCAGACCAGCGGCGCGGCGCCCAGGATATTGCCCATCGAGCCCACGGCCACCACCCCGCCCGCCAGGGTTCCGAACAGCGCCGGCGGATAACTGCGGGCGAAGATGTAATAGCTGCCCATCAGCGTCGGGGCGCAGCCGATCCCCATAAGCGCCAACGCCACATGCAGATGCCAGGGCGCCTGCGCCAGCGCAAAGATCGCCGCGCCGCTTGCGCCACCCAGCGCCAGCAGCGCCGCGACGGTGCGGCGCGGGCCGACCCGGTCCAGCGCCGATCCGATGGGGATCTGCATCAGCGCGAAGGTCAGGAACCACATCCCCGAGGAAATCGCCAGATCCTCGGGCGCGGCGCCCAGCTCTGATTGCAGGACCGGGGACAGGACCGCCAGGAAGGCGCGATAGAACTGGCTTAGCGTATAGGCCAGGATCAGGCTGACGATTCCGCCTGACAGCAATGCGCGCATGAACCGATCCCTTTTCCGCCCTGGCCGACCGGGCGAAACTGGCCCATCGACCGGCGGGACGCAATGGCTTGCCCGCCGCTCGCTGTCCGGTCAGGCGGCGGCCACTCGCGCCGGCGCTTCGCGCACCGGCAGGTGGATCAACGCGCTGAAGGCGCCCACACCCACGCCCACCCACCACACGACGGTGTAGTCGCCGTAGATGTCATACATCTTGCCGCCCAGCCAGACGCCCAGGAAAGAGCCGATCTGGTGGCTCAGGAAAACAAAGCCGTAAAGCGTGCCCATGTAGCGCAGCCCATAGATATAGGCGACCAGGCCAGAGGTCAGCGGCACCGTGGCCAGCCACAGCGCGCCCATCACCAGCGAAAAGACGACGACGCTGGTGGGCGTTATCGGCAGCAGGATGAATGCGGCGGCGACCACGGTGCGCAGCGCATAGATCCCGGCCAGCAGGTATTTCTTGCTGTAGCGCTTGCCCAGCCAGCCAGCAAAGATCGAGCCGGCGATATTGGCCAGCCCGATCAGCGAGATGGCGGCCGCCCCCAATGCCGAGGTGGTGGTGATGCCCAGCCCGGCCAGCGGGCCCGCCGGGCTGATCGGCCCGCACATCTCGGTCACCATGGCGGGGAAATGCGCGGTGATGAAGGCCAGTTGGTAGCCGCAGGAAAAGAAGCCGGCAAAGATCATCAGATAGGAAGGGTCGGCGAAGGCGCGCTTCAGCACCGCCCCCATGCTTTCTTCCAGTTCGCTGCGGCTGGCGGGCTTGCCCCCGCCCAGCATGGGCAGGAAAAACAGGCAGGCCAGCACGATCACCCCGAAGATGAGGAAGACGGTCTGCCACGGGTATTGCATCAGCAGCACCTCGGCCAGGGGCGCGCCGAAGACCTGCCCGGCCGAACCGGCGGCGGTGCCGATCCCCAGCGCCAGGCTGCGGTTCTCGTCGCTGGCGGCGCGGCCGATCACCGCCAGGATGACGCCAAAGCCGGTGCCGGCGATGCCGAAGCCGACCATGACCTCCAGCAGTTGCATGGCCAGCGGGTCGGTCGCATAGGCGGTCAGGATCAGCCCGGCGGAATAAAGGAACGCGCCGATGATCACCGACCAGCGGTCGCCCCAGCGTTCGGCCAGGGCGCCAAAGATCGGCTGGCCGATGCCCCAGGCCAGGTTCTGGATGGCGATGGCCATGCTGAATTCGGCCCGCGGCCAGTCGAATTCCTGCGCGATCGGGATCTGGAAGACGCCGAAGCTGGCCCGCAGGGCAAAGTTGATCAGCAGGATGATCGAGCCGCCCACCAGCACCGGGGTGAACAGCGAGGCGCGCATTGCCTTGGACATCAGGCCCTCCCTCTCGCAGCCCGCAATTCCTGCGCCGCGGCGGCGGGCAGGTCAATGCCGCGATTGTCTGAATCCCGCGCCGGCGTTAGCGTGGGGGCCAAGCGATGCGAGGATCTGCATGTACCAGGTGATCGGAACCGGCCAAAGCCGCACCCTGCGCGTGCTGTGGATGCTTGAGGAACTGGGCCAGCCCTATGACCATGCCGCCGTCAACCCGCATACCGAGCGCGTCAGGCCCTTCAATCCCGCCGGCAAGGTGCCGGTGCTGGTGGCGGACGGCGTGCCGATCACCGATTCGACGGCGATCCTGACCTATCTGGCGGACCGGCACGGCGCGCTGACCCATCCCGCGGGCACGCTGGACCGTGCGCGCCAGGACAGCCTGACGCAATTCGTGCTGGACGAATTCGACGCGGCGCTGTGGCTGGCGGCGCGGCACAGCTTCGTGCTGCCCCCGGAAATGCGGCTGGCCGCGATCAAGAACACGCTGCGCTGGGAGTTCGAGCGCAGCCAGCGCACCCTGGTCCATCGCATGACGGATGGTGGCTTCCTGATGGGCGATCGCATGACGGTGCCCGACATCATCCTGGCGCATTGCCTGACCTGGGCGCTGACCGCGCGCTTTCCGATCGTGGAACACCGGCTGACCGATTACCTGGACATGATGCGCGCCCGCCCGGCCTATCTGCGCGCTGCGGCCAGATAGGCGGCGGCGCCGCGCCCGGCCAGCCGCCCGGTGGCCAGGCAGCCGGTCAGCAGATAGCCGCCGGTCGGCGCCTCCCAGTCCAGCATCTCGCCGGCGGCAAAGACGCCGGGCAGCGCCTTCAGCTCCAGCGCATCGGTCAGGCTTTCGCCGGCGATCCCCCCGGCCGAGGAAATCGCCCGCG
Organism: Paracoccus thiocyanatus; assembly: GCF_900156255.1. Lineage (GTDB taxonomy): Bacteria > Pseudomonadota > Alphaproteobacteria > Rhodobacterales > Rhodobacteraceae > Paracoccus > Paracoccus thiocyanatus. The sequence goes on from NZ_FTMK01000004.1 coordinate 46,092, forward strand.
CGATGCCCATCGGCCCGTCATGGCGCAGCTGCAACGCCTTGGCGCGCATCGCCAGCCGCTCTGGCTCGGCCGGCAGGGGGCGGCCCCATTCCATCATTAGCGCCGCGCGCAGCGGATCGCCCAGCACCCGCCGCAGCCGGTTGCCGACCGACAGCTTGGCCGGGGCCTTGGCAAAGCGCCGCGCCAGTTCCTCTGCCGCAAGATCGGGCGCCAGGTCGACGAAAGCCGTGGCGCCCTCGCGCATCGCGGCGGCGACCTCGTAGATCCCGCCGCCCTCGACGCCTTCGGCCGTGACCACCCATTCGCCCCGCCCGATGCGGTCGCCGACATGCAGCGCGACGCCCTTGACCGCCTGGCCGAAATGCCGCGCCATCGGCGCCGACCAGGTGACGCGAAACCCCATATTCGCCGGCCGGAACGGCGCTACCATGACGCCCCTCTCGCGCAGCCACGGCACCCAGGCCGCGTCCGAGCCCAGTCGCGGCCAGCTTGCCCCACCCAGCGCCAGAACCACGACGCGGGGCCGCAGCAACGCCACCCCGCCCGGCATTTCGAAACGCCAGCCCTCGTCCTGAAAGCCTGTCCAGCGCCAGCGCGTCCGCAACTCGACCCCCAGCCCGGAAAGCCGTGCCAGCCAGGCCCGCAACAGCGGCGAGGCCTTCATGCCGACCGGAAACACCCGCCCGGTCGAGCCCACGAACAGCTCCACCCCCAGCCCGCGTGCCCAATCCATGACCTCGGCCGGCCCCATTTCAGCGTTTTCCAAATACTCCGGGGGAGGCCGCAGGCCGGGGGCAGAGCCCCCATAGCGGCGCAGGAAGTCCGCGCGCGGCTCGTCCTTGGTCAGGTTCAGCCCGGATTTCCCCGCCATCAGCAGCTTGCGGGCCGGGGTCGGCATGGCCTCGGCCAGCACCACAGGCGCGCCCTGTCCGGCCAGAATTTCGGCCGCCATCAGCCCTGCCGACCCTGCGCCGATCACCAGCGCCTCAACCGCCTCGCTCATCGCCCGCCCCGCGGCATCATGCACAGCCGCAGCAGCATCCGCTCCATCAGCGCCATGGCCGGCGCGCGCGAGGACGAGCGCAGCACCAGGTCGGTTTCGATCAATTGATGGATCGCATCCTCCAGCGCCCGCATCCCCCAGGCCTGGGCCTGGCCGATCATCCGGTCGCGCCGCGGCCCGAAGACCGGCGGCCGCAGCCGTGCAAGCCCCGCGCCCGGCCCGCCGGGATCCGAGGCCGCAGCATGCAGCGCCCGGAAATGCCGCAGCGCCGCGATGCACAGCGTCACCGGCAGGATGCCTTGCCCCTCGATCCGCCGCATCAGCCTGCCGAACTCGCGCGCCTGTCCCGCGGCCACGCAGTCGATCAGGTCGTCCACCTCGGCCTCGATGGTCGCGGGGGCCAGCGCGGCAATCTCGGCCGGGCTCAGCGGTGCCGGGTCGCCATGCTTGTAAAGCCCGATCTTTTCCACCGTCTGCCGGAAATCGCCCGGATCAAGCGCGCGGGCCAGCGCCATTAGGTCGCGCATCGCGTCGCGCGGCACCTCGCGCAGCCCCGCGTCATGCAGCCATCGCCCCACCTCGTCCTCGCCGGGCGGGTCGTCGTAGATCGGCGCGGTCGCGGCGGCGGGATGCGGCTCGAACAGCTTGCGCAGCGCCGAGGACTTGCCCAAGGCGCCACCCGCGACCACGATCACCGCGTCGCCGGCTTTCCATTCCGCAAGGGCCGCGGCGATGGCCGGCGCCGCCGCATCCGTCGCATCATCGACCAGCACCACGCGCTGGCCCGGAAAGAATCCGACCGCCTTGACCGCATCCAGAAGCGCCGCCGGATCCTTGCGCAGGTCGGCGCCGGGGATGCGGGTCAGGCGCATCTCTTCTTCGGCCCCAGGACCGACCAGCGCCTTGACCGCCTCGGCCCGTTTCAGCGCCACGCGCATCGCGTCCTGGCCATGGATCAACAGCGCCGGGCGCGTCGGATCGGGCCGCGCCAGATAGCGTCCGATCTCGGCGCCCTTCAGGATCATGGCACCGCGTCGGGCTGGAGGGCCAAAAGCCGCGTCGCCACCTGGTCGGCCAGCATCCGCGCCAGCCGCTCATGCGCGTCCTGTTCGGCGGCCATGGTGGCGATGGTGGTGCCGGTGGTGGAATACGAGGTGAAGCTGCTGACCTGCCCGCGCGTCACCATCCGGCCGGTCGCCGCCTCGGTCAGGGTGAAATCGGCGGTTCCGTTCAGCGCATAGCGGGTCGTCACCTCGTCTGGGGTGATGGCCTGCGGCACCACCGCGACGCGCAGATTGTAGTCCAGCAGAAAGCCGGCCTCGGCATCCGGGCCCAGCCGTTCGGCGATGCGGCCGGCAAAGGCGAAATCGTCGGGCGTGCGCGGATCGGCGGTGCGGACCTTGCCAAACAGCCGCGCCCCGGTGCCGCCCGGCCCATAGACCGGGGAAAAGCCGCAGCCGGCCAGGGCCAGCGCGCCCAGGACGGCCGCCCGCCTAGACCACGACATTGACGATCCGCCCCGGCACCACGATCAGCTTCTTGGGAGGCTGCCCCTCCATGAAGCGGCGCACGGTTTCGTCGGCCAGCACGATGGCCTCGATTTCCTCCTTGGGCATGTCCTTGGGCACCTCGATCTCGGCCCGGCGCTTGCCGTTGATCTGGATCGGCAGCACCACGCTGTCGGAAACCAGCAGCGCCGGATCGGCCTTGGGCCAGGGCGCATCGACCGCCATGCCCTGCCCGCCGGCCTTGGCCCAGACCTCTTCGGCCAGGTGCGGCACCATCGGCGCCATGAGCTGCGCCAGGATGCGCAGCGCCTCGCGCCGGCTTTCGGCGCCCGCCCCGGACTTGGCGATGGCATTCGCCAGCTCATAGACCTTGGCCACCGCCTTGTTGAAGGCAAAGCCCTCGATCGCCTGCGTCACCTCGTCGATGGCGCGATGGGCGGCGCGGGCCAGGTCCGCGTCGGTTCCACCCTCGGGGATCTCGTCGGCCAGCCGCCAGACGCGGGACAGAAAGCGGTGCGCGGCCTCGGCCCCGGCGGCGGTCCATTCCACGTCCCGTTCGGGCGGGCTGTCGGACAGCATGAACCAGCGCGCGGTATCGGCGCCGAAGCTTTCGACGATGTTCACCGGATCGACGACGTTCTTCTTGGATTTCGACATCTTGGCCGAGGGAATCACCTCGACCGGGGTGCCGTCGGCCAGCTTGCCGTCCACCACGTCCTCGGGCAGGTGATAGACCGGGCGGTCGCGCTCGTCGCGGGTCCGGTAGATTTCATGCGTGACCATGCCTTGCGTGAACAGCGCGGCAAAGGGTTCCCTGGCGCTGTCCGGCAGATGGCCGGTCCTGACCATGGCGCGGGCGAAGAAGCGCGAATAGAGCAGGTGCAGGATCGCATGCTCGATGCCGCCGATATACTGGTCCACGTTCATCCAGTAATCGGTTTCGGCCCGGTCGGTGGGCGTGGCCGCCTGGGGCGCGGTAAAGCGCGCGTAATACCAGGACGAATCGACAAAGGTGTCCATGGTGTCCGTCTCGCGCCGGGCCGGGCCGGCGCATTTCGGGCAGGTGGTCGCGGCCCAGGTCGGATGCCGGTTCAGCGGGTTGCCGGGCACCTCGAAGCTGACATCCTGCGGCAGCAGCACCGGCAGGTTGGCCTTGGCCTCGGGGACGGTGCCGCAGGCGTCGCAATGCACCACCGGGATCGGGCAGCCCCAGTAACGCTGGCGCGAGATGCCCCAGTCGCGCAGGCGGAACTTGGTCACGCCTTCGCCATAGCCCGCCGCCTGGGCATGGGCGATGGCTGCGTCCACCGCCGCCTCGCCAGTCTGGTCGGCCGCGCCGGCAAAGCCGCGCACATAGGTCACGGTCTCGGATTTCAGCGGCACATAGGGCGCGGTCGCGACCAGCGCATCGGCCTGTTCCAGCGTCATGCCGCGCTCGCCGAAGGTGGCGCGGATCGGCAGGCCGTATTTCAGCGCAAATTCGTGGTCGCGCTCGTCATGCGCGGGGCTGCCGAAGATCGCGCCGGTGCCGTAATCCATCAGCACGAAATTGGCGATCCAGATCGGCAGTTGCCAATCCGCGTCCAGCGGGTGGCGCACGGTCAGGCCGGTGTCCAGGCCCATCTTGGGCGCGGTCTCGATGGCTTCTTCGGTGGTGCCGATGCGGCGGCATTCCTCGACGAAAGCTGCGACCTTGGGGTCAGATGCGGCCAGCGCCTTGACCAGCGGATGATCCGGCGACAGGGCCACGAAACTGGCGCCCATCAGCGTGTCGGGCCGGGTGGTATAGACCTCGATCTGCGGGAAATCGGGCAGGTCCACAGTGTCAAAGCGGAATTGCAGCCCGCGCGACTTGCCGATCCAGTTGGCCTGCATCAGCCGGACCTTTTCCGGCCAGCCGTCCAGCCCGTCCAGCGCCGTCAGCAATTCCTGGGAATAGTCCGAGATGCGGAAGAACCATTGCGTCAGTTCGCGGCGCTCTACCGCTGCACCCGAGCGCCAGCCCTTGCCGTCGATCACCTGTTCGTTGGCCAGCACGGTCATGTCCACCGGGTCCCAGTTGACCATGGCCGACTTGCGATAGATCAGCCCCGCCTCCAGCATGTCCAGGAACAGCGCCTGCTGCTGGGCGACATAGGCATCGTCGCAGGTGGCGAATTCGCGGCTCCAGTCGATGGACAGGCCCAGCGGCTTCAACTGGCTGCGCATGGTGGCGATGTTGGCATAGGTCCAGTCGCGCGGATGGCCGCCCTGTTCCATCGCCGCATTCTCGGCCGGCATGCCAAAGGCGTCCCAGCCCATCGGGTGCAGCACCGAAAACCCCTGCGCGCGCTTGAAGCGGGCCACCACGTCGCCCATCGTGTAGTTGCGCACATGGCCCATGTGGATGCGCCCCGAGGGATAGGGGAACATCTCCAGCACGTAATACTTGGGCCGCTCGTCGCGGACGGCGCGGAACGTATCGGCCCGTTCCCACGCCTCTTGCCAGCGCGGTTCGCTGATTGCGGGATCATAGGGCATGGATACCTCCGGGCGTCAGATTGCCCGCAGGGTATTAGCCGCTTGCCCGATGCAGGTCCAGCGGGGTCAAAGATTGCGGTCCCGGACCCGCAACTGCCGGGCGCGGGTCAGGATCGCATCCTCGACCGCGCGCACGGTGTCGGGGGCCACGGCCGCGCCGCCCGCCCCCTGCAAGGAAAGCTTCAGCCCGCGCGCGTCCAGCGCCGGGTCGCTGACCTTGATCGTGGCGCGATAGGACCGCCCGCCGCCCGGAGGCGTGCCGTAGCCGGTGACGATGACGCCGGTAAACGGGTCCACCGACTGGATGGGCAGGAAGTTCAGGACCTCCAGGCTGGCGTTCCACAGGTATTTGTTGACCGCCACCGTGTCGTTGGGGTTGCGGCGGTCGCCGAAGACGTCCCAGATCGTCTCGCGCCGTTCCTCGGCCCGCGGCTGGGCCTGGCGGTTGCCGCCGCCCGGCAACGATGTCGCCGAGCCGGCCGAGCCCGCCGAACCGGCAGAGCCCATCCCCGACCCCCCGCCGGAACAGGCGGCAAGCCCGGCCGAAATCAGCAGGGCGGCGGTCAGCCGTGCGGCGCGTCTGGTCATCTGGTGTCCCCCGGATCGTCCTTGGCCGAGCCATAGCGCAATTCGGCCCCTTGCGACAAGAGAGGGCGGCGCCCCGCCGCCGCCGGCGCGTCAAAAGGCTCGCGCGCGCGGGGCTTTGGGTGCGGCGGGCTGGCGCGGCGTTGCAACCGGGTGTGGCCCATGTGCATCACAGCGTTTCGGAATCCGGGTAAACGAAAGCGATTTCGTTGCAATGCCGGGGGGAAAGCGCGACACAACGGGCATACCCCAAGCCGGCCAACCGGGTGGGGCATACGAGAGAGACAAGAGGGAAACACCATGAAAAAGGCTCTTATCGCCTCCACCGCGCTGGTCCTGACCGCGGGCGTTGCCGCCGCCGACGTGACCATCTCCGGCTATGGCCGGACCGGTGTGATCTATTACGAGAACACCGCTGCTCAAGACGCTGCTGGCCTGAACGAGACCCTGGTCGCTAGCCGTCTGCGGATGAACATCGACGCCTCGACCTCGACCGATTCCGGCGTCGACTTCGGTGCGCGCTTCCGCCTTCAGTGGAACCAAGGTGAAGAAGGTGCCGTCGCGAACCCCGGCAAACTGTGGATCAGCGCCCAAGGCCTGACCGTCGAAGTCGGCAACGTCGACACCGCGATGGACAACAGCGGCCTGATCTACGCGACTGAACTTGGCGCCTTTGACCGCTCGGTGGGCTTCAGCGCCGTGGCCGGCAACTTCTTCGCCTACGAGCCGCAGTATTACGACCTGGGATACCAGGATCGCGTGGGCGTTGCTGCGATCTACAGCATCGACAACCTGAAGCTGCGCGCCTCCTACATCGACCCCGACCAGAAGCATGACTACGCTGCAGATGCCGGCGTGGACGAGAAGGAATTCGGCCTGGTGGCTGACTACACCTGGAACGACGTGCTGGAACTGTCGGCCGCCGCCACCTGGAATGGTGCTGGCATCGACGGCAACGACATCTTCTTCCTCGGCGCGCGTTATGCCGTCATGGAAAACGCCCGCGTCGGTCTGAACTACGTCACCACCAATGACGAAGACGACACCGAATACGCTTCTGTTGGGGACACCATCGCCCTTTACGGCGACTACACCCTGGCCGATGGCCGCACCAACATCGAAGCCTATGTCGCCAACAACAACCGCGACAGCAACGAAACCGACAATGCGTTCGGTATTGGTGTGAACTACGATCTGGGCGGCGCTCGTCTGGGTGCCTCGCTCCAGCGCGACTATGCTGAAAACGTGACCGCCGACATGGGCGTTCGCTTCGATTTCTGATCCTTCGGGATACGGAAACGGCAAAGAGCGGGCCTTGCGCCCGCTCTTTTCTTTTGGGAATCATGCCGCCATGGAACTGGATGACATCAGGCGCCGCATCAGTGCGGCCGAACAAGCCGCCGGGCGCGCTGCGGGCGAGGTTACGCTGATCGCCGTCAGCAAGGTGCAGCCCCCCGAACGGGTCGAGGCGGTGCTGGCGGCCGGCCATCGCGTATTCGGCGAAAACTACGTGCAGGAAGCCGCGGGGAAATGGCCCGCCTGGCGCGAGAGTTTCCCCGGTATCCAGTTGCACATGATCGGCCCCTTGCAGACCAACAAGCTGAAGCAGGCGCTTGATCTATTCGACGCCATCCACACGCTCGACCGTCCCTCGCTTGCCGGGAAACTGGCGCGGCAGGTGCAGGCGCGCGGTTCCTGTCCGCAGCTTTTCGTTCAGGTGAACACCGGCGCCGAGCCGCAAAAGGCCGGCATCCTGCCCGACGAAGCCGATGCCTTTGTCGCCCAATGCCTGGCGATGGACCTGGCGATCACCGGGCTGATGTGCATCCCCCCCGAAGGCGGCGACCCCGTCCCGCATTTCCGCACCCTGCGCCAGATGGCCGCCCGCAACGGGCTTGCCGGCCTGTCCATGGGCATGAGCGCCGATTTCGAAACCGCCATCGCCCAGGGCGCCACCCATATCCGCGTCGGCAGCGCGATCTTTGGCGCGCGCGATTATCGCTGACCGCCGGTCGTTAAGGCTTTATTAGTAATGATGATGCGGCGCCCTGGCGGGGGCGGTATGTGTTGTTTTGGGTTTATGTGATTCGTTTGGGTGCCCGTCATGTTGTTGATCAGCAGTATCGTCAGCCTGTTTCTTGCCGGTCTTGCCACCGATGTGACCGGGACCACCCGCGCCGCCGATGCGGACGGCAATTCCGACGCCGATCCCGATGAACCGCCCCGGCCGCAGGGGCTGGCGGCCGACGGGACCGAAGGCAGTGACTGGCTTGTCGGCGGCGATGGCGACGACCTGTTGTCGGGCTATGGCGGCAATGACGATCTGCATGGCGGGCAGGGCGGCGACACGCTGCTGGGCGGCGACGGCGCCGACTCGATCTATGGCGACGGCGATTTCGGCCCCGGCGGCGACGATTCCATCGAAGGCGGCGCGGGCGACGATTACCTGGCGGGACAGAACGCCAACGACACCGTGCATGGCGGCCCCGGCAACGACACCATCTTGGGCGGCGATGGCGACGATCTGCTGACCGGGGGCGAAGGCCAGGACTGGATCTCGGGCAATGCCGGCAACGACACGCTGATCGCCGGGCCGGGCGAAAGCGACCTGGACGGCGGCGATGGCGACGATCTGCTGATCGGCTCGGACGATCCCGAACGGGCCTGGATGCATGGCGGGGCCGGGCGGGACACGCTGCAACCCGGCCTGGGCGATTTTTCCGAAGGCGGCGCGGACGAGGATCTGTTCCTGCTCTCTCCACCGGCCGCGGCGCTGGAAGATCCCGGCGACAAGCTGCCGGTGATCGCCGATTTCGACGCCAGCCAGGACCGGATCGAACTGGCCTATCAGGACCGTGCCGACGGTGCCTTGCCCAAGGTGACGCTGGAACGCGACAGCGACGGATCGGCGCTGATTCGCCTGGACGGGCAGCCCGTGGCCCGGCTGCTTCAGGCCCAGGGGCTGCGCGCGGATGACATCGCCCTGACCCGGATCGCGCCGCCGGGCTAGGCCAGAAAGCGCTTTCCTTTTCGTCGGTTTGCGCCTATACGCGCCCATCCGCTGGGACTTCCGGCGGAGCTCTCCACGGGCCTGTGCTGGACGACATCCCGGCCAGAGCCATAACCCCTTGATCCTGAAAGGAGACCCCGATGTCGATTACTGTTGAGGAAAAGAATCGCCTGATGACGGAATTTGCGACCAAGAAAGGCGACACCGGCTCGCCCGAGGTCCAGGTTGCGGTCCTGTCGTCGCGCATCTCGACCCTGACCGAGCATTTCAAGACCCACAAGAAGGACAACCATTCGCGTCGTGGTCTGCTGAAACTGGTCGCGCAGCGCCGCAAGCTGCTGGACTATCTGAAGGGCAAGAACGAAGCCCGCTACAACGTGCTGATCGCCAAGCTGGGCCTGCGCCGCTGACAGCCGGCGCTGAACCGCAGCCAAGCCTTGCAACGCCCGCGCCCAAGCCGCGGGCGTTTTGCTGTCCTGGTCCAGGGGCGGATAAAACCCTTAAAATCCAAGCTATTGTCCTTCTGGATTCTTAAAGGCCGTAAACTAATCTGCAATTTGTCCGCAAAATGGAGATTGCAATGTTAATCGGTTCGTTTTTCAAGCCCACCATCCCTCCGCCGACCCCTTCTTCGGTCCTGACCAGCTTGACGGATGGGTTGGGCAAGCTTCTTGGTTCGTCGCAAAGCCCCCAGACGGCGACGGGCAACGCGGCGCGCCTGGATCTTTCGCCGCAGGCGGCTGCAACTCCCGCCCCGGAAATCGCGGTGGCCGCTGCGCCTGCGCCGACGGGCGCCAGCGTTCCCTTGGACGGTGCCGGGCAGACAGGTGCCGGGACGGCGGCCCCGGCCGCCGGAACCCTGCCAACCGTGCCCCCAAGCCTGGCACCCCAACCCTTTGCCAACCGCACGGTCGGCGCGGCAGAAAAGGCCGAACCTGCGCGGTCGCAGCAGGCCCTTGTCCCGCCCGGCCCCGATGCCGAGGCGCTGTTCCGGTCCTGGGCGATCGCGGCACAGGCCAAGGAAATGGCGCAGGATGTGGTCAAGCGCGTCGCCGTGATCGACAGCCCGGCATGGCCGGCCGAGGCGACGGCCGAACCCAAGGCCGCCGTGCCGAGAACGCTGGCCACGGCCTGACCGGCCCCGCCAACGCCGGGGGCGACACCCGCCCCTGGCAGCTAAACAGGACCCCCGTCCGGATATCGGCCCGCGGTAAACCACTTTCCAAATCCCCTGTTTTCCTGTATGGGCCGTGCCCATCTGTGACGTGACGCCAGGCCCCTGGGCACATGCGAAGGATAGGGGCGGCGGCAATGGGGCCGCCATTTGACACAGGGCGCGCGACCGGAAGGGCCGGCGCGCCGCCAGAGGAAACCAGATGTTTGATGAAGTGAAGAAATCCATCCAGTGGGGCCAGGAAACGCTCACGCTGGAAACGGGCAAGGTTGCCCGTCAGGCCGACGGCTCGGTCATCGCCACCTTGGGCGAGACCAGCGTGATGGCCAACGTCACTTTCGCGAAAGAACCCAAGCCCGGCCAGGACTTCTTCCCCCTGACGGTGCATTACCAGGAAAAATACTATGCCGCCGGCAAGATCCCCGGCGGTTTCTTCAAGCGCGAAGCCCGTCCTTCGGAAAAGGAAACGCTGACTGCGCGCCTGATCGACCGGCCGATCCGCCCGCTGTTCGTCCCCGGCTTCAAGCATGAAGTGCTGGTGATGTGCACGGTGCTGAGCCACGACCTGGTCAACGATCCCGATATCGTGGCCATGATCGCTGCCTCGGCCGCGCTGACGATTTCCGGCGTGCCCTTCATGGGTCCGATCGCCGCCGCCCGCGTGGGCTTTGCCAATGGCGAATATGTCCTGAACCCCGAAGTGCAGGACATGGACCATCTGCGCGGCAATCCCGAGCAGCGGCTGGATCTGGTCGTCGCCGGCACCCGCGACGCGGTGATGATGGTCGAATCGGAAGCCTATGAACTGACCGAGGCCGAGATGCTGGGCGCGGTCAAGTTCGGCCACGAGGCCATGCAGCCGGTCATCGACCTGATCATCGACCTGGCCGAAGCTGCGGCGAAGGAACCCTTCGACTTTGCCTCGCCGGATTACAGCGCGCTTTACGCCCAGGTGAAATCGCTGGGCGAGGACGACATGCGCGCCGCCTATGCCATCCACGACAAGGGCGAGCGCCGCGACGCCATCGAGGCCGCCAAGGCCAAGGTGCTGGCCGGCCTGTCCGAGGATCAGCGGCTGGACCCCAACCTGGGCTCGGCGCTGAAAAAGCTGGAATCGGGCATCCTGCGCGGCGGCATCATCGACGGCCGCCCGCGTATCGACGGCCGCGACAACAAGACCATCCGCCCCATCGACTGCGAAGTGGGCTTCCTGCCGCGCACCCATGGCTCGTCGCTGTTCACCCGCGGCGAAACCCAGGCGCTGGTCGTGACCACGCTGGGCACCGGCGATGATGAACAGATCATCGACGCGCTGCATGGCAACAGCCGCAGCAACTTCCTGCTGCATTACAACTTCCCGCCCTATTCGGTGGGCGAGGTGGGCCGCGTGGGCAGCCCCGGCCGCCGCGAGATCGGCCATGGCAAGCTGGCCTGGCGCGCGCTGCAAGCCGTGCTGCCGGCGCCGACCGATTTCCCCTATACCATCCGCGTCGTCAGCGAGATCACCGAATCGAACGGCTCGTCCTCGATGGCCTCGGTCTGCGGCGGGTCGCTGTCGATGATGGATGCGGGCGTGCCGCTGAAAGCGCCGGTGGCCGGCGTCGCCATGGGCCTGATCCTGGAAGAGGACGGCCGCTGGGCGGTGCTGACCGACATCCTGGGCGACGAGGACCACCTGGGCGACATGGACTTCAAGGTCGCGGGCACCGAAAACGGCATCACCAGCCTGCAAATGGACATCAAGGTCGCGGGCATCACGCCCGAGATCATGGAACAGGCGCTGGCCCAGGCCCGCGATGGCCGGCTGCACATCCTGGCCGAGATGTCCAAGGCCCTGACCGAGGGCCGGCGCGAGTTCAGCGCCCACGCCCCGCGCATCGAGACGATGACCATCCCGACCGACAAGATCCGCGAAGTGATCGGCTCGGGCGGCAAGGTGATCCGCGAGATCGTGGAAACCTCGGGCGCGAAAGTCGACATCAGCGACGACGGCACCATCAAGATCGCCTCGGCCAATGCCGATTCGATCAAGAAGGCCTATGACATGATCCATTCGATCGTGGCCGAACCCGAAGAGGGCAAGGTCTATACCGGCAAGGTGGTGAAACTGGTCGATTTCGGCGCCTTCGTGAACTTCTTCGGCAAGCGCGACGGGCTGGTGCATGTCAGCCAGATCGCGGGCAAGCGCCTGAACCACCCCAACGAGGTGCTGAAGGAAGGCCAGGAGGTCAAGGTCAAGCTGCTGGGCTTTGACGACCGCGGCAAGGTGCGCCTGGGCATGAAGATGGTCGACCAGGAAACCGGCGAGGAGATTTCGCCGGAGAAGAAAGAGGAATCGGCCGAGGGCTGACGCTTCGTTTAGGAAAACGGATCAAGCGGAGCCTGTGGGCTCCGCTTTTCTTTTCAGCTTTCCCACCATTCGGTCTTTTTCAGTCGATGCACGGCGCGCAGCCGGGCAAAAACCGTATCGGCATCCTGAAGCCGGTTATAAATGCCGTGCAGGATTACGCCGGTGGGGCGCACGTCGAAGAATGGCTTCAACCGCCAATAGAGATTGTAAAGCGTATCATCCTGGCCGGCGGCGAAGCAGGACATGCCTTCGAACAGCGGCACCATCCGCTGGCGCAGTTCGGTAATGCGCTCCGGCAAGATGGGCTGGTCCTGGCTATTAGTCAGCCATCGCTCGGTCTCGGCGATCTTGACCATGTTCGCCAGTAACGAGGCCAGCATGCCCGCCCCGCGCACCTCGGGCCGCGGGTCGAGTTCAACGAACGTGTCCGCGGCCGAAGTCAGCCAGCGGATGTTCAGCGTTTCCGCAAGGAAATCGCATTCCGCATCCCAGAGTTGCCGGAAGTGGGCATAATTTTGCTGGGGCGCTACGCGGCGGCGGATCAGCACAATCAGTTTTGCGTGATGGAACATTAGTTCGGGCTGGCCGGAAAATTCGGCGCGCAGCTTGTCAAAATGTTCGCCCAGATCGCGCTGGGATTTCCAGGATTGGCTGGCCGGTCCCGCCGCGATAAGTGCGGTCTTCATCTGCTCGAAGGGCTCGGAATCGCGCATGAACTTGCGAGCGCCAAGGCGCCTTCGATGCTGGTTCCAAGACAGAAACCGCTCGATCCGGGTTTTTCTCCGCATCAGATAGCTCCTGAAAGGGTGTTTGCTCGGCCGCTGTTTGGCGGGGCATCTTTCGAGCCTTCCCGATGCGGCCCTTGACTTGCCAGATTGCTTGGTCCTGATGCGCTTGGCAAGGTCCGCGACTTGTCCAGCGTCTTCAACCAAGAAAGGGCAGTATGAATGACCTTACCCGTTTCTGCCTTCATCGTCTGCCAGAACGAAGAGCGCGTGATCGAGAACTGCATCCGCAGCGTTGCCTTTTGCGCCGAGATCGTCGTGGTCGATTCCGGCTCGACCGACGGCACGCTGGCGATCTTGCAAAAGCTGCGCGAAGAAGGGCTGCCGCTGAACATCCTGCACGAGCCCTGGCGCGGCTTTGGCGCGCAAAAGCAGTTCGCCCTGGATCAGTGCAGTCAGGACTGGTGCCTAAGCATCGACAGCGATGAGCGGGTCAGCCCGAAGCTGGCCAAGATCTTTCCCGGCCTGCTGGCGCAGGAGGGCGTGAATGGCTGGCGGCTGACGCGCTATGACTATCTGCCCGGCTATGGCTTCGTGCCGCCCGCCGCGCATGAGCGTTATCACAACCGGCTGTTCCGACGCGGGCGCGGGCGCTTTGATCCGACCGATCTGGTGCATGAGGGCATCGCCATCGACGGCCCGGTGCGCAAGGCGCAGCCTGGCGGGCTTTTGCATTTCAGCCCGTTGTCGCTGCACGAGCAGATGGAGAAAAAGAACAAGTATTCATCGCTCAAGGCGGAAATGAAGGCCCGGCGCGGCCAGCCGCCCCGTCCCTGGAAGATGCTGGCCAGCCCGTTTCTGTTCTTTCTGAAATGGTATTTCGGCCATGGCATGTGGCGCTGCGGCTGGCTGGGCTTCACCCATAGCATGCAGGGCGCGATCTATTCCTTCCTGACCGAGGCAAAGCGCTATGAAAACGCGGCGATCAGTCGGGTTCCGCCGGTCGAGCCAACCGATGTCGGCAGGTATTAGGTGGGGCAGAACGCCCCGCCCGCGCCCAGCTTACGCCGGATCCTTGGCAAAGCGCAGATAGGGCAGGGTCTTGTTCAACTGGCCGTATTTCGCCTCGGCCGCCGCGTCGTCCAGCGACAGCGCCACGATCACGTCCTGGCCCGGCATCCAGTTCGCGGGGGTGGCCAGCGGCACGCCGTCGGTCTTTTGCACCGCGTCCAGCGCCCGCACGATCTCGGCAAAGTTGCGGCCCACCGACATCGGATAGGACATGGTCAGCCGGACCTTCTTGTCGGGGCCGATGATGAACACCGTGCGCACCGTCGCCGAATGCGCCGGGGTGCGGTCCGCGCCCGGCAGGTAGAAATCCGCCGGCAGCATGTCGTAAGCCTTGGACACCGTCAGCGAGGTGTCGTCGATGATGGCGAAATTCGCCGGGGTGCCGGCGACCTTTTCGATGTCCGCCTTCCATTTGCCGTGATCCTCGACCGAATCGACCGAAACGCCCAGAACCTTGGTGCCCCGCTTCTCGAACTCGGGCACAAGCTGGGCGACGGCGCCGAATTCCGTGGTGCAGACCGGGGTGAAATCCCGCGGATGCGAGAACAGGATCGCATAGCTGTCGCCGACCCAGTCGTGAAAGCTGATCGGCCCTTCGGTGGAATCGGCAGTGAAATCAGGCGCGGTGTCATTGAGGCGCAGGGACATGTCGGATCCTTTCGGTTGGTTTGGCGACAAGATAGGCATCTGCGGCGGATTGTCCAACCTGATGCGTTCAGTCGTGTTAATCGCCCGGCTTGCAGCCCGCCCGCGCGGGTGCCAGTCTGCGGCCAATCCCAGATCAAAAGGAGGCTTTGATGAGCGGACTGGCCGACAAGCGGAATTTCTACATCGGCGGCGCCTGGGTGGCGCCCCGCCAGCCCCGCGACCTGGAGGTCATCGACCCCTCGACCGAAGAGCCGGTGGCGGTGATCAGCCTGGGCGACCAGGCGGATACGGATGCGGCGGTGGCGGCGGCCAAGGCGGCCTTCCCGGCCTGGGCCGCGACGCCCCCCGCCCAGCGGCTGGCCTATGTCCAGAAGATCCTGGACATCTACAAACGCCGCGCCCCCGACATGGCCGCCGCCATCAGCGCCGAGATGGGCGCGCCGCAGGACATGGCGCTGGCCGACCAGACCGCCGCCGGCAGCTATCACATCGAAACCTTCATCGAGGCGTTCAAGGGCTTTGACTTCATCCGCCCCCTGCGCCCCGATACCCCCACCAGCATGGTCGCGTGGGAGCCGGTGGGCGTGGTCGGGCTGATCACCCCCTGGAACTGGCCGATGAACCAGGTCACGCTGAAGGTGATCCCGGCCCTGCTGGCCGGCAATACGCTGGTGCTGAAACCCAGCGAGATCGCGCCCCTGTCCTCGGTCGTCTTTACCGAGATCGTGGACGAGGCCGGGCTGCCGCCGGGCGTCTACAACATGGTGAACGGCGACGGCGCGGGCGTGGGTTCGCAGCTTTCGGTGCATCCCGACGTGGACATGATCAGCTTTACCGGCTCGACCCGCGCGGGCATCGCCATCACCAAGGCGGCGGCCGATACGCTGAAAAAGGTGGCGCTGGAACTGGGCGGCAAGGGGGCGAACCTGGTCTTTGCCGATGCCGACGAAAAGGCGGTGACACGGGGCGCGCGGCATTGCTTCAACAATAGCGGGCAAAGCTGCAACGCCCCGACCCGAATGCTGGTCGAGCGGTCCTTTTACGAAACCGCGGTCGAGCAGGCCCGCAAGGTGGCCGAGGAAACCGCCGTGGCCAGCGCGCACCAGCCCGGCCGCCATATCGGCCCGGTGGTCAGCAAGCAGCAATGGGACAAGATCCAGGAGCTGATCCAGACCGGCATCGACCAAGGCGCCCGCCTGGTCGCCGGCGGAACCGGCCTGCCCGAAGGCGTCAATCGCGGCTATTTCGTGCGTCCGACGGTCTTTGCCGACGTGACCCCGGACATGACCATCGCCCGGCAGGAAATCTTTGGCCCGGTGCTGTCGATCATGCCCTTCGACACCGAGGAAGAGGCGGTCGCGATCGCCAATGACACGATCTATGGGCTGACGAACTATGTCCAGACCCAGGACGGGGCGCGCCGCAACCGGCTGGCCCGGCAATTGCGCGCCGGCATGGTCGAGACGAACGGCCAAAGCCGGGGCAGGGGCGCGGCCTTTGGCGGCGTCAAGGCGTCGGGCCGGGCGCGCGAGGGTGGCGTTTGGGGGCTGGAGGAGTTCATGGACAGCAAGCAGATCAGCGGCTGGGACCCCGAAGCGTAACCGGCAGGGCCGTCCAAGGGGGCGGCCCATGTCCTGGCCGGATGGCGGCGGGACAGCCCGCCCGGCGCGCAATGGGCCTGGCGCTTTGCGCTGGCGTCAGGCTTGCGCGGCGAGTGTTGCGGCGAAGGAATCGGTGCTGGTGAAATAATCCGGCGACAGCCGCAGCACCCCCGGCAGGTCCAGAAGCACCCGGCGCAGATGCAGCCGCATCGCCGCTTCGGCCGCATCGGGGTCGCCGGCGGCGATTGCCTCGGCCACGCTGCGATGCTGGGCCAGCATGATGTCCTTGGGCGTGATCGCACTTAGCAGGTGGCGGGCGCGGTCCAGCGGCATCTTGACCTGTTGCAAGTGGCTCCAGACCAGGGCCTTGCCGGCGATCCGGGCCAGGGTGGCGTGAAATTCCTCGTCCAACTGGACCAGGGTCGTGGGATCGGCCTGGGTCTCTTGCGCGGCGATCTGTTCAAACAGCGTCTGGTGGTCCTGGCGCCGGGCCTGGGATGCCGCAAGGCGCACGATGTCGGCTTCGACCGATTCGCGGATGAAGCGGGTGCACAGCACCCATTCCAGGTCGATGCGGGTGACGAAGGTGCCGCGCTGGGGGCGCACCTCCAGCAGACCCTCGCCCGCCAGGCGGATGAACGCTTCGCGCACGGGTTGGCGCGACATGGCGTAGCCATCGGCGATCTCTTGTTCCGAAAGGCGCGCGCCGGGGGGCAGTTCGCCTTGGACGATGCGCTGGCGCAGCCGGGCGTGAAGCTGCGCCGCAAAGGGCGCCTGCGCCCGCGTCGCGGAATGGGTCTGGGTCGATGCGCGGTCCATGTTTCCTCCCTGACCCCGCATTAGTTCGTGACCCGATCTTGCGTCAACTGCCGGAACGGCGGTGAAAGGTCATCGCGGTGGTCTGGCGATAAAGCTGTCCCGGCTCCAGCAGCGCCGAGGGATAGCCGGGATTATGCGGCGAATCCGGCCAGAGCTGCGTTTCCAGCGCAATACCGGCATGGCGGCCATAGGGGCGGCCGGCATGGCCGGGCGCCCTGGGGGTGAGATGTTCTGTCGCATGGATCTGAAGCCCCGGCTCGGTCGAGCGCAGGGTCATCGCAAGCTGGCCGGCCTGAAGCGTCGCGACCTTGCGCGGCACGATCCGGCGCCGCGACGCAAGGCAAAGATTGTGGTCGATGCGCGGCCCGTCCAGCCGGTCGCCCAGTCGCACCGGCTGGCGAAAGTCCAGATGCGTGCCCTGGACCGGGGCGGGGCGGCCAAGCGGGATCATCTCGGCGTCCACCGGCAGGTAGTGTTTGGCCGGGACGGTCAGGTGGTGATCGGCGATGCTGTCCGTCCCGTCCAGGTTGAAATAGCTATGCTGGGTAAAGTTGCACAGCGTGGCTTCGTCGGAAGTGGCCAGGATCGTCAGCATCAGCACCGGGCCGGGCAGGATGGACCAGGTCGCCCTGATCAGCATGGCGCCCGGAAAGCCCATATGCCCCGCGGGCAGGTAATCGGCCAGCGCCACCGAACCTTGGTCCCAATCGGCCAGCATCCAGTTGCGGGTGCCGCAGCCATCGCGGCCGCCATGCAGCATGTGGCGGTCGTCCTGGTTGCGGTCCAGATGCCATTCCTCGCCGTCGATCACCGCGCGGCCCTGGGCGATGCGATTGGCATAGCGCCCGATCACCGCGCCGAAATAGCGGCCTTTGCCCAGATAGGGGTCCAGCTTGGGAAAGCCCAGCACCAGCGCGTGCCCCATCCCCGCTAGCCGCAGATCCTGGAGCGATGCGCCCAGCGTGATGATCGAGGCCGTCAGCCCATGGCCCGAAATGGTCGCCTGCATGACCTGCCCGCCATCGGGCAGCGTTCCGAATGGCCTGGGCGTCATGCCATGGTGCCCCGCCCTGCCGGCCTGCCTGGACAGCCGGGGCGCGTGGGGACGGCCGGGGCGGTTGCCGGGATCGGGCGGCTGTGCCCCGGAAAATCGGATCGAGTTCGGAATGGGCTGTTCCCCCGCAGGCGAAACCTGCCGCAGGTTACCGATAATTCCCGCATCCGCCAGCCCCCTGTCGGCATGTCGCCTGCGGCCGGGCCGGCCAGGCAGGGGCCGGGCAACGCCCGCCTTGCGCGGTAAGGCCGGCGGGGCTTGCCAGGCCGCGCCTGCCGTCCCCTTGCCCTTGCCATCAGGATGCCGGTATGGCCCCGCCGCGATCGCCCCCTGCCATGTATTGGCGCAGCACGACGGCGGCCAGGATCGCCATGCCCAGCACGGTCGAGGTGAGTTCGGGCGCGATCAGCATCAGCGCGGCCAGGGGCAGCACGATCCTTTCGATCGTCAGCAGCGGACCCATCAGCCAATTGGTGATCGCGGCCGACAGCGCCACGATGCCCAGGACCGAGCCGGTAAAGGCCAGCAGGAAGTCGGGCAGCGTGAAGGACTGCGTGACCAGCAGAAGCGAGGGCGAGAAGACGAAGACGAAAGGCACCAGCGCCTTGCCCATGGACAGCCGGAACGCGGTATTGCCGGCCTTGAACCCGTTGGCGCCGGCGATCCCGGCCCCGGCATAGGCGGCCAGCGCCACCGGCGGCGTCACGTCGGCCAGCACGCCGAAATAGAAGACGAAGAAATGCGCCACCAGCGGTTCGACATTCATCATGCCCAGGACCGGGGCGGCCACCGCGACCATGATGATATAGTTCGCCGTGGTCGGCACCCCGCAGCCCATCAGCACGCAGACCACCGCCGTCATCAGCAGGGTGAACAGCAGCGTCAGCGTCTGGATGCTGAACAGCTCGAACGGCAGGAAGGTCAGGAACTGATGCAACCCCACGGCCCAGTCCTGCGCCACGCTCGTGACCATGAAGGCGATCTTGAAGCCGACGCCCGTCAGCGTGACGATGCCGATCACCACGCCGACCAGCGCGGCGGCGGCGGTCACGGCCAGCGATTGGCGCGCGCCGGCGACGAAGCCCTCGTAAAGGCCGGCGGCGGTTTCCTTGATGCCCTCGACCACGCCCGCGGCCATGACCCGCTGGATCAGATAGACCGCGATACAGGCGGTGATCGCCCAGAAGGCCGAAAGAAACGGCGTGCGGCCCGACATCAGCATCCAGACCAGCAGCACCAGCGGAAAGACCGACAGCCAGCCTTCGCGCAGCACCTTGCCGGCCTTGGGCAGTTCCTCGGCGCGCAAGCCGCGGATGCCCAGGCGCTTGGCCTCCAGGTGGACCTGAACCAGCACGCCGAAGAAATGCATGAAGGCCGGGACGATGGCGGCGATCAGGATGGTGCGCAGCGGGATGCCCAGATATTCCACCATCAGAAAGGCGACCGCACCCATGACCGGCGGGGTGATCTGGCCGCCGGTCGAGGACGAGGCCTCGACCGCGGCGGCGAAATGGCGCTTGAAGCCGATCTTGATCATCGCCGGAATGGTCAGCGCGCCCGTGGTCACGGTATTGGCGATCGACGAGCCCGAGATCGTCCCCAGCATCGCCGAGGAGATGACCGAGACCTTGGCCGGCCCGCCGGCGTAGCGCCCGGTCAGCGCGGTGGCCAGGTCGATGAACAACTGCCCCAGCCCGATCTTTTGCGCCATCACCCCGAACAGCACGAAGTGGAACACATAGGTGGCGATGACCCCCAGCGCGGTGCCATAGATGCCCTGCGACGTCAGATACAGGTGATTGACGATATTGGACCAGTCCGCGCCGGGATGGACCAGGATGCCGGGCATCGACTTGCCGAAATAGGCATAGGCGATGAACAGCCCGGCGATCACCGGCAGCGGCCAGCCCATCGAGCGGCGCACCGCCTCCATCAGCACCACGAGCAGCACCGTGCCCATGGCGATGTCGATGGGCAGCGGATTGCCGACCCGGAAGGCAAGCTGGTCATAGATCCAGGGCACGTAAAAGGCGCTGACCGCGCCGCCGATGGCAAGGATCCAATCCGTGACCGGCACGCCCAGGACGGCAAAGCCGCCGGTCTTGTGCCGATTCCGCGCCAGGGCCGAGAAGCTGAGAAAGATCACGAACAGCGACACGCCCATATGCAGCCCGCGATGGGTCGTGGCGCGCGGAATGCCGAATCCGGCCGTGTAGAAGTGATAGACCGACAGCAGGAACAGGATGACGCCGGACAGGATGGCGATGGGCCGGGTCACCGTCCGAAAGCGCGCTTCGGGATCGTATTCCTCTTCCAGGGCGCGCAGTTGTGCGTCGGTTAGCTCGCGGGGTGCGTCGGTCATCTTGTTTTCCTGCAATGCGCGTCGGCAACAGGGGCGCGAACCGCAGCGGTCCGCGCCCCCGGATCGGCGGCGGAAGCGTTACTTCAGCTTGCCCGCTTCTTTGTAGAAGCGCTCGGCGCCGGGGTGGAACGGGATGCCCGCGCCCTGGGTCGCGCTGTCAAGGGTGATCAGCTTGCCCTTGGCATGGCCGGCCGCGAACAGCTTTTGCGTGTTGTCGTTGTAAAGCGCCTTGGTGATGCCATAGACCAGATCTTCGGACAGATCGGCGTTGGTGACCAGCTGCGCCCCGACCGAGATCGTGGCCACATCGGCGTCCTGCCCCTCATAGGTGCCGGCGGGCACGGTGTCGGTGGCAAAGAAGCTGTAGGTGTCGCGCAGCTTTTCCACCTCGGGGCCGGTGATGGGCACCAGGGTCACATCATGCTGGCTGGCCAGTTCGGCGATGGCGCCGGCCGGGTAGCCGCCGACGAAGAAAAAGGCGTCCATCGCCCCGTCGCGCATCCGGTCCGCCGCCTGGTCGGGCTTGAGATATTCGGGCGTCACATCGGCTTCGGACAGGCCAAAGGCTTCCAGGATGATCTTGGCATCGACCAGCGTGCCCGATCCCGGCTCGTCCAGCGAGACCCGCTTGCCCTTGAGATCGGCGACCGAGGCGATGCCCGCATCCTTGCGCGCCACCAGGTGGATGCTTTCGGGATAAAGGTTGGCGATCAGCCGCAGCTTTTCGACCGCCGGCTGGCCTTCCCACAGGCCGGTGCCGGTCTGCGCCCAATAGGCGACGTCGGATTGGCTGAACCCGGCCTCCATCGCGCCGCCGTTGATGGCGTTCACGTTGCCGACCGAGCCGTTCGAGGCCACCGCCGTCGCCACCAGCCCCGGCACCCCGCAAGAGCCGCCATCCTCGCAGGCGCGCGAGCCGGGCGGGCTGGAAATCGCGTTGGCGATCAGGCCGCCGATCGGGTAATAGGTGCCGGCCGTGCCGCCCGTTCCGATGCGGAAGAATGACATCTCCTGCGCGCCGGCGGCCATGCCAAAGGTCGCGGCCATCGCGGCGGCGGCAAACAGTGCTTTGAAACTCATGATTTTCCCCTGTCAGAGTGGTTCTTGCCGGCAGGTTAGCGCAGGCGGAAGGCCATGAACAACCATCAATCTGGGTGCGGCCGTTTCGGTCGCTGCGTCACCGCCCCGCCGCGGGCCTGGCGCGGGCCGTATCTTTGCGCCTGCCGGGCGGATGCGGGCTCAATGGCAGCGCTCGGGCGGCGGGGGCTGCGATTGGGCCAGGCGGCGCATGGCCTTGCCGTATTTTTCCAGCCTTTCCTGATCTTCGGGGCCTGCGTTCTTCAGCCGGGCGGTATCGGAATTGTCGCACAGATCCAGGATCTTGACCGCCCGCGCCAGGACGTTGCGGCCGGCGCGATCCACGAAATCGAAATAGTCCTCGTCCTTGCGGCGGGTCAGGGCGTCGACCGCCTGGGCCAGGCGCAAATCCAGGCCGGCGGCCCGCAACTGGTCGATGGTCCAGTCGCTGTCCTCGACCACGTCGTGCAGAACGGCGACGATGCGCTGGTCATCCCCGTCCGCGGCCAGCATCATCCGCAGCGGGTGCAGGATATAGGGCCGGCCCGCGCGATCCCTTTGGCCGCGATGCGCCTGGGCGGCGATGCTGATGGCCTGTTCCAGATCCATGTCGTTCATGCTCTTGCCTCGTCCCTGGGCTGGGGGTGGCGTGAAACCTTGGGCGGCGGGCTTTGTTCCCGCGGCTGGCCGGCATCACCGGCAAAACCCGCCCCCTGCGGATCACGTGCGGGGCCGATTGCCTTTGGCCCGGCTTTCGGCAATGGTGCCAAGGTGGCGAAGTCGATGGAATCGCGGTCGATATGGACAAAACTGCACCCCTGATCGGTATCCTGCTTTATCCCGGCGTGCAGGTTTCGGCGGTGCTGGGCCTGACCGACCTGTTCCAGATCGCCGGGCAGTCCGCAACGCATGGCGACCGGCTTGACGTGCGCCACCTGCGCGCCGAGGGCGACGGCCCGCCCAAGCCGGTCTTCGACACCGCGCCGCAAGCGGCCGGGGATGCGCGCTGCGACGTGCTGATCCTGCCGCCCTCGCTTGCGCCGCCGATCACCCCCGCGGCGGCGGCGCCGCTGGCAGGCTGGCTGCGGGACCGTCATGCCCAGGGAACGGTGCTGGCCTCGATCTGCGCCGGCGCGTTCCTGCTGGGCGAAACGGGGTTGCTGGCCGGCCGGGCGGTGACGACGCATTGGACCCATGCGCAGGACTTGCAGGACCGCTTTCCCGACGCGCGGGTGGACTGCGACCGCCTGGTGATCGACGGCGGCGACATCGTTTCGGCGGGCGGGCTGATGTCCTGGACCGATCTGGGCCTGAAGCTGGTGGACCGCTTCCTGGGCCCGGTGGCGATGGCCCGAACGGCCCGGATGCTGCTGGTCGATCCGCCGGGGCGCGAGCAGCGCTTTTACAGCGGCTTCGTGCCGCGCCTGACGCATGGCGATGCCGCGATCCTGAAGGCGCAGCATTTCCTGCAAGCGCATGAGGGCAAGGAGGCGCGGCTTTCCGTCCTGGCCAGCCAGGCGGGGCTGGAGGAACGCACCTTTCTGCGCCGCTTCCAGAAAGCGACCGGGCTGACCGCGACCGATTACGCCCAGCGCCTGCGGGTGGCCAAGGCGCAGGAGCTTTTGCAATTCGGCCAGCAGCCCATCGAGCGCATCGCCTGGGAGGTCGGCTATTCCGACCCCGGCGCATTTCGCAAGGTGTTCCTGCGCATCGTCGGCCTGCCGCCCGGCGAGTATCGGCAAAGGTTCCATGCCTGACGCCCGCCGCCGCAAGACGGCGATTGCGGGCGCGCGGGATAGATCATAACATTGCCGAGTAATGACAGGATTGTCTTCATTCGGATTTCATCACAATGTGGACCCCCGATCCTCGCGCCCTGCACCGTCCGGCCTATCTTTCCCTGGCCGAGCAATATGCGCGGGCGATCCGCGACGGAATGCTGCCTGCCGGCAGCCGCCTGCCACCGCAGCGCAGGCTGGCCGACGACCTGGGGCTTTCCGTGCAGACCGTCTCGCGCGCTTATGAGGAACTGATCCGCCGCGGCCTGGTGGTGGGCGAGGTCGGGCGCGGCTCCTTCGTGCTGCCCTCGGGTTCAGAGAACACGCCGCCCTATCTGGCCGAACGGCTTGGCGAACTGATCGACCTGTCGATCCTGAAGCCGGTGACCGAGCGGATGCATGTGGAAACATTTCGCGAGGGGCTGCATTGGGTGGCCGAAAACCTGCCGGTCCCGGCGGCGCTGTCCTTTCGGCCCAGTTCGGTCCTGCCGCAGCACCGGCAGATCGCGGCCGACTGGCTGCGCCGGGGCGGCATCGACGCGGCGCCGGAAAACATCACCATAACCGACGGCGCGACCTCGGCCATCACCACCGCGGTCATGAGCGCGGTGCCCGCCGGCGACACGCTGGCCGCCTCGGCGCTGACCCATCACCTGCTGATGCCGCTGTGCAAATACCTGGGCCTGCACCTGGAGGGCCTGCCGGTGGACGAGGACGGCATCGTCCCCGAGGCGCTGGACCACCTGGCGCGCAAGGGCAGCCTGCGCGCGCTTTACATGCAGCCCGCCGCCGTCAACCCAATGGCGATCATGAGCAGCGCCGGCCGCCGCGCCGAACTGGTCGCCGTCGCCCGCCGCCACGACCTGCTGATCATCGAAAACGACATGCTGAACGCGATGATCGCCGACCGGCCGCCGCCCATGGCCGCCCTGGCGCCCGAACGGGTGCTGCATATCAACGGCTTCACCAAGACCACGCTGCCGGGCCTGCGGGTCGCCTGGCTGCTGTCGCCGGCGCGGCTGGCTTCGGCCACCGCCAACCGGCATCTGGTGACGAACTGGATGGCCACGCCGGCCATGGTGGAACTGCTGAGCCACTGGATCGGCGACGGCACCGTCGACCGGCTGATCCTGTGGCAGCGCGAGGCGCTGGCCGTCCGGCATGGCATCGCGCGCCAGGTTCTGGGCGCCGCACCCTTTCGCGCCCATCCGCAAAGCCTGCACATCTGGCTGGAACTGCCCCCCGGCCGCGACGAGGAAGAATTCGTGGCCCAGGCCCGCCAGCGCGGCGTCGCCATCGCCTCGGGCCGCGCTTTTCGGCTAAGCGAGCGCGGTCGGCGGGATGCGGTGCGAATCGCCCTGGGCTCGACCAGCACCGAAGAACTGCGCCGTGGCCTGACCTTGGTCGCCGAAGCCCTGGGCGGATTTGCCGAACCGCTGCTTCCACTGATCTGACGGGCCAGAAAAATTGTCATGATATTATTTTTGGATTGACCTGATTTAATCCCGCTGCAAAGTTCCTTGGGACAGCAAGGGGGGCGCATTGGACCAGCCGATCATCCGCATCCAGAACCTGCGAAAGTCCTTTGGGACGCTGACCGTCATCGACGGGCTGAATTTCGACGTGATGAGGGGCGAGAAGCTGGCGCTCATCGGTCCATCGGGTTCGGGCAAGACCACCATCCTGCGCATCCTGATGACGCTGGAGGACATTTCCGGCGGCCGTATCGAGGTTTGCGGCGAGCCGCTTTTCCACATGCACAGGAACGGTGCCGAACTGCCCGCGGACGAGGCGCATCTGCACAAGATGCGCCGCCATATCGGCATGGTGTTCCAGCATTTCAACCTGTTCCCGCACAAGTCGGTCTTGCAGAACATCACCCTGGCGCCGATGCTGACCAAGGGCGAGCCGCGGGCGGGCGCCGAAAAGCATGCGCGCGATCTTCTGGACATGGTGGGGCTGGCCGACAAGGCCGATTACATGCCCAGCCAGCTTTCCGGCGGCCAGAAGCAGCGCGTCGCCATCGCCCGCGCCCTGGCCTTGCAGCCGCAGATCATGCTGTTCGACGAGGTGACGTCGGCGCTTGACCCGGAACTGGTCGAAGAGGTGCTGGAGGTGATGAAGCGCCTTGCCTCGGAAACCGACATGACCATGCTGCTGGTCACGCATGAGATGGGCTTTGCCCATGATTTCGCCGATCGTGTGCTGTTTTTCGACCAGGGCCGCATCGTCGAACAGGGCCCGCCCGCCCAGATCTTTACCGCGCCGCAAGAGGACCGCACGAAGTCCTTCCTGCGCAAGATCATCGCCGCCGGACAACGCGTGTGATGCCAACCCGACAGGAGAGAATGATGAAGAAATGCCTGATTGCCGCGGCCCTGCTGGCCGTGCCGCTGCCCGCCGTGGCGGACAAGCTGGATGATCTCAAGGAACAGGGCTATGTCCGCATCGCCATCGGCAACGAGCCGCCCTATACCGCCGTCGCCTCGGACGGCAAGGTGTCGGGCGCGGCCCCGGACGTGGCGCGCGCCGTCTTTGCCGCGCTGGGCATCAACGACCTTGAAGCCTCGATCGCCGAATATGGCGCGATGATCCCCAGCCTTCAGGCGGGCCGCGTCGATGCCATCACCGCAGGCCTGTTCATGAAGCCGGAACGCTGCAATGCCGTGGCCTATTCGGAGCCGATCCTGTGCGACGCCGAGGCGCTTCTGGTGCCCAAGGGCAACCCCAAGGGCTTCAAGTCCTATGCCGACATCGCCAACGACTCTTCCGCCAGAATGGGCGCGCCGGGCGGCGGGACCGAGGAAAAGCTGGCGCTGGACGCCGGCGTGCCGCGCGACCGGCTGGTGGTGGTGCCCGACCCGCAATCAGGGCTGAAGATGGTGCAGGACGGCCGCATCGACGCCTATTCGCTGCCGGTCCTGTCGCTGAACGACCTGCTGGCGAAATCGGGCGATGCCAACCTGGAGGTCTTTGCCCCGGTCGAGGGCGCGCCGGTCTATTGCGACGGCGCCGCCTTCAACAAGAACGACACCGCGCTGCGCGACGCCTTTGACGTGGAACTGGCCAAGCTGAAGGAATCGGGCGAATTCGCCAAGATCGTCGAGCCCTACGGCTTTTCGGCGGCCGCGGCCATGTCCACCACCCGCGACGCGCTCTGCGCCGCGCAGTGACAACGGGCGGGGGCAGACCCCGCCCATCCCGATAACGGCAAAGGCAGGCTTCGGCGCATGGGCGACTGGGCAGGATATCTGACACTCATCCTTATGGGGGCCTGGGTCACGGTCAAGCTGACCCTGATGGGTTCGGCCCTGGCGCTGGTCGTGGCCTTCGTCGCCGGCCTGGGGCGTCTGTCGCGCCAGGGCTGGGTCCGCGGGCTTGCGACCGCCTATATCGAGTTCTTCCGCGGCACCTCGATCTTCGTGCAGCTATTCTGGATCTATTTCGTGCTGCCGATGACCGGGGTTGCGCTGACGCCGATGCAGGCCGGGGTGATGGCCCTGGGGCTGAACGTCGGCGCCTATGGGGCCGAGGTGGTGCGCGGCGCCGTCCTGGCCGTGCCGCGCGACCAGCACGAGGCCTGCATCGCCGTCAACCTGACCCGGTTCCAGCGCATGCGCCACATCATCCTGCCGCAGGCGCTGCCCCTGATGCTGCCGACCTTTGGCAACAACGCCATCGAGCTTTTGAAGGCCACTTCGGTCGTGTCGCTGATCTCGTTGTCGGACATGACCTTTCAGGCCCAGGTGGTGCGTTCGCAGACCGGCAACACGCTGATGCCCTTTGTCACCATCCTGCTGCTGTATTTCGCCATGTCCTCGGCGCTTTCCTTCGGCATGCGCCGGCTGGAGCGGCGGGTGACGCGCGGTCTGGACGGGGTGCGCTAAGATGGAATGGGATTGGGATTTCGCCTGGTCGATCATGCCGACCCTGCTGGCCGGGTTTCGCATCACCCTGATCGCCACGGTGCTGGGCGCCATGGTCGCCGCGGTGCTGGGGCTGGTCTTTGCCATCCTGCGCCGCTCGGCCAACCGGGCCGTCGCCCGCACCACCGGCTTCGTGGTCGAGTTCATCCGCGGCACGCCGCTGCTGGTGCAGCTTTACTTCATCTTCTACGTGCTGCCCGACCTGGGGCTGCGCCTGCCGGCGCTGACTGCGGGGGTGATCGGCATGGGGCTGCATTACGCGACCTATGCCGCCGAGGTCTATCGCGGCGGCATCGAAGCGGTGCCGCGCGGGCAATGGGAAGCCGCCAAGGCCACCAACCTGACCGCGCGCCAGACCTGGCTGCATGTGGTGCTGCCGCAGGCGGTGCCGCCGATGATCCCCGCCATGGCCAACTATCTGCTGGCCATGTTCAAGGAAACGCCGCTGCTGTCGGCGATCACCGTGCTGGAGCTGATGAACCAGGCCAAATCGGTCGCGAACAGTTCCTATCGCTATGTCGAGCCGATGACGCTGGTCGGCGTGATGTTCCTGATCGTCAGCCTGATCTCGGTGGTGGCGCTGCGCTGGCTGGAGCGCCGCTATGGGAGGATTTCGCGGTGACGATCCTGTCCGTTCCGGTCGTGCTGGACGACCGCCCGCTGCCCGGTCGCGTCGGGCTGGTGACGCTGGCCACCGACCACACGACCGAGGTCGATTTCGCCGCTTTGCCGGCGCATGGCGTGGGCGTCTATGCCACCCGCATCCCCTTTGCCAACCCGGTGACGCCGGAAACGCTGGCCGCCATGGCCCGCGACGTGACCGCGGCCGCGGCGCTGATCCTGCCGGACGAGGATCTGGACGCGGTGGTCTATAGCTGCACCTCGGCCTCGGTGGTGATCGGCGATCAGGCCGTGCGCGATGCAATCCGGCTGGGCAAGCCCGCGGCCGAACCGATCACGCCGATCTCGGCCGGCTTCGCGGCGCTCAGGGCGCTGGGGGCTGACCGGATCACGCTGCTGACCCCCTATAGTCCCCGCACGACCCAGCCGATGGCGGATTGCTTCGAGGCCGGGGGCTTTGCCTTGCAGGGCCTATCCTGCCTGAACCTGACCGATGACCGCGAGATGGCGCGGATTTCCCATGCGACGATCGTCGAGGCCGCGCGCGCCGCGCTGGTGCCGGGCAGCCAGGCGCTGTTTCTCGCCTGCACCGCCGTGCGCGCCTGCGCCATCATCGACCGGATCGAGGATGCGGTGGGCGTGCCGGTGGTCTCGGCCAATTCCGCGACGCTTTGGGCGGCGGCGCGGGCTTGCGGCGTGACTGCGCCGGTTGGGCCGGGCCAGTTGATGGGGCTGGCATGACCGTGACCTTGGACGACATCCGCGCCGCCGCCGAACGCATCCGCGGCCATGTGGTGGAAACGCCGCTGGTCCGCGACGAGGCGCTGTCGGCGCGGCTGGGCCAGCCCGTGTGGCTGAAATGCGAATACCGCCAGACCACCGGCGCCTTCAAGCTGCGCGGCGCGACCAATGCCATCCTGTCGCTGCCGCCCGCGGCGCTGGCGCGCGGCGTCGTCACCGCCTCGACCGGCAATCACGGCCGGGCGCTGGCCCATGCCGCCCGCGCGCTGGACGTGCCGGCCACCGTCTGCCTGTCGCGGCTGGTGCCGGAAAACAAGGTGCAGGCGATCCGCGACCTGGGCGCGGCGGTCCGCATCACCGGCGCCAGCCAGGACGAGGCGATGCAGGAAGTCGCCCGCGCCGTCGCGCAACAGGGCATGACCGAGATCCCGCCCTTTGACCACCAGGCCGTGGTGGCGGGCCAGGGCACCATCGGCCTGGAAATCGGCACGCCCGAGGCGGTGCTGGTGCCGCTGTCCGGCGGCGGCCTTGCCGCCGGGATCGCGGTGGCGGTCAAGGCGCTGTCGCCCGGCACGCGCGTCATCGGCCTGACCATGGAGAACGGCGCCGCCATGGCCGCGAGCCTTGCCGCCGGCCGCCCGGTCGAGGTCGCGGAAACCGCCAGCCTGGCCGACAGCCTGGGCGGCGGCATCGGATTGCAGAACCGCGTGACCTTCCCGCTGTGCCGCGACCTGCTGGACGAGGTGATCCTGCTGACCGAGGCCGAGATCGCCCAGGGCATCCGCCATCTGGGCCGCGCCGGCCATGTCGTCGAAGGCGCGGCCAGCGTCGGCGCCGCCGCGCTGCTGGCCGGCAAGGTCGTCCCGCAAGGCCCGACCGTCATCATCCTTTCCGGCGCGAATATCGACCCCGCGCTGCATGCCCGCATCATGGCAGAGGCCGCATGAGACCGCCCGTGACCATCCTGACCGAAACCGACCTGCGCGCGCTGGTGCCGCTGGATACCGGGGCGGTCGACTGTATCCGCGATGCCTTTGTCGCGTTGGCGACCAAGGCGGTGGCGATGCCGCCGATCCTGCGCCTCGACATTCCCAAGCATCGGGGCGAGGTCGATGTGAAGACCGCCTATGTTCCCGGCCTGTCGCATTTCGCCATCAAGATCTCGCCCGGCTTCTTCGGCAACCCGGCGCTTGGCCTGCCCTCGACCAATGGCATGATGGTGGTGCTGTCCGCGCGCACCGGCCTGGTCGAGGCGCTGCTGCTGGACAACGGCTATCTGACCGATGTGCGCACCGCCGCCGCCGGGGCGGTGGCCGCAGATGCGCTGGCGCGGCCGGACGCGGCGACGGCGGCGATCCTGGGCGCCGGAATGCAGGCGCGGATGCAGTTGCAGGCGCTGGCGCTGGTGCGCAAGCTGACCGGCGCGCGGGTCTGGGCCCGCGATGCCGCCAAGGCACAGGCTTTCGCGGCCCAGATGACCGCCGCCCTGCGCATCCCGGTGATCGCCGCCGCCAGCGTGGCCGGCGCCACGCGGGCCGCCGATCTGGTGGTCACGACCACGCCCTCGCAAAAGCCCATCCTGGCCGCCGCCCACATCGCGCCCGGCACCCATGTCACCGCCATGGGCTCGGACGCCCAGCATAAGAACGAGATCGCCCCCGACCTGATCGCCGCCGCGCATTACGTCGCGGATCGCCTGTCGCAGACCCGCGAGTTGGGGGAACTGCACCACGCGCCGCTGGCCGGGCAGGATTTCCCCGAGCTTGGCCAGATCCTGGCCGGGCAGCGCCCCGGCCGCACCAGCCCCGAACAGATCACCCTGGCCGACCTGACCGGCACCGGCATCCAGGACACCGCCATCGCCACCCTGGCGCTTGCCCGCGCGGGCAAGGCCGGGGCGGGCAGCCGCTTCACCCTGTAAGAGAAACCGCCATGACAGACGTCATCCTGAAATTTACCCGCGAGGAATATGCAGACCGCCTTGCCAAGACCCGCCGGGCGATGGAGGAAAAGGGCGTCGATCTGCTGATCGTCACCGATCCTTCCAACATGAACTGGCTGACCGGCTATGACGGCTGGTCCTTTTATGTCCATCAATGCGTGGTGGTGCCGCCGGATGGCGAGCCGATCTGGTATGGCCGCGGCCAGGACGCGAACGGCGCCAAGCTGACCGCCTATCTGCGGCAGGAAAACATCATCGGCTATCCCGACCATTACGTGCAGAACCCCCAGATGCACCCGATGGACTATCTGTCGGGCATCCTGCGCGACAAAGGCTGGGGCGCAAAGCGCATCGGCGTCGAGATGGACAATTACTGGTTCACCGCCGCCGCCTTTGCCAGCCTGACCCGGAACCTGCCGGATGCGCGCTTCAGCGACTGCACGGCGCTGGTGAACTGGCAGCGCGCGGTGAAATCGCCGCAGGAAATCGCCTATATGCGCAACGCCGCCCGCATCGTCGAGGCGATGCATGCCCGCATCCTGGACAAGGTGCAGGTCGGGATGCGCAAATGCGACCTGGTCGCGGAAATCCATGACGCCGGCACCCGCGGCGTGGACGGGATCGGCGGCGACTATCCGGCCATCGTGCCGCTGCTGCCCTCGGGGCGCGATGCCTCGGCCCCGCATCTGACCTGGGACGACCGGCCGATGAAGGCGGGCGAGGGCACATTCTTCGAAATCGCCGGCTGCTATCACCGCTATCATGTGCCGCTGTCGCGCACGGTGTTCCTGGGCAAGCCGACGCAGGCCTTCCTGGACGCCGAAAAGGCCACGCTGGAGGGGATGGAGGCCGGGCTTGCCGCCGCGAAACCCGGCAATACCTGCGAAGACATCGCCAAGGGCTTCTTCGACGTGCTGGCGAAATACGGCATCGTCAAGGACAACCGCACCGGCTACGGCATCGGCGTCAGCTATCCGCCGGACTGGGGCGAGCGCACCATGTCGCTGCGCCCCGGCGACCGCACCGTGCTGCAACCCGGCATGACCTTCCATTTCATGACCGGCCTGTGGCTTGATGACATGGGGCTGGAGATCACCGAGTCGATCCTGATCACCGAGACAGGCGTGGAATGCCTTGCCAATGTTCCGCGCCAGCTTTTCGTGAAGGACTAGGGCCATGTTGCAGATGCAGCTTACGCCTTCGCCCATCGCGGCGACGGTGGATTTCGCAGCGCCGGGCGTCCGCCACGGCTTTCTGCGCCTGCCCTATTCGCGCGACGATGCCGCATGGGGCTCGATCATGACCCCGATCACCGTGGTCAACAATGGCGAGGGGCCGACGGCGCTGCTGAGCGGCGCCAATCACGGCGACGAATACGAAGGACCGATCGCGCTGTTCGACCTGGCGGCGCGGGTGCGGGCCGAGGATGTGACCGGCCGCATCATTATCGTTCCGGCGATGAACTATCCGGCCTTTGCGGCCGGCACCCGCACCTCGCCCATCGACCGCGGCAACCTGAACCGCAGCTTTCCCGGCCGGCCCGACGGCACGGTCACGCAAAAGATCGCGGATTACTTCCAGCGGGTGCTGCTGCCGATGGCGGATGTGGTGCTGGATTTCCACTCCGGCGGCAAGACCCTGGATTTCCTGCCCTATTGCGCCGCCCATGTCCTGCCCGACAAGCGGCAGCAGGCGGCGGCCTTTGACCTTGTGCGCGCCTTTGGCGCCCCCTGGTCGGTCAAGATGCTAGAGATCGACGCGGTCGGCATGTACGACACCGCGGCCGAGGAAATGGGAAAGACCTTCGTCACCACCGAACTGGGGGGCGGCGGCACCGCCACCGCCCGCTCGGCCGGGATCGCCAAGCGGGGGCTGACCAACCTGCTGATCGCGGCGGGGGTGATGCGTGGCGAGATCGCGCCGCAGCCGACGCAATGGCTCGACATGCCCGACGAGGATTGCTTCACCTTTGCAGAAGATGGCGGGCTGATCGAGTTCCTGGCGGACCTGGGCGACCGGGTGGACCATGGCCAGCCCGTCGCCCGCATCTTTCCGGTAACGCGCACCGGCCTTGCCCCGGTCGTGGTCCATGCCCGCCGCGCGGGCCTGATGATGGCGCGGCATTTCCCCGGCATCGTGAAACCCGGCGACTGCGTCGCCGTCATCGGCGTGGAGGTTGACGAATGATTACCGACAAGACCCTGATGCGCCAGGATGCCTTCGTGAACGGTGCCTGGCTGGGCGGGCCGCGCTTTGCCGTCATCGACCCGGCGACGGGCGAACCCGTGGCGCAGGTGGCGCGGCTGGATGCGGCGCAGGCCCGCGGCGCGGTCGATGCGGCCGATGCCGCCTTCACCGGCTGGGCGGCGCTGTTGCCGCAGGAACGGGCCGCGGTGCTGATGCGCTGGCACCGGCTGATCGTCGAGGCGCGCGAGGACCTGGCGCGGATCATGACCGCCGAACAGGGCAAGCCGCTGTCGGAATCGCGCGGCGAGATCGACTATGCCGCCAGCTTTGTCGAGTTTTATGCCGAAGAGGCCAAGCGCCCGAACATCGAAAGCGTGACCTCGCATCTTTCGACTGCCGAGATGGAGCTTTGGCGCGAGCCGCTGGGCGTCGCGGCGCTGATAACGCCCTGGAACTTTCCCTGCGCCATGATCACCCGCAAGGCGGCGGCGGCGCTGGCGGCGGGCTGCACCGTGGTTATCCACCCCTCGGCCGAGACGCCGCTGTCGGCGACCGCGCTGGCGGAACTGGCCGACCGCGCGGGCTTTCCGGCCGGCGTCTTCAACGTGGCGACGGGCGAGGCGGCGGAAATCGTCGGCGAATGGTGCGCCGATACGCGGGTGCGGGCGCTGTCCTTTACTGGCTCGACCAGGGTCGGCAAGCTGCTTTACCGGCAAAGCGCCGACACGGTGAAGCGGCTGGTGCTGGAACTGGGCGGCCACGCCCCCTTTATCGCATTCGCCGATTGCGACCTCGACCTGGCGGTGGACGAGGCGATCAAGGCCAAGTTCGCCACCTCGGGCCAGGATTGCCTGGGCGCCAACCGCTTCCTGATAGAGCGCGGGATCTATGATGAGTTCTGCCGCCGCTTCAGCGCCGCCGCCGCCGCGCTGACGCTGGGGCCGGGGGCCGAGGACCGCGACCTGGGCCCGCTGATGAACGAAGCGGCGGTCAGGAAGCAGGAGGAGCATGTCGCCGACGCCCTGGCCCGCGGCGCGCGGCTTTTGACCGGCGGCAGCCGCGATCCGCAGGGGCCGCTGTTCTATCGCCCGACGGTGCTGGCCGACGTCCCGGCCGAGGCACTGATCTTTCACGAGGAAACCTTTGGCCCCGTCGCAGCCATCGCGCCCTTCGACGCCGAGGACGAGGCGGTTCGCATCGCCAACGGCACCGAATACGGCCTGGTCGCCTATGTCCACAGCCGCGACCCGCGCCGCATCTATCGGCTGTCCCGCGCCCTGGTCTTCGGCATGGTCGCCGTGAACCGCACCAAGGTCACGGGCGCGCCGATCCCCTTTGGCGGGATGAAGCAATCGGGCCTGGGCCGCGAGGGCAGCCGCCACGGGCTAGAGGCCTTTACCGATATCAAATACGTCTGCCGCGACTGGGCAGAGACAAGGAGAGCGTGATGCTGACCAATGACCAACTGTCCAAATGGGACCGCGAAAGCTTTTTCCACCCCTCGACCAATGTCGGCCAGTTCGCGCGCGGCGAAGGTGCGCAGCGCATCATCGCCGGCGCAGAGGGCGTCCATATCACCGACCGCGACGGCAACCGGCTGCTGGACGGGTTTGCCGGGCTTTACTGCGTGAACGTGGGCTATGGCCGGCCCGAGATCGCCGAGGCCATCGCCCGGCAGGCGCATGAACTGGCCTATTACCACGCCTATGCCGGCCACGGGTCCGAGGCCGCGATCACCCTGGCGAAAATGGTCATGGACCGCGCGCCGAAACACATGGCGCGGGTCTATTTCGGCCTTGGCGGTTCGGACGCCAATGAAACCAACGTCAAGCTGGTCTGGTATTACAATAATATCCGCGGGCTGCCGCAGAAGAAGAAGATCATCTCGCGCTGGCGGGGCTATCACGGCTCGGGGTTGATGACCGGCTCGCTGACCGGGCTGGAACTGTTCCACAAGAAATTCGACCTGCCGCTGGCGCAGGTGATCCATACCGAAGCGCCCTATTACTATCGCCGCAAGGACGCAGCCATGTCCGAGGAACAGTTCAGCGCCCATTGCGCCGAGGAACTGGAGCGGCTGATCGCGGCCGAGGGCGCCGACACCATCGCCGCCTTCATCGGCGAGCCGGTGCTGGGCACCGGCGGCATCGTGCCGCCGCCCAAGGGCTATTGGGATGCGATCCAGAAGGTGCTGGCGCGCCACGACATCCTGCTGATCGCCGACGAGGTGGTGACGGGCTTTGGCCGGCTGGGCAGCATGTTCGGCAGCGATCATTACGGCATGGTCCCCGACATCATCACCATCGCCAAGGGCCTGACTTCGGCCTATGCGCCGCTGTCGGGCAGCATCGTCGGGCAGAAGGTCTGGGAGGTGCTGATGCAGGGCAGCGACGAATACGGCGTCTTTGGCCATGGCTGGACCTATTCCGCCCATCCCATCGGCGCCGCGGCCGGCATCGCCAACCTGCGGCTGATCGACGAACTGGGGCTGGTCGAAAACGCCGGCACCGTCGGCCGCTATCTGAACGACCGCATGCGGGCGGCGCTGGGCGATCACCCGAATGTCGGCGAGATCCGCGGCGAAGGCATGCTTTGCGCCGTCGAACTGGTCCGCGACCGCCAGACGCGCGGCTTTTTCGACGCGGCCGAGGGCATCGGCGGCAAGGCAGTCGCCGCCATGCTCAAGCGCGGCGTGATCGCGCGGGCCATGCCGCAAGGCGACATCATCGGCCTGGCCCCGCCGCTTTGCCTGACCGAGGCCGAGGCGGATGTGATCGTCGACGCCACCGCCGACGCGTTGCGCGAAACGCTTGGCTGATGGCCGGCGCCGCGATCCCCGAAACCATGTGCGCCATGGTCCTGACCGGCCATGGCGGCCCCGAGCGGCTGGAATGGCGCCAGGACTGGCCGGTCCCGCGCCCGGCCAGGGGCGAGGTGCTGGTGCGCATCACCGCCTGCGCCAAGAACAATACCGACCGCAAGGTGCGCGAGGGGCTTTATTCGACCGCCGGCGACGACACCGTCACCTCTTTCGCGATGGCGGGGAACACGCTGTCCTTTCCGCGCATCCAGGGCGCGGATGTGGTCGGCCATGTCGTCGCGGTGGGCGAGGGCGTCGCGCCGGACAGGATCGGCGAAAGGGGCTTGCTGGATTTCAACATCTATCCCGACGCGCGGGACGACCTGAACCTGGCGCCCGATTATTTCGGCCATGGTGCCGATGGCGGTTTCGCGGAATACGGCTGTTTCCCCTCGGACCAGTTCCACGCCATCGCCAACCCGGCGCTGAGCGATGCGGAACTGGCGACGCTGGGCATGTGCTCGTGGCAGACGGGCTACCGGATGCTGACATCGGCCGGGGTGGCGGCGGGCGAGCATGTGCTGGTTACGGGCGCCTCGGGCGGGGTCGGGACCGCGCTGTTGCAGCTTTGCCGGGTGATCGGCGCCATTCCCCATGCCGTTGCCAGCCCCGGCAAGGCGGCGGCGCTTCACGCGCTTGGCGCTCAAACGGTGATCGAGCGCGGCGCGGTCACGGACTGGCCCGGAGCGGCCTGGGCCGCGACGGGCGGCGCCCCCATCGACGCGGTGATGGACCTGGTCGGCGGCGAGATGACCGTGCCGCTGATCCAGACCATGTGCCGCGACCTGCGCCGCCGGGCCACGCCGCCGCGCCTGTCCATCGCCGGGGCCAGCGCGGGCAATGTGACCGCGCTGCCCTGGACCCTGATCTACCTGAACCAGGTGCGGATCTTTGGCGTGTCGCACGGCACCCGCGCCGAGGCCCGGCAGTTGATCGCCTGGATCAGGGAAAACCGCTTGCGGCCGGTGCTGGCCGGCACCATGCCGCTGTCGAAACTGCCCCAGGCCGAACGCCTGTTCGCCGAGCGCAGCCGCGATTTTGTCGGAAAGCTGGTCATCATCCCCGACAGCGTCATCGGCTAGGCGCGGGCTGGCCCTTGGCCGGCGGCCAGGGGGGGCGGGCTGTCTTCCTTCGCCTGTCAGCGGCCCTTGCCGGCGTATCGGCCGCCATCTGCGTCATCGACGCCGGGCTTGCGGAATTCGCGCCATGCCAGGCACAGCAGGGCGGTGCCGCCGCTGACGCAATAGGTGATGGCAAGCCCCAGCAGCCCAAGGCCCGCCAGCCAGGCCAGCAGCGTCGCCGCGCCTGCGGCCAGCACGGCCAGCGCGATCAAGGCGACGACCCGTCCGCCGCCCTGCGCCCGGTCAAGGCCGGGGTGGTCCAGCGCCTCGGGCTGGGGGTGGAACCAGTATTGGCGATCCGCCCTGGCGCACCAGGCCGGCACCGTGCTTTCTGCAATCGTCGGACCCGTCGGCTCGGCCTTGGCCGGCGGCGGAACCGCGTTCACGGCGGCAGCGCCAGCGCGTTGCCGCCATGCGGGGCGCGCCTGATCCGGCGCCAAAGGCCGTGCCGGGCCCGCCCCTGCCGGCATCAGCCCACCTTTCCCCAGGTAAAGGGCTGCTTGCCATTGGCGACCAGCCGCTGCACCAGGTTGCGCCCCTGGCGGCCGCGCATCAAAAGCCGGGCAGCAACCGGCGCCTGCGGCTGCGGCTGCGCCAGTTCCGGGAAAATCGTAAGGATTTCCTCGCGCGCCTCTGGTCCCAGCGCCTTCATCGCCTCGGGTCCGGTATACAGGCTTTCGGTCGGCGCCCCGTTCGAGAAGACCACCTCGTGCCGGTCGAACATGAAATGCCAGTATTCCACCTCTGCCATGTCCTCGACCACCTCGATGCCGTCCAGCCCGATCAGGTGGCGCGCCGCCAGCAGCACCTCGGCCTCGCCGACCATCCGGCGCGCCACGGCCGAACGCAGCAGCACGCGATGCTGGGGCGAGACGATCAGGTCGCGTTCGGGCAGCCGCTCGCCCAGCGCCTCGGCGCGGATGCGGATCGGGCGCAGCTTGGGCTGCTCGGCCAGTTCCTGGGCGGTCAGCACGCGCTTGCCGATCCAGCGCAGCGCCTTCATGCCGTGGTCCAGCGTCATCACCTTCATGCCGGGTTCCAACTGCTCGACAGGAACCTCGCCGTCCTCGGTCTTGATCAGGGTGCCGCGCAGGAAGCAGACCACCCCGGTATTTTCGGCATTCAGAAGATTGGCCGCGACCGGCTGCCCCTGGCCGTCCAGGATACGCAGCCCGCCCACCTGTTGCAGGACGCCATCGGACTGATCCG
This sequence comes from Paracoccus thiocyanatus, assembly GCF_900156255.1. Taxonomy (GTDB): domain Bacteria; phylum Pseudomonadota; class Alphaproteobacteria; order Rhodobacterales; family Rhodobacteraceae; genus Paracoccus; species Paracoccus thiocyanatus. The sequence goes on from NZ_FTMK01000004.1 coordinate 83,984, forward strand.
CCCGCAGCCAGCCCAGCGGGGTGGAATAGGTCTGGTCCGGATTGGCGGCGTTCCAGGCCGCCAGCGTGGTGTCGTTGTAGAAATCCGCAAGATTGACGGTTTCGTTGTTGGCGGAGATGCCGTCGCCGATGCCGGTCAGGGCGTCGAAATCCTCGATCACGTCGCCGCCCGCATCGACAACGAAATGGTCGATGCCGTCGCCGCCCGCCAGCGTATCCGCCCCCGCGCCGCCGTTCAGAGTGTCGTTGCCATCGCCGCCCAGCAGGCTGTCATTGCCCGTGCCCGCGTCGAGCAGGTCGTGACCCGCACCGCCGTGCAGCGTGTCATCGCCATTGGCGGCTCGCAGCGTGTCGTTGCCCTCGCCCCCGTCGAGCGAGTCGTTGCCTTCGCCGCCAAACAGCCTGTCGTTACCCTCGCCGCCGAAAAGCGAATCGTGCCCGCCTTGGCCCTCAAGCTGGTCATCGCCGGCGCCGCCCTCAAGCGAACCGTTGCCGTAGCCGCCATCCAAGGTGTCATTGCCGTCGCCGCCCAAAAGGGTATCGTTTCCGTTTCCGTCGCCCCCTTTCAGTTGGTCGTCGCCCTCGCCACCGTCCAACAGATCGGCACCTTCGCCGCCGTCCAGCGTGTCGTTGCCCGTGCCGCCCAGCAGTTGGTCATCGCCGCTGCCGCCGTCCAGCAGATCCGCACCGCTACCGCCGATCAGCGTATCGTTGCCATTGCCGCCGCGCAGGGTGTCGTTGTCGTCCCCGCCGTCCAGCAGGTCCGCCCCCTCGCCGCCATACAGCTTGTCTTCGCCCTCACCGCCATACAGCTTGTCGTCGCCAATATCGCCACTGAGCGTGTCGTTCCCGTCGGCGCCCACGAGGGCATCGTTTCCGGCACCGCCGTCCAGGATGTCGTTCCCCAGGCCCCCATAAAGGCTGTCGTTGCCGGCATCGCCATGGATGGAATCGGCGCCGTCGCCCCCGTCGATACTGTCGTCGCCGCCATCCCCGTGGATGGTATCGTCACCGGCCTCGCCGTGGATCGAATCGTTCCCGTCGGTGATCTGGTCGCCCTGGGCGTCGGCATAGCCAAGGCCCATGTCTTCGTTACCGGCCGTGCCGTCCACCACGCCGTCAGGCTGCATCGCCGGGTCGAACAGCGTGGTGTCGGGATCCAGCGATTCCCAATCGTAAAGCAGGCTGTCCTTGCCGATCCCGTCGTCGCGCATCGACGTCAGTTCGATGCGCGAGATGTTCAGGCCGGCCAGCTTGCTGGGCGTCAGCTCACCCCAATCGCCCCAATCGCCATCTCCGCCGGTGATTTCGCCGGTCGGGACCGCGAAGACATCACCGTTTTCAAGCTGATAGACGTTCAGCGCGACCTTTTTCAGAACCTTTTCCTGACCATTGGCGTCGATGTGGTAAACATTGCCCCAGAAAAGCTGTTGCGAGTCGATCTCGCTGAAGCTTGATCCGTTCTGGCCGCCCGAGGGCGTATTGGCGAAACCCTCATCATAATAGCCGTCTGGATAATAGGTCGGGTCCCGGCCATAGTCATTGGTCGCCAGCAGGTCGTCGAGGACCTCCGGGTCGTGGCGCACCCAAAGCGTGTGCAAGGTGAACTGGTTGGCGCCGGGCGTGCCGCCGGTGGCGTCATATCCGCCCAAAAGATGGGCGGCACCTTCCATGTCGCCGTTGCCCTGAACGGTGTCCAGGATCGGCTTGTTGCCCAGATAAAGCGTATGCACCTGATCGTGGACGGATTCCCAGTCATAGATAAGCGTGTCCTGGCCGATCGCATCATCGCGGACCGTGTGCAGTTCGAAGCCGATAATGTCGAGACCGCTTAGAATACTTGGTGTCGTTTCTCCGTAATCTCCGTAGACATAATTGCCTTCTCCGCCCACGATTTCGGCCGACGGAACGACGAAGGTATCGCCGTTCTCGGTCTGATAGGCGGTAAAGGAGACATTCTGCAGAACCTTTTCCACGCCGTCGATGTCGCGATAGTAGACATCGCCATGATAAAGCTGCTCTTCGTCCAGCCGGCTATAGCCGCCAGAAGGCGTGTTGGAAAATCCGTCCTGCCAATAGCCGGGGCCGGGCTCTTCCTCGGTAACGCCGGCGTCGTTGGTTGCCAGCAACGCGTCCATGGCAATCGGATCATGCTGGACCTGAAGGTTATAATACTCAAAACCCGAGCCATGATCGTAACGGCCCAGAAGTTTTGCAGCGTCTTCCATGACGCCATTGCCCTGAACCGTGTCCAGGATCGGCCGGTTTCCGATATAAAAGACGTTGTTGATCCGATTCGTCATTTCTTATCTCCGGCATGGCCCAGACCCGTCGGGGCCGCGAACACTGGCAAGCGAATGGGCAGGTAGCCCGAAACTGTGAAAAAACCGTTAATTTCCGACACGGCAGCGCTCCGTAAAGATTGCACGCTGAAAGCGGGCATGGCCCAAGCGCCCCAGCTTCCGAACGGAGCATGGCTAACCCGGCAAGGGCAGGACTGCACAGTGCGATGCCCTGGACCGCCAGGCCGGACCGGAAAAATGTCCTGGACCGGCAGCAAGTCGCGGTGAACTGCCGGTAACGGGAAATAAAGACTTGTCCTGTACAGTTGGCGCGTCACGAAATGACAGCGAGTGGTGTAAAATGTCAGCCCGGTTATCCCTGAAGGAGAAGTTTGCCCCAGTTCCTGGGGCGAATCCGGCGGAAAGGGGCCTTGGAAATCCCTGCGATTCCACCCCAAGGTTGTGCACCGACGCGAACTTGGTAAATAGCAGCGCGGTGTCATCCGGGGAACCGCGCAAGCCAGGGACACTTATGCCAGAATCCGACATGTCGATGCAGAAGTCACGAACCGCGGACCGAGATGAGATTCGGATCCGGGTGATCTTGATAAACGGCCACAAGGTAACCCTTACGCCGACGGATCTGTGGCGTGTCCTGACCGATCGCCATTCCCTGATCTATTTCATGATATGCAGCATCTTGATCGCCTATCTTTACCCGTTGCCGATCTTGCCGTCGCCGCCCTGGTGGGAATATGTCACGGTCTTTTCCGCCGCAGAGATCGTTTTCTGGGGCACGGCCTATGGCATTCTTGTTGCGTCGGGTTGGGTAAGGCGCCTGTGGCGGCAATTCATCATCCCGGTTCCCTTGGTCATGTTCCTGTCGATATTCGCGACATTGCTGTTCGCCCGGATCTACAATCCCATCATGGCCGGGCCGGTCTGGTCCGAATTCTCTCCCCTTCAGGAAGAGGTTGTGCTGGTTTACGTGGTCATTCTGGGGTTCGAGATCGTGTATTCGATCTTTGTTCTGCCCCATACCCGGTTTTATGGCGGATTGATGCGGTTGCCCCCCGCCGGCCCCGTGGCCCTGGACCCGGCCCCGCCGCCGCCCGCGCTGCTGGCCGAAAACCGGACGACGCCGCCATCTTCGCCGCCGCAGAAGCCGCAGGCGGAACCTGCAAAGCCCCCGCCGCGCCACGTGCATTTCGGCAGCCATAGCTGGCCCGTCTCGGCATTGCGGCTGATTCGCGCCGAAGAGCATTACATCCGCGTCGTGACCGACCATCAGGAGGTGCTGATCCGCTATCGCCTTTCGGATGCGGTATCGCAGCTTCCCGAAGATGCGGGGATGCGGGTGCATCGCTCTTATTGGCTAAGCTACGATGCCATCGTCCAGCGCGCGCCGCTTCCCGACAGCCGGCTTTTGCTGACGCTGTGGAACGGCACGACCGTCACCGTGCCCCGCGCGCATCGCAAGAAGCTTGAGGCGGCCTTTGCCGCGCGGCCTTGTCCCGCGGATCCGGCAAAGGGCGGCTGAACGCCGCCGACGCCCCTTGCGCAGCAAGGCGGGTTGCGGACAAGATGCCGTGATATCTGCGGCCACCCGGCGAAAGAAGCATGGATCCTCGCAGCGCTCTTCCCTCGGTCGACAGGCTTTTGCGCCGGCCCGAGGCGACGCATTTGATCGCGCATCACGGCCGCGACACCGTGCTGGGCATGCTGCGCGGCCTGTTGCAGGCCCGGCGCATGGCCGCGGGCCGGGGCGAGCCGGCGGACGCAGAAGGCGTGCTGGAAGAATGCGCCGCGCGGCTGGCGGCGCAGGCCCGGCCCTCGCTGCGGGCGGTGCTGAACCTGACCGGGACGGTCAACCACACCAATCTGGGCCGGGCGCTGCTGTCTCGACCCGCCGCCGAGGCCGCCTTTCAGGCGATGGTCAGCGCCACGAACCTGGAATACGATCTGGACCGCGGCGCGCGCGGCGACCGCGACTGCCATGTCGAGGCGCTGATCTGCCGCCTGACCGGCGCCGAGGCCGCGACGGTGGTGAACAACAACGCCGCCGCGGTGCTGCTGATGCTGAACACGCTGGCCCTGGGGCAGGAGGTCGTCGTCTCGCGCGGGGAGCTGGTCGAGATCGGCGGCGCCTTTCGCGTCCCCGAGGTGATGGCCCGCGCCGGCTGCCGCCTGCACGAGGTCGGCGCGACCAACCGCACCCATCTGCGCGATTTCGCCAATGCGGTGAACGCCGAAACCGCCGCCTTCATGAAGGTCCATGCCAGCAATTACGCCATCGAGGGCTTCACCGCCGAGGTGCCCCAGGCCGACCTGGCGGCGCTGGCGCGGCGGCACGGCCTGCCGTTGCTGATCGACCTGGGCAGCGGGTCGCTGCTGGATCTTGGCGCCTTTGGCCTGCCGCCCGAACCGACGGCGCGGCAGGCGATCCGTGACGGCGCCGATGCGGTGACCTTTAGTGGCGACAAGCTGCTGGGCGGCCCGCAATGCGGCATCATCGCCGGTTCGCGCGCGCTGGTGGACCGGATGCGGGCCAACCCGCTCAAGCGGGCGCTGCGGGTGGACAAGATCATCCTGGCCGCGCTGGGCGCCACGCTGCAAGCCCATGCCGATCCCGAACGCGCGCGGACGGAAATCCCCACCCTTCGCCTGCTGACCCGGCCGCAGGGCGAAATCCGCGCGCTGGCCGACCGGCTGTGCCCGCCGGTTCGCGCGGCGCTGTCGGGCCGGGCAAAGGTCGCGGTGATCGACTGTCTCAGTCAGATCGGCAGCGGCGCGCGGCCGGTCGATCTGCTGCCAAGCGCCGGGCTGGCTTTTTCGGAAACCGGCGCGGTGCCGGTTGCGCGGATCGCGCAGGCCTTCCGCGCCCTGCCGCTGCCGGTGGTCGGCCGCGTCCACAAGGGCCGCTTCCTGCTGGACCTGCGCTGCCTGGAGGACGAGACTGCCTTTCTGGCGCAGTTGGGCCAGTTGGATTTCGGCAGGGCCGGGGGTTGAGACAGGCGCGGCGGCCGCGGCGAAACTTGGCGCGAGAGCCCGAGGCAACGGTTAAAATGTCGCGCAATCTTTCCTTGAAAAGTTTATAGTTGTGAACATGGTAATTCAGGCCTCCTGACCAAAGGATACCTGATGCGCGAACCTTGGGGAAAGCTGGATCTGCCGACGGGCGACAGTCACCACTTGATCCATCACAGTGCCGATGTCGCCGCTGTGGTTCACGAATTGCTTCATCTGCCAGGCTTTCGGTCCCGGCTGGACGCCGCCGCAGGCGCGCGCGTAAGCGACGACGGCATTGCCTGCCTGGCGGCGCTGGCGTTCCTGCATGATGTGGGCAAGCTGGCGCCCGCCTTTCAGGCCAAGGGCTGGCCGGCTGGGCACGGCATCACGCCGCGCGATCACCTGCGCTGCGGGTGGCGCTGGCTGAAGCAGGAAGAGCCCGGCGATTGCCTGGACGGCAATGCGCTGCATCTGATCCGTTGGCCCGGCCTTCTGGAATGGTTCAAGGTCCTGTTCGCCCATCACGGGGCGCCGATCGCCGAGCCGCCCGAAACCTGGGCGACGGCCGCGTTCAACGACCCCAGCGACTACAACTGGAAAGCGTCCGAGCGCCAGATGGGGCGGGCCATGCTGGCCTGGTTTCCCCAGATCGCCACGGCCGCCCCGCCCCAGCCGGTTCCGCGGCTGGCGCATCATTTCGCAGGCGTACTGGCCTTGGCAGACTGGATCGGGTCGGATCGCAGCGTGTTCGGCTTTGTGCCGGATCATGATCCGCACTATTACACCAAGGCGCGCGGACTGGCCCGCGCCCGGCTGCGCGAGATCCAGCTTGATACGGCCCCGGCCACCTTGCGCGGCCGCGCGGATTGGAGCCTGTTGTCGGACCATCCCCAGCCGCGCGCGGCCCAGCAAAAGCTGGCCGAAATCCCGCTAGACGAAACGCTGGTCATCCTTGAGGCCGAGACCGGGTCGGGCAAGACCGAGGCGGCCTTGTGGCGCTTTGCGATGCTTTATCAGCTGATCTGCGAGCTGTATTTCGGTGACTCCTGGGCGCGCCCGCCGCTTGCCGAGCCGGGGCCGGACGAGGGCGCGGACGACTTGCTGCTGATCGCCGAGGCCTTCGCCCGCGGCAATTCCAAGACTGACGGCTTCAAGTCGCGGGTGATCCCCGTGCCCAAGGCGGTCAAAAAGACCATGCTGGGCAGCGAGGCGGTCGAATTGGCCAGGGATCAGATCGAACTGATCACCAAGGTCGACATTGCCCTGCGCAACGGCCTTGCGCTCATCAGCGCCGAGGGCGAGCGGGACAAGGTCGGCAAGGCGAATTACGCCCGCACAGCACCCGCCCGCGATGCCCTGCAAGCGCGCGCCGATGCGCTGTTCTTTCCGGCGCTGTGGGACAAGCTCGCGGCCGGCTCGGAAACCGGCCGGCTTGCCGTCCACGCCCGGCTGATGCGCGACATGGCGGCGGCTGCGCGGGCCGCGTTCGAACGCGCCGCGCCCGCGATCCCCTGCGCCTCGATCATGCGCCCGCGGGCCGAAACGCGGGGCAGGGCGGCGCTGAACCGAGGCATCGCCGCGATCTTCAAGGAATCCGACATGACAGAGGTCGAACATGCCTGAGCCAAGCGAGCCGGTGGGCGCCCGCGCCTGCGCCATCGCCGCCGCCCTTGCTGTTGCCGATAGCGGCGACCGCGCCGCCGCCCGCCGCATGGGCCCCGAGGGCAGCGCATTTTTCTGGCGCATGGTCGCCCGCCACGGCATCGCCCGCGGCGAAGAGGAGAAATGGCGCCGCATCACCCGGATGCTGGCGCTGCTGACCCCGGCCAGCGCCACCAAGACCGTTCACCAGCCCGGGCGCAAGCTGGGGGCCGTGCTGGCCGATGGCGGTGCGGAAACGGCGCGGCTGGACAAGCCCGCCCTGTCGGAACCGCGCCTGGCCCGGCTGCTGGCCGCGCGCGGGCCCGCCCGGCTGGAAGCGCTGGAACGCGCCGTCCGCGCCCTGGCGCGCCAACAGCCGCATATCGACGCCGCCAGCCTGGCCTGGGCCGTGCTGCGCGAGGACGGCCGCGACATTGCGCGCGACTATTACGCCCGGCTTGACCGCCGATCCGAACAAAAGCCCGAGGATGCCGATGCCTGACCCCCGTTTCCTGCAAATCCATTTCCTGGCCCCCTATACTGCCGCGCTGCTGAACCGTGACGATGCGGGCTTGGCCAAGCGGCTGCCCTATGGCGGCCATCTGCGCACCCGCGTCAGCTCGCAATGTCTCAAGCGGCATTGGCGGCTGGCCGACGATCCGCATGCGCTGGACCGGATCGACGGGGCGGATGCGGCCTTCCGTTCGCGCGAGATCGTCGAACGCAAGGTATTCGGCGACTGGTCCGAAGGCGTTGCCGGCGACACCATCGCGGCAATCCGCGAGGTGCTGCTGAAGGCGGTCTATGGCGACAAGGGCGCCGACAAGAAATCCCGCCAGACCCTGCTGTTGGGCGAGGTCGAGGTGGCTTATCTGACGCAGGCCGCGCAGGACATGGTCGCGCAGTCGAATGGCGATCCGAAACAGGCCAAGGACGTGGCCGCCGAGTGGTTCAAGACCCACAAGGCCAATCTCAAGGCGATGGGCGAAGGATCCAAGCTGCCGGGCGGCCTGGTCGGCGCGCTGTTCGGGCGCATGGTGACTTCCGACCCGCGCGCCAATATCGACGCGGCGGTGCATGTCGCCCATGCCTTCACCGTCCATGCGGAAGAGGCGGAAAGCGACTATTTCATCGCCGCCGACGATCTGGCGCGGGAAGAGGACACCGGCGCCGACACCATCCAGGAAACCGAGCTGACCTCGGGCCTGTTCTATGGCTATGTCGTCGTGGACCTGCCGGCGCTGATCGGCAACCTGGGCGGCGACCGCCGGCTGGCGGGCGAGGTGCTGCACAACCTGGTCTATCTGGTGGCCGAGGTCTCGCCGGGCGCAAAGCTCGGCTCGACCGCGCCCTACAGCCGGGCGTCGTTCCTGCTGCTCGAAGCAGGCGACCGCCAGCCGCGCTCGCTGGCCGAGGCGTTCCGCGCCCCCGTCGCGCCCGACACCGCGCAGGCGGTTGCGGCGCTGGCCGATCATCTTGCCGCGCTGGACGGCGTCTATGCCACCGCAGAGGATCGCCGCGTGATGACGCTGGTGAACCGCGACCTGCCCGGCACCGCGCGCGGCACGCTGGCCGAGCTGGCGCAGTTCGCCGGCGGTCTTCCCACCGCCGTCCCGATGCCGGCATGACGCATCGCTGGCTGCATCTGCGCCTCGCCGCGCCGCTGATGGCCTTTGGCGGGGTGACCATCGACCATGTCGGCGTCACGCGCGAATTTCCCTCGGCCTCGGCGCTGGTGGGGCTTTTGGGCAATGCGCTTGGCTGGCAGCGTCACCAGGGCGCCGAGCATCAGGCCCTGCAAGACCGGCTGGTCTTTGCCGCGCTGTCGGTGCTGCCTGCGGGCGCGGCGCCTTGGGTCATCACCGACAACCAGAATGCGCGACTTTATGAGGACGAACCCGGATGGACGACATTCGGGGCTCCCGAACGCAGAAATAAGGGAAGCAGCTATTCGAACCCCGCCGTGAAAACCCAGATCGGTAACGAATCCGGCAGAAAATGGATAACGCACCGCCGCCGCCGCGACTATCTGGCCGATCACGAAACCCGCGTCGTGCTGCGGCTGGCGGCGGGGCAGGGGCCTTCGCTTGACGATCTGGCGCAGGCGCTGGACCGCCCGGCGCGACCGCTGTTCATCGGGCGCAAGCCCTGCCTCCCCTCGGGGCCGGTGTTCCAGGGCTGGACCCAGGCGGATACCGCCCACCAGGCCCTGCAATCGCTGAACCTGGCCGGCCGCGCCCTGTGGCCGGACGAGGGGCAGGCCCATCCGCGCGCCCTGCGCCTGGACATTCCCGACACCCGCAACTGGGTTTCGGGGCTGCATGGTGGCACGCGCCTCGTCTGGCAGGGTGAGCTGGCATGAGCTTGCATCTGGTCGAAATGCCGATCTCGCTGCCGGCCCTGAACCGCTGGGCCGGGCCGCGCAATTTCGCGCGCGGCGCCTTTGACGAGGGGCTGGCGCTGCATCACCTGCTGGGCGAGGTCTTCGGTCCCGCCGCTCTGCAACCCTTTCGCATGCTGGTGGCGCCGCGCGCCCAGGCGGGCACGCTTTACGCCTATGCCGCCCGCCCGGCCGAGGCGCTGCGCCGCGATGCCGCCGCGGTGATCGGCCCATCGCATGCCGGCGTGGTGGCGCTGGACGGCCTGCGCTCGCTGCCGCGCCCGGCGGATGGCTGGCGCAGCGGGCAACGGCTGGGCTTCGACCTGCGGCTGCGCCCGGTCGTGCGGCTGGCCTCGGCGATCGCAGGCACCGGCTTTGCCAAGGGCGCCGAGATCGACGCCTTCCTGGCCGAGGCCCTGCGCGTCGGCAGCGCCCGCCCGCGCGAGGCGGTGTATCTGGACTGGCTGGCCGCGCGGCTGGCGCCCGCCGCCCGCCTGGAACGCGAAACCAGCCGGCTGCACGCCTTTCAGCGCAGTGCCATCAACCGCAATGGCCGCGCCTTGGACGGCCCCGACGCGATCATCCACGGAACGCTGAGCGTGACTGATCCCGCAGGCTTTGCCGATCTGCTGGCGCGCGGGATCGGCCGGCATCGCAGCTATGGCTATGGCATGCTGCTGCTGCGTCCGCCGCAACGGGGCTGACCGATGCTAAAGGGGCGGCTGGGGCTCGACAGCGCGAAGGTGCCGCATTCCGACCGGGCAGGGTGCCTGTATCTGGCGCGCGGCGCGCTGACCGCGCGGGACGGCACGCTGGCCTTTCTGCAAGGCGCCCCCGGTCCCGGCGATGCCTTGACCTCGGGCGACTATGCCATCCCCTTGCAGGGCGTCTCGATGATCCTGCTGGGTCCCGGCTCGACCGTCAGCCATGACGCGCTGCGGCTTCTGGCCCATGCCCGCACGGCGCTGGCCGCCGTGGGCGAGGACGGTGTGCGCATGTATACCGCCCCGCCGATCATGCCCGACCGTTCGGGCCTGGCGCGGCTTCAGGCGCGGATCTGGGCGGATGAGGATCTGCGCCTGATGACGGCGCGGCGCATGTATGCCCTGCGCCTGGGCGAGGTGCTGCCGCATCGCGACCTGAACGTGCTGCGCGGCATCGAGGGCGCGCGGATGAAGGAAACCTATGCGCTTTGGGCGCAGCGCATCGGCATCGAATGGCAGGGCCGCCGCTATGACCGCCAGAAACCGCTGGCGGCCGACCTGGCCAACCAGGCGCTGAACCACGCCTCAAGCGCGGTCGAGGCCGCCGCCGCCATCGCCGTGACCGCCACCGCGACCATCCCGCAGCTAGGCTTCATCCACGAGGATCCGGGCCAGTCCTTTGTTCTCGACATTGCCGATCTTTATCGCGACACGATCACCATCCCCTGCGCCTTCAAGGCGGCCCGCGACGTGATGGCCGCCCCTGCCGAGAACATCGAGCGCGTGACACGGCGCATGACCGGCCGTGCGATCTCGGCCGAGGGGCTGATCCCAAGCATGATCGAACGCATCAAGGCGCTGGTCGAGGGCCGCGGCTGATGGCGCTGACCATCATCGTGACCCGCGACGTCGAGGCACGCTATCGCGGCTTCCTGACCTCGGTGATGCTGGAGATTTCTCCGGGGGTCTACGTAGCCCCGAACATGAGCGCGGCGGTCCGCGCCCGCGTCTGGGAGGTGGTGTCCGACTGGTGGCACAGCCTGGGGCGCGGCGCGCTGGTCCTGGTCTGGCGCGACAAGGCCGCGACAGGTCATCTGCGCATCGAGACGCTGGGCGAGCCCCCGAAAGAGATCGTGGACGCGGATGGTGTTTTGCTCGTAAAACGATAGCAGACGGCAGAAATTTCGCGTGTTTGCTTTTTGATAATTGAATGATATGAGGGTATTGCCTCCGAGAGGCTCCCCCGCACCCGCGGGGATAGACCGCCCTCCCGGTAGCGGATCCAGAGCGAACTGGTGGCTCCCCCGCACCCGCGGGGATAGACCCCCCGATATCGGGACAATCACCGACGAAGCCAGGGCTCCCCCGCACCCGCGGGGATAGACCCCCTGCCTTGGTGCGTCCGATGAATGGTATACGGGCTCCCCCGCACCCGCGGGGATAGACCCCCAGCCGAGGGGCTGACGCTCTACGGCAAGCAGGCTCCCCCGCACCCGCGGGGATAGACCCGACATAGACCTTGCGACCGATATCGTCACTGGGGCTCCCCCGCACCCGCGGGGATAGACCCATAGTGCAGCGTGTCGGGGCTGTCATGCGCTGGGCTCCCCCGCACCCGCGGGGATAGACCCCGCTCCGGCACCACGCCGGCCCGCGATTGGATGGCTCCCCCGCACCCGCGGGGATAGACCCTTCTGATGGACTGACCTGGACGCCGACGGAGAGGCTCCCCCGCACCCGCGGGGATAGACCCATGCCGCACAGGATCGCAGCCCTGGCGCTGGAGGCTCCCCCGCACCCGCGGGGATAGACCCTCGTTCATGCCGTTGAAGGCGATGATGCCGTTGGCTCCCCCGCACCCGCGGGGATAGACCTGGTCGGCCGACATGGCGCTCAACAGTGCCGCGGCTCCCCCGCACCCGCGGGGATAGACCCTGGCACGGGTGTTTGAAGAATGTGTTCCGTGCGGCTCCCCCGCACCCGCGGGGATAGACCCAGCCACTGCCGTATCGAATTGCGCTAGGACATGGCTCCCCCGCACCCGCGGGGATAGACCCTCGTCCGCACCTCGCGGACCGGCCGTGCTGAAGGCTCCCCCGCACCCGCGGGGATAGACCCGAGCCTCCCGTGCATCGCAACTCGCTCGATCCGGCTCCCCCGCACCCGCGGGGATAGACCCTCCGCCCTCACCTTGTCACCCGCGACGACGACGGCTCCCCCGCACCCGCGGGGATAGACCCACTGCGGGCGACGCTGGCCGAGATGGAGGAAGGGCTCCCCCGCACCCGCGGGGATAGACCCCCACATCCCCACCGCCTGCATGGCGATGACGGGGCTCCCCCGCACCCGCGGGGATAGACCCGGTGGATCATACGCGCCAATGGTATGCAGAACGGCTCCCCCGCACCCGCGGGGATAGACCCGATGACCATCTTGCCTTCGGGCCAGACCAGGCGGCTCCCCCGCACCCGCGGGGATAGACCCCCGCTCCTGCCACCTGCCGAGAACCGCAAGCGGGCTCCCCCGCACCCGCGGGGATAGACCCGCCTCGCAAAAGGCGCGGATGCGGGCGAGCGAGGCTCCCCCGCACCCGCGGGGATAGACCCGCGACTTGGGAATCACAGTCACCCGGACGCGGGGCTCCCCCGCACCCGCGGGAATAGACCCCTTGCACCACCTGCCGCCTATCTGTCAATGCAGGCTCCCCCGCACCCGCGGGGATAGACCTTGACCACGCGACCAGAAAGAGATGACCGAATGGGCTCCCCCGCACCCGCGGGGATAGACCCCAGCGGTTCGGCAAGGACTACCTGCAAGCCATGGCTCCCCCGCACCCGCGGGGATAGACCCAAGCCGGTCAGCACCGCCACCCAAAGCGCGCTGGCTCCCCCGCACCCGCGGGGATAGACCCCAGGCGACGTTCCTCGCGCGTTTCAAAGCCCCGGCTCCCCCGCACCCGCGGGGATAGACCCACGACCGGCATCTCGGCGCAGGCGATGATCGAGGCTCCCCCGCACCCGCGGGGATTGACCCGCGGCCCGCATTCCGCTGCGGCCCCCGCGGTAGGCGGTAGGCGGTAGGCGGTAGGCGGTAGGCGGCAGGCGGCAGGCGGCAGGCGGCGCTCGCGATTCACGCCTGCGGCTCCTGATCGTCGCCGCGGTTTGGCGGACGGGAATGCCCCCCCGATGCCGCAAGGCAGGCTGGCTGCAAAGCGAAAAGCCCCGCCGAATCAGCGGGGCTTTTTCATATTCGACCCGCGCCATCAGGACGCGGCAGGGATTTAGGCCTTGGCCAGGTCGCGCTTGATCTTCAGGGCGCGGTCGGACAGTTCCACATCCTTGGCCTTGGCAAGAAAGGCGTCCAGCCCGCCACGATGGTCGACCGAACGCAGCGCCGCGGCCGAGATACGCAACTGGAAGCTGCGGCCCAGCTTTTCCGACAGCAGCGAGACTTCGTTCAGGTTCGGCAGAAACCGGCGACGGGTCTTGTTGTTGGCGTGGGACACGTTGTTGCCGCTCATCGGGCCCTTGCCGGTCAGTTCGCAAACGCGCGACATGATCTTGTTCCTTCGATTCGATCCTGCACGGGCGTCGGCCCGCAATATGTAAAGGGCGCCGTCTGGCAGCGCCCGGAAATCCGTTTGCGCGGGATAAAGCGGAACGGCTGTGCCGTCAAGCCTTTTCACCAGCGCCCGGCGGCCCCGAAACCCGCGGCCAGCCGGAAAAATGCGGCCCTGATGCCGCAAGGGCGCCGGCTTTTCCTGCCCGCGCCCCGGCCGGGCAAAGGGAAAGCGGCATCCGCGCCGATCGGCCTGGGCGGGGCGATTCGCTCAGGCCTCTTGCAGCCTTTGGGCCGGCGTCGCTTCCAGCCAGTCCAGCATCTCGGCCGCCGCCGAATCGGGGTCGCTGTCGCCTCGGGCCACCGCGTCGCCGATCTCGCGCAGCCGGGCGCGCACCTGCGGGGCGTCGAGCCGCGCCAGCAGCCCGGCGCGCAGTTCCGACAGGAACCAGTGGCGCGCCTGTTCGGCGCGGCGGGCATCGAAATGCCCATGTTCGCGCCGCCAGTCGGCCAGATGCGTCATGTTGGCCCAGGCCTTGTCGAGCCCGTCGCCGGTATAAGCGGAAACCGGCAGCGCCTTGGGGAAGCCCGAGGGATCATAGGGGCGCTTGCGCAAGAGCCGCAGCGCGCCGGCGTAATCGGCGACCGTGCGCATGGCGGTGTCGCGCAAATCGCCATCGGCCTTGTTGACCAGGATGATGTCGGCGATTTCCATGATGCCGCGCTTGACGCCCTGCAACTCGTCGCCGCCGGCAGGGGCGAGCAGCAGGATGAACAGGTCCGACATCTCGGCCACCAGGGTTTCGCTTTGCCCGACGCCCACCGTCTCGATCAGCACCACGTCGAAGCCCGCCGCCTCGCACAGGCGCACGGTTTCGCGGGTGCGCCGAGCGACGCCGCCCAGTTCCGCGCGCGAGGGCGAGGGGCGGATGAAGGCGTTCGGGTCGCGCGACAGCGTCTCCATCCGAGTCTTGTCGCCCAGGATCGAGCCGCCCGAGCGCGCCGAGCTGGGATCGACGGCCAGCACCGCGACCTTGAGGCCCTGCGCGGTCAGCATCTTGCCGAAAGCCTCGATAAAGGTGGATTTGCCCACGCCCGGCGTGCCCGACAGGCCGATGCGCAGCGCCTGGCGCTGCGGCAGCTCTGCCAGCAGCGCCACGGCGCGGCCGCGGTGGTCGGGGCGGGTGCTTTCGATCAGCGTGATCGCGCGGGACAGCGCGCGGCGATTGCCCTGCGTCAAGGGTTCGGTCAGTTCGTCCATGCCTGTTCCGCTGCGCCGTTGCAACGCGGGGGCCGACTGCCCCCGCACCCCCGTGGATATTTCCACACGGAAGACATGTAAACGCCGCGCGGTTGTGACGACAGCGCCCGAGGGGTAGGAATGGCGCGGAAAAAAGGAGCGGGCAATGCCGACGCGACGGGCGATTCTGGCCGGGATGGCGGCGATGGCGGCGGGGCCGGGCAGGGCGGCGCCGGGGCTGCAATTGCTGATGGTGCGGCGGCGGGGCTGCGTCTATTGCGCCCAGTGGGATCGCGAGATCGGCCCGGTCTACGGGCGCCATCCCGAGGGGCGGGCGGCGCCGCTGCTGGTCGTCGACCTGGACGGGCCTTGGCCGGATGGGCTGGTGCTGGCGCGGCGGCCCAGGCTGACGCCCAGTTTCATCCTGCTGCAAGGCGGGGTCGAACTGGTGCGCGTCGAGGGCTATCCGGGGAGGCAGCAGTTCTTCGGCGTCTTGCGCGACATGCTGGCCGTGGCGGCGGGCTGAGGCTTTCGCCTTGCGCGGGCTTGGGTTATCTGAACCCGCGTAACCTGCCAAAGGAATGGGCCATGCACGACATCCGCGCCATCCGCGACAACCCCGCCGCCTTCGACGCAGCCCTGGGCCTGCGCAACATGGCCCCGGTTTCGCCCGAGATCCTGTCGCTGGATGCCGACCGCCGCGCGCGTATCGCAAGCGCCGAGGCGGCGCAGGCCGAGCAGAACCGCGCCAGCAAGGAGGCCGGCGCCGCCAAGGGCCGCGGCGATGATGCCGAGTTCGAGCGGCTGCGCGCCCTGGTCACCGCCAAGAAGGACGAAACCGCGCGCTTGCAGGCCGAAGCCGCGGCGCTGGACGCCAAGCTGCGCGAATTGCTGCTGGCGGTGCCGAACCTGCCGCTGGAAAGCGTGCCGGCGGGCCAGGACGAGGCGGACAATGTCGAGATCCGCCGCTGGGGCGAGCCGCGCGAGTTCGGCTTTGCCCCGCGCGAGCATTTCGAGATCGAGGCTGTCCGCCCCGGCATGGATTTCGAAACCGCCGCCAAGCTGGCCGGGTCGCGATTCGTGGTGCTGAAAGGCGGTGTCGCCCGCATCCAGCGTGCCCTGGCGCAGTTCATGCTGGACCTGCACAGCCTGGAGCACGGGCTGGAAGAGACCTGGACCCCGGTGCTGGTCCTGTCCGAGATGATGGAGGGCACCGGACAATTGCCGAAATTCGGCGAGGACAGCTATCAGACCCGCGAGGGCTGGTGGCTTATTCCCACGGCCGAGGTGACGCTGACCAATACCGTGAATGGCGAACTGGTCGATCACGCCAGCCTGCCGCGGCGCATGGTGGCGCATAGCCAGTGCTTCCGGTCCGAGGCGGGAAGCGCCGGACGCGACACCGCCGGGATGCTGCGCCAGCACCAGTTCGAGAAGGTCGAGATGGTGTCTATCACCGATGCGGAATCGGGGGTGGCCGAACATGCGCGCATGACCCGCTGTGCCGAGACGGTGCTGGAGCGGCTGGGCCTGCCTTATCGCACCATCGTGCTGTGCGGCGGCGACATGGGCTTTGGCGCCCGCATCACCCACGACCTGGAAGTCTGGCTGCCCGGACAGGGCCGGTATCGCGAGATTTCCAGCGTCAGCTATTGCGGGGATTTCCAGGCGCGGCGGATGAATGCGCGCTATCGCCCGGCCGGCGGCGGCAAGCCCGAATTCGTCCATACGCTGAACGGCTCGGGCCTGGCGGTGGGGCGTGCGCTGATCGCGGTGCTGGAGAACGGCCAGCAGGAGGATGGATCGGTGATCCTGCCCGAGGCGCTGCATCCCTATTTGGGCGGTCGCACCCGGCTTGACGTGGACGGCGTGCTGCGCTGAGCCGATAAAAGAGCCGCCGGGCGAAACCGGCCGCAAGCGGGCGGCGTTTCCTGCGCATGTCTCGCATGGCCGCCTTGTTGCTGATCCTTGGGGTGCTGGCCTTCGTGGCCAGCACGCTGGTTTACGCGCTGCAACCGGGGGCGGGGGTCGATCCGTCCCTGGGACCTGCCCCCTGGCAAGCGGGACCGCAGGGGCCGCCGCCGGTGCCGGTCGACCTGCCCGCCCTGTTCCTGCGTCCGCGGGGGCTGTGGATGGGCGGGCTATTGGCCGCAGTCTGGGCGGCGCTGGCGTATCACGCCGGGCGGCGCTGGTTCGAAGGGCGGCAGGTGCGCGCCGCCGCGACCTTGGGCGTCAAGCAAGGCCCGGTCCAGAACCATAAGCGCGGCGCCGGCGGGGCCGAGGCTTTGCCGTTGATCCTGGGGCTGCTGGCCGGGGCGGCCTGGCCGTGGTTGTGGCCGGCCCAGCCCTTTTACGCTTTTCTGCTGTCCGCGGCGATGCTGGCCGGCTTCCTGGTCGCCGCGATGCGCGACATTCACGTCGGCGGCCATGTGCGGCGCAGTTCCTCGCTGGGCTTCGTGGCGGGCTGGGGGGTGCTGGCCTGCCTGGCCGTGCTGACCGGGTTGCTGCGCGACCGGCTGGGGCTGCCGCAAGAGGGCGCGGCCATCGCCGCCCTGCTGATCGGATCGGTCGCGGCGGTCCGGGTGCAGTTGCGGCTGGAGCGGCGGATCGGCTTCAGCCTGGCGCTGATCTGGGGGCTGATCGGCGTGGCGGCCAGCACCGTGACCACCGATGCGGCCATCGCCACCATGACCGTCATCGCCATTGCCATCGTGGCCGTGGCGCTGGTGCGGGTGATGACCTAGCTGCCTTTGGGCTTTTGGCGCTGCTTGTGCTTGGAGAGCGCGCCGGACTGGCTGATCTTGCTGGCCTTGTCCCGGTATGGGTTCTTGGTGCCCTGGTCGCGGAAGGTCAGCCGGATCGGCGTGCCCGGCATGTCGAAATCTGCCCGCAGCCCGTTGATCAGGTAGCGCTGGTAGCTGTCGGGCAGCTTGTCGGTATGGGTCGCCATGACGACAAAGGCCGGCGGCCGGGTCTTGACCTGGGTCATGTAGCGCAGCCGGATCCGGCGGCCGCCGGGTGCGGGCGGCGGATGCGCCTCGGTCATCGCGCCCAGCCATTGGTTCAGCCGCGCGGTCGGGATGCGGCGGTTCCAGACCTCATGCGCCTTCAGGACGGCGTTGTGCAGCCGGTCCAGCCCCTTGCCGGTGCGGGCCGAAACCGTGACCAGCGGCGCGCCCTTGAGCTGCGGCAACAGCCGCTCGAACGCCTCGCGCAGTTCCTTGAGCTTTTCGGGCTTGTCCTCTTCCAGGTCCCATTTGTTCGCGGCGACGACCACGGCGCGGCCCTCGGTCTCGGCGAAATCGGCGATGCGCAGGTCCTGCTGTTCAAAGGGAATGCCCACGTCCAGAAGCACCACCACCACCTCGGCAAAGCGCACGGCGCGCAACCCGTCGGCGACGGAAAGCTTTTCCACCTTGTCGGTCACGCGCGCCTTCTTGCGCATCCCGGCGGTGTCGAAGATGCGCACCGGCGTGCCCATGAAATCCGTGCTGACGCTGATCGAATCGCGGGTGATACCGGCTTCGGGTCCGGTCAGCAGCCGGTCCTCGCCCAGGATCTTGTTGATGAGGGTGGATTTTCCGGCATTGGGCCGGCCGATCACCGCGACCTGCAAGGGTTTCTGCGCGCTGGGGCGCCAGTCCTCGACCTCTTCGCCATCCTCGACGGCGACATCGGTTTCGGGGGTTTGCTGGACGTTCTGGGCCTCGAACTCTTCGGCCAGCGGGACCAGCGCGCGATAAAGGTCGTCCATCCCCTCGCCATGCTCGGCCGATAGACGCAGGGGCTCGCCCAGCCCCAGAGCATAGGCCTCCATCGCGCCCGCCTCGCCGGCGCGGCCCTCGGCCTTGTTGGCGGCCAGGATGACGTGCTTGGCCCGCTTGCGCAGGATATCGGCGAAATATTCGTCGGCAGCGGTCACGCCGACGCGGGCGTCGATCACGAACAGGCAGACATCGGCCTCATCGACCGCGCGCTCGGTCAAGCGGCGCATCCGGCCTTGCAGGCTGTCGTCCTCGGCCATTTCCAGCCCGGCCGAATCGATGACGATAAAGCGCAGATCGCCCAGCCGGCCCGCGCCTTCGCGCAGGTCGCGGGTCACGCCGGGCTGGTCGTCGACCAGCGCCAGCCGCTTGCCGACAAGGCGGTTGAACAGCGTGGATTTGCCGACATTGGGACGCCCGACAATGGCGAGGGTAAAGCTCATCTGTATGCGATCAACTGGCCGTCATGGGTGACGACGTAAAGGGTCTGGCCCGCGACGGCCGGGCCTGCTGCGGCGCCGCCCGGAATCTGGGCGGTGCCGATCAGCGCGCCCGAGGCGGGATCGAAGACGCGCAGATAGCCGTCCGACGAGGCAAGGTAAAGCCTGGATCCCGCCAGCACCGGGCCGTAATGGTTCCAGACCCGGTCCTGCTTGCGGATGACCTGTTCGGTAAAATAGGGCAGCTTCTGCGCCCAGACCCGGCTGCCATTGGCCGCGTCCAGCCGGATCAGCTGCGCCTGGTCGTTGACCAGGAAGACCGAGTTGCCGGCCGCCAGCACCGGGCTGGCCGCACCTTCGCGCGCGTGCCATTTCATCGCGCCGCTGGCCAGGTCATAGGCGCCGACGCCGCCGGCGCTGGTGCCGGCGTAAAGTGTGTTGCCCTGGATGACCGGGTCGCCGGTCATGTCGCGGAAATAGCTGACCGCGCGGCCCAGCCGGGTGCCGCCGACATTGGCGACCCAAAGCTGGCTGCCGTCGCCGGCATCGACGCCGGTCAGCGCGCCGGTGTTCGAGGGAAAGACCACCGTGCCGCCCGATACCGCGGGGGCGGTGGCGCCCATCACCCCGGCCATGTCCTTGTTGCCGAAGCTGCGCCACAGCACCTTGCCGTCATTGGCGCGCACCGCCCAGCCGGTCTGTTCGCGGTCCAGCACATAGACCACGCCATTCGCGACCGTTGGCGCGCCGCCGATGGTCGAGCCGACCTTCTGCCGCCAGGCGACGCCGCCGGTGCGAGCATCCAGCGCCACCAGCTCGCCATAGCCGGTCGAGGCGAAGACGCGGTTGCCCGCAAAGGCCAGCCCGCCGCCCGAGACGCTGCGGCCGCTTTCCCCGGCCGGGCGCAGATCGACGCTCCAGGCCCGGCCGCCGCCGGTGGTGGTGGCGGTGACGGTGGACTGGCTGTCCAGCGTAAAGGCCAAGCCGCCCGCGACCACCGGCTCGGCGGTGATGCGGTGGCGCTTGTCCGATCCCGTGCCGATGGGCGCGGCCCAGACGCGGCGGGTGCCCGCGCCCAGGGCGACATTGCCCGGCGCATGGGCGGCATTGCCGGCGCGCTGCGGCCAGTCGGCATTGGCGCGCATCGGCGGCAGGGACAGGGCGGCGGTGGTCGGCGCCTGCGCGCCCTGAACCGCGGGGCTGTCGGGCGACAGCACGGCGCGGGGGTCCAGCCGCTCTCCGGGCAGGATCGTGTCACGCTCGGCGCAAGCCGAAAGGGCGGTCAGGCCAGCCAGAGCGGCGATCAGGGACAGCCTCGTCATCGCTTTCTCCTTTGTCCGGGCCGGGGGCGGATCGGGGTCGGCCGCGGGCGCATTGCTTCGGTTCGCCGTTCCGCCGGCCGCCTAGTTCGGGGCCGCTCCCGGCAGCGGCTGGGGGACGGTCTGGGGACCGGCACCCTCGCCCTGCCGCGGCTCGGCGCCCAGGGTGATCATCATCTCGGACAGGCGACGGCGCAAGGATTCGGACAGCCCGTCCTTTTGCTGGATCTGGCCGATCAGCATCACCGCGTCCTCGGTGCGGCCGGCGCCGATCAGCGCCACCGCCTTCTGTTCCAGGGCCAGCAACTCGAACGGGGCGCCGGGCTTGGACAGTTCGGCCAGCAGCCGGTCGCGCTCGGCCGCATCCATTGCGGGGCCCGCGGCCATCACCGCCTTGAGCAGCGCCAGATCGTGCAGCACCGGGTCGTCGCGCAGCGTCGCCGCGGCCGCCTTGAGCCGCTCGGCCGCCTTTTGCGACAGCCCGGCTTCGGCCTCGGCGCCGGCGGCCAGCATTTCGGCAAGCGCCTTGCGCCCGGCTCCGCCGGCGGGATCGACGGCCGACAGCGCGGCGACCGGATCGTCGCCCTGCCGCGCGGCCGTGATCGCATCGCCCCAGGTCCTGGCCCGGCTTTCGGCCTGGCTGCCCGACCATTCGCGCCAGGCCGCGCCGCCGACGATGCCCAGGATCACCAGCAGCGCAACCCAGCCATAGCGGCGGAACAGCGTGAACAGCCGGTCGCGACGCAGGTCTTCGGTCACTTCGTCGATGAAGCTGTCGTTCTGATTGGCCATGTCGCCGTCCCCGAATGCTCTTTGGCGCTTTCTATACGGGGTTTCACCCGTTTGCCAATGGCAGGCCGCGGCGGGACTGCCACAGCGCCGCCGCGGAATAGATCGCCAGGGCCGCCCAGATCATCGCAAAGGCAGCCATGTGCCAGCCGGTGAAGGCTTCGCCAAACAGCAGCACCGCGCAAAGAAATTGCAGCGTCGGGTTCAGGTAGAACATCAGCCCCAGCGTCGCCATTCCGACCCGGCGCGCGGCATAGCTGAACAGGATCAGCGGCACCGCCGTCACCGCCCCCGAGGCGACCAGCAATAGTGAAACCGGCAGGTCCGCGCCAAAGCCCAGCGGCTGCGCCAGCGGCGCCGGCATCAGGCCAAGCGCCTGCGGGACCAGCCATGCCAGGGCCAGCGGGGCCAGCAGCGCTACTTCGGCCGCGACCGACAGCACCGGACCCAAGGGTAGCGCCTTCTTGGCGATACCGTAAAGCACGAAGCTGCCGGCCAGCCCCAGGCTGATCCAGGGCGCGACCCCCAGCCCCCAGGTCAGCAGCGCCACCGCCAGCGCCGCCAAGGCCACGGCCAGCCCCTGCATTCGCGTCAGGCTTTCGCCGAAAAGCAGCACCCCGGCCAGCACCGCGGCCAGCGGGAAGATGTAATAGCCCAGCGAGCTTTGCACCACATGGCCGCTTTGGACCGCCCAGATGAACAGGCCCCAATTGGTCGAAACCGTCAGCGCCGCCAAGCCGATGCGCCGCCAGTGCCGCCCCGTCAGGGCGGCGCGCAAATCGCCCAGCCTGCCCTGGATGCCCAGCACGACCAGAAACAGCAGCAGGGACCACAGGGTGCGATGGGCCAGCACCTCGGCGGTGGGCACCCCCGCCAGCGCCCGATAAAAGATCGGCGACAGGCCCCATGTCACGCAGACCGCGATCATTGCCCAGAAGCCCTTGCTCCATTCGCTCATGCGTCGTTCCTTTGCCTGTCGCCAGCCATGCGGGCGATTCGCGCCAAGGGCAAGGGCGTCCGGCCCAGGCGCGCGCGCTTAGTCCTTTCCCCAATGCCGGGCTGCCCGCCGCGCGGGCCAGCGGGACAGGGCGCGAACCTCTAGCGGATCGCCCGGCGCGACGGCGGCGGCCAGCCACAGCAGATCGCGACGTGCCATGGCGATGCAGCCGGCCGTCGGAAAGCCGGGCCGGCGCCATTGATGCAGGAAGATCGCCGAACCCAGGCCCGGCCGGGCCTGCGGATGGTTCCAGTCCGTCACCAGCACGATGTCGTAAAGCGGATCGGGGCGCCGCATCGCCTCGTGGCTGGGGGTGAAGGGCGCGCGCACCGGCTGGTTATAGGCCGCATGGCCTGATGCATCGCACCACAGATCGCCCGGCAGGATCGGCCGCGCCCAGGCGTTCGGCCGCGCCACCCGGTCGGGGCGGTAAAGCAGGCCGACGATGCGATGCAGGCCAATCGGCGTCGCCCCGTCGCCTTCGCGCTTCTCGGCGCGGATGCCGCCGCGCCCCACCGAACAGGGAATGAGCCGCGAGCCCGCCCGCAGCCCCATGGGCGTCAGGGCCAGCCTCATAGCAGATGGCCGGATTTCGCGGCCTTCACGTCCAGATAGCCGGTATTGTGGCGATTGCGGGGCGTGATCAGCGGCACCCGCTCGGCCACGCGGATGCCGTGGCCCTCCAGCATCGCCACCTTTTTCGGATTGTTGGTCATCAGCCGCACCGCGTCGAAGCCCATCTTCTTCAGGATGCCGGCGCCGATGCGGAAATCGCGCTCGTCATCCTCGAATCCCAGGCGGTGATTGGCCTCGACCGTGTCGAAACCCTGGTTTTGCAGGGCATAGGCGCGCATCTTGTTGGCCAGGCCGATGCCCCGCCCCTCTTGGTTCAGGTAAAGCAGCACCCCTTCGCCGGCCTGGCCCATGGCGGCCAGCGCGGCATGTAGCTGCGGCCCGCAATCGCATTTCAGGCTGCCCAGCACGTCGCCGGTGAAACAGGCCGAATGCAGCCGCGCCAGCACCGGCGCCGCGCGCGAGGGGGCGCCGATCTCGACCGCGTAATGCTCGGCCTCGCCGGTGTCGGGGCGAAAGATGTGCAGCTTGGCGTTCTCGGCCGCCAGCAAGGGCAGGCGGGCGGCGGCGACGGGGGCCATCGCCGCCTCGGTCGCCATCTGCGCCAGCGCCGGGCCGGGCGACAGCCGCGTCAGCCCCTCGGCCGGCCCGACTGCCGCAACCACCAGCACGGCGGGCAGAAGCTGCGCCGATTTTGCCAGCGCGATGCCGGCCCGATGCGCGTCCACGTCGCCGCCGCGCGGGCTGCGGAAGGGGCCCTTCATCGGCGTCATCAGGTCGCCCGCCGGATCGGCCACCGCCCGCAGCCAGGCCAGATCGGCGTCGCCCGGCACCTCGACCCGCGCCAGGTCGCCGTCATAGACGCGCACCTTCAGCGTTTCTGCCCGCGGGCCGGTGATGGCCAGGACGGCGGGGCCAAGCGCGCGCATCGCCTCTAGCCGGTCGGCCCGCAGCGTCTCGGCCGCGGCGACAAGCTGGTCGCCGATCACCACCGGCAGGCCGATGCGCAGATCGGCGCGGGCGCGCGACAGGGTTTCGGTCAGGGTCGGGATCAGGGTCATCGGGCCAGCATGGTTGAAACAATCTGAAACATAGGGCGGGTTTCCGACAACTCCATGTGAGAATTGCCGCAATCCTCTGGACGCCCGCCGCAGCGCGCCGCAACTTTCCGCCATAACGCCAAAGGAGGCAAGAATGGCCGGACTGAAAAAGATCCTGCTGGTCGATGACGAGGATGACCTGCGCGAGGCCCTGGCCGAACAACTGGTCGCCACCGAGGATTTCGAGGTGTTCGAGGCCGGTTCGGGCCACGAGGCGGTCGAGCGGACCAAGGGTGCGATCTTCGACCTGGTGGTGCTGGACGTGGGCCTGCCCGATACCGACGGGCGCGAGCTGTGCAAGCGGCTGCGCAAGCAGGGGGTGAAATGCCCCATCGTCATGCTGACCGGCCACGATACCGATGCCGACACCATCCTGGGGCTGGATTCGGGGGCGAACGACTATATCACCAAGCCGTTCAAGTTCCCGGTGCTGCTGGCGCGGCTGCGCGCGCAACTGCGCACGCATGAGCAGTCCGAGGACGCGATCTTCCAGCTTGGCCCCTATACGTTCAAGCCGGCGATGAAGATGCTGATCGACCAGAAGGACCGCAAGATCCGGCTGACGGAAAAGGAAACCAATATCCTGAAGTTCCTTTACCGGGCCCAGGACGGGGTGGTGGCGCGCGACGTGCTCTTGCACGAGGTCTGGGGTTACAATGCCGGCGTGACCACCCATACGCTGGAGACGCATATCTATCGGCTGCGCCAGAAGATCGAGCCCGATCCCTCGAACGCGCGGCTGCTGGTGACAGAGTCCGGCGGCTATCGGCTGGTCGCCTGAGCCGTCGGGGGACGGAACCCGCGCAAGGGTTGCGGGTTCTGTCTGCCAAGCCCGGTGGCCGGAGGATGCGGCCACGAAAAAAACCCGGCCCCGACTGGCGGCCGGGTTTTCCCTTTTGCGGCGTCGCGCGGGGGCGCTTCGCCCCCCGCACCCCCCGAGGATATTTGTTCACGAAAGAAGCCGGCGGGCGATCAGGCGGCGCGCAGGTGTTCGATGCGATTTGCCGGCCTTTGCGCGTCGGCATGGATCTGGATCGCGGCAGCGGCGTTTGCTCGAACGAGACGATCTTTCTGGGCCGGCCGCGGGGTCGGGTTGATTTTCACGAAATGTTCTACATCTTCGGGTCATGCGCGCCGATTCCATCCTGTTCCCCACCGAAGCCGGGCTTTTCTGTCCCCAGGGCGGCTTTCACATCGACCCGCTGCGTCCGGTCGAGCGCGCGCTGATCACCCATGGCCATTCCGACCACGCCCGCCTTGGCCATGGCGCGGTCATGGCCACCGCCGAGACGCTGGAGATCATGCGGCTGCGCATGGGCGACGGTTTCGCGGGCTCGGTCCAGGTGGCCGAACCCGAGACGCGGATCGGCGGCGTCACGGTCGGCTTTCACCCGGCCGGGCATGTGCTGGGATCAAGCCAGATTTCCGTTACCGCCGGTGGGTGCCGCATCGTCGTTTCGGGCGATTATGCGCGCCAGCCGAACCCGACCTGCGCGCCGTTCCAGCCGGTGCCCTGCGATGTCTTCGTGACCGAGGCGACCTTTGGCCTGCCGGTGTTCCGCTTTCCCGAGCCCTCGACGCAGGTGGAGAAGCTGCTTGCCAGCATGGCCGAGTTTCCCGACCGCCCGCATCTGGTCGGCGCCTATGCGCTGGGCAAGGCGCAGCATGTCATCGCGCTGATGCGCGAGGCCGGCTATGATGCGCCCATCGCCATCCATGGCGCGCTGAAGGCGCTGTGCGATTTCTATGCCTTTCGCGGGGTCGAACTGGGCGCGTTGGTGCCCGCCACGGCCGAGGATGTGGCGGCGCAGTTGGTGATCGCGCCGCCCTCGGCATTCGCCAGCCCCTGGGTGCAGCGGTTCCGCGACCCGGTGATCGGCTTTGCCTCGGGCTGGATGGCGGTCAGGGCGCGGGCGCGCCAGCGCGGCGCGGAATTGCCGCTGGTCATCAGCGACCACGTGGATTGGCCGGCGCTGACCGGCACGCTGGCGGAACTGGCGCCGGCCGAGGTCTGGGTCACGCATGGCGCCGAGGACGGGGTGATCCGCTGGTGCGAGCTGGCGCAGATCCCCGCCCGGCCGCTGCGGCTGGTCGGCTATGAGGACGAGGCGGAATGAAAGCCTTTGCCGCTTTGCTGGAACGGCTGGCCTTTACGCCGGCGCGCAATGCCAAGTTGCAGCTTTTGCGGCATTACCTGGAACGCACGGCCGACCCGGATCGCGGCTGGGCGTTGGCGGCGCTGACCGGCGACCTGGAATTGCGCCGGGTCACGCCGTCGCTGCTGCGCGGGCTGGCGGCCGAGCGGGTGGACGACCAGCTTCTGGCGCTGAGCTATGATTTCGTCGGCGACCTGGCCGAGACCATCGCCCTGGTCTGGCCCGAGGGGGCCGAGGACGACCCCGCCCTGTCGCATGCGGTGGCGCTGCTGCAAGGCACCGGCAAGGCGGCGCTGCCCGGCGCCATCGCCGCGATGCTGGACCGGCTGGGCCCGTCCGAGCGGCTGGCCTTTCTGAAGCTGGCCACCGGCAACCTGCGCGTCGGCGTCTCGGCCCGGATGGCGCGGATGGCGCTGGCGGGGATGGGCGCGCCCTCGGTCCCCGAGATCGAGGAGATCTGGCACGGGCTTGCGCCGCCCTATGCGCCGCTGTTCGGCTGGATCGGCGGCGGGGCGCGGCCGGAAAGCGCGGCGCTGGCGCCGTTCCGCCCGGTGATGCTGTCCACGGCGACCGACCTGGACCAGTTGCGCGGGCTGGCGCCCGGCGATTATTTCGCGGAATGGAAATGGGACGGCATCCGCGTGCAGGCGGTGGCCGAGGGTGGGATGCGGCGGGTTTATTCCCGCACCGGCGAGGATATCTCGCACGCCTTTCCCGACCTGATCGAGGCGATGGATTTCGAAGGCAGCGTCGATGGCGAGCTGATCGTGCGGCGCGAGGGCGAGGTGGCGCCTTTTGGCGAGTTGCAAAAGCGGCTGAACCGCAAGACCGTGGGCAAGGGGTTGCTTTCCAGCCATCCGGCGGGCTTGCGGCTTTACGACCTGCTGCTGTGGGAGGGTCGCGACCTGCGCGCCGAACCGCTGGAGGCGCGGCGCAGGGTGCTGGAAGCCGTGGATTTCGGGCCGCGCATCGATCTGTCGCCGCTGCTGGATTTCGCCTCGTGGGATGATCTGGCCGCGTTGCGCGCCGATCCGCCCGCCGCGGTGATCGAGGGGGTGATGATCAAGCGCCGCGATTCGGCCTATGTCGCCGGCCGGCCGCGCGGGCCCTGGTTCAAGTGGAAGCGCGACCCGATGGTGGTCGATGCGGTGCTGATCTATGCGCAGCGCGGCCATGGCAAGCGGTCGGGCTTTCATTCCGATTTCACCTTTGGCCTGTGGGACGGCGGCGAGCTGGTGCCGGTCGGCAAGGCCTATTTCGGCTTTACCGATGCCGAGTTGCGCGAACTGGACCGTTTCGTGCGCCAGAACACCGTCGAGCGTTACGGGCCGGTGCGCGCCTTGGCGCCGAAGCTGGTGGTCGAGGTGGCCTTCGAGGGGCTGAACCGCTCGGCCCGGCACCGTTCGGGCGTGGCCATGCGTTTTCCCCGCATCAGCCGCATCCGCTGGGACAAGCCGGCGGCCGAGGCGGATCACCTGGCGACGCTTGAGGCGATGCTGTGATCCTGCCGCCCGCGTTCCGGGACTGGTTCGCGCGCCAGGGCTGGCAGCCGCATCCGCATCAGTTGGCGCTGCTGGCGGCGACCGGCGACAGCCTGCTGATCGCGCCGACCGGCGGCGGCAAGACGCTGGCGGGGTTTTTGCCCTCATTGGTGGAACTGGTGCAGGTGGGGCGGTCGCAGGAGTATTTGGAAAACGGTGAAAGCGCGAAAGGGTCGGTGCATACGCTTTACGTCTCGCCGCTGAAGGCATTGACCGCCGACATCGGGCGCAACCTGGCGCGGCCGGTGGCGGAGCTGGGGCTGGGGGTGCGGGTCGAGGACCGGACCGGCGATACCGGGCAGAGCCAGCGCCGGCGCCAGCGCGTCGATCCGCCCGAGATCCTGCTGACCACGCCGGAAAGCCTGGCCCTGATGCTGAGCTATCCCGAGGCGCCGGCGATCTTTGGCGGCTTGCGCCGCGTGGTGCTGGACGAATTACACGCCCTGGCGGAAAGCAAGCGCGGCGACCAGTTGATGCTGGGCCTGGCGCGGCTGCGGGCCTTGGCGCCGGGGCTGCGGGTGACGGGCCTGTCGGCGACGGTCGAGGATCCGCAGGCGCTGGCCGGGTTCATGGCGGGTGCGCGGCCTGTGACCGTGGTCGAGGCCGATCCCGGCCCCGATCCCGACATCGCCATGCTGGCCACCGCCCGGCCCGCGCCCTGGTCCGGCGGCGGCGGGCATTACGCCATCCGCGAGGTGCTGGCGGCGGTGAAGGCGGCCCGCACCACCATCATCTTCATCAACACCCGCGCCCAGGCCGAGCTGTTTTTTCAGGCGCTTTGGGCTGCGAATGACGAGAACCTGCCCATCGGGTTGCACCACGGCAGCCTGGCGCGCGAAAGCCGCGCGCGGGTCGAGGCGGCGATGGCGGCGGGCGAATTGCGCGCCGTGGTGGCGACCGGCAGCCTGGACCTGGGCATCGACTGGGGCGCGGTCGATCTGGTGATCCAGGTCGGCGCGCCCAAGAACGTCAAGCGGCTGGTGCAGCGCATCGGCCGGGCGAACCATCGCTATAACGCCCCGTCCAGGGCGCGGATCGTGCCGGCGAACCGTTTCGAGCAGATCGAATGCGTCGCCGCGCTGGAGGCGGTGCGCGCGCGCGACCTGGACGGCGATCCGCGCGGGCCGGGGCCGCTCGATGTGCTGTGCCAGCATATCGGGCTTACCGCCTGCGCCGCGCCCTTCGATGCCGATGCGCTTTATGCCGAGGTCGTCACCGCCGGCCCCTATCGCAGACTGTCCCGCGCCGATTTCGACGCCTGCCTGGATTTCGCCGCGACCGGGGGCTATGCCTTGCGCGCTTATGACCGCTGGCAGCGGCTGATGCTGCGCGGCGGCCTGTGGCAGCTACGCGACCCGCGGGCGGCGAGGCTTTTGCGGATGAATGCCGGCACCATCGTCGAGGCCGAGATGATGAAGGTCCGCCTGCGCGGCCGCAGCGGCGCGCCTTTGGGCGAGGTCGAGGAGGCATTCGCGGCCAGCCTGACGCCGGGCGACAGCTTTCTGATCGGCGGGCGGGTGGTGCGCATGGATGCGATGCGCGAGATGGTGATCGAGGTCACGCCCGACCCGACGCGGCAGCCCAAGATCGCCGTCTATTCCGGCGTCAAGCTGGCGATGTCCACGCAGCTTGCCCATCGCGTGCTGGCGCTGATCGGCGATCCGTCGCGGCACGGCGCCTTGCCGGCGCAGGTGCGGGACTGGCTGGGCTTGCAGGCCGAAGTCTCGGCCCTGCCGGAACCGGGGCTGCTGTTATCCGAAAGCTTTCCCCATGCCGGGCTGTGGCATTTCGCGCTTTACGGTTTCGCCGGGCGCAATGCCTTGCAGACGCTGGGCCTGTTGCTGACCCGCGAGATGGAGGAGGAGGGGCTGGGCCCGCTGGGCTTCCTGTCGACCGATTACGCGCTGCTGGTTTGGTCGCTGGACCCGCTGCGCGATCCCGCGCCGCTGTTGGACCGGGCGCGGCTGCGGGCGGGCTTGGGCGACTGGCTGGGCGGGAATGCGGTGATGAAGCGCACTTTCCGCAACGTTGCGACCGTCGCCGGGCTGATCCAGCGCAACATGCCGGGACAGCGGAAATCCGGGCGGCAGGCGACATTCTCTAGCGACATTCTTTACGACACCTTGCGCAAATACGACCCCGGCCACCTGATGCTGCGGATCACCGCCGACGAGGCCGGGCGGGGCCTTGTCGATTTCGGCCGGATCGAAGAAATGCTGGACCGCTCGCCCCGGCGCGAGCATCGGATGCTGGATCGCGTCTCGCCCCTGGCCGCGCCCTTGCTGCTGGAAATGGGCCGGGTGCCGATCCGCGGCGAGGGCCGCGAGCGGCTGGCGCAGATCGAGGCCGAGGCGCTGATGGCCGAGGCCGGGCTGGAAGGGATCGCATGAGCGGATATGGCTTCGACTTTCACGGCCTGCGGCTTGAGGCGCGGGGCTCGGGCGCGCTCTGGTGGGGGGCGGGCGGCTGGCTGGTCGTGGCCGACCTGCACCTGGGCAAGTCCGAGCGCATGGCCCGGCGCGGCGGCCCCTTGCTGCCGCCCTATGAGGGGCTGGCGACGCTGGAGCGGCTGGCGGATGAGATCGCGGCGCTGGACCCGCGGGCGGTGGTCAGCCTGGGCGACGGTTTCGACGACCTGGCGGCGGCCGAGGCGCTGGACCCGCTGGTCGCGGGCGCCTTGGCCGGGCTGGCGCAGGGGCGGGACTGGGTCTGGATCGGCGGCAACCACGATCCCGGCGCGCCCGCGGGCCTGCCGGGCCGGGCGGCGGACAGCCTGCGGCTGGGCCGGGTCACGCTGCGGCACCAGGCGGGGCAGGGGCCGGACATATCGGGCCATTTCCACCCCGCCGTGCGGCTGGCCGGCGAAC
This sequence comes from Paracoccus thiocyanatus, assembly GCF_900156255.1. Lineage (GTDB taxonomy): Bacteria > Pseudomonadota > Alphaproteobacteria > Rhodobacterales > Rhodobacteraceae > Paracoccus > Paracoccus thiocyanatus. Next base: position 114,343 of record NZ_FTMK01000004.1, read on the forward strand.
GGCGCCGGGCCTTTCTGCTGGGGGCCGATCACCTGCTGCTGCCGGCCTTTGGGGCCTATACCGGCGGGCTGTTGCAGGACGATCCGGCCTTGGCGGCGCTGGTGCCGCAGGGGCTGGCCATCGCCTGCGGCGCCCGCGCCATCCCCCTGCCGCTGGGCCTGTCGCGCCGGCAAAGGCGCTGAGCCACGAAAAAGGGCCGCCCCAAGGGCGACCCTTTTCCGTCCGTGGAGCCGGATCAATCCTTCCGGGATCAGAACTTGAAGTTCAGGCCCAGTTTCAGGTTGTGATATTCTGGGGTGGCCTGGGTGGAGACGCCGCCATCGGCAACATAATTCCGGGTGGTCTTGCCGAAGCTGGCGTATTCATACTCGCCCGTCACCGACATCCGGTCAGTGACCTTCTTTTCGACGCCGACACCCAGGATATAGCCGGTTTTGCTGAAATCGCTGTCTTCGCTTATCGACCCGCCGCTGCCGTCAGTGCCCGCGACATTGTATTCGACCTTGGCGCGCGCGATGCCGGCGACGCCATAAACCAGCAGGTCCGGCTGCACGACGTAGCCGGTCTTCATGCGCAACGCGAGAACGTTCTTGATCTTCGACGTGACTTCGGTGGTCCCGCCCAATGTGTTCTCGAAAGACATCGTGTCATCGATATTGCCGCCTTCGAAGCCCAGTTCGGGGCCGAAAACCCAGCGATCCCGCTGCCAGCGATAACCGACCCGCACACCCGCATTGACGCCGCTGAGTTCGAGCTTGCCGACATCGCCAAGGTAGTCGCCCGTTGCGGTTTCGTGGAAGCCCACGCGGTCGTCGCCGCCGAAAGCATAGCCCAGCGTCAGGCCGGCATAACCACCCGCCCAGTCGGCGACCGGGGCGGTTTCAATCACCGGGGACACGACGCCGGTGTCGACGACCGGGGCCACGAAGCCACCGGCATTCGCGGCCAGCGACGCGCCAAGGGAAAGCGAGGCGAACATCGCCGCAGCGGCGGAAAATTTCACATGAACGGGGCACATATTCACGTCTCCTATGCGTGGTGATGCGGACAGGGCGTGCGCCCGAGCATCAGAATTGGCCAACAGCTAGCCTTGCTGCCACAGGGCTGCAAGAAGGGGTTGGTGACGCCATTATTTTCCCGCAAGGTCCGCGGCATGATGGCAACACTAAATCCCCGGTTGTCTTAAAATCGGCGATTCGCCCGCGCGGATTTGACGGCCTGTGCGCTTAGATGTCCAGGTTTTCCACGTTCAGCGCGTTCTGCTGGATGAAGTCGCGCCGCGGCTCGACCACATCGCCCATCAGCTTGGTAAAGATGTCGTCCGCCTCGGACAGGTCTTCGACCCGCACCTGCAACATGGTGCGCGCCGACGGGTCCAGGGTGGTTTCCCATAGCTGTTCGGGGTTCATTTCGCCCAGGCCCTTGTAGCGTTGCAGCGACAGGCCCTTTTCCCCCTCAAGGAAGATGGCTTGCAGCAGGCTCATCGGGCCGTGGATCGGGATGTCGCGATCCTTGCGGACAAGATGCGCGGTCTGGCCATAGACCTCGCGCAGCGTATCGGTCATGACGCCCAGCCGCCGGCTTTCGGCGCTGCGCAGCATCGGGCCGTCCAGGGTGCGGCTTTCCTCGACCCCGCGCAACAGCCGGGTCAGGCGGATGCCGGCATCCTGGGTCGGCCGGCCGGTCCAGCCGCGCTCATACTCCTCGGCGATCATGTCCAGACGCTGGGCCACGGCATTCGCCACGCCCTGCGCATCGGCATCGACCCGACCCTGGACCAGCGCGCCGGCGATGGCGGCCTGTTCGGTGATATGGGGCGGGTAATGCGTCGGATAGGCGCGCAGGATGCGGCGCACGCTGCGCGCTTCCTCGACCACGCGGGCCAGGTCGGCGCCGGTCAGGGTCTCGCCATGGCCAAGCCGCAGGCTGGCGCCGTCGATGCCCTGTTCGATCAGGTAATCCTCCAGCGCCGCCTCGTCCTTCAGATAGACCTCGGACCGGCCGCGGCTGACCTTGTAAAGCGGCGGCTGCGCGATATAGAGATGCCCCGCCTCGATCAGCTCCGGCATCTGCCGGAAGAAAAAGGTCAGCAAAAGCGTGCGGATATGCGCGCCGTCCACGTCGGCATCGGTCATGATGACGATCTTGTGGTAACGCAGCTTGCCCAGGTTGAATTCGTCCCGGCCGATGCCGGTCCCCAGCGCGGTGATCAGCGTGCCGATCTGGTCCGATGACAGCATCCGGTCGAACCGCGCCCGCTCCACGTTCAGGATCTTGCCGCGCAGGGGCAGAACCGCCTGGTTCTGGCGCGATCGGCCCTGCTTGGCGGACCCGCCGGCCGAATCGCCCTCGACGATGAACAGTTCCGACAGCGCCGGGTCCTTTTCCTGGCAATCCGCCAGCTTGCCGGGCAGGCTGGCCACGTCCATCGCGGTCTTGCGGCGCGTCAACTCGCGCGCCTTGCGCGCCGCCTCGCGGGCCAGAGCCGCCTCGATGATCTTGCCAAGGATGGATTTCGCCTCGGCCGGGTTCTCCTCGAACCATTCGGCCAGCTTTTCGCCCACCAGCCCCTCGACGGCCGGGCGCACCTCGGACGAGACCAGCTTGTCCTTGGTCTGGCTGGAAAATTTCGGGTCCGGCACCTTGACCGACAGCACGCAGGTCAGCCCCTCGCGCGCGTCGTCGCCGGTGAAATCGACCTTTTCCTTGCGCGCCTGGGCATTGGTTTGCGCATAGTTGTTGATGACGCGGGTCAGCGCGCCGCGAAAACCGGCCAGATGCGTGCCGCCGTCGCGTTGCGGGATGTTGTTGGTAAAGGGCAGCACGGTCTCGTGATACGAGTCGTTCCACCACATCGCCACCTCGACGCCGATGCCGTTCCTTTCGCCCTGGATGAAGATCGGCTCGGGCATGACCGCGGTTTTCGAGCGGTCGATGAACTTCACGAATTCCTGGACGCCGCCCTCATAGAACAGTTCGGTGCGCAGCGGCTCGGCGGGGCGCTCGTCCTCCAGGATGATCCGCACGCCCGAGTTCAGGAAAGCCAGTTCCCGCAGCCGGTTTTCCAGCAGCTTGAAGCTGTATTCGCGGTTCAGGAAGGTGCCGTCCGGCCGGTCCTCCTTGGACGAGGCCAGAAAGCGCACCTCGGTGCCCTTTTCGCCCGGCGCGGCATCGCCGGTGACGCGCAGATGCTCGACCGTGTCGCCGTTCTCGAAGCGGACGAAATGTTCCTTGCCATTGCGCCAGATGCGCAGCTCCAGCCAGTCCGACAGGGCGTTGACGACCGAGACGCCGACGCCGTGCAACCCGCCCGAGACCTTGTAGCTGTTCTGGTCGAACTTGCCGCCGGCATGCAGTTGGGTCATGATGACCTCGGCCGCGCTGACGCCTTCGGTGGGGTGCATGTCGACCGGAATCCCGCGCCCGTTGTCACGCACGGAAACGCTGCCGTCGGCATGAATCTTGACGCGCACGAAATCGGCATGACCGGCCAGCGCCTCGTCGATGCCGTTATCCACGACCTCGGTGACCATGTGATGCAGGCCCGAACCGTCGTCGGTATCGCCGATATACATGCCGGGACGCTTGCGCACCGCTTCCAGGCCCTTGAGAACCTTGATGGATTCGGCGCCGTAGTCGGAGGTCTGAGGGGCGGGTTCGGTCATTGTCTTCTTATCCTGCCTTGGACCCTCATCTTATAGTGTGCGCCGCAGGGAATGTCACGGGAAAGCCACAAGATTTAGCGGCTTCCCACCTGCCCGCCGCGCCCCCGGCCGTCCCGCGCGAAACCCCGGCGTCTTCGTTCCCCAAATACCCGTGCTGCCGCCCCGCCGGGCCAGGCTTTGCCGGCTTTCACCGTTTTCCAAATACTCCTGCCGCCGGTTCAAGCCAGCCCGTCCTCGTCCAGCAGGGTGCGGCCGTCGCGGCTCTCGATCTCGATCACCCACAGGTCGGGGTCGCGGGCGATGTTGCGGGCGATCTCGGCGTCGATCTCTGGCTCGGAAGCGTCATTCAGTTGCAGCCATTGCCGCGTGTCGGTCTGGAAATCCCATTCCCGGACCCACAGGCCGGCGCGGCCGTCCAGCGTGGCGCATTTCACCATCACGCTGCCGGCGGTGTCGTCGCCATGGCGGGTGACATAGGCCGGGATGCCGGCAAGGTCCAGCCGGCGCAGATAGGCCGCGACCCAGATGCCGGCGGCCAGCCGTGGTTCAGGCATCGCCGTCGCGGAAATCAAGGCCCATTTCGTTGTAACGCTCGGCCTCGTCCAGCCAGTTTTCCCGCACCTTGACTTGCAGGAACAGATGCACCGGCCGGCCCATGAATTCGGCCAGTTCGGCCCGCGCGGCCTGGCCCACGGCCTTGATCGTCTCGCCGCCCTTGCCCAGCACGATGCCCTTGTGGCCGGGGCGGGCGACATAGACGATCTGGTCCACGCGGGCCGAGCCGTCCTTCTTCTCCTCCCATGCCTCGGTCTCGACCGTCAGTTGGTAGGGGATTTCCTCGTGCAGGCGCAGGGTCAGCTTTTCGCGGGTGATTTCCGCGGCGATCATGCGCATCGGCAGGTCGGCCACCTGGTCCTCGGGGTAAAGCCAAGGCCCCTCGGGCACTTCCTGCGCCAGCCAATCCAGCAGGTCCGCGCAGCCATGGCCCTTTTCGGCCGAGATCATGAAGGTGCGGGCAAAGTCGAAGGCGGCATTCACCTGTTGCGACAGCGCCAGCAATGCCTCGGACTTCACCCGGTCGATCTTGTTGATGACCAGCGCCACCGGCGTCTGGCCGGCATGGTCGCGCAGGTTGTCGATGATCGCCTGCGCGCCCTCGGTCAGCCCGCGATGCGCCTCGATCAACAGCAGGATCACATCGGCATCGGCCGCGCCGCCCCAGGCCGCCTTGACCATGCTGCGGTCCAGCCTGCGGCGCGGGCGAAAGATGCCGGGCGTGTCGACGAAGACGATCTGGCTGTCCCCGCGCATGGCGATGCCGCGGATGCGGGCGCGGGTGGTCTGCACCTTATGCGTCACGATCGAGACCTTGGCCCCGACCATGCGGTTCAGCAGCGTGGATTTCCCGGCATTCGGTTCGCCGATCAGGGCTGCGAAGCCTGCGCGTGTCTGGGTCATGGCGTTCTTTCGATCTGTTCCAGCATCGCCGCGGCGGCGGCCTGTTCGATGCTGCGTTTCGTGCCCTTGCCGCTGGCCGCGGCCTCGCGGCCGTCGTCCAGCCGCACGGTGATCTGGAATTCCGGCGCGTGGTCGGGGCCGCTGCGCGCAACCTGGACATAGCGCGGCGGGCTCATGCCCTGCGCCTGCGCCCATTCCTGAAGCGCGGTCTTGGCGTCGCGGGCATCGCTTGCGACATTGGCCAGCCGGTCGGCCCACAGGTTCAGCACCACGTCGCGCGCCGCCTCGAAGCCGGCATCCAGATAGACGGCGGCGATCACCGCCTCCATCGCGTCGGCCAAGAGCGCGTCCTTGCGCCGCCCGCCCGACAGCATTTCGGACCGGCCGAGCTTGAGCACATCGCCCAGCCCGATCTCGCGGGCGATGGCGGCGCAGGTCTCGCCCTTGACCAGCGCGTTGTAGCGCGGGGCAAGCTGGCCTTCGGTCGCGCTGCGGTCGGCGGCGAACAGCGCCTCGGCCATGGTCAGGCCCAGCACCCGGTCGCCCAGGAATTCCAGCCGCTGGTTGTCGGGCCGGGTCGTGCTGGCGATCGAGCCATGGGTCAGCGCGCGGCGCAGAAGATCGGGGCGCAGGAATTCATGCCCCAGCCGGTCCGAGAATGCGCGCAGGTCTGCGGAAATCTTCATGTCGCGATCCTGCCACGGCGCGGGGCGCCGCGGCAATTCTTCCTTAATCCACGGCCTTCAGGAAACGGTCGGGCCGCCAGGTCCAGAAATACAGCAGCGACTTGCCGGCCGATGAGAACATGATCCGGTCGGCCCGGCCGATCAGGTATTCCGCCGGAACCATGCCGACGCCGCCCACCGCAGCCGGCCAGCGCGAATCGCCGGAATTGTCGCGGTTGTCGCCCAGGAAGAAGTAATTCCCCTCGGGCACGGTGAACTCGGCGGTGTTGTCGCCCGGACCGTTGGCAGAGATATCCAGCACGTCATGGGCGACGCCATTGGGCAGCGTCTCGGTGAAGCGGGCCTTTTCGCAGGCCGCGCCCTGGGGCACCGGCTCGTTGCCGCAACGCGGCAGGGTCTGTTGCGGGCCTTGCGGCGCGTAGGGTTCGGCAAATGTGCCGGCGGGCTCTTGCGGCACCTCTTGCCCGTTGATCCAGAGCCTGCCGTTCCTCATCTGGATGCGGTCGCCGGGCAGGCCGACCACGCGCTTGATGAAATCGTCGCCCCGCGTCGGGTGGCGAAAGACCACGACATCGCCGCGTTCGGGATCAGAGCCCAGGATGCGGCCCGAGATCGGGCACAGCGCGAAGGGGCAGGATACCCGCGAATAGCCATAGGCCATCTTGTTCACGAACAGGAAATCGCCGATCAGCAGCGTGTCCTTCATGCTGCCCGAGGGAATCCAGAACGGCTGGAAGAACAGGGTGCGGAACACGCCCGCGATCACCAGCGCCCAGAAGATGGTCTTGACGGTTTCCCAGATGCCGCCGTCCTTGCGGGCTTCGCTTTCGGCCATTGATGCCATTCCCTTCATCGGCAAGTCGCGCGTTCATGGGGCGCGGGGGGCGGCAAAGTCAAGCCGTGGCGGGGTCGGCCGGAATGGGAAGCGCCTCGATCACCACGAAGGCCTGGGCCCAAGGGTGGTCGTCGGTCAGCGTCACATGCACCTGCGCGCGGTGGCCGGGGGGCGTCATCGCCGCCAGCCTTTCGGCCGCCCAGCCGGTCAGTTCCATGGTCGGCTGGCCGGTCGCCAGGTTCCTGACCGCCATGTCGCGCCAGGCGATGCCCATGGCCAGCCCGGTTCCCAGCGCCTTGGAGCAGGCTTCCTTGGCCGCCCAGCGTTTCGCCAGCGTCGCGGCCTCGTGCCGGCGGCGCGCGGCCAGGACCAGTTCGCGTTCGGTAAAGACCCGGCGGCGAAAGCGGTCGCCGTGGCGCGCAAGCACCCCGGCGATGCGGTCGATATTGCAAAGGTCCGAGCCTATGCCGAGAATCATGCGCCTGATTGGTCCTGTAGTGACATGAGTATTTGGAAAACGGTGAAATCAGCCGCGGGCCGCGTCCATGCGCCGGCGCATTTCGCGGATCGCCGGGCCAAGGCCCAGGAAGACCGATTCGGCGATCAGGAAATGCCCGATGTTGAGCTCGCGCAGTTCCGGGATGGCGGCGATGGGGCCGACCGTGTCGAAGGTCAGGCCGTGGCCGGCATGGACTTCCAGCCCCAGAAGATGCGCCTGGGCCGCGGCGCGGCGCAGGGCGTCCAGTTCCAGGTCGCGTTCGGCCAGCCGCCCTTCGGTATCCAGGTCGCAATAGGCGCCGGTATGCAGTTCCACCACCGCGGCGCCGATGCGGGCGGCGGCCTCGACCTGGTCCTGTTCGTGGCCGATGAACAGCGAGACCCGGCAGCCCGCCTCGCGCAGGGGGGCGATGAAATCGGCCAGGAACGCCTGGTTTCCGGCCACGTCCAGCCCGCCTTCGGTCGTGCGTTCCTCGCGCTTTTCGGGGACGATGCAGACGGCATGCGGGCGGTGGCGCAGCGCGATGGCCTGCATTTCCGCGGTGGCGGCCATTTCCAGGTTCAGCGGCAGGTTCAGCGCCGCCATCAGCCGGTCGATATCCGCGTCCGAGATGTGGCGGCGATCCTCGCGCAGATGCGCGGTGATGCCGTCGGCCCCCGCCTTTTCGGCCAGTTCCGCCGCCCGCACCGGGTCGGGCCAGGGCGTGCCGCGGGCGTTGCGGATGGTGGCGACGTGGTCGATGTTGACGCCAAGGCGCAGCATGGTTTTCCCCTTGTGGATGTCGCGGCAGATTAGTGCTTTGCCGGCGCAAGTCCAGTCGCCGCCACCCACCAGCCCGGATTGGCCGCGGCGAGGGCGGCCTGGGCGGCGCTGGCCTGGGCTGCGCTGGCGAAAAGCCCAAAGCAGGTCGCGCCCGAGCCGGACATCCGGGCAAGCTGCGCGCCCGAGCCGCGGATCGCCGCCAGGCAATCGGCGATCTGCGGCATCAGCCGGATGGCGGGCGGTTCCAGATCGTTGCGGCAGTGGCGCAGAAAGGCGACCAGCGCCGCCGCATCGCGAAAGGCCGGCAGCCGGGCGGGCAGGGGCGGGTTGCCGGGCCGCTCCAATGCCTGGAACACCGCCGGCGTCGGCAGGGCGCGGCCGGGATTGACCAGCAGCACATGCAGCCTGGGCAAGGGCGGCAGCGGCGTCAGGATTTCGCCCAGGCCCTGCATCCGCAAAGGCCGGGCGGCCAGGCAGGCCGGCACATCCGCGCCCAGCGACTCGGCCCCCGTGGGCCGGGCGTCCAGCGCGCGCAGCACCGCCGCCGCATCGGCCGAGCCGCCGCCGATGCCAGAGGCCACGGGCAGGTTCTTTTCCAGGGTGATCGCGACCTCGCGGCCGGCAAGTCGGGCGGCGCGAAGGCACAGGTTGTCGGGCTCGGCCACCAGGCCATCGGCAAAGGGGCCGGTCAGGCGAAGCGACAGGGGTCCCGGCGCGACGGTCACGACATCGCCCAGTTCCAGGAACACCACCAGCGAATCAAGCAGGTGATAGCCGTCGGCGCGGCGGCCGGTCACATGCAGCGCCAGATTCAGCTTGGCTGGCGCGGCCTCGCGCCGGGGCAGGGGCATGGTTAATCGGCCCTGGCCGGTTCGGGGGCGCGCGGCTCCTCGGCCGGGGTGGCGCGGCCGGCCTTTTCGCTGTCCAGCACCGCGTCCAGGCCCCGCTCCAGCTTGGCGCGGATGCGGTCGGCCTCGGCCTCGGTTTCGGGTTTCAGCGACAGGGCGCGGTGCCACTGGATCTCGGCCTCGCGCTGGCGGCCGACCATCCAGTAGATGTCGCCCATATGGTCGTTGACCAGCGAATCGCCGGGCATGGCCGCCACCGCGCGCTCCATCGGTGGCACCGCCTGGGGATAGTTGCCCAGGCGGAAATAGGCCCACGCCAGCGAATCCAGGATGTAGCCGTCATCGGGGCGCAGTTCGACCGCGCGCTTGATCAGGTCCAGCGCCTCGTCCAGCTTGTCGCCGCGGTCCACCAGGCTGTAGCCCAGATAGTTCAGCACCTGGGCGGAATCCGGGCGGATCGTCAGCGCCTCGCGAAAATCGGCCTCGGCCCTGGCGAACTGGTCCGAGCGTTCCAGCGCGATGCCGCGGGCGTAAAGCGGGAACCAGCGCGCCTCGGCGCCGTCCTTGCCGATCAGGTCCAGCGCCTTGTCATAGGCCGGCACGGCCTGGGCGAATTTTTCCTGCTGGCGCAGCATGTCGCCAAGCGCGATCCAGCCCTGCGCCAGGTCGGGATGGGCTGCGGTCAGCGCCAGCGCGGCTTTTTCGGCATCGTCCAGCCGTTCGGCGCGGGCCAGCGCGTCGATGCGCGACAGTTCTGCGACGGGGCGCATGTCGCCCAGCTCGCGCAGCGCCTCGAACTCGGCCTCGGCCAGGTCGAACTGGCCGAAATCCTGCAAGAGCTGCGCGGCCAGGACCCGCGCCTCGGCCAGGTCGGGGGCCAGGTATTCGGCCAGCCGGGCATGGATCAGCGCCAGCGGGTCGGGTTCCTCGCTGCTGGCCAGGACCGAGCCGAAGGTCAGGAACACCTGGGCCATGCCATCGGCCGGCCCGCGCGCCACGTCAAAGGGCAGCGTCTCGCCCTGCGCCATGCGGTCGCGCAGCGAAACGAGCAGGGGTTCCTGGGCAAAGCCCGGCGTCGCTTCGAGCATGGCGATGGCGTCGCGGTTGCGCTCAAGCTGGGACAGCGCCTGGGCGTGGGCGATGACGCCCAGGATATGCGCCCCGGTGGCGGGATCGGCCAGCAGCAATTCGGCGCCCTCGAAATCGCCGACCCGCGCCTTGGCCAGCGCCAGGTGATAATTCACCATCGGCGCCGCCCCGCGCATTTCGGCCAGCGACTTGAAGGTGGTCAGCGATTCCCCCGCCCTGCCGGCGCCGAGCAGCGCCCAGGCGCGCATCATCCCATCGACCAGCTTGCTGCCGCCGGGGGACGCGGCATCCCCGGCCGCGGGCGCGGCCGCGATGGAGTCGGCCAGCGCCTCCCACCGCCCGGCGCGCGCCATTTCGGCACGTTGCATCAGGCGGGCGAGTTCCGTGGCGCGGCCCTGGTCCGAGATGGTGCCGGCAAGGGCGGCGGCGCGCTCCATCTCGCCGGCCGAGATCAGGGCGATCAGGGCGCTGTCTTGCAGAAAGGCGTCGTCGTCGTCATGGGCCAGCGCTTGCAGGAAATACCGTGCGGCCGGGCGATAGTCGTTGGCGATCGCGGCCATGCGCGCGGCCAGGTAGGGGCCGGAAAGACCGTGCAAGGCGGGACCCGAAGCGGCCGGGCGCTGCGCCGGCCTGTCGTTTTGCGCGTCTTCGGCCTGCGCCAGCAATGGCGCGGCCATGGCGGCGCCTTGCGGCAGCGGCGCGGCGGTCAGCGCGACCAGCAGCAGCGGGATCAGAGTTTTCGTCACGGCTTGGCCCATGTTTTCGGCGGCTTTCGGCGATTTGTGCAGGCGACCCTAGCCGCCGCAGCGCCGATGGGCAACGCCGCGGCCGGCGCTGCACCGCCCGCCGCGATCACATATTCGGGTAGTTCGGCCCGTCGCCGCCCTGGGGCGTGGTCCAGTTGATGTTCTGGGAGGGATCCTTGATGTCGCAGGTCTTGCAATGCACGCAGTTCTGGAAGTTGATCTGGAAGCGCGGGCCATCGTCGCCCTCCAGCACTTCATAGACCCCGGCCGGGCAATAGCGCTGCGCCGGCTCGGCATAAAGCGGCAGGTTCACCGCGATCGGGATCGCGGGGTCCTTGAGCTTCAGGTGGCAGGGCTGGCTTTCCTCGTGATTGGTAAAGCTGAAAGCCACGTTGGTCAGCCGGTCGAAGCTGAGCTTGCCGTCGGGCCGGGGATAGTCGATGGGCTTGTAGTCGGCAGCCTTGCCGGTGGCGGCGGCGTCGGTCTTGCCATGCTTCCACGTCCCCAGCGGGTTCCAGCCGGTCAGGTTCGCCACCCACATGTCGAAGCCGCCAAGCGCCAGGCTGGACCACAGCCCCAGTTTCGACCAGAGCGGCTTGACGTTCCTGACCGGCTTCAGGTCGCGGGCGATGGGGCCGGAACGCAGGTCGGCCTCGTATTCGGCAAGCTCGTCGCCCTCGCGCCCCGCGGCGATGGCCGCAGCCGCCGCCTCAGCCGCGGCGATGCCGGACAGCATGGCGTTGTGGTTGCCCTTGATGCGCGGCACGTTCACCAGCCCGGCCGAGCAGCCCAGCAGCACCGCCCCCGGCACGGTCAGCTTCGGGATCGACTGCCAGCCGCCCTCGGAGATTGCCCTGGCACCGTAAGCCACGCGCTTGCCGCCCTCCAGCAGTTCCGCGACCATGGGATGATGCTTGAAGCGCTGGAACTCCATATAGGGATACAGGTAGGGGTTGGCATAGTTCAGGTGCACGACGAAGCCGACCAGCACCTGGTTGCCTTCCAGGTGATAGATGAAGCTGCCGCCGCCGGCGTTCTTGCCCAAGGGCCAGCCCATGGTATGCGTCACCGTGCCGGGCTTGGCCTTGGCCGGGTCGATCTCCCAGATCTCCTTCATGCCGAGGCCGAATTTCTGCGGCTCGTGGCCGGCCGAGAGGTCGTATTTGCCGATCAGTTCCTTGGCGAGGCTGCCGCGCACGCCCTCGGCGATCAGCACGTATTTGCCGCGCAGTTCCATGCCGGGCTCATAGGCCGGGCCGGGGGTGCCGTCGGCATTCAGCCCCATTTCGCCGGCGACGACGCCGACCACCCGGTCGCCCTCATAAACCAGTTGCGAGCAGGCCATGCCGGGGAAGATCTCGACCTCCAGCGCCTCGGCCTGTTCGGCGAGCCAGCGGCAGACATTGCCCATGCTGACGATATACTTGCCGTGATTGTTCATCAGGGGCGGCATCGGCCAGTTCGGGACGCGCACCTGCCCGCCCTCGCCGAGCATATAGAAATTGTCGGACGTGACCTTGGTGGTGACGGGCGCGCCCTTGTCCTTCCAGTCGGGGATCAGCCGGTCAAGGCCCGAGGTGTCCAGCACCGCGCCCGACAGGATATGCGCGCCGATCTCGGAACCCTTCTCCAGCAGCACCACGGAAAGTTCGGGGTTGAGCTGCTTCAGACGGATCGCTGCCGACAGCCCGCTTGGACCGCCGCCGACGATCACAACGTCGTAATCCATCGACTCGCGTTCAATTCCAGACATGGCTCGGCCCCCGTTTTTCCCTAGCTCGATAATCCGTGCGCCAGACCTAGCCTGTAATATTCTTGCGGGCAATCGCAACGCGGCGCATTAAAATCGCCATGGGGCGTTTTCTCGGCGGGCTGTTGCGGATCGGATCGGGCGGGACTTGAAACAGGGGCCGGAACCCGCCACGATGCCTATCGGATTTTCAGCGGACGCCCCCAGCCCATGGCCGGGGGCGTTCCCACAGCTTGTTTCGCGTTGACTGGTGTCGCAGGTGGCGACCGGAAGGACTGAAATGGAAAAGATACCGATGACCCGCGCGGGCTTTGACCAACTGGACGAGGAATTGCGCGAATTGCGCTCTGTCCAGCGGCCCGCGGTGATCCGCGCCATCGCCGAGGCGCGCGAACATGGCGACCTGTCGGAAAACGCCGAATACCACGCGGCGCGCGAAAAGCAGAGCTTCGTCGAGGGACGCATCAAGGAACTTGAAATGATCCTGTCGCGCGCCGAGGTCATCGACCCCAGCCGGCTGAACGGCAGCATCAAGTTCGGCGCCACCGTCACCCTGCTTGACGAGGATACCGAGGAAAAGCGCACCTATCAGATCGTCGGCGAGGCCGAGGCCGACCTGGAACGCGGATTGCTGAACATCCGCTCGCCCCTGGCCCGCGCCCTGATCGGCAAGGACGAGGGCGACAGCGTCGAAGTGGTGACGCCGGGGGGCGGAAAATCATACGAGATCATGGCGATCCGTTATGTCTGACGGATGGGACCGGGCGCATGAATTCGCTTGACCCGCTGCGTCGGCTGGCTGTCGAACAGACCCGCGACCGCCTGCGGGTGATCGGCGCGGTTGCCAGCCTGGCCTGGCTGGCGGTGATCGGACTGTGGGCGCTTTTCGGTTCCGCCGGCGAAGAAGCGGGCGCCGCGGGCTGGCTGCTTTGGCTGGTGGGCGCGGCAATGCCCCTGGCGCTGGTCTGGCTGGCGGTCTGGTCGGCGCGCGGCCTGCTGGCGCTGCGCCAGGAGGCCGAGGAATTGCGCGCCATCCTGGCCCGCATGCAGGATCAGCCGGGACAGGCCGCGCCGGTCGAGCCTGCGCCCGAGCCGCGCCCGGCCGCCGCGCCCGCATCTTCGGCGCGGCGCAGCCCGGTCCCGCCGGCGCCGCGGCCTTCGGCCGATACGCGGCAGGCCATGCTGGAACTGGACGCGCCGGCCGCGGCCCGGCTGACGCCGGCCGAACTGTTCCACGCGCTGAACTTTCCCGACGGCCCCGAAGATTACGAGGCGATTCGCTGCCTGCGCCTGGCGCTGGCCGATCCGGGCATGGCCCGGCTGATCCGCGCCGCGCAGGACGTGGTCACGCTGCTGGCCGGGCAGGGCGTCTATATGGACGAACTGGCCATGGCTGCGGCCGACCCGGTCCTGTGGCATCGCTTTGCCACGGGCGCGCGCGGCGGCTCGGTCGCCGAACTGGCGGTGATCCGCGACGAGCCCGCCCTGGCCAGCGCCGCGGCCCTGCTGCGCGGCGACGAGGTGTTCCGCGACGTCGCCCACCATTTCCTGCGCCATTTCGACCGGCTGCTGAGCCGCCAGGCCCAGGACGGCGACCCGCAACTGCTGGCGGCGCTGGCCGAAACCCGCTCGGGCCGGGCTTTCATGTTGCTGGCGCAGGCGACCGGCATGCTGGGCCAAGCGGGCGAAAACCTGGAAGAAGCCGACGACCTGGCAGATACCGGCCCGGCCGCGCCGCGCTAAAGCATCAGCCGCAGCACATGGGCCGGGGCCGACCAGGGCCAGCCCAGCCTTTGGCGGGCCTGCGGCAGAAAGCCCATGGCCTGCCAGGCTGCCAAGGCATCGGGGTTGCCCGCCTCGACCTCGGCGCGCAGGGCGGGGTGGCCGCGGCGGCGGGCATGGTCGGCGGCCGTCCGGATCAGGGCCTGGGCAATGCCCTGCCGCCGCCATTGCGGCCGGACCGCCACCCCGTCCAGCACCAGATCCGCCGTCTCGGCGCCGGGCCGGTAAAGCCCGGTCGCCATATGCCGCAGCCGGCCGGCCGTCGGGCCCCAGACCGCCACGAAGGCACCGATACCGGGGGCGAGAAACCCGCCTTGCGCATCGCGCAGCCCCGCCATGCCCAGCAGCCGCCCGCATGGCGACAGCGCCACCAGCGCCTGGCCGGGCCGCATGGCGGCGCGCACCAGCGCCACGCCGTGCCGCGCCCCTGTCGGCACCGGCAAAAGCTGCGCGCCAAAATGTCGCCAGTAAAGCGCCGCCGCAGCCGCGCGCAGGTCGGGCGGTATGCCATGCAGGATGCGGGCGTCGGGCGGGGTCGCGGTCATGGGGCTCCTTGTGCCGGGGCGCGGATTTCGCCAATGTGCCGCGAACCTGTCCCGATCAAGAGCCGATTTCACCATGTCCGCGCAAGCCGATCTTGCGGTCGATCCCAGCCCGACCCCCGAACAGAGCCGCGCCTTGCGGCGCAGCCCCAGGCAATGCGCGCGCCACGGCTTCGTGCAGGCGCTGCCGTTTATCCTGGTGCTCTTGCCCTTTGGGATGCTGTTCGGCGTCGTCTCGTCGGATGCGGGGCTGGATCTGGGGCAGATCCTTGGCTTTACCGTGCTGGTGCTGGCCGGGGCTTCGCAGTTCACCGCGGTGCAACTGATGACCGACCACGCGCCGGCGCTGGTGGTGATCATCTCGGCCATTGCGGTCAACCTGCGCATGGCGATGTATTCAGCCTCGCTGGTGCCGTGGCTGGGCGGGGCCAGGCCGCGCGACCGGGCCTGGATCGCCTATGTGCTGATCGACCAGACCTATGCGCTGTCGATCCAGCATTATGAAAAGCACCCCCGGCTGGGCCTGGGACAGCGGATCGGCTATTTCCTGGGCGCGGCGCTGGCCACCTGTCCGCCCTGGCTGGGCGCAACGCTGCTGGGCGTCTGGCTGGGCGAGGCCATCCCGCAGGACTGGGCGCTGGATTTCGCCATCCCGATCACCTTCCTGGCGCTGGTCGCGCCGATGCTGCGCAGCCCGGCCCATGTCGCCGCGGCGCTGGTGGCGGTTCTGGCGGCGCTGGCCTTTGCCTTTCTGCCCTCGGGGTTGGGGCTGTTCGTCGCAGCGCCCCTGGCCATGCTGACCGGCGCCGGGGTCGAGATGCTGATGGAACGCCGCAAGGAGGCGCGGGCATGACCGGATATGGCGACACGACGATCTGGCTGATCATCCTGGCTGTCGCGCTGGGGACCTATGGGTTGCGCTGGTCCTTTCTTGGTGCTTTTGGCAACCGGCCGATGCCGGTCTGGGCGCAGCGGATCCTGCGCTATACGGCGGTCGGGGTGCTGCCGGCGCTGGTGGCGCCGCTGATCGTCTGGCCGGCGGCGACCGGGGGCCAGACCGATCCGGCGCGGATGATCGCTGCGGTGGTGGCGGTGGGGCTGGGGGTGGCGACGCGCAATGTGCTGGCGGCCATCCTGGGCGGGATGGCCGCGCTTTACATGGCGCTTTATCTCATCACATGAAGCTGGCCGTCGCGGCCATAGCCCGTGACCGCGCCGCCTTTCTGCCGCAGCAGCACGTCATGGTTGTTGGCCGGGTCGCCGTCCATGTGCCGGCGCGAGGTCACGCCCGGCCGCGCCAGGAACCATTGGCGCAGCTTGAGCGGTGAAAAGCCGGTGGGTGCGCCCTCGAATCCGGGCACGCGGCCCAGGGCCTTGCCGGTATTGACGGCGCAGAAGCTTTTGTTCGAGGCCCCCTGCTGCTCGACCGCGCGGATCGCGGCATCGGCGACGGCCAGCGGCACCTCGACGGTGTCCTCGGCCACCCAATAGGTCGAGCGGGCGTGGTAGTCGATGTAGAAATTCTTGAAATTCGGGGTAATGCCGTAAAGCACGTCCCGCCGTTCCGGGATCGCCGGATGTTCCCAGCTTCCGGCCGGGTCATAGATGACGCGCTGGCTGCCATTGATCATCAGCGCGGAATGCCCGCCTTCGCCGCGGGGGATGCCGATCACGGTGAACAGCGTGATCGAGGGCGGCCCGTCCGTGACATAGCGCGCCCGCATCAGGCTGTCGTCGCTGGCCCATTTGTTATCGGCCCCGCAGGCCGCAAGCGCGGCCGGCAGCGCCAGCGCAAGGAAGGCACGCCTTTGCATCTTGGATCTTTCCCTGGTCAGGATCAGGCGTTGGCAAGTGCCATGAACACCAGGACGGCGATGGACAGCCCGCTGACCCAGATCCCGGCCTTGATAAAGCCCCGGAATGTCGCCTGATGGTGGCTGATGTCCATGTGGCCGTGCTTGTGTTCGGTAATTTCGTGATGCGAGACCATGATCCTGTCCGTGAAGATGCGCTGCGTCGAAAGCAGGCATAACCCAAGCCGGCGGCCGTGTCACGCCCCCCAAAGCACCGCGCCGTCCTGGGTCTGGCCCATGGGCCACACCTTGCCGGCGGCATGCAGGTGGTTGATATGGCCCACCGCCTCGGCCAGCGCGAGGCCGAATTCCGGCTTGGCGATCTGGCGGCGATACAGCAGCGGGAAACAGCCGACGGCGCTTTGCGGCTGCTGGCGCAGCCCGTCCAGCAGCCGCGTCAGCGCGGCGCGCTGGCTGTCGGCCAGTTGCCGCAGCCGGGTCGGCAGGCCGCGATAGGGCAGTTTGTGGCCCGGCAGGACCAGCTGGTCGGGCCGCGCGAATGCGGCCAGCCTTTCGCAGCTTTCCAGCCAGTCGCCCACGGTGTCCGCCTGCGGCTCGATCGGATAGACCCCCAGGTTGGGAGAGATGGTCGCCAGCATCTGGTCGCCGCCGATCACCAGGTCGTCGTCCAGCGACCACAGCGTGACATGGTCGGGCGCATGCCCCTGGCCCATGCGCACCACCCAGCGGCGGTCGCCGAATGCGACCTGCTGGCCTTCGGACAGCCGCCGATAGCCGGGGGGCAGGGGCGCGCAGACATCGGCGCTGTTGAAGGGGCGCTCGTGGCTGCGTTCGGCCAGCAGGTCGGGGGGCATTCCCGCCCGGCGCCAAAAGGCCAGCGCCTGCGGCGTCGGGCGCTCTTGCACGTCCAGGATGCCCATCCGCGCCGTCAGCCAGGCCGGGCGCGAGGTCCAAAGCTCTGCCCCCAGCCCCTGGAACCAGCCGGCCAGGCCCATATGGTCGATGTGGTGATGGGTGGCGATCAGCCGCGTGACCGGCGCGCCGGCAAGCGGCCCTTGCAGGATGCCCTGCCAGATGGCCCGGCAGCGCGGATTGTCCAGCCCGGTATCCACCAGCGTCCAGCCATCGGCATCGCGAAAGGCATAGGCGTTGACGGTGTCGGGCTTGAACGGCAGGGGAAGCTGGAACCAGAACACGCCGGGGGCGATCTCATGGCCTTCGCCCTCGGCCGGGGGGGTATGTGTTTCGCTGCGTATCACCCGGTCATTTGACCCAGCAGCACCGCGTCGTCAAGCGCCTCCAGCTCGGCCAGGCCGGCGCGGGCGGCGGCCAGGTCGGCGGCGTATTGCGGCAGGATGCGGGTTATGTAAAGCCGCGCCAGAGCCTTGCTGCCGCCGCTGGTCGCGGCGCGCAGGTGGTAATGCGCGCCCAGCACCCGCGCAAAGGCGGACAGATAGGGCGCGGCGCCGGCAAAGCGGTCGGGCATGTCGCGCTCCAACAGGTCCAGCGTCGATTCGCGAAGGGTTTCGGCGGCCTGCCACAGCAGGTTGGCCAGGTCCGGCTGGGCCGCCTGCGCCGCCTTGGCGCCGTCCAGGATCTCGTCCAGCAGCGCCATCGCGGCGGCGCCGCCATCGGCCAGCTTGCGTCCGACCAGGTCCATGGCCTGGATGCCGTTCGTGCCCTCGTAGATCGCGGTGATGCGCACGTCGCGCAGATACTGCGCCGCGCCGGTTTCCTCGATATAGCCCATGCCGCCATGGACCTGCACCGCGGTATCGGCGACGCGGATGCCGACATCGGTGCCATGCGCCTTGGCGATGGGGGTCAGGAAGGCGGCGCGCGCGGCCCATTCCTCGGACCCGGTGGCGCGCGCCATGTCCAGCGCCACCGCGCAGCCCAGGCAGATGGCGCGGGCGGCAAAGATTTCGGCCCGCGATTGCGCCAGCATCCGCCGCACATCGGGGTGGCGGATGATCGGGCCCATCTGCACCCGCTCGGCCGCATAGGCCACGGCCTGCTGCAAGGCCGCCTCGGCCTGGGCCACGCCCTGGACGCCGACGCCCAGCCGGGCCGCGTTCATCATGGTGAACATGGCGGCCATGCCCTTGTGTTCCTGGCCCACCAGCCAGCCTTTCGCGCCCTCGAAGCTCATGACGCAGGTGGGGCTGCCGTGGATGCCCAGCTTGTGTTCCAGGCTGACCACGCGCAGGTCGTTGGCGATGCCGGGATTGCCATCCGCGTCGGGGATCAGCTTGGGCACCATGAACAGGCTGATGCCGCGGGTGCCCGGCGCGCCGTCGGGCAGGCGGGCCAGCACCAGGTGGCAGACATTCCCGGACAGGTCGCTGTCGCCCCAGGTGATGAAGATCTTTTGCCCGGTGATGCGATAGCTGCCGTCGTCCGCCCGCTCGGCGCGGGTGGTCAGCGCGCCGACGTCGGAACCGGCCTGCGGCTCGGTCAGGTTCATGGTGCCAGACCATTCGCCCGAGATGAGCCTGGGCAGGTAAAGCGCCTTCAGCGCGTCGCTGCCGTGATGCTCCAGCGCCTCGATCTGGCCCTGGGTCAAGAGCGGGTTCAGCTGCAACGCCAGGCAGCCCGAGGCCACCATCTCGTTCACCGCCATGTTCAGCGCCTGCGGCAGGCCCATGCCGCCATGTTCGGGATCGGCGGCAATGCCGATCCAGCCGCCCTCGGCCAGGGCGCGGAACGCCTCGGCATAGCCGGGAGAGGAGCGCAGCTTGCCGTTTTCCAGCCGCGCGGGGGTCAGGTCGCCGGCGCGGTTGATGGGGGCGATAACCTCGGTCGCCAGCTTTCCGGCCTCGGCCAGGACGGCAGCCATGGTCTCGCTTGTCGCCTCGGCAAAGCGTTCGGTGCCGGACAGTTCTGGAAACGACACGACCTGGTTCAGGATGAACGCGATCTGATCGACCGGGGCTTGATAGGCCATCCGCACACTCTCTTCCTCTGGCGCCTTGGCAAATGGGGCTGCGGCGCGTAACTGATGCCTTGGGCTTCGATCATATTTGCCGGCCCGCGTCCATCAACCACAACCCGACGTAACGAATGCAGACGCTGATCCTTGGCCACGACCCGCAAGGGATTGCCGCCGCCGCGGAATTGCTGGCGCAGGGCGAACCGGTCGCCATCCCGACCGAGACGGTCTATGGACTGGCCGGCGACGCCCACAACGCCCAGGCCGTGGCCCGCATCTATCAGGCAAAGGGGCGGCCAAGCTTCAATCCGCTGATCGTGCATGTCCCCGACCTGGCGGTGGCTGAACGCATCGCCGTCTTCGGCGATGCCGCGCGGGCCCTGGCGCGGGCGTTCTGGCCCGGCGCGCTGACCATGGTGCTGCCGCTGCGGCCGGGGGCCGGCATCGCCTCGCTGGTGACGGCGGGGCTGGATACCGTGGCGATCCGCGTGCCGGCCCATCCGCTGGCGCAGGCAGTGCTGCGGGCCTTTGGCGGGCCGCTGGCGGCGCCCTCGGCCAACCCGTCGGGGCGGATCAGCCCCACCGCTGCGGCGCATGTCGCCGATCCGGAAAGCGGGCTTGGCGGGCGCATTGCCGCGGTGCTGGACGGCGGCGCATGTCCGGTCGGGGTGGAATCGACCATCATCGGCTGGGCGGATGGCCGTCCGGCATTGCTGCGTCCCGGCGGCATCGCGGCCCAGGCGGTCGAGGTGGTGCTGGACCGCCCGCTGGCCCGGCCCGCGGCCCAAGCCGCCGCGCCGACCGCGCCCGGACAATTGTCCAGCCATTATGCGCCGCGCGCCAGCCTGCGGCTGAACGCCCAGGCCGCGCGGCCGGGCGAGGTGCTGATCGGCTTCGGCCCGGTGCCGGCCGAGATGTCGCTGAGCGAGGCGGGCGATCTGACCCAGGCGGCGGCGCGGCTTTTCGACCTGCTGCACCGCGCCGATGCCGATGGGCGGCCCATTGCCGTGGCCCCGGTGCCGGAAGACGGGCTGGGCGCGGCGATCAACGACCGGCTGCGCCGCGCCGCCGCGCCGCGCTAAGGATCAGGCATGGCCCGCATCGGGCGACAGCATCAGCGGGTCGACGCCCAGGGATTTCAGCGCCGCGCGCCATTTTCCGGGATCGTCGGCGCCGAAGATGATCTCGTCGCCCTGGTCCGAGGTCAGCCAGCCATTGCCGCGGATCTCGGAATCAAGCTGTCCCGGCCCCCAGCCCGCATAGCCAAGCGCCAGCACCGCCGGCTGCGGCCCCTGGCCGCGGGCGAAATCCTCCAGGATGTCGCGGGTGGTGGACATGGCAAGATCGTCGCTGATGCGCATGCGGTTTTCGTCCAGGACGATGTCGCGGGGCGCGCGATGCAGCACGAAGCCGCGCCCAGGCTCGACCGGGCCGCCGAAGCGGACGGGAATGTCCAGGACATCCTCGCCAGGCTGGATGCCAAGCTGCGCCAAAAGGTCCGGGAAGCCGATTTCCGGCAGCGGGCGGTTGACCACCAGGCCCATGGCGCCGTCTTCGGAATGAGCGCAGATCAGGATCACCGCCTGCTCGAAGCGCGGATCGCGCATGCTGGGCATGGCGATCAGCATCTTGCCGGTCAGGTTGCTGGTTTTGTCCATGGTCTGCTCCTGCGCGTTATCCCTTCAAGATCGGCGCTGCGGACTGATTTCGCAAGGGATTGCCGCTAATGTGACTTCACGCAGGGGAAGGCGGCGTCTAAAACGGCCTGATGAAGACCCTTGCCCTGCTTTTCATGACCGCCGCCCTGCCGGCCCTGGCGCGGGACCTGCCGCCGGGGCTGGTCTCGGCCGAGCTTCTGCCCGGCTGGACCACGGCCCAGGGCCATCGCATGACCGCGCTGCACTTGCGGCTGGAGCCGGGCTGGAAGACCTATTGGCGCAGCCCCGGCGATGCCGGCGTGCCGCCGCGCTTTGACTGGGCCGCCTCGGGCAACCTGGGCCAGGTGCGGCTGCTTTGGCCGCGCCCCGAGGTGATCCAATCGGGCGGAGAGCGCACGCTGGGCTATCGACAGGAACTGGTCCTGCCGATCGAGATTGCGCCCGCCGGCCCCGGCGCGGTCGAGCCGATGGTGACGGTCGATTTCGGCATCTGCCAGGATATCTGCGTGCCGGTGCGGGTGGAGTTGCAGGCCGGCCCGCCGGGCGCGGCACCCGATCCGCTGATCCGGTCCGCCATGGCGCGCCAGCCTCGGGTCGCGGGGGACCAGCCGGATTGCCGCATCGAACCCATCGCCGACGGCATGCAGGTCACGGCCACCCTGCCCGCGGCGGGCGGTGCCCGCGGCCACGAGGTGGCGATGGAACTGGCCGATGACGATATCTGGGTTTCGGCCGCAGAAACCCGTGCGGCAGGGGACCGCCTGATGGCGCAGGCGGATTTCGTCGCCGCCTCGGGCAAGCCCTTTCCGCTGGATCCGGCATCGCTGCGCCTGACGCTGATCGGCGCCGACGACGCGGTGGAATACCGCGGCTGCCGCCTGGCAGAGGACTAGCCGTCCAGCCGGGCGGCCAGCGACAAAAGGTCGGCCCAGGCCTCGCGCTTGGCCAGGGGGGTGCGCAGCAGATAGGCCGGGTGCGCCATCGGCAGCGCCGGCAGGCCGAAGGCCGTGGTCCAGGTCCCGCGCAGCTTCAGGATGCCCTGCTGGTTCAGCGCCGCGATGCAGGGCGTATTGCCCATCAGCACCAGAAATTGCGGCTGCGCCAGTTCGACATGCCGGGCCAGAAAGGGCAGCATCATCGCGATCTCGGCCGGCTCGGGGCGGCGGTTGCCGGGTGGTCGCCAGGTCAGCACATTGGTGATGTAAAGCGCGCGTTCCGCGTCCACCGCCTGCCGCGACAGGCCGATGGCGGCGAACATCTGGTCCAGAAGCTGGCCGGCGCGGCCGACGAAGGGGCGGCCCTGACGGTCCTCTTCCTCGCCCGGCGCTTCGCCGATGATCATGACCCGCGCCGCCGGATTGCCGTCGCAAAAGCAGAAATTGCGCGCGCCCTTCTTCAACTCGATCCCGTCAAAGTCTTCTTGCGCCTGGGCCAGTTCGGCCAGGCTGGTGGCGGCGGCCGCCATGGCCGTGGCGCGGGCGACCAGGTCCTCGGCCTCGGCGGGGGGCTTTGCCGCGGCCGGGGCGGGTGCCGGGGCAGGGGCGGGCGCTTCGGCGCGCTCGGGCATGGCATAGCGGTCAAGCGGCGCGTCAAGGCATGGCTCGTCCGCGCCCAGCTCGGACTGCCATTGCAAAAGCGCCAGTGCCGTTTCCGCGTCCAGCGCGAATCCCCTATAGGTCGGTTCCGCGGTCATGCGCGCAGGCTAGGCCGCCGCGCCCGCGCCGGCAAGCGTCCGGCGTGACGCAAGGCGCGGGATAGGCGCAAAACTATTGCGATTGCGTCAGGGGCGTGGTGCCGCCGCCCATTCCGACCAGCCGCTGGACCAGCGGCCTTGCCGCCGGCCCGATGCGGTCGCAGGCCCCCGGATCGTCCAGAAGCTTGAAGGCCGGCGCGTAATAGGTCCGGTCATAGGTCGAAGCATCCAGTCCCAGCCGCGCCGCCAGCAGGTCGCCGGTGCCGGTGATCAGCGTCCATTCCCCGTCGGTGATCGGGTAATCGGCGCAGTTCGAGGTGATCACGTTCACTTCCGCCAGTTCCGCAATCAGCGCCTTGGCCTGCGCATCGGACAGGCCCGAGACATCGGGAAGCTTTACGGTGACGCCTCCATCCGCCGCGACGGCGCCAGCCCCCAGGACCAGCGCGCCGGCCATGGCCGCGAGTGCTTTCATGGATTGCTCCCTTGCTTGTGCTGGGCGTTCGGTTTCGCCGGCCCATCCCGCCCGATCCGCCGGCATGGCGCAACCCAATTCGCCGTGAACTTGACGCAGCAAGGGCGCAGGGCTACGCGATTGCGACAGCCAAAAGCACAAAGGATGCCTGCGATGACGACCTATTCACTGCTGATCCTGCCCGGCGACGGCATCGGCCCCGAGGTCATGGCCGAGGTTCGCAAGGTCGTCGGCTGGTTCCAGACCAACCGCGGCCTGAACTTTGATGTCAGCGAGGATCTGGTCGGCGGCGCCGCCTATGACAAGCACGGCACCCCGCTGGCGGACGAGACGATGGCCAGGGCGCAGGCGGCCGATGCGGTGTTGCTGGGCGCGGTCGGCGGGCAGAAATACGACGACCTGGATTTCTCGGTCAAGCCCGAGCGGGGCCTGCTGCGCCTGCGCAAGGAAATGGACCTGTTCGCCAACCTTCGCCCGGCGCAGTGTTTCGACGCGCTGGCCGATTTCAGCAGCCTCAAGCGCGAGGTGGTGGCGGGGCTCGACATCCTGATCGTGCGCGAATTGACCTCGGGCATCTATTTCGGCCAGCCGCGCGGCATTTCCGAAGACCACACCCCCGGCAACGAGGGCGGCCGCGTCGGCATCAACACCCAGCGTTACACCAGCGGGGAAATCCGCCGCGTCGCCCGTTCGGCCTTTGAGCTGGCCCGCAAGCGCGGCAACCGCGTCTGCTCGATGGAAAAGGCCAATGTGATGGAATCCGGCATCCTGTGGCGCGAAGAGGTGCAATGGGTCCATGACAACGAATATCCCGATGTCGAACTGTCGCACATGTATGCCGACAACGGCGCCATGCAGTTGGTGCGCAATCCGCGCCAGTTCGACGTGATCGTGACCGACAACCTGTTCGGCGACATCCTGTCGGATGCGGCGGCGATGCTGACCGGCAGCCTGGGCATGCTGCCCTCGGCCAGCCTTGGCGCGCCGATGGAAAACGGCCGGCCCAAGGCGCTTTACGAGCCGGTGCACGGTTCCGCCCCCGACATCGCCGGGCAGGGCCTGGCCAATCCCATCGCCTGCATCCTGAGCTTTGCCATGTGCCTGCGCTATTCCTTTGGCCTGGGCGCCGAGGCCGACCTGCTGGAAAAGGCGGTCGAGACGGTGCTGGCCCAGGGCGTTCGCACCGCCGACCTGATGGGCCCCGAGGGCGGCACCCCCGTCTCGACCGCCCAGATGGGCGACCACATCGTCGCGGCGCTTTCGGCGCTGTGACCCGTTCCGTCGCCGCGCCCAGGCACGGCCTGGCGCGGCGACGGGCGCCACGGAAAGCGCCGGCGTTAGTCCATATGGCGGGCGGCGGCTTGCGGTCGCGCCGCCGGCCCCGAATTTCCGCCCTGACCCGGCAAGATTCCCCCTTGCATTCCAGCGCCCCAGGGGCTACCTGCCCCCTCACGGTCGGAGCGTAGCGCAGCCTGGTAGCGCACCTGCTTCGGGAGCAGGGGGTCGGAGGTTCGAATCCTCTCGCTCCGACCAGTCGGGAAAGGTGGCGTTTCAGAGAGTCTTGCCTTTTGTGTCAAAAGGCGACCCTCTGGTGAGGTCAAGAGCTTCGCGGCTGAGTTCGCCGGGCCGGGCCGCTTGCATGCAACTTTGTCGTGTAACCCTAGAGGCGATCGTCGGTCACGGCCCAAAGCGGACTGTCGACCACGAAGTATGCTGCTTTGCAATATTCCCGGTAGCTGCCGTTCGTCTTGCGCCGAAGCACACACCCGGCCAAGATGGTAGAGATGCATGAATTTTCTGATGTTTGCAGATGCGGCAGAGCCAGTCGCAACAACGCAGCCAAACTTTCCTGCTGGGGCTGCCAAAGTCATTGTCGGTTGAAAAACGGGCAAGTCTGGCGTTAACGATGATAGGGAATAATGCTACATGATACCTGACACGTTGTTCGATGCCCTTGTCTGCGGTGCCCGCATTGCGGTCCGCCATGCCTGGCTCCACGCATTCGCGACGTCGAGCGGCACCCCGGATGAGATCGACCACATCTACGCCATGACGACGGAGGGCATCCGCGAGCTTGGCACGCAGTGGTCCCCGATCTTACACAGCAAGGGCCTCTCGCTTCGGCTGACGGGCGTCTTCTGTCACCAAACCCCCAAGGCGCACTATGTCCATCCCCTCGATGGACCGAAGGCGCCGGAGTTGGGCGACCTCCTGCTCGTGCATGAACATAAGAATACCGACTCCGGGGGGACGATCAAGATAACGCGCCGTGCAGTGCTCGTGCAGGCCAAAATGGTCGACGAGGGCGTGCCGGGGGGCGGCAAGGTCGATCAATATCAGGAGTATCTCTACGAGCACTGGCCCGCCTTCGAGCTGAAGGGCCGAGGACCGGGAACGGTTCGGTTCCTCTCCGGGCAGCGCGATTTTCGACCCGGTATTGATCCGGGACGATACGGATTGATCGAAAAGACTCCGCACGCCGGCCACAAGGCCATTGAGATCCCTTACTGCTGCGGCTTCCCTTGGACCTATTCAGAGCCACGCAGGCCCGTGCGGAGTGCGGGCGGCGAAGACGCGGGCGCGTTTATCGCCAACATGCTCTACGATACGGGATGGCTGCGAGGTCGGGTTGCCCTGATCCCACCAACGCCGCTGGCGCTGGCCTCGGGCACGAAAAACAATCATTTCGATGTTACGGTCGAGGAGCTGCTGACACTCACGGCGATGAAAACCTTACGCTTCAGGAGAAAGACCCACATGACGGGGCCGCGCGGGTATCCCGCGCTTGTCTGTTTTCAGGAAAACTATGGTGTGCCCGGTCTGCTCCCAGACACCGGCGTTGGTTTCGCCGAGACCGATTTCGGGGGCGAAGGCATCCCGCCGGAGGAAACGGCAGAACCTGATTTCGATGATGGCATTTCCGTTCTTCTCGTTGAGACCGGCGGGGAGGGCGAAGCGAGACTGGACTGACCGCGCACCCTACCCGGTTGCTTCTCCGCCCGTTGCGAAGGTGTCGACAGGATCAACGCACTCGGCCTTTAACTGACAGTCGGCTTCGGCCGCTGCTGCGCAGCGCCCGAAGCCGACACTTTTTTTGGCACCGCAGCGGAGCCACCGCCCTGAAGATTTCCAAACGGGACGAAGCTGTCAGTTACGTTTGATGCGGTGCAACGTGTAAATAGAGCAGTTATCAAGGCATTCGAACGCGAACGCGAAATAAACGTTGAATCCACTCGCGATTACTTCCTGTCGTCCTCGTCCACCCTGTAAATGGAATCAAGAAGCCTACTTCCTGCGCCGACAATTTTTGACAATACCTTTATTTGCTCTGTTAGTGCGGGGTTTTCGCATTTGGCAGGGTAATTCAGATGGTGGTCTACCTCACCCCAGATCTCTTCAAATAACGTGCGAACTTGAATCTCACAATGAATTGGACTCTTTTCGTGCGGGCGAACGAGGTAGTGAACGCTGGTGTATGAACTCTCTTTAATTTTAGGGTCAACGCCGTGGTTCTTAAAGAACGCGGTGCTCTCTGGATCCCATGTATAGGCCATGGGCGGCTCAGCAAGGAACCAATCCCCATCCGCTTCGATCTTATTTCTTATGATGCGATTAACAATTGCGAAGTCTTCTTGATACAGAAGCAAGACGCGCACACCAGCCAGATCGGTAATTTCTGAAAAGAAATTATCCTCAGTTATTTTCCTGCCCGCATTAATCTTTCGATATAATTTCTCGGATAGGTGATTTTTATCCTTAATGCGTGATTTTGTTGAGTGTACAATCTGCCGCCCTTTATGTTGAAGCTCGGGATTATTCGTGAATAGAAGCTCCACACTGGCGCGAAATGCATCTATCGCATGTTTTTTCGTTCGAAAAGCTGACAGGCAGGATTCAATAGCCTCATTGGCGCCTTCGATCATAGCTCAAACCTCATCAAGGCGCTGGAGAACCTCTGCGGCAAAATCATGGTAAGCTTGCTGCGTCGCGCGGAACTTTTTCGAGTTACCCCGCACGGTGTTTTTATCTTCCTCCTCAACTTCTATGTTTGGAATTTCCCACATGGGCACATGGTATCTCTGCGCCATACTTGGAAAGGTATTATGAGTATGAATGACAGAGTTTCCACCAATGGACTCGTCTAGAATGTCATCAAACGGTAACGAAACATCCTGCGAAATAAAGTTGCGAATTGTGTCCGGTATCTGGGCGGCATAATGCTGATGTGCTTTGGCCAACTGCAAATCGTTATTTGGGCCATCGTATTTCTTGGCGTTGTAGATCGTAAAACCTATGAGCTTCACAAAGCGATCCGGGAACTGCTCTCTCTTTGTTGTAGATATAACATTAAAAACAGTATCGAATTGCTTGGACCACTCATCCAGTGATGTTGAATGTGGGTGGGGGGATTGAAACCGAAGCGACTATTACTCGCCTTGACCATGATCGCTTTTACGTCGTGGCAAACATCTTTGCAGAAGGACGGTTGGCTGATCTATTTGATCAACAGCGTCGCCCAGGTGAGTCATTTAAGGTGACTAATCTGAGCAGGGAGTTGGGAGTGCTGGTAGTTGCTGGACCCCTTTCACGCTCGGTGATGGAGAAGCTATCAAAGCACGATTTCTCCAACACCGCATTCCCGTTCTTCACCGCCGCCCCCTTGCCTGATATTTCCGCTAATTGCCTCGCCATCCGCGCGTCGTTTACAGGTGAGCTGGCTTGGGAGCTTCATTTGCCACACGAAGAGATGAAAAATGTCTACGAGCGGCTAATGGATGCAGGCGCTCCCTTTGGCATCAAGCCATTTGGATCGCTCGCGATGAATTCTCTTCGCATCGAGAAATCCTATAGGACGGCGGCTGAACTTACTCCAAACCTCAGCATGGTTGAGGTGGACATGCTGCGATTTGTGTCCTTCGAGAAGGGCGACTTTGTTGGACGCGCCGCGACTGAAGCCATCCGTAAGGCTGGAACTGAAGACGTTCTGGTCACTCTTCAGATAGATGCAACTGATGCTGACTGCTCCGGTGGTGAGCCGGTGTTTGCACCCACGGGACAATTGGTTGGGTCGGTCAGTTCCGGCGACTACGGACATCATGTAAAGGCAAGCCTCGCGCTTGCGTTCGTCAAAAGGTCCAATTCTCTACCCGGAGCAGAGCTTCTCGTCGATATTTTGGGAGAGCGCAGACGCGCAACTGTTCTATCGGGTCCGGCATATGATCCTGAAAATCGAAGATTGCGTGGTAATGGAACTGACCGGGGTTCAATCCTCAACGCCGATCAGGACAGTTTTACATCAAACGATTCTGGTAGCGAACGCGACATGATGAAAGTCGCGGGAAGCTAACTGAGTTGCCAATTACTCTAATCGTTTGACGATCGCGGCATTAGATGCTGCTATATATAGTTGTTCGGGGCAAGGTGCAGCCTTGCCCCGATATATTTGCGCTGGGACATGACGCATGAGAAGATCGGGCCATATCATCTGAAGCGTAGCGCGCCAGACCTGCCACCCGCCCAACCGACGGCATCCGCCGCGCTGAACGCCAATGCGAATGGATGGCGCGCAAGCCGCCCGCACCCGTCCGCGGCAGCATCGCGGGCGGCGGCGATGGACAAGCCGCGCCCGGCATCCTAGGGTCCGCCCCCAAAAAAGGAGCCTGCCCGTGTTCACCATCGCCACCTGGAACATCAACTCGGTCCGCCTGCGCGAGGGGTTGGTCGCCCGCCTGCTGGCAGAAGAGGCCCCGGACATCCTTTGCCTGCAAGAAACCAAAAGCCCGGTCGAGAAAATCCCGCTGGAGGCGTTCCGGGCGCTTGGCTACGATCATTTCGTGGCGCGGGGCCAGAAAGGCTATAACGGCGTCGCCATCCTGTCGAAGCTGCCGATCCAGGATGCGGGCGACCGCGACTATGCCGGGCTGGGCCATGCCCGCCACGTCGCCGCGCGGCTGGAGAACGGCGTCACCATCCACAATTTCTACGTCCCGGCCGGCGGCGACATCCCCGACCGCGAACAGAATATCAAATTCGGGCAAAAGCTGGATTTCCTGGCCGAGATGCGCGACGCCTTCCATGCCGACAAGCCCGCGCGCTCGATCATGGTGGGCGATCTGAACATCGCCCCGCGCGAGGACGATGTCTGGTCGCACAAGCAGTTGCTGAAGATCGTCAGCCACACCCCCGTCGAGGTCGAGCATCTGGGCGCGGCGCAGGATGCCGGAAAATGGGTCGATATCACTCGCCAGGACATTCCCCAAGGCCTGCTTTACAGTTGGTGGAGCTATCGCGCCCGCGACTGGGATGCGGCCGACAAGGGCCGGCGGCTGGACCATATCTGGGCCACTTCCGACATCGCTAATGCCGGCCATGCCAGCCGCATCCTGCGCCCGCTGCGCGGCTGGCAGCAGCCCAGCGACCATGTGCCGGTGCTGGCCAGTTTCGACCTTTGACCGGATGCTGCGGCGCATGGCCGCAGGCGGGGGTGCGGCCAGGCCAATCTTGCATCGCGCCGCTTGCTGCGCCATCTAGGGGACGACCCTTTCGCATGAGGAAACCCGATGCTCGAGCTTGGCTCCGCCCCCAACGACGCCGCCCCCGCCGATATGATCAAGGACGTTTCCGAGGCGACCTTCATGGCCGATGTCGTCGAAGCCTCGATGCAGGTGCCGGTGATCGTCGATTTCTGGGCGCCCTGGTGCGGCCCCTGCAAGACGCTTGGCCCGCAGCTTGAAGCCGAGGTCGCGCGCCACAAGGGCCGCGTCCGCATGGCCAAGGTCAATGTGGACGAAAACCAGATGATCGCCGGGCAGATGCGGGTGCAGTCGATCCCGACGGTCTATGCGTTTTTCCAGGGCCAGCCGGTCGATGCCTTCCAGGGCGCGATCCCACAAAGCCAGATCAAGCAATTCGTCGAAAAGCTGGTCGCGCTTGGCGGCGATGACGGCGGCCTGGCCGAGGCGCTGGACGCCGCCGAGGCGATGATCGCCGAAGGCGCGGCCGAGGATGCGGCCGAGACCTTCCAGGCCATCCTGGGCGAAGAGCCCGAGAATGCCGCCGCCTGGGGCGGGCTGATCCGCGCCTATCTGGCCGCAGGCCATGCCGACCGGGCCGAAGAGGCGCTGGCGCAGGTGCCCGCCGCCATCGCCCATGCCGCCCCCGTCGAGGCGGCGCGCGCCCAGTTGCAACTGGCCCGGCAGGCCGCCAGCGCCGGCCCCCTGGACGAGCTGCGCCACAAGGTCGAGGCCGACCCGGCCGACCAGCAGGCGCGCCTGGACTATGCCACCGCCCTGCATGCGGCGGGCCAGGTCGAAGAGGCGATCGACCAGCTTCTGGAGGCATTTCGCCGCGACCGCGACTGGAACGAAGGCGCGGCCAAGGCGCAGCTTCTGACCATTTTCGACGCGATGAAGCCCACCGATCCCATCGCGCAAAAGGGGCGCCGCCGCCTGTCCTCGCTGATCTTCGCCTGACATGTCGCGCGGCATCGACCTGCCCGAGACCGTCGCGCTGTTTCCCCTGCCCGGTGCGGTGCTGATGCCCCGCACCCGCCTGCCCTTGCAGATCTTCGAGCCGCGCTATCTTCAGATGGTCGAGGACGTGCTCAAGACCCCCTCGCGGCTGATCGGCATGATCCAGCCGGCCGAAGGCGGGCTGGAATCCCTGGCCCAGGTCGGCTGCGCGGGCCGGATCGTCGCCTTTTCCGAACTGGACGACGGGCGACTGATGATCTCGCTTCGGGCGCGGTCGCGCTTTCGCCTGAACCAGGTGCAGCCCGGCTTTACCCCCTATCTGCGCGGCCAGGTCGATTGGTCCGGCTACGAAGGCGACCTGGCCCAGCAGCCCGAACAGGACGCGCAGTTCGAACGCAAGGGCTTCATGGCCAGGCTGGGCCGCTACATGGAACAGCGCAGCCTGTCCACCGACTGGGACGCGGCCGAAGCGTCCGAGCCCGAGATCCTGCTCAATTCCCTGTCCATGCTGCTGCCCTTCGCCCCCGAGGAAAAACAGGCCCTGCTAGAGGCGCCGACCCTGGCCGAACGCCGCGCCCTGCTGGAGGGGTTGCTGGAATATGCCCTGCATGGCGGCGACAACGAGGAGACGATCCAGTGACCGATGACCCGACCCAACGCGGCTATGACCGCCACATGCTCGAAGCGCTGGTCTGCCCGGTGACGCATGCGACGCTGCGCTATGACGCCCAGGCGCAGGAACTGATTTCCGAACCCGCCGGGCTCGCCTTTCCGATCCGCGACGGCATCCCGATCATGCTGCTGAACGAGGCGCGCCAGATCCGGGCCTGACCCAAGCGCCCCACGGGTCAAGAGGCGCAAATGTCCGAGCGCACCAGGAAGCGCCGCTCGCGGCCGTTGTCCAGGCTGAACATCCCCCCACGGCCCGGCACCACGTCGATCACCAGCCGGGTATGCTTCCAGGCCTGGTATTGGCTGGCCGAGATGTAGAACGGCATCCCCCCGATCTCGCCCAGTTGCACGTCATTGTCGCCGATGCGGAACTCGCCCTGCGGATAGCACATGGGCGAGGATCCGTCGCAGCAGCCCCCCGACTGGTGAAACAGCACCGGGCCGTGATCGGCGACGATCTCGGCCAGCAGCGCCAGGGCTGCGGAAGTGGCGGTCACCTGGTCCATGGCGCTTTCTCCGTTTGACAAATACTCCGCGGGGGTGCGGGGGCGCGAAGCCCCCGCCGCCAAGGCTGCAATCAGAAGAAGCC
Source organism: Paracoccus thiocyanatus (assembly GCF_900156255.1). Taxonomy (GTDB): domain Bacteria; phylum Pseudomonadota; class Alphaproteobacteria; order Rhodobacterales; family Rhodobacteraceae; genus Paracoccus; species Paracoccus thiocyanatus. Next base: position 146,310 of record NZ_FTMK01000004.1, read on the forward strand.
CAGCTTCTTGGGCGAATAGCTGACCAGCATGTTCTTGGTCTGCTGATAGTGGTCCAGCATCATCTTATGCGTCTCGCGCCCGATACCCGACTGCTTGTAGCCGCCAAAGGCCGCATGGGCCGGATAGGCGTGATAGCAATTGGTCCAGACCCGCCCGGCCTTGATGCCGCGGCCCATCCGATAGCAGGTGTTGGCATCGCGCGACCACACCCCGGCGCCCAGCCCGTAAAGCGTGTCATTGGCGATTTCCAGCGCCTCGTCCTGGTCCTTGAAGGTCGTGACTGACACCACCGGGCCAAAGATTTCCTCCTGGAAGATGCGCATCTTGTTATGGCCGCGAAAGATCGTCGGCTCGATGTAAAAGCCGCCCGACAATTCGCCGCCCAGGTCGGCCGCCTTGCCGCCGGTCAGCACCTCGGCGCCCTCTTTCCGGCCGATGTCCAGATAGCTGAGGATCTTTTCCTTCTGCTCGCTCGACGCCTGGGCGCCGATCATGGTGTCGCTGTCGCGCGGGTCGCCCTGCTTGATCGCCTGGACGCGCTGGACCGCGCGTTCCATGAAGCGGTCATAGATGGATTCCTGGACCAGAACCCGCGACGGGCAGGTGCAGACCTCGCCCTGGTTCAGCGCGAACATGGTAAAGCCTTCCAGCGCCTTGTCGAAGAAATCGTCATCCTCGCGCGCGACATCGGCAAAGAAGATGTTGGGGGACTTGCCGCCCAGCTCCAGCGTCACCGGGATCAGGTTCTCGCTGGCATATTGCATGATCAGCCGGCCGGTCGTCGTCTCGCCGGTAAAGGCGATCTTGGCGATGCGGTTCGACGATGCCAGCGGCTTGCCGGCTTCCAGCCCGAAGCCGTTGACGATGTTCAGCACGCCCGGCGGCAGCAGGTCGCCGATCAGGTTGGCCCAGACCATGATGCTGGCCGGGGTCTGCTCGGCCGGTTTCAGCACCACGCAATTGCCGGCGGCGATCGCGGGGGCCAGTTTCCAGCAGGCCATCAGCAGCGGAAAGTTCCAGGGGATGATCTGGCCGACCACGCCCAGCGGTTCCTGGAAGTGATAGGCGACGGTGTCGTTGTCGATCTGGCTGATCGAGCCGTCCTGGGCGCGCAGCACCCCGGCGAAATAGCGGAAATGGTCGATGGCCAGCGGCAGGTCGGCGGCCATGGTTTCGCGGATCGGCTTGCCGTTGTCCCAGGTCTCGGCCGTGGCCAGCAGTTCCAGGTTCCGTTCCATCCGGTCGGCGATCTTCAGCAGGATATTTCCGCGCTCGGCCGGGCTGGTCGCGCCCCATTTGTCCTTGGCGGCATGGGCGGCGTTCAGCGCCAGGTCGATGTCGCCGGATTCCGAGCGGGCGATCCGGCCGATCTCGGCGCCGGTGATCGGGGTGGTATTGGTGAAATACCTGCCCGAAACCGGGGCCACCCATTCGCCGCCGATGAAGTTGTCATAGCGTTCCTCGAAGGGCAGGGCGTTCACGCCCCGGAAAGGATGCGTCTGGTCGTTCGGCATGGTGTTCCTCCTGTCAGGCCGGCTCCTCCAGCCGGTTGTCCAGAAAGATTGGGCGCCGCGGGCCGCTCGGGTCAACGCGGGGTTTCGGCCCGCTTGCCCACCTGTTTCAGGGCCGAGACAGTTTGCCCGGATTTCCGTCGATGCCCAGCCGCGCCATGCGGCGGTAAAGCGTCGCCCGCCCGACCCCCAGCGCGCGGGCCGCGGCCGAGACATTGCCCTCGGCCCTGGCCAGGGCCCGAATCACCGCGGCCCGTTCGGCGCGCTCGAAGCCGGTCGCCTCGTCCTGCCGGCCCAGCAGGTCCGAGGCGGGGCGGGGCCGCAACCGCCCCTCTTTCTCAAGTCCCAGGGCGCGGCGGGCGGCGCGATTGGCGCCGATGGCCAGGTCGTCCTTGTCCACCGCGATCAGCAATGTGCCATCCCCGGCCCCTTCGGCTTCGGCGGTGACGATGCGCGCGCCGGGGAACGAGGCGCGAAAGAACGCCGCCTCGATCGCCCGCGCGCTATGGGCGACCTGTGCCGCGATCAGCGCGTTCAGCCGCTCGGTATGGTCGGCGCGGGCCGAGCTGATGTCCAGCGCCGCGATCAGCCGCCCGTCCGGGCCCCAGATCGGCGCGTCCATGCAGGACAGGCCGGTATTGCGGGCATAGAAATGTTCGTCGCGGTGGATCGTGACCTGCCGCCCCTCGGCCAGGCAGGTGCCGATGCCGTTGGTGCCCTGCACCTCTTCGGACCAGTCCATGCCGCGCCACAGGCCCCAGCCGCGAAAGGTGGCGGCGTCGCCCTGGCTCACGCGGTGTTCCAGCACGATGCCCTGGGCGTCGGTCAGCAGCAGGTTGCAGCCGGTCGGGCAGACCAGCTGGAAAAGCTGGTCCAGCTGCGGCCGGGCAACGGCGATGAAGCGGTCCATGCGCTCGACCCGTTCGGCCAGTTCGCGCTCGGTCAGGCGGCGGGGATCGGGCGGCCGGGTCGGGTCCAGCCCGTGCTTGACGATCGAGCGGCGCCAGCTTGCGGCCAGCCGGGTGACGGCGCCGGGCGATTGCGACGCCTGGACCACGCGATCCTCGTGGCGGGTTGCGCTGGGCGGTGCCGGGCGGGTCTCGGGCAAGGCGTCCTCCCCTTCCTTACGCGATGGCGCGATATTGCCCGCCCCGGCGCTGCGGGGCAAGCAATGCTTTTCGCGCCTCCTGCCGGATCAGGGCGTGACCGTGACCGTGCCGCTGTCCGACCAGGCGCGGAATTCGGGGCGATACATGTCCTCGACGCTGGCGGCCGGGTGGTGGAACTCGCCCTGCGTCACCGCGCGGACGATATAGGCCAGCCGGAAGCTTTCGGCCGAGGTCCAGGTCAGCGCCGCGGCAAAGCGGTCGGCGCGGAACTCGGTCATCTCGGCCGCGGTCTCGCCCTCCAGCCAGTCCAGCGCCGAAACGTCGCCGGCGCGCAGCAGGTTGGGGTTGTCGATCTCCCACCCGGCGGGCAGGGGGTCGGCGATCACCAGACGGCCGCCGCCTTCGGATTGCGGCGCGATTTCCAGCACCACGACCATGCGGGTGCCCTGCTGCACCTGCGCGGGGTCCAGCGCCTCGCCCTGCATGCTGTAATAGCGCCGGGCGATGCCATAGCCCTTGCCGCCGGCCGCGACTGGACCCGCGGGCTTGCCGGTCGCGGTCAGCGTCACCTCCAGCGCGTCTTCGCCGGTATTGGCGATGGCGGCATCGGCCGGCAGGCTGGCGACCGGCTGGGTCAGGGCCACCCCGTTCAGCGTCGCGGGCGGTGCGGCGCCAAACAGCGACTGCGCCGCCATGACCGTCCAGACCGATTCCTGCGTGGACAGGCTGCGGCCGTCCTGTTGCGCCTGCGCGATGCGCTCGGCGATCTGGTTGGTCAGGTCGGTGGCATCGACGGCCTGCGCCCTCGCCTCGGCCGCCAGCGCCAGCACGGCGGTGGCGTCGCGCAGCCGGGTGCCGTAATCGGCGCGGAAGGCATGGGGTTCGGGCGCGCCCAGGTTCAGCAGGTTGCGCGCCTGCGCGAACATCCGGTCCGCCCGCCCCTGGTCGCCGTAAGAGGCCAGCGCCGCCCCCAGGCTGGCCGCCCCCATCGGGGTCGAGAACGAGCCGGCCGCCGTGTCGGCGTAATAGCGCAAATCGCCCACCGTTGCCGCCCGTTCCCGCGCCAGCACCGCCAGCGCATAGGCCAGCGCCGCGTTTTCCTCGGCCGAGGCGGCGGCGGGTTCGGTGGCGTAATTGGCGCGGTTGCGCAGGTTGTCGATGGCCATGCGGAAGCCGGTTTCCGGCACCTGATGCCCCGCCGCCCGCGCCCGCGACAGGAAGTCGGTGACATAGGCTTCCAGCCACAGGTCGCCCGAATCCGCCGACCACAGCCCAAATCCGCCGTTCGAGCCCTGCCGGGTCAGGATCCGGGTGATCGCCTTGTCCACCTGTTCGGCCGCATCGCCGCCCTCGACCCCCTCGGCGGCGGCAAGGCCGGGCAGGTAGATCAGCGGCATCGCGCCCGAGGCCAGTTGCTCGGTGCTGCCATAGGGATAGCGCGCCAGCCGCATCAGCGCGCCGGCCACGTCCAGCCGGGCATAGGGGCCAAGCGCCGCCGTCACCTGGGCGCCGGGCAGCAGGCCCTGCGTCAGGCTGGCGGGCACGGTCAGGCTTTGCCCCGGCTCGACGACCAGCCGGTCCTGGCGCTGGATGTCGGCCTCGTTCAGCGCGATGGGGATGGCGATGTCCTTGGTCAGGTCCTGACCATCGGGCGTGGTCAGCACCAGCCGCAGGTTGGCGGTGCCAAGCGCCTCGGTCGCGGTGACGGGGATGTCCAGCCGCGCCTCGGCCTTTTCGCCAAGCTGCACCTGCGGCTCTACCGCATAGGTCAGCCCGCCCTCACCGCCGACCTGCGACAGCGCCAGCCGCACCTCTCCGGCCGGGCCAGAGGTATGGGTCAGCCGCAGCCCCAGCCGGGCGCTGTCGTTCGGCGCAAGAAAGGCGGGCGCGGTCACGGTCATCACCACCGGATCGCGCACCAGGACCGAGGCATCGGCCTGGCCCACGCCCTTTTCCGACCAGGCCACGGCCATCACCCGCAGCTCGCCGTTGAAATCGCCCACCGGCACCTCGACGGTGGCTGTGCCGTCCTCGTCCAGCGTCACCGGGCCGGAAAACCAGCTCATCAGCTTTTCGGTGGGCGGCGGCGCCTCGGCATTGCCGGCAAGGCTGGCGTCGCCCCCCTGGCGCAGCGCGCCGTCCGGCGCCCCGGTGGGCAGGATCAGCCGCCCATAGAGGTCGCGCAGCGCCACGCCCAGCCGGCGCTGGCCGAAGTAATGCTGCGACGGATCGGGCGGCTGGAAGCGGGTCAGGTTCAGGATGCCCTGATCGACGGCGGCGACGGTCGCGTGGACCGTCTGGCCTGCCGCGCCCTCGACCTTCAGCGTGACCGGGACTGTGCCGCGCGGGCGGGCCTCGGCCGGGGCGGTGATGCTGGCGGCAAGCTTGCGGTCGCCGGGATCGACGGCGGCATGGGCCAGCCCCAGGGCGCGCACCGGCTGGCGATCCCCCGGCCGCGCCTCGCCCAAGGGGCGGATGGCGCTGACGGTGACATAGACCCCGGCGCCCCAATCGTCGGACACGGGCAGGTCGATCTGGTTCTCGCCAGCCTTCAGCGCCACGGTCTGCATCGAGACCAGCCGGTTCGACAGCACAGAAACCAGGCCCAGCCCGTCGGCAGCCGCCTCGACCCGGACGCGGGCGGTATCGCCGCTGCGATAGGCGGGCTGGTCCAGAACCACTTGCAAGCGGTCGGGCGTTTCGGTTCCCGCATTGGCGGCGGCGCCCCAGCCGGCATAGAACCGCGTCGAGCTTTGCCCGCCCGCGCCGGATGCCGGCTCGGCCACCAGCTCATATTGGCCCCATTCGACGGGGACGGCGATCTCGGCCGGGGCTTGCCCCGGCTCGGCCTCCCCCTCGGCGATGCGGGTGCGCGAGGTGATCGCCTCCCAGTTCCATTGCCCGCCCAGCGAATACCATTGGTAATCGGTGTCGATGCGGTTCAGCACCCAGCGCAGCGGCTCGGCCACGGGTTTCAGGTCGGGGCCGACCGCGACCAGCGCGAAACGCGCCTCGGCGTTTTCCGAAACCGTGTCGCCTTCGAAAAGCGGGCGGATGCCGGCGACCGGGGCTTCGGGCATGACCACGCGCGATTCCGTTCGCTCGACCGGGCGGCCGGCGCCTTCGCGGATGTCCAGCACCAGTTCGGCCTGGACCGGACGCGGCCCAAGCTCGCCGGCCGGGGGCAGCGTGACCTGCGCCTGGTAATTGCCTTGTGCGTCGGTGGTGCCTGGCGGCAGGCTGTCCGTAACCGGCGCGCTGTCGTCGTCGTGGCGGCCAAAGACATAGCCGTCGAAACCATCCAGGCTGCGGGTCGGGGACAGGCGCAACTGCCCCTCGACCGGCAGGTTGGCGGCCGGGGCGCCGAAAAGCCAATGCGCGTCCAGCGACAGATCCAGCGCCGCGCCGGCGCGAGCCGGGCCCTCGGGCAGGCGCGGGGTAAAGTCGATGCGTTCGGGCAGGAAATCCTCGACCAGCAGGCGCGCGGTGGCCAGGGCTGGGCCGTCGGCCTCGGCGCGCAGTTCCATGCGCCAGGTGCCGCGCGGGGCGGTGGCGGGGATCTGCCAGGCGACCACGCTGCCGCCGGCGCCGGCGTCTTGCGCGGGCAGGCGCGCCGCCTCGACCCCGTCGGGGCGCAGGATCACCGCGGTCAGCGGCAGGTTTTCCAGCGCGCGGGCATCGGCATCGCGGGCCAGAATGGTGGCGTTCACCGTCTCGCCCACGCGATAGGCGCCGCGGTCGGTGGTCACGAACAGGTCGATGGGCGGCGCGGGGGGCTGGCCCTCGACCCCGCGGTCGGACAGGTCGAATTCGGGGTCCGACAGCGACAGGAAGGCCATGTCGCGGGGTGCGCGATCCGTCCCTTCGCCCTGCCAATCCGTCACCGTGACCAGCGCCGGCGCCGCGCCGTCGCGGCCCATGGCAAGCCCCGGCGCGAAATGCGCCAGGCCCTGGTCGTCGGTCACGGACTTGGCCAGCACCTCGTTCGAGCGGCTGACCAGCGCCACCTCGGCCCCCGTCTTGGCGGCGGTATCGGCCAGGCTGCGCACCGCAACGGTCAGCCCGTCCGCGCCCGAGAAGGTCGAGATCCCGAAATCCGAGATCACGAACCATTGCGTCGCCAGCCCGGTATCCTGGACGGCCTGGTTCTGGATCCCGGCCTCGACGATATAGATGCCGGGCTCCAGCGGGCCGGCCTCGGCGGGGATGGCAAGGCTGGTGGTCAGTTCCTGGTTCAGCGTCCGCTGCCCCATGGGTTTCGCCACCTGGGCCGTGCCCTTCCAGACCTCGCGCGCCATGCGCTCGCCGAAGTAATCCGCCTGCCAGCTGTCCAGGGGCTTGGCGAACATGTCCTCGGCCATGGCGCGGATCAGGTTGCGGTCGGAAATGCGCAACAGCCGCAGGTCGATCGCATCGGCATTGACCGTGACCATCGACAGCCGCTGGTCGCCCGAGGCGGGCAGCACATAGGCCCGGCCCGGAAAGCGCACCGAGGGTTCGCGGTCGCGCACATAGCCCTTTAGCGTCACGTCGCGGGCCAGCACCTCGCCATCGGCGGCGGGCAGGCCGGCGCGCAGGGTCAGTTCCACCGCTTGCCCATGGGTCAGCCCGGCGACGCACAGCCGGTTGCCGTCCGCCTCGACCGTCAGGTCGCGGCCGGGCAGGCGCAGGAAGGGCGCGTAATCCGTGCCCTCGGCCAGTTCGCGCGACATCACTGCGCAGAAACGCGGCTGCTTGCCCTCGGCTTCCGCCTGGCTGTCGGTGACGCGCAGCCCGTGGCGGGCCTGCGATTCCTCCAGCGCCTGGGCGATGGCATCGTCGCCCGGCGCAAGCGCGCCGGCCAGGCGCAAGGCGGACAGCGCGTCGCGGCCGCGGTCCTGCCGTTCCCAGGCCATGGCCAGCCAGGACAGCGCGCGCGCCGCCACCGCATCCTGGTCCGCGCGCAGATAGGCGTTGATCGCCATCAAGGCGATGGATGCCGATGCCTCGCGGTCGTCGGGGTCGCTGGTGTAAAGCGTCAGCCGCGCCAGGTTGGTCCAATCCTCGGCCCGGTCGTCGCGGGCGGCCAGCGATGCCATGATCCGCGCTGCCCCCGCCAGGTCGCCCGCCCGTTCCGCATCCGCGGCGGCATCGCCCGCATCGCCCGCACCCAGCGCCGGGTGCAGGGCAGGAAACAGGCGCGCCTGGCTATGTGCCGCCTTGCGGTCCTGCGCACCGATAAAGGGCGCGGCGGCGGCGCGCGATTCGGCGCGCAGCCGCGCTTCGGCCGAGGGGGTCGCGACATGGCCCGAGACCGCGCCCGCGAAGGCCGCGGGCGCGCCCGCATCGCCGCCCTTGGGAAAGCAGGCGCGCGAGCGCTGGTTATAGGTCAGCGCCCGGCAGTCCTGGTTGCCCAGGCAGGCCTGGACACAGGCTTGCAGGGTGGTGTCGAAGATCGGGCCAAGATCGCCGCCGGGCAGGTCGGTATCGGCCTGCAAGGACAGCCGCCGTTCCGGCAGCGGCGCGTCCTGCGCCAAAGCGCCGCCCGCGACCAGAAGCCCGGTCAGGGCTGCTGCGATGAAACCGTGCCGGACGGGATGTGCCATGGCCTTGCTCCTTCTGCGCGCGTCACAGTTGTGGCATCCGGTCGCAGGCTAGGCAACTATTCCCATTCCAGTTCGGCATAGGCGGCGGCGGCGTTGCGCGCGGTGGTGGCCCGGAAATCGGCCCAGCCTTCGGCGGCGGGCTGCATCGCCACCACGATGGCCGGGATCGCCCGCGACAGCGGCAAGCCGGCCCCGATGGCCTTGCGCGTGGCGTCGCGCAGCGCGGTCAGATAGTGCCGTTCCGGGGCCACCGCATCGTCCCAGTTTTCCATCACCGGGCCGTGGCCGGGCACGATCAGCGCCGGCAGGGGGTCGGGCGGCGTGGCGATCCAGTCCAGCCAGCCGGCCAGCGATCCGTCAAGCGACGGCGTCAGGCCCAGGAACACCAGGTCGCCGGTGAACAGCGTGCCCGTTTCCTGGTCCAGCACCGTCATGTCGCTGCCGGTATGGGCCGAGGGCACGGGGGTCAACTGCAATTGCCGGTCGCCCAGCGACAGCAGCCGGGGCGCTTCGACCCGCTGGTCCACGGCGGCGATCCTGGTGCCGGCAAAGGCTGCGGCGCCGATCTGGCGCGGGGTCGACATCATCCAGCTTTCCGCCCGGCGCGCCACCGCTTCGGGCAGGCGGGCATCGGCGACGATGCTGGCGCCGGCTTCGGAAAACACCTCGGCGCCCAGGATGTGGTCGGGATGCATATGGGTCAGGATCAGATGGCTGACCGGCTTGTCGGTGACCTGGCGGATGGCGGCGTAAAGCGCCTCGCCCTCGGCACGGCTGCCGCCTGCGTCGATGACGGCGACGGTGTCGCCGATGACAAAGGACAGGTTGGCGATCCGCCCGCGGTTCTGGGTCGAGACCTGGGCCATCGCGCCCTGATGCACATGGATGCCCGGCGCCACCTCTTGCGCGGTCAGGGCCGGCAATTCGCCGGTTTCCACGCAGCGCACCGGGCCGCTGCCGGCCAGATCGGGATGGCGCGCCAGCCAGTCGCTGGCCACGGGCCCGGCGCGCAGTTCGCAATCCTCGCGCGTGGGGGCGTCGCCGGCGGGCAGCAGGCGGGACTGGCAGGTGGCGGGCTGGGCTGCCAGACAGGCGGCCAGGACCAGGTGAAACATCCGCATTCCTTTCGCGGCGGCGACGCTAACACAAGCCCGCGACCGGCGCCATCTACGACCTTTGGCGTGTTGACTGGCAGCCAGAGCGGCTTAGCATCAATGCTGGCCGTATCCTGCGGCTTTTCGAGGAGGAGAAAACATGGCCTGGACGAAACCCGCGCCCAAGGAAATCGCCTGCGGCATGGAAATCAACATGTATGCACCGGCCGAAGACGAGCCGGTCCTGTTCTAAACCGCCGGCAAACTTCCCTGGCCCGGCTTCCGGCTGACCGGGGGCCGGGCCTGCCGGAGCCTTTCCCATGCGTATCGTGATTCTCGGCAGCGGCGCCGGTGGCGGTGTGCCGCAGTGGAACTGTGGTTGCCGCAACTGCGAGGCCGCGCGCGACGGGCGCATTCCCGCCATGAGCCAAAGCGGGATCGCCGTGTCCGCCGATGGCCGGGACTGGGCGCTGGTCAATGCCTCGCCCGACCTGCGCCAGCAGCTTGCCGGGGCGGCGGCGCTGCGGCCCCAGGGGCTGCGCGGCACGCCCATCCGCTCGGTTCTGGTCACGAATGGCGACATCGACCATGTCGCGGGGCTGTTGACGCTGCGCGAAGGCCAGCCCTTCGATCTGTTCGCCACCCAGGCGATCCATGGGGTTCTGGCCGCCAATCCGATGCTGGCGGCGCTGGATCCGCATCTGGTCGCCCGGCGCGAGGTGGCGCTGGACCAGCCCTTCGAGCTGGCGCCCGGCCTTGCGGCGACGCTTTTCGCCGTGCCCGGCAAGGTGCCGCTTTACCTTGAGGGCGAGCGGGTCGAGACCGAGCTGATGGGAGAGCAGACCGTAGGCGTGGAACTGGCCGGGGGCGGGCGGCGGGTATTCTATATCCCCGGCTGCGCCTCGGTCCCCGGCTGGCTGCGTGAACGGATCGCCGGTGCGGACGCGCTGCTGTTCGACGGCACGCTGTGGACCGATGACGAGATGCTGCGCGCGGGCCTTGGGGCCAAGACCGGGCGGCGCATGGGCCATGTGCCGGTATCCGGCCCCGGCGGCAGCCTGGAGGCGCTGCGCGGCTTGGACCTGGGTGCCCGCATCTACGTGCATCTGAACAATTCGAACCCGCTGGTCGATCCGGCCAGCCCCGAACGTGCGCAGGCGCAGGCGGCGGGCTGGCAGGTGGGCCATGACGGAATGGAGATCGCGCCATGAAACTTGCCGACCATCAGGCCCAGACCCGCGCCGAGTTCCACGAGCGGCTGCGGCGCATCGGCGCCGAGCGCTATCACGACCGCCACCCGTTCCACAAACGCCTGCATGGCGGGCAATGCAGTCCCGACGAGGTGCGGGCCTGGGTGATCAACCGCTGGCAATACCAGTCGCGCATCCCGATGAAGGACGCGGCCTTCCTGTCGCGGGTCGAGGATCCGCAGCTACGCCGCATCTGGCGAAGTCGCATCGAGGATCACGACGGCGGCACCGATCAGGGCGGCGGCATCCGGCGTTGGCTGGCGCTGGCCCGCGCCGTCGGCCTTGACCCCGATTACGTCGCCAGCGGCGTGGGGGTGATGCCGGCGACCCGCTTTGCCGTCGATGCCTATGTCCGCTTCGTGCGCGACATGCCGCTGCTGGATGCCGTGGCCGCCAGCCTGACCGAGATGTTCGCGCCGAAAATCCATGCCGAGCGGATCGAGGGGCTGCTCAAGCATTACGATTTCGCCGACGATGCCAGCCTGGCCTATTTCCGCAACCGGCTGTCCGAGGCGCCCAAGGACGTGGAATTCGGCCTGAACCATGTGCTGGACCATGCCGATACGCTGGAAAAGCAGGACGCGGCGGCGGCGGCGCTGGTCTTCAAGACCGATGTGCTGTGGGCGCAGCTTGACGCGCTGTGGCACGGCTATGTCGAAGGCAATATCCCCCCCGGCGCCTGGCGTCCGGGCGAGGGGCTGCTGGACGCCGCCATCCCCGAGCCGGCCCCCGAGGCCGCGGGGGCCTCATGAGCGGGGATCGCATCAGCGGCGCCGCCGTGCCCTATCTGCCGCGGGGCGTGCGGCTGCATGACGACCGCGTGCGCGGCATCCGCGTGCTGCTGGCGCCTGAACGGGTGATCCAGCTTGACCCGGTCGGCCATGCCATTCTGTCGGAACTGGACGGCAAGCGCAGCCTGGCCGAGGTGGTGCTGACGCTTTGCACCCGCTACGAGGCCCCGCCCGAGCAGATCGAGGGCGATGTGCAAGAGTTCCTGCGCGACCTGATGGACCGGCGCATGGTGTTTCTGGAGCAAGAGCCAGAGGGGGCCCAGCCATGAGGGATGATCCCGCCCCGCGCGACATCGACGGCAATCCGGTCCGGGTCGGCCTGCCCATGGCGATGCTGGCCGAACTGACGCATCGCTGTCCGCTGGCCTGCCCCTATTGCTCGAACCCGGTCGAACTGACCCGCGCCAGCGCCGAGCTGAAGGCGGCGGAATGGGCGGATGTGTTCCGCCAGGCCGCCGAGATGGGCGTCTTGCAACTGCACCTGTCGGGCGGAGAGCCTGCCTCGCGCCGCGACCTGGCGGAAATCGCCACCGCCGCCCGCGACGCAGGGCTTTACGTGAACCTGATCACCTCGGGGATCGGGCTGACCGAAGCGCGGCTGCGCGAATTGGACGGCGTGGTCGATCATATCCAGCTTTCGCTGCAAGGCATCGACGCCGAGATGGCCGACTGGATCAGCGGCTATGGCGGCAGCTTCGCCCGCAAGATGCAGGTCGCGCAATGGGCCCGCGCCATCGGCTTTCCGATGACGCTGAACGCCGTGGTGCATCGCCAGAACCTGGACCGCCTGTCCGAGATGATCGACCTGGCCGAGGGGCTGGATTGCCGCCGCATCGAGGTGGCGACCGTGCAGTTCCACGGCTGGGCCGACCTGAACCGCCGCCCGCTGATGCCCACGCAAGAGCAGGCGACGCGGGCGCGGGCGGTGGTGGACGAGGCCCGCCAGCGCCTCAAGGGCCGCATGGTCATCGACTATGTGCCCGCCGATCATCTGGCGTCGTTCCCGAAAAGCTGCATGGGGGGCTGGGGCTCGACCGGGCTGAACGTGGCCCCTGATGGAACGGTGCTGCCCTGCCACGCCGCCCAGACCATCAAGGGGCTGGCATTCGAGAATGTGCGCGATGTGCCCCTGGCGCGGATCTGGCACGACGGCGCGGCCTTCAACGCCTTTCGCGGCACCGCCTGGATGCCCGAGCCCTGCGCATCCTGCGAGCGGCGCGAGATCGACTTCGGCGGCTGCCGCTGTCAGGCCATGGCGATGGCGGGCGACGCGCGGGCGACCGATCCGGTCTGTTCGCGGTCAAGCCTGCACGCACAGCTTCGTGCCGAGGCCGAGGCCGAGGCGGCAAGCGATTCCACCGTGCTGGTCTATCGCCGCATGACACGGGAGAAGCGCGGATGAGACCGGCTTGCCTGCTTGCCGCCCTGATCCTGGCGCCGGGGGCGCTGCTGGCCCAGGTGGCCAATCCCATGCAGCCTTCGGCCCTGTGGGATGACATGCGGCTGGCGGTGATCGGCACGGATCAGGAACCGCCGGTCGATCCGTCGGTCCTGGACCTGGACGCGCCGCCGCGCGCCGACAATCCGGCGCTGGTGCCGGTGCGCATCACCCAGCCGCCGGGCGCGCCGGCGATCACGGCGCTGGCGCTGGTGGTGGACGGCAACCCGGCGCCGGTCGCGGCCGAGTTCACATTCGGCAAGGCGCTGATGCCCCTGGATTTCGAGGTGCGGGTGCGTGTCGATACCTATTCCGACCTGCGCGCCATCGCCACGCTGGAGGACGGGCGCAAGGTCATGGCCGGCCGTTTCGTCAAGGCGTCGGGCGGCTGCGCGGCGCCGGCCGGCAAAAGCATGGACGAGGTGCGCGCCACCATGGGCGAGATGCGTTTCCGCGCCGCCGAGGAAGACGGGCGACAGGTCGGCACGCTGATGATCCGGCACCCCAATTTCTCGGGCCTGCAGCGCGACCAGGTGACGCTGCTGACCATCCCGGCCGAGTTCATCCAGACGCTGGAGGTCAAGCAGGGCGATGCGCCGCTGTTCACCATGCAGGCCGGGATCTCGATTTCCGAAGACCCGGTGTTCCGCTTTGCCCATGCGCCGGGCAAGGGGCCGGTGACGGTCCATGCCGAGGATACCGACGGCCGGACCTGGGATCAGTCCTTCTGAAGCTGCGCGGGCTGGCCGGCCAGGTGCAGCACCCGCGCGTCCAGCGCCGCCGCCTCGGCCGGGTCATGCGTGACCAGAACCAGGCCGGCGCCGCTGCGGGTCAGCAGCGCAGCGGTCAGCGCCAGCATCCGCGCCGCCGTATCCGCGTCCAGCGAGGCGAAGGGTTCGTCCATCAGCAGGATGTCGGGCCCGGCGGCAAAGGCGCGGGCCAGCGCCAGCCGCCGTTGCTGGCCCAGCGACAGCTGGCGGGGGAACTTCGCCTCGTGCCCGGCCAGCCCGACCTGCGCCAGCCAGTCCCGCGCCGTGGCCGCATCGCAGCCGGTCGGGATGGTGATATTCGCCACCGCGTCGCGCCAGGGCAGCAGCACCGGTTCCTGGAACACCGGGGCCAGGCGGTCGGCGCCCTTCAGCCGGCCGCGAAAATCCGCGTCCAGCCCGGCCAGGATGCGCAGCAGCGTCGATTTGCCGATGCCCGAGGGACCCAGGATCGCCACCCGCTCGCCCCGCGCGACCAACAGCGCCAGCGGCCCCAGCACCTGGCGCGGGCCGAAGGACTTGGCCTCCAGTTCAAGCCGCATCCTGCCTCCAGCGATTGGCGCGCCGTTCCCACGGGCGCAGCAGGAACAGGTCGATGGCCAGCATGACCGCGACAAAGGCCAGCGCCCAGGCCAGCACGCCGGTCACGTCGAAGCTGGAAAACAGCAGGTGGATCTTGAAGCCGACCCCGTTCGAGCGGCCCAGGAACTCGACCACCAGCACGATCTTCCAGATCAGCGAGATCCCGGCCCGCGCGGCCGAGGCGAGATGCGGCGCAAGCTGCGGCAGCACGACATGGCGCAGCCGCCGCAGCGGCGGCATCCGAAAGGCGCGGGCCATGTCGCCCAGGTCGGGGCGCAGCGCCCGCGTGCCCTCGCGCACCATCACCGTCACCACGGGGATCTTGTTCAGCGCCACGGCCAGGATGGCGGCGGTTTCGTTCAGGCCGATCCAGATATAGCACAGCACGATCACCACCAGCGCCGGCACGTTCAGCAAGATGATCGTGGCCGGGTTCAGCCAATGGTCGACGGCGCGCGACCGTCCCATCCACAGCCCCAGCGCCACCCCCGCCGCCATGGCCAGCGCAAAGCTGGCGGCGACCCGGAACAGGGTCATACCGGCGTTGAACCACAATTCGCCGGTCGCGGCCAGCCGGCCGATTCGCGCCGCGACATGCCAGGGCGCGGGTAAGGTCTGGGGCCGGTCGGTCAGTTGCGACGCCAGGGTCCAGATCAGCACCAGCGTCAGGATCGACAGCACCCCCGGCACAAGGCCCGGACGCAGCGCAGAGGGCTTGGGAAGCTGGGCCAAGGCGGGCTTACTCCGGCCACCAGAACAGGCCCTCGGGCAGGGCGGCAAGCCCGCCGGTCAGTTCCTCGCCGCCAAGCGCGGCCATGGTGGCGAACATGCTTTGCGCATCGGCCGCATCGACCGGGCCGGGTGCGGGAATGCCGGCGCGCCAGCCGGCCTTCAGCGCCTGGAACTCGGCCTCGTTTCCGGCCTGCATGATCGGGCGCAGCTCTTCCCAGGCGGCATCGTCCTGGGCCAGAAGATCCTTGGCGGCGCGGGATGCGCGCGCCAGCCCCGCCGACAGCGCCGGGTTGGCCGCGATCCAGTCGTCGCGCAGCACATAGCCCAGAAGCGGCGTCGCCGGCTCCAGCCCCAGATCGCGCGCCGCGGCCTGCACCGAAATGATCTCGCGCATGCCCTGCGCCTGCATCCGCGCCTGGAAGTGCCAGAAGTTGATCGCGGCGTCGATCTCGCCCGTCTCGGCGGCATTCAGGATCATCGGCGGCGCGCCGAACACCTGCCGGGTGATATCGGCCAGGTCCTCGCCCAGCTTTTCGCGCGACCAGGCGCGCAGGATCAGCCAGCTTTTGTCCACCGGCCCGCCGGCGATGCCGATCTTCTTGCCGCGAAGGTCGGCCAGCGACTGCGCGGCGCTGCCCGCCGGCACCATCAGCCCGCCCACGGCGGTGGAATAGGGCAGGATGCGAAAGCCCGTGCCGCGCGCCCGCTGCTGCGCCACCCACAGGAAGTCCGACACGATGGTATCGACCTCGGCCCCCTGCATGGCGACCTGGGTGGCGGGGTTGCCCGCCAGGACCAGCGTTTCCAGCCGAAAGCCGTTCTGGGCATCAAGGCCGCGGCGGCGGATCGTTTCGGTTTCCCAGGTGACGGTGCCGTTTTCCAGCGTGCCGATGCGGATCGCCGGGACTTGGGCGCGCGCCGGCCGCAACATCGGCGCGGCCAGGGACAATGCCCCGGCCAGCAGGGTGATTCTGCGCGTGATCCTCATGCTTGGTTCCCCCGTGCTGCGGCCAAACTGTCATGCGCCCCGATTTCCGCCAATACAACCGAAGTCGTAGCCGCAAGCCCGGCCCAGGGCTTAACGGGCTTGCGCCGGCGGGCAGGGGACTTAAGATGGATGCCGAAAGGCCGGCGCGCCATGGCCCGGTCCTATCGTTTCTTTGGGAGGAGAACGATGGCCTCAGCCGAATTGCAGTCCCAGGAACGCGTCGTGTCGCCAAGGCTTTCCGTCGAACGGGTCCGCGAGATCCTGATCGTGGACGATCACCCGCTGATGTGCGACGCCTTGGCCCTGACGCTGAAGATCAGCTTCGGGCTGCGCAATGTGCGCACCGCCCGCAGCCTGGCCGCCGCCCAGGAACAGATCCGCAGCCAGGGCGCCCCCGATGCGGTGATCCTTGACCTGAACCTGCCCGATGCCAAGGGGGCCGAGGGGCTGGTGACGCTGCGCCGCCAGATCCCCGACGTGCCGATCACCATGATCTCGGCCGATCTGGAAAACGCCATGATCTCGGCTGCGATGGCCGCGGGCGCGCAGGGCTATATCAGCAAGTCGCTGGGCCGCGAGGCGCTGGTCGACAGCCTGCGCCGCATGTGGCAGGGCGAACGGGTGACGCCCGACAGCTACCAGCCGCAGCATGCCGGCGAAGAGGACGCGGCCCGCGTCGAACTGGCCCGCCGCTTCGCCACCCTGACGCCGCAGCAGATGAAGATCCTGCGGCTGATCTGCCAAGGCAAGGCGAACAAGGAAATCAGCTACGAGCTGTCCATCGCCGAGGCGACGGTCAAGACGCATATCACCGCGATCATGTCCAAGATCAACGCCCGCCGCCGCACCCAGGCGGTGCTTTTGGCCAATAGCGTCAGGCTGTTCGAACCGGCATGAGCGCGGCCCAGCCCGAACCCTGGCCGGCGGCGCGTCCCCAGGCGCGGCCGGCCGCGCCGCCGGCTGCCCCCGTCGCCGTCTCGGTTCCGGCCGCCGGGGCGGATACCGCCCGCCGCATTGCCGAAGCCATGGCGCCACTGGACCCGGCGCTGGTCCTGCTGTTCGGCATGCCGGCCGAGGGGTTGCCGGCCCTGGGCGCGGCGCTGCGGCAGACGCTGGGCCCGGATTGCCGCATCGTCGGCTGTTCCTCGGTGGGCGAGATCGGGCCCGGCGGCTATTGCGCCCGCACGGTCACGGCGCTGGGCTTTCCCGCGGCCAGCTTTCGCGTCGGCGTCTGCGTCCTGCGCGACCAGGCGCTGGTGCCGGTGTCGGAATGGATGTCCACCTTGCGCCGCTTTCATGCCGATTTCCGCCCCGACCTGCGCCGTTCCGGCTTTGGCGTGGTGCTGGCCGATGCGCTGGCCCGGCAAGAGGACGTGCTGACCGCAACGCTGGACGCGGCCATTCCCGGCCTGCCCATCGTCGGCGGCTCCAGCGCCGAGGGCATGCGGTTCGGGCCGACCTGCCAGATGGTGGATGGCGAATCATATCCCGGCGCGGCGCTGTTTTTGCTGATCGAGACGGATCTAGCGGCGGCCGAGGTCTCTTTCCAGCATTTCAGCCCCACCGACCGGCGTGCCGTGGTGACGGCGGCCGACCGCCACAACCGCGTCATCATGGCGCTGAACGACGAGCCGGCGGCACAGGAATATGCCCGGCTGGCCGGCATCCCGGTCGAGGCGCTGACGCCCACCGAATTCGCCCGCCACCCGCTGCTGCTGCGCACCGGCAAGCGCCATCACGTCCGCGCCATCCGCGCCATCACCCCCCAGGGCGGCTTGCAGCTTTTGTCCGGGATCGAGGCGGGCAGCATCCTGACGCTCGGCCGGGCCATGGACATGACCCGCGGCTTTGCCGAGGCGCTGGATGCGTTGCCGCGGCCGCCGCTGATCGTGCTGGGCTTCGACTGCATCCTGCGCCGGCTGGCGCTGGAACGCGCCGGCATGGACGGGCAGATGTCCGAACTGCTGGCGCGCTATCGCGTCGCCGGCTTCAACACCTATGGCGAACAGCACAGCGGCATGCATGTGAACCAGACCTTTGTCGGCATGGCCCTGATGCCGCCCGCGCCGGGCTAAGCCATGTTCCTGCGCGACGACGATCCCCCCGCGCGACGGGTCGAGAAGCTGACGCGCATCGCCGACGTGCTGGTCGAGCGCATCGACCGGCTGGAGGAAAGCCGCGGCTCGGCCTGGTCGATGTTCCAGGCCGCCGTCGCGCTGGAGCAGGAAGTCCAGGTGCGCACCCGCGAGTTGGAACAGGCGCTGGCCGACCTGTCGGAACGCAACCGCGAACTGGCCGTCGCCCGCGCCTCGGCCGAAGAGGCAAACCGTTCCAAGACCCGTTTCCTGCGCGCGGCCAGCCACGACCTGTTGCAGCCGCTTTCGGCGGCCAAGCTGTTCCTGTCGGCGCTGAAGGACACGGAACTGGACGAATTGCAGCGCGAACTGACCGGACGCCTGACCGGCGCCTTCGAGTCGGTGGAGGAACTAATGCACGCGGTGCTGGACATCTCGCGGCTGGACAGCCAGCGCATCGAGTTCCAGCGCAAGCCCGTCGATCTGGGCGACCTGTTCCGCCGCCTTGCCGTCGAATACGCCCCCATGGCCGAAGCCAAGGGGCTGCGGCTGAGCTTTGCGCCGACCACGGTGCTGGTGGAAAGCGACCCGACCTTTCTGCGGCGCATCGCGCAGAACCTGGTCTCGAACGCGATCAAATACACCGATCGCGGCGGCGTGCTGGTCGGTGTGCGCCAGCGCGGCGAGCGGGCCTGGCTGGAAATCTACGACACCGGCATCGGCATCGCCGCCGCCGACCGCGCCCGCATCTTCGACGAGTTCCAGCGCATCGGCCGCGAAGGCGGCGCGCCCGGCATGGGCCTGGGCCTGTCGATCGTGCGCCGCGCCTGCGCCAAGCTGGGCCATTCCATCGCCATGGACAGCGAACCCGGCCGCGGCACGGTGTTTCGCGTCAACCTGCCGCTGGCCGGGGCGCGGGACGAGCCGGCGCGGCCGGAAAGCGCATGCGGCGGTCCTTCGTTGCGGGGCCGCGTCGCGGTGGTGGTCGAAAACGACGATGCCATGCGCCGGGCGCTGCAACTGCTGCTTCAGGATGGGCTGGGCATGGCGGTCCGCGTCGCGGGCGGCATTGCCGAGGCCCTGGCGCAGACGGGCGACGAGCCGCCCGATGTGGTGATCGCCGATTACAATCTGGACAATGGCGATACCGGCTTGCAGGCCATCGCGGCGCTGCGCGCGCAGGCGGGGCGGGCGGTGCCCGCCATCGTCGTGTCGGCCCGCCGCGCGCCGGAACTGGGACTGGCCTGCCAGAAGATCGGCGTGCCGGTGCTGGAAAAACCCGTCGCCCCGCAGGACATGCAAGCCATGTTGCAGCGGATGCTGGCCTAAGACCAAAGCACGAAACCGCGCTTGGCGGGCTTTCGCCCCGGCCCCGGCAAGGGCAGGCTCGCAAACAGGGAAGGAACAAACCGAGATGAAGATCTTGCGCAGCCTGGTGCTGATCGGATTGCTGGCCTCGCCGCTCTGGGCGGGCGAGGCGGGGGACCTGGTCTTTGCCGATCGCGGGCCATGGGACCTGCCCCAGGGGCCGCTGGTCTGGACGCTGCATCAGACCGGCCCGCAGACCCAGGGATTCGCGCCCTTGGGCGAGGGGCGGATTTCGCTGGCCCGCTCGACCCAGACCGCCGATGGCCAGGCGGTGCTGGAACTGACCGAGGAAACCCCCGGCGTCCAGCGCAGGATCGGCCCTTTCCCGGTCTCGGGCGGCGATCCGGCGCTGACCTTCTTTCTGGAAACCATCACCCGCGACATGGCGGCCCTGACCGGCGGCAGCCCGTTCTATATCCGCAACCGGCTGAAGGATGCGCTGTTTCGCGGCGGCGAGCTGCGGCCCGAAGGCGACGCGACCACCGCCGTCTTCGCGCCGTTCAAGGACGACAAGAATAGCGGGCGCATGGCTGGCTTTGACACGCTGGAACTGCGCTTCACCCTGGACGATCCCAAGCGGCCGATCCGGCGCATGCTGGCCGAAACCGGGCCGCTGGCCGGGGGACGGCCGGCCTATCACAGTGAAATGGTGCTGAAATGATCCGGGCGATGCTGACCGTTGCCCTGCTGCTTTCGGCCGGCATGGCCGGGGCGCAGGCGATCAACGACTATCCGACCAGTGCGCGGGCCGATTACGTCTACGTCTGCATGGCGACGAACGGCCAGACCCGCGAGATGCTGGACAGGTGCAGTTGCGCCATCGACCAGATCGCCCAGATCCTGCCCTATGACGATTACGTCAGGGCCGAGACGGTGCTGGCCATGCGCCAGACCGCGGGCGAGCGGGCGGGCATCTTTCGCCAGGGCATCGCCGTCAACGAGATGATCGCCGATTTCCGCCGCGCCGAGGCCGAGGCCGAGATTCTGTGCTTCTGAACTGGACAATCCGCGCGGCCCGCGCTTCCTTGGCGCCAAGCTGAACAGGAGGGAAGCCATGGATCTGGGGATCAGCGGCAAGCGCGGGCTTGTCTGCGCCGCATCGAAGGGGCTGGGCCGGGCCTGTGCCGAAGCACTGGCCGAGGCGGGGGTGGACCTGGTCATCAATGCCCGCGGCGCCGAGGTGCTGGAGGCCGCCGCGCAAGAGATCGCCGGCCGTCATGGCGTTTCCGTGACCCCGGTCGCCGCCGACATCACCACCGAGGCGGGCCGCGCCGCGGTGCTAAAGGCCCTGGGCGGACAGGCCGACATCCTGGTCAACAACGCCGGCGGCCCGCCGCCGGGCACCTGGACCGACTGGACGCGCGACGATTTCATCAAGGCCATCGACGCCAACATGCTGACCGCCATCGCACTGATGCAGGCGCTGGTGCCGGGCATGATCGAGCGCGGCTGGGGCCGGGTGGTGAACATCACCTCGCAATCCGTACGCTCGCCCATTCCGGTTCTGGGCCTGTCCAACACCGCCCGCGCCGGGCTGACCGGCTT
Source organism: Paracoccus thiocyanatus (assembly GCF_900156255.1). Taxonomy (GTDB): domain Bacteria; phylum Pseudomonadota; class Alphaproteobacteria; order Rhodobacterales; family Rhodobacteraceae; genus Paracoccus; species Paracoccus thiocyanatus. Next base: position 167,146 of record NZ_FTMK01000004.1, read on the forward strand.
TGTCGCCGGCATGTCGCGGCAGGTGGCGCCGCATGGCGTGGCGGTGAACAACCTGCTGCCCGGCATCCATGCCACCGACCGCGCCGTCAGCCTGGATTCGGGGGTGGCCAAGGCCGAGGGCATCGGCCTGGACGAGGCGCGTGCCCGGCGCGAGGCGACGATCCCCACCCGCAGCTATGGCCGGGCCGAGGATTTCGGCGCAGCCTGCGCCTTTCTGTGCAGCCAGCAGGCCCGGTTCATGATCGGGCAGAACATCCTGCTGGATGGCGGCGCGCTGAACGCCACGATCTGAACGAAACGGTCCGCACAAGTCTCTTGCCAGAAGGCTGCGGCCCGGCTACGACAAAGGTCGGAAATCGGGAGACATTGGCGCAAGCCAGGGCCGAAGGAGCAACCGCCCCGGTAAACTCTCAGGCAAGCAGAACCGTTTCCGAAGAACGCTCTGGAGAGTGGCGGCCGCCCCCTGGGCCAGGCCGCCCGCCGAAGGGATAACGATCTCAGGCGCCCCGTTTCGGGGTAGGGACAGAGGGGGCATCGCAGCGGCCGGGTTGGTCCGTCCGCAGGAAAGGGGATGCCCATGGCCGATTTGCGGCGCACGACGCTATACGACCTGCACCTGGCGCGCGGCGCGAAGATGGTGCCCTTTGCCGGCTGGGAAATGCCGGTGCAATATCCGATGGGCGTGCTGAACGAGCACCTGCACACCCGCGCCCATGCCGGGCTGTTCGATGTCAGCCACATGGGCCAGGTGATCCTGCGCGGGCCGGCTGCTGCCCAGGCGCTGGAGGCGCTGGTTCCCGCCGATATCCTGGGCCTGGCCCAGGGGCGGCAGCGCTATGGGCTGTTCACCAACGACAGGGGCGGCATCCTGGACGACCTGATGATCGCCAACAAGGGCGACCACCTGCTGCTGGTGGTGAACGCCGCCTGCGCCGAACAGGACATCGCCCATCTGCGCCAGTTGGAGGCGCAGGGCATTTCGGTCGAGCCGGTGACGGATCGCGGGCTTCTGGCCTTGCAGGGACCCCAGGCCCAGGCGGTGCTGGAACGGCTGGTTCCGGGCGTGGCCGCGATGCGCTTCATGGACGTGGCCGAGTTCGACTGGCAGGGCGCGACACTATGGCTTAGCCGCTCGGGCTATTCCGGCGAGGACGGGTTCGAAATTTCCGTGCCGGGGGACCGGGCGGTCGCCCTGGCCGAGGCGCTGCTGGCCGAGCCAGAGGTCGCGCCCATCGGGCTGGGCGCCCGCGACAGCCTGCGGCTTGAGGCGGGATTGCCGCTTTACGGTCATGACATGGACGGTTCGACCCCGCCCGGCGAGGTCGGGCTTGGCTGGTCCATCCCCAAGGTCCGCCGCGCCGGCGGCGCGCGCGCGGGCGGCTTTCCCGGCGCCGACCTCATCCTGAAGGGGCTGGCCCAGGGCCCGGCCCGCAGCCGGATGGGCCTGCGCCCGGAAGGCCGCGCCCCGATCCGCGAAGGGGTCGAGATTTTCGACGCGGCCGAGGGCGGCGCCGGCTTGGGCAAGGTCTGCTCGGGCGGGTTCGGCCCCTCGGTCGGCGGGCCGATCGCCATGGCGATCCTGCCCGCAGCCCTGCGGCCCGGCGCCACCGTCTGGGCCGAATTGCGCGGCCGGCGGGTGCCGGTCACCATCGCCCCGCTTCCTTTCCACGAACCGAGCTACAAGCGCTGAGAGGCCAGGCATGCTGAAATATACCGAAGACCACGAATGGCTGAAGCAGGAGGGCGACGAGATCGTCGTCGGCATCACCGCCCATGCCAGCGAGCAATTGGGCGATGTCGTCTTCATCGAACTGCCCGAGGTGGGGCGCGAGGTCGAGGCCGGCGAGGAGATCGTGGTGATCGAATCGGTCAAGGCCGCCTCGGACATCGCCGCGCCGGTGGCGGGCGTCATCACCGCGGTGAACGAGGCGCTGACCGACGCGCCCGGCGCGGTGAACGACGACCCGATGGCGGCCTGGTTCTTTCGCATCAGGCCGGCCTCGGCCGATCTGTCCGGTTTCCTGGACGAGGCGGGCTATCAGGCGCTGATCGGGTGATGGCGCTGCCGGGCCTGCCGGCCCGGCGCAAGCCGGGGGCGCTTCGCCCCCCGGACCCCCCGAGAGTATTTGGAAAACGGAGAAAGCCGGCGCGGTGTCCGGGCCGCGGCTTTCCTCAACGGCAATGCAGTATCGAGGCCTGTGATGGGTGAATGGATTCCGACCGACTATAATCCCGACGATTTCGCCAATCGCCGCCATATCGGGCCGTCCCCGGCCGAGATGGCCGCGATGCTGAAGGTCGTGGGCGCCGAGTCGCTGGAGGCGCTGATCGGCCAGGCCGTCCCGGCAAGCATCCGGCAATCCGACGCGCTGGACTGGCCGGCCCTGTCCGAAGCGGCGCTGCTTCAGCGCATGCGCGCGGTGGCGGATCGCAACAAGGTCATGACCAGCCTGATCGGCCAGGGCTATTACGGCACCGTCACGCCGCCGGCGATCCAGCGCAACATCCTGGAAAATCCGGCCTGGTATACCGCCTATACCCCCTATCAGCCCGAGATCGCCCAGGGCCGGCTGGAGGCGCTGCTGAATTACCAGACCATGGTCGCGGACCTGACCGGGCTGCCGGTGGCCAATGCCAGCCTGTTGGACGAGGCGACCGCGGCGGCCGAGGCCATGGCCATGGCGCAGCGGGTGGCGAAATCCAAGGCGCGGGCGTTCTTCGTCAGCGAGAACCTGCATCCCCAGACCATCGCCGTGATCGAGACCCGCGCCGCACCGCTGGGGATCGAGATCGTCCGCGGCAGGGAATGCGATCCTTCGGCGGTGTTCGGGGCGATCTTCCAATATCCGGGCACCTTCGGCGAGGTCCGGGATTTTACGGCCGAGATCGCCGCGCTGCACGCCGCGGGGGCGGTGGCGATCCTGGCCACCGATCTTTTGGCGCTTTGCGTGCTGAAAGAGCCGGGCGCGATGAGGGCAGACATCGCCGTCGGCTCGGCCCAGCGATTCGGCGTGCCCATGGGCTATGGCGGTCCCCATGCCGGTTTCATGGCCTGCCGCGACGAGATGAAGCGGGCGATGCCGGGCCGCATCGTCGGCGTGTCCATCGACGCCAAGGGCAACCGCGCCTATCGGCTGTCCTTGCAGACCCGCGAGCAGCATATCCGGCGCGAGAAGGCCACCTCGAACGTCTGCACCGCCCAGGCGCTGCTGGCGGTCATGGCGAGCTTTTACGCGGTGTTCCATGGCCCTGTGGGGCTGCGAGCCATCGCCCAGCGGGTGCATCTGAACGCGGCCACCCTGGCCGAGGCGCTGCGCGCCGCCGGGGCCGAGATCCAGCCCGAGGCGTTTTTCGACACCATCACCGTGCGGGTCGGCGTGGGCCAGGCGGGCATCCTGGCCGCGGCGCGCCATCGCGGCATCAACCTGCGCCAGGTCGGCCGCGACCGGGTGGGTATCGCGGTTGACGAGACCACGGATGCGGGGGTGATCGCGCGGGTGCTGGACGCTTTCGGGATCACCGACCCGGCCCGGCCGGCCGAGGCCCCGGCGATCCCCCCGGCGCTGATCCGCGAAAGCGACTACCTGACGCATCCGGTCTTTCACATGAACCGGGCGGAATCCGAGATGATGCGCTATATGCGCCGCCTGTCGGACCGCGACCTGGCGCTGGACCGGGCGATGATCCCGCTGGGCAGTTGCACCATGAAGCTGAATGCCGCGGCCGAGATGATGCCGATCACCTGGCCGCAGTTCGCCGCCCTGCATCCCTTTGCCCCCGAGGACCAGGCGGCGGGCTATCACGAGGTCTTTGCCGACCTGACCGCGAAGCTGTGCGCCATCACCGGCTATGACGCGTTTTCCCTGCAACCGAACAGCGGCGCGCAGGGGGAATATGCGGGTCTGCTGACCATCGCCGCCTATCACCGCTCGCGCGGCGAGGATCGCGACATCTGCCTGATCCCGGTTTCCGCCCATGGCACCAACCCGGCTTCTGCGCAGATGGCGGGGATGAAGGTCGTGGTGGTGAAATCGGCCCCGAACGGCGATATCGACCTGGAGGATTTCGCCGAAAAAGCCGCCAAGGCCGGCGGCAGGCTGGCGGCGGCGATGATCACCTATCCCTCGACCCATGGCGTCTTCGAGGACACGCTGCGCGATGTCTGCCGCATCACCCATGACCATGGCGGCCAGGTCTATATCGACGGCGCCAACATGAATGCGCTGGTCGGGCTGGTGCGGCCGGGCGAGATCGGCGGCGATGTCAGCCACCTGAACCTGCACAAGACATTCGCCATCCCGCATGGCGGCGGCGGGCCCGGCATGGGGCCGATCGGGGTCAAGGCGCATCTGGCGCCGTTTTTGCCCGCCGATCCGCGGACGGGTGCGGGTGCGGTGTCGGCGGCGCCTTGGGGATCTGCCTCGATCCTGCTGATTTCCTGGGCCTATATCCTGATGATGGGCGGTGCGGGGCTGACGCAGGCGACCCGCGTGGCGATCCTGAACGCGAACTATATCGCCAGCCGACTGGCCGGGGCCTATCCGGTGCTGTTCATGGGCAATCGCGGCCGGGTGGCGCATGAATGCATCCTGGACATGCGCCCGTTCCAGGCCCATGGCGTGACGGTGGACGACATCGCCAAGCGGCTGATCGACAACGGCTTTCATGCCCCGACCATGAGCTGGCCGGTGGCCGGCACCCTGATGGTCGAGCCGACCGAATCGGAAACCAAGGCCGAGATCGACCGGCTGATCACCGCCTTCCTGGCGATCCGCGACGAGATCGGCGACATTGCCGAAGGCCGGATCGGTGCCGATTCCAGCCCGTTGCGCCACGCCCCGCATACGGTCGAGGATCTGGTCGCCGACTGGGACCGCGCCTATTCGCGCGAACAGGGCTGCTTCCCGCCCGGCGCCTTTCGGGTGGACAAATACTGGCCGCCGGTCGGGCGGGTGGACAATGCCTATGGCGACCGCAACCTGGTCTGCACCTGTCCCCCGGTCGAGGATTATGCCGACGAAACGGCCGCGTGAACCCTTGCCCCCGCCCGCATCGGCGGGGGTTTCGGGGCTTGCGAAAAGCCGCGAAAGCGCCTTGACAAGCCCCCCCGCTTGCGCGAGATAGCACGCCGATGGGGCCGTAGCTCAGTTGGTAGAGCGCATCGTTCGCAATGATGAGGTCAGGGGTTCGATTCCCCTCGGCTCCACCAGAAAATCCGCACAAGTTCATGATTAGGTCGGCTTTTTCCCTGCTCTTCCTTTGCCGGCGGGTCCAGGCGGGGCGTGCCTTCGGCCGCGATGGACCTGGCCATGCGGCCCCGGCGCCATCGCTGCCCGATCGCCCGAACAGGCATCCGGCCGGGCCTGGGCCGGCTGCGACGCCGCGCCGCCGCTCGCCCCTTCCCCCCGCCGCCGGGAAAGCCTAGATTGCCACCATGCGCTGGACCTTGCCCAATATCCTGACCGTTCTTCGCCTTGCGGCTGCGCCGCTGGTGCCGCTGATGTTCTTTTTCCTCAGCCGGCCCTTTGCCGACTTCGCGGCGCTGGCGCTGTTCCTGGTCGCGGCGGCGACCGACTGGTTCGACGGCTATCTGGCGCGCGCCTGGGGACAGGAAAGCCGCTTCGGCGCCGCCATGGACCCGATCGCCGACAAGGCCATGGTCATCATCGCCGTGGTGGTGATCACCGGCTATTCCGGCATGAATCCCTGGTTGATCCTGCCCTCGACCGTGATCCTGTTCCGCGAGGTCTTCGTTTCGGGGCTGCGCGAGTTTCTGGGCGACAAGGCCCGGCTGCTTAAGGTCACGAAGCTGGCCAAGTGGAAGACCACGGCGCAGATGGTGGCCATCGCCGTGCTTTTCCTGGGCACCGGGCTGAACTATTACGAGGTCGGCCACCCGCCCCTGGTGGGCGAAACCAGCCTGCCCTGGTCCGACAACTGGTCGGATATGGCGACGCAGGGGGGATTGCTTCTGATCTGGGTCGCGGCGGTGCTGACTGCCATCACCGGCTGGGACTATTTCACCAAGGCCCGGCCTTTCCTGAGGGATGATCATGGCGCTTGACGTGCTTTACTTTGCCTGGCTGCGCGAACGCATCGGCCAGCCCCGCGAGCGGATCGAGACGCAGGCCGCGACGGTGCGCGAATTGGTCGCGGAACTTTCCGCGATGGACGAATGGCACGCGGCGGCGCTGGCCGATCTGTCGGCGGTGCGCGTCGCCATCGACCAGGAACTGGCCGAACTGGACGCGCCGCTTGCAGGCGCGCGCGAGGTCGCCTTCTTTCCTCCGATGACCGGGGGCTAGGATGGCGGCCAGGGTCCAGAGCGCGCCCTTTGACCTGGGCGCCGAACTGGCGGGCTTCGGCGCGGGTTCGGGCGCGGTCGTCAGCTTCTCGGGCCTGGTGCGCGACGAAGGCGGCCGGCTGGTGGCGCTGGAGATCGAGCATTATCCCGGCATGACCGAAAAGGCGCTGGCCGCCTATGGCGAGCGGGCGGCGCAACGCTTTGGCCTGGACGACTGGCGCATCCTGCACCGCCACGGCCGGCTGGCGGTGGGTGAGCCGATCATGATGGTCGCCACCGCCGCGCGGCACCGCGCCGCGGCCTTCCAGGCGGCGGAATACCTGATGGATTGGCTGAAATCCCGCGCCCCCTTCTGGAAGCGCGAGATCGGCCCCGACGGGCCCGGCGCCTGGGTCGCGGCCCGCGCCGAGGACGAGGACGCGCTGTCGCGCTGGTAAGGCAAAAGTTGCAATCCCGCCCCGCGGCGATCATATAGGGCCGCGAACCAGACAGATCCCGACCGGATGACAGCGCGGAGCCCTGCATGACTTACCTGGAGTTCGAAAAGCCCCTTGCCGATCTTGAGGGCAAGGCCGAGGAACTGCGGGCATTGGCCCGAAAGGGCGAAGGCGTCGATCTGGAAAAAGAGGCCGCCGCGCTTGACCGTAAGGCCGAAGAAATGCTGCGCGATCTGTATAAGCAGCTCGATCCCTGGCGCAAGACGCAGGTCGCCCGCCACCCGGAACGGCCGCATTGCCGCGATTATGTCGACGCGCTGTTCAGCGAATACACCCCCTTGGCCGGCGACCGCGCCTTTGGCGAGGATCACGCGGTCATGGGCGGGCTGGCGCGGTTCAAGGACCAGCCCTGCGTGGTCATCGGCCATGAAAAGGGCAATGATACCAAGTCGCGCATCTTTCACAATTTCGGCATGGCCCGCCCCGAGGGCTATCGCAAGGCGATCCGGCTGATGGATATGGCCGACCGCTTCCGCCTGCCGGTGATCACGCTGGTCGATACGCCCGGCGCCTATCCCGGCAAGGGCGCCGAGGAACGCGGGCAAAGCGAGGCCATCGCCCGCTCGACCGAGAAATGCCTGCAAATCGGCGTGCCGCTGGTGTCGGTCGTGATCGGCGAGGGCGGATCGGGCGGGGCCGTGGCCTTTGCCACCGCGAACCGCATCGCCATGCTGGAACATTCGATCTATTCGGTGATCTCGCCCGAAGGCTGCGCCTCGATCCTGTGGAAAGACGCCGAGAAGATGCGCGAGGCCGCGCATGCGCTGAAGCTGACGGCGCAGGACCTCAAGAAGCTGGAAGTGATCGACCGCATCATCGCCGAGCCGGTGGGCGGCGCGCAGCGCGCCCCCGCCGAGGTCTTCGCCGCGGTGGGCGAGGCGATCGGCGCCATGCTGGGCGAACTGGCCGGCAAGAAGCCGGCCGAACTGATCCGGGACCGGCGGCAGAAATTCCTGGCCATGGGTTCCAAGGCCCTGGGCTGAGCACCCAGCCGCGCCCTCGCATTTAGGAAACGGAAAAAACCGAATGACGCTACCCGCGGCGGTTGTGTCAGGATCCGGGCCTTCACGTCTTCTCTGTTGCCGAAAATACCCCTGCGACGGTGCAAGTCGGCGCTGCCGCATGGGTATTTTCGGCAACGAAGAAGCGCCGGGGAAGAAACGCCGGGCGCGCCGCGGTTTGCGTGGCGGCTTTTTCCGTTTTCCAAATACCCAAGCGACACTGCCCCTGGGCGCGGCCGCGGGAGTATTTGCGAAACGGTGAAAGCGCGCGATCAGCCGCGGGCGGCCTGGATGGATGCCTCGATGATATCGAGCGCCTCGTCGAAGACCGCGTCCTGGATGGTCAGCGGCGCGAGGAAGCGGATCACGTTGCCGTGGACGCCGCAGGTCAGCAGGATCAGCTTGCGCGCCAGCGCCTCTTCGCGGACGCGGTTGGCGAAATCCGGGCTGGGCTTGTCGGTGCCGGCGGCATTGAACTCGATCGCATTCATGAAGCCGGGGCCGCGGATGTCGACGATTTCCGGCACGGTTTCCGCGATGCCGGCCAGGCGCTGCTTGAGCCGCTGGCCCAGCCGGGTGGCGCGGTCGCAAAGCCCCTCGTCCGCGATCACGTCCAGCACCGCATGGGCGGCGGCCACCGCCAGCGGGTTGCCGGCATAGGTGCCGCCCAGGCCGCCCGGCGCCGGGCTGTCCATGACATCGGCACGGCCGGTGACGGCGCTGATCGGCAGCCCGCCGCCCAGCCCCTTGGCCATGCAGGTCAGGTCGGCGGCGACGCCGTGATGTTCCATCGCGAACAGCTTGCCGGTGCGGGCGAAGCCGGTCTGCACCTCGTCGGCGATCAGCAGGATGGAATACTGGTCGCAGATCTGGCGCAGCCGCGGGATGAAGCCGGCCGGCGCTTCGTAGAAGCCGCCTTCGCCCTGCACCGGCTCGATGATGATGGCGGCGACGCGCGAGGGGTCGATGTCGGCCTTGAACAGCCGGTCCAGCGCCGCCAGCGCGTCCTCGGCCGAAACGCCGTGCAAGTCGTTGGGAAAGGGCAGGTGCCAGATGTCGTTCATCATCGGCCCGAACCCGGCCTTGTAGGGCTGGACCTTGCCGGTCAGCGACATGCCCAGGAAGGTGCGGCCGTGGAAGCCGCCGGCAAAGGCCACGATGCCGGCGCGGCCGGTGCGGTGGCGGGCGATCTTGACCGCGTTCTCGACCGCCTCGGCGCCGGTGGTGTAGAAGGCGGTCTTTCGCGGCCCGGCGCCGGGCACCAGCCGGTTCAGCCTTTCGGCCAGGGCGACATAGTTTTCGTAGGGCACGACCTGGTGGCAGGTATGGGTAAAGCGGTCGAGCTGCGCGCGGACCGCCTCGATCACCCGCGGATGGCGGTGGCCGGTATTGACCACGGCGATGCCGGCGGCGAAGTCGATATAGCGGGAGCCGTCCTTGTCCCAGATCTCGGCATTCTCGGCGCGTTCGGCGTAGATCTGGGTGGTCATGCCCACCCCGCGCGAGATGGCGGCGTTCTTGCGGTCGGTCAGGCTGGTCATCGACCCCTCCTCGGTGCGATTCGCAACCGATGCTATACGCGGCCCGGCCGCCCGAACAGGCCCGCTTGCGCGCGCCGATGCGATGCTTCAGGCTGCGGCCATGTTCCCGATCCGCGACCATAACCCGTCCGAGCGTACGCCCCATGTCACCCATGCGCTGATCGTGCTGAACGTGGCGATGTTCCTGATCACCATGCCCTGGGCGGGCGGGCAGGTCGGGCTGTGGAACCGGCTGGCGCTTTATCCGGTGGCCATCATGCATGGCGAATGGCTGTGGGGGCTGGCCACGCATATGTTCCTGCATGCCGGTATCCTGCACCTTGCCGGCAACATGCTGTTTCTGTGGGTCTTTGGCGACAACCTGGAGGACCAGATGGGAAGCCTGGGCTTTCTGGCCTTCTACCTTGCCAGCGGGCTGGCCGCGGCGGGGGCGCAGATCGCCGCGGTGCCGATGGACGACATTCCGATGGTCGGCGCCTCGGGGGCCATTGCCGGGGTGATGGGGGGATATCTGCTGATGTTTCCGCGCGCCCGCGTCGACGTGATCGCCATCATCATCGTGATCATCCGCCGCTTTAACATTCCGGCCTGGGTGCTGCTGCTGGCCTGGTTCGGCATTCAACTGGTGTCCAGCCTCGGCGTGTCGGATGACGGGGTGGCCTATGTTGCCCATGCCGCCGGCTTCCTGGCCGGGATCGTGCTGGCAGTGCCGGTCTTTCTGCGCCGGGGCGGGCCGGATTTCTGGCGCCGCACCCATGGCCGGCCGCCCCATGCCCCGAGCTATGCGCCTTCGCGCATTCAGCGGGTCGGACGCTAGAGGTGCCCGCGGCTCATGTGGCGCTTGCCGGCGAAGCCGGGGGCGCGGCTGACCGCAAAGCCCGCTGCCGCCAGCGCCCGGCGCACATGGCCCGCCGCGGTATAGGTGGCGAATGTGCCGCCCGGCGCGGTATGGCCGGCGACCTGGGCCATCAGCGCCTCGCCCCAAAGCTCGGGGTTCCGGGCCGGCGAGAAGCCATCCAGGAACCAGGCATCCGCGCGCCCCTGCCAGCGGGGCAGCGCCTCGCGCGCATCGGCGTGGATCACCTCGGCCTCGACCATGCCGATGCGAAAGCGCGGCTGCGGCCATTCGTCGCGCAATTGCCGGGCCAGCGGTTCCAGTTCGGGAAAGGCGCCATGGGCGCGGGCCAGTTCGTCCACGCTCATCGGGAAGGCTTCAAAGCTGGTAAAACGCACCGGCAGCGTGGCGACCTGCGCCAGCGCCAGCAGGTTCAGCCCGGTGCCAAAGCCCAGCTCGGCCACATGAAAGCTTGGCCGCAGCCGCTGGGGCAGGTCGTTGCCGGCCAGGAAGACGTGGCGGGTTTCGTCAAGCCCGCCGCCCAGGCTGAAATAGGGATCGTCGAAGCGGCGCGAGACCGGGACGGTCCCGTCGCGCCAGTCCAGATCGGCACGGCTCTGGTCGGATGGCTGCATTCGCGCTAACTCCTTGCCGGTGGCTGATGCGGCGAAAGGGGTGCGGATGACAAGCGAAATCACGGTGGCGGGCGGCGGCATTTCGGGGCTGGCCTGCGCCTGGGAACTGCTGCGGCGCGGCCGCAAGGTGCGGCTGTTCGAAACCCGCCACATCGGCGCCGGGGCTTCGGGCGGGCATGTCGGCGCGCTGGCGCCCCATGCGCCCGAAAACTGGAACGAAAAGAAGCAGGTGCAACTGGACGCCCTGATCGCGGCGCAGGATTGGTGGGCCGAGGTCAAGGCGGCGGGCGGCGCCGATCCGGGCTATGGCCGCACCGGGCGCATCCAGCCCGTGGCCCAGGGCGCCGAGGCCCGCATGGCCGCCCGTGTGGCCGCCGCCCGCGCCTATTGGCCGGACTGGGCGGGGATGGAACTGACCGACCGGCCGCAGGCCGCGCTGCTGCCCGTTTCGCCTTCTGGGCTTTGGCTGGTGGACCGGCTGACGGCACGGATCAGCCCACGCCGGGCCGGGGCGGCGCTGGCCGCCGCGATCCGTGCCCAGGGCGGCGAGATCGTCGAGGGCCAGGCGGCGCCCGCCGACGCCCCGGTGATCTGGGCGACGGGTGCGGCGGGGCTTGCGCCCTTTGGCGGCACCGGCGTCAAGGGCCAGTCGGCGATGCTGGCGCTGGACCTGGGCGATCAGCCGCAGGTCTTTGCCGATGGCATCCATATCATCCCCCATACCGACGGGACGGTCGCCATCGGCTCGACCACCGAGCGCGATGTGCTGGACGACCGCACGGACGAGCAGCTTGAGGCGGTGATCGACCGCGCGCGCGCGCTATGTCCGGCGCTGGCCGACGCGCCGGTGGTCGACCGCTGGGCCGGCATCCGGCCGCGCGCCAGGTCGCGGGCGCCGCTGGTCGGGCCCTGGCCGGGCCGGCCGGGCCATTACGTCGCCAATGGCGGTTTCAAGATCGGGTTGGCCATGGCCCCGGCCGTCGCCGCCATGCTGGCCGACCTGATCCTGGAGGGGCGCGACCGCGTGCCGCAGGCCTTTTGGCCCAAGCTCAAGGCAGGGGGCTGACGCCGATCACCGGCAGGTGCAGGTAAAGCAGCGCGGCCCAGGCCAGTGCCGCAACGGCCAGGCGCTGCCAGCTCAGCCGCAGCGCCACCCCCTGCCGCAGGCTCAGCGCCAGGCCGAAAAGCGCATAGGCCAGCAACAGCCCGAACAGGATGAGATGCGCCAGGTCGCCATTGGCCAGCAGATGCGCCCCGCCCCACAGGGCAAAGCCGGCCATCAGCCCCACCATGCCGCCCAGCACCGCCATCAGCACCGCCAGCGGCATGGCCAGGTTGACCAGCCAGCGCATCCAGGGCGCCTGCGGCCAGATCTCGACAAAGGGCGCCCGGCCCGCCGCCAGGATCAGCCAGTAAAGCAGCGCCAGCGACAGCAGGCTGTAGCCGACGATATAGCCGCGCTTGCCCAGCCGCGCGATCAGCGGCCCGCGCAGCCGCGCCGGGATCACATGCGAGCCCAGGAAAGCCGCCAGCGCCAATGCGAATTCGCCCCATTCCATGCCGCAAGCCTAGCCCTGCGCCCCCGCGACGGCAATCCGCGTTGACGCCGCGGGCCGCTGCGGCATGATGGCGCAAAACGAGAGATCCATGACCCGCCTTCAGTCCGCCTTTGACGCCATCGACGCGGCCAATGCCGCCGATCCGCAGCTCGACCCGCAGGGCCGGCCCCAGGCGCTGCTTTACGGCCAGCGCATGACGGCCGAGCAGCAGGCGCTTTATCCCGACGCGTCGGACCCCCTGCGCATCGCCTGCCGCGGCCAGCATGTCGAACGCTGGACGCTGCCGCGCGACAGCTATCCCATGGACCGCGCCGGCTACCTGGCCTGGCGCACGGAACAGGGCCGCCGCCACGCCGCCCGCGTCGCGGGCATCATGCGCCAGGCAGGCTATGGCGCGGCCGATACCGCCGATGCCGAAAGGATGCTGACCAAACAGGGCATCAAGCGCGACGATCAGGTGCAGGCGCTTGAAGACGTGGCCTGCTTTACCTTCCTGCGCTGGTATATGGGACCCTTTTCCCAGGGCCGGGACCCCCAGGACTTGCAGCGCATCGTGGACCGGACGGCCCGCAAGATGTCTGCCATGGCCCGCGTCCGCGCCCTGGCGGAATTCGCCATTCCCGAACCCTTTGCCGGGGCCTTCCGTGACTGACGCGCTGATCGTCGCCCATGGCCAGCCCGGCGACCCCGCCCCCCAGCAACGGGCCGTCGAGGCGCTGGCCGCCCACATCCATGTCCCCGGTGTCCAGGTCCGGGGCGCCACGCTTGCCATGCCCGGCGCGCTGGACCTGGCCGGGAACGGCACGCTGATCTATCCGCTGTTCATGGCGTCCGGCTGGTTCACCCGCAGCGAACTGCCCCGCCGCCTGCGGCTTGCCGGTGCGGCGAATGCCCGCATCCTGCCGCCCTTCGGAGCCGACCCCGGCCTGCCGGCGCTTTGCCTTGCCCTGGTCGCCGATGCGGCCCAGGCGGGGGGCTGGCCCCTGTCGCAAACCCACCTGCTTATCGCCGCCCATGGTTCGGGGCGCTCGCCCGCACCGGCCGCGGCCGCCCGGCAGATGGCCGCCGCCCTTGCCCCGCAATTCGGCGCCACGACCTGCGGCTTCATCGAGGAAACGCCCCTCATCGCCGACGCCGCCCGCGGGCTGCCCGCGCGCAGCATCTGCCTGCCGCTTTTCGCCACAAGGGCAGAGCATGTCACCGACGACCTGCCGCGCGCGCTGCATGCCGCGGGCTTCGGCGGCACGGTCCTGCCCCCCGTAGGACTTGCCGCCCAGGTCCCCGCGATGATCGCCGAAACCATCAAGGCCGCCCTGTCCGAGCGGCCCTGATCTTCACCGTTTTCCAAATACTCATGCGGCCGCGCCACCGGCACGGCGCAGAAACCGGGTCACATCGCTGCCAGTTGCGCCAGCGCCGCGCGAATGCGGCCCAGGTCGTCCTCCAGCGCGGCAAGCTTCGCGCGGGTTTCCTCGATGACCTCCGGCTCGGCATGTTCGACGAATTTCGGATTGGCCAGCCGTCCCCGCAGGCCCGAGGCGTCCTTTTCAGCCTTGGCCGCGGCCTTTTCCAGCCGCGCGGTCTCGGCGCCGACGTCGATCATCGCGCCCACGGGCAGGGCGAAGCTTGCCCCCAGCGCCGCGACCGCGATCATGCCCGGCCCCATGGCGCCGTCCTGCGGCGCATTCACCCGCGCCAGCCGTTCGATCAGCGGGGCGTTGGCGGCCAGGGCGGCGCGCGCCGCCTCGTCGGCCTCGGTCACGATCAGGTCGGGACGGGCGCCGGCCGGCACGCCGATCTGGGCGCGGGCCGAGCGGATGGCTTCGATAAGCTGGATCACCCAGTTCATCTGCCGGTCCGCATCCGCGTCGATCAGTTCGGCGCCATAGGCGGGCCAGTCGCCATGCACCAGCATCCCGGACCGTTCGCCGGTCAATGCCCACAATTCCTCGGTGACGAAAGGCATCACCGGATGCAGCAGCGTATAGCACTGGTCCAGCACCCAGCCCATGGTCGCGCGCGTCTCGTCCCCGAACTCGCCGTCGAACAGCGGCTTCGAAAATTCGACATACCAGTCGCAGACCTTGCCCCAGACAAAAGCGTAAAGCCCCGAGGCCGCGTCGTTGAAGCGATAGGTCTCCAGCGCCTCGTCGGTGGCCTGGCGGATGCGGGCGACCTCGCCGATGATCCAGCGGTTCACCACATGCCGGGGCTGGGGCCGCGGGACGCCGCCGCGAACGCCGTTCATCTCGGCAAAGCGGGTAGCGTTCCAGATCTTGGTGACGAAATTGCGGTTCGCCTCGACATGTTTCGGCCCCAGCTTGGGGTCGCGGCCCATGGCGGCCATGCTGGTCAGGGTAAAGCGCAGCGCGTCGGCGCCATATTCGTCGATCAGGGTCAGCGGGTCGATGACGTTGCCTTTCGACTTCGACATCTTGGCGCCCTTTTCGTCGCGCACCAGGCCATGGACATAGACGGTGCGGAACGGCACTTGGCCGACCACGGCCAACTGCATCATCATCATCCGGGCCACCCAGAAGAAGATGATGTCGAAACCCGTCACCAGCACCGAGGTCGGGAAATAGCGGCGCAGTTCGGCCGTATCCTCGGGCCAGCCCAGCGTGCCGATGGGCCACAGCCCCGAGGAAAACCAGGTATCCAGCACATCCGCATCGCGCCAGACCGGATAGACCAGCTTCGTCGGATCCTGCGTCAGGTTGTAATCGGCCAGCCCCTGGGCAAAGGCGTCGACGGCGGCTTCGCGGTCCGCGACCTCGACCACGCGGGCCATTTCCAGCGGCACCGGCAAGGCGGCGATGGAGTCGCGGAACCTCTCGACCACCTCGGGGAAACCGGCCGCGGCATGGTGGATCTCGTCGCGATGGACCAGGCCCTCTTCCAGCAGGGCGAAGATCTCGACCTCGTCCAGAACGCCGTCATGGTCGTCCTCGACCTGGCCTTCCAGCCGCAGGTCGAGCCCGTACCAGACCGGGATCTGGTGGCCCCACCAAAGCTGGCGGCTGATCGTCCAGGGCTCGATATTCTCCAGCCAGTGGAAATAGACCTTTTCGTGCTGCTGGGGCAGGATGCGGGTCGCGCCGCTGCGCACCGCCTCCAGCGCTGGGCCGACGATGCGGGCGGTGTCCACGAACCACTGGTCGGTCAGCATCGGCTCGATCACAACGCCCGAGCGGTCGCCAAAGGGCTGCATGATCGGCTTCTGATCGACCAGCGGCCGGCGTTCCAGATGCTCGGCGCCGGTTTCCTTGTCGATGGACTTGTGCAGATAGGTGACGGCCAGCCCTTCGGCGGTGATCGCCTCGACCACTCGCGCCCGCGCCTCATAGCGGTCCAGGCCGCGCAGTTCCTCGGGGACCAGGTTCACGGCCGAGACGTCGCCCACATCCTCGCCGCGCGCGGCGCGGGTGGCGATCTCGGCGCTTTCCTCATAGGACAGCCCGTCGGCGCGCATCCGGCCCTTGCCGTCCATCAGCACGTAAAGCGGGATGCCGTTGCGCATCGCCACCGCATAGTCGTTGAAGTCATGCGCGCCGGTGATCTTGACCGCGCCCGAGCCGAAATCGGGGTCCGGATATTCGTCGGTGATGATCGGGATCAGGCGGCGGTGCTGCTGGGGTCCGACTGGGATCTCGCACAGCTTGCCGATGATCGGGGCATAGCGCGCGTCGTCGGGGTGGACCGCCACCGCGCCGTCGCCCAGCATGGTTTCGGGCCGCGTCGTGGCGATGCTGATATAGTCGCGCATCTCGCGCAGGGTGACGTTGCCGTCGGCGTCGCGTTCCACGTATTCATAGGTCTGGCCACCGGCCAGCGGGTATTTGAAATGCCACATATGGCCGGGAACCTCGCGGTTCTCGACCTCCAGGTCGGAAATCGCTGTCTCGAAATGCGGGTCCCAGTTGACCAGCCGCTTGCCGCGATAGATCAGCCCCTTGTCGTGCATGTCGACAAAGACCTTGATGACGGCATCGTGGAAATTGCCGTCTTCGCCCTGGGGCGCGCCGGGGGCGCCGGACATGGTAAAGGCGTTCCTGGACCAGTCGCAACTGGCCCCCAGGCGCTTCAACTGCTCGATGATGGTGTCGCCGGATTCCTGTTTCCAGGCCCAGATCTTTTGCAGGAACGCCTCGCGCCCGATGTCGCGGCGGCCGGGCTCCTGCCGCTCGGCCATGCGGCGTTCGACGACCATCTGCGTGGCGATGCCGGCATGGTCCTGGCCGGGCTGCCACAGCGTGTCGAAACCGCGCATCCGGTGCCAGCGCACCAGGATGTCCTGCAAGGTGTTGTTCAGGGCGTGGCCGATATGCAGGCTGCCGGTCACGTTCGGGGGCGGGATCACCACCGAGAAGCTTTCCGTCCCCGGCTTCGCATTGGCGCCCGCGGCGAAGGCATTCGTTGCCGCCCATTCCCGCGCGATCCGCGCCTCGGCGGCCTTAGCGTCGAAATTCTTGTCCATGGCCATGTCGCTTACCCCTTCGATCGAAAAGGGGATAGCGAAGCGCGGGCCAAAGGCCAAGAGGCGGCTGTCCTGCGCCCGGCCGGGAATCCCGGCAGGGCAGGGACGCGGCGGGGCAGGGGGCCTTGCCCGCCGCGCCGCGTTCAGGCCGTTTCATCCTTGAGACCGACCACGGCGAAATGCGCGCCCTGCGTGTCGCGGGCCATGGCGACAAATGCGCCGCCGGGCACCTGGATCGGGCCATGCAGGACCGTGCCGCCGCCGTCGCGGATGCGGGCGATGGCCGCATCGACGCCGTTCACGCCGAAATAGGGCAGCCAGCAGGGGCTGGGCGCATCGCCCAAGCCCATCATCCCGCCGATATCGGACCCCTGCCAGGCGAAAAGCTGATAGGTGCCCATTTCTGCCATGTCCATGGCGGCGGACCTGGTCCAGCCCAGCAGCCCGGCATAAAAGTCGAAGCCGGCGCCGGGGTCGGTGGACATCAGTTCGATCCAGTTGCCGTGGCTTTCCTTGCGCTGGTTCCAGGCCCCCGACTCGGCGGGCGGCTGCGGGTCCATCGGCGCGGGCTGCAAGATGCCGAATGCCGCGCCCTGCGGGTCTGCGGCCACCGCAAAGCGCCCGGTGCCGGGAATGTCGGCCGGCTCGCGGAAGACCGAGCCGCCCAGGGCCTTGACCTTGGCCGCCGTGGCATCGGTATCGTCCACGTCGAAATAGACCATCCAGAAGGGCGGGACGCCGGCGCAATCGTCCGGCATCTCCATCAGCCCGGCGACCATGTCGCCGCCGTGGCTGGCCAGGTGATAGGCAAAGCCCTCCATCCCGGCATCGGCAATGGTCCAGCCCAGCACCTTGCCATAGAAAGTTTCGGCCGCGGCCAGCCCGCCTTTGGCGGTGGACAGTTCGAACCAGCAGGGTTTTCCGTGATACATGGTCCCTCCGTCAGGCTTTCACGTCCACGATCGGCTCGAACCCGCCCCACATCATGCGCATCCCGTCAAAGGGCATTTCCGGCGGCTTCTGCATCTCGGGGTCGGCCATCATCTTTTCATAGCTGGCATCGGCGGTCGCCTTGTCGGGCCATTCGACCCAGGAAAACACGACGGTTTCGTCGTCCTTGGCCTGGGTGGCCATGTAAAAGTCGCTTACCTTGCCGCGGGGCACGTCCACGCCCCAGGCCTCGACCATGCTCAGCGCGCCGTAACGCTGGAACATGGGCCAGGCGGCATTCGCCATGTCGATGTATTTCTGCTTGTTCGCGGTCGGGACCGCCAGCAGGAAACCGGAGTAATAGGCCATTCTCGCTTCCTCCTCATCGGGCGCGTCATGCGCCAATGAGTCGCAGGCTGGCAGTTGAAGTATTAAAAAGCAACTGATAATAGTAAATCATGACTGACACCGGCAAGATCTCGCGACCGCGCTATGACGAAGGCTGCCTTGGCGCCCATGCGCTGAACTTCATCGGCGATCGCTGGGCGCTGCTTGTGGTGCGCGAATTGATGTTCGCGCCCAAGCGCTTTCAGATGATCCGCGCCGGGCTGCCGGGCATCACCGCCAGCGTGCTGACCCAGCGGCTGGGCCAATTGGTGCAGGCGGGGGTGGTGGCGCATGACGATGCGCTGGGGCTTTACGCGCTGACCGATGCGGGCCGGGCGCTGCATCCGGTGCTGCGCGAGCTGTGCCGCTGGGCGCTGGTCATGCCGGGACATGACCCGACCCGGTTCATCAGCATTTCCGCGCTGATGATTTCGATTTCGGCCACGGTGGACACGGCGCGGGCCGCGGGCCTGCCGCTGCGCGCCGGCTTTGTTTCCGGCAAGGAGGGGTTCGAGGTCGCGCTGTCCGCGCAGGGTATGCCGCTGGTCCGGGCAGCCCGCGCCCCGGCGGGCGATTTCGTGCTGGAAGGTTCGGGCAACGCGCTGGCGGCGGCGATCTATGGTCCCGGCCCGCAGGCGCTGGCCGCGGCCGGGCTTGTGGGGCTGCGCGGCGACCGTGCCGCCGCGCAACAGTTCAGCGCATTGTTCCGCCTGATCCCTCAGACCAGATCCAGCAGCGATTCGCCCGACGAAACCGAACAGGCGCTGGGCGCTTCTTCGACCTGAAGCGCTTCGACCTTGCCGTCATTGACCAGCATGGCATAGCGTTTCGAGCGGCCGTTGATCCAGCCCGCGCCGTCGATGTTCATCCCCAGCGCCCTGGTGAAGCTGCCATCGGCATCGGCCAGGACCTCGATCCCCGCTGCGGCGGCGCCGGTGTCCTTGGCCCAGTTGCCGGCGACGAAGGGGTCGTTCACGGTGATGCAGACCAGCCGCGACACGCCCTTGTCGCGGAAATTGCCGACATTCTTGACGAAACTGGGCATATGGGCGTTGGTGCAGGTCGGCGTATAGGCGCCCGGCACGGCGAAGATCGCCACAAGCCCCTGGGCCAGGTCGGCGGCCGCCACCTCTTCGGGGCCATTGTCGCCCAGTTTCAGCAGCTTGCCTTGGGGCAGGGTGTCGCCTTTTGCGATGGACATGTCGGTTCCTCTGTCAATTGCATCGTTGCGAGGGCGAATATAGGCTTTGCGCCGCAGGCAAACCAGCGAGGGCGCAGAATGAATATCGTGATCCTGGGCGCGGGGCAGGCGGCGGCCTCGCTGGCGGCAAAGTTGCGCGCGCTGGGGCACCGGGGCGGCATCGCCGTCATCGGCGACGAACCCGCGCCGCCCTATCAGCGCCCGCCCCTGTCCAAGGCTTATCTGCTGGGCCAGATGGGGCTGGACCGGCTGACGCTGCGCGCCGCCGACTGGTGGCAGGACCAGGGCATTGCGCTGCACCTGGGGGAACGTGCCACAGGCATCGACCGCGACCGCCGGGTGGTGGCGACGGAGCGCGGCGAATATCCCTATGACCAGCTTGCCCTGACGCTGGGCGCGGCCCCGCGCCGCCTGCCCGCCGCGATGGGCGGGGACCTGCCCGGCGTGCATGTGGTCAGGAACCTGGCCGATATCGCAGGCGTCAAGCCGGCGCTGGTCGCCGGGCGGCGGCTGGTGGTGATCGGCGGCGGCTATATCGGGCTGGAGGCCGCGGCGGTCGCCCGCAAGCTGGGGCTGGAGGTCACGCTGGTCGAGGCCGCGCCGCGCATCCTGGGCCGCGTCGCCGCGCCCGAGACTGCGGAGATGATCCGCGCCCTGCACCGCGCCCATGGGGTCGAGATCGTCGAGGGGACCGGCATCGCCCGCATCACCGGCACGGCGGCCGCGGACGGGGTCGAACTGGCCGACGGCCGCCACCTGCCGGCCGATCTGGTGATCTGCGGCATCGGCGTCGCGCCCGAAACCGCGCTGGCCCAGGCGGCGGGGCTGGCCGTCGACAACGGCATCGCCACCGATGCGTTCGGTCGCAGCTCGGACCCGGCGATCTGGGCGGCGGGGGATTGCGCCAGCTTTCCCTGGGCCGATAGCCGGCTGCGGCTGGAAAGCGTCGGCAATGCCATCGACATGGCCGAGGCGGTGGCGGCGAACATGCTGGGCGCCGACATTCCCTATATGCCCAAGCCCTGGTTCTGGTCGGACCAGTTCGACGCGAAATTGCAGATCGCCGGGCTGAACCTGGGTTACGACCGGGTGGTGACGCGACCGGCGGCGAATGGCGGCTCGGTCTGGTATTACCGCGCGGGCCGGCTGATCGCGGTGGATGCGCTGAACGACGCCCGCGCCTATATGATCGGCAAGCGGCTGATCGAGGCCGGCCGCTCTCCCGAACCCCAGACCGTGGCCGAGGCCGCCGAACTGAAGGCGTTGATGGCATGAGGATCGTCGGCGGCACCCTGCGCGGGCTGAAGCTGGCCGAGGTCGGTTCGGGCGATCCGGCGGCGCATCTGCGCCCGACCACCGACCGGGTGCGCGAGGCGATCTTCAACCTGATCGTGAACGGCACCCATGGCAATCCGATCCCCGGCGCCCGCGTGCTGGACCTGTTCGCCGGCACCGGCGCGCTGGGGCTGGAGGCGCTGTCGCGCGGCGCCGCCCGCGTGGCCTTTGTCGATGAAGGCGTGGCGGCGCGGGCGCTGCTGCGCGCCAATATCGACAAGGCCCGCGCCATGGGGACGACCGATGTCTGGCGCCGGGACGCCACCCGGATGGGGCAGAATCGCGGCGCCGCCTATGACCTGGTCTTCCTGGACCCGCCCTATGGCCAAAGGCTGGGGGAACGGGCGCTCGAATCAGCGCTGGCAGGCGGCTGGATCGCCCCCGCCGGCCTGGTGGTGTGGGAGGAATCGGCCCCACCCGGCCCGGTCGCCGGGCTGGAGCAGATCGACCAGCGCAAATATGGCGACACCACCGTCACCTTGTTGCGCGCCGGCCACGATCAGCTTGCCCGGTCCAGCTTGGTGGACAGGTGAATCAGGCTCTCGCTGGAGCGGACGCCGGTCAAACCGCCGATCTGATCCAGCACATCGTCAAGCTGGCTGGTCGATATGGCAGCGAGTTGCAGCAAAAGGTCGACCCGGCCGCTGGTGGTATGGATGCGTTCGACCTCGGGCAGGCTGCGCAGCCGGGCCAGGATCGCCGCCTGGGCGCGCGGCTCGATGGTCAGCAGGCAGGTGGCGCGGATGCGATGTTCGCGCGCGAAATCGCCCAGCCGCAGCGTGTAACCGGCGATGGCGCCGGATGTTTCCAGCCGTTCAAGCCGCGCCTGCACGGTCGAGCGCGCCACCTTGAGCCGGCGGGCAAGAACCGCGACCGACATGCGCGCGTCCTGGGACAGGTGGGCCAGAATCCCACGATCAAGTTCATCCACGCGCCACCTGTCGATTTGTCAAAAGTTTTGGCATATTAACGAAGCCGCAGCCCGTTTCCACCCTTTTCATTGCAGAAATCGGAACCCATAGGGCGCAGACTGGTTTCCACCCCGAACGCGCACAGGAAGGACATGCCGATGGGACTGACCGAGGGCCGAGGCCCCAAGACCATTTGGAACAATCCCGCCGAAATCATCCGCAGACTCGCGCCCGAGAACCCGGTGATGGCCTTTGCTCCTTCGGTCCTGCATGCCGCCGCGCAGCGGTTTCTGCGCGGTTTCCCCGGTCTTGTCACCTATGCGGTCAAGTCCAATCCCGACGAGGCGGTGATCCGCACGCTTTCGGCCGCCGGCGTCCGCGGTTTCGACGTGGCCTCGCCCTATGAGATCGACCTGATCGGGCGGCTGGCGCCCGATGCGGCGCGCCATTACCACAACCCGGTGCGTTCGCAGGCCGAGATCGCCCATGCGGTCCAGGCCGGGATCAGGGCGTGGTCGGTGGACAGCCGCTCGGAACTGGACAAGCTTTTCGCCCGCGTGGCGCCCGAGAATTGCGAGATTTCGCCGCGCTTCAAGCTGCCGGTTCTGGGCGCGGCCTATGATTTCGGCTCGAAATTCGGCGCCACGCCGGAACTGGCGGCAGAACTGCTGCGCGCGGTGGCCGATCGCGGCTATATCCCCTCGCTGACATTCCATCCCGGCACGCAATGCGTCGATCCGCATGCCTGGGAAAGCTATATCACCACCGCGGCCGAGATCTGCGCGGCGGCGGGCGTCAAGGCGCGGCGGCTGAACGTGGGCGGCGGCTTCCCGTCGCATCGCGTTGCGGGGGTGGACCCGGACCTGACGGCGATTTTCGCCCTGATCCGCCGCGTCACCGACGAGGCGTTCGGCCCCGACGCCCCGGCGCTGGTCTGCGAGCCGGGGCGGGCGCTTTGCGCCGATGCCTTTGCGCTGGTCACGCGCGTCAAGGCGGTGCGCGACGGGCAGAACGTCTTTCTGAACGACGGCGTCTATGGCGGGCTGTTCGAACTGCCCATCGTCGGCAATCTGGACCGGCTTCAGGTGCTGACCCCCGAAGGGACCCCGCGCGAAGGGGATCCGATGGCGCGCATCCTCTTTGGCCCGACCTGCGATTCGGTGGACCGGCTGCCGGGCGAACTTTCCCTGCCCGCCACCATAGAGGAGGGGGATTACGTGATCTTCCACGGCGCCGGCGCCTATTCGACCGTCACCAATACCCGTTTCAACGGATTCGGCCTGATGGCGCATCTGACGGTTAACGCGCTCGAATAGGATTGCGTGCTAGCGTCGCGGCATGGAATCGCTTCGCCCCCCGATATGCCAGGCTGTCCTGATCGACGGCACCTTCGCCTCGCTGAACCAGGGGCGAAGGTCGTCCATCGCCCGCATCCACGCCCTGCTGGCGGGCGAATACGGCGCCTTGCCAGCGCCGGTCCAGGTGCATTACGCCGCCGGCCAGCAATGGGACGCCTGGCGCACATTGCCGGAACTGGCGATGGGCGCGGCGCTGGAACGCCATATCTGCGATGCCTATGCCTGGCTTGCGCGAGAGTGGAGGCCGGGCAATCCGCTGTTCCTGTTCGGCTATTCCCGTGGGGCTTTTGCGGCGCGCTCGCTTGCCGGCATGATCGGGCGCGTCGGGCTGCTGACCCACGCCCATGCCACGCGCCGCAATGTGCAGCAGGCCTGGCAGCTTTACCGCCAGGGCCGTGACCGGATGGTGGGGCGGCTGGACCCGGACCTGTGCCACCCCGCCGTGCCGATCCGCATGATCGGGGTTTTCGACACGGTGATGGCGCTGGGGATCCGCCTGCCGCTGCTTTGGATGCTGACCGAGCCGCGCTTTCGCTTTCACGACGCGCATCTGGGCGCGGATGTGGATCACGCCCTCCAGGCCCTGGCGCTGGACGAGACGCGGGCGGCCTTCCAGCCGCTGATCTGGGACGGCGCCTCGGCACCGGGCCGGATCGAGCAGATGTGGTTTCGCGGCTGCCACCCGGATGTGGGCGGCCAGCTTTCCGGGCTGGAATACGCGCGGCCGCTGGCCAATATCCCGCTGGTCTGGATGATGTCGCGCGCCCAGGCCTTTGGCCTGCCGCTGCCGCCCGGCTGGCACGGCCATTTCCCCTGCGACGCAAGCGCGCCGTCGGTCGGGTCATGGCGTAGCTGGGGCAAGGCGTTCCTCGCGCGTGCGCCGCGCCTGGCCGGGGCGGACCCGACCGAGATGCTGCACCCTTCGGTGCCGCGGCCCTATACCGGGCCTGCCCTGCTGGCCGGGGCGCTGGCCGGTGCGGCGCCGCCGCGGCCGCGTCGCCGGCTGGTGCGGGCATGGCCGCCTGCGTCAGGTCCAGCCGGACCCGCGGAAGATGCCGGCGCCGCCCCCTTGGCCAAGTCGCCAGCCCCGGCCGGCAGCCGGGCGCGGCAGGACTGAAAGCCGGCGTCACGCCACGCGCGGAACGGCGTCCTTCGGCTTGATCCCCAAAGCGGCGCAGACCTTCAGCACCAGTTCCGGCTTGTTCAGCGTGTAGAAATGCAGCTTGTCCACGCCGCCTTCGACCAGCCGCTCGCATAGCGTGACGCAGACATCCAGCGCCAGTTGCGCCTCGCCCTGCTTTCCGGCGGCGGCAAAGGCGTCCTCGGCCCATTGCGGGACCGAGGTGCCGCAGCGTTCGGCAAAGCGCCGTGCACCGGCCCAGCTTTGGATCGGCAGGATGCCGGGGATGATCGGCGCCGCGATCCCGGCCGCGCGGCAGGCGTCGCGAAAGCGGAAGAAGGTGTCGGCGTCAAAGAAGAACTGGGTGATCGCCGATGACGCGCCCGCGTCCACCTTGCGCTTGAGCCAGGCCACGTCGGCGGCGGTGTCGGGGCTTTCGGGATGCGGTTCGGGATAGGCGCCGCAGCGGATGGTCATGTCGCCGCGCGCCGCGATCGCCTTTATCAGCTCGACCGAATCGGCGAAACCGTCGGGATGCGGGGCGAACCGCGCCTGCCCCTGCGGCGCGTCGCCGCGCAGCGCCACGATCTCGTGCACGCCGGCGGCGGCATAGTCCTGGACGATTTGCAGCGTTTCTTCGCGCGTGGCATCGACGCAGGTCAGATGCGCCGCAACGTTCAGCCCGTAATGGCTGGCCAGCGCCGTCACCGCCTCATGCGTCAACTGGCGGGTGGTGCCGCCCGCGCCGTAAGTGACGGAAACGAAATCCGGTTCCAGCGGCGCCAGGGCCCGCGCCGTGTCCCACAGCCGGAACGACTGGTCCAGGTTCCGGGGCGGGAAGAATTCAAAGCTGATCGAGGGCGTCGGCATGGTTGCTGGTCCTTTTGTCGCGGGTCTTGTGACATGGCCCCCGACGTGAGACAAATTCATAATCTTCAAGATCGTCATGAGCGGCAATCAAGATGCACCTTGAACTTCGCCATCTGCGCAGCCTGCGCGCCATCCATGAACAGGGCGGCCTGGCCCGCGCGGCCGAGCTGCTGAACCTGACGCAATCGGCGTTGTCGCACCAGATCAAGGCGCTGGAACAGCAGGCCGGGGTCGAACTGTTCCTGCGCCGCACCAAGCCCTTGCGCCTGTCTGCGGCGGGGATGCGGCTTTTGCGCACCGCCGAACAGGTGCTGCCGCTGGTCGAAGCCGCCGAGGCCGAGTTCCGCGCCGTCGAGATGGGCCGTGCCGGGCGGCTGCACATGGCGATGGAATGCCATCATTGCTTTGACTGGCTGCTGCCGGTGCTGGACCAGTTCCGCCGCGCCTGGCCCGAGGTCGACCTGGACATCCGCTCCAGCTTGGCGCTGAAGGCGCTGCCGGCGCTGGAACGGGGACAGGTCGATATGGTGATTTCCTCGGACCCCGACGAAATGGACGGCATCACCTTCCAGCCGCTGTTCGACTATGCGCCGACCATGGTCGTCGCCGCCAGCCATCCGCTGGCCGCCAAGGGCTATGCCGAGCCGGCCGACATGGCGGGCGAGACGTTGATCACCTATCCGATGGAGCGGGCGCGGCTGGACGTGTTTTCGCAATTCCTGGACCCGGCCGGGGTCGAGCCCGCCCATGTCCGCCAGGTCGAGCAGACGGCCATCGCGCTGATGCTGATCGCGTCCGGGCGCGGGGTGGCGGTGATGCCCGACTGGGTGCTGCGCGCCCAGGCCGGAAATCCCGAACTGGCGCTGCTGCCCCTGGGCCGCCAGGGCATGTTGCGCAGGCTTTACGCCGCGCTGCGGACCGAGGATCTGCAACAGCCCTATATGGCGCATGTGCTGCGCCTGGCCCGGACCGAGCCGGTCAGGATGATGCGTGCCTTGGCGCAGGGCTGATCCGCGGGGGCGGTCATCCTCGGGATCATGGTCAAAATGATACTCGTTCAGTCGATCCCGAGGAGCCCTTCCTCGGCATGGCCCTGGGCCGCGATGGGCCGCGGGCAATGCCGCAAGCAAAGTTACTCATTTGGGCCGGGCACTTGCGGGCCACGACCCCGCAGCGCGCCCGCGCCAGGCGGCGCGTGCCGGCCGCAGAAACCGAACACCTATTTACTAAACCAGAGCGGGCAGTTCAGTCAATATGCACAATTGTGAATTCTTCTTGCGGCTTTGTCGGGCCACATCGGGCGGATGGCGGCCCGGCGGCCACAGCGCGCGGCGGAATGGCCGGGCAGATTTGACAAAGCCGCGCAATCCCTGAATGAATCCCACCTGACCCTGCGATCAGGACCGCCATGGCCAGCCTTTCCGCCGATCCCAAGCTTCGCTCCACCGTCCTGGCCGACGGGCTGCGGCTGGCGGGCGAGTTCACCGTCTGGACGTTGGGCCAGTTGCCGCCCGAAGCCAGGACGGCGCGCCTGCTGGACCTGTCGGAACTGACCCGGCTGGACACCGCCGCCGCCTGGTATCTGGTCGGGCGCCAGGCCGAAGGCGTCCGCCTTGACGGCCTGGACCAATCGCGGGCGCGGCTGCTTGAGACCGTGCGCCGCGCGCTGCCCCGGCCCGATGCCGAGACCGCAGGCCCCGCCGGCTGGCGGCTGATGCTGGAACAGACCGGGCGGCGCATGGCCGCGGCGCTGGTCTTCCTGCGCGAGATTGCCGAATACTTGGGCCGGTTCCTGGCCGCCCTGGCGCGCGCCATCCGCCATCCGGGCGATTTCCGCCTGACTTCGCTGGTCTGGCACATTCAGGAAACAGGCTTGCGCGCGGTGCCCATCGTGGCGCTGATGTCCTTCCTGATCGGCGTCGTGCTGGCCTTTCAGGGCGCGGCGCAGTTGCGCCAGTTCGGGGCCGAGGTGTTCGTGATCGACCTGATCGCGATTTCCGTCCTGCGCGAATTGGGCATCCTGCTGACCGCGATCATCGTCGCCGGGCGCACCGCCTCGGCCCTGACCGCCTCGATCGGGTCGATGAAGATGAACGAGGAAATCGACGCCATGCGCACGCTGGGGCTGGACCCGGACATGGTGCTGATCCTGCCGCGGGTGCTGGCGCTGGTCATCACCCTGCCGATCCTGGGGCTGATCGCCAATCTGGCCGGGCTGGCCGGTGGCGCGCTGATGTCCTGGATCGAGCTTGGCATCTCGCCCTCGATGTTCCGCTATCGGCTGCTGGCGGATACCAGCGTGGACCATGTCATCGTCGGCCTGTCCAAGGCGCCGGTCTTTGCGCTGATCATCGGCATCATCGGCTGCCATGCCGGGATGAAGGTCGGCAAGGACGCGGAATCGCTGGGCGCCGAGACCTCGCGCGCCGTGGTCAATGCCATCTTTGCGGTGATCGTTGCCGATGCGCTGTTCTCGATCTTCTTTGCCGAGGTGGGGCTGTGAGCGACGCGATCATCGAGGTCCGGGGCTTGCGCACCCAGTTCGGCCGCCATGTCGTGCATGACGGGCTGGACCTGGACCTGCGGCGGGGCGAGATCCTGGGCGTGGTCGGCGGCTCGGGCACCGGGAAATCGGTGCTCTTGCGCACCATCGTCGGGCTGAACCGCCCCACGGCTGGCACGGTGCGGGTCCTGGGCCAGGACGTGGGCGCGCTGGCCGGCCCCGCGCGCGAGGCGATGGAGCGGCGCTGGGGCGTGATGTTCCAGGGCGGCGCGCTGTTTTCGTCGCTGACCGTGCGCGAGAATGTCGAGGTGCCGCTGCGCGCCGTGCCCGGCCTGTCGCCCCAGACGCGGCGGGGGCTGGCGGAACTCAAGGTCTCGATGGCCGGGCTGCCGTGGAGCGCCAATGACAAATACCCCTCGGACCTGTCGGGCGGCATGAGAAAGCGCGCCGGGCTGGCGCGCGCGCTGGCGCTGGACCCCGAGATCCTGTTTCTGGACGAACCGACGGCCGGGCTGGATCCGATCGGCGCCGATGCCTTTGACCGGCTGATCGTCGAGCTGCGCGATGCGCTGGACCTGTCGGTGTTCCTGGTCACGCATGACCTGGATACGCTGCATGCCTGTTGCGACCGCATCGCGGTGCTGGCGGAAAACAAGGTGCTGGTCAGCGGCACCATGGCCCAGATGCTGCGGGTCGATCACCCTTGGGTGCATGAATATTTCCACGGGCCCCGCGCCCGCGCCGCCATGGCCACCGGCCGCGCAAAGGAGTGAAGGGATGGAGACCAAGGCCAATTACGTGCTGATCGGCGCCTTTACCATCGCGGGCTTCCTGGGGATGCTGCTGTTCCTGATGTGGTTCGCCAAGCTGCAACTGGACCGGCAATTCGCCTGGTACGACATCTATTTCCCGGAAGTGTCGGGCCTGGGCGTGTCATCCGAGGTGCTGTTCGCCGGGCTTTCCGTCGGCAAGGTGGTGGACATGCAGCTATCGCAAAGCGTGAACGGCGCGGTCCGGGTCCGGGTCGAGATGGCCGAGGATACGCCGGTGCGCACCGATTCCCGCGCCGCCATCGAGATCCAGGGCGTCACCGGCGTCGCCAATGTGGCGATCACCTCGGGCCGGCCCGATTCGCCCCTGCTGCGCGACGTGGACCCGGATTCGATCCCGGTCATCGCCGCCAACCGTTCGGCCCTGCAAACGCTGTCGGACCAGGGTCCCGAGATGATTTCGCGGCTGAACACCGTGGCCGAGCAGTTGACCAAGCTGCTGGGCGACGAAAACCAGAACCGGGTGCGCAATATCCTGGACAATGTCGAACGCTCCAGCGCCAACCTGGACAAGGCATTGGCCGACGTGACCACGGCCACCGATTCCATTGCCGCGGCAGCCGGCGACATCTCGGCTTTCGGCGCGCGGCTGGACGGGCTTTCCGCCGCGGCCGAAACCACGCTGGGCAATGCCGACACGGCGCTGGCCAAGTTCACCGAAAGCGCGGCCAAGGTCGATACGGCGCTGGATTCCGGCACCGCCACGCTGGACGAGCTGCGCGCCTATGTCTCGGGCGACCTCAAGGGGCTGACGCAGCGGCTGGACCAGACCGCCGCCACGCTGCAAACCGACCTGGCCCGGCTGACCGATCGGGCGGATAAAAGCCTGGACGGGCTGGACGCGGCGCTGGAGGTGGGCAGCCGCACGCTCGCCTCGGCCGAGCGGGCCTTTGACGGGGCCGAGCGGGTCATCAACAGCGATGTCGCGCCGGTGGCGGCCGACCTGCGCGTGACGCTGGGCAAGGCGAACGAGGCCATCGACCGCGTCGCCGCCGACCTGCCCCAGATCACCGAACGGCTGCGCAATGCCGCCGACAGCGCCGAGACCGCCTTTGCCAGCCTGCGCGGCATGCTGGACAGCGCCCGCGCCCCGGTGCAGGCTTTCACCCGCGACGGGCTGCCGCAATTCACCCGCATGGCCAGCGATCTGCGCGGGCTGGTGGGCAATCTGAACGAGCTGGTCTCGGCGCTGCGGCGCAACCCATCGCAAATCTTCTCGGGGCCGCGCGCGCCCGAGTTCCGCCGCTGAAAGGTCCGCCATGCGTCTTGCCGCCGCCTTGCTTGTCCTGACCCTGACCCTGCCGGGCTGCGCCGCCCTGCGCGCGCTGGAGGGAGAGCCGGATCGCGACGTGTTCGAGCTGCGCCCGCCTTCGGACGTGCCCCGGACCTGCGGCCGCGGCCGGTTGGCCGAACTGGTGATCGAGCCGCCCAAGGCACGCGGCACGCTGGACACCGACCGCATCATGATCCGGCCGAACCAGTTGCAGACGCAATACCTGCCCGATGCGCGCTGGGGCGACACGGTGCCGGTGGCGCTGCAAACCCTGCTGGTGCGCGGCTTTGGCGTCTATGACGCCTTTACCCATGTCGGCCGCGCGCCGCTGGGCGCGGCGGGCGATTACGCGCTGATTTCCGAGATCAACGATTTCAACGCCGAGGTCGCGGGGCAGGGGGCCGTCATCAAGCTGTCCGTCGATGCGCAGATGGTGCGCGAGATGGACGCCCGCGTCGTCTCGCGCGGGCATTTCACCGCCACGGCCCAGGCGCCGACGACCAAGACCGCCGACCTGATCCCGGCCTTTGACGCGGCCGGCCAGCAGCTTGTGGCGCAGATGACCGATTGGGGGCTTGGCGCTGTGGGGGTCGATCCCGCGCGCTGCCGTTAGCGGTCCGCGTTCTAGCCCTTGTGGAAATGATCGACGATCTTCCGCGCCATGGATTCGCTGATCCCTTCCACCGCGACCAGGTCGGCCAGGCCGGCGCGGCTGACCGCCTTGGCGCTGCCGAAATGCTGAAGCAGCGCGCGCTTGCGGGCCGCGCCGATGCCGGCGATCTCATCCAGCGGATTGGCCATCGCGGCCTTGGCCCGCTTGGCGCGATGCGTGCCGATAGCCCAGCGATGCGCCTCGTCCCGCAGGCGCTGGATGAAATACAAGACCGGGTCGTTCATGCGCAGGGCGAAGGGACGCTGGCCATGACGGTGGAATTCCTCCTTGCCGTGGTCGCGGTCCTCGCCCTTGGCGACGCCGATCATCGGGATGTCCTCGACCCCCATCTCGGCCATGATCTCGTGCACCGCGCTGACCTGCCCGGCGCCGCCGTCGATCAGCAGCAGGTCCGGCCAGGTGTCGGTCTGGCGGTCCGGGTCCTCTTTCAGCAGGCGGGCAAAGCGGCGGGTCAGCAGCTCTTTCATCATGCCGAAATCGTCGCCCGGCGTGATCTCGGTGCCCTTGATGTTGAACTTGCGATACTGGCTCTTGATCCAGCCTTCGGGGCCGGCGACGACCATGCCGCCGACGGCATTGGTGCCCTGGATATGGCTGTTGTCATAGACCTCGATGCGTTGCGGCACGGCGGGCAGGTCCAGGGCCTCGGCCAGCCCCTCCAGCAGGCGCTGCTGCGCGGCGCTTTCCGACATGCGCCGCGCCAGGCTTTCGCGGGCGTTGCGCAGGGCGTTTTCCACCAGTTCGGCCTTTTCGCCGCGCCGGGGAACGCCCAGCACGACCTTGCGCCCGGCCTTTTCCGACAGCGCATCGGTCATCAGGTCGGGATCCTCGATGCCATGCGACAACAGGATCAGCCGCGGCGGCACCTTGCCGTCGTAGAACTGCGCCAGGAACGCCTGCATCACCTCGTCCGCCGATTCCACGCCATTGAGCCGCGGGTAGAAATCGCGGTTGCCCCAGCTTTGGTTGCCGCGGATGAAGAACACCTGCACGCAGGCCTGCCCGCCCTCCATATGCAGGGCGATCACGTCGGCCTCGGGGACGCCGCGCGGGTTGATGGCCTGCACCGATTGCACGGCGGTCAGCGCCTTGATGCGGTCGCGCAGCGCGGCGGCGCGTTCGTATTCCATCGCCTCGGCCGCCGCGGCCATCTCGGCCGCCAGGTCGGCCTGGATGCGCGTGGTCTTGCCTTGCAGGAACAGTTCGGCATCGGCGACCAGGCTGTCATATTCCTCTTGCCCGATGCGGCCGACACAGGGGGCGCTGCACCGTTTGATCTGGTAAAGCAGGCAGGGCCGGGTGCGGCTGGAAAAGGTCGCGTCGGTGCAGGACCGCAGCAAAAACACCCGCTGCAACTGGTTCAGCGTCCGGTTCACCGCCCCGGCGCTGGCAAAGGGGCCGTAATAGTTGCCCTTTTCCGCCTTGGCGCCGCGATGCTTCTTGATCTGGGCAAAGGGATGCGACTTGGCGACCAGGATGTTCGGAAAGCTTTTGTCGTCGCGCAAGAGCACGTTGTAGCGCGGCTTGAGCTGCTTGATGAGGTTTTGCTCCAAGAGCAGCGCCTCGGTCTCGGTGCGCGTGGTCAGGAACATCATCGAGCAGGTCTCGCGGATCATCCGCGCGATCCGCGCCGAATGCCCGCTGCCGCGCGCATAGTTCGAAACCCTGGCCCGCAGGTTCCGCGCCTTGCCGACGTAAAGCACCGCGCCTTGCGCATCCAGCATGCGATAGACCCCCGGCGAGCCGTCGAGGGTGCGCAGGTAGTCCTGGATCAGCGCATGGCCGGACTTGGCGGGGCGCGTTTCTGGAATGGAATCGGTCATGCGGTTAACCAAATGATTCTCGGGCCGGGCTGCAAGTTCGGGAGGCAAAATTCAAGCTGAATCCTGTCCACGGAATCTGTGGATAACTCTGTGAATCAGCATGGGAGGAGCGCAGCTTCCATGAGCGTTTCTTGGGGTTTCCTCGCTTTGCCTGATTTATAGGCATTATTGGAAACGATTGATATTGCGTGATATTTTTTGTCCTATGTGCAATCCCATGAATTTCTTGCCAGAATCGTGAAGATTGCGTGAAGGCCGGTCGCAAGGTGGACAACTTGCCGCGGAACGGCGGTTTTCTGCCCTATTCCACGCCCAGTACGTCGGGGGTGCGCCAAGCCAGATGCTGGCCGCCATCGACGCAGATCAACTGGCCCGTGACCGAAGGCGCGTCCATCAGATAGCCAAGTGCAGCGCAGACATCGTCGGGGCCGGCACCGCGTTGCAGGACGGTCGCGGCGCGCTGCTGGGCGAAATGGCGGTCGGATTGGCGGACGCCCTGCACGGTCGGGCCTGGGCCGATGGCGTTGACGCGGATATCGGGCCCAAGCGCCTGGGCCGAGGTCCGCGTCAGCCACCACAGCCCCGCCTTGGCCAGCGAATAGGTCATGAACTCGGGCGTCGGCTTCAGCACGCGCTGGTCGATCATGTTGACCA
This sequence comes from Paracoccus thiocyanatus, assembly GCF_900156255.1. Classification (GTDB taxonomy): domain Bacteria; phylum Pseudomonadota; class Alphaproteobacteria; order Rhodobacterales; family Rhodobacteraceae; genus Paracoccus; species Paracoccus thiocyanatus. The sequence continues at coordinate 199,863 of NZ_FTMK01000004.1, forward strand.
CCAGCCCCGCCGCCACCGGCTCGGCGCCGCCGCGGTCGGCCTTGGGTGCCTGACGGGCAAATGACTGCGTCAGGATGAAGGGCGCGCGCAGGTTCGATCCCAGGTGCCGGTCCCAGCTTTCGCGGCTGGCGCTGGCGATGTTGTCATATTCAAAGATCGAGGCGTTGTTCACCAGCAGGTCCAGCGGCCCCAGGGCGGCATGGGCGCGGTCCACCAGCGCCTCGGTCTGGTCCAGGTCCAGCAGGTCGGCCTGAAAGATCGCGGCGCGCACGCCCAGGGCGCGGGCTTCGGCGGCGGCCGATTCGGCCTCGGCCGCCGAGCTTTGGTAATGGATGGCCACGTCGATGCCGCGCCGTGCCAGATAGAGCGTGATGGCCCGGCCCAGCCGGCGAGCGCCCCCGGTGACAAGCGCGGTCATCTACGTCTGATTCCCAGCAACTTGGCGATCATGCGGCGCATGCCCGGACCGGCGACCAGCGCCAGCGCGATGATGATCAGCAGGCATAAAAGGACTAGCTTGATCATCCGCGCCCCGCCCCGAAACGCGCGAATGCGGCGCGTTCCTCGATCCCGTCGATGACATGATCGGCGGAAAGGCCGAAACGCCGCAACAGCGGCACGCGCTGGCCATAGGTCAGGAAGCGCGCCTCCTTGCCGTAAAGTTCGCGCATCTTGGGCACCAGATGGGCGATGCCGTCGGCCAGGCCCAGGTCCACCGCTTCGCGGCCGGTCCAGATCTCGCCGGTGAACAGGTCGCTGCCCTGGGGCAGGCGGCCGCCGCGCCGGGCCAGAACCTGCTGCTTGAAGGCGTCGTGGATCGGGCCCAACAGGCGGTTCAGCCGCGCGACATCCTCGGGCGTTTCCGGGCGGAACGGGTCCAGCATGGATTTCGAGCGTCCGGCGGTATGCACGCGCCGCTCGATCCCGTGACGGTGGATCAGCTCGGCAAAGCCGAAGCCTGCGGAAATGACCCCGATCGAGCCCAGCACCGAACTGTCATCCGCCCAGATGTAATCGGCCGCACTGGCCAGCCAATAGCCGCCCGAGGCCGCCACGTCCTCGACAAAGGCATGGACGGGGATCTGGCGTTCCTCGGCCAGGCGGCGGATGCGGGCGCCGATCAGGCTGGACTGCACCGGCGAGCCGCCGGGCGAATTCACCACCAAGGCCACGGCGACCGGCCGGCGCCGCTTGAAGGCGCGCTCCAGCAGCGGGGCCAGGGCGGCGTCGGAAAGGCCGGGGCCGCCGCGGCCGGCAACCCCGATGGCGCCTTGCAGGCGGATGACGGCGACAGCGGCCGGGCGGTTCAGGAACGGTATTCTCATGGGTTTCCAGATAGGGGGCAGCGGGGCTGCCGGCAAGCGTTCAGCCATGCGCTTTCAGAAAGGCAAGCACTTCGGCGCGGTTGGGCATGGCGTCGCCCGCGCCCTGGCGGGTCACTTGCAGCGCGGCGGCGGCCGCCGCATGGCGCAGGGCGGTGGGGATATCCTGGCCCCGCGACAGGCCCGCGGCGAACCAGCCGGTGAAACAGTCGCCGGCCCCGGTCGTGTCGACCGGCTGCACCCGGAACGCCGGCTGCCGCCAGGTCGGCCCGCTGCGCAGGTCGCGAAACTCGGCGCCTTCTGCGCCGCGGGTGACAAGCAGGCCCTCGACCGGCAGGTCCTGGCCAAAGGCGGCAAAGGTGTCGCGCGCCTCGACCTCGTTCACCGCCAGGATCGAGACATGCGGCAGCACCTCGCGCAGCGCCGCGATGTTGAAGGGGGCGGCGGAATAGATCACCCGCGCCCCCGCAGCGCGCGCCGCCGCCGCTGTTTCGGCTTGCAGGCTGGTTTCGTTCTGCATCAGCAGGATGTCGCCCGCGGCAAAGTCGGGACGGCGGGCCAGGCCCGGCGGAAGCGCCCGATTGGCGCCGCCATGCAGGATGATCGAGTTTTCGCCGCCCGCATCGACCAGGATCACCGCATGGCCGGTGGCGATGTCCGGCAGCCGGGCGATGGCCGAAATGTCCACCCCGGCCGCGGCCAGCCGTCGCGGCACCCAGTCGTCGCCGGTGCCCATCGCGCCCAGGTGGATCACCTGGGCCCCGGCGCGGGCGGCGGCGACCGACTGGTTCGCGCCCTTGCCGCCCAGCCCCTGGGAATAGGACAGCGCGGGCAGCGTCTCGCCCCGCCGGGGCAGCGCGGGCAGGTGGTAGACATGGTCGATATTGATCGAGCCGAGATTATAGATCCTCACGCCGCCCCCCCCTTGCCGATACCGCCCGCCCATCTGACCGCGGCCGGGCCGGCTTGTCCATATCTGTCGCCGCAAACCCTTTGGTGCAAAAGAAAAACGCGCCCCTGGGGGCGCGTTTCCAGAACTTGGGGCCGGGAGGGATCACCCAGGCTTGCGCGGATGCTTGATCGGCTGCCACAGCTTCTTGTTGGTCAGGTAGAGCAGCACCGAAAGCAGGACCAGGAAAAGCACCGAGACGAAGCCCACCTGCTTGCGGTCCATCATCTTCGGCTCGGCTGTCCACATCAGGAAGGCAGCGACGTCGGTCGCCATCTGGTCCACGGTCGCCGGGGTTCCGTCCTCATAGGTCACCTGGTCGTCGAACAGCGGCGGCGCCATCTGGATCCAGTTCCCCGAGAAGGCGGCGTTGTGATAAAGCACGGTGCCCGCCTCTTCCTTTTCCTCGCCATCATAGCCGGTCAGGATGGCATGGATGTATTCCGGGCCGCCAATGCCGTTGACCAGCTGCGACAAGCCGGTGCCATAGGGGCCGTGGAAGCCGGCCCGCGCCTTGGCCATCAGCGACAGATCCGGACCCATGCCGTCGCCGGTGACGGTCGGGAAGTGGTCGGTGGGCACGCGCGGCCGATCCTCGCCGGTGTCCGCGTCGGTGATGTCCATGTTCGCGGCATAGGCGCGGACCTGATCCTCGGGCAGCTGCGGGCCACCTGCGTCGCCCAGGGTGCGCAGCGGCACATAGCGCAGCCCGTGGCAGGCCGAGCAGACTTCGGTATAGACCTGCAAGCCGCGTTGCAACTGGTGCTGATCGAAGGTGCCGAACGGCCCTTCGAAGCTGAAAGCCACGTCCTCGATATGGGCGGCAGCATGGTCGGCGGCCTCTTCGGCCACGACATCGCCCTGTTCCTCGGCGGCGGGTTCTTCGGCGGCTGCCTCCTCCTCGGCGGGAGCTTCCTCCTCGACGGCTGCCTCATCGGCTGCCGGCTCGTCCGCAGGGGCTTCCTCGACGGCTTCCTCGGCCGGGGCGGCCTCTGCCGCAGGCTCTTCGGTCGCAGCTTCCTCTTCGACGGCGGGTTCCGCGGCCTCTTGCTCCGCAGGTTCCTCGGCGGCGGGTTCTTCGGCCGCAGCCTCTTCTGCCGGTGCCTCCTCGGCCTGTTCTTCGACAGCCGGTGCCTCGACCGCCGGCGCTTCGTCGACGGTTTCGGCGGCAGGTTCTTCCGCGGCCGGCTCGGCCGCGGGTTCCTCGGCCGCGGGTTCCTCGGCCGGCGCGTCCACGGCTTCCGGTTCGTCCGGTTCTACGACCGCTTCCGGTTCAGCCGGCGCTTCGGCCTCGGGGGCTTGCGCCAGTTCGGTGGCCGCCCCCGCCGCCGGAGCGGTTTCGCTGGACTGATAGCTTGAACCTGCTGGGGCCGAGGTGCCGGGCGCGAGGCTCGTGTCCTGCGCCACGGCGCCGCCAGCCAGAGCAACCGTCAGGGCCGCAACAGCCGTGAGCGATGCGTTTCTCATGGTCATTGTTGCCTCTCCTTACTCGGCCGGATGGGTTTCGGGCCCATAATGGGCGTTGAAATCGTCCTCGATCGTCTGCGGCATGGGGTCGGGCTTCTCGATGATGCCCAGAAGCGGCAGGATGATGAGGAAATAGGCGAACCAATAGGCCGCCCCGGCCAGCGCGATCAGGGGATAGATGCCCTCGGTCGGCATGGCGCCCACCCAGGTCAGGACCACGAAGTCAACCGCCAGCAGCCAGAACCACCACTTGAACAGGGGCCGATACTGACCCGAACGCACCCGCGACGTATCCAGCCAGGGCACCAGCGCCATGACCAGGATGGCGCCGAACATGGCGATCACGCCGAAGAACTTGGCGTCGATGATGCCAAAGGACAGCCATTCGACCAGAATCACCACCCAGACATCGGCGGTAAAGGCGCGCAGGATGGCGTAGAAGGGCAGGAAATACCATTCCGGGACGATATGCGCCGGCGTCACCAGCGGGTTCGCCTCGGTATAGTTGTCGGGGTGGCCCAGGTAGTTCGGCATGAAGCCCACCACCGCGAAGAACACCACCAGGATCACGGCCAGCGCAAACAGGTCCTTGATCACGAAATAGGGCCAGAAGGGCAGGGTGTCCCGCTCTGCCTCTTCCTTCGAGGTGCGGCGGACCTCGACGCCGGTCGGGTTGTTGTTCCCGGTGGTGTGGAAGGCCCAGATATGGACGATCACCAACGCGGCGATGACGAAGGGCAGCAGATAATGCAGCGAGAAGAAGCGGTTCAGCGTGGCATTGTCCACCGCCGGGCCGCCCAGCAGCCAGGTCTGGATCGAATGGCCAATGCCGGGAATGGCGCCGAACAGCCCGGTGATGACGGTGGCGCCCCAGAAGGACATCTGGCCCCAGGGCAGCACATAGCCCATGAAGGCCGTGCCCATCATCATCAGATAGATCAGCATGCCGACGATCCAGGTCACTTCGCGCGGGGCCTTGTAAGAGCCGTAGTAGAGGCCGCGGAAGATGTGGATATAGACGGCAAGGAAGAACAGCGAGGCGCCGTTCGCATGCAGATAGCGCAGCATGTAGCCGCCGTTCACGTCGCGCATGATATGTTCGACGCTGGCAAAGGCCAGGTCGACATGCGGGGTGTAATGCATCACCAGCACGATGCCGGTGGCGATCTGCAACACCAGGCAGAATGCCAGCACGATACCCCAGATCCACCACCAGTTCAGGTTCCTGGGGGTGGGGATCATGATGGTGTCGTAGACCAGCCCGACGATGGGCAGGCGGCGATGCAGCCAGCGCTCGAAACCCGTCTTGGGCTCGTAGTGGTCATGGGGAATACCGGCCATGTGCGCCTCCTCAGCCCAGCTTGATGGTTGTTTCGTCAAGGAATTCGGCGACGGGGATCCACATGTTCTCGGGCGCGGGGCCCTTGCGGATACGACCCGCCTGGTCGTAATGCGAGCCGTGGCAGGGGCAGAACCAGCCGCCGAAATCGCCCGCGCCGTCGCCGATCGGAACGCAGCCCAGATGGGTGCAGACGCCGATCATCACCAGCCATTCGCCGGCTTCGTCCAGCGTGCGGTTTTCATCCGAAGCGTCGGCGTCGGGACGGTTGGGGTTCTGGGCGTTCTGGTCGATCAGCTGCCCAAGTTCGACCGCGCGGCCGGCCTGGATCTCTTCCTCGGTGCGGCGGCGGATGAACACGGGCTTGCCGAGCCATTTCACCGTCAACTGCGTGCCTGTCTCGATGCCGCTGACATCGACCTGGATCGAAGCGAGGGCCTGGACGTCCGCCGACGGGTTCATCTGGTTGATAAGGGTCCAACCGGCGGCGCCCGTCGCGATCGCGCCGGCACCGGCGGTCGCGTAATAGAGAAAATCTCTGCGGGTGGCGCCGTGGTCGCCTGCGTGTTCGTCTGCGTGGGACACGGTTCTGATCTCCATTTATGCCCCGGAACCGGGGCGATACGACGGAACGGGTCGTGTTTGCTGCACAGCCCTCGCCGCGCGGTTCTAGCGATCAAATTCCCGGCAGTCCAGCGGCCCCGGCCCCGGCCCGCGCCGCAAAACGACGCAGGTGTGGGATTTTGGTTGCGCAACGGCCGCGCATTTGCAGCCCCTGCGCCGGCCCGGCCCTTTGCCGCGAAAGCCCAGTTCGCGCGGTCCGCCGATGATCGGTGGGCCAAAGGGGGCGATTCCCCTCAGTCCTGCCAGGCGGCGATACAGCCAGCCAGGGAAATCCCGCCTGCGACAGGCGATTCTTGGTTATCCGGCGCGGGACGAGGGCGGGGCTTGCCTGCGGCTACCTGGACGACCCCGCGAATTTGCGCCCGTCCGGCTTGCGGCCGAGGGGATCCTTGCCCCCGGCATACGCCACGACGGGCCGATTGTTTTTCATCAGGCGATCGGCCAGCCGTCGCGCCTTTGCCCCCCGGATCATCGGGCGCGCAGGGATTATGGAGAATGCTGCAAAGCGGCAGACTGGGCCCCAGAATGGCGGAATGGCCGGGCCTGTTGGCAGGCGAAGGGCCGCAACGATAGCGGTCTGGCCCAGAATATCATGGTAATCGAGCAGCAAGGTTTGTTGAAGCTACAGATATCCTGATGACCGAAGGCTGGTTTCCGTCGACTTGCCGATGATCAGATGGTCGTGCAGGGTGATCCCAAGGGCTTGGCAGGCGCTTTCTATCTGAAGCGTCATTGAAATATCCGCCTGGGACGGGGTGGGGTCGCCGCTTGGGTGGTTGTGGACGAGAATGAGGGCGCTGGCCGCCAGTTCCAGGGCGCGGCGCATGATCTCTCGGGGGTAGACCGGGACGTGGTCGACCGTGCCGCGGGCCTGTTCTTCGTCGGCGATCAGCACGTTCTTGCGATCCAGGTAAAGCACGCGGAACTGTTCGATTTCGCCATGCGCCATGGCGGTGTGGCAATAATCCAGCAGCGCGTCCCAACTGGTCAAGACCGGCCGGTGCATGACGCGCGAACGCGCCAGGCGCTGTGCCGCGGCCTCGACAAGCTTCAGCTCTTGCACGACGGCGGGGCCGATCCCCGCAATCTGGGCCAGCCGCGTCGGCGGGGCCGAAATCACCCGGTTGAAATCGCCGAAAGCATCCAGCAGCCGCCGCGCGAGGGGCTTTACATCCTGGCGGGGGATGGCGCGGAACAGCAGCAGTTCCAGCAATTCATAATCAGGAAGGGCGGCGGCACCGCCCTGCATGAAGCGTTCGCGCAGTCTTGCGCGGTGATCGGCCAGATAGCTGGGCAGCCTGCCGGCCGGAACGGACGGGACAGGTCCGGTCTGCACCGCCTCGTCCCCCGGCGGGCCAGACTGGGGCCGGCTGACAGCGGCGGCGGCTGAGAACAGCGGCAATGCGGCATCGTGAAAGGCGCGATTCGGGTCCATGCCGCCAGCTTGGCATGCAAGGATGAACGGACGGTTAACGCCGGATCAGCCTTTCATCTCGTCCCAGAATCCTTTGATCTTGTGGAAAAAGCCTTGGGTCTGGGGGTTGTTGTCGGCGCTGGTCGCCTCGAATTCGCGCAAGAGTTCCTTTTGGCGCGACGTCAGGTTTACCGGCGTTTCGACGGCAAGTTCGATCAGCATGTCGCCCGCCTCGCCGTTCAGCCCCGGCCCGTGACGCAGCGGTGGCATGCCCTTGCCGCGCAGCCGCAACTGCTTGCCCGATTGGGTGCCGGCAGGAACCTTGACGCGCGAGCGCCCGCCGTCGATGGTCGGCACCTCGATCTCGCCGCCAAGCGCGGCGGTGGCCATGCTGACCGGAACCTGGCAGGCCAGCATCCGACCGTCCCGCAGGAAGATCGGATGATCCTTGACCTCGATGAAGATATAAAGGTCGCCCGCCGGACCGCCCCGCGTCCCGGCATCCCCTTCGCCCGCCAGGCGGATGCGGGTGCCGGTTTCGACCCCGGCGGGGATATTCACCGAAAGGGTGCGTTCCTTCTGGACGCGGCCGGCGCCGCGGCATTCCGTGCAGGGATTCTTGACGATCTGGCCCTGGCCGTTGCAGGTCGGACAGGTGCGCTCGACGGTAAAGAAACCCTGTGTCGCCCGGACTTTGCCCATGCCCGAACAGGTGGGGCAGGTGGCCGGCTCGACCGCGCCCTCGGCGCCGGTGCCGTTACAGGCCGCGCAGGCGACTGAACCGGGCACGGTGATCGCCTTTTGCACGCCGTTGTAAGCTTCTTCCAACGAGACGCGAAGGTTGTAGCGCAGATCCTGCCCGCGGCTGGCGCGCGAACGCCCCGCACCGCCGGCGCGACGGCCCATCATGTCGCCGAACAGATCCTCGAACACATCGGCAAAGGCCGAGCCGAAATCGCCCTGGCCGTTGCCCCGGCCAAAACCCCCGCCGCCATTTTCAAAGGCGGCATGGCCGAAACGATCATAGGCGGCCTTTTTCTGGTCGTCCTTCAGGCACTCATAGGCCTCGTTCACCTCCTTGAAGGCGGCTTCCGAGACCTTGCAGTCCTTGTTGCGGTCGGGGTGCAACTGCTTTGCCTTGGAGCGGTAGGCCTTCTTGATCTCATCGGCCGAGGCACCCGGAGCAACGCCCAGAACCTCGTAATAATCACGTTTCGCCATGTTGATCGCGTCCGGGGTCTTTCAAGAAATGACCGGCCCGTGCGGGTCTGCATCGGGCCGGCCGGGTGGTTCACATCGCGCTTACTTGCGCTTGTCTTCGCCGAGATCCTCGAAATCGGCATCGACGATCTCGTCATCCACGTCGCGCGGCCCAGGCTCGGCACCGGCATCGCCGGCTTCGGCCTGGCTGGCCTTGTAGATGGCCTCGCCCAGCTTCATCGAGGCATCCATCAGGTTCTGGATGCCGCCCTTGATCTTGCCGGCATCCTCGGACTTGAGGGCTTCTTCCAGCGCGCCGACGGCCAGTTCGATCACCTCGACGGTCGAGCCGTCCACCTTGTCGCCATGCTCTTCCAGCGACTTCTTGGTGGTGTGGATCAGGCTCTCGGCCTGGTTCTTGGCCTCGACCAGCTCCTTGCGGCCCTTGTCCGCCTCGGCATTGGCTTCGGCGTCCTTGACCATCTTTTCGATCTCGTCATCCGACAGCCCGCCCGAGGCCTGGATGGTGATCTTCTGCTCTTTGCCGGTGCCCTTGTCCTTGGCGGAAACCGACACGATGCCGTTGGCGTCGATGTCGAAGGTCACTTCGATCTGCGGCATGCCGCGCGGCGCCGGCGGGATGTTTTCCAGGTTGAACTGGCCCAAGAGCTTGTTGTCCGCGGCCATTTCCCGCTCGCCCTGGAACACCCGGATGGTCACGGCGTTTTGGTTGTCCTCGGCAGTCGAGAAGATCTGCGACTTCTTGGTCGGGATGGTGGTGTTGCGGTCGATCAGCCGGGTGAACACGCCGCCCAGCGTCTCGATGCCCAGGGACAGCGGGGTCACGTCCAGCAGGACCACGTCCTTGACGTCGCCTTGCAGAACGCCGGCCTGGATGGCGGCGCCCAGGGCCACGACCTCGTCGGGGTTCACGCCCTTATGCGGTTCCTTGCCGAAGAAGCTGGTCACTTCTTCGACCACCTTGGGCATCCGGGTCATGCCGCCGACCAGCACGATCTCGTCGATGTCGCCCTTGGACATGCCGGCATCCTTCAGCGCGTCCTGGACCGGCTTCATCGTGCGCTTGATCAGGTCGCCGACCAGGCTTTCCAGCTTGGCGCGGGTCAGTTTCATGACCATGTGCAGCGGCGTGCCCGAATCCTTGTCCATCGAGATGAACGGCTGGTTGATCTCGGTCTGGCTGGAGCTCGACAGCTCGATCTTGGCCTTCTCGGCGGCTTCCTTGAGCCGTTGCAGCGCCATCTTGTCCTTGGTCAGGTCGACGCCGTGTTCCTTTTTGAACTCGTCGGCCAGGTAGTTGACGATGCGCATGTCGAAGTCTTCGCCGCCCAGGAACGTGTCCCCGTTGGTCGATTTCACCTCGAACAAGCCGTCGTCGATTTCCAGGATGGTGATGTCGAAAGTGCCGCCGCCAAGGTCATAGACCGCGATGGTCTTGCTGTCCTTCTTGTCCAGGCCATAGGCCAGCGCGGCCGCGGTCGGCTCGTTGATGATGCGCAGCACTTCCAGGCCGGCGATCTTGCCGGCATCCTTGGTGGCCTGGCGCTGGGCGTCGTTGAAATAGGCGGGGACCGTGATCACGGCCTGGCTGACGCTTTCGCCCAGATAGGATTCGGCGGTCTCTTTCATCTTTTGCAGGATGAAAGCGGAAATCTGGCTGGGCGAATACTTGTCGCCGCGCACCTCGACCCAGGCGTCGCCATTGCCGCCGTCGACGATGGCATAGGGGACCAGGTTCTTGTCCTTCTCGACCTCGGCGTCGGTGGTGCGGCGGCCGATCAGGCGCTTCACGGCGAAAACGGTGTTCGACGGGTTGGTGACGGCCTGGCGCTTGGCCGGCTGGCCGACCAGGCGTTCGCTGTCGGTGAAGCCGACGATCGAGGGCGTCGTGCGCGCCCCTTCCGAGTTCTCGATGACCTTGGGCTGGCTGCCGTCCATGATGGCGACGCAGCTATTGGTGGTTCCGAGGTCGATGCCGATGACTTTGGACATGCAATAACCTTTCTTGCGGCGATATTCTGGGCCTTGGGTCCACAAGCGGCCCCCGAAGCCCGATCCCTGGATTGACCGAAGGGCGCCTGGTTCAGGAACCCCTCGAACTTCATGGGGCTATATAGGAAGGGGGCTGGCGGGCTGCAAGCGGACTGGGCGGCAGAAAACATGCGCCCCGCCCCGGTCCCCCAGGCGGTGCCTGGGCCGCCCGGCGCGGTGCCGCGCGGCGCGGGCGGCGGCGCGCGCGATCACCGTCCCGCGGACCAGCTGAGCGAGACCGCCTTGCGTGTCGCATATTCCGCCATCAGCCCGATCATCAGCAATGTCAGCGTGGCATAAAGCGGATAGTCCAGCGAGGAATTGCGCGGCGAATAGTTGATGAAGGCAAAGCCCCGCGTCTGGTCGATGACATGGAACAGCGGGTTCCACGAAAACATGTGCAGGATGGCGCTGGGCATCAGGTTGGCCACGAACATCTTGCCGGAAAACACCATGTTCAGCCGCTGGTAAAGCTGCGACATCACCTGCGCCCCCTGTGGCCACCAGGGGCGGATGGACAGGAAGATCAGCCCGATGCAGCAGCCCGAGAACCAGGCCAGCAGCAGCATGGCATAGCAGGCCAGCGGGTTGTCGATATGGATCGGCTTGATCAGGTAATGATAGCCGCTCAGCACCACGATGCTGGAAAAGGTCTGCCGGTAAAGCGCCGCCAGTGCCGCGGCCGCGATCATCACCACCGTATTCATCGGCCCGTGCTTCATCATCTGGTTGCTGGGATTGCCGGCCGATGCGACCGAGCCCAGGCCCTGGGAATGGGCCATGAACATGAAGATCCCGGACATGATATAGACGATGTAATCGCCGCGGATCGGCGCCTGGCGCACACCCATGATCGCGAAGATCAGATAAAAGCCCACGATCATCGCGATGGACTGCATCACCGTCATGATCAGCCCCACCAGGGCGTTGCGCTGGCTCTTGCGCAGATTGTTGACGGTAAGGTGATAGATCAGCGACAGCGTGGTGAACGCGGCCTCGACCATGTTGCGGCTACGGCGCTGGATGAACATCGGCGGGTCGGCTCTGCCTGCGGTTTGGGGCGGGGCTCTTGCGGGGCGCTTGCCCTGCGCGATCAGGGGCATCATAAGGAAGCCGACCGCCGTATTCAATCGCCGCCGCTGCCGCAGGGCCGCGGACCGGAAAGGAAAAGCCATGCAATTTGATCTAATGATTGCCGAGATGCGACGCCTGGCCCTGGCGGCGGGCGACCGGATCATGCAGATCTATGGCGCCGAGGATTTCGAGGTGCGCGCCAAATCCGACGCTTCGCCCGTGACCGAGGCCGACGAGGCCGCCGATGCGCTGATCTCGGCCGGGCTGCGCGCCGCATTCCCCGACATCGCGCTCGTGACCGAGGAACAGGCCGAGACCCATGGCCAGAGCCTGTCGACCTTTCTGATCGTGGACCCGCTGGACGGCACCAAGGAATTCGTGCAGCGCCGCGGCGATTTCACCGTCAACATCGCCTATGTCGAAAACGGCGTGCCGCGGCTGGGTGTGGTCTATGCCCCGGCGCGGGGCCGGCTGTTCTATACCACCGCCCAGGGCGGCTCGGTCGAGGAAAAGGGTCCCTTCGGCGACCAGCCGGGCGAGGTCGTGCCCATCGGCGTCAACTCGATGCCCGACAACCGGGCGCTGATGGTCGTCGCCTCGAAATCGCATCGCGACGCGGCGACGGACGACTATATCGGCCGCTACGGGGTGCGCGACATGACCTCGGCGGGCAGTTCGCTGAAATTCTGCCTGGTGGCGACCGGCGAGGCCGATCTTTACCCGCGCCTGGGCCGCACCATGGAATGGGACACCGCCGCGGGCGACGCGGTGCTGCGCGGCGCGGGCGGCGAAGTGGTGCGCTTTGACGACCACACCGCGCTGCAATACGGCAAGCCGGGATTCGAGAACCCGTTCTTCATCGCCTTCGCCCCCGGCGTGCTGCTGGTCAAGGACTGAGTCCCATGTCCGTGGTCATCGTCATTCCCGCCCGCCACGCCTCGACCCGCTATCCAGGCAAGCCGCTGGTCCAGCTTCGCGGCGCGACCGGCGAGGGGCTTTCCCTTATCCGCCGCAGTTGGGAGGCGGCGCGGGCCGTCCAGGGCGTGGACCGCGTGATCGTCGCCACCGATGACGCGCGCATCCGCGACCATGCCGCGGGCTTCGGGGCCGAGGTCGCCATGACCTCGACCGCCGCCTGCAACGGCACCGAGCGCTGCGCCGAGGCGGTGGCCAATCTGGGCCTTGCGCCCGAAATCGTGGTGAACCTGCAAGGCGACGCGCCCCTGACGCCCTCGTGGTTCGTCGAGGACCTGGTGGCCGGGCTGCGCGCCGATCCCGGCGCCGACGTGGCCACGCCGGTCTTGCGCTGTTCCGGCGCCATGCGCTCGGACCTGATCGCCGACCGGGTGGCGGGGCGCGTCGGCGGCACCACCGCCGTCTTTGGCCATGACCGGCGGGCGCTGTATTTCTCGAAGGAAGTGATCCCATTCGCCGCGGCGGATTTCGGTCCCAGCGAGCCGACGCCGGTCTTTCACCATGTCGGCGTCTATGCCTATCGCCCGGCGGCCCTGGCCGAATACCCGACCTGGGACGAAGGCCGGCTGGAGGCGCTGGAGGGGCTGGAGCAGCTACGCTTCCTGGAACGCGGCCGCCGCATCCTTTGCGTCGAGGTCGAGGCGAAGGGCCGCGAGTTCTGGGAGCTGAACAACCCCTCGGACGTGCCCAAGCTGGAAGCGATGATGAGCCGCATGGGCATCGCCTGATGCCCAAGGCCGGGGCGCCGTTGACCGGCCTGCCCTCGACCAGCATCATCGTCGTCTCGCGCCATCGGCCGCAGGCGCTGGCCCGCTGCCTGGCGGCGTTGGCCGGCCAGACCCATCCCGATTTCGAAGTCGTGCTAGTGGCCGACCCGGCTTCGGCGGGACTGCGGCCGGACCTGCCGCTCAAGCGGCTTGCCTTCGACCGCGCCAATGTCTCGGCCGCGCGCAACGAGGGGCTGGCGCTGGCGGCGGGCGAGGTGGTGTTGTTCATCGACGACGACGCGCTGGCCGAACCCGGCTGGGCCGAGGCGCTGGCCGCGCCCTTTGCCGATTCGCGGGTGATCGCTGCGGCGGGCTTTACCCGCGGGCCGGACGGGCTGCGCTGGCAGGTCCGGGCCGAGCGGATCACCCCTTCGGGCCGTGCCTTGCCGCTGGAGGTCGCCGGCACTGCGCTGCTGGCGGCGGAAAACGGCTGCCCGGTCAGCACCATCGGCACGAATTGCGGCTTTCGCCGCACGGCGCTGCTGGCCGTCGGCGGCTTCGATCCGGCCTTTGCCTATTACCTGGACGAAAGCGACGTGAACCTGCGCATGGCGGCGCGGTTTCCGGCCGGGCTGACGGCGGTGGTCCCGGCGGCGCAGGTGATCCACGGCGCGGCCCCCGGCGCCGGCCGGGGCGCGGCGGGGGTGCCCCATGACCTGGCCGCGATCGGCCGCTCGGCTGCGATCTTTGCCGCGCGGCACGGCGGCGATCCGGGCTGGCTGCGCGACAACCAGCGGCGGCGGCTTTTGCGGCATATGGTGGCGGGCCGGCTGGACCCCTTTGCCATCGCGCCGATCCTTGCCACGCTGGAACGCGGCCTGGCCGAGCCGCGGGGCGCGACACCCCCGCCGCCGGTCTGGAACCGGCCCGCGCCGCCGCCGCTGCGCCCGATGCCGCCCGGTCCGGCGGAACCGCTGCGGCTGGCCGGCTGGCACTGGCAGGCGCGCGGCCTGCGCGCCCGCGCCGCCCAGGCGGTGGCCCAGGGCCAGGCGGCCGTGCTGCTGCTGCTGACCCCCAGCGTGCTGCCGCATCGGCTGACCCTTGTTCCGGGCGGCTGGTGGGAGCAGCGGGGCGGGCTTTGGGGCGCCTCGTGCCCCGGTGATCCGCCTGTCATGTTTCTAAGCAAGAATGCGCGCATCCTGCGTGAGCAGGGAAATTTGCCTGGACGACGGAGGTGAACCGGCAGAAAATCGCTGCAAGCTGGATAATTGAATCGCTTTGACATTTTTGAAGGAACGACTGTGCCGGTCCGGCGCTTGTTGCGCAAGCGCCGACAAAAGGGGATAATATCCTGCGACGGCGCAGAAATCAGGAGACAGACTTCATGACTCGCAAAGTCACCAAGGCCATCTTTCCCGTGGCTGGACTGGGCACCCGCTTTCTTCCCGCAACGAAAAGCATCCCCAAGGAAATCATGACCTTGGTCGATCGCCCGCTGATCCAATACGCCATCGACGAGGCGCGGGCGGCGGGGATCGAAGAGTTCATCTTTGTCACCTCGCGCGGCAAGGGCGCGCTGGAGGACTATTTCGACCACGCGCATGAACTGGAATCGAGCCTGAAGAAATCCGGCAAGAACGAATTGCTGGACATCCTGCGCTCGACCAACATGGAATCGGGCGCCATCGCCTATGTCCGCCAGCACAAGGCGCTGGGGCTTGGCCATGCGGTCTGGTGCGCGCGCCGCCTGGTCGGCGACGAACCCTTTGCCGTCATCCTGACCGATGACGTGATCATGGGCGAGCCGCCCTGCCTGCAACAGATGATCGAGGCCTATCAGGAAACCGGCGGCAGCATGGTCGCGACCATGGAAGTGCCCGCCGACAAGACCCAGGCCTATGGCGTGCTGGACGTGTCCGAGGATATGGGCGCCATCGTCCGCGCCCGCGGCATGGTGGAAAAGCCCAAGGAAAACCCGCCCTCGAACCTGGCGGTGATCGGGCGCTACATCCTGGCCCCTTCGGTGCTGAACAACCTCAACAAGCTCAAGCAGGGCTCGGGCGGCGAGATCCAGTTGACCGACGCCATCGCCGACGAGATCGCCGAGGGGCGCGACGTGTTCGGCCTGCGCTTCCGCGGCCAGCGCTTCGACTGCGGTTCCAAGGCCGGCTTCCTGCAAGCGACCGTGGCCTTCGGCCTGGCGCGCGACGATCTCAAGGACGAGTTTGCGGGCTATCTTTCCGACCTCCTGGCGATGCGCAAGGCGGCGGAATAACCGGAAATGACGGACAAGGTTCTGGTGACGGGCGGCGCGGGCTATATCGGCTCGCACGCCTGCAAGGCATTGCGCGCGGCGGGTTTCGAACCCGTGACCTATGACAATCTGTGCACCGGCTGGCGGCAGGCGGTGAAATTCGGCCCCTTCGAACAGGGCGACCTGCTGGACCGCACCCGCCTGGACGAGGTCTTTGCCCGCCACCAGCCCGTCGCGGTGATGCATTTCGCCGCGCTGAGCCAGGTGGGCGAGGCGATGCGCGAACCGGGCAAGTATTGGCGGGGCAATGTCAGCGCCTCGCTAAGCCTGATCGAGGCGACGCTGGCGGCGGGGGTGCGGAACTTCGTCTTCAGCTCGACCTGCGCCACCTATGGCGACCATGACGGGGTGGTGCTGGACGAGACGACCGCCCAGACGCCGCTGAACGCCTATGGCGCCAGCAAGCGCGCGATCGAGGATATGCTGAAAGATTTCGGCGCCTCGGACGGGCTGCGCGCGGTAATCTTTCGCTATTTCAACGTGGCCGGCGCCGACCCGGATGCCGAGGTGGGCGAGTTCCACCAGCCCGAAACGCATCTGGTCCCGCTGATCCTGGACGCCATCGACGGCAAGCGCGCGGCGCTGACCATCCACGGCAGCGTTGTTGCAGAACTCATGAGCTTCCGGGATTCACGGCGTGAATCCGGTGGGTTAAGAGCCTGCCATGAGCAAGCCCGAACCTGCCCGCTACCGTACGACCAACTGGAAATCCTATAACGACGCGCTGAAGCGGCGCGGATCTCTGCTCGTCTGGCTAGACCGGGACATGGACTGGCTTGCGCCGAAGGCAGGCAAGCCCGGACGTCCGCCGGTCTTCTCCGACGCCGCCATCCAGTTCTGTCTGATGATCAAGGTGCTCTTCGGCCTGCCGCTTCGGCAAACGACCGGAATGGTCGCCAGCATCCTCGAGATGGCTGGTCTGGACTGGCCGGTCCCGGACTTCTCCAC
>NZ_FTMK01000005.1 GCF_900156255.1 Paracoccus thiocyanatus
CGTCCTGATACCGGGGCACCGCTTTGACACGGTTGGGGTCGCGCCGCTGATCGAGGGGCTCGCCTTCAATGCGATGCTGGCCGACAAGGCCTTCGACAGCAACTGGATCATCGCCGAGATGAACGCACGCGGCGCGCTGATCTGCATCTCGCAGCGTCCACAGCGCCGCGCGCCGTTGATCATCGATCCCGAACTCTACAAGCGCCGCCACCTCATCGAGAACTTCTTCTGCAAACTCAAGGAGTTCAAGCGTATCGCCATGCGGTCCGAAAAGACCGATACATCCTTTGAGGCCATGATCTACGCTGTGGCAGCCCTGATCAACTCACGATGAATCTCAACAGACCCTAGTCCGCCCCCGGACGCTCGGCCGAAATCGAGGTGCTGAACCCGCCGCTGTCCAGCGTATGGGTTGCGGTGCGGATCGACCAGAGACCATTGACCCCAACCCGGAAGCCGGTCGCCAAGATGCGACCCTCGGCCGCAATCAGGGGGTCGCCGGGCAATGACGCCTCGAAGGTGTCATTGCCTCGGGTGATCTCGCCCAGCTTGGCGGTCGCGGCGGCTTGGGCCTCTTCCTGGGTCTTGTGGATGTGGCGCAGCTTCAGGACGGGCGCGCCGTCGCCGGCGGTCACCTCTTGGCGCTTGGCCTCTTTCGTGTCCTGCCAGATCGCTGTCACCGACTTGTAAGCCTCGCGTGTGGTCAGGGTCAGGGTCCAGCTGGTGGTGTCGCCTTCGACCACCGGGCGCGGCGGGATGGGCAGGCCGCTGACCGTGCGGCCCTCGCCTTTGCCCATGAACAGCAAGGCGCCGCCCTTGACGCTGACCAGCGCGTCGTGATCGCGCCCGAGGCGGTCAAGGAAGCTGATGTCGCTTTCATCGGTCTGGTCGATGTGGTCGATCCGCACCGATTGGAACCGCTCGGATACCTTGGGCTCAAGGCGGTGCTCGCCGGCGATCTTGCCGACGATCTCGCCGATGGTGACCTTGTCCCAGCTGCGGGTCTTTTGGTCCTTGATGCTGCCGCCCAGATCGGCGGCTTTGGCCCGGATCGTCAGGGTGGCCGGGGGCGACGAAACCGTCACCTCGTCCGAGGTGAACAGCCCCATCGGCACCAGCCCGGTTTCACGGTATCCCAGAAACACCAGCAGCGGCGCGCCCGGGGTCGGCAACTCAATAAACCCGTCACGATCATCCAGGGCGATTTCGACGGCGTCGGCCTTGGTGCCGGCTTCGTCTGTAATGGTTATTGCGGGCGCTTGTGATAGTGTTCCAGGTGGGTGCTGATCACCCGCATGAACTCGGCCATGTCGCCCGGGAACGGGATGGGATCGCGGCCCTTGGCATGGGTTTTCTTCCGCATCCGGTCGCCGGCCGTCCAGCCTTCGACATTGGCGAAGAACACCTGTTCGAGGTTGCCGAAGCTGCCTTCAATCCCGGGCTTGCCCTTGGCGTTGTAGGCCAGCGACCGCACCACCGCCTGCCGGGCCTCGGCCACACGGGCATCGGCCAATGAGCCTTCGCCGTATTCCTTGACCGTCATGCCGGCCAGCTTCGACAGCGCCGTGAAGCCGTCGATCATCTCGGCCCAGCGGTATTCCGAACCGTTGTCCAGATACAGCAGCTTGGGCAGGCCCCAGTCCCCAACCATGGCCTCGAACGCCATGGCGACATGCTCGCGCCGGATGCCCTCGGCCTTTTCCAGCAGCACCACGGTCATGTGGATTTCGTTGGTCGAGGGATCGAACCAGCTGATCGCCTTCGGATAGGCCCGCGATCCGTCCGGCCGCAGAACCATGATGTCCATGGGGTGCACGTCGCCCACCACGATCTCGCGCGGGGCCAACTGGGCATAGTCGCGGCGGATCGTCGGCGCGATGGTATCTTGATACCGGGCGTTGTCTTTGTTGCGGATCGCCACCACGCGATAGCTGCGCTCGGCCTCGGCCAGCCGCCGGTTGATGTGGCAAATCCCGAACTGGGTCTGCGCATCGGCTCGGCCCGACAGCCGGCCCAGCGGCAGGACATCGAACGGCACGTCGCGCAGGGCGCGGCTGATTTCGATCAGGCGGGTGGTGGACTTCTCGCAGATGACGCGCCAGCCGCTTTCGCCCGACGCCCACAGCGACCGTATATAATGTGTCACCTCGTCGCCGACGCGCTGGTGATCGGCGGCAGCGATGCGGCCGGCGAAGAACCCGTCCCATGCCTGGGTCACGATGGCGCGCGAGGTGCCCTTGTCCTTGCGGACTTCCGGCATCAGGCCCAGCAGCCCGCCTGCATCATAGGCCGCAACCCAGTTATACAGGGTGGATCGGGACAGCACCTTGCGCCGGCCGTCCGGGGTCGCATGCGCCTGGTCGGCCAGCACGTCCAGCGCGGCCTTGCGCGCAGGGCTGCCCTTCGGCTGCGTCACCGCCGGCCGGATCAGGTCCAGCCGCCACCGCGCAACCGCGGTGCGCTCTTCCCATTTCGGATCGTTCTTCAGGTCGGCGCCGGGCATCAGGCGGGTTTCGCCCGTCGCCGGGTCCACGGCCCTGTGCAGTTCGATGCCCTGCGCCAGATACCACGCCTCGCGCAGATCGGCCGGCAGGCTGTCAACATGGACGCGCAGCACCTTGCCGCCGCGCCCGACACTGGCCGCTTCCTCGCGAACAAGCAGATCCACACCGCGCCAACGGCGGGCGGATATGCTCTTCTGCACCGCCCTCTCGGATACGCCCCCCAAGTGCGCGACCTCGGCAACGGTCAGCCACTTTTCGAGGTTCGTTAGGGGTTCGTTAGTGGGTTCGTTAGCCCCCACCATCTGTCGGTCTAACGAACCTTCAGTTTCTTGGGTGCGCAATGGGTGCGCAATAGGGTGCTCAATCAGCCGGATCGAAGGGATTGCGCACCCACCCTCGACCACCTCGAATTTACGCGCGACCTGCCCCATGGCTCGCTGCCTCGTTTCTTAATGTGATTGTTGGCGGCAGGCCGCGCACATGCGGTTGTGCGGCCCCTCGCTGATGAACTGTGACCCGCAAGTCAGGCAGCCGCGGACGCGGGTGCGCGCCTGCCGCTCAAGCCGGTCGGCATGGTCGTCTGCCTTCCACCAGGTGGAAAAGGTCGCGACAGCCTTACCGCCGTCCAGCACGGACCAGTAAGCCCCGCTGCCCCGAACGGCGAACCGGCTCATTTCGCGCCATCCTGCCGGGTGGTATCGTCGGCCGACTCACCATCACCAGAAAAAGGAACCGCCCGTGCCTGACAATGACCCGACTTTCGGCCTTGAGGTGTTTGGTCCGATTGATCTTTCGTGGAACTCCGAACGACAAGAACTCGATCTTGGCGGGAGGATGATGGCCGGACTTGAGGCGAAGCCGTTCCGCCTGCAACTATCGGGCGAGGCAGCGATCCAAGCACTAAGATTGTTTCGGAAGCTCCTAGCTCATGTGGATGAAGAGCGCGTAGCAAGTGCCACACGGCACGGTCTGCAATGAACCTGGCCAGCCCTCGCATCACGCGCCCATCCCGACGACCACAGCCGCCATCAGCAGCCCGCCCAGGATCGCACCGGGCAGCACCCACCAGCCGGCCGACAAGCGCAGTTCCCCGTCCACGTCCTCGACCGCAGCGGCCCCCAAGCACACGCCGGTCAGGAACGCCAGAACCAGTCCGGCAACACCAATCAGCGCGATCATGCCGCCACCTCGCCCAGCAGGTGATCCACGTAGCGGTCCGCGATGATCTCGCTGGCGCGCTCGGTCAGCAGATTGCGCGCTTCGCAAATCGCCTGAAGATCGGTGATCTTGCCGAATTCCTGCGCCATCAGGTCGGCGCGCTCACGCTCGGACAGTTCCGACAGCGCCGACCGCGCCAGTTCCGAGGCGTCCCAGGACGGTTTGCTCATGCCGCCACCTTCGTGGTCTGGGCCAGCTTCTGCGCCTCGGCATCCATGCGGACGCGATAGGCAGCGGTGACCACCTCGCGGCCGGCGTCCTCGATCAGGTGGTCAAGCAGCCCTTGGCTGCGCGGCCCGGCCGACATCCCGAAGGTCACTTGGCGCACGGTGGACCACGCCACGCCCTTGTCTTTGCACCATTCATGCAGGGTGGTGCCCCGCGAACGCATGGCCCCGGCGATCACCTCGTGCAGGATCGCGCCGGGCTGGAACACGTTATTCTGGAATGACATTGCTTTCCCCTGTATTGCTGCCGTGACACGCTGTCTTGGCGTATTGTCTTTATAGGTAAATATTACCCAGTCATGCAACATGATAATGGGTATATTTTACCACTTGGAGGCCAAGTGACTGATATAGGCGGTAATATTTCCACATTCCGGGCCTCACTGGGCCTGTCCCGTGCCACCTTTGGGGACCGCCTTGGCTTCAAAGCGGAGAAAATCAAGAGCATTGAGACCGGCAGACAGCGGGCGGATCACGAGTTTTTGGCCGCGCTTCACGCCGTTTTTGGCGTTGATCTGAACGAAATCATTGCTGGAAGTGATGGCGCGCGCACCGCAACGGCGCCTGATGGGGGAAATTTTACCCCTTCAGGGCAAGAGTTCATCCCTATCCCCCGCTACACGGTCGAAGCAAGCGCCGGCCACGGCGCTATGGTCCAGGAAGAGGAAGGAAGCGGATATTATGCCTTCAACCGCAAGTTCCTTGAGCGGCGCGGCTTGAAGCCCTGCAACCTTGCGGTGATCTCGGTCAAAGGCGACAGCATGGAGCCAGAGCTCTACGATGGTGATCTGATCCTGCTCGACATGGCGCAGACAGAGCCGCGCGACAGCCGCATCTATGCGGTTCGGTTTAACTCCGATCTGTTCGTCAAGCGGGTGATGGAACTGCCGGGCAACCGCATACAGCTGCTTTCGACCAACGCGAACTACCCGCCCATAACGGTTGACGCGGCCGACCTGGACAGCATCCAGATCATCGGCCGCGTCGTGAACTCCACGCACGAATGGTGACTTGCTTCCACGTTCGGAGGGGGAGGGAAGGTGACGGCGGATATTCCAGCCGATCATGTTCCGCGCGGCAGGGCCAGGAGGGATCGGCCCGCCAAGAGAAACCCCAGCAATCTTCGGGCTTCAATCCGGGCCATTCCAAAAAAGCCCGATCCTCTCATTCCAGATTAATTCCTTCCCCCCCAACGGGGGGCAAGGCCCCCCTGCGCCCGCGCCCGCCGAAACCGCCGCTGCCGCGTTGCCCCGGCACCGGCCCAGGATAGCCGGGATGCCCGCCCGGCGCATGCGGCGATCCGCCGCCGCATGTCATGGCGCGGAAACGGCTGGACAAACCGGGGCGGCTGCTGTCCCATGCGGGCAAGCCGGGGACGGCATGCAGCCGGAAAAGGCACGGGCGCGTTCCCGTGGCGACAGGTAAGGAAGGGAAGACGCGGCCATGGCCGACGATCCGTACAAGGCGCTGGGGCTGGGCAGGAATGCCAGCCAGGACGACATCAAGAAATCCTATCGCCGGATCGCCAAGACCGACCATCCCGACCTGAATCCCGATCCGGCCGCGCATGAACGCTTCAAGGCGGCCTCGACGGCCTATGACCTGCTCAAGGACCCCGAGCAGCGGGCGCGTTTCGACCGGGGAGAGATCGACGCCCAGGGCCAGGAACAGGCGCAGCGGCATTATTACCGCGAATATGCCGAATCGGGCGACAATCCCTATCGCCAGCCGCATGGTTTCGACGACTTGTCCGATGTGTTCTCGGATCTGTTCGGCGGGCGCGGCGGGGCCGGGGCGCGGCGCGGCGGGGCGCGCAGCTTCGACATGCGCGGTCCCGACCAGCGCTTCACGCTGGAGATCGACTTCATGACCGCGGCGCGGGGCGGCTCGACCCGGATCACCATGCCCGAGGGCAGCGTGCTGGAGGTCAGGATCCCCGAAGGCGCGCATGACGGGCAGGTGATCCGGCTGCGCGGCAAGGGCGGCGCCGGCATGGGCAATGGCGAGCCGGGCGACGCGCTGCTGACGCTGATCGTGGCCGAGGATCCCGACTGGCGCCGCGACGGCAATGATGTGGAAACCACCCTGCCCATCACCATCGACGAGGCGGTGCTGGGCGGCAAGGTCGAGGCGCAGACCATCGACGGCCCGGTCATGCTGACCATCCCGCGCGGCGCCAGTTCGGGTCGCAAGCTGCGGCTCAAGGGCCGCGGCATCAAGGGCACGGACGGGCGGCGGGGCGATCAGCATGTCGTGCTCAAGATCGCGATGCCGCCCAAGATCGATGACGAGCTTGCGCGTTTCATGGAAGAATGGCGCCAGAACCACGCCTATGATCCGGGGAGGAGAGCATGACCCCGCGCCATTACACCCTGACCCAGACGCTGGAGGTGGTCGGCGAACTGACCTCGGACCAGCTTGACGGCTATATCCGCGCCGGCGTCGTGGTGCCGGTGCAATCCGAACAGGGCCCGCTGTTTCGCGAGATCGACCTGGCGCGGCTGAACCTGGTGGTCGAACTGGCCGAGGGGTATCATCTGGATGCCGAGGCGCTGGCCCTGGTGCTGTCGCTGGTCGACCAGTTGCACGGGTTGCGCGGCGACATGCGGGCGATCCTGGACGCGGTGGCGCGCGAGCCGGTCGAGACACGGGTGCGGCTGAAGGCCGCGATCCGCGAGGTGCGGACGCTGCCGCGCTAGCTGGCCGGGCGCATGGCGGCGGGCAGGGTGCGCGCCGGCAGGTCGGCCATGATCTCCAGCCGCTCGGTCTCGGTCATGCCGGCCCAGCGGGTGATCTCGTCGATGCTGCGCCGGCAGCCGGTGCAAAGCCGGCTTTCGGGGTCGATGCGGCAGATATCGACGCAAGGGGTCGAGACCGTCACCCCGCCGCCCCCAGATGGCGCAGCCGGTCCAGCGCCCCTTGCAGGATATAGCCGGCCGCCACCTGGTCGATGAGCTCGGCCCGGCGCTTGCGCGAGGTGTCGCCCTCCAACAGCGCGCGTTCGGCGGCGACGGTGGACAGCCGCTCGTCCCAAAAGGCGATGGGCAGCGGCGTCAGCCGTTCCAGGTTGCGGGCAAAGGCGCGGGTGGATTGCGCCCGCGGCCCCTCGCTGCCGTCCATGTTGCGCGGCAGGCCCAGCACCAGCCCGACCAGCGCCCGGTCGGCGGCGATTTCCAGCAGCGCCTGGGCGTCCGCGGTGAATTTCGTGCGGCGGATCACCGTCAGCGGCGAAGCGACGCTGCGCAGCCCGTCGCTGACCGCGACCCCGATGGTCTTGGTGCCCAGGTCCAGCCCGGCAATCGCGCCGCTGCGGGGCAGGGCCTGGGCAAGGGCCTCTGCGCTTTCGCAGATCATTCCACGCCGGCCTGGTTTGCCGCCGCCTCGATCTGCTCCAGCCCGGCGGGATCTTCGGCGAAAAGCCGGCGCGCCTCGGCCAGGATGTCGGCGGCATGGTCCTTTTGCCCGATCAGCGGCAGGGACGAGATCAGCCGGCCCCATTCCTCGGCGGTGCCGCCCTGGGTGGCCAGCCGGGCTTCCAGCCCCTTGACCATGCCCTCGATCATCTGCTCGCGCTCTTCGGGCGTCATGTCCTGGGCGGCGGCCATGGCCGCGGCATCGGGACCCGGCAGGCCCTGCGCCGGCTCGGGCGGGACATAGTCGGGGTGGCCCGCCAGCCAGGCCAGGTCCTGGATCGAGCCGCGGATCGGCACGATCCAGGGCGCGGTCTCGGGCCCCTCGGCCAGCAGCCCGGCCCAGATGGGAAAGGCCCGGTCGGGCCGGCCGTTTTGCAGGTGCAGCAGCCCCATCATGAAGCGCGCCTGCGGGTTGCGCGCGTCGCGGGCCAGCGCCTGGGCCACGGCCTTTTCGCCGTCCTGGGTGATGATGCCGCCCGCCGCCTCGATCGTCAGGGCGGCCAGCCGTCCCAGATCGTCGCTGCTGGCCTGTTCGCCGCGCAGGGCGACCAGGCGGCGCTGCGCGTCCTTGGCGGCGGCCATGTTGCCCAGCCGCTCTTCATGGCCGGCCAGCAGTTCCAGCCCGCGCAGATCGTTGGGATTGGCCTTGACCGCCTCTCGCAGCCGCTCGATCAGCGCCAGGTATTCGGCATCGGGCGGCGGGCGAAAGGGCTTGGGGGCCTGTGCTTCGGCATCGGTCTGGCTGGGGCGGCTGTCGTAAAGCTCCTGCGCATCGGCGATACGCTGGGCGATGGGGGCACCGGGCCGGTCGGGCTGGCCCAGGCGCTGATAGACCAGGAAAGCCCCGCCCAGCAGCACCGCCAGCACCGCCACGGCCGCCCAGCCGCCCGAGGAACGGGCGCCGCTGCCGCTGCGTTGCAGCGCGCGGTCGGCGGCCAGCACCTTGCGCCCGATTTCGACCCGCAGCCGTTCGGCATCGGCCGTGTCGACAACGCCGCGTTCCAGATCGCGTTCGACCTCGCGCAGTTGGTCGCGATAGATTCGCAGGTCATAGGCGGCGGCGGGCTCGGCCCCCTCGCCCTGCCGGCGCAGAAGCGGCGCGGCAATGGCCGCGGCCACCACCCCCACCAGCGCGGCGCAGATGATCCAGAACATCGGCTTCCTCTCTTTGGCTGGCCCGGTGATAGCGGTTTTCGCCGGGCCAAGAAAGCCAAAGTGCTGCGACAAATCGCGATCCGGCCGGCGGGACATCTGCGCCCGCCGCTGACGCAATTCGACAATGGCCCCGTCGCAACCCGGCTTGCCCGGAAATCGCGCCCGCGACACTGTGCAGGGGATCGAGTCGCAAGAGGTTCCGCCATGCCCGCCGCCCCCGCAAGTTCCAGCACCGGCCGCTATTCGGTCTTTGCCATCGCGCGCGAGGCGCTGCGGCTTCATAGCGGCTGGAAGCGCGCCTGGGCCAGCCCCGAGCCGCGGCGGAAATACCAGGTCGTCATCGTCGGCGCGGGCGGCCACGGGCTGGCGACCGCCTATTACCTGGGCAGGAATTTCGGCATCACCGATGTCGCGGTGATCGAAAAGGGCTGGCTGGGCGGCGGCAATACCGGCCGCAACACCACCATTATCCGCTCGAACTATCTGCAAGACCCGTCGGCGGCGATCTATGACAAGGCGCTGAAGCTTTACGAGAACCTGTCGCAGGACCTGAACTATAACATCATGTTCAGCCCGCGCGGCCTTCTGATGCTGGCGCAGACCGAACATGAGGTGCGCGGCTACAAGCGCACGGCCCATGCCAACCACTTGCAGGGGGTGGCGACCGAATGGATCAGCCCCCGGCGCATCAAGGACATGCTGCCGATCATCAATATCGACGGGCCGCGCTATCCGGTGCTGGGCGGGCTTTACCAGGAACGCGCCGGCACGGCGCGCCATGATGCGGTGGCCTGGGGCTATGCGCGGGCCTGCTCGGCCATGGGGATGCATATCATCCAGAACTGCGAAGTGACCGGGATCGAGACCCAGGGCGGCAAGGTCGCCGCGGTGAACACCGGCAAGGGCCGGATCGAATGCGACAAGCTGGCGCTGATCGCGGCCGGCCACAGCTCGGTCCTGGCCGATATGGCGGGCTTTCGCCTGCCCATCGAATCGCTAGCGCTTCAGGCGCTGGTCTCCGAGCCGATCAAGCCCTGCTGCAACCTGGTCATCATGGCCAACACCGTCCACGGCTACCTGTCGCAATCCGACAAGGGCGAAATGGTGATCGGCGGCGGCACGGACGGGTTCAACAACTATACCCAGCGCGGTTCCTGGCACCATGTCGAGGAAACCGTCCGCGCCCTGATCGAGACCTTTCCGATGCTGTCGCGGCTCAAGATGCTGCGGCAATGGGGCGGCATCGTGGACATGACCGGCGACCGCTCGCCCATCCTGTCCGCGACGCCGGTGGGCAATATCTTCGTCAATTGCGGCTGGGGCACGGGCGGGTTCAAGGCCATTCCCGGCTCGGGCTGGGCGATGGCGGAACTGGTGGCGCAGGGCCGGCCCGGCCCGCTGGCCGCCGATTTCGGCCTGGACCGTTTCGCGCAGGGCCGCTTCATCGACGAAAGCGTCGCCGCGGGGGTGGCGCATTGATGCGCAGCGCGGGCATGATCCTGCCACAGGGTGTCCGGTTTGGGCCGATTTTCGCCCAACCCGCCGTAGGGCCGCGGAATCCGGCACAAGCTATGGGAAACCCCGGCCGGTTTGGTGGATTGTGGGGTCACGTCCCCATGACCAAGGAGTTTGCTTCATGGCCGAACAGAACAAGAGCAACCTGTGGCTTATCGTCGGTGTCGTCGTCGTCGTGCTGGTCGTCATCTACTGGTTTGTGTCCTCGGGCACCGAACCGGCGGCGACCGAAACCGATACCGCTCCGGCGGTCTCGTCGGACAGCGCGCCGCTGGATGATGGCGCCGTTTCGGTCGATCCGCCTGTCGATGCGGTGCCGGCCGATCCGGCTGCTCCCGCTCCGGCCGAGCCTGTGGCGCCCGCCAACTAAGCCGCGCGTCCCGGCGCTTTTGGGCGCCGCCGTTTCCGGTTGCCGGGGGGCGTTTTGCCCCTTGGTGCCTGCGCATGTCACCGCCCCCGCGGCGGCGGACATGCTGCGGGGCGCCGGCCTTGTGCCGCGCCGCGCCCGTCCGTCTTTCCTTTACCCGCATTTCACCGCTATTGTGCGCCCGGCCGTCCGCCGGGGCGCGTCGCCGTCTTTGCGCGATCTGCCGCCGAGGAGTGTTCCATGCTGACCCTGACCTGTCCCTATTGCGGCATCGCGGCCGAGGAAACCGAACTTCAGCCGGGCGGAGAGGCGCATCTGAAGCGTTTCGGCCCCGGCTCGTCCGATGCGGAATTCGAAGCCTATCTGTTCGCCCGCAGGAACCCCAAGGGCGTGCATTTCGAACGCTGGCGCCATGCCTATGGCTGCGGCAAGTGGTTCATGGCGGCGCGCGACACCGCCACGCTTCAGGTCTATGGCACCTACAAGGCGCAGACCCCGTTTCCCACGCCCGAGATCGTCGCCGCCATCCAGCATCGGCACCCGCAATGGCGGCCCGATTTCGACGCCACCAGCCCGACCCCGACCTCTGCCCCCGAGGGCCTGACCCAATGACCCAGACCGGACCCTTTCGCCTGCCGCGCGGCGGCCGCCTGATCGACCGCGCCTATCAACTGCCCTTCCGCTTCGACGGCCGCCAGATGCGCGGGGTCGCGGGCGACACGCTGGCGTCCGCCCTGCTGGCGAACGGCCAACTGATGATGGGCCGCAGCTTCAAGTATCACCGGCCGCGCGGCCCGATCGCCTCGGGCGCCGAGGAACCGAACGCGCTGCTGGGCCTGGGCCAGGGCGGCCGGTTCGAGCCGAACCAGCGCGCCACCACCACACCGCTGGTCGGCGGCATGGTGACGGCCAGCCAGAACGCCTGGCCCAGCCTGAACGCCGATATCGGCGCGGTGAACAACTGGCTTTACCGCTTTTTCCCGGCGGGATTCTATTACAAGACCTTCATGCATCCGCGCCCGTTCTGGAAGCATGTGTTCGAGCCGATCATCCGCCGCTCGGCCGGGCTGGGCAAGGCCCCGACCGAAGCCGACCCGGACAAATACGAACAGGCCTATGCCCATGTGGACGTGGTGGTGGTCGGCGGCGGCATCGCCGGGCTGACCGCGGCGCGGGATGCGGGTCGCGACGGCAAGTCGGTCTGGCTGGTCGAGCAGACGCCGCATTTCGGCGGCCGCACCCCGACCGATCACGCCGACGGCCAGTCCCGCGTCGATGCGCTGCTGGCGGAACTGCGGGGGATGGAGAACGTCACCCTGCGCCGCGCGACCCAGGCGACCGGGCTTTACGACCACGGCTATCTGCTGGTGCGGGAATCGCTGGCCGATCACGACCCGAATGCCGGCATTCCGCGCCAGCGCCTGTGGCGCATCCGCGCGGGCCATGTCGTCGTCGCCACGGGGGCGCTGGAACGGCCGCTGAGCTTTGCCGGCAATGACGTGCCGGGGGTGATGCTGGCCTCGGCCCTGCGCGATTACATCGACCTTTACGGCGTGGCGCCGGGGCGGCGGATCGTCGTCGTCACCAATAACGACGACGCCTATCGCACCGCGCTGGCGGCGCTGGATGCCGGGCTAAAGGTCGTCGCGGTGATCGACGCCCGCAGCACGGCCGACGGCGCGCTGCCCGCGGCGGTCCGCGCCCGCGGCCTGCGCGTCCTGACCGGCAGCGCCATCGCCGGCATCAAGGGCGGCCATGCGGTCGAGGCGGTCAAGATCTGCGCCCATTCCGGCTCGGGCCAGGTGACGGAAACGGTGGATGCCGATTGCGTCGCCATGTCCGGCGGCTGGTCGCCGGTGGTGCATCTGTGGAGCCATTGCGGCGGCAAGCTGAACTGGTCGGATGCGCAGACGATGTTCGCCCCCGATCCGTCCCGCCCCCCGACCGGGGCCGACGGCAATGCGATGGCAAGCTGCGCGGGTGCCGCGGCGGGCGACCTGTTGGCCGCCGAACTGACCGGCGCGCAGGCGGAATCGGCCCTGATGCCGGTCTGGGTCATGCCGGCCCATGCCACCCGCAAGATGAAATTCAAGATGTGGCTGGATTTCCAGAACGACGTGAAGGTCTCGGATGTCGAACTGGCCGCGCAAGAGGGCTATCACAGCGTCGAACATACCAAGCGCTACACCACGCTGGGCATGGCGACCGACCAGGGCAAGGTCAGCAATATCAACGGCCTGGCCGTGCTGTCCAAGGCGCTGAACCAGCCGATCCCGGCCACCGGCACCACGACCTTCCGCCCGCCCTATACGCCGCTGACCCTGGGCGCCATCGCCGCCGAGGCGCGGGGCGAGACCTTCCTGCCGCTGCGCAAGACGCCCATGCATGGCTGGCACGAGGCGCAGGGCGCCTTTTTCGAGCCGGTCGGCCATTGGCGCCGCCCCTATTGCTACCCCAAGGGCGGCGAAAGCCATGGCGACGCGGTGGCGCGCGAGATCCGGGCGGTGCGGGCCAGCGTCGGCACGCTCGACGCCTCGACCCTGGGCAAGATCATCGTCAAGGGGCCCGATGCGGGCAAATTCCTGGACATGATGTATACCGGCATGATGTCCAGCCTGCCCATCGGCAAGTGCCGCTATGGCCTGATCTGCAACGAGAACGGCTTCCTCATCGACGACGGCGTGGCCGCGCGGCTAAGCGACGACACCTGGCTGGTCCACACCACCACCGGCGGGGCCGAGCGCATGCACGGCCATTTCGAGGACTGGCTGCAATGCGAATGGTGGGACTGGAAGGTCTGGACCGCCAATGTCACCGAGCAATGGGCGCAGGTCGCCGTGGTCGGCCCCAAGGCCCGCATGCTGCTGGAACGGCTGGGCGGCATGGACCTGTCGGCCGAGGCGCTGCCCTTCATGGGCTGGGCCGAGGGGCAGGTGGCCGGCATCCCGGCGCGGGTCTATCGCATCAGCTTTTCGGGCGAGCTTTCCTTCGAGGTGGCGGTGCCGGCGAACCGCGGCCTGGAACTGTGGGAAAAGCTGCACGAGGCCGGGCGCGACCTGGACGTCACCCCCTATGGCACCGAGGCCATGCATGTCATGCGCGCCGAAAAGGGCTTCATCATGATCGGCGACGAAACCGACGGCACGGTGATCCCGCAGGACCTGGGCATGTCCTGGGCGATCAGCAAGAAAAAGTCCGACTATATCGGCAAGCGCGCCCAGGAACGCAGCCACATGACCGATCCCGGCCGCTGGAAGCTGGTGGGGCTGGAAAGCCTGGACGGGCGGGTGCTGCCCGACGGCGTCTATGCGGTGGACGAGGGCGTGAACGCCAACGGCCAGCGCAAGGTGCAGGGGCGCGTGACCTCGACCTACCTGTCGCCGACGCTGGATCGGCCCATCGCCATGGGCCTGGTGCGGCATGGGCCGCAGCGCATGGGCGAGGTGCTGGAATTTCCCGCCGGGGGCCAGGACAGCTACAAGGCGCGGATCGTCGATCCGGTCTTTTACGACAAGGAAGGGAGCCGGGCGAATGGCTGAGGCATTGGCAACCATCTCGCAGGTGCAGGACCGGGGCATGATCCAGATCCGCGCCGACCTGGCGCAGGCGGGCGATGCCATCGCCGAGGCCGCGGGGCTGGCACTGCCCGAACAGGGCCGCATCACCACCGATGGCAACCGCAGCCTTGGCTGGATGTCGCCCGACGAATTGCTGCTGGTCCTGCCGCTGGCCGAGACGGCCGAGGCGCTGGCCGTCTTGCAGGACGCGCTGGCCACCGAACACGCGCTGGTGTTGGATGTCAGCGACATGCGCGCCATGTTCCGCATCCAGGGCGCACGCGCGCTGGACGTGCTGGCAAAGCTGTGCCCCGCCGATCTGGCCGCGATGCCCGATGACGGGCTGCGCCGCACCCGCGCCGCCCAGGCCGCCTGCGGCATCTGGCGCGAGCCGGGCGGCTACGCGCTGATCGGCTTCCGCTCGGTCGCGGATTATCTGCGCGCCATCCTGGCCGGGGCGGCCGCGCCGGGCACCGGGCTGGATCCGCGCTAGGGCTTGTGACCGTGGCGGCGCGGCGTATGGATGGGGGTGAAAGCTACCCGGTTGATTCCATGCGCCCCGCCCTGCCTTTGTCCTTTCTTCTGGCCGGCCTGCTTTTGGCCCCCGCCGCCGCCCTGGCGCAGGATTGGGGGCAAGAGCCGCCCGTGGTGATGATGTGCCAGATGATCGACGAAAGCGGCACCGGCTGGGTGCCCGAATTCATCATGATGACCCGCCAGACCTCCGGCCCGCGCCAGGGCCGGATCGAGGTTTTCGACCCGATCCTGCAACGTATCGTCGGCCAGCCGATCCAGGCGGTGATCACCGCCGACGACGCCGCCAGCCGCAGCTATGGCTGGGCGCTGGCCGGGGTGCGAAACGCCTCGGGGCAGCGGACCGAGCGGCTGGACTATCGGCTGGTGGTGCAAAAGGCCGACGGTCGCGCACGGGTGACGGCCACGGCGCTTGGCTATGCCAATGTCATGGCCGGCACCGGCGTTTGCGGTTCGCCCGCCAGCGGCGGCCCCAAGCAGGAACCTGCGCCCCTTGCCTGGCGTTGAGGCGCCGGCAGGGGCTTCCCCCCGTTCGGCATCCATGCCAGAACTGTAATCCGAAACCGTTGGAAAGGAACCGAAAATGGCCTTCACGCTTCCCGATCTTCCCTATGCTCACGACGCGCTGGCTGCTGGCGGCATGTCCAAGGAGACGCTGGAATACCACCACGACAAGCACCACAAGGCCTATGTCGACAAGCTGAACGAGCTGATCGCCGGCACCGAATGGGAGGGCAAGAGCCTAGAGGACATCGTCCGCGGCACCTATCAGGCCGGCGCGGTGGCCCAGAACGGCATCTTCAACAACGCCAGCCAGCACTGGAACCACGCCCAGTTCTGGGAAATGATGGGTCCGAACCCCGGCGCCATTCCGGGCGAGCTGGAAAAGGGCCTGACCGAAGCCTTTGGTTCCGTGGACGAGTTCAAGAAGAAATTCAACGAGGCCGGCGTGGGCCAGTTCGGCTCGGGCTGGGCATGGCTGGTCAAGGACAAGGACGGCAGCCTCAAGATCACCAAGACCGAGAACGGCGTGAACCCGCTTTGCTTCGGCCAGACCGCGCTCTTGGGCTGCGACGTGTGGGAACACAGCTATTACATCGACTTCCGCAATGCGCGGCCGAAATACCTGGAAAACTTCCTCAACAACCTGGTGAACTGGGAAAACGTCGCCTCGCGGCTTTGACCGCCTGGCGCTTTCCTGCATCAAGGCCCGCCGGACCGGCGGGCCTTTTTCATGCGCTCGCGCCCCCGGATCAGCGCCGGGCTTCGGCCCTGGCGATCAGGGCCTCGACCTTGGGACCCAGCGATTGCACGATCAGCCCCACCCCCTGGGCCGAGGCGTGCAGCCCGTCGGGTTGCAGCATGGTCCTGTATCCCTGGTCCGGCAGGTCGAAAAGCGGCTGATACAGGTTCTCCATCAGCAGCGCATCGTGGCGCGCGGCAAGGCGCGGCCAGATCGCCGCCCAGTCGCCGCGCAGCCGGTCGTCGTGATCGGGCGAGGCGATGCCGACCAGCAGCAGCGGCCTGCCGTCCCGGCCGGCCTGGCGCAGGATCGAATCCAGGCTGTCCTCGACCATGGCCGGGGCAAGACCCAGCAGCAGGTCGTTGCCGCCCAGTTCCACGATCACCGCATCGGGCCGGTGGCGGGCCAGCGAATGGCCGATCCGCACCCGCCCGCCGGTGGCGGTATCGCCAGACAGCCCGCCATTCAGCACCAGCACGTCATGGCCGCGCGCGTCCAGCCAGTTTTGCAACTGCGGCACCAGCCCGTCCTGGGCCGGCAGGCCGTAACCTTCGGTCAGGCTGTCGCCAAAGGCCAGGATCCGCAGCGGCCCGGCCGCCGCCGGAACGGCGGCCAGGACGACCAGCAGGACAAGGGCCCTCAGCAGCATCGCCATCATCCGGCGCGCCTTAGCCGCAGCGCGTTGCTGACCACGAAGACCGAGGACAGCGCCATCGCCCCGGCCCCCAGCATCGGCGACAGTTGCGGCCCGCCAAAGGGCACCAGCGCCCCCATGGCCACCGGGATCAGCGCGACATTGTAGCCAAAGGCCCAGAACAGGTTCTGCCGGATATTGCGCATGACGCTGCGCGACAGCGCAATGGCCCGCGCCACGCCCATCGGATCGCCGCCGACCAGCACCACCTGGGCCGATTCGATGGCGACATCGGTGCCGGTGCCGATGGCGATGCCGGTTTCGGCCGCTGCCAGCGCCGGGGCATCGTTGATGCCGTCGCCGACAAAGACCGTGCCGCGTCCCATGTCGCGGATGGCGGCCAGCTTGCCTTCGGGCAGCACACCCGCGGTCACGCGGTCGATGCCCAGCTTGCGGCCCACCGCCTCGGCCGTGGCCTGCACATCGCCCGAGATCATCGCCGTTTGCAGGCCAAGCCGGTGCAGTTCCGCGATGGCCTGGGCCGCCTCGGGGCGGATGGGATCGGCCAGCGCCATCGCCGCGGCGTGCCGGCCGTCGATCGCCAGATGCACCGGCGTCGCCCCTTGCGCGGCCCAGCCTTCGGCCGCGGCGATCAAGGCGGGCGCGGGGGTAATGCCGGCTTCGGCCAGCGCCGCGGCATTGCCGATCAGCAGCGCGCGCCCCTCGACCCGCGCGGTCAGCCCGCGCCCGGTCCTTGCCTCGACCGCTTCGGCCGGGGGCAGGTCCAGCCCCTTGTCGCGCGCCGCGCCAAGGACGGCTGCGGCCAGCGGATGCTCGGAACGGGCCTCGGCCGCGGCGGCCAGGCGCAGGGCGTCCAGCGGTTCGATATCCTCGGCCTCGATGGCGGTCAGGGCCGGGGCGCCCTGCGTCAGGGTGCCGGTCTTGTCAAAGCCCACGATCCGCGCCTCGGCCAGGGTTTGCAGGGCATCGCCGCGCCGGAACAGCACGCCCAGTTCCGCGCCGCGCCCGGTGCCGACCATGATCGAGACCGGGACGGCCAGCCCCATGGCGCAGGGGCAGGCGATGATCAGGACCGCAATCGCCGCGACCAGCGCCTGTCCCAATGCGCCGGCAAAGATCATCCACAGCACGAAGGTCAGGACCGAAAGCGCCATCACCGCCGGCACGAAGACCGCGGTGATCCGGTCGACCAGCGCCTGAACCGGCAGCTTGGTGGCCTGCGCCTCTTCGACCAGGCGGATGATGCGGGCCAAGACCGTGTCGCCGCCCGTCGCGGTCACGCGATAGGCCAGCGCCGCATTGCCGTTCACCGTGCCGCCCGTCACCGCATCGCCGGGGGATTTGACGACGGGCACCGGCTCTCCGGTCAGCATGGATTCGTCGATGGCGCCGCTGCCCTGGGTCAGAACGCCGTCCACCGCCACCCGCTCGCCGGGTTTCAGATGCACGATGTCGCCGGTGCGCAATTCGGCCACGGGGATTTCCACGATGCGGCCGTCGCGTTCGACATGGGCGCTGTCGGGGGCCAGTTCGATCAGGCGGCGGATGGCGTCGCCGGCCCGGCCCTTGGCGCGCGCCTCAAGCCAGCGGCCCAGCAGGATCAGCGTGACGATGACGGCGGCGGCCTCGAAATAGACATGCACCGCATCCGGGGGCAGCACCCCCGGCGCAAAGGTCGCGACGGTGGAATAGGCCCAGGCGGCCGAGGCACCCAGCGCCACCAGGCTGTTCATTTCCGGCGCGCGGCGCAGCAAGGCGGGAACGCCGATGCGGAAGAACATCCGCCCCGGACCGGCCAGGACGGCGGTGGTCAGCAGGAATTCCAGCACCCACAGCGTGCGCTGGCCCAGGGCCGCGTGCAGCCAATGATGGAATGCCGGGACGGCATGGCCGCCCATCTCGGCGATGAAAAGCGGCAGGGTCAGGACCAGCGCGATCAGGAAATTGCGGCGCAGCGCCTGGGCATCGCCGCCGTGATCGGGCAGATGCGGCGCGGCCTGGGCCCGGACCGCGGCCGGATAGCCCTTGGCGGTGACGGCATCGGCCAGCGCCTGGGGCGCGAGGCTGGGCGAATGGCGGATGGTGGCGCTGGCCGTGGCCAGGTTGACCTGTGCCGTTTCGACCCCCGGCAGGGCGGCCAGCGTCCTTTCGACCCGGCCCGAGCACGAGGCGCAGGTCATGCCCTCGATCGTCAGGCGGGTTTCCTTTGGCTCGGCCGGATAGCCTGCGCCTGCAAGCGCCGCGACGGCGCGGGGCAGGGCCTCGGGCGCGCTCAGGCGGAAATGCGCGCGGCCGGTGGCCAGGTTGATCTGTGGTTCATGCACGCCCGGCACTGCGGCCAGCGCCTTTTCGACGCGGCCCACGCAAGAGGCGCAGCTCATGCCCGAGACGGTCAGCTCGGCATCGTTTGGGTGATGTTTCATCGGATTGTCCTGTCAGAATGGCGAAAAAGGCGCGATTCAGGCAGGACAGGGCGGCGCCTGCGGATGCTGGGGCAGATGATGCAGGACCTGGTGGGGCTGGGGCACGTCGCCCCGCGCCGGCCGCCAGGCCAGCGGATGGCCGCTTGCCGCCAATGCCGGGCGGGCCAGGCGCAACCGCAGCGCGATATGGCAGCGGCAACCACGCCCGCCCCGGCCCCGGCACAGATGCGGGGCGCGCGTGGGCGCGCGGCGCGGCGGGCGAACAAGAGGGGCGCAGCTTGCGCAGGTCATGGCAGGCGATCCTTTCCCGATGCAAGCTAAGCACGTTCGCCGCGCCTTTCAACCGCGTCACGGGGCTTTGAGTTGATCCCGGCGGCGCAAGCGGTTAGGCGCAGGATCAAGGAACGCAAGGATTCAGGACGGACAGATGAACCGCAGACAGATGCTGATGGCCGCCTTGCCGCTGGTGGCCGCGCCCTCGCTGGTTTTGGCCCAAGCGCAGCCGGCGGCCCTGGCCACCCAGGCCGAACCCCGGCGCGACCCCTATGCCCCGACCGAGGTGGCCATCCGCGACGATTTCGAAGTCGGCAGCATCGTCGTGGTCTCGAAGGATTTCTTCCTTTACCACGTCACGGCGCCGGGCCGGGCCGTTCGCTATGGCGTGGCCGTCGGCACCGCCGAACTGGTCTGGAAAGGCCGCGCCACCGTGGGGCGCAAAACCGAATGGCCTAGCTGGACGCCCACGCCCGCGATGATCGAGCGCAATCCCGGTCAATATGGCAAATGGGCCGATGGCATGCCCGGTGGCCCGTCGAACCCGCTGGGCGCGCGGGCGCTTTACCTTTACGATGCCAAAGGCAACGATACCGCGATCCGCATCCACGGCACGACCGAGCCGAACTCGATCGGCCGGGCCGTGTCGAACGGCTGCATCCGCATGCGCAACGAAGCGGTGATGGCGCTGTTCGAGCAGGTGCCGATCGGAACGCCCGTCTACGTCTACTAAGTGGATACCCGCCTGACATCGCTGTCGGATCCGGCGCTGGCCGGGTTCGACACCATCATCGACACGCGCACCCCGCTGGAATATGCCGAAGATCACCTGCCGGGCGCGATCAACCTGCCCGTGCTGTCGAACGAAGAACGCGCGCAGGTCGGGACGATCTACAAGCAGGTGTCGCCCTTTGATGCGCGCAAGCTGGGCGGGGCCATGGTCGCCGCCAATGCCGCGCGCCATATCGCCGGGCCGCTGGCGGGGTTCGGCGGCGGCTGGCGGCCGCTGGTCTATCGCTGGCGCGGCGGCCAGCGCTCGGGCGCATTCACCAGCATCCTGTCGCAGATCGGCTGGCGCGCCGGGCGGCTTGAAGGCGGCTACAAGGCGTGGCGGGCGCTGGTGGTGGCGCGCGTCGCCGCGCCCCTGGCCCCGCCCGTGCTGGTGCTGGACGGCAATACCGGCAGCGCCAAGACCCAGATCCTGGCCCGCCTTGCCGCGCGCGGCCATCAGGTCATCGACCTGGAGGGGCTGGCGAACCATCGCGGCAGCCTGTTCGGCGCCATGCAGGGCGGCCAGCCCAGCCAGAAGCGCTTCGAAAGCCGCCTGGCCCTGGCGCTGGAGGCGCTGGACCCCGCCCGCCCGCTGCTGGTCGAGGCGGAAAGCTCGCGCATCGGCGCGTTGAACCTGCCGCGCGGCATCTGGCAGGCCATCGCCAAGGCGCCGCGCATCCGCCTGGCCGTGCCGTTGGGCGCGCGCGCCGCCTATACCGCCCGCACCTATGCCGAAACCTGCGCCGATCCGGCAGCGGTGGCGCGCATCGTGGCGCTGCTGCGGCCGCTGCACCCGGCCGACCGGATCGAGGACTGGCTGCGCAGGATCGACGCCGCCGACTGGGCCGGGCTGGCCGGGGGGCTGATCCGCGACCATTACGATCCGCGCTATGAAAAGCACCGGGCGCGCCATGACGACGGGCGCTGGCCGGTGGTGGCGCTGGACGGGCTGGACGATCTGGATGGCGCCGCATCGGCGGTCGAGGCGGCGCTGGCCGGGCTTGATCTGGAAAGGCCCGCAATGGCGGCGCGCTTGGCGGCCTCCGGCGGGGATATTTGAACACGAAAGAAGCCGGGGGTCAGGCGGCCGCGCCCAGAAAGCGGCGCAGGATGCGTTCCAGCTTGGCCGCGCCCAGGGGTGCCATGGCCTTGGTATGGTCATGGCTGATCGCTTCGTCCGAGAGGCCCGCGCCCATATTGGTCACGACCGAGATGGCGGCGCAGCGCAGGCCCAGGAAACGGGCCAGGATCACCTCGGGGACGGTGGACATGCCGACCGCATCGGCGCCCAGGATGCGGGCGGCGCGGATTTCGGCCGGGGTTTCGAACGAGGGCCCCGAGAACCAGCAATAGACCCCCTCGGGCAGGGCGATCCCCTCGGCCTGGGCGGCGGCTTGCAGCCCGGCGCGGAGGCTGGGGTCGTGGGCGTGGGTCATCGGCACGAAGCGCGCCTCGCTGGGTTCGCCGATCAGCGGGTTGGTGCCGGCAAAGGCGATGTGGTCCGACAGCAGCATCAGCGAGCCCGGCGGCATCTCGGCGCGCAGGCTGCCGGCGGCGTTGGTCAGGATCAGTTTCCGGGTGCCGAGCGCCTTGAGCACCTCTAGCGGCAGCCGCATGGCATCGGCGCGGCCGGATTCGTAGTAATGCGCCCGTCCGCCGAAGATGGCGACGCGCCGACCCTCCAGCGTGCCGACGACCAGTTGCGGCACATGGCCCGACACCCCGGCATGCGGAAAGCCCGGCAGGTCGGAATAGGGAATCGCCACGCCCTTTACCGCCGCCGCCAGGTGTCCCAGGCCCGAGCCAAGGACCAGCCCGTATTCCGGCGGCGTGTCCCCCGCCCGGCTGCGGATCAGATCGGCGAGGTCAGCGTTCTTTGACATAGGGTTCTCCGCCCGCGCGCGGCGGGATGGCGCGGCCGACAAAGCCGGCCAGGATGACGACGGTCAGGATATAGGGCAAGGCGTTCATGAGCATCGAGGGCACGGTGACGACCCCCAGGTCAAGGTTCGGAAAGCGGTTCGCCACCGCCTCCATCAGCCCGAAGAGGAAGGTGGCCCCCAGCGCCCCCCAGGGCCGCCATTTGGCGAAGATCAGCGCCGCCAGCGCGATGAAGCCGCGCCCGGCGGTCATCTCCTTGACGAAGCCGGCCGAGATGCCGGTCGCCAGATAGGCGCCGGCGATGCCGCACAGGACCCCGCAGATCATCACCGCGGCAAAGCGCAGCCGGATGACCGAGACGCCGGCGGTATCGACCGAGGCGGGGCTTTCGCCCACCGCGCGCAGCCGCAGGCCGAAGCGGGTGCGGTAAAGCATCCACCAGGTCAGCGGCACCATGGCGAAGGCCACATAGACCAGGATGGTGTGGCCCGAGACCAGTTCGGCATAGACCGGGCCGATCACCGGCAGCGGGCGCAGGCTTTCGGCGAAGGGCAGGGTGATCTCGCCGAAGCGCGCCGCGCCGGAAAGCGAGGGCGTGCGCCCGCCCAGCCCGAAGATCTTCTGTCCCAGCAGCACCGTCAGCCCCGAGGCGAGGAAGTTGATCGCCACGCCCGAGATCAGCTGGTTGCCGCGGAAGCTGATCGAGGCGAGGCCGTGCAGCCCGGCCAGGGCCGCGGCGCCCGCGATGCCGGCCAGCAGCCCCAGCCAAGCGCTGCCGGTGGCATAGGCGACCGAGGCCGAGGCAAAGGCCGCCATCAGCATCTTGCCCTCCAGCCCGATGTCGAAGACCCCGGCGCGTTCGGAATAAAGCCCGGCCAGGCAGGCCAGCAGCAGGGGTGTCATCAGCCGCACCGCCGAATCAAGGATCTGGATCAGCGTCGCGAAATCCATCACGCCCCCTTGCGGCGCAGCGCCATGAACAGCCGTTCCAGCGGCATGCGCACCATGTTGTCGAGCGCCCCGGTGAACAGGATCACCAGCGCCTGGATGACCACGATCAGCTCGCGCGGGATCGAGGTCCACAGCGCCAGCTCGCCCCCGCCCTGATAGAGAAAGCCAAAGAGCAGCGCCGCCAGCAGCACGCCCAGCGGATGGTTGCGCCCCATCAGCGCCACGGCGATGCCGATGAAGCCGGCGCCCTCGACGGCGTTCAGGACCAGCCGCTCGGCCTCTCCCATGACGTTGTTGACCGCCATCAACCCGGCCAGCGCGCCCGAGACCAGCATGGCCAGCACGGTGATGCGCAAGGCCGAGATGCCGGCATAGCGCACCGCCGTTGCGGATTTGCCAAAGGCGCGGATCTCATAGCCCCGCCGCGTGTGCCAGATCAGCAGCCAGACCAGCAGGCAGGCGGCGACGGCCACGAAGAAACTGATATTGGCCGGGGTGTTGCGACCCCATTCGACGCCCAGTGCCAGCGCCATCTCGGACAGTTTCGGCAGATGCGTGGCCGCAGGAAAGCTGGCCGAGGCCGGATCCATGCTGCCCACCGGCCGCAACAGGTTGACCAGGACGTAATTCAGCAGCGCCGCGGCGATGAAGTTGAACATGATGGTGGTGATGACGACGTGGCTGCCGCGCCGGGCCTGCAACCAGGCGGGCACCAGCGCCCATAGCGCGCCCATCAGCGCCGCCCCGACAGCCGCCGCCGGCAATGCCAGGGCCCAATGCGGCCAGGGCAGGGCCAGCACCACCAGCGCGACGCCAAGGCCCCCCATGGCGGCCTGCCCCTCGCCGCCGATATTGAACAGGCCGGCGTGATAGGCCACCGCCACCGCCAGGCCGGTAAAGATGAAATTCGTCGCATAATACAGGGTGAAGCCCCAGCCATAGCTGGAGCCCAGGGCACCCTGGACCACGACTTTCAGCGCCTCGGCCGGGCTTTCGCCGATGGCCAGGATCAGCAGCGCCGAAAGCGCAAAGGCCAGCACCAGCGAGATCAGCGGCGTCAGGATCACATCCGCCCATTTCGGCATTCGCTCCATCAGCCCGCCTTTCCCGGCTTTCTCCGTTTTCCAAATACTCCCGCCGGAGGCATGCGGCGCCTCATCCCGCAATGCCGCCGGCATCGGCGCGCGCCGGTTCCACCCCGGCCATCAGGCTGCCCAGTTCGGCGGCCGTCGCCTCGGCGGGCAGCCGCTCGCCCATGATGCGGCCGTCGAACATCACCAGGATGCGGTCCGCCAGCGCCATGATCTCGTCCAGTTCGACCGAAACCAGCAGCACCGCGCGGCCGGCGTCGCGCAGGGCGACGATGCGCTTGTGGATGAACTCGATGGCGCCGATATCGACCCCGCGCGTCGGCTGGCCGACCAGCAGCAGGTCGGGATCGCGCTCGACCTCGCGCGCCACCACGATCTTTTGCTGGTTGCCGCCGGAAAAGCTTTTCGCCGCCAGGTCCGGGTCGGGCGGGCGGATGTCGAAACGCGCGATCTTGCCCATCGCATCGGCGCGCAGCGCGGCATTATCCATCAACGGGCCGCGCTGGAACTGGGGCGCGTCCTGATAACCGAAGGCCATGTTCTCCCAGGCGGTGAAATCCATGATCAGCCCCTCGGCCTGGCGATCCTCGGGGACATGGCCGATGCCGGCGCGGCGGCGGGCGCGGCCCTGCGATCCGGCCAGGGGCAGCGGCCGGCCGCCAAGCCGGATTTCGCCCGAAAGCGTCGCGCCGGCCGGGGGATAGCCGCCCAGGATTTCCAGCAGTTGCGTCTGGCCGTTGCCGGCCACCCCGGCAATGCCCAGGATTTCGCCGGCGCGGATCGCCAGGTCGATGCCGCGCAGCCGCTCGACGCCCTCGGCATCGACCATGCGCAATCCCTGCACTTCCAGCACCGGCGCGCCGGGGCGGGCGAGGGGCTTTTCCACCCGCAACAGCACCTTGCGCCCCACCATCAACTCGGCCAGTTCGGCCGGGCCGGTCCCGGCGGTCCTGACCGAGGCCACCATCTCGCCCCGCCGCATGACCGAGACATTTTCGGTGATCTGCATGATCTCGCGCAGCTTGTGGGTGATCAGGATGATGGTCTTGCCCTCGTCCCTCAGGCTGCGCAGGATGCGGAACAGGTGATCGGCCTCGGCGGGGGTCAGCACGCCCGTCGGCTCGTCCAGGATCAGGATGTCGGCGCGGCGATACAGCGCCTTGAGGATCTCGACCCGCTGCTGGTGACCGACCGACAGATCCTCGACCAGCGCGTCGGGATCGACTTGCAAGCCGTATTCCGCCGCCAGCCGCTTCAACTCGCCGCGCGCCCGCGCCAGAGAGCGGCGCAGGAACCGGCCGTCTTCGGCGCCCAGCACCACGTTTTCCAGCACGGTGAAATTCGGCACCAGCTTGAAATGCTGGAACACCATGCCGATGCCGGCGCGGATCGCGGCCTGGCTGTCGGCGATGGCGACGGGCTTGCCGTCGATCAGGATCTGGCCCGCATCGGGGCGGTAAAAGCCGTAAAGGATCGACATCAGCGTCGATTTCCCGGCGCCGTTCTCGCCGATGATGCCGTGGATGGTGCCGCGCGGCACCACCAGGTCGATGGCCCGGTTCGCCTGCACCGGGCCGAAGGCCTTGGAAATCCCCCGCAACTCGATTGCGGGCGCGGCCGTCATTACCGCACCGGGCAGCTGTTGTCGGCCATATAGTCGTGAACCGTGATCTCGCCGGCCTGGATGGCCTTGGCGGCAGCGTCGATGGCGCCGGCGATCTCGCCCGAGATCAGCGGCTTGTTGTTGTCGTCCATGGCCAGCGACACCCCGCCCGAGGCCAGGTCCATGACCTTCACGCCCGGCTCGACCTCGGCCCCAGCCTTGAAGGCGTCATAGACGGAATTGTCCACGCCCTTGACCATCGAGGTCAGCACCTTGCCCGGATGCAGGTGGTTCTGGTTGCTGTCCACGCCGATCGACAGCACGCCGGCATCCGCCGCCGCCTGCAACACGCCGATGCCGGTGCCGCCCGCTGCGGCATAGACCACATCCGCGCCTTGGCTGACCTGCGCCTTGAGCAGTTCGCCCCCCTTGACCGGGTCGTTCCAGGCCGCGGGCGTGGTGCCGGTATAGTTGATGATAAGCTGGCCGTCCGGCCGGGTGGCCTTGAAGCCCTGGGCATAGCCGCATTCGAACTTGTGGATCAGCGGAATGTCCATGCCGCCGATAAAGCCCACGGTGCCGGATTTCGATGCCAGCGCCGCCGCGACGCCGGCCAGGTAAGAGCCCTGTTCCTCGGTGAAGACCACCGATTGCACGTTCGGCTGTTCGACCACCATGTCGATGATGACGAATTTCGTATCGGGATAATCCGGCGCGATCTTGCCCAGCACCTCGCCAAAGGCAAAGCCGGTCATGACGATGGGATTGGCCCCGGCCTGCGCCAGCCGGCGCAGGGCCTGTTCGCGCTGCGCCTCGGACTGCATTTCCAGTTCCTTGTAGGTGCCGCCGGTCTCGGCCTTCCAGCGTTCGGCGCCGTTATAGGCGGCCTCGTTGAAGGATTTGTCGAACTTGCCGCCCAGATCGAAGATCAGCGCCGGATCGGCCAGGGCCATGGCGGGCAGCAGGGCCAGGCAGGCGCCGGCGCGCAGGGTTTTCATCAGGAACATGTCGGACCTCAGGACGGTTTGCGGGCGAGTCGGCCCAGAATGTTCGGATTAGGGCGCATGGGCCGGACTCCGTCAACAATCTTGTCTGGGATCAAAGCGCGCGCCGCATCACTATGGCGCCGATTCCGGGGGCGTAATAATCGCGCCGCTTTCCAACGGCTTCCCAGCCGGCCCCCGCATAAAGCGCAAGCGCGGCGGCATTGTCGGCGGCGACTTCCAGAAAGGCTGCGCGCGCGCCCCGCGCCCGTGACGTCGCGGCGAATTCGGCCAGCAGGGCCGAGGCCAGCCCCTGCCGCCGCGCCTCGGGGGCGACGGCCAGCGTCAGCAACTCGGCCTCGTCGGCGATGGCGCGGCCCAGCAGGAAGGCCTGCGGCCGGATCAGCAGGAAATTCGCCGGCCCGGCCAGCAGCGCCTGGAACTCGGCCGCCGTCCAGGGCCGCGGATGCGCGGCAAAGCAGCGGCCGTGCAGCGCCGCCAGGTCTTGGGGCGTCATGACAGGATCAAGGGACCGCGGTCGCGCGCCGGCGCGGCATCGGCGGGGCGCAGATAGATAGGCGCCGGGCGCGGCAGGTCCGGCCGGCCGCGCCGGGCGGCGGCGATCCGCGCGATGGCTTCGGCCAGCGGCATGGCCGCGGGCTGGGGCGCCGGGCCGGGGGGCAGCTCATGCGCAAGGGCCTGTTGCGGTCCGCTGGCCTGCCCGGTGCCGAAATCCTGCCAGATCACCTGACCCGCCCGCGCGGGCAGGGTGACGCGGCAGGGGCGGGGCAGGCCATGCGCCGCGGCCTCGGTCACGCTGACGCCGAGGGCGGGGATGCCCAGCGACAGCGCCAGCCCGCGCGCCGCCGCGACCGAGATGCGGATGCCGGTGAAATTGCCCGGCCCGATGCCGCAGCCGATGACGGAAAGGTCGCGCCAGCCCATGCCCGCATGGGCCAGCACCTGTTCCAGCAGCGGAAACAGCCGCTCGGCCTGGCCGCGGGCCATGTCTTCGTGGCGCTGGACCAGCAGGCGGTCGCCTTGCAGCAAAGCGGCCGCGCAATGCGCGGCCGATGTGTCGAAGCCCAGCGAAAGCGCGTCAGCCAACGGGCCGCACCTCGGTCACTTCGGGGATATAGTGGCGCAGCAGGTTCTCGATCCCCATCTTCAGCGTCAGCGTGGACGAGGGGCAGCCGGCGCAGGCGCCCTGCATGTGCAGATAGACCACGCCGCGGTCGAAGCCGTGGAAGGTGATGTCGCCGCCGTCCTGCGCCACGGCGGGGCGCACGCGGGTATCCAGCAATTCCTTGATCTGGCT
This sequence comes from Paracoccus thiocyanatus, assembly GCF_900156255.1. Lineage (GTDB taxonomy): Bacteria > Pseudomonadota > Alphaproteobacteria > Rhodobacterales > Rhodobacteraceae > Paracoccus > Paracoccus thiocyanatus. Next base: position 27,683 of record NZ_FTMK01000005.1, read on the forward strand.
GACGATCCCGGAATCCGGCCCGTCCTGGTCGTTATGCCCGCCCGCGGACGCGCCCTCGACGGCCGGGGCGCCCGACTGGTAATGTTCCATGATCGCCCCCAGGACCGAGGGCTTCAGATGGTCCCAGATCGCCCCTTCGGCCTTGGTCACGGTCACGAAATCCGAACCCAGGAACACCCCGGTCACGCCGGGCACGGCAAAGATGCGGCGGGCAAGCGGGCTGGTCGCCGCGGCCTCGGGCGCGGGGAAGTCGGCGGTGCCATTGCCCAGGACGGTTTCGCCGGGCAGGAATTTCAGCGTTGCGGGGTTGGGGGTGGTTTCGGTCTGGATGAACATGGCGGGCTCCTTTGCATGGCGATATGGGGATCGGGGGGCGGGCAAGTCAAGTCGGACACGGGGTGGGCTTTGGCCGCATGGGCCCGGCCGCGCAGGCCCGGTGCCGTGGCGCGCGCGAGGTGCGGCCCGGCGGCGCGCGATCACGCGGCGACCATCTGCCGCAGCGCGCCTGTGCCGGTGTCAGGTGATCCGCTCCAGCCGCTCGCGCGAGATGTCGCCCGGCACGATGGTGATGGGACAGGGCAGGCTGGCCATTTCCCGCATCAGCCGCGTGACCAGCGGCCCCGGCCCCGCCGACTCGGTCGAGGCGGCCAGCACCACCACCCCGACATCGGGGTCGTCGTGGATCTGGGCCAGCAGTTCGGCGCCCGGCTCGCCCTCGCGGACCACCAGTTCGGGTTCGATGCCGGGGCGGTCGCGCATCCATTTGGCGAAAACCTCGTAATGCGCCTCGATCCGCTCATAGGCTTCGGCGCGCATGACATCGGCCACGCCCATGCCGTGCTGGATGGTGCTGGCCGGGATCACCGCCAGAACCTGCACGCCGCCGCCGGTCTTGGCCGCGCGCAGGGCGGCATAGCGGATGGCGTTCAGGCATTCGCGCGAATCATCCAGAACCACCAGAAACTTCCGCATGAATCCCGCCCCGGTTGCCCAAGAATGAGCGAAGACTGGCCGAAAGGACACGGTTGCGCAAGTCTCGCGCGGTTTCCCCCTTGCGGCAGTTCTCAATTGGGCGGTGCTATGCTAGGCGAAAAGACAGCCAAAGCGCCGAACGCGGGACGGAATTGTGACGATTCACCAAGACTGGGAAAAGACCGATATTGTCCGGCTCGCCACATTGCCCCAACCCGAGATGTCGTGGTTCCGGGGCGAGGGCCAGGATGTCGGCCCGGCCTCGATGCCGCTGTCCAAGCGGCTTTTCGACGTCACCCTGGCGCTGGTGCTGCTGGTGCCGCTGTCCATCATCATGGCGATCTTTGCGCTGATCCTGCTGGTGACGCAGGGGCGGCCGATCTTTTACGCCGCGCCGCGGATGGCGGCGCCGGGACGGACCTTCACCCATCTCAAGTTCCGCACCATGCTGTGCCAGCAGCAGGATTCCGGCGTCACCGGCGCGCACAAGGCCTGGCGCATCACGCCCCTGGGCCATTTCATGCGCCGCAGCCGCGTAGACGAATTGCCGCAATTGTTCAACATCCTGATGGGCGACATGAGCTTTGTCGGCCCGCGCCCGACCATCCGCGAATATGTCGAACGCTATCCCGCGGTCTATGGCCAGGTGCTGAAAAGCCGCCCCGGCGTCACCGGCCTGGCCACGCTGATCTATCACCGGCACGAGGACCGCATCCTGCGCCGCTGCAAAAGCGCCGAGGCGACCGAGGCCGCCTATGCCCGGCGCTGCCTGCCGACCAAGCTGAAAATCGACCTGATCTATCAGAAGAACCGCAGCCTGGCGCTGGATCTGTGGATCATCTGGCGCACCGTGCTGATCGTCCTTTACAAGGACGAGCGGCCCCGGCGGCGCGGCCGCGCATAGGCCCCGCCATTTCCGGCCCGGCCGCACCCCGACCCGCCCCCGACCGTTCCCCCGCAGGCGTTCAGGCGGCCCGCCCGCGCGCGGCTCATGAAACGGCCGGCGCAGCCCCGGCGCGCAGCGGAAAGGCGTCGGGCGCGGCGCGAAAGGTGCTGGTGACGGGGGGTGCCGGGTTCATCGGCAGCCATCTTGTCGATCGCCTGCTGGCGGATGGCAACGAGGTCGTCGTGCTTGACGACCTGTCCAGCGGGCGGGCGGCCAACCTGTCGCCGGCTGCGCGGCTGGTGCGCGGGGACGTGCGCGATGCGGACCTGCTGGACCTGCTGATGGCCGGGACGGGATGCGTCTTCCACCTTGCCGCACGGGTTTCGGTGCAGCTTTGCATCGGGGACTGGGTGGCGGCGCATGGCGTCAACCTGGGCGGCACCATCGCCGTTCTTCAGGCGGCGCATCGGGCGGGGAACATTCCGGTCGTCCATGCCTCGTCCGCGGCGGTCTATGGCAACCGCTCGGGCGCGGCATGTCGCGAAGCCGATCTGCCCCTGCCGATTTCACCCTATGCCGCCGACAAGCTGGCGGGCGAGCATCAGGCCCGCGCCATGGCCGAGGTGCATGGCCTGCCCTCGGTCGGGCTGCGCTTTTTCAACGTCTACGGTCCGCGGCAGGATGCGGCCTCGCCCTATGCGGGGGTGATTTCGAAATTCTGCGCCAACCGGCGGGCCGACCGGCCGCATGTCATCTTTGGCGACGGGCAGCAGAGCCGGGATTTCATCTATGTGGGCGACGTGGTCGAAGGGCTGCTTCGCGCCGGGGACCTGGCCGGCCGCCAAGGCGGGGCCCGCATCTTCAACCTTTGCACCGGGGTCGAGACCTCGCTTTTGGAACTGGCGCGGGCCATCGACGGGCTTGCGGGACGCGGCACAAGCGCCGCCCGCCACGAGCCGGCGCGCAGCGGCGACATCCGCGCCTCGCGCGGCTGTCCGCAGGCCGCGCGGCAGGGGCTGGGCTTTGTCGCCGGCACGGATATCCATGCGGGGCTGGCGGCGCTGTGGGAGGGGTCTGGCCAGCCGGTGCCCGGACTTCAGCCGCCGGGCGGAAAGGGCGGCGCCGGATAGGTGGCGGCCGTCAGGTAAAGCCCCTGCGGCGGGCAGACCGGCCCGCAGGCGGCGCGGTCGCGGGCCGCCAGCGCCTGGGCCACGCGCTCGGGCGGCCAGGCGCCGGCGCCCACCCGCTCCAACGTGCCGACGATCGAGCGCACTTGATTGTGCAGGAATGACCGCGCCCGCAGGGTGAAACGATATTCGCGGCCCTGCGGGATCTGGATTTCCTGGATAGTCAGTTCGTCCAGCGTCTTTACCGGGCTTTTCGCCTGGCACATGGTCGAGCGGAAGGTGGTGAAGTCGTGCTGCCCCAGCAGATGCGCCGCGCCGGCGCGCATGGCCGCAAGGTCGAGGGGCTGCGGCACCTGCCAGACCCGGCCGCGGTCATGGGTCACGGGCGCACGCCGCGCGACCAGCCGAAACAGATAGCGCCGCTCTTGCGCGGAAAAGCGGGCGTGGAAATCATCCGCCACCCGCGCCGCGGCCAGGATGGCGACGGGGGCGGGCTTGAGATGCCAGTTCAGCGCCTCGGACAGCCGGAACGGGTCCCAGTCGCGGGCCAGATCGGCATGGGCGACCTGGCCGGTGGCATGGACCCCGGCATCGGTGCGCCCCGCCGCCGCGATCCGGGCGCCGGCCGCGAAACCGGGATCAAGCCGGGCCAGCGCCGCCTCGACCGTGCCCTGGACGCTGGGGCGGTCGGCCTGGGCCTGCCAGCCGGCAAAGGGGCCGCCGTCATATTCGATCAACAGGGCAAAGCGGGGCATGGGCTAGCGGCGCGGCTTGTCGGTCTGGCGCGGGATGACCAGATCGTCGAGGGTCATCGGCCGCTGCAACTCTGCCGGTTCTGCCGGGGCGGGGGGCGGCCGCACCCCTTCGCGGGCCAGCCGCTCGCGCAGCACGCTGATTTCGATGTCCAGGTCGGCGCGGCCGCCTTCCAGCAGCTTGGCGCGGCGGGCGGCAAATTCGGTTTCCAGGTCGTTCAGCAGGGTTTCGTAATCCTGCCTTGCCCGCGGGTCGCGGGTCTGGGCGTAAAGATCGGCGAATTTCGCCGTCGCGTCGCGCGCGCCTTGCAAATAGACGCTGAGATAGCGGCGGACGGCGGGGATATTGTCGGGATTGTCCTCGACATGGGCGAAAAGGTCGCGCGCGGCGGCGGCAAAAAGGCCGACGCGCGCCTCAAGCCGGCGGTCGCCGGTGCGCAGGATGGCCTGTTGCATGGCCTGGAGATGCGTCTCGCCCTCGGCCACGATGCGCTGGGCGCGGTCCTGCTGGACGGCGTCGATGCCCTCCATGCCCTTGTCGCGCATCGGGTCGCTGCCAAAGGCCAGCAGGTGCAGCATGGCGCCGGCGATGCCGATGAGGCCGGCCCCGGCCTCGGCCCCCGGCACATACGAGCCGATGGCCAGGCCCAGCCCGGTCAGGATGCCGCCGAAAAGCTTGCGCGGGATCGCCGGACGCCGGGCGATGCGGCGGGCGTCATATGCCGCCTCTGCCTGCAAGCCCTCGCGTGTCATCCACATGCCCGAGGCGATGGCGCCAAACGCGACCAGGTGCAGCGCAAGCCCGGCCGGGTCCTGCCAGAAGGCGCTGATGAGGAAGGGGATGGCCATGATCGTGACCCAGCGGGTGCGCGATTCCAGCGGATGGCGGATTTCGCCCGGCGCGGGGCGCGCGGGCGGTCGCGGGGCGGAGCCGTCCCGCGGCGGTTGGGGCGAAAAGCGGCCGCCGAAACGTCTTGCCATCGCCGCCCCCTCAGCCCGCGCCCAGGAAGGAGGCATAGAGCGTCAATCCCATCAGCAGGAAGAAGGACAGGCGCTGCATCGCTTTCTGGGACATGGGCTTCCTTTCGGCGTGTCGGGCAGGGCCCGCGAGTAAGGTTCGGGCAGGGCCCGCGGGTAAGGTTCGGGCGGCTGCCCGCGGCAAGTGTCGGGCGGCTGCCCGCGGCGTATCGAGCGAAGGCGCAGGCGGGCCCGGCGGGCACCGTGCAGGATATAGGGCCTTGGCGGCTGGAACGGAAGGGCAGGATCGGGGGCTTTGCCCCCCGCCCCTTTCGCGCCCGATGGGCGCAAAACGGGCTCCCCCCAGGATATTTCACCACGAAAGAAGCGCCAGGGCAGGGCCATGGAAGGGAAGGGATGGAGCGGGTGATGGGAATCGAACCCACGTATTCAGCTTGGAAGGCTGCTGCTCTACCATTGAGCTACACCCGCGTCGGATCTTTCTATAGGGGCTTGCCGGGCGTCGTGCAAGCGCCGCGCTTGACGGTTGCGGGACGGCGGGGCAAGCAGGGCGGCATGATCGATATCCGTCCCGTGGCCAATATCGTCGGCAAGGTCGTCGTCACGCTGGGGGCGGCGATGGCACTGCCCATGCTGGTCGATTGGTGGCATGGCGACGCGCATTGGCTGATCTTCCTGGAATGCGGCATATTGACCATGCTGGCCGGGGCGCTGGTGGCCCTGTCGACGCGGCAGGTGGACAGGTCGATGACCATCCAGCAGGTGTTTCTGCTGACCGCGATGCTGTGGCTGGTGGTGCCGGTGGCGGGCGCGCTGCCCTTTATGCTGGGCGCGCCGCATGCCGGCTTTACCGACGCCTATTTCGAGGCCATGTCGGGCGTCACCACCACCGGCACCACGACATTCGCCGACCTGGACGGCCTGCCCAAGGGCACGAACCTGTGGCGGGCCTTCCTGAACTGGGCCGGGGGCTTGGGGATCATCGTCGTCGCCATGATCTTCCTGCCGGTGATGAAGGTCGGCGGCATGCAGTTCTTTCGCTCGGAAGGGTTCGACACGCTGGGCAAGATCCTGCCGCGTGCCTTTGACATCGCGCGCGAGATGACCGGGGTCTATATCGCCATGACCGCAAGCTGCATGGTGGTCTATATCCTGCTGGGGATGGGGGGGTTCGACGCCTTGGTGCTGGCGCTGTCCACCTGTTCGACCGGCGGGTTTTCCAATTACGACGCCAGTTTCGCGCCCTTCATCGGGCCGGCGGAATATGCCGCGGCGTTCTTCATGATCCTGGCCTCGATCCCGTTCATCCGCATGGTACAACTGATCCGCGGCTCGGCCGAGCCGATCTGGCGCGACATCCAGGTGCGCGCCTATCTGCGCTGGACCTTTTACGCCATCGCGCTGGTGGTGCTTTACCGCCTGCTGTGGCTGGAGGCGAAGAATCCCTTCGACGTGATCCGCGAGACCACCTTCAACGTCGTCTCGGCCTTTTCGGGCACCGGCTTTGCCTCGGCCGATGTGACGCAATGGGGGCATTTCCCCTTTGTCATCCTGATCGTGGTCGGGCTGATCGGGGGCTGCACCGGCTCGACCTCGTGTTCGGTCAAGGTGTTTCGCTATCTGGTGCTGTTCCAGGCGGTCAAGGCGCAGTTGCGGCGGATGCAGTCGCCGCACCGGGTGTTCCCGCTGCTTTACGGCGGCCGGCCGCTGGACGAGGACGTGGTCGATTCGGTCATGGCCTTCTTTACCCTGTTCATCCTGTCCTTTGGCCTGCTGATCGTCGGGCTGGCGCTGACCGGCCTGCATCCGCGCACCGCGCTGACCGCGGCCTGGACCGCGATCGCCAATGTCGGCCTGGTCTGGGGGCCGGAAATGACCCCCGACGGCGCGGTGACGGATTTCCCCACCGCGTCGAAATGGCTGATGATCTGGGGGATGTATCTGGGCCGGCTGGAACTGATCTCGGTCCTGGTGCTGCTGCTGCCGCGGTTCTGGCGCGGCTAGTCCTGCGCGGCTGCGGGGGCGATGGCCGGCGCCTGGATCTGCGTCTCGGCCGCGCCGGGGGCGAAGCGGGCCAGGTTGTCCGAGATCTCGGCCGCCAGCCGGTGCTGGTCTTCGGGGTCGGAAACGGGCCAGATCAGCACGAAACCCTGCGCCCGGCCGTCCACGACCTGGCCCTCGGCATGGCCGATATGGGTCTGGTTGCGCCCGTCCAGCACGATGCTGCCGCGTTCCACCTTGCGCTCGGGCGTGGGCACCCAGCCAAGCGCGGTCACAAGGCCGGCAAGGTCCAGCATCTCTTGCTGGCCGCCGGGCTGCGAGAACAGGATCAGCGCCGCGCCCGAGCCGTCCCTGGGGCCATAGATCGACAGCGCGCGTTCGGCGCGGTCGAATTGCAGCTTTTCCATCGGCGCGGGCAGCATCAGGCCGGTATGGGCGTCGCGCAGTTCGACCAGGCCCATCTCGGCCCGCCACGCCTCGCGCCGCGCGATCAGTTCGGCCATGGCCGTCGCCGGGTCGGGCGAGGCGCGCCGGTCCATGATTTCCCTGGCCATGGCGGCGCGGGTCATGGGGCCGTCCTTGCCGTCGATGCCGCCGTCGTAATGGCCAGCCCAACGCAAGGCGCGCTGGACCTTTTCCAGCGGCGGCATGGGGACGGCGGCCGCATCCGGGGCCGGGGGGGCGCCCAGATCCGGCACCTTGCCGATGATCGCGATCTCGCCCATGTCTTCGCCCGGCGCAAGGAAGGCGTCCCTGGGCACCGCGCCCGCATCCCGAAACGCCTGAAGCCAGGCTGTGCCGGTCGCGCGGTCCATCGGGCCCAAGGCCACCGCCAGCCGGCCGTTGGGCAGCGACCACAGCCCGGCCTCGGGCAGGGTCTCGCGCCATTTCGCCAGCATCTCTTCGGCCTGCGCGCGGTCGGTGGTGGATTCGAGGCGCAGGAAGAACTGCTCGGGCGCAGGTTCGGGTTCCGCCGTTGTAGCGGCATCGGACGAGGGGGCCGCATCCGCGCCGGCCAGGTCCCCCGGCACCGGCTCCTCCTCTGTCGCCGGGGGCTGGGCCTGCGGGAAGGTCGAGGCATTGCCGCCGGGCGCCGCCGCCTGGGGATCCTGGTCGGGGGCGTCAGCGGATTCGGCGGGGGTTGCATCGCCGATCCGGGTCAATTCCCGCCCTTCGGCGGGGGAAAGGAAGCTGTCGCCCGGCACCTGGCGCTGCTCTTTCAACTGCGCCAGCCGCGCGGCCGCCTCTTCGCGCGGCATCGGACCAAGCGCGATCCCGACCCAGCCATCGGCCAGCGGGAAGGTCACGACATCGCCGAACTGCGCGCCCCAGTTGCGGGCGGTGTCGGCCGCGGCTTCCGCGCCGCGCTTGGCCTCGATGCGGATCACCACGTCCTCGGCCTGCGCCGCAAAGCCCGCAGTCAGCGGCAGGGCCGCACCGATGACGAATGCAAAGCGCCGCATGGGCAGTCCCTCTCATTGACCCTGCGCCGCCCTCTGCCTAGAAGGCGGCAGACATTTCCTGCCAGTTATGCCGAAGGAAACCCCGATGACCAGCCCAAAGGACCATCAGCAGGCGAAACCCGTCTGCTTTCAGGACGTGATCCTGCGCCTGCAATCCTATTGGGCGGGGCAGGGCTGCGCGGTGCTGCAACCCTATGACATGGAGGTCGGCGCCGGCACCTTTCACCCGGCGACCACCCTGCGCAGCCTGGGCCAGCGTCCCTGGGCCGCGGCCTATGTCCAGCCCTCGCGCCGCCCGACCGACGGCCGCTATGGCGAGAACCCGAACCGCTTGCAGCATTATTACCAGTATCAGGTCATCATCAAACCGTCGCCGCCGAACCTGCAACAGCTTTACCTGGGCAGCCTGGCCGCCATCGGCCTGGACCCGATGATCCACGACGTGCGCTTTGTCGAGGACGATTGGGAAAGCCCGACGCTGGGCGCCTGGGGCCTGGGCTGGGAGGTCTGGTGCGACGGCATGGAGGTCAGCCAGTTCACCTATTTCCAGCAGGTCGGCGGCCATGACTGCCGCCCGGTCTCGGGCGAGCTGACCTATGGGCTGGAGCGGCTGGCGATGTATGTGCTGGGGGTCGAGCATGTGATGGACATGCCCTTCAACCCGCCGGGCAGCCCGATCCCGCTGCGCTATGGCGACGTCTTCCGCCAGGCCGAGCGCGAATATTCCCGCTGGAACTTCGAACAGGCCGATACGGACATGCTGCTGCAACATTTCAAGGATGCCGAGGCGGAATGCGACCGCATCCTGTCGGCCGCCGACACGGACAGCGCCGGGCGGCGCATCCCGATGGCGCATCCGGCCTATGACCAGGCGATCAAGGCCAGCCACCTGTTCAACCTGCTGGACGCGCGCGGCGTCATCTCGGTCACGGAACGCCAGGCCTATATCGGCCGCGTCCGGGCGCTGGCGAAACGCTGCGCCGACCTGTTCGTGACCACCGAGGCGGCGGTCCTGCAAGCGGAGGATGCGGCATGAGTTCGGGCAAGATCGTCGCCTCGATGCTGGTGCTGGTGGCGCTGCTGTCGGGCCTCGCCGTCTGGTATCTGCAAGTCTATGGCTTCTACGAGCAGGTGGACGAGATCACCGGCGCGCAGGACATCGTCGTCACCGATGCGCAGGGCACCGCCCATCCGGTCGCGGTGGGGGATTTCCGGGCCATCGACGCCACAAGCTCGCCCATCCGCTATCGCGCCTGCTTTACCCTGGATCCGGCCGGGCTGGCCGATGCTGCGCCCTATCCCGATGCGACGCCGCTGAACGGGCCGGGCTGGTTCAGGTGCTATTCCGCCAAGGCGCTGACCGCCGACCTGGAATCGGGCGCGGCGCGCGCCGTGCTGGGCCAGGCCGAGATCCGCCCCGACGTGGACCGGGTGATCGTGGTCTATCCCGACGGCCGCGCCTTTGCCTGGCACCAATTCAACGACAAGACCCCCGAACGCGGAGTGATGGACTGATGCCCGACCTTCTGATCGAGCTTTTCTCGGAGGAGATTCCGGCGCGGATGCAGGCCCCCGCCCGCGAGGATCTGAAAAAGCGCGTCACCGACGGGCTGGTCGAGGCCGGGCTGACCTATCGCTCGGCCGGCGCCTTTTCGACGCCGCGCCGGCTGGCGCTGGCCGTCGAGGGGCTGACCGCCGAAAGCCCGACCACGCGCGAAGAACGCAAGGGTCCCCGCATCGACGCCCCCGACGCGGCGCTGGAGGGCTTCTTGCGCTCGACCGGCCTGACCCGCGAGCAGTTGCAGGCGCGCGACGAGAAAAAGGGCCAGGTCTGGTTCGCGGTGGTCACGAAGCCCGGCCGCCCCGCCGCCCAGATCGTGGCCGAGGTGCTGGAGCGCACGATCCGCGACTTCCCCTGGCCCAAGTCGATGCGCTGGGGCTCGGGGTCCTTGCGCTGGGTGCGGCCGCTGCATTCCATCATCTGCCTGCTTTCGGACGAATCCGGCAGCACCGTGGTGCCGCTGGAGATCGAGGGCATCCGCGCCGGCGCCACCACCCGCGGCCACCGCTTCATGGCCCCGGATCAGATCACAGTTTCCGGCTTCGACGACTACGCCGCGAAACTTCGCCGCGCCCGCGTCATGCTGGACCCCGCCGAACGCGAGGCCGCGATCCGGCAAGAGGCCGCGAACCTCGCCTTTGCCCGCGGCTGGGAAATCGTGCCGGACGAGGGCTTGCTTTCCGAGGTCGCGGGCCTGGTCGAATGGCCGGTCCCCCTGATGGGCACCATCGAGGATCGCTTCCTGTCCCTGCCGCCCGAGGTGCTGCAAACCTCGATGAAGGAACACCAGAAGTTCTTTTCGGCCCGCAATCCCAAAACCGGCCGGATCGAGGGCTTCGTCACCGTGGCGAATATCGAGACCCCGGACCAGGGCGACACGATCCTGAAGGGCAACCAGCGCGTGCTGGCGGCGCGCCTGTCGGACGCGGCCTTCTTCTGGGACAACGACCTGCGCGAGGCCAAGGCGGGGATGGCGGACTGGGCCGATGGGCTGCGCGCTGTGACGTTCCAAAGCAAGCTCGGTTCCCAGGCCGACCGCATCGCCCGCATCGCGGCGCTTTCGCGCGAGATCGCGCCGCTGGTCGGCGCCGATCCCGACCAGGCCGAACAGGCGGCCCGGGTAGCGAAACTCGACCTGCGCTCGGCCATGGTGGGCGAGTTCCCGGAACTGCAAGGCACGATGGGCCGCTATTACGCTCTGGCGGCCGGCCTGCCCGAGCCGGTGGCCGACGCCGCCCGCGACCATTACTCGCCGCTCGGCCCCTCGGATGCGGTGCCCTCGGCGCCGGTATCGGTGGCGGTGGCGCTGGCCGACAAGCTCGATACGCTGGCCGGCTTCTGGGCCATCGACGAAAAGCCCACCGGCTCGAAGGACCCCTTCGCGCTGCGCCGCGCCGCCTTGGGGGTGATCCGGCTGGTGCTGGTGAACGGGGTGCGCGCCAATCTTGGCCAGACCTTCGCCAAGGCGCGGTCTGATGCCGATGCGGCGGACCTCCTCGCCTTCTTCCACGACCGCCTGAAAGTCCACCTGCGCGACCAGGGCATCCGCCATGACATCATCGACGCGGTGCAGGCCATGCCCGGCAGCGACGACCTGGTGCTGCTGGTCAACCGCGCCACGGCGCTGAACGACGCGCTCAAGACCGAAGACGGGACCAACCTGCTTCTGGGCCTGAAACGCGCCGGCAACATCCTGGCCCAGGCCGAGGACAAGGACGGCCTCGAATACAGTTTCGGCGCCGATCCGAAATTCGCCGAAACCGATCAGGAACGCGCCCTTTTCGCCGCCCTCGACCAGGCGGAACCGGCGATCCGCGAAGCCGTCCGGCTCGAGGATTTCCAGGCCGCGACCCAAGGCATCGCCAGCCTGCGCGCGCCCATCGACGGCTTCTTCGAGGCGGTGCAGATCAATACCGACAACCAGATCCTGCGCCGCAACCGGCTGAACCTCTTGTCGCGCATCCGTGAAGCCGGCCGGCTGATCGCCGATTTCAACCGGATCGAGGGCTGATCCCGCTTCTTTCGTGCCTAAATATCCTGGGGGAACGCGGCCGTGGCCCCGCCAGGGGCCGCGGCGGCGTGGGGGCAAAGCCCCCGCCGCCGGCGCCGTTCTTCGCACTTGCAGCAATGCGCCGGCCATGCCTAATGTGACGGCATCATGACCGCGCTGACAGACCCAGGTGCCATCGTCGAAATCACCCCCTCGGCGGGGATCGAGGCCGCGCGCCACGGCTGGCGGGCGAAATGCTTGCAACGGCTGATCCGCATGGAATTGCCGGTGCCGGCCAGCTTCGCGCTGTCGGCCGAGGCGGTGCGCGCCATCGCCGCCGGCCAGATGCCCGACCGCGCCCGCCTGGCCGCCATCATCGGGCGCGCGGACGGGCTGGTCAGCGTGCGCCCCTCGGCCGCGAACCCGGCCTGGGGCGGGCCGGGCACGGTGCTGAATGTCGGCATCAACGACGAATGTCACGCCCGGCTGGTGAAAAGCCGCGGCAAGGCGGCGGCGGATGCGATCTATCTGGGCTTCGTGCAATCCTATGCCGTCCATGTCGCGCGGCTGGACCCGGACATGTTTTCGGACAGCGACGGCGGGCTTGCCGCCGCCCTGCGCGCCTATGAGGACGAAACCGACGAGGAATTTCCCCAGGACCCGGCCCGGCAACTGGCCGAGGTGCTGCGCTCCATGGCGCGGGCCTGGGACGGGCCGACGGCGCGGCTTCTGCGCCAGGCCAAGGGGGCGCCGGCCATCGCGCCGCTGGGCCTGGTGGTGCAGGACATGGCGCTGGCCATCGGGCCGGGCGTCACCGGCTCGGGCACCATCCAGTTCATCGACAGCGTGACCGGCGCGCCGCGCATCACCGGCCGCTTTCGCGGCCAGACCCAGGGCCGGGCCAAGGGCGAGGGGGCCGAGACGCTTTACCTGACCCGCGACCCGCGCGGCCCCTCGCTGCAAGAGGCGGCGCCAGAGGTGTTCGCCGACCTGGTCCGTTTCGGCGTCGCCGCCCGCGAACGCCTGCGCGAAGAGATGCAGATCGAATTCGTCGTCTCGGACGGCCGGCTTGCGATCATCGACGCGCTGCGGGTCAGCCGCAATTCCCGCGCCAGCGTCCGCATCGCCGTGGCGCTGGCCCGCGACGGCGTCATCCCGGCCGAAGAGGCGGTGATGCGGGTCGAGCCGCGGGCGCTGTCGGACCTGTTGCATCACCAGGTCGATCCGCGCGCCGCCCGCGACGTGATCGTTCGCGGCATCAATGCCAGCCCCGGCGCGGCCACCGGCCGCATCGTCTTTACCGCCGCCGCCGCCCAGGCGGCCGAGGCGCGGGGCGAGCGCTGCGTGCTGGTGCGCCGCGAAACGGTCCCCGAGGACATTCGCGGGATGCATGCCGCCGCGGCCGTCCTGACCGAACGCGGCGGCATGACCAGCCATGCGGCGGTGATCGCCCGCGGCATCGGTCTGCCCTGCATCGTCGGCGCCAGCGGCATTTCCATCGACAGCCGCGCCCGCAGCATGCAGGTCGGCCTCCGCCTGTTCCACGAGGGCGAGGAGATCACCATCGACGGCACCTCGGGCGAGGTGCTGGCCGGCGCCGCCGAGATGCTGGAGCCGGCACTGGACGAAAGCTTCACCCAGCTTCTGGAATGGGCCGATGCGCATTGCCGCATCCGCATCCGCGCCAATGCCGACACGCCCGAGGATGCCCGCACCGCCCGCCGCTTCAAGGCGCAGGGCATCGGGCTGTGCCGCACCGAGCATATGTTCTTCGACGACCAGCGCCTGCCGGCGATGCGCGAGATGATCTTTGCCGGCAAGCCCGAGGACCGCCGCCTGTCGCTGGAACGGCTGCTGCCGATGCAGCGCAGCGATTTCGCGGCGCTGTTCAAGATCATGGCCGGATTGCCGGTGACGATCCGCTTGTTCGACCCGCCGCTGCACGAATTCCTGCCCCATGACCGCGAAGGCATGCGGGAACTGGCCGAATCGCTGGACCTGCCCCTGTCGGACGTGACCCGGCGGGTCGAGGCCCTGTCCGAGTTCAACCCCATGCTGGGGATGCGCGGCGTGCGCCTGGGCATCACCGTGCCGGAAATCTATGACATGCAGGCCCGCGCCATCTTCGAGGCCACGATCGAGGCCAGCCATAACGGCGACCCGGTGGTGCCCGAGATCATGATCCCGCTGGTTTCCGCCCGGCGCGAGGTCGAACTGGTCAAGAACCGCATCGACGCCGTCGCCGCCGCCGTCAGGAACGAAACGCGCAAGGATTTCGCCTATCGGCTGGGCGTGATGGTCGAAACCCCCCGCGCCGCGCTGCGCGCCGGTGAAATCGCCGAGCATTCGGCATTCCTGTCCTTTGGCACCAACGACTTGACGCAGATGACCTATGGGCTGTCGCGCGACGATGCCGGCCGCTTCATGGGCACCTATGTCAGCCAGGGCGTCTATGCCGAGGATCCGTTCCACATCCTTGACCGCGACGGGGTGGGCGAGCTGGTCGCCATCGGCACCGAACGCGCGCGCAGCCACAAGCCCGACATCACCATTTCGGTCTGCGGCGAACATGGCGGCAATCCCGAATCCATCGCCTTCTGCCTGCGGGCGGGGGTGAACTATGTCTCTTGCTCGCCCTTTCGGGTGCCGGTGGCGCGGCTGGCGGCGGCGCAGGAATCGATTCTCATGGCGCGCGAGGCGGCCGATTCGGCCGCGCCCTTGCAGTCCTAGGACCGGGCCGCATTGGCCGGAATCTGCCCGCTGACGGTTCGTGCGTCGGCGGGTTTCCGCCAAAATTGTTAGATTTCAACTGAATCGCGGCGATCCTGCCCAACAGGGCTGGATGGGGCCGCCCTGTTTCGGGCCTTTAGCCTCAGATCGCCGCTGCCACGGCGACCCTCCGACGAAACAGACCGGGCCGGACCCGGACCGAAAACAGGACCAACATGTCGATTAGCAAGTCATGGCTGGCGCGCGTTTCCGTGTGTGTGGCCGTCGCCTTTTCGCCTGTCGCAACCATTCCGGCCCTGGCCGACGGGAAGCACCAGGTCGCCTATGAAACCAGGACCGCCCGCACCAGCCAGGCCACGGTCCGCATCGATCCCAACGATCTGCAATGCCTGGCCGAGGCGCTTTATTTCGAAGCCCGCGGCGAAGGCGTGCAAGGCCAGCGCGCCGTGGCCGAGGTGATCCTGAACCGTGTCGACCATCCGCGCTTTCCCCGCACGGTCTGCGGCGTGGTGAACCAGCGCGGCCAGTTCACCTATAACAAGAATGCCCGCATCCGGGAAAAAGGCACCTTCGCGCGCGTGCAGAAGGTCGCGATGGCGGCGCTTGCCGGCGCGCCCCGCACGCTGACCAACGGTGCGACCTATTTCCACGCCCGCAGTGTCAGCCCGTCCTGGGCCCGGCGGTTCGAGCGCACGGCCCGGATCGGCGCCCACACCTTTTATCGTTCGGACCGCCGGCTGGCCTCGAACTAAGGGAGCGACGCAAATCTGCTGCCCGATCCGCGGCCCTGTCCCTTGCGGCGGGGCCGTTTTCCTGAAAACAGGGTCGCCATGGACCAGCCTGACCGTATCCACCTGCGCGACTATATCCTTTCGGCCGAGATCGGCGCCTTCCAGACCGAGCGGGGCCAGCCGCAGCGGCTGCGCTTTGACATCGACGTTGAACTGGCCAGCCATGTCGTCGGCGTGAACGACGAGGTCGACCGCATCCTGTCCTATGACATCCTGACCGGCGCGGTGGCGGCGGGGCTGGCGGACCGCCGCTATGACCTGCTTGAAACGCTGGCCGAAAAGATCGCGGCGCAGATCCTGGCGCATCCGCGCGCGGCGCAGGTCTCGGTCACGGTCGAAAAGCTGGACCGCATTCCCGGTGCGTTGGGCGTAACCCTGGTGCGCCGCCAGGCGCGGGTCGAGGCCGATCCGGTCCAGGCGGCTATCCGGGTGGTCTTTCACGGCCGCGACCTGGCGCTGCCGCAAGGTGCGGTGGCGCTGGTGCCCGATGCGCCGGGCTTGCCGCTGCCCCAGGGCGGCAATGCGCGAGAAATCGAATTGCTGGCGCTGGACCAGGCCGCCTGGGCCTTGGCCGGCCATCTGGGCCTGACCGTCGCCGACAGCCGCACCGAACTGGACTGGGCCGCCGCCGAAGGCCGCGCCGTGGTCTGGGCGCCGGCGCGCATGGTGCGCGACGTGGCGGGGCTTGCGGCGGAACCCCATGCCCTGACGCTGTGGCTGGCCGAGCGGCTGGGGGCCAGCCGCCTGGATTGGGCGCTGCCCGCGGGCGCGCCCCGGCCGACGGTGCCGGCGGGTTTCCGCATTCCGACCGGCAGCCTTTGATCTTGATGCTTGAATCGCCCGCGCACCTGCGTAGAGACGAAGCATGACCGATTACTTCCGGCCCATCCCCTGCGAGACCGGCCGCTGGCGACTGGCCGGCGGCTGGCTGCGGTTTTCGCAATTCGAACTGCTGCGCCGGGGCGCGGCGCCGCGGGTCGTGGACAGCGCCCCCGACGCGGTGCTGGCGGCGCTGACCCGGCCGCGCGCGGCCCTGCTGGGCCTGCCGCTTGACCGGCCGCGCATCATGGGCATCGTCAATGCCACGCCCGACAGCTTCTCGGACGGCGGCAGCTATGACGCGGCGGCGCAGGCGCGGCTGCTGGCCGGGCAGGGTGCCGAGATCCTGGATATCGGCGGCGAATCGACCCGCCCCGGTGCGGACGAGGTGCCGGTCCACCAGGAAATCGCCCGCCTGGCCCCGGCCATCGCCGCCGGCCGCGCCTTGGCGGCGGTGTCCGTCGACACCCGCAAGGCCGCGGTGGCGCAGGCCGCGATCGCCGCCGGGGCGGGGCTGGTCAACGATGTCTCGGGCTTCGATTTCGATCCGGCCATGGCCGGGACCGTGGCCGCGGCGGGTGTGCCGGTCTGCCTGATGCACGCCCAGGGCATTCCGGCCACCATGCAGGACAATCCGACCTATGGCGACGTGCTGCTGGACGTCTATGACGCCCTGGCCGCCCGCATCGCGCGGGCCGAGGCGGCGGGCATCCACCGCGACAGGATCGTGATCGACCCCGGCATTGGTTTTGGCAAGACGCAGGCGCATAATCTGGCAATCCTGCGCCGCATCTCGGTCTATCACGGGCTGGGCTGTGCCGTGCTGCTGGGGGTGTCGCGCAAGCGCTTCGTCGGCAGCATCGGCGGGGCCGAACGGCCGGCGGACCGGGTGGCGGGGACGCTGGCGCTGACCCTGGCCGGGGTGGCGCAGGGCATACAGATCCACCGCGTCCATGACGTGGCGCAGACACGGCAGGGCCTTGCCCTCTGGCAGGCCGTGACCACAGAAACAAGTTGAGCGGGGCAGGATGAGCAGGAAACTTTTCGGCACCGACGGCGTCCGGGGCCGCGCCAATACCCATCCGATGACGGCCGAGATGGCGCTGCGGCTTGGCGCCGCCGCCGGCCGCTATTTTCGCCGCGGGGGCGAGGATCACCACCGCGTCGTCATCGGCAAGGACACGCGGCTGTCGGGCTATATGCTGGAAAACGCGCTGACCGCCGGGCTGACCTCGACCGGCATGAACGTGCTGCTGCTTGGCCCGGTGCCGACGCCGGCGGTGGGCTTTCTGACCCGCTCGATGCGGGCGGATGTGGGCATCATGATCTCGGCCAGCCACAACCCGGCCGATGACAACGGCATCAAGTTCTTCGGTCCCGACGGGTTCAAGCTGTCCGACGAGGCCGAGGCCGAGATCGAAAGCATCGTCGCGGGCGAAATCGCCCCGGCGCAGCCGCAGAATATCGGCCGCGCCAAGCGCATCGACGACGGGCGCGGGCGCTATGTCGAATATGCCAAGACCACCTTCCCCTCGCGCCGCCGGCTGGACGGGCTGAAGGTGGTGGTGGATTGCGCCAATGGCGCCGCCTATCGCGCCGCGCCGGACGTGCTGTGGGAACTGGGGGCCGAGGTGATCCCGCTGGGGGTTTCCCCGAACGGCCACAACATCAATGACGGCCTTGGCTCGACCCATCCCGAAGCCTGCGCGCGCGCGGTGCTGGAGCATGGCGCCGACATGGGCATCAGCCTGGACGGCGATGCCGACCGGGTGATGATCGTCGATGAAAGGGGCCAGGTGGCCGATGGCGACCAGATCATGGCGCTGCTGGCCGACCGCTGGGCGGCCGAGGGCCGGCTGCGCGGCGGCGCGCTGGTGGCCACGGTGATGTCGAACCTGGGCCTCGAACGCTTCCTGCAAAGCCGCGGGCTGCGGCTCGAGCGCACTGCGGTCGGCGACCGCTACGTGGTCGAGCGCATGCGCGGCGCAGGCTTCAACCTTGGGGGCGAGCAGTCGGGCCATATCGTGATGACCGACTACGCCACCACCGGCGACGGCCTGATCGCCAGCCTGCAATTCCTGGCGGCGCTGTCGGATAGCGGCCGGCCGGCCTCGGACCTGGTGGCGCAGTTCGAGCCGGTGCCGCAATTGCTCAAGAACGTGCGCTATGCCCAGGGCGCCGATCCGCTGGCGCAAGACAGCGTCCAGGCCGAGATCGCGCGGGCCCAGGCGCGGCTGAACGGCTGCGGCCGGGTGCTGATCCGCAAGTCCGGCACCGAGCCCTTGATCCGCGTCATGGCCGAGGCCGAGGACGAGACCGTCCTGCGCGAGGTGGTCGAGAACATCGTCGCGGCGGTGGAGAAGGCGGCCTGACCCATCCGGCCGCAGCGCCGGCGGCGCGCTTGGCATGAGTATTTGGGAAACGGTGAAACGGGCGCGGGCGTGCCATGGGGCGCGGCCCGGCGTTTCACCGTTTTACAAATACTCATGCGGCGGCGACGCTGGCGGGGTCGCATGGCTATTTGGGGAACAAAGAAGTTCGGGGTCCGCTAGACAGCCGTCGGGTCGTAGTCGTAGAGCCAGGCGAAACGCTCGACCAGCCGGGCGGGGGCGAGGCGCGAGATGGCGCGCAGCCCGGCATGGGCGACCGCGCGGGTCGGGCCGCGCAGATGGTAGTTGCGGGCATTGGCATTCGCCGCCTGGACGATGCGCCGGCAGCGCGGCTGGCGCAGGGCCTGGAACCGCGCCAGCGCCGCCTGCTGGTCCGGGCCGGCGTTCAGGCAGGCGGCCAGCACCCAGGCATCCTCGATCGCCATGACCGCGCCTTGGGCCAGGAAGGGCAGGGTCGGATGGGCCGCGTCGCCGATCAGCGCCCGGCGGCCGTCTTGCCAATGCGCGGCGACCGGGTGGCGGTGCAGGCCCCAGATGCCGACTTGCTCCACCCGCTCCAGCCAGCCCGGCACCGGGCCGCCGAAACGGGCGAAGGCGGTGCGCAGAGCGGCCGGGTCGCCGGGGATCGACCAGCCTTCCTCGTGCCATTCAGGGCGTTCGACCACGGCCACGATATTGCGCTGGCCAAAGCCCAGCGGATAGCTGACCAGATGCTGGCCGGGGCCCATGAAGACCTGGACGACCGGCTCGGGATCGGGCTCGGCCGGGACCAGCGCCCGCCAGGCGGTCTGGCCGGTGAAGAAGGGCGTCTCGGCGCCGTTCAGAACCGGGCGCAGGCGGCTTTTGACCCCGTCCGCCCCGATCAGCAGCGGGACGTCGGGCAGGTCGCGGACCTCGTGGCCCAGTTCGATGCGGGCGCCAGCATCGCGCGCCGCCTGTTCCAGCAGGGCGACCAGCCGGGCGCGATGCACAAGGCGAAAGGTGTCCTGCGGCCGATGCCGCGCCATGTCCAGCCGCGCCACCGGGCGGCCGGCCGAATCGCGCAGTTCGACCCGTTCCGAGGGAACCGAGATCGCCAGGAACCGCGATTCGAGTCCCAATGCCGCCAGCACCCGCAGGGCGTTGGGGGAAATCTGCAAGCCCGCGCCGACCTCGCGCAGCGCCCCGGCGCGTTCCAGCACCGTGACCTGCGCCCCGTGCCTGGCCAGCGCGCAGGCGGCGGTAAGGCCGGCCACGCCGGCGCCGATGATGGTGACGGGATGCTGCTTGAGGCCCGGCATGCGTCCTATCCGCCCAGGAAGCGGCCCCCGCAGGGGGGCCGGCGGTCAGTCGTCGCGATGCACGCGTTCGCGCCGTTCATGGCGTTCCTGCGCTTCCAGCGTCATGATGGCGATCGGGCGCGCGTCCAGCCGTTTCAGGCTGATCGGTTCTCCGGTCATCTCGCAATAGCCGTATTCGCCGGTCTCGATCCGCCGCAGGGCCGCGTCGATCTTGCTGACCAGCTTGCGCTGGCGGTCGCGGGTGCGCAGTTCCAGCGAGCGGTCCGTCTCCTCGGAGGCGCGGTCGGCCAGGTCGGGGACGTTGCGGGCGCTGTCCTGCAAGCCTTCCAGCGTTTCGGCGGATTGATCCAGAAGTTCCTGCTTCCATGCGATCAGCTTGCGGCGGAAATATTCGAGCTGACGCTCATTCATGAAAGGTTCGTCTTCGGCGGGGCGATAATCTTCGGGCAGAAAGGTCTGGGCTTTCATCGTTCCTCCGGGAGCCGGGCGACTGGATGCCCGATCCTTGCGGCCCCCATAAAGTATGGCAGCGGAATTGTCACTAGCCCTTTCCGACAAGTCGCGCCGTCGGCTTGCGAAGCCGGCAGGCGCTGGCTAGGGTCGCGCAGAATGCGAAAAAGGACAGGCGGATGCAGTTTTCCTCGACCCAGACTTATGTTGCGGCGCCCGACCTGGCCATGGCCGTGAATGCGGCGATCACGCTGGAACGCCCGCTGCTGGTCAAGGGCGAGCCGGGGACCGGCAAGACCGAACTGGCGCGGCAGGTGGCGGCCAGCCTGGACCTGCCCATCGTCGAATGGAACGTGAAATCGACCACCCGCGCGCAGCAGGGGCTTTACGAATACGACGCCGTGTCGCGGCTGCGCGACAGCCAGCTTGGCGAGGCGCGGGTTCACGACATCGCCAATTACATCCGCAAGGGCAAGCTGTGGCAGGCCTTCGACGCACCGGGCAAGGTGGTGCTGCTGATCGACGAGATCGACAAGGCCGATATCGAGTTCCCGAACGACCTGCTACAGGAACTCGACCGCATGGAGTTCCATGTCTACGAGACCGGCGAACTGGTGCGGGCGCGGCATCGGCCGGTGGTCATCATCACCTCGAACAACGAAAAGGAACTGCCGGACGCTTTCCTGCGCCGCTGCTTTTTCCACTATATCCGCTTTCCCGATGCCGAGACGCTGAAGCGCATCGTCGAGGTGCATTATCCCGGCCTGAAACCGCGGCTGCTGGACGAGGCGCTGAGCCAGTTCCTGGAACTGCGCGAGGTGCAGGGGCTGAAGAAGAAACCCTCGACCAGCGAGCTTCTGGACTGGCTCAAGCTGATCCTGGCCGAGGACCTGGCGCCCGAGGATCTGAAGCGCCCCGCCGGCGAGATGCTGCCCAAGCTGCATGGCGCGCTGCTGAAGAACGAGCAGGACGTGGCGCTGTTCGAGCGGCTGGCCTTCATGGCGCGGCGTCAACGCTAAGGGTGGCCGCGATGATCCGCGCCCTGGGACCCGAAGACCGCGAAGACTGGCAGCGGCTCTACCGGGACTATCAGGCGTTCTATGGCTTCAAAGACCGGCCGGCGGCGTTTTACGACCGCGCCTTTGCCCGGTTGATGGCGGATGATCCGCGCGATTTTCACGGGCTGGTGGCCGAGGCGGACGGGCGGCTGCTGGGCCTGGCGCATTACGTCTTTCACCCGAACCTGTGGCGCGACGAAGGCGTCTGCTATCTACAGGACCTGTTCACCGCCCCCCAGGCCCGCGGCCGCGGCATTGCCCGGTCGCTGATCGAGGGCGTCTATGCCCAGGCCGACCGGGCCGGCATCCCCGCCGTCTATTGGCTGACGGCCGAGGACAATTACGCGGGGCGGATGCTTTACGACCGGGTGGCGATGAAGTCGGGGCTTATTCGGTATCAGCGGCGGGGGTAGGAGGCGGGCCTTTTCCGTCACATGCAGATGCGCGGTGGACCTTACTGAAGACCCTAGTTCATTTCTCCACCTGACCGTACATCTCCATCTCCTGTGCCAATCGGCTCGCAGGGAAGCAAGTTCCCTGTTTTTGCATAAAAGGGTTAATTCGCCCTCGCCGCGATCAGACTTAGATCCAGAAACCAAGCCCTGTAACGGTCCAGAATACAGTCGACATCACTGCCGCAACGGTCTCGCTGGCTGATCCAACTGTGCTGCTTCTGCGCCAGTGCGCTGCGCTCTTCACCGCTGCTCACATTACGAAGAATTGAGTAGATCGAGCCCAAAGCCCTGTCCTCCAGCCACAGCTCGAAGCTGCCGCAGATCGCCCGTTCGGTGATAGTCGCTGCATTGGCGCAATCGTAGCCTGGCCCGGCAATGCCGACTGACATACCCTCCTCGTGAAGGTCCGTCGCAGCGCCAGTGCACCAGTCTTTCAGCGCCATGCTTGCTTTTATCGAATTGACCCGGCTACTCATCTCCGGAACCAAACTAGCAAAGAGCTCGCCACCGAAAAGCTCGTGTCCAAGTCGGAGCCTCTGGCCGCCCTGCTCCTGCAGGAACGCGGCGTCGAGACCGAGGAGCGGGGCGCAGTCGCCGCTCAGACCAATATAGGTAGCCGATTGCCAAGCGAGACGACGCGGCGTCGGCCTCTCCTCCGGCATTCTAATCTGACCGCCCTCGGTAACAGCTGTATCGATGTCGAGTCGTTGAGCAATCTCCGGCGTTATAGGCAGGACGTCATTCGGTCCGGCTGTCGTAAAATAACGAATGGCCTCCCGCGAAAGGCCCACATGCGTGAGGAAGGAGCCGATGTCGGCGTTGGCGACACCGGACTCCGATGCCAGCGATGTCCCATCTTCCGACGCCTGGTTGCGGTAGGCCGCGTGCACACCGATTGTCGAGGTGCTGTCCATCATTCGGCTGCCGCCACTGACCCAGATCACGGCGCAAATCGAGTGGCATTCGCCCCCCGGCGCTACGATCGTAGTAAAGCCGCGTTGCCCAATTTCCGCTGCGATTGACAATCCCTCCTCCACCAAGCCTCCTGGCGACTGGAGAAAGACGATAGCCTTCTCGGTTCGTTGCGAAAGATCATAGAACCGGTCGGCGTCTCCGCTTTCGATTGGTCCGGTGATGTCGATGATGGACGGTGTTGTCGCATCCCCCTGTGTAATCTGGATGTCGGCCGCTGATGCAGAGGAATGTCCAACAAGGGCGAAGGCAGCAACGGAAAAGAAAGAGGCGTTCAAAATTTTCATTCTGGGTTCCGGAGAATAGGGCAGCCGCGTAGCGGCACCAATACAGCCTTTTCCGATCGCCGGGCACCGGTCAACGGCTCCTTCTAAAAAAATCGACTCGAACTTCGGCTGTTTAAGTGTCCGTCGAGAACGGCAGCGATGTCCCGTATAGCAGAATCTGGTGTTCCTCAACAAAAAGCCCACCTCGCGGCGGGCTGTTGTTTATCTCACAACGACCGGAGCCTAGCGCAGGCCGGTTTCTTCCAGCAGCCCCTTGCGCTTGGCTTCGTAGTAATAGCCGCGGGAATACCACTTCACCGCGCCGTCGTAATTGCCGTCGGCAACCATATAGGCGCCGCGCAGATACTTGACGCCGTATTTCAGGTTCGTCTCGGCATCCAGCAGCCCCGCCGACGTGCCCTGATAGCCCATGCCGCGCGCGGTGGCGGGCAGGATCTGCATCAGCCCGTAATAGGGGCCGTTGCGCGCGCCGGGCCGGTGGGTCGATTCGCGGATGATGACGCGATGCACCAGATCGGCCGGCACATCGTATGCGGCGGCGTATTTGTTGATCAGCCGGCGCAGTTCAGGCGTCTCGTTCGGGTGCAGCCTGGCGGTCTGGGCCGCCGAGGCGCGCGGTTCGACCAGATAGCGGCGGTCGGGATCGACCCGGTTGTCGCCGCAGGCGCCGACGGCCAGCACGCCGCCCAGCACCAGTGCTCCGATCATGGATTTCATGACTGCCCC
This sequence comes from Paracoccus thiocyanatus, assembly GCF_900156255.1. GTDB lineage: Bacteria > Pseudomonadota > Alphaproteobacteria > Rhodobacterales > Rhodobacteraceae > Paracoccus > Paracoccus thiocyanatus. The sequence continues at coordinate 51,371 of NZ_FTMK01000005.1, forward strand.
TCGGCTTGGTGATTTGGGTCTTTTCATTGACCAAGGGCTTAGCCCCAGCCGCCAGAGTCGGGGAAATCAAAAGACAGGACCGCCCGGTTCAGGGGCGGTCCATCGGCGGAAACCCGCCGCGATGCGGCGGCGGTTTCGGTGCCGATCCGCCGATCAGGCGTGAATTGCACCACCGCCGCAGGCCAAGGCCGCCTCGCGCACCGCTTCCGAGCAGGTCGGATGGGCGTGGCAGGTCAGCGCGATGTCCTGGGCCGAGGCGCCGAATTCCATCGCCACGCAGACCTCGTGGATCATCTCGCCGGCATTCGGGCCGATGATGTGGCAGCCCAGCACCCGGTCGGTTTCGGCGTCCGTGATCATCTTGACGAAGCCCTCGGCCTGGAACAGGGCCTTGGCGCGGGCATTGCCCATGAAGGGGAACTTGCCCACCTTGACCTTGCGGCCGCTTTCCTTGGCGGCTTCCTCGGTCAGGCCGACCGAGGCGACCTCGGGCGTGGTATAGATCACGCCGGGGATCACGTCGTAATTCACATGGCCGTGCTTGCCGGCGATGACCTCGGCCACCGCCATGCCCTCGTCCTCGGCCTTGTGGGCCAGCATCGGGCCGGGCACCGCGTCGCCGATGGCATAGATGCCCTGGACGCTGGTCTGCCAATGCTCGTCGATCTGGACGAAGCCGCGATCGGTCAGCGCCACGCCGACCGTGTCGAGGCCCAGCCCGGCGACATGGGGGCGGCGGCCGGTGGCGACCAGCACACATTCGGCCTTGATCTCATGCTCGCTGTCGTCCTTGCGCAGCTTATAGGTGACTTCGGCCTTGCCCTTTTCGACCTCGACCTCGGACACCGCGGCGCCCAGGACGAATTTCAGCCCCTGCTTGGCCAGGATCTTCTGGAACTGCTTTTGCACCTCGCCGTCCATGCCGGGGGTGATGGCGTCCAGGAACTCGACCACCGTCACCTCGGCGCCCAGCCGGGCATAGGCCGAGCCCAGTTCCAGCCCGATCACCCCGGCGCCGATCACCACCATCGACTTGGGGATCCTGGGCAGGGACAGCGCGCCGGTCGAATCGACCACCACGCCGGCGTCATTGTCGACCGTCACCCCCTTCAGGCTGGCCGGTTCCGAGCCGGTGGCGATGACGATGTTCTTCGTCTCGTGGACCGTTTCGCCCACCTTGACCTTGCCGGCGCCCTCGATGCTGGCCCAGCCTTTCAGCCAGTCGATCTTGTTCTTCTTGAACAAGAACTCGATGCCCTTGGTGTTGCCGGCGACCGTCTCGGCCTTGTAGCCCTGCATCTTGTCCCAATCGACCTTGGGCTTGGCGCCCATCAGGCCCATCTTTTCGAAATTCTCGTGGGTTTCGTGCAGCATGTGGCTGGCATGCAGCAGCGCCTTGGAGGGGATGCAGCCGACGTTCAGGCAGGTGCCGCCCAGCGTCTCGCGCCCCTCGACGCAGGCGACCTTCAGGCCCAGCTGGGCGGCGCGGATCGCACAGACATAGCCGCCGGGACCGGCGCCGATCACGATCAGGTCATAGGTGGACATTCAGGTCTCCTTGCAGTTCGCGGCACCTTTCGCGGTGCCGCCCGTTCGATTCAGGTGAATAAGGTGGTCACGATCATCGCCAGCGTGGCGACGAACCCCACCCCCCAGATGACCGAGCGCCAGGGCGTCCAGCCATAGGCATAGGCGGGAACATAAAGCAGCCGCGCCAGCAGATAGGTCCAGGCGCACAGCACGGTCAGGGCCGAACTGGCATCCGACAGCACCACCAGCAGCACGGCGATGGTGAACAGGACCAGCCCCTGGAAATGGTTGTCCACGGCGCGGCGCAGCCGGCCGGTCAGGGCAGAAAATTCCGGCTGGGTGTCGCGCGGGCTGGCGTTCCATTTCGCGCCGACATCGCGGTTCATCGCGGCGCCGGCCAGGCCGATCTGCACGGCTTGCAGCAGCGCGGCCAGCGCCAGGGCGGTGGTCTCGGCGGCCATCAGGCGGTCTCGACGAAATGGAATTGCGTGGCCGAGACGCCGGCCTGGCTGTTGAAGACGCCCGCCGCGCCCTCCAGGTAGGCCCTGGCGGCGTCGGCATCGCCGATCTGGAACAGCGCCCAGGCGCTGCGATCACTCTCGCGCCATAGCTGCAAAAGCGACAGGCCGTTATTGCCGCGATCCTCGGCATCCGCGTCGAAGGCGGCGCGGAAGCGGGCGTAATCGGCGATGCTGTAATGGGCGATCATCTGCATGGTTTCATCCTTTCGGCTTTTCATCGCGCGCCTGGGAAGGAGCACTGTTCGACCAGCCGCTCAACGGAAGAACCGCCGCTTGGGTTGCTTCGCGCCGTCCCATCGAGAAAGGCTTATGCACCATCAGCGATCCTCCGGGTCGTAGCCCAGCCATTCGAAATCCGCGGCATAGAGTTCGCGGATCGCGGCCCGGTTCGCGGCGCTCAGCAGGGCGCTGCGCTCGCTGCGGTGATCCTGCTGGTTCGAGGCGGTGCGATCGTTATCCTCGGGTAGCGGACGATCCAGCCGAGTGGCCAGTTCGGCGAAAAAGCCCGGCATGTCCTCGACACGACCGATCAAATCGGGACGGAAGATCGCCGGCCGGATGTTTTCGATCTGCGCGCGCCAATGCGGATCGACCGACATGCTGCCGGCCTCTGCCCGGATGCGGGCGACATAGTGCAGGAAGCGCGCGAAACCCTGTTCCGTGCGCGGATGGCGGGACCAGTCGAAACCGACCATGGCGTTCATGCGCAACCGGTCCGCCGAGAACCAGCCGTGGCGTAGCTCATGGGACCGGCAGAGATAGTCAAAGCCCGAAAGCGCGCGATCGACGGGATGGCGGACCGTGGTGATGCGCAGTGCCGATTCCAGCCGCGCCACGCCGTTCGGGATCACCAGGGCCGGCCGCAGGATCCCGGCCGGTCCCTGCATGTGATGCACGATCGCATCGGAGTTGATGTCGCCGGGAACGTCCCATTTCGCGGTCAGGGGCACTCCGAATTCCAGTTCGAACAGCAGGCGCCGGGCCGAACTGGTGCCCGATTTGCCGTTGTTCAGGAAGGCCCAGCGGAAGCTGGCGGGCATGTGGATGCTGCGCAGGAACTGCGCCGCCGCCTCGGGCGCGGAAAAGTCCTGCGGATAGGCCTGGTGCAATGCTTCGGCCTGTGCGGCGGCAGGACCGGGCCGCAGCGCCGGCCCAAGGAAAACCGAGCCCATGGCGTGAGCGGCTGCGTCTTTAGCCATGCGGGGCGCTCCGATGCGGCGGCGAAACCGCGCGGATAAAGCAGATCAGAACAGGGATCGGGAGGAACGACAACATGCTATCCGGCAAGGTGGTAAAGGAGCGCGGCCGAGGCCGCGCCCCAAGACGATCACAGATCCATCAGCAGGCGGCGCGGATCCTCCAGCGCCTCTTTCACCCGCACCAGGAAGGTCACGGCGCCCTTGCCGTCCACGATGCGGTGGTCATAGCTCAGCGCCAGATACATCATCGGCCGGATGGTGATCTGCCCGTCCACCACCACGGGGCGGTCCTGGATCTTGTGCATCCCCAGAATACCTGATTGCGGCGGGTTCAGGATCGGCGAGGACATCAGCGAGCCATAGACGCCGCCATTCGAGATGGTGAAGGTGCCGCCCTGCATTTCCGCCAAGGTCAGCTTGCCGTCGCGGGCGCGCAGGCCCAGCTCGCCGATCTCTTTTTCGATCCGGGCAAAGCTTTTCTGCTCGGCGTCGCGCACCACCGGGACCACCAGCCCGTTCGGCGTGCCGACCGCCACGCCCATATGGACGAAGTTCTTGTAGACGATGTCGCCGCCGTCGATCTCGGCATTGACCTCGGGCACTTCCTTCAGCGCGTGGCAGCAGGCCTTCACGAAGAAGGACATGAAGCCCAGCTTGACCTTGTGCTTCTTTTCGAACTGCTCCTTGTAGGTGTTGCGCAGGTCCATGACCGCCTTCATGTCCACCTCGTTATAGGTGGTCAGCATGGCGGCGGTGTTCTGCGCATCCTTGAGCCGGCGGGCGATGGTGGCGCGCAGGCGGGTCATCTTGACGCGTTCCTCGCGCGCGGCGTCATCGGCGGAACTGGGCGCGCGCGGGGCCTGGGCCGGGGCAGGCGCGGGCGAGGCGGCAGCAGGGGCCGCAGCCGCGCGGGCCACGTCTTCCTTCATCACCCGGCCGTCGCGGCCGGTGCCGGTGACGGCATCGCGGCTGACTCCCGCCTCGGCCATGGCCTTCTTGGCCGAAGGGGCGTCCTCGACATCCTTGCGCGGCGCGGGCGTTTCCGGGCCGGCGCCGGGCGATTGCACGGCGGCCGCGGCCGCCGCCGGGGCCTCGGTCTTGGGCGCGGGGGCGGCGCCTGCCGCGCCTTCGGTGATGATCGCCAGCTTGGCGCTGGCATCGACCGTCGCGCCCTCAGGCGCCAGGATTTCGGCCAGCACGCCCGCGGCGGGGGCCGGCACCTCGACCGAGACCTTGTCGGTTTCCAGTTCGCACAGCATCTCGTCCTGTGCGACTGCGTCGCCGACCTTCTTGAACCAGGTCGCGACCGTGGCTTCGGTCACGCTTTCGCCCAGGGTGGGCACCATCACATCGACGGGTTTTCCGCTCATTTTCCTCTGTCCTTCCTGAGCCTTGGTGCCCGCATCAGCCTTGGGCAACATTTCTTCCGGGCCGGCATCGCCCTGTTCCATGATCTGCGCCAGCAGCGCATTGGGCGCGACCACCGCGCCTTCGGGGGCGACGATCTCGGCCAGCTTGCCCGCGACGGGCGAGGGGACCTCGACCGTCACCTTGTCGGTTTCCAGCTCGCACAGCATCTCATCAACGGCCACGCGGTCGCCTGGTTTCTTGAACCAGGTGGCCACCGTCGCCTCGGATACCGATTCCCCCAGCGTGGGAACGCGCAGTTCGACCGCCATCCTCATGCCCCGCCGATGGTGATGGCTTCCTCGACCAGCGCCTCCTGCTCGAGCTTGTGGCGCGAGGCAAGGCCGGTGGCGGGCGACGCGGCAGCAGCGCGGCCGACATAGCGGGCGCGGCCATGGCTGGCGCCGATGCGCGACAGCACCCATTCGATGTTCGGCTCGACAAAGCTCCAGCCGCCCTGGTTCTTGGGTTCCTCCTGGCACCAGACGATCTCGGCATCCTTGAAGCGTTCCAGCTCCTTGGACATCGACTGGGCCGGGAAGGGATAGAACTGCTCCAGCCGCAGGATATAGACATCCTCGGCGCCGGCGGCGTCGCGGGCCTGCAACAGGTCGTAATAGACCTTGCCCGAACAGATCACCACGCGGCGGATCTTGTCGTCCGGGACCAGCTTGAACTCGGACTTGCCGCGATCCGCATCATCCGCCAGCACCCGGTTGAAGGTCGAGCCGGTCAGGAACTCGTCCGCGGTCGAGACTGCAAGCGGATGGCGCAGCAGCGATTTCGGCGTCATCAGCACCAGCGGCTTGCGGAAGGGCCGCTTCAACTGCCGGCGCAGGATGTGGAAATAGTTCGCTGGCGTGGTGCAGTTGGCGACGATCCAGTTGTCCTCGGCGGACATCTGCAACCAGCGTTCCAGCCGGGCCGAGCTGTGTTCGGGGCCCTGGCCCTCGTATCCATGCGGCATCAGCATCACCAGGCCCGACATGCGCAGCCATTTCTTTTCGCCCGAGTTGATGAACTGGTCGAACATGATCTGCGCGCCGTTGGCGAAGTCGCCGAACTGCGCCTCCCACAGGGTCAGGGTGTTGGGCTCGGCCAGGGAATAGCCGTATTCGAAGCCCAGCACCGCATATTCCGACAGCATCGAGTCGATGACCTCGTAGCGCGCCTGCCCGCCGCGGATGTGGTTCAGCGGATAGTGACGCTCTTCGGTGGCCTGATCGACCAGGGCGGAATGGCGCTGCGAAAAGGTGCCGCGGGTCGAATCCTGCCCGGCCAGCCGCACCGGATGCCCCTCGACCAGCAGCGAGCCAAAGGCCAGCGCCTCGCCCGTGGCCCAGTCGAAGCCCTTGCCGGTGTCCAGCATCTGCTTCTTGGCGTCCAGCAGGCGGCCGACGGTCCGGTGCAGGTCGAACCCTTCGGGAGCACGGGTCAGCGCCGCCCCGATCTCGGCCATGGTTTCGGGCGCGATGCCGGTCTGGCCCAGCGACTCCTCGGCGTCGCCCGCTTCAAGGCCGGACCATTTGCCGTCGAGCCAGTCCGCCTTGTTCGGCTTGAAGTTCTTGCCGATCTCGAACTCTGCGTTCAGATGCGACTGGAAGGCGGCCTTCATCTCTTCGATCTCGCCCTCGGGGACCAGGCCGTCGGCCACCAGCCGTTCGGTGTAAAGTTGCAGCGTGGTCTTGTGGCCCTTGATCGCCTTGTACATCACCGGGTTGGTGAACATCGGCTCGTCGCCTTCGTTGTGACCGAAGCGGCGATAGCAGAAGATGTCGATGACCACGTCCTTGTGGAACTTTTGCCGGAACTCGATGGCGACGCGCGCGGCATGGACCACCGCCTCGGGGTCGTCGCCGTTGACGTGGAAGATCGGCGCCTCGACCATCAGCGCGATATCGGTCGGATAGGGCGAGGTGCGGCTGAAATGCGGCGCGGTGGTAAAGCCGATCTGGTTGTTCACCACGATATGGATGCAGCCGCCGGTGCGGTGGCCCTTGATCCCGGAAAGCTGGAAGCATTCCGCAACGATGCCCTGGCCGGCAAAGGCCGCATCGCCATGCAGCAGGATCGGCACCACCGCCGTGCGATAGGCCTGGTCGGACATCTGGTCCTGCTTGGCGCGGACCTTGCCCAGCACAACCGGGTTCACCGCCTCCAGGTGCGAGGGGTTCGCGGTCAGCGACAGGTGGACCGTATTGTCGTCAAAGGTGCGGTCGGACGAGGCGCCGAGGTGATATTTCACGTCGCCCGAGCCGTCCACGTCGTCGGGCTTGTAGCTGCCGCCCTGGAATTCGTGGAAGATGGCGCGATAGGGCTTGCCCATGACATTGGCCAGGACCGACAGGCGGCCGCGATGCGGCATGCCGACCACCACCTCCTTGACGCCAAGCGCGCCGCCGCGCTTGATGATCTGTTCCATCGCGGGGATCAGCGCCTCGCCGCCGTCAAGGCCGAAGCGCTTGGTGCCCATGTATTTGACATGCAGGAACTTTTCGAAGCCCTCAGCCTCGACCAGCTTGTTGAGGATGGCACGGCGGCCTTCGCGGGTAAAGGCGATTTCCTTGCCATAGCCCTCGATCCGCTCTTTCAGCCAGCCGGCTTCCTCGGGGTTCGAGATATGCATGAATTGCAGCGCGAAGGTGCCGCAATAGGTGCGCTTCATCAGGTCCACGATCTGCCGGATCGTGGCGATTTGCAGGCCCAGGACATTGTCGATGAAGATCGGCCGGTCCAGGTCGCCCTCGGTGAAGCCATAGGTCTTTGGGTCAAGTTCGCCGTGATCGGGAACCTCGCGCATGTTCAGCGGGTCCAGCGCGGCATGCAGGTGGCCGCGGATGCGGAAGGCGCGGATCAGCATGATGGCCCGGACGCTGTCCAGCACCGCGCGCTTGAGCTGCTCGTCGGTCAGGCTGACGCCCTTTTCGCCGGCCTTGGCGGCGATCTTGTCCAGCGCCGCCTTGGCCTCGGTCTTGGGCAGCATCGGCCATTCGCCGGTCAGCGCCGCGGTGGTGTCGTCGGCGGGCACCGGCGGCCAGTCGGCGCGGCCCCAGCTTGCGCCCTTGGCTTCGCGGGTGACGGTGGCCTCGTCGTCGCCCAGGCTGCGGAAGAAGGCGTCCCACGCCTGATCCACCGCAGCCGGGTTCTGGGCCCATTGCCCGTAAAGCTGTTCGACATAGGCCGCGTTATGGCCCTGTAGAAAGCTTGAATCGTGGAAGGCCGAATTTGGTGATTGATCGTTCATGGCTTGCCTCCGGGAAGTCCTATCCGTTCGCGCCCGTATCGGGTGCTGTCGCATCGTTCTGGCTGGGGCCGGGCAGCGCCCCGGTCATCAGCCTGGTCTGAAGATCCTGATACCATGCCGGCAGCGCGGCCCGCGGCTGGCGCAGCAGGGCAGGCAGGTTGCGCCCGGCCAGCAGCGCGCCGCGAAACTGCGGCAGGTCCCAGCGGCCGCCGGCCAGGTCCTTGGGCAGCTCGGCCAGCGTCATGCGCAGATACCATAGCGCATAGCGGGCCAGGTCGCGGCCCTGGCGCTGGGAATGGCGGCGCACGAAATAGGCGATGTTGAGCAGCGCCAGCGCGGCATTGACGCGGCGCCGGTCGCGCCCGGCCGCGGCCTCCAGATGATGGATCAGCGCATCCGGGGCGATGGCCAGAAGCCCGTGGCGGCCAAGGCGATAGCTGGCGTCCAGGTCCTCGGCGATGGAACTGCCCACCAGCCCCTCATCGAAGGGCTCGCGCAGCGCCAGGTCGCGGCGAAGGGTCAGGGCGAAGCCTATGATGAAGTCGACGCGCAGCAGCCCCTGGGGCAGGGCCGGGTCGCCCTGCCAGCGCCGTTCGGGGCGGTCATAGGCCAGGAAGCGCTGTTCGGCCGGAATCATCAGCAGATGGCGCAGGACCAGGTCGATGCCGCGCTGCATCGGGCCGGTCCGACCCTCGACCAGCCCGCCGGCGCGGTTGGTCTGTTTCAATTCGTCCAGGCCGGCCGACCCGCCAAGCGGCGCGTTGCGGGCCGAGATGGCGGCGATGCGGCCCTGGGTATCGGCGCGATAATGCGCCATGATCCGCGCGGCGCAATCGGCATGCAGCAGCGCATCGTCGTCGATCATGAACAGGATATCGGCCCGCGCCAGCGATACGGCCTGATTGCGCTGGACGGTCAGCGACTTGCGCAGCGCCGGCACATAGGTCAGCGGACAGCCGCCGGCCTGGGCGATCACCGCCTCGACATCCTGGCGGTGGCGCAGCCAATGGGCGCTGGCGTCGACGATGACGATTTCCGCCGGCCGCTCGGTCGAAGCCAGCGCGGCGCGGACGCAATCGCAAAGCAGCTTGCCGCGGTTGTAGGTCGAGACGCAGAGCGCCCAGCCCTGCGCCGCCCTGGCCGGGGCTGCAAGAATGTGCCGCTGATTCATGCCGCACCCGTTTCGGGAGGGGCAGCGCCGCGCGCCGGGCAGGGCATTGCCCCGGCGGGTCTGGCGGCGATCTGGCGACGACGGCGGTCCAATCTGGCACCTGCTGCTAAGGTCTGGCGCAGCCCATGGTATGGTAGGCTGGGGCTGCGCCCAAGTCAAAAACCCTTGCCGTATGTCAGCGGCCCAGGGCCTTCAGCACCGCCTCGCCCAGGCCGGCGGGGCTGTCGGCGACGATGATCCCGGCGGATTTCATCGCCTCGATCTTCGACTCCGCGTCGCCCTTGCCGCCCGAGACGATGGCCCCGGCATGGCCCATGCGGCGGCCCTTGGGCGCGGTGCGCCCGGCGATGAAGCCGGCGGTGGGCTTCCACTTGCCCTTGCGCTTCTGCTCGGCCAGGAACTCGGCCGCCTCTTCCTCGGCCGAGCCGCCGATCTCGCCGATCATGATGATCGACTCGGTTTCCGGGTCGTCCAGGAACATGCGCAGCACGTCGATATGCTCCATGCCCTTGATCGGGTCGCCGCCGATGCCCACGGCCGAGGACTGGCCCAGGCCCACGTCCGAAGTCTGCTTGACCGCTTCATAGGTCAGCGTGCCGGAACGCGACACGACGCCGACCGAGCCGCGCTTGAAGATGCTGCCCGGCATGATGCCGATCTTGCATTCGTCGGGCGTCATGATGCCGGGGCAGTTCGGCCCGATCAGGCGCGATTGCGACCCTTGCAGCGCGCGCTTGACCTTCATCATGTCCAGCACCGGGATACCTTCGGTGATGGCGACGATCAGCGGGATTTCCGCGTCGATGGCTTCCAGGATCGAATCGGCCGCAAAGGGCGGCGGGACATAGATCACGGTCGCATTGGCGCCGGTTTTCGCCACGGCCTCGTGGACCGAGTTGAAGACCGGCAGGTCAAGATGCGTGCTGCCGCCCTTGCCGGGGGTCACGCCGCCGACCATCTGCGTGCCATAGGCGATCGCCTGTTCGGTGTGGAAGGTGCCCTGGGACCCGGTGATCCCCTGGCAGATGACTTTGGTGTCTTTGTTGACGAGAACGGCCATTCAAGCCTCCTGCAAAAATCAAGTTCATGCGGGCCTATGCCCGCATCATTTCGTATCTCGGCTTAGCGTGATGGTCGCCAGCGGCTCGGAATGGCTGTATCTGCCGGAGAGGCTGAAACTGATATCGCCTTTCGTAAAGGTCGAACGCCCTCCATTGTCGGCCACCGGCTGGTAGCCTTGGGCAATCATTTCCGAATGGACCGTGCGGAATGACGAATATCCCACGTCACGCCTGACGTCGATGTCACATGGGATTGGTCCATTAGGGTCGCTGACCTTTATGATGTCGACCTTCTCGAACAGGCCTTTGCCCGCAACAGGTTCCATTCGGGTATAGGAGTAGGCGCCCGTCCATTCCCGCGTGATCGTATAGCCCTGTCCAAGCAGTGATTGCAGGGTTTGTGGCCCCTGCAATTCGCTTGCAAGACAGGCTCGCGTGGCAATTCGTAGCTGTTCAGCCCTGTCAAACGGTGCTTGAGCCGCAGCCGGCACGACTTCAGGCGCATTTTCAGCACCGGCCGGAATGCCTTCGTAGTTCGTGCAGGCAGAAAGACTGGCCGCGCTCAGCATACAAATCACCGCGATCCGCATTAGCCCTTCACCGCCTTGACGATCTTCTGCGCGGCGTCCGACAGGTCGTCGGCCGCGATCACGTTCAGGCCCGACTCGCTGATGATCTTCTTGCCCAGATCGACGTTCGTGCCCTCAAGCCGCACGACCAGCGGGACTTGCAGGCCCACTTCCTTCACCGCGGCGATGATGCCTTCCGCGATGATGTCGCAGCGCATGATGCCGCCGAAGATGTTGACCAGGATGCCTTTGACATTCGGATCGCTGGTGATGATCTTGAACGCCTCGGTCACCTTTTCCTTGGTGGCGCCGCCGCCGACGTCCAGGAAGTTCGCGGGCTCGGCCCCGAACAGCTTGATGATGTCCATCGTGGCCATCGCCAGGCCGGCGCCGTTCACCATGCAGCCGATCTCGCCGTCCAGGGCGATATAGTTCAGGTCGAATTTCGAGGCAGCCAGTTCCTTGGGGTCTTCCTCGGTCTCGTCGCGCAGCGCCAGGATGTCGGGCTGGCGGTAAAGGGCGTTGTTGTCAAAGCCCATCTTGGCGTCCAGCGCCTTGAGATTGCCGTCCTTCATCACGATCAGCGGGTTGATCTCCAGCATCTCCATGTCCTTTTCGATGAACATGCGATACAGGTTCCGGACCAGCGCCACGCATTGCTTGACCTGCGCGCCCTTCAGGCCCAGGGCAAAGGCCACGCGGCGGCCGTGGAAATCGGACAGGCCGGAGGCCGGATCGACGCTGAAGCTGACGATCTTTTCCGGGGTCGAGGCCGCGACTTCCTCGATGTCCATGCCGCCTTCGGTCGAGGCGACGAAGCTGACGCGCGAGGTGCCGCGGTCGACCAGCAGCGCCAGATACAGTTCGCGCTCGATGTCGCTGCCGTCTTCGATATAGATGCGGTTGACCTGCTTGCCGGTCTCGCCCGTCTGGTGGGTGACCAGGGTGCGGCCCAGCATCTGGCGGGTCAGCTCCTCGGCCTCGGCCACGGATTTCGCCAGGCGGACGCCGCCTTTTTCACCGGCTTCCTTTTCCTTGAAATGACCCTTGCCGCGACCGCCGGCATGGATCTGGGCCTTGATGACCCAAAGCGGCCCGTCGAGTTCCCCCGCCGCCGCCTTGGCTTCGTCCGCCTTCATCACCACCCGCCCGTCCGAGACCGGCGCGCCGTATTGGCGCAGCAACGCCTTGGCCTGGTATTCATGGATGTTCATGGTCTTCCCCCGCAGTTGTCGGTTGGCGGGGCTTGTGCCATATTCCGCGCCGGTTCCATAGCCCTATGATCGGCGGAACAGTGAAAACAGGCGGGATTTCGCCTTTTGTGATCACAGTTTCAAAGGGCGTGATCACAAAGCCTGCGGCACCGCGCCGCGCCGCGTGACCGCAGGGGCGCGCAACCGCGATCCGGTGCGATTCCCCCGGCGGGCCGGGCGGGCTGCGGACGCCAAAGGGGATCCGGCCGGGCATGAAAAAACCCCGCGGAATGCGCGGGGTTTTCCAGGATGCGCGAATGACCGGCGGGTCAGGCCAGAGTGGCGTCGATGCCCTTGCAGGCCGCGACCAGCCCTTTGACCGCATCCACGGACTTGTCGAACATCACCTGTTCGTCGCGGTCCAGGGTGATGTCGATCACCCGCTCAATGCCGCCGGCGCCGATCACGGTCGGCACGCCGACATAAAGCCCGTCCAGCCCATAGGCGCCCTCGACATAGGCGGCGCAGGGCAGCACGCGCTTTTGGTCCTTGAGATAGGCTTCCGCCATCTCGATCGCCGAAGTCGCGGGCGCATAGAAGGCCGAGCCGGTTTTCAGCAGACCGACGATCTCGGCCCCGCCGTCGCGGGTGCGCTGCACGATGGCGTCCAGCTTGTCCTGGGTGGTCCAGCCCATCTTGACCAGATCGGGCAGCGGGATGCCGCCGACGGTGGAATAGCGGGTCAGCGGCACCATGGTGTCGCCATGGCCGCCCAGCACAAAGGCGGTCACGTCGCGCATCGAGACGCCGAATTCCAGCGACAGGAAATGGCGGAAGCGGGCCGAATCCAGCACGCCGGCCATGCCGACGACCTTTTCATGCGGCAGGCCGCTGAATTCGCGCAGCGCCCAGACCATCGCGTCCAGCGGGTTGGTGATGCAGATGACAAAGGCGTTCGGGGCGTGCTGCCTGATGCCCTCGCCCACGGATTTCATGACCTTGAGGTTGATGCCCAAGAGGTCGTCGCGGCTCATGCCCGGCTTGCGGGGAACGCCTGCGGTGACGATGCAGACATCGGCGCCGGCGATGTCGGCATAATCGTTGGCGCCCTTCATGACGGCGTCGAAACCCTCGGACGGGCCCGATTGCGCGATGTCCAGCGCCTTGCCCTGGGGCGTGCCTTCGGCGATGTCGAACAGGACGACGTCGCCCAGTTCCTTCATCGCGGCCAGATGCGCCAGAGTTCCGCCGATCTGTCCCGCACCGATAAGTGCGATCTTGGGTCGGGCCATGATAACCTCCGATTTCCATGATGGTTCGCGCGGTGGCCTAGTCCCTCGGGATGAGAATCGCAAGCCTTGGCGCGGGCCGCGTTGCGGAATCTAGCGGTGTCAATCGCTAACATCGCCGGAACGGGGACGGATTGCCGCGGACGCGGCCCTGGATTAGGCCGGGGGCCACCACAAGGGAGCGCGCGATGGAGATGCTGGGCTGGGTGCTGGCGGTGATCGCCGCCTTTTCGATCGGGCTGGCCAAGGGCGGGCTGTCCATGGTCGGCACCATTTCCGTGCCGCTGCTGGCGCTGGTCATGTCGCCGGTGCAGGCGGCGGGCATCCTGCTGCCGGTCTATATCGTCTCGGACATCGGCGGGCTGGTGGCCTTTCGCCGCGATTTCGATGCGCGGGTGCTGCGGACGCTGGTGCCGGGGGCGATCACCGGCATCGCCTTGGGCTGGGCCACCGCCCATCACGTCGACGACGCGCAGGTCGGGCTGATCGTCGGCGTGATCGGGCTGGCATTCGCGCTGAACGCGCTGCTGCGCGGCCGGGTGGGCGCCAGCGCCCGGCCGCCGCGCTGGGGGGCGGGCAGCCTGTGGGGCACGATTTCGGGCTATACCAGTTTCGTGTCGCATTCCGGGGCCGCGCCCTATCAGGTCTATGCCCAGCCGCTATGCATGGCGCCGCTGACCTATGCCGGCACCACGACGATCTTCTTTGCCATCTGCAATGCGGTGAAGCTGATCCCCTATGCCATGCTGGGCCAGCTTTCGGCGCATAACCTGTCGATCGCCGCGGTGCTGATGGTGCCGGGCGTGCTGGGGGTGCTGGCCGGGCTGTGGCTGGTGCGGCGCATGTCGCCGCGCGTCTTTTATGGCTTCATCACCTGGGCGCTGATTCCGGTTTCGGCCAAGCTGATCTGGGACGGGCTTTGACGCCGCAGCGCGGCAAATCCGTGCTTGCGATTCGCGTCCTTTCGGGGCAGGTTCGCGCAAGATTATTACGCGAGGCCCTGATGACCCGTCCCTATCGTTCCGTCCTCTATATCCCTGCCGCCAACCAACGGGCCATGGAAAAGGCCCAGAACCTGGCCGCCGACGCGATCATCTTCGATCTGGAGGACGCGGTCGCGCCTGCTGAAAAGGTGGGCGCGCGCGACCTGTTGGCGCGGGCGCTGCTGGCCGATTACGGCGGGCGGGTGCGGATCGTGCGCATCAACGGCATGGACACCGAATGGGGCGAAGGCGACGCGCGCGCCTTTGCCGCGGCCGGCGCCGATGCGGTGCTGGTGCCCAAGGTCAGCCGGGGCGCTGACCTGGACCGGGTGGCGGCGCTGGTGCCCGACACGCCGCTTTGGGCGATGATGGAAACGGCTGAGGGGATGCTGAACGCCGCCGAGATCGCCGGCCATCCGCGGCTGCAAGGCATGGTCATGGGCACTAACGACCTGGCCAAGGAGATGAACAGCCGCTTTCGCCCCGACCGGCTGGCGATGATGGCGGGGCTGGGCCTGTGCCTTCTGGCGGCGCGGGCGCATGGCCGGGTCATCGTGGACGGCGTCTTCAACGCCTTCAAGGACGACGAGGGACTGCGCGCCGAATGCGAACAGGGCCGCGACATGGGCTTTGACGGCAAGACCCTGATCCATCCCGCCCAGCTTGCCGTCGCCAACCAGGTCTTCGCCCCGTCCCAGGCCGAGGTCGAACTGGCCCGCCGCCAGATCGACGCCTTTGACGAGGCGCAGGCCCAGGGCAAGGGCGTGGCGGTGGTGGACGGAAAGATCGTCGAGAACCTGCATGTCGAGACCGCCCGCGCCACTTTGGCCAAGGCCAAGGCGATTGCCGCGCTGGCCGGCTGATGGCAAGGAAGCGTCATTGACATCCAGCGAAAGGGAATAGCCCGATGTTTCTGATGATCCTTGGCGTGGCGCTGTGGTGGGCGGCGCATCTTCTCAAGCGGCTGACGCCGGGGCTGCGCGACCAGTTGGGTGGCCGGGCCACGGTGGCCGTGGGCGTGCTGGTTTCGGTCGTGCTGATGGTGATCGGCTATCGCATGGCGCAGGGGCCGGTCTGGTGGGGGGCGACGGCACCCCTTAAGGGCATCAACAACCTGCTGGTGCTGGTGGCGATCTATCTTTTCGCCGCCGATGGCATGAAGACGCGCATCACCCGCCATATCCGCCACCCGCAACTGACCGGCTTTGCGCTTTGGGCCGGGGCGCATCTGCTGCCCAATGGCGACCTGCCCAGCTTTGTGCTGTTTGGCGGGCTGACGCTGTGGGCGCTGGTCGAAATGGCCGTCATCAACCGTGCGCAGCCGGGCTGGACCCCGCCCGCCGGCCCGTTCCCGGCCCGGAAAGAGGCGATGGCCGCCGTCGGCGCCGTCGTGGTGATGCTGGTCGTGGGGCTGATCCATGCCTGGCTGGGCTATAACCCGTTCGGAGGCTGAGATGCCGACGGTCTATCGCCTGTTGACCGAGGATGACACCGCAGCCTTTTGCCACAAGGTCAGCCAGGCGCTGTCCAGGGGCTGGGTGCTGCATGGCGGCCCGGCCTATGCCTTTGACGCGGCGCGCGGCGTGATGCGCTGCGCCCAGGCCGTCACCAAGGAAATCGCCGCCGACTACCATCCCGACATGAAGCTGGGCCAGCAATAAGGAACCCGCATGAGCAAGACCAATCCCGGCCGTTTCTTCGAGGATTACCGCATCGGCCAGGTGATCCCCCACGCCGTCCCCCGCACCGTGGCCGAGGGCGAGCGCGCGCTTTACCATGCGCTTTATCCGGCGCGGCATGCGCTTTATTCCTCGGACGAATTCGCCTCTGCCTCGGGGTTGGACGGCAGTCCGATGGACGACCTGATCGCCTTTCACGTCGTGTTCGGCAAATCCGTGCCCGATATCAGCCTGAACGCGGTGGCGAACCTGGGCTATGCGCAGGGGCGCTGGCTGAAGCCGGTCTGGCCCGGCGACACGCTGCGTTCGCAGTCCGAGGTGATCGGGCTTCGCGAGAACTCGAACGGCAAGTCCGGGGTGGTCTGGGTCCGCACCCAAGGCCTGAACCAGATGGACGAGGTGGTGCTGGACTATGTGCGCTGGGTCATGGTGCGCAAGCGGGACGCCGCCGCCCCCGCGCCCCAGCCGGTGGTGCCCGAACTGGCGAAATCGGTGGCGCCCGCCGACCTGGTGCTGCCCGAAGGGCTGGACTTCCTGCAATATGACTTCGACCTGGCCGGAGAGCCGCATCGCTGGGGTGACTACCAGGTGGGCGAGGTCATCGACCATGTCGACGGCGTGACGGTAGAGGAGGCCGAACACATGCTGGCCACCCGGCTGTGGCAGAATACCGCCAAGGTGCATTTCGACGCCACTTTCCGCGAGGATGGCCGGCGGCTGATCTATGGCGGCCATGTCATCAGCATGGCCCGCGCGCTCAGCTTCAATGGCTTGGCCAATGCGCAGATGATCGTGGCGCTGAACGGCGGGGCGCATGCCAATCCCTGCTTCGCCGGCGACACGATCCGCGCCTGGTCCGAGGTGCTGGACAAGGCCGACACCCCCGCACCGGGGGTCGGCGCCATCCGCCTGCGCCTGGTCGCGCATAAGGGCCGTGCCGGTGATCACGTCCTGCGCGGCGAGGATGGAAAATACGCCTCGCAGGTGCTGCTGGACCTGGATTACTGGGCCTTGATGCCGAAATAACCGGGCTGCGGTCCGGGCGCGTGGCTTGCAGGGCAGCGGCGCGCCGGGATCGCAGATGACAGAATCCCTTGGATATTGGCGCAAATGGCCCGAATCCGCCCTGCTACCGCAATCAGCCGCGCGGCTGGCCGCCATATCGTGATCACAGTCGCCGCTAGCGTGATCACAAAACCGGAAAATCTGCCGCATATCCGCCTTATGTCTGGCGCAGACCCGTGACAGATGCGACAAGGCCACTAAAAGCAGAACCAATTTCGGCCAGCCCTCGCCGCCAGCCGTCGCGTGCGGGGCCTGAACGCAGGAGAGCGCATCATGGCTGACGTCAACCGGGGCAACCGGCCATTGTCACCGCATTTGCAGGTCTATCGCCTGCCCATCGCCGCAATCACCTCGATCATGACCCGAATCACCGGCCATGCGCTGGTCGCCGGGATCTTGCTGATCACCTGGTGGCTGGTGGCCGCCGTCACCTCGCCCGGCGCATTTGCCGCGGCCGACTGGGTGGTCCGGTCCTGGCTGGGCTTCATCATCCTGACGGGCTCGATGTGGGCGCTGTGGTATCACCTGCTCGCCGGTCTGCGGCACCTGGCCTATGACGCGGGCTATGGGCTGGAAATCCGCCAGGCGCAGCAGTCCAGCCGGGCGCTGATCGCCGGCTCGGTCGTGCTGGCCGTGCTGACGCTGATCGTCTTCTTCGCGTTCTAAAGGGCAGGGATCATGCATTATATCACCCCCCGCAAAACCGCCGAAGGCCTGGGTTCCGCCCATGAGGGCACCCAGCATCACTGGGCCATGACCGTGTCCTCGGTCGCGCTGACCGTGCTGACGCCGCTGTTCATGATCGTGATCGCCCGCGCCATCGGCCTGTCGCAGGAACAGCTTCTGGCCTATTTCGGCCGCCCCTTTCCGGCGCTCATCACCGCGCTTTTCGTGATCGTGGGCATGATCCACTTCATCAAGGGCACGCGGATCATGATCGACGATTATTTCCGCGGCGCCACGCGCAAGGCCGCCATCATCTTTTCCGTGATCTTCGGCTGGGCGGTCATCGCCGCCGCAGTCTATGCGCTGGCCCGGATGGGCCTTGGCGCGATCGTCGTCCTCTGAGGTTCCGCCATGGCTGCTTATGAATACGAAACGCACGAATATGACGTCGTGGTCGTCGGTGCCGGTGGCGCGGGCTTGCGCGCGACGCTGGGCATGGCCGAACAGGGGCTGCGCACCGCCTGCGTGACCAAGGTCTTCCCGACCCGGTCGCACACCGTCGCGGCCCAGGGCGGCATCGCCGCCAGCCTGTCGAACATGGGCCCCGACAACTGGCAGTGGCACATGTATGACACCGTCAAGGGCTCGGACTGGCTGGGCGATACCGACGCCATGGAATACCTGGCGCGAGAGGCCCCCAAGGCCGTCTACGAGCTGGAACATTACGGCGTGCCGTTCAGCCGCACCGAAGAGGGCAAGATCTACCAGCGCCCCTTCGGCGGCCACACGACCGAGTTCGGCGAAGGCCCGCCGGTGCAGCGCACCTGCGCCGCCGCCGACCGCACCGGCCACGCCATCCTGCATACGCTTTATGGCCAGTCGCTGAAGGAAAAGGCCGAATTCTTCATCGAATATTTTGCGCTGGACCTGATCATCACCGATGGCGCCTGCACCGGCGTGGTGTGCTGGAAGCTGGACGACGGCACCATTCATGTCTTCAACGCCAAGATGGTGGTGCTGGCGACCGGCGGCTATGGCCGGGCCTATTTCAGCGCCACCTCGGCCCATACCTGCACCGGCGACGGCGGCGGCATGGTGGCCCGCGCCGGCCTGCCGCTTCAGGACATGGAATTCGTGCAGTTCCACCCGACCGGCATCTACGGCTCGGGCTGCCTGATCACCGAAGGCGCGCGCGGCGAAGGCGGCTACCTGACCAACAGCGAGGGCGAGCGGTTCATGGAACGCTACGCGCCGACCTACAAGGACCTGGCGTCGCGCGACGTGGTCAGCCGCTGCATCACCATCGAGATCCGCGAGGGCCGCGGCGTCGGCCCGAACAAGGATCACATGTTCCTGAACCTGATGCACCTGCCGCCGGAAAGCCTGGCCGAGCGGCTGCCGGGCATCAGCGAATCGGCCAAGATCTTTGCCGGCGTGGATGTCACGCGCGAGCCGATCCCGATCCTGCCCACCGTGCATTACAACATGGGCGGCATCCCCACCAACTATTGGGGCGAGGTGCTGAACCCCGCCGAAGGCAATCCGGACGCGGTCTTCCCCGGCCTGATGGCGGTGGGCGAGGCCGGCTGCGCCTCGGTCCATGGCGCGAACCGGCTGGGCTCGAACTCGCTGATCGACCTGGTGGTCTTTGGCCGCGCCGCGGCGCTGCGCGCCGGCCAGGTGATCGACCGCAAGGCGGCGATCCCCACCACCAACAAGGAACAGGTGGACAAGGCGCTGAACCGCTTTGACCGCATCCGCAATGCCAACGGCTCGGTCCCCACGGCCGAGTTGCGGCTGGAGATGCAGCGCACCATGCAGGCCGATGCCGCGGTGTTCCGCACCGACAAGACCCTGGCCGAGGGCGTCGAGAAGATGCAGGCGATCGCGGCCAAGATGGACGACCTGAAAGTCACCGACCGCAGCCTGATCTGGAACAGCGACCTGATGGAAACGCTGGAACTGACCAACCTGATGCCCAACGCCCTGGCCACCATCGTCGCGGCCGAGGCGCGCAAGGAAAGCCGCGGCGCCCATGCCCATGAAGACTGGCCCGAGCGGGATGATGCCAATTGGCGCAAGCACTCGCTTGCGTGGATCGAAGGCAACGATGTTAAACTGGCTTATCGGCCCGTGCATCTTGAACCTCTGACCAGGCAAGACGAAGGCGGGATCGACCTGAAAAAGATCGCACCGAAAGCGAGGGTTTACTGATGCGTCTTTCCCTGAGCCTGCCCCTTTCCCTGACCGCCGCCGCGCTGGCCCTTTCGGGCTGCGTGGTGCAAAATCCCGGCATGGGTCCCGCGCCGACCCTGCCGCCGGTCGCCGCCCCGGCGCCCGATGCCATGCGCTCATCGGCGCGGGTGATCGTGAACCGGGAAATGGCCAAGCGCCTGCCCGGCGCCAATGTCGCACCCTATACCGATTGCGTGATGCAAAGCGCCACCACCGCGGAACTGACCAGCATCGCCGAAGCCGGCGCGCTGGGTGCCGGCGACGCGGTCGCGGCCATCGTCGGCCGCCCCGCGACCACGCAATGCATCGCCCGCGCTGCCGCGGCCGCCAAGGGCGCCGCGTGATGGCCGGCCGCGGGGCGCTTGGCCTGGGGCTTGCCCCGGCGCTGGCGGGGCTGGCGGCCTGCGCGCCCGCGCCGGTGCGGATCCCGGTCGAGCAGGCCGAACAGGTCTGCATGGTCCAGGCGCTGGACGCGCGCGCGCCGCGGACCCAGGTCGGGCTGGGCGTCGGCTCGCATGGCTATCGCGGCGGCTTCGTCAGCGTCGATCTGTCCTCGGACCAGATCCTGGGCCGCGCCCCGTCCGAGATCTTCAACCGCTGCGTCCAGCGCCGCTCGGGGCAGATGCCCACGCGGACGCTTTACGAACAACCGGGCTGGCCGGCGAGCTGACGCCCCAGCCCAAGCCGCCGCATGACCGCGTCGCCCGACCACCAGGAGTTACCCAATGGTCCAACTTACCCTTCCCAAGAACAGCCGCATGCGGGTCGGCAAGACCTGGCCCAGGCCCGAGGGCGCGACGAATGTCCGGCGCTTCAACATCTACCGCTGGGATCCCGACACCGGCGAGAATCCGCGCATCGACACCTATTTCGTCGACCTGGACAAATGCGGCCCGATGATCCTGGATGCGCTGATCAAGATCAAGAACGAGATCGACCCCACCCTGACCTTCCGCCGCTCCTGCCGCGAGGGGATCTGCGGTTCCTGCGCGATGAATATCGACGGCGGCAACCATCTGGCCTGCATCTACGGCATGGACGAGATCAAGGGCGACGTGAACATCTATCCGCTGCCGCATATGCCGGTGGTCAAGGACCTGATCCCCGACCTGACGCATTTCTATGCCCAGCACGCCTCGGTGAACCCCTATCTGGTCACCGAAACGCCGATGCCGGACAAGGAATGGCGCCAGTCGATCGAGGATCGCAAGAAGCTGGACGGGCTTTACGAATGCATCCTGTGCGCCTCGTGCTCGACCGCATGTCCCAGCTATTGGTGGAACGGCGACCGCTACCTGGGTCCGGCGGCCCTGCTGCATGCCTATCGCTGGATCATCGATTCGCGCGATGAGGCCACGGGCGAGCGGCTGGACGCGCTTGAGGATCCGTTCAAGCTGTATCGCTGCCACACGATCATGAACTGCACCAATACCTGTCCCAAGGGGCTGAACCCGGCCAAGGCCATCGCCTCGATCAAGCACATGATGGTGGACCGCATCGTCTGACCTGCGTGGCGGACATGGCCGGTATGCCATGATATGCCGTCTGACGCCGCGTCGCGGAACTGGTTTTTTCTGCGTCGCGGCATTAGGTCTTCGGGCAGGGAGAGACCACGTCCGACCCGGAGAGTCCGAGATGAAGATCCTTGCCGAAACGCAAAAACCGGGCGCCAAGCTGGCTGTGCTGAAACCGGCCAAGGCGCAAGGCCACGCGGCGCTGGCCGTGCTGGAACAGATGTATGGCTATTTCAGCTTCGATCCGATGCCGATGGAAGCCGACATCCGCCACGCCGCCTGACCGCGGCAAGCTTGCCCACGGATCCCGCGGGCCTTACAGCGCGGCCTTGCGGCCGCGCTTTCGTCTTTTCTGCATGGTATCTGCGTTGCATTTTTTGGGTATTTGAGCAACAGAGAAGCCAGACCCGGTTTTGCCGCTTCTCTGTTGCACAAATACCCCGGCGGCAGCGCAACCGGACGATCCCAACGCATTTTTTCGCCAAGATCGACCTGGTCGATGGCCAGCCCCTGTGCAGGCGGCGATTGCGGCAGCGCCTTGCCAGCCACGCCGCCGCCTGCCCCGCGCGGCTGGTCGTGATCTTCGCCCCGGCCCGGCCCGCGGCGCGCGCCGACCAGGCGCATATCGCTGGTCCTAAAGCGTGACCGGCACCATCACCTCTGGCTCCAGCACCCGTACGCCGGGCAGGCCGGATTTCAGCGGCTCGGCATCCTGCGCCAGCAGCGGGAAGGTCTTGTAATGGCAAGGGATCACCGTCTTGAAGTCGAAATACTTCCGCGCCGCCCAGGCCGCCCGCTCCATGTCCATGGTGAAATGCCCGCCCGCGCAAAGGATGCCGATGTCGGGCTGGTGATATTCGCCCATCCATCCCATGTCCGCCATGATGTCGGTATCGCCCGAGACATAGATCACATGGCCTTCGCCGGCGATCATGTAGCCCGATTCGTGGCCGGCATAGACCGGCCCCTCGTTGCCGTCGAAGGACGAGGAATGGCTGGCATTCACCATTGTCACCTTGGCGCCACCCAGATCGACGGTGCCGCCCTTGTTGAAGCCCATGCCTTCGATGCCCTGATGCGTCTGCCAGGTGCTGATCAGGTCATAGATGCCGACGACCGGGATTTTCAGCTCGCGCGCGATGGACAGCGTGTCGCCGGTATGGTCGCCATGGCCATGGGTCAGCAGGATATGGGTGGCGCCGCGGATCGCCTCGTCGCGCCGGTCCTCGGGGAATACCGGATTGCCGGACAGCCAGGGGTCGATCAGGATCACCGCCTGTTCGATTTCCAGCCGAAAGCCGGAATGGCCAAGCCAGGTCAGTTTCATCGGAAGGCTCCTTGTTCTTGTGCTGCCGCATCCTGCCAAGCCGGGCCGCGGGGGTAAAGTTCCGCCTGCACGGGTGCTTGCCCCGCCCCGGCCGCCCCGGTAAAACCCGGCGCAAGCGAAAGGAGCCATCCATGGCGATCACCGAGGACGAAGCCCGCAAGGTCGCGCATCTGGCGCGGATTGCGGTCAAGGACGCCGACCTGCCCGCGCTGGCGCAGGAATTGAACGGCATCCTGCATTTCATGGAACAGCTGAACGAGGTCGATGTCGACGGCGTCGAGCCGATGACCGGGGTTGAGCCGATGCGCCTCAAGCGCCGCCAGGATGTCGTCACCGATGGCGAGATGCAGGATCTGATCCTGAAGAACGCGCCCGATGCGCGCGAGGGCTTCTTTGCCGTGCCGAAGGTGGTGGAATGAGCGACCTGAACAGACTGACGATCTCGGCCGCCCGCGACGGGCTGCGCAAGGGCGATTTCACCAGCCTTGAGCTGACCGAGGCCTGCCTGGGCGCCATCGAGGCTGCCGGGGCGCTGAACGCCTATTCGCACAAGACCCCGGAAAAGGCCCGCCAGATGGCCGAGGCCGCCGACCAGCGCATCGCGGCGGGCGACGCGCCCGCCATGTGCGGCATCCCGCTGGGCATCAAGGACCTGTTCTGCACCAAGGGCTTCCCGTCGCGGGCCGCCAGCCGCATCCTCGACGGCTTCCTGCCGCAATATGAATCGACGGTGACGCAGAACCTGTGGGATGCGGGCGCGGTCATGCTGGGCAAGCTCAGCATGGACGAATTCGCCATGGGTTCCTCGAACGAAAGCGCCTGCTATGGCCCGGTGGTGAACCCGTGGAAGGTGGACGACCGGCCGCTGACGCCCGGCGGCTCTTCGGGCGGCTCGGCGGCGGCGGTGGCGGCCGACCTGTGCCTGGCCGCGACCGGCACCGATACCGGCGGCTCGATCCGCCAGCCGGCGGCCTTCACCGGCACGGTGGGGCTGAAGCCGACCTATGGCCGGGTCAGCCGCTGGGGGGTGATCGCATTCGCCAGTTCGTTGGACCAGGCCGGGCCGATGACGAAAGCGGTGCGCGATGCGGCGATCATGCTGGGCGCCATGGCCTCGGTCGATGCCAAGGATTCGACCAGCGCCGAACGTCCGGTGCCGGATTACGAGGCGGCGCTGAGCGGCGACATCCGCGGCCGTCGCATCGGCATTCCGCGCGAATACCGCATGGAGGGCATGTCGGACGAGATCGACGCGCTTTGGCACCAGGCGGCCGAGATGCTGCGCGATGCCGGCGCCGAGGTGGTGGACATCACCCTGCCGCATACGAAATACGCGCTGCCGGCTTACTATGTGATCGCCCCGGCCGAGGCGTCGTCGAACCTCGCGCGCTATGACGGGGTGCGCTATGGCCGCCGCGCGACGCTTGGCGCCGGCGACGGCGTGGTCGAGATGTATGAAAAGACCCGCGCCGAAGGCTTCGGCCCCGAGGTGCAGCGCCGGGTGATGATCGGCACCTATGTGCTGTCGGCGGGCTTTTACGACGCCTATTACAACCGCGCCCGCAAGGTGCGCGCGCTGATCAAGCGCGACTTCGACCAGGTCTTTGCCGATGGCATCGACGCCATCCTGACGCCGGCCACCCCCAGCGCCGCCTTTGGCCTGGGCGAGATGGCGGGCAAGGACCCGGTCGAGATGTATCTCAACGACGTCTTTACCGTCACCGTGAACCTGGCCGGGCTGCCGGGGATTTCGGTGCCGGTGGGGCTGGACCGCCGGGGCCTGCCGCTGGGCATGCAGCTGATCGGC
Source organism: Paracoccus thiocyanatus (assembly GCF_900156255.1). Lineage (GTDB taxonomy): Bacteria > Pseudomonadota > Alphaproteobacteria > Rhodobacterales > Rhodobacteraceae > Paracoccus > Paracoccus thiocyanatus. The sequence goes on from NZ_FTMK01000005.1 coordinate 75,831, forward strand.
CGGCCCTGGGACGAAGGCGGGCTCTTGAACCTTGCGCAAAGCCTCGAATCTGCGGCAGGATTTACGGCGAAACCCTCGCGCTGGTGGTGACCGGCCTCAAACGGGAGAAAGCGATGCGGAACCTGGCGATCCTGGCGGTGCTTGGCCTTGCTGCCTGCGGCGAGAATGCCGGCTGGAACCCGAATTACAGCGCCATGCACAATGGCTCGCCCTATGCGGAATATTTGCAGACGCGCGAGGTGGCGCTGCATGGCAGGGGGCCGGTGCCCGATATCATCCCGGTGCAATTGCCGGTCCAGGCGCCGACCGCGGCCGATATTGCCGGAACGCCAGCAAAGCCGCCGGTGGCGGCGCGGCCCGCAGCCGATGCCGCCACCCGCCCCGCCGCCGCCGCGCCGGCGGGGGCGCCGGCGGCCGCGCCGTCTCTGGTGCGCTATGCCCGGCAGGAACGCCAGGCGCCGGGCACGCGGAAATACCAGCGCAGCGGCTCGGCCACGGCCGCGGCGGCGGCCTGCCGCAACTATGGCAGCGCCGACGTGGCGCAAAGCGCCTTCATCGCGGCGGGCGGGCCGGTGATCGACCCGCGCGGGCTTGATCCCGACGGCGACGGCTTTGCCTGCGGCTGGGACCCGCGCCCGCTGCGCCGATCGGGGCCTTGAGCCCTTCGCCCAACCACGGCGACCGGCGCGGGCAGCGCCCCGAACTGATCGTGATCCATTACACCGGCATGGCGGACGGCCCCTCGGCCCGCGCCCGGCTTTGCGATCCCCTGGCCCAGGTCAGCGCGCATTGGCTGGTGCACGAGGACGGTCGGGCCGAACCCCTGGTCCCCGAGCATCGCCGCGCCTGGCACGCCGGCGCCGGCTCATGGCAGGGGCGCGAGGATGTCAATTCCCGCAGCATCGGCATCGAACTGGTCAATCCCGGCGACCGGCCTTTCCCCGAGCCGCAGATGGCGGCGCTCGAAGCATTGCTTTGCGCCATCATGACGCGCTGGTCCATCCCGCCCCAGGGCGTGATCGGCCATTCCGACATGGCGCCGGGGCGCAAGATCGACCCCGGCCCGCGCTTCGACTGGCGCCGGCTGGCCTTGCAGGGGCTGGCGCTCTGGCCCGATGGCCCAGGCGCGGACCGGCCGCTGGCCGACAGCCTGGCGCGCATCGGCTATCCCCCGGATCCGGCGCGCCTCGCCGCCTTCCGCCTGCGCTTCCGTCCCTGGGCCTGCGGCCCCGAAGACGAAACCGACCGCCGGCTGGCCGCCACGCTGGCTTGCGCGCTTCTTTCGTGTCCAAATATCCCGCAGGGGGAGGCCGCCGCGCCAGCGGCGGGCGGGGGACGCGAAGTCCCCCAGCGAGGGTCCTAGAAAAGCGCGGCGATTCGCCGGGCCTCGGCCTCCAGCCCATAGGGCGGGTTCAGCACCGCCATGCCTGACCCGACCATGCCATGACCGGGCCGCGCCGGCGGGAACCGCACCTCCGAGATCAGCGCCTGGGCATGGTCGCGCCGCAGCGCCTCGACCATGGGCGCATGGCGACTGTCGGCCAGGATCGGATACCACAAGGCGATCACGCCCACGTTCCACTTGCGCGCCAGCTTGGCGATGTGGCGGGGAATTGCGTCGTAATCCGCCTTGACCTCATAGCTCGGGTCGATCAGCAGCAATCCGCGCCGCGGCACGGGCGGGCAAAGCGCCTGCGCCATCTGGAACCCGTCCTGGCGGTGCAGATGCGCGAAACCGGCGACCTCGGCCAGTGCCTGGTGCTCGGCCGGGTGCAGCTCGGCCAGATGCGCCACGTCGCCGGGGCGCAGGAATTGCTGCGCGATCAGCGGCGAGCCGGGATAGGCCGTAGGGCCATGGCGCGCCCGCACCGCATCCAGCGCCAGGCGCAGCGGGTGATCGGCGGCCAGCCAGTTTTCGGCCAGCGCGCGGGTGATGCCCGCATCCGCCTCGCCGGTCTTTTCCGCCTCGGGCGCCGCCAGGTCGTAAAGCCCGCGCCCGGCATGGGTTTCCAGATAGGACAGCGGTTTCGGCTTGGCGGCCAGATAGGCCAGCATCCAAGCCAGCAGCGCGTGCTTGTGCAGGTCGGCCAGGTTCCCGGCGTGATAGGCGTGCTGATAGGACAACATGTCCCGCGATTAACCCGATGGCCTGGAAATGAAAAGCGGCGGCGCCCAGGGAGGAGGAGGGGGCACCGCCGCGCAACGCTGGCCCAGGGAGGAGGAGGGGCCGCGTATAGGGTGCGGCAATGGCAGGGAGGAGGAAGCCATTACCGCGTGCCGACGATCCCAGGGAGGAGGAGGGGACCGTCCGCATGCCGTTCCGCCTTGCGGCGGTATGTCGTGGCGACACCCTCAGGGAGGAGGAAGGGTGCCGCCTGAACCGGGAAGCCCAGGGAGGAGGAGGGGCTTCACCGTATCGGTTTGGCGGCACCTCCGGGAGGAGGGTGGAGGCTGCCGCCGGAACCGCGAGACCCAGGGAGGAGGAGGGGTCCCGCCGTATGAGATGGCGGCGCCCCGAGGGAGGAGGGGGGCGGCCGCCTTGCAGATGAAGCCCAGGGAGGAGGAGGGGCTTCACTGTATCGGTTTGGCGGCATCCTCAGGGAGGAGGAGGGAGGATGCCGCCTGAACCCGGACCCAAGGGAGGAGGAGTGGGTCGGGTGTTTCGTCTCTTACTTCGCGCCCCAGGCGGCTTCGTAGGCCACCGAGCGGATGGCGCCCCGGTTCAGGCCCAGATCCGCCAGTTCGCGGTTGGAAAGTTCGCCCAGTTCGCGCATGGTCTGGCGATAGACTGCGCGGCGGGCCAGATGGTCCCGCAGGTCGGACACGAATTTCGCGATCGCACCGTTGTTGCCGCGATGCGCGCCGCCATGGATCAGATCGAGAACAGCCATTTCATTCACTCTTTCGTCTTGCGGATGGCGCGGTTGGTTTTCCCTGTCGCGCTGTTGAGACGAACATGGCCCTTTTTCTGCATCTGCACAACGCCCAGAGGCGAGATGCTGCTATGCGGAAACGGCATGGCTGGCCGGGACGCCTTGTCACAAACCGTTCATAATCCGTGCGTTTTTTTCCGACCTTTTGCAAGCCGGAAGGTTTTTCCTAGTGCATGGGTCGTATTTTACGCGGGGGCACAGCGGTTTAGCGGCGCCGGCCCCTGGCGCGGGTTGCCCATCGCGGTTCGAATTGCGATGCTGCGGGCGCTTCGAACGGGGATGGTCATGGCGATATCACGCGAACAGGTGCTTCAAGAACTTGCGCAGATACAGGTTCCGGGCGGCGGAAACCTGGTTTCAGCCGATCTGGTGCGTGCGCTGAATGTGGACGCGGGCGTGGTGCGATTCGTCATCGAAGCCGCGGACGCGGTCATGGCCCGCGCCCTGGCCCCGGTCGAGGCCGAAGCGCAGCGCCGCCTTTCTGCCCTTGCCGGGGTCGAGAAGGTGCAGATCGTGACCACCGCCCCGGCCGCCCCTCGCGGTCCCGCGCCGCAGGTCGTGGCCAGGTCGGGGGGCGAGCCGCCGCCCAGCCTCAAGATCGGGCGCCATCCCACGCCCCAGGCCGGACCCGCGCCGGTCAGCGGCGTGGCCCGCATCCTTGCCATCGGCTCGGGCAAGGGCGGGGTGGGGAAATCCACGCTGACCTCGAACCTGGCCGTGGCCCTGGCGCGCCAGGGCAGGCGGGTCGGCCTGCTGGATGCCGATATATATGGCCCGTCGCAGCCGCGGATGCTGGGGCTGACCGGGCAGCGCCCGACCAGCGAGGGCCAGATGATCCAGCCCTTGCATGCCCATGGCGTCACCGTCATGTCGCTGGGCCTGATGATGAAGGAAGGCGAGGCGGTGGTCTGGCGCGGCCCGATGCTGATGGGCGCGCTGCAACAGATGCTGAACCAGGTGAAATGGGGCGAACTGGACGTGCTGCTGGTGGACCTGCCGCCCGGCACCGGCGACGTGCAGCTTTCCTTGTGCCAAAAGGCGCAGGTCAGCGGCGCGATCATCGTCTCGACCCCGCAGGACGTGGCATTGATCGACGCGCGGCGCGCCATCGACATGTTCGACAAGCTCAAGACCCCGGTTCTGGGGCTGGTCGAGAACATGTCGACCTATATCTGTCCCAATTGCGGCCATGAGGCGCATCTGTTCGGCCATGGCGGCGTTGCCGCCGAGGCGGAAAAGCTGCAACTGCCCTTCCTGGGCGAGATCCCGCTGAACCTGGAGCTGCGGCTGGCCGGCGATGCCGGCACGCCTGTCGCGGCCGGGGACGGGCCGGCCGCGCAATCCTTTGCCCGGCTGGCCGAACGCCTGATCGCCGGCGGCATGGCCTGAACGGCGTTCCGGGAAATCACGGGAACGACGCCTGGGAAAGCACGGGAAACGCCCCGATTCACCGAATCACCGCGCCGTGATGGGCCGTGACCGGGCGAGGTTTCGGCGATTCTCCGTTCCACCTTCGGATGGAAAACCGGCCCGCGGCTCAGGCCGGCGGCGATTCTTTGGGATTGTGGGATTTATTTGCCACAGCCCGGTCCCATACCACATCTAGTAGCGGTCAATTCCCTGGCTTCGATACCTGCCCGTGCGGTCGCGGCCCTGTGAAAGTGTTCACAAGGTGTTCGCTGGCGATAGCCCGCCCACGCCCATGCGACGCCCAAACAAATCCATTGCGTCCCGTGAAATCCCATGGCATCCCTTGCTCACGGAACGGGCTAACAGGGGCACCAAGACCCCAAAGGCGACAAGCAGCTTTCATACAGGCAACCCGTTTCCGAAACGGCCTCTGCGGCGCGCGAGCAGCACCTCCCCCAGGTGGCGCGGAACGCAGGGCGCGATCCCCGAAACTACGGGGCCCAGAGATGGGAACGAGGGCGGCGGATCGGGCAGTGGCAGCAGCCCGGTCCGCCTTTCCTTTTCCGGCAAGCCGGAAAGGTCGGGACAGTGGAAGGAGTGCGGGCCCTTGGCACGCAGGTTCAGAGGCTCGGAAGAGGTCAAGGTGGACGCGAAGGGCCGCGTCTCCATCCCGGCCAAGTTCCGCCGGGTCTTCGAAGCATCCGATCCCGACTGGCAGGCCGGCAAGCGCGCGCAGATGGTCATCGTCTACGGCACCCGCGACTGGAACTGGCTTCAGCTTTTCACCATCGAGGCGATGGAAGAGATCGAGGACGGCATCGCCCGCATGCCGCGCGGCTCGGCCGCCCGCAACCTTTTGGAAAACATCTATCAAGGCCATGCCGACGAGGCCGAGATCGACGGCGACGGCCGGCTGGTCCTGCCGCAGAAGCTGCGCGAAAAGATCGGCCTGACCGACAGCGCCTTTTTCATCTCGGCCGGCGACAGCCTGAAGGTCTGGACCCCCGAAGCCTATGCCGAGGAAGAGCGCGCGCTGGAGGCCCGCGTGCCGGAACTGGAACCCGGCGCCGATCCGCTGTCGCTGCTGGCCCCCGCCGCGGCGAAGGACGAGGGCTAGGGCATGGCCGAGGCACCGCATATTCCCGTCCTGCTTGGCCCGCTGTTGCGGGCCGTTCAGCCTGTGACGGGCATCTGGGTTGATGGCACTTTCGGCGCCGGCGGTTATGCCCGCGGCCTGCTGGAACAGGGCGCGGACCGGGTGATCGGCATCGACCGCGACCCGGCGGTCTTTCGCATGGCCCAGGCTTGGGCGGGCGAATACGGCGACCGGCTGCATCTGGTCGAGGGCACGTTTTCGGACCTGGACCGGCTGGCGGGCGGGCCGGTGGACGGCGTGGTGCTGGACCTGGGCGTCAGCTCGATGCAGCTTGACCAGCCCGAGCGCGGCTTTTCCTTTCTGCGCGATGGGCCCTTGGACATGCGCATGGGCGGCGACGGGCCCACGGCCGGCGACCTGCTGAACACCGCGCCCGAGCAGGTGATCGCCGATGTGCTGTATCTTTACGGCGAGGAACGCGCCTCGCGCCGCATCGCCCGCGCCATCGTGGCGGCGCGGCCGCTGTCGCGCACCGGCCAGCTTTCCGACATCGTCGCCGGCTGCCTGCCGCGGCCGAAGCCGGGGCAAAGCCATTCCGCGACCCGCAGCTTCCAGGCGATCCGCATCTGGGTGAACGACGAATTCGGCCAGTTGGTCGCGGGGCTGGCGGCGGCCGAGCGCGCCTTGCGGCCGGGCGGCAAGCTGGCCGTGGTCAGTTTCCATTCGCTGGAAGACCGCATCGTCAAGCGGTTCATGCAGGCGCGGTCGAACAGCGCCGGCGGCGGCAGCCGCTATGCGCCCGAGGCGGCGCGCCAAGAGCCGGCCTTCACGCTGCCCTTCCGCCGCGCCATCGGCGCGGACGAGGCGGAACTGGCGAGGAATCCGCGCGCGCGCTCGGCGCTGTTGCGCGTCGGCATCCGCACCGCGGCCCCGGCGGGCCGGGTCGATCCGGCGGGCCTGGGCCTGCCGCTGCTGTCGGAAAGGGGGGCCTGATGCGTTCGGTGCTTTACCTTCTGACCGCGCTTTCGGTGATGGGCCTGGCCTTCTGGGCCTATCGCGAGAATTATCGCACCCAAGCCGCCATCAGCGAGATGAGCGACATGCAGCGCCAGATCGGCCGGCTGCGCGAGGATCTGGGCGTGCTGCGCGCCGAATGGGCCTATCTGAACCGGCCCGAGCGGTTGCGCCAACTGGTCGACCTGAACTTCGAGCGGCTGAAGCTGGTGCCCTTTGGGTCCGACCAGTTCGTGGACGTGGGGCAGGTGGCCTTCCCCGCGCCCCGGTCCCCCGAACCCGTCCCCGGTTTCGATGCCGATGTTCCGGTCGAACGCCCCGCCGGCTTCCCGCCCCGCAGACCACAGGAGAGCACGCCATGATCCGCACCCCGCTGCGCCCGCTGGCCCGCATCCTTCGCGCCCGCGAAACAGGCGAAAACCCCGATGCCATCGAGGCCGAGAACCGCGCCCAAAGGCATGCCGCGATCCAGGAAAGGGCGCGCGGCAGCGCCCGGACCCGGCTGTTCTTCATGTCCTGCGCCTTTGCCCTGGCCTTTGGCACCGTGGGCGCCAAGATGGGCGTGCTGGCCGCCAGCCAGCCCAGCGAGCCGCGGGTCCAGACCAGCGGCGCGCAGATCATCTCGCAGCGGGCCGACATCACCGACCGCCACGGGCGGGTGCTGGCCACCAACCTGCTGACCCATTCGCTTTATGCCCATCCCCAGCAGATGGTCGAACCCGAGCGCGCGGCGCGCGAACTCGTGCGCATCTTTCCAGACCTGAAGCTTGAACGGATGCTCAAGGATTTCACCGGCAAGCGCACCTTCGTCTGGATCAAGAAGAAGATAAGCCCCGAACAGATGCAGGCCGTCCACGACATCGGCGAGCCGGGATTGCTGTTCGGCCCGCGCGAGATGCGGCTTTACCCCAACGGCCATATCGCCGCCCATGTGCTGGGCGGGGCCACCTTTGGCAAAGAGGACGTGGCCAGCGCCGAGGTGGTGGGCGTCGCCGGGGTCGAGAAAGCCTTTGATCAATGGCTGCGCGATCCGGCCAATGAGGGCGCGCCGCTGACCCTGTCGCTGGACCTGACCGTGCAGGCCGCGATGGAGGAGGTGCTGTCGAACGGCATGAAGGTCATGAACGCCAAGGGCGCGACGGGCGTGCTGATGGAGGTCAAGACCGGCGAGGTCGTGGCCATGGCCAGCCTGCCCGATTTCGACCCCAACGACCGGCCGCGCCCGCTGCTCAAGGGCGATCCTTCGGACAGCCCGCTGTTCAACCGGGCGGTGCAGGGCCAGTACGAGCTTGGCTCGACCTTCAAGATCTTTCCGGTGGCGCAGGCCATCGACCTGGGGCTGATCGGCCCGGCCACCATGATCAACACCCAGTCGCCGATGCGGATCGGCAAATACCTGATCAACGATTTCCACAATTACGGCGGCAAGCTGTCGGTGGCCGACATCATCGCCAAATCCTCGAACGTGGGCACGGTGCGGATCGCGCAACTGCTGGGCCCCGAACGGCAGCGCGACTTCCTGGAAAGCCTGGGCCTGTTCGAGCCAACCCCGATCGAGATGAGCGAGGGGCCGACCGGCAAGCCTCTGGTGCCGCAACGCTGGCCGGCCGTCACCTCGGCCACGGTGGCCTTTGGCCATGGCCTGGCGGCAAGCCCGTTGCATCTGGCCGCTGCCTATGCGACCATCGCCAATGACGGCAGCCGCGTGCGCCCGACCCTGGTGCATGGCCGCAGCATGCGCGCGGGCGAGCCGGTGCTTTCCCCGTCCGCAGCCCATACCGCCATGCAGCTTTTGCGCAAGGTCGTCACCCATGGCACCGCGCGCCAGGCCAATGTCGAGGGCTACGAGGTGGCGGGCAAGACCGGCACCGCCGACAAGCCGCGGCCCACCGGCGGCTATTACAAGGACAAGAACGTGACCACCTTTGCCTCGGCCTTTCCGGTCAGCGCGCCGCAATATGTGCTGGTGGTGACGCTGGACGAGCCGTCGGTCGGGCTGGCCGGCGGCGGCGAAAGCCGCACGGCGGGCACCACGGTCGCGCCGGTTGCGGGCGAGCTGATCCGCCGCGTCGCCCCGCTTCTGGGGCTGCGCCCGACCACGGAAACCCAGCTTCCGATGGTTGAACGGCCTTTGCCGGATCGGCTAAGGCTCGTCTCGAACTGAATGAGCGGGGGTTCCGTGACCGATCGGGCGATGCGACTGTCCCTTTTGGGGCTTAGGGGGGACAAGGGGCGCGACCCCGAGGTGACGGGCCTTGCCGTGGATTCGCGCCAGGTCAGGCCGGGCCACCTGTTCGCGGCGCTGCCGGGCTCGGCCGCGCATGGCGGCGCGTTCATTCAATATGCGCTGCGCCAAGGGGCGGGCGCGATCCTGACCGACCGCAAGGGCGCCGAGATCGCCGCCGAGGCGCTGGCCGGCGCCGATGCCGCGCTGGTGGTGGCCGAGGATCCCCGCGCCGCCCTGGCGGGCGCGGCCGCGCTGTGGTTCGCCGCCCAGCCCCATACCATGGTGGCCGTCACCGGCACCTCGGGCAAGACCTCGGTCGCGACCTTCACCCGGCAGATCTGGCAGGCGCTGGGGCACAAGGCGATCAGCCTGGGCACCATGGGCGTGCAGGGCGACTACCAGGCGAAACTGGCCCATACCACGCCCGAGCCGATCACCCTGCACCGGGTGCTGGCCGAGGCGGCGCAAGCGGGCGTCACCCATGCGGCGATGGAGGCCAGCTCGCACGGGCTTGACCAGCGCCGGCTGGACGGTGTGCGGCTGAAGGCCGGCGCCTTTACCAATTTCAGCCAGGACCATCTGGACTACCACAAGGATTTCGACGCCTATTTCGCCGCCAAGGCGCTGCTTTTCGACCATATCCTTGAAGAAGGCGCGGGCGCGGTGGTCAATATCGACGACCCGCGCGGCCGTCAGATGGCAGAGGTCGCGCGCGACCGCGGCCTGGCGCTGACCACCATCGGCAGGGACGAAGACGCCGACCTGCGCATCCTGGGCCAGCGCTATGACGCGACCGGGCAGGATTTGCGCTTCAGCCTGAACGGCCGGGCGCATCTGGTGCGGCTGGCGCTGATCGGCGGCTTCCAGGCGGAAAACGTGCTGGCCGCCGCCGGCCTTGCCATCGCCGCCGGCGACGATGCGACCCCGGTGATCGAAACCCTGCCGGGCCTGGCCACCGTGCGCGGTCGCATGGAACTGGCGGCGGTGCGGGAAAACGGCGCGGCGGTCTTTGTCGATTACAGCCACAAGCCCGGCGCCCTGGCCTCGGCCCTGCAAAGCCTGCGCCCGCATGTCATGGGCCGCATCATCGTGGTCTTTGGCGCCGGCGGCGACCGCGACCGGCTCAAGCGCCCGCTGATGGGCGAGGCGGCGCGGCAATTCGCCGATGTCGTCTATGTCACCGACGACAACCCCCGCAGCGAAGACCCGGCCGCGATCCGGGCCGAGGTGATGGCCGGCGCCGGCTCTGACGCCATCGAGATCGGCGACCGCGCCGAGGCGATCCTGCGCGGCGTCGATGCCTTGCAGCCGGGCGACGCGCTGCTGATCGCCGGCAAGGGGCACGAGACCGGCCAGATCATCGGCAGCGACGTCTATCCCTTCGACGATGCCGAACAGGCCTCGGTGGCCGTCGCGGCGCTGGATGGCAAGATATGACGCTCTGGACCTCGCATGACGCCGCCGCCGCGACCGGCGGCCGCGCCACCCGTGACTTTGCCGTCACCGGCGTTTCCATCGACACCCGTACCATCCGGCCGGGCGATCTGTTCGTCGCCCTGCAAGCCGCCCGCGACGGCCATGATTTCGTGGCCCAGGCGCTGGAAAAGGGCGCAGGCGCGGCGCTGGTCAGCCGCATCCCCCAGGGCGTGGCCCCAGATGCGCCGCTGCTGGTCGTCCCCGATGTCCTGGCCGCGCTGGAGGGGCTGGGCCGCGCCGGCCGCGCCCGCATGGGCGGCAAGGTCATTGCCATCACCGGCTCGGTCGGCAAGACCTCGACCAAGGAGATGGCCCGCATCGCCCTGGCCGGGCAAGGGAAAATCCACGCGGCCGAGGCCAGCTACAACAACCATTGGGGCGTGCCGCTGACGCTAGCGCGCATGCCCCCGGACACCGATTTCGCCATCGTCGAGCTCGGCATGAACCATCCCGGCGAGATCGAGCCGCTGGCCCGCCTGGCCCGCCCGCATGTCGCCATGATCACCACCGTCGCCGCCGCGCATCTGGAAGCCTTTGGCGCCATCGAGGGCATCGCCCGCGAAAAGGGCGCGATCTTCCGCGGCCTGGCCCAGCCCGGCACCGCCATCCTGCCCGAGGATCTGGCCGTGACGCAGCTTCTGCGCGACTGCGCCGATGGGGCCGGCACCATCACCATCGGCTTTGGCCAGCACGGCATGGCCCGGCCGCTTAAGGCAGAGACGGTGGACGGCACCACCCAGGTCCGCGCCCGCGTGCTGGGCGAGGCGGTGGATTTCACCCTGGCGACCCCCGGCACGCATTTCGTCATGAACGCGGTCGGCATGCTGGCGACGCTGTCGGCCGCGGGGGCGGATCTGGCCCAGGCGGCGGCGCGTCTATCCGATTGGCGCCCGCCGCTGGGCCGCGGCGCGGTCGAGGATCTGGGCGGCATCCGGCTGATCGACGATGCCTATAACTCCAACCCCACCTCGCTTTCGGCAGGGCTTGCGACACTGGCGCGGCTGACCGGCGGGCGGCGGGTGGCGATCCTGGGCGACATGCTGGAACTCGGCCCCGAGGAAATCGCGCTCCATGCCGGCATGGCCGCCGATCCGGCGATGGCCGCCGTCGACCTGGTCCATACCGCCGGCCCGCGCATGCGCGCCCTGCACGAGGCGCTGCCCGCCGCCCGCCGCGGACGCCACGCCGATACCGCCGCCGAACTGGCCGAATGCGCGCAGGACCTGGTCGCGCCCGGCGATATCGTGCTCGTGAAGGGTTCAAAGTCCTCCAAGGTCTCGACGGTGGTTGACGCGCTGCGGCGGACGCGCCAAAGCACGCCGCCTGGCGAAAGGACAGCGTAATGCTCTATTGGCTCACGACCCTCTCCGACGGCGGGGATTTCTTCAACCTTTTCCGCTATATCACCTTCCGGGCCGGGGGCGCCTTCTTTACCGCGCTGCTTTTCGGCTTTTTCTTCGGCCGGCCGCTGATCGACCTTTTGCGCCGCAAGCAGAAAAAGGGCCAGCCGATCCGCGACGACGGGCCGGAAAACCATTTCTCCAAGGCCGGCACCCCGACCATGGGCGGGCTCTTGATCCTGGCCGCGCTCAGCATCGGCACGCTGCTTTGGGCGCGGCTCGACAACGGCTATGTCTGGATCGTGCTGCTGGTCACGCTGGGCTTTGCCGCCATCGGCTTTGCCGACGATTATGCCAAAGTCACCAAGCAGCACCATGCCGGGCTCTCGGGCAAGGTGCGGCTGCTGATCGGGCTTGGCATCGCCGTCGCCGCCGGCGCCGCGGCGGCATGGATACATCCCCCGGCCCTTAGCGGCGAACTGGCGCTGCCCTTCTTCAAGGATGCGCTGATCAACCTGGGCCTGCTTTACGTGCCCTTCGCGGTGCTGGTGATCCTGGGTGCCGCCAATGCGGTGAACCTGACCGACGGGCTGGACGGGCTGGCGATCATGCCGGTGATGATCGCGGCCGGCAGCTTCGCGGTGATCGCCTATATGGTCGGCAACGCGAATTTCGCCAATTACCTGGGCGTGCATTTCGTGCCCGGCACCGGCGAGCTTGCGGTCTTCGTCGCGGCGCTGATCGGTGGCGGGCTGGGTTTCCTGTGGTATAACGCGCCCCCCGCCGCCGTCTTCATGGGCGACACCGGCAGCCTGGCGCTGGGCGGCGCGCTGGGCGCCATCGCCGTCGTCACCAAGCACGAAATCGTCCTGGCCATCGTCGGCGGCCTTTTCGTGGTCGAGGCGCTCAGCGTCATCATCCAGGTGCTCTACTTCAAACGCACCGGCAAGCGGGTCTTCCTGATGGCCCCGATCCACCACCATTTCGAGAAAAAGGGCTGGGGCGAGGCGCAGATCGTCATCCGCTTCTGGATCATCGCGCTGATCCTGGCGCTGATCGGGCTTGCCACCCTGAAGCTGCGCTGACAGGCTTTCACCGTTTTGCAAATACTCTCGGGGGGTCCGGGGGGGCGAAGCGCCCCCGGCCTGCCACAGCCAAGGAAACCAGCATGATCCCGGTCCAGGGCGTCGAAAACCAGACCATCGCCGTGCTTGGTCTCGGCCGCTCGGGCCGCGCCACCGCCGCGGCCCTGGCCGCCGGCGGCGGCCAGGTCGTCGCCTGGGACGACGGCATCGACACCCGCGAACAGGCCCAGGCCGATGGGCTGCACCTGCGCGACCTGACGCTGGACCGGAACTGGCAGGGCATCTCGGCGCTGATCACCAGCCCCGGCATCCCGCATCTCTACCCCAAGCCGCACCCGGTCATCGCCAAGGCTTACGAACTCGGCGTGCCGGTCGACAACGATATCGGCCTGTTCTTTCGCAGCTTCGCCACCGCGGAATGGGAACGGTTCGACACCATGCCGCGCGTGATCGCCGTCACCGGCTCGAACGGCAAGTCCACCACCACCGCTCTGATCCACCACATCCTGCGCGAGGCCGGCCGCCCCACCCAGATGGGCGGCAATATCGGCACCGGCGTGCTGTCGCTCGAACCCGCCCATGACGGCGAGGTGGTGGTGCTGGAGCTTTCCAGCTACCAGACCGACCTGGCCCGTGCCCTGACCCCCGATGTCGCGGTTTTCACCAATCTGTCGCCCGACCATCTCGACCGGCATGGCGGCTTGGGCGGCTATTTCGCCGCCAAGCGCCGGCTTTTCGCCGAGGGCGGGCCGGACCGCGCCGTGATCGGCGTGGACGAGGCCGAGGGGCGCTATCTTGCCGGCCAGCTTGCCATGGCGCCCGAGGACGACCGGGTAATCCGCATCTCCTCGGGGCAGAAGCTCGACCATTTCGGCTGGTCGGTCTTTGCCCGCAAGGGGCATCTTGCCGAATGGCGCAAGGGCCGCCAGACAGCCTCGATCGACCTGCGCGCCATCCAGGGCCTGCCGGGCGAGCACAACCACCAGAACGCCTGCGCCGCCTATGCCGCGACCCGCGCCCTGGGCCTGGCCCCGCGCGAGATCGAGCGCGCCTTTCACAGCTTCCAGGGGTTGCCGCATCGCAGCCAGACCGTGGCCGAGATCGGCGGCGTGGCCTGGGTCAACGACAGCAAGGCCACCAATGCCGATGCCGCGGCCAAGGCGCTGGCCGCCTTCCCGCGCATCCGCTGGATCGCCGGCGGCATGGGCAAGGATGGCGGCATCGAGGCGCTGGCGCCCTTTCTCGGCAATGTCGCCAAGGCCTATCTGATCGGCCATTCCGCCCGCGACTTCGCGCTTCAGATCGGCCAGACCCCCTATGAGATCGCCGAGACCATGGAACAGGCCATCGCCCGCGCCGCGGCCGAGGCGCAGCCGGGGGAAACCGTCCTGCTGGCCCCCGCCGCCGCCAGCTTTGACCAATACCCGAATTTCGAAAAGCGCGGCGAACATTTCACCGCGCTGGTCAAGGCGCTGCAAGGCTGATCTTCACCGTTTCCCCAAATACTCCGGCGACGGTGCCCGCCGGCGCGGATGCATGAGTATTTGAAAACGGTGAAGCGGGCAAGCTTGCGCGGAGCGGCCCCGGCGCGAGCCGGGGCCTGTTGCGGCCGTTCCGCCCGGATCAGAAGGAATAGCCGATCCGCACGCCCGCGCCCCAGGCGTGATTGCCCGACATGCGCGCCCGCGGCTCGTCCGGGGTGCCGGTTTCGGCATAGGCGTCGCCCAGCTTGATATAGCTGATGCCGGTCGTGACCTTGATGTTGTCGCGGGTATAGACCGCGGCCAAGGTCACGCCCTTGCGCCCGTTGGTCGGCGCCAGGGGCGAAACCAGGTCGTCCCCGTCCGGCTCATACATGAACGAGAGCGAACCCGACCAGTTCTCGGTGAACTTGCGGCCGACGCCGATGGTATAGGTCGTGGTGTCCTCCAGTTCGACTAGCCCGCCCTCAACACCGAAGCCTGCCGGCGGCGGGCTAACCAGAACCTGCGGATTGACCTTGAACTCTGACCAGTTCACCCAGCGGATCGAGCCGAAGAGCAGGGTATCGGCGGCGATACCTGTCTGCCCCTCCAGCGTCCAAGACCGCGGTGTCTTGACTGTCGTCTTGCTTTCCACGCTACCGGTAAGTGGATGGGTTTCGACCGTGTCGAAGTCATGCTCGATGGGCGAGTTGTAGGTCAGCGAGACGCGGGCGGCGATCTCGGGCATCTCATAGGCCACGCCCGCGACCCAGCCCACGCCCCAGGAGCTGTCCAGGTCGACGTTATAGCCCGCAAGGTCGCTGTAGGCCGCGCCAGTCAGCCCGACCTCGGCGTCGGCGCGCGAGCCGCGAATGCCGCCATGCACCGAGAAATTGTTGTCGAATTTGTAGCGCAGCAGCGCGGTATAGGTTGTGGAGTCAACCCTGGCGAAGGTGCCGCCCAGCATCATCGAGCCGCCTTCGGCCATCGTCTTATAGGCAATGTCCGCCCCGAAAGGCTGTTCCAGGATAAAGGCACCCGACAGGTTGTCGGTGAACTGATGCTTGTAGGCCAGCCCGGCGAAGCCATAGCCTTGCGCCACATCGCCTGTTGAGGCGCCGCCATAGATCGCCAGATCCTGTCCCGACACGTCCGGGTTCACCCCGCCGAAGCTGAGTTCCAGGTAATTGCCCTGTTCGAACAGCGGCGCCAGCGACTGCGGCGCGCGTTCGATCCCGCCGGCAAGGGCGGGCGCCGCGGTGGCCAGCAGCGCGCCGATGCCGGTTATGATCCTTTTCATCGTTACCTCCCCGATCAGTCTTTTCGACCTGTGCAACCCAGCCTGCGGCAGGCCGCCTGCTTGCGTCAATTGGCCCTGCTTGGTAACGCGGCGTCCTGACGCAACCATTGTCGCCGGTGTGGCCCGTTCGCCGCGCCGCGACACCACGAGCAGGAGGTTTCCCATGCGTTTCGCCCCAGCGCGTCCCAATCCGGCCGGGCTTTGGCGCCGGGTGCCGCCTGCGATCTTTCCGCCGCTTCTGGGCGCGCTTGGCCTGGCCTTGGCCTGGCGCGGCGCCACGGCGCAATTCGGCCTGCCGCAAGGCGTCTCGGGGATCATGACCGGCATGGCGGTCGCGGCCTGCGGCTTTGCCGTGCTGGCCTATGCCGCCAAGCTGGCCCGCCGCCCCGCCGTCCTGGCCGAGGAACTGCGCACGCTGCCCGGCCGCGCCGGCCTGGGCGCGGCGCTGGTCGGGATCTATGTCGCCGCGCAACTGCTGGGTCCCCATGCGCCGGGGCTGGCGCGTGCGGTGCTGATCGGCGGCATGGCGGCGCATCTGGCCTTTTGGGCGGTGGCGATCCCCGTCATGGCTCGTACGCCGGGGCAGGGCCGGGTGTCGCCGGTCTGGCAACTGAATTTTGTCGGCCCGATCGTCGCGGCGCAGGCCGCCGCCGGTTTCGGCTGGATGGGGCTGGCCCAGGCGCTGTGGTGGCCGATGGCCGCTTTCGCCGGCTTTATCTGGATCGTAAGCCTGCGCCAGGCCGCGGCCGAGCGGGTGCCGGCGCCCTTGCGCCCGCTTTTGATGATCCACCTGGCGCCCATCGCCATGCTGGGCAATGTCGCCGCCGCCCTGGGCTGGCAGGGCGTGGCGCTGGGTCTGGCCTGGGCCGCGGCGGCGGCGTTGGCCTTGGCGGCGCTGCGCCTGCGCTGGCTGGTCGAGGCGGGGTTCTCGCCGCTTTGGGGGGCCTTCACCTTTCCGCTGGCGGCGACGGCGGGGCTGTGGACGGCGGTTTCGGGCTTTGCGCCCGGCTGGGCGCTGGCGGCGCAGGCGCTGCTGGTGGCGGCCAGCCTGGTGGTGCTGCCGATCCTGTTCCGGGTCTGGCGCGCCTGGGCCAGCGGCGGGCTGGCGATGAAAACCAACGCCGCCATCGCCTGACAGGCTGGACAATCCCGCCGGGCCGTGAAATGGGAAACTGCCAAACGAACCCCTGACAAGGATGCTCCCATGCAGATTCGTGAGGCTTTGACCTTCGACGATGTTCTTCTCGTTCCTGCGGCTTCCTCGGTGTTGCCCTCGACCGCCGATGTGACCACCTGGGTCACGCGGCAGGTCCGCATGAACATTCCGCTGCTGTCCAGCGCCATGGACACCGTCACCGAAAGCCGCATGGCCATCGCCATGGCCCAGGCCGGCGGCATCGGCGTGATCCACCGCAACCTGACCGCCGAGCAACAGGCCGACGAGGTGCGCCGCGTCAAGCGTTTCGAATCGGGCATCGTCTACGACCCGATCACCCTGACCCCCGATCAGACCATCGCCGATGCCAAGGCGCTGCAAGACCGCTACAACGTCACCGGCTTTCCGGTGGTGGACGCGTCCGGGCGCGTGGTCGGCATCATCACCAACCGCGACATGCGCTTCGCCAACAGCGACGATATGCCGGTGCGGGCGGTAATGACGAGCGACAACCTTGCCATCCTGCATGAACCCGCCGATCGGGTCCAGGCCATCGACCTGATGAAGGCCCGCCGCATCGAAAAGCTGCTGATCACCAATGCCGAAGGCAAGCTCACCGGCCTGCTGACGCTGAAGGATACCGAGAAATCGGTGCTGAACCCCCTGGCCTGCAAGGACGAGTTGGGCCGGCTGCGCGTCGCCGCCGCCTCGACCGTCGGCGACGAAGGCTATGAGCGCAGCCTGGCCCTGGTCGAGGCCGGGGTGGACCTGGTGGTGATCGACACCGCGCATGGCCATTCCGAAGGCGTGGCGCGCGCCGTGTCGCGCATCAAGGCGCATTCGAACGCGGTGCAGGTGGTGGCCGGCAACGTCGCGACCGCCGAGGCGGCCCGCGCCCTGGTCGATGCCGGCGCCGATGCGGTCAAGGTGGGCATCGGTCCCGGCTCGATCTGCACCACGCGCATCGTCGCGGGCGTGGGGGTGCCGCAACTGACCGCGATCATGGATGCGGTGCGCGGCGCAGGCGACGTGCCGATCATCGCCGATGGCGGCATCAAGTTCTCGGGCGATTTCGCCAAGGCCATCGCCGCGGGCGCGTCCTGCGCCATGGTGGGTTCCGCCATCGCCGGCACCGATGAAAGCCCCGGAGAGGTGATCCTGTATCAGGGCCGCTCGTTCAAATCCTATCGCGGCATGGGTTCCCTGGGGGCCATGGCGCGCGGTTCCGCCGACCGCTATTTCCAGAAGGACGCGGCCAGCGACAAGCTGGTCCCCGAGGGGATCGAGGGCCAGGTGCCCTACAAGGGCTCGGCCGCCGCGGTGGTCCATCAGCTTGTGGGGGGGCTGCGCGCCGCCATGGGTTATACCGGAAATGCCACCGTGGCCGAGATGCGCGGCGGCTGCGAATTCGTCCGCATCACCGGCGCCGGGCTCAAGGAAAGCCATGTCCATGATGTCCAGATCACGCGGGAAAGCCCGAACTATAGGCTGGGCTGACTAAGGGAGCCGGGCCGGTGGCGCTTACCGAATCTTAACCGGGCGGGGCTATAGCAAGGAGGATTTTCCCTGGCGGCTTTGTCATGCCTCGTCCCTTTGCGCTTCTTGGCCTTTTGCTGCTGGCTTTGCTGCCGCTGCGCGCGGCCGCCTTGCCTTCGGCCGAGCTTTGCGAATGGGCCGCGGGGCAGGCGGCGGCCGAAAGCGGCGTTCCGGCCGAAATCCTGGGCGCGCTGACCCTGACGGAAAGCGGCCGCCGGCTGGAGGGGACGGTCCGCCCCTGGGCCTGGAGCGCCAATGCCGAGGGCGAGGGGACCTGGTTCGACGATCCCGCCAGCGCCATCGCCTTTGCCCAGGACCGGGTGGCGCAGGGCCGGATCAATATCGACATCGGCTGTTTCCAGCTAAACTATCGCTGGCATGGCGGGCATTTCTCTTCGGTGGCGCAGATGTTCGACCCGCTGGAAAACGCCCGCTATGCGGCCCGCTTCCTACGCCAGCTTCATGGCGAAACCGGCGATTGGCGCCTGGCGGCCGGTGCGTTCCATTCCCGCACCCCCGTTCATGCGCAGCGTTACCTGGCCCGTTTCGACACGCTGCACCAGATGCTGCGGCAAGCGGGATTTTCCGGCATGGCCGGCTCGGTCGAGACGTATAACAGCTTCGCCGCCATCGATTCCGGCCAGCGCAGCCGGGTAAGGCAAAGGGTGATGCTGCTTGGCGCACCCCTGGGCAGTCCGCCCAGCGGCCGGCCCGGCTCGTTGGCGGTGCTTTCCACGGGACAGTCCCCGTTGGGCGCGGGCGCCGGGCCGATGATCGCGCTGGCCCCGGCGGGTGCCGCAGGGCCGCGCGCCTCGCTTTGGCATCCGCGCGCGCCGCCGTGACGGGATTGACAAAACCGGGGCGGCCGTTCTTCTGGGCGGCATCTGCAACCGCCGCGCCCTGAGAGACAGCCTGACATGACGCCCGCCGCCCGCGCCGACGCGGCCATCGCCATCCTTGACCGCATCCTTGCCGGGCAGGCCGCCGAAGCGGCGCTGATCCGCTGGGCACGCGCCAGCCGCTTTGCCGGCTCTGGCGACCGCGCGGCGGTGCGCGATCTGGTCTTCGACGCCTTGCGCCGGCTGCGTTCGCGCGCGGCCCTGGGCGGGGCGTTGTCGGGGCGCGGGCTGCTGCTGGGCATGTGCCGCGAAGAAGGGGTCGATCCGGCGACGCTGTTTTCGGGCGAAAGGCACGCCCCGCCACCGCTGTCGGATGCCGAAGCGGCGGCGGGCCGCGCCCCCGCCCCCGACGAGGCGCTGGACCTGCCCGACTGGCTTTTGCCCCATTGGCACAAGGCGCTGGGGGCGGATGCAGTGCCGGTCGCCCTGGCGATGCGAGAGCGTGCGCCGGTCTGGCTGCGGGTGAACCAGCGCCGCGCGGATCCCGCCCGCGCCGCTGCCATGCTGGCCGAGGACGGCATCGCCGCCGATCCCCATTCCGACCTGTCCACCGCGTTGCGGGTCACGACAGGGGCGCGGCGGCTGGCCGGCAGCCGCGCCTATCGCGACGGGCTGGTGGAATTGCAGGATCTCTCGCCGCAAATGGCCTGCGCGATGATGCCCGCGCAAGGCAGCCTGCTGGATTATTGCGCCGGCGGCGGCGGCAAGGCGCTTGCGCTTGCCGCGCGGGGTGCCGGGCCGATCACCGCCCATGATGCGGATGCGGCGCGGATGGGCGATCTGCCGGCCCGCGCGGAACGTGCAGGGGTGCGCATCGCCATCGCGCCGCCCGGCATGCTGGCGGGCCGCTTCGATACGGTGCTGGCCGATGTTCCCTGTTCGGGCAGCGGAACCTGGCGGCGCGGCCCGGATGCGAAATGGCGCCTGACCCCCGCCGATCTGGAGCGGCTTTTGGCCCTTCAGGCCCGGATCCTGGACCAGGCATGCGGTTTTGTCGCGCCGGGCGGGTGCCTGGCCTATATGACCTGTTCGGTTCTGACGGCCGAAAACGACCGGCAGGTGCAGGATTTCCTGGCGCGCAATTCCGCATTCGAAGCGGTGGCGACCCGGCATTTCACCCCGCTTTCCGCCTCGGACGGGTTTTATTTCGCGCTGATGCGCCGCCGTTAACCCATCGTTAATCCCAGCGGCCTATGCTTGCGTTGCAACGCTGATGGCAAGAGGCTGGAATGAATTCGGAGCGGATGGAAACGCTGCGTTCGGCGCAAATCGTGCTGCCTTTCCTGACACTGCCGGCGGTCGTCGGCGCGCTTTGGCTGGCATTGCAGCCGCCCGACAGGGCGGGCGGCACGACGCTGCTGATCCTGGGTGCGGCCGCGACGGCCTGGTATCTGCTGGGCGGCGCCATCGCGGCGCGCCATCTTTGGCGCGGACTGGCGGTGCGGCGGGACCTGAACAAGGTTCTGCCTGTCGTCATGGATCATGACCTTGCGGCCTTTGCCGTCGGACCCGAGGGCCTGGTCCTGGCGCAAAACCACCAGGCGCTCGACCGGATCGGCGACCTGGTCGGGCGTTATATCCATCACGCGCTGGGCCGGCGCCACGCCGATCCGGAAACGCTGTGGAGCGATCTGGGCCTGGCGCTGTCGCGCAGCGGCAAGGTGCGCGCCGACCTGGGCAGGGCCGGAGAATATCTGGTCACGCGCGACGCCGGTTCCTCGGTCCAGCTTTGGCGGGCGGCGGCGCTGGAAAAGCCGGCGCCGCCCCCTCCCGCGCCGGTTCGGACCGAAGGCGAGGATTTCGACCTGCTGCCGGTGTCGCTGCTGATCCTGGACCCCGCGGCGAACATCGTCCGGGCCAATGCCGCGGCCTGCGACCTGCTGGGCGGCGCGGTCCTGGGGCAGAATCTTTCCGCGCTTCTGAACGGGCTGGGGCGCGAACTGGCGGACTGGGTCGCCGATGTCGGCGCCGGCCGGACGGTCGGCGGCAGCGAGGTGCTGCATGTCAGGGCCGAAGGGGCGGATCGCTTTGTGCAGGTGTCGCTGGCGCGCGGGCAGGGCGGGCATGTCACCGCCGTCCTTTCCGATGCAAGCGCGCTCAAGACGCTAGAGGCGCAGTTCGTCCAAAGCCAGAAGATGCAGGCGATCGGCCAGCTTGCCGGCGGAATCGCCCATGACTTCAACAACCTGCTGACGGCGATCACCGGGCATTGCGACCTGCTGATGCTGCGTCACGACAAGGCCGATCCCGACTATGCCGACCTGGACCAGATCGGCCAGAACGCCAACCGCGCCGCCGCGCTCGTGCGGCAATTGCTGGCCTTTTCCCGCAAACAGACCCTCAAGCCGCAGATCATGGACCTGCGCGACACGCTGTCGGAACTGACGCATCTGCTCAATCGGCTGGTGGGCGAGCGGACCGTGCTGACCTTTGACCATGATCCCGCGTTGCGCATGATCCATGCCGACCGGCGGCAGATCGAACAGGTCATCATGAACCTGGTGGTCAATGCCCGCGACGCCATGCCCGAAGGGGGCGACATCGCCATTTGCACTGATAATGTCCGGCTGGAAAGCCGGACCGAATTCGGCCGCGCCGTCCTGCCGGCCGGGGATTATGTCCGCGTCCAGGTGCGGGACCAGGGTTGCGGCATCGGCCCCGACGATCTGGCCAAGATCTTTGACCCCTTCTTCACCACCAAGCGCACCGGCGAGGGGACCGGCCTTGGGCTTTCCACCGCCTATGGCATCGTGAAGCAGACCGGCGGCTATATCTTTTGCGACAGCGCGCCCGGCCAGGGAAGCTGCTTTTCGCTGTTCTTCCCCGCCCATGACCGCATCTCGCCGCAAGAGGAACCCCAGGCCGCACCCCCAGGCCCGATGCGCCCCCGCCGCGATGTCGAGGCCACGGTGCTGCTGGTCGAGGACGAGGCGCCGGTCCGGGCCTTTGCCAGCCGCGCGCTGAAGTTGCAGGGATTCCACGTGCTGGAAGCCGCCTGCGCCGAGGACGCGCTTTCCTTGCTGGCGGACCGCGGACTGGCGGTGGACATCTTCGTCACCGACGTGGTGATGCCTGGCATGGATGGGCCGGCATGGGTGCGCACCGCCTTGCGAGACAGGCCCGACACGAAGGTCATCTTCATGTCCGGCTATGCCGAGGATATCTTCTCGGAAGGGCGCCCGCCGGTGCCGGACGCCGCCTTCCTGGCCAAGCCGTTCTCGCTTTCGGACCTGACGGCGCTGGTCACGCGCCAGCTTGGCGCCGACGGCCAGATGCGCGGCCAAGACGGTCGTGCCGTGGATCAGAGCGAATCATAAAGCGCGAAATCCTGCGCCATGACCCGGCGCAGCAGGCTTTCCTGGTCCGGATTCAGGCTGACATCCACCGCCGGCGGCACATTGACGCGGGGCAGGCTGATCGCGCAATCCAGCCGGTCCTCAAGGAAATGGGTAAAGGCATCCATGTCCTCGTAGCGAAAGATGCGATCGACCCGGCCCGTATCCGCGGTCAGGAAATCCGCCTGGGTGCCGACGCGGGCGATCCTTGGCCCGCGGGGATCGGCATAGGCGCCGGCGAAATCCGCGAAGCTGACGCCGATCATGGGGTGGTCGGGGTCTTCGTCGTCGTCGCGCAGGCGAAAGCGATACCAGCTTCGCAGCCAGCCGATCGGCTCGCGCATCAGGGCGATCGTGGTGAATGTGTCGCCGGTCACGGAATGAAGCCACGGCGCGATATGGCGCCGATAGCTGCGCAGATCGGCGTGCTTCAGCTCGGCCGGGCGCTGGACCGCGACATTGGCCAGGGGCTCAAGGGCGGTTTCGATGGCGGTGGAGCCGGCCTTGGGCGTCGCCAGGAAGACCAGCCGCTTTTCCCAGAATATCAGCATTCCGCACAACTTTCCGCCATCGCGACATCGCGCCGGATTAGCCAATGGGCCTGGGCCTGTAAACTATTTCTTAATCCTTCCGCCGCAATCTGGATGCAGAGATGCGAAGTCCCCCTGATTCGCGAACCGGGCCTTGCATTTCCGCGCGACCAGGCGCAAATAGGAACAACCCGTGAACAAAATGGCGGGCGGGCGCTGATTGCCCCGGATGGCGGGGTGTGAAATAAGCATGAGGACCGCATGGCAGGGGCAACACTTTTCGACATGAACGACAAGCGATCCGCAGACAAGCAGAAGGCGCTGGACAGCGCCCTGGCCCAAATCGAACGGCAGTTCGGCAAGGGTTCGATCATGAAGCTGGGGGCCGACAATCCGGTGGCCGAGATCGAGGCGACCTCGACCGGCTCGCTGGGGCTGGACATCGCGCTGGGAATCGGCGGCCTGCCGAAGGGCCGGATCATCGAGATCTTCGGGCCGGAAAGCTCGGGCAAGACCACCCTGACGCTGCATGTGGTGGCCGAGGAACAGAAGAAGGGCGGCGTCTGCGCGTTTGTCGACGCCGAACATGCGCTTGATCCGCAATATGCCCGCAAGCTGGGCGTCAATCTGGACGAGCTGCTGATCTCGCAGCCCGATACCGGCGAACAGGCGCTGGAGATCGTCGATACGCTGGTCCGTTCCGGCGCGGTCAGCCTGGTCGTGGTCGATTCGGTGGCGGCGCTGACGCCCAAATCCGAGATCGAGGGCGACATGGGCGACATGCAGATGGGCAGCCAGGCCCGGCTGATGAGCCAGGCGATGCGCAAGCTGACCGCCAGCATCGGGCGGTCGAACTGCATGGTGATCTTCATCAACCAGATCCGCATGAAGATCGGCGTGATGTTCGGCAGCCCCGAGACGACGACCGGCGGCAATGCCCTGAAATTCTATGCCTCGGTGCGCCTGGACATCCGCCGCACCGGCTCGATCAAGGATCGCGACGAGGTGACGGGCAATGCCACCCGCGTCAAGGTGGTCAAGAACAAGGTCGCGCCCCCCTTCCGCCAGGTCGAGTTCGACATCATGTACGGCGAGGGGATCTCGAAAGTCGGCGAGTTGATCGACCTGGGCGTCAAGGCCGGCGTGGTCGAGAAATCGGGGTCGTGGTATTCCCATGGCGACGAGCGCATCGGCCAGGGGCGCGAGAATGCCAAGCAATATCTGCGCGATCATCCCGACGTCGCCTATGCGATCGAGGACAAGATCCGCGCCAGCCACGGGCTTGATTTCGGCGTCTCGGACGATGGCGACGAGGTGATGGCCGAAGATTGATCCGATCCGGGGAAACGCGCGGCTGTCCGATATCCGTCGCAGGCGGGGCTTTGCCCCGTCCGGGCCCTGGGCCCGGACTCCCCAGGATATTTGGCACGGAAGATGAACCCGGCCGCGCCGGGCCGCGCGGGATCGCTGGACAGCCGCCATGGCTGGGGCTAGACCGGGCGGCACGCCGGCCCCGGCCGGAAATGCCGCATTGCGATGAAGGCCCGACATGCCCAGCTTGAATGACATCCGCTCGACTTTCCTGAACTTTTTCGAACGCAACGGCCACCAGGTCGTCGAATCGAGTCCGCTGGTGCCCAGGAACGATCCGACCTTGATGTTCACCAATTCGGGGATGGTGCAGTTCAAGAACCTGTTCACCGGGGTGGAGACCCGCGACTACACGCGCGCCACCTCGGCGCAGAAATGCGTGCGTGCGGGTGGCAAGCATAACGACCTGGACAATGTCGGCTATACGGCGCGCCACCACACTTTTTTCGAGATGCTGGGGAATTTCAGCTTCGGGGATTACTTCAAGGAAGGCGCCATTCCTTTTGCCTGGGAATTGCTGACCAGGGATTTCGGCATTCCCAAGGACAAGCTGCTTGTCACCGTCTACCACACGGATGACGAGGCGGCGAATATCTGGAAGAAGGTCGCGGGCCTGCCGGACGAACGCATCATTCGCATCGCGACCAGCGACAATTTCTGGCAGATGGGCCCGACCGGCCCCTGCGGCCCCTGCACCGAGATCTTCTATGACCACGGTCCCGGCATCTGGGGCGGTCCGCCGGGCTCGCCCGAGGAGGATGGCGACCGCTTCATCGAGATCTGGAACCTGGTCTTCATGCAGAACGAGCAGTTCGAGGACGGCTCGATGCGCGCTCTGGACATGCAGTCCATCGACACCGGCATGGGGCTGGAGCGGATCGCCGCGCTGTTGCAGGGCAAGCACGACAATTACGACACCGACCTGATGCGCAGCCTGATCGAGGCCAGCGCCCATGCCACCAGCGCCGATCCGGACGGCCCCGGCAAGGTGCATCATCGCGTCATTGCCGACCATCTGCGTTCGACCAGTTTCCTGATTGCGGATGGGGTGATGCCCTCGAACGAAGGGCGGGGCTATGTGCTGCGCCGGATCATGCGCCGCGCCATGCGTCACGCGCATATGCTGGGCGCCAGGGACCCGGTGATGCACCGCCTGGTTCCGACCCTGGTGCGCGGGATGGGCGCTGCCTATCCCGAGCTGGGCCGGGCGCAGGCCTTGATCCAGGAGACGCTGAGGCTGGAGGAAACCCGGTTCAAGCAGACGCTGGACCGCGGGCTGCGGCTTCTGGACGACGAATTGGCGCGGCTGCCCGAGGGCGCGGACCTGCCGGGCGAGGCGGCGTTCAAGCTTTACGATACCTATGGCTTCCCGCTGGACCTGACCCAGGATGCTTTGCGCGAAAAAAGCCGCGGGGTGGACACGGCCGGCTTCGATGCCGCCATGGCCGAGCAAAAGGCCAAGGCGCGCGCCGCCTGGGCCGGCTCGGGCGAAACCCGGGATGCCGCGATCTGGTTCGACATTGCCGAAGAGCATGGTGCGACCGAGTTCCTGGGCTATGACACCGAAATCAGCGAGGGCCAGGTCCTTGCCCTGGTGCAGGACGGTGCCGCCGTCGAGCAGGCGGGCGAGGGGGCGGCGGTGCAGATCGTCGTGAACCAGACGCCCTTTTACGCGGAATCTGGCGGCCAGGTCGGCGATACCGGCCTGATCAAGACGGAAACCGGCGCCGCCCGCGTGACCGACACGAAAAAGACCGGCGGCGTCTTCGTCCACGTCGCCGAGGTGACGCTGGGCAGCATCCAGCGCGGCCAAGGCGCGCAGCTTGCGGTCGATCACGACCGCCGCGGCGCCATCCGCGCCAACCACTCGGCCACGCATCTGCTGCACGAGGCGCTGCGCCGCGCCTTGGGCGAACATGTCGCCCAACGCGGCAGCTTGAATGCGCCCGACCGGCTGCGTTTCGACTTCAGCCACGGCAAGGCGATGACGCCCGACGAACTGGCGCAGGTCGAGCGCGAGGTGAATGATTTCATTCGCCAGAACAGCCAGGTCGAGACCCGGATCATGACCCCGGACGAGGCCCGCGCCCTGGGCGCGCAGGCCCTGTTCGGCGAGAAATACGGCGACGAGGTGCGCGTCGTCTCGATGGGTGAACTGCCCGGTTCGGGCAAGGGTGGCGGTGGCCAAACCTATTCGCTGGAGCTTTGCGGCGGCACGCATGTGGGGCGGACCGGCGATATCGGCATGTTTGCCCTGACCGGCGAGACCGCGTCGGCAGCCGGCATCCGCCGCATCGAGGCGCTGACCGGCCAGGCCGCGATGGAGGAATTGCGCCGCGTGGACGGCGAGCTCAACGAGATCGCCGGCCTCGTCAAGGCGCAGGCCGGCGACGTGGTGAACAAGGTCCGCGCCCTGGCGGACGAGCGCAAGGCGCTGGCCAACGAGGTTGCACAGTTGAAGCGCCAACTGGCCATGGGCGGCGGCAGCGATGACCAGCCCAAGGACATCAACGGCATCAAGCTGATCGCCCGGCGGGTCGAAGGGGTTTCAGGCAAGGAGCTTGGCCCCCTGGTCGATGAGATGAAATCCCGGCTCGGCTCGGGCGCGGTGGTGGTGCTGGCCGAGGCCGAGGGCAAGGCGACCGTGGCCGCGGGCGTGACCTCTGACCTGACCGCGCGGGTCAGCGCCGTCGATCTGGTCCAGGCGGCGACGGCGGCGCTTGGCGGCAAGGGCGGCGGCGGCCGTCCTGATCGGGCCCAGGGCGGGGCACCCAGCCTTGCCGCCGCCGAAAGCGCCATTTCAGCCATCGAGGCGCTGATCGGAGAGAAGGCATGACCGCGCTGTGGATTTCCCATGTGACCGTCACCGATCCCGAAGCTTACGGCCGCTACGCCAAGCTGGCCGGCCCGGCGATCGCGGCGCATGGCGGGGTTTTTCTGGCACGCGGCGGGCGTTATGTGCAGCTTGAAGGGCGGGCGCGCGCCCGGAATGTCGTGGTGCGCTTTGCCAGTGTCGAGGATGCGGTGGCCTGCTATCATTCGGCGGAATATCAGGCGGCGCTGGATCATGCCAGGAACGCGGCCGAACGCGAGCTTGTAATCGTGGAAGAAAATCCCGCCTAGGCTGGTCCGCCGGGTTTTCCCGCGAGCGCCGCTAAAGCAGGACAAGCGGCGGGAATGCCGCCGGGGGGCGGTTTCGACCTTCCGATCCAGCTTCCAAACACTCCGCTGGCCAGCGACTCGCCGCGCCGCACGGACGAAAAGCTTCCCCCGCCGCGATCCTGCACCCGCGAACCGTCCCGATCCGGGGGGCCGCGGTCCCGGTCAGAACCAGATGCGGTCGCTGAAGACGTAATGCACGATCCGGTCGCGGGTCAGGTTCATCCGTGCCAGTTCGGCATCGGATTTCGCCGCCAGCGCCTCGATCTGGGCGCGGCGCGAATGCTTTTCGATATGGGCCTCGGCGTCGCGGGCAAGCCGCTGGATGATGCCTTGAAACCCGGTCGGCCGCTGAGCGTTTGCGATGGTGGCCATTGGAAACCCTTTCGGTGTTGGCGAATGGTTTCCTCCCCTGGCTGCACCATAGGCCCGGCCAGGCGCCCCGGCCATGCCCGTTTGCGCAATCCTGCATTGCAGCCAGGGCCGACCATTCGCAAGCGCAAGCGCCGCGGGCGACTGCCCTGCGACGGAATGCGCTTTCCCCCAAGGGCTTCGGCCATTATACGGTTCGCGGCATTCATGACCGCAAGGGGTAAGCACAATGGCCAATGTGGTGGTCGTCGGCGCGCAATGGGGCGACGAGGGCAAGGGCAAGATCGTCGACTGGCTTTCGGAACGCGCCGATGTGATCGCGCGCTTCCAGGGCGGCCATAATGCCGGCCATACGCTGGTCATCGGCAACCAGGTCTTCAAGCTGTCGCTGTTGCCTTCGGGCATCGTGCGCAAGGGCAAGATGGCGGTCATCGGCAATGGCGTCGTGCTGGACCCCTGGGCGCTGTTTTCCGAAATCGACAAGCTTTCCGCCCAAGGGGTCGAAATCAGCCCGGAAAACCTGATGATCGCGGAAAACACCCCGCTGATCCTGCCGCTGCACCAGGACCTGGACAAGCTGCGCGAGGAAGCCGCGGGCGCCAGCAAGATCGGCACCACCGGCCGCGGCATCGGCCCCGCCTATGAGGACAAGGTCGGCCGCCGCAGCATCCGCGTCGCCGACCTGGGCGACGAAGAGACGCTGGACTCGCGCCTGGACCGGCTGCTGGCCCATCACGACGCGCTGCGCCAGGGCCTGGACGCCGCGCCCATCGACCGGGCCGAGCTGCGCGCAAAGCTCTTGGAGATCGCGCCGAAGCTTCTGCAATACGCCCAGCCGGTCTGGAAGGTGATGAACGACTATCGCCGCGCCGGCAAGCGCATCCTGTTCGAGGGCGCGCAGGGCAGCCTGCTGGACATCGACTTCGGCACCTATCCCTATGTCACCAGTTCGACCACCATGTCGGGCATGGCGGCCAGCGGCACCGGGCTTGGCCCCTCGGCCATCGGTTTCGTGCTGGGCATCGTCAAGGCCTATACCACCCGCGTCGGCGAAGGCCCGTTCCCGACCGAACTCGACGATGCCGACGGCCAGCGCCTGGGCGAGCGCGGCCATGAATTCGGCACCGTCACCGGCCGCAAGCGCCGCTGCGGCTGGTTCGACGCGGTGCTGGTGCGCCAGACCTGCGCCATTTCCGGCGTGGACGGCATCGCGCTGACCAAGCTGGACGTGCTGGACGGGTTCCAGAGGCTGAAGATCTGCACCGGCTATCAGGTGGACGGCCAGCATTACGACCACCTGCCCACCGCCGCCTCGCTGCAAGCCAGGGCGAAACCCGTCTATGAAGAAATGGCGGGCTGGCAGGAATCGACGCAAGGCGCGCGGTCCTGGGCCGACCTGCCCGCCAACGCGATCAAATATGTCCGCCGCATCGAGGAACTGATCCAGTGCCCGGTGGCGCTGCTTTCGACCTCGCCCGAGCGTGACGATACCATCCTCGTGACCGATCCCTTCGCAGATTGATGCGGGCCTGAGATGGACGTGAAATCGCGCAAACGCTGGTCGCTGGTGATCCTGCTGGTCGGGTTGCCGCTTTACATCATGCTGGCGGTCAGCCTGGTGAACTGGATGGACCGGACCTGGGGCCGCCAGCCGATCCTGATCGAACTGGCGGTCTATCTGGTGCTGGGCATCCTTTGGGCTTTCCCGTTCCGGCGGATCTTCAGCGGGATCGGCAAGGATCAATGACCAGGCTGGCCAGCGCCCGGCCGGTCACGCTGATCGGCGGCGCGCCGGTCGGGCGGGCCGAGCTGGACCAGGCATTGCGGCTTGCCCCGGTGGTGGCGGCCGCCGACAGCGGCGCCGACATCGCATTGGGCCACGGTCTGGTGCCACAGGCGGTCTGGGGCGATTTCGACAGCATCTCGGCCCGCGCCCGGTCCCAGATCCCACCGGCGAACCAGCACCCCATCGCCGAACAGGACAGCACGGATTTCGAGAAATGCCTGTCCCGCATCGACGCGCCCTTCGTCATCGGCCTGGGCTTTTCCGGCACGCGGCACGACCATTTCCTGGCGGTGCTGAACGTGCTGGCGCGCGGCATCGGGCCGCCCTGCCTGCTGCTGGCGGGCGATGACGTGATCACCCTTGCGCCGCCGCGCCTGATGCTGGACCTTGCCCCCGGCACGCGGGTCTCGCTGTTTCCGATGGGTCCGGCCACCGGCCGTTCGCAAGGGCTGGAATGGCCGATCGACGGGCTGGACCTTTCGCCCACCGGCCGCGTCGGCACCTCGAACAAGGCTACCGGCCCGGTCACGCTGGAATGCCAGGGCCCGCTCTTGCTGATCCTGCCGCGCTTGGAATTGGCACGGATGGCGCGCACTCTCTGACGGCTTTCACCGTTTTCCAAATACTCCGGCACCGCGGCCGATCTTGCGGCGGCGCCCGAAAGGGGTAACCTGCGGGTGAAGGAGACCGTCATATGCCCGTCAAGAACCGCTTTGCCGAATTGCTGCCCGAGATCACCGCCTGGCGCCGCGACTTTCACCAGCATCCCGAACTGGACTATCAGGTCCACCGCACCGCCGGCCGCGTGGCGGAATTGCTGCGCAGCTTTGGCGTGGACGAAGTGACCGAGGGCGTCGGCCGCAGCGGAATCGTCGGCACGATCCGGGGCCGCAGCACTGCCAGCGGCCGGGTCATCGGCCTGCGCGCCGACATGGACGCCTTGCCGATCAACGAGCAGACCGGGGCGGAATACGCTTCGAAGACGCCGGGGGTCATGCATGCCTGCGGCCATGACGGCCATACCGCCATGCTGCTGGGCGCGGCGAAATACCTGGCCGAGACGCGCAATTTCGACGGCACCGCCGTGGTGATCTTCCAGCCCGCCGAAGAAGGCGGCGCGGGCGGCCTGGCCATGGTCCAGGACGGGCTGGTGGACCGCTGGGGCATCCAGGAGTTCTATGGCATGCACAATATGCCCGGCTATCCGGTGGGCAGCTTTGCCATCCGCGAGGGCGCGATGATGGCGGCGGCCGACCAGTTCGACATCATCGTCACCGGCAAGGGCGGCCATGCCGCCAAGCCGCACGAGGCGATCGACACCATGCTGGTTTCGGCCCAGATCGTCGTCGCCCTGCAATCGGTGGTGTCGCGCAATGTCGATCCGCTGAAAAGCGGCGTGGTGTCGGTCTGCACGGTGCAGACCGATTCGACGGCGCATAACGTGATTCCCCAGGTGGTGAAGCTGCGCGGGACCGCCCGCAGCCTTGATCCCCAGGTGCGCGACCAGTTGGAGGCGGGGATCACGCGTATCGCCACCCATACCGCCGCAGCCTTTGGCGCCACGGTCGAGGTCAACTATGACCGTGGCTATCCGGTGACGATGAACCACCCCGAGGCCACCGGCTTTGCCGCCGAGGTCGCGCGCCAGGTCGCGGGCGGGGTGGATATGGAGATGGAGCCGCTGATGGCGGGCGAGGATTTCAGCTATATGCTGAACGAACGCCCCGGCGCCTATATCTTCGTGGGCAATGGCGACACCGCCATGGTGCATCACCCGGCCTATGATTTCGACGACAATGCGATTCCGGCCGGGTCGAGCTGGTATGCCGGCATGGTCGAGGCGCGGATGCCGGTCCAGACGTGACCGTTGCGCCGGGGGTTTCACACCCCCGGACCCCCGTGGGATATTTGGGCACGAAAGAAGCGGGGGGCGGCAGGGCCCCCTTTTCGTTTCAGAAATGCCCCGTTTCGTTTCAGAAATGAATGGCGCGGCCATAGGCCGAAAGCGTCGCCTCGTGCAGCATTTCGCTGAGCGTCGGATGCGGAAAGACCGTCTCCATCAACTCGGCCTCGGTGGTTTCCAGGGTGCGGCCGACGACATAGCCCTGGATCAGCTCGGTGACTTCCGCCCCGACCATATGCGCGCCCAGAAGCTCGCCTGTCGTGGCGTCGAAGACGGTCTTGATCAGCCCTTCGGGTTCGCCAAGCGCGATGGCTTTGCCATTGCCGATGAAGGGGAAGCGGCCGACCTTGACCTTATGCCCGGCGGCCTTGGCCTTTTCCTCGGTCAGGCCGACGCTGGCGACCTGCGGGTTGCAATAGGTGCAGCCGGGGATCGAGTTCGGCTTGATCGGGTGCGGCTGCTGGCCGGCGATGAGTTTCGCGACCATGACGCCTTCGTGGCTGGCCTTGTGCGCAAGCCAGGGCGCACCGGCCACGTCGCCGATGGCATAGAGGCCCTGGACGCCGGTGCGGCAATATTCGTCGGTGACGACATGGCTGCGGTCGATCTTTGCCCCCAGCGTTTCCAGGCCGAGGTTTTCCACATTGCCGACGATGCCGACGGCCGAGATCACCGTGTCGAATTCATGCGTCTGGGTCTTGCCGCCGGTTTCGATATGGGCGGTGACGCGGCCTTTCGCGCGGTCGAGCTTCTTGACCGCCGCCTTTTCCAGGATCGTCATGCCCTGCTTGACGAATTGCTTTTTCGCCAAGGCCGAGATTTCCGCATCCTCGACCGGCAGCACGCGGTCCATCACCTCGACCACCGTGGTGTCTGCGCCCAGCGTGTTGAAGAAGCTGGCGAATTCGATGCCGATGGCGCCGGAACCGATCACCAGCAGCTTTTTGGGCATGCGCGGCGGTTGCAGCGCGTGCTTGTAGTTCCAGACCAGATCGCCGTCGGGTTCCAGCCCCGGCAATTCGCGGGCGCGGGCGCCGGTGGCCAGGACGATGTTCTTGGCGGTGACTTCCTGGGTGCCCTTGTCGGTCTTGACGCTGATCCTGCCGTGGGCGGTCAGCGTCGCCTCGCCCATGATGACGGTGACCTTGTTCTTTTTCAGCAGGTGGCCGACGCCACCGGCGAGCTGTTTCGCCACGCCGCGCGAGCGGCTGACCACCGCGCCCAGGTCATAGCCGATCTTGTCGGCGGAAAGGCCGAATTCCTTGGCGCGGCGCATCAGGTGAAAGACCTCGGCCGAGCGCAACAGCGCCTTGGTCGGGATGCAGCCCCAGTTAAGGCAAATACCGCCCAGATGCTCGCGTTCGATACAGGCGACCTTCAGGCCCAGCTGCGCGCCGCGGATGGCGCAGACATAGCCGCCGGGGCCGGAACCGATCACCACCATGTCGAAGCCTTGCGCCATGGAATCCCCCTGTCTGAAAAGATAGTTCAGCGTTAAACCATTCGTCACAGGTCGGCAAGCGAGAGCTGGCCCGAGACCAGGGCGCCATAGCCGCCGGCTTGCATCACGCGGATTTCCGCCGGCGTGGGGACGCGGTTCAGCGCCGCGTTGCGCCAGGGGAAGCGGCCGAATTTCGCGATCGTGTCGCGATGCAGTTCGGCATGGCGCAGGTTCTCGCCGGGCAGGAATTCGGCAAACAGCGCCACGGCGCGCTGCTGGTCGGCCAAGTCTTCGGAATGCTCGAAGGGCAGGTAGACGAATTGCCGGGCGGGCGGCGCGATGTGCAGGTGCAGGCCGCTGTCGACCGCGTCCCGCGCCAGGGTGCGGGCCAGGGGGTCGGTGGCAAAGGCGCGCGCATCCTCGCGGAACATGTTGCGGGGGAACTGGTCGGTCAGGATCAGCCCGGCCAGCATCCCCTGGGGCGTGGTGGCCCAGCCGGGCGCCAGGTCGGCGGCGCGTTCCCAGGTCGGCTGGAAGCGGTGGCGGACGGTTTCGTCCAGCGCGTCCGAGCGGGTATACCAGCCCTTTTCTCCGACCTCGTCCAGCCAGAAGCGGTTGATCTCTTCGGGTGTCGCGATGTCTGCCATGGGCTTGCCCTCCGTTTCGGGAATGGTCGCAGAGCCGGGCGCGCGCCGCAACCCCGTCAGCCGGGCTTGTCCGGGTCGTCCGAACTTGCGGTTTCCAGCGCCGCCTCGACCGCGACCGGGGTGGCCGAGGGGGCGATGACGGCGAAGCTTTGGTCAAGCGTCGGGGTCGGGCGGCGGGTGCGCCGCCAGCCGGCATAAAAGGCCAGCATCGCCAGCAGCAGGCCGATATAGATCCAGAACCCGTCCGGGCCCAAAAGCGACATCAGCCAGCCGGTGATCAGCGGCCCCGCCATCGCGCCGACGCCGTTGATGAACAGCAGCCCGGCCGAGGCGGCGGCCATGTCGCTTTGGTCCAGGAAGTCGTTGGTATAAGCCAGAAGCAGCGAATAGACCGGATTGGCCACGCCGCCGACCAGCGCCGCGGCCAGCAGCAGCCCCCAGATGCCCGGTTGCAGCGTCACCGTGGCCAGGCTGGCGGCGGCGCCCAGCACGGAAAGCCCCAGCACGATGATCCGACGGTCGCGATGGTCGGAAAGCCAGCCGATCGGGTATTGCAACAGCAGCCCTCCGGCATAGATCGCCGCGACGAAGGCCGAGATTTCGCGCACCGAAAGCCCCTTGGTCGAGCCCCAGACCGAGGCCATGCCGAACAGCGCCGAAAACACCCCGCCCATCAGGAAGATGCCGATGCAGCCCAGCGGCGAGGCGCGGAACAGGTCGCCAAAGCTCATCCGCTTCAGGGTGGCGAATTGCGGCGCCGGCTGGGTCGACAGCAGGATCGGCAGGAAAGACAGGCTGACCAGCACCGAAGGGATCACGAACAGCAGATAGCCCGAGGGGTCGGCGGTGTTCATCAGCAGCTGCGCGGTGATGATGCCCAGCATCTGCATGATCATATAGGCCGACATGGCCTGGCCGCGGTTTTCGTTGGTGGTGCCGGCGTTCAGCCAGCTTTCCGCGGTGATGTAGACCCCCGAGAAGCAGAAGCCGATCAAAAGCCGCATCAACGCCCAGGCGATCCAATGCGGCGCCGCCGCATAAAGGATCAGCACCGAGGAGATGAGCGAGCCGAGTGCGGCAAAGACCCGCACATGGCCGACATTGCGGATCAGTTCCGGCACCACCCGCGACCCCAGCAGGAAGCCGCCGAAATAGGCTGCCATCACCACCGACATCTGGCTGGTCGAGATGTGTTCAATGGTGCCGCGGATGCCCAGCAGCGTGCCCTGCATCCCGTTGCCGACCATCAAAAGCAGGATGCCCAGAAGCAATGGCCAGGTGGTGCGCAGGACGGTCAGCATCACGGATCCTTCGGAATCAGCAGGGAGGCGTCGCCATAGCTGAAGAAGCGATAGCCCGATTCCACCGCATGGCGATAGATGCCGCGGATGCGGTCCTGGCCCATCAGGGCGCTGACCAGCATCAGCAAGGTCGATTTGGGCAGGTGGAAATTGGTCATCAGCGCATCCGTCACCCGAAAGCGATAGCCGGGATAGATGAAGATTTCGGTAACGCCCTGGAAGGGGCGGACGGTTCCGTCCGGGTCGGCGGCGGATTCGATCAGCCGCAGCGCCGTGGTGCCGACCGGGATCACCCGCCCGCCCTGGGCGCGGGTGGCGTTGATGGCGGCCGCGGCCTGGGGCGTGACCTCGCCCCATTCGCCGTGCATCTTGTGCGTCGTCACGTCCTCGACCTTGACCGGCAGGAAGGTGCCGGCGCCGACATGCAGGGTGACATGGGCAAAGCGCACGCCCCTGGCCGCCAATTGCGCAAGCAAGGCGTCGTCGAAATGCAGGCTGGCGGTGGGCGCGGCGACGGCGCCCGAACGCCGTGCCCAGACGGTCTGGTAATCCTGGCGGTCGGCTTCGTCCGGGGGGCGCAGCGCGGCGATATAGGGCGGCAGCGGCATGGCGCCGACCTGCGCCAGCGCGGCGTCGAACGCCTCGCCCGTGGCGTCGAAGCGCAGCGTCAGTTCGCCCTGCGCGATCCGCGCCACCGTTGCCGACAGCGCCTCGCCAAAGCGGATCACCTCGCCGGGCTTGAGCTTGCGCAGCGGTTTTGCCAGCGCCCGCCAACCATCGGCCGCGGGCTCCAGCAGCGTCACCTCGACCTTTGCCACCGCCTCGCCCTGGGGGGTGGGGCGGGAACGGGTGCCGGTCAGCCGCGCCGGGATGACCTTGGTGTCGTTCAGCACCAGCAGATCGCCCGGACCCAGCAGGTCCGACAGGTCGCGCACATGCAGGTCGCGAATCGAATCGCCCTGCGCGAGCAGCAGCCGGGCCGAGGAACGCGGCCGCGCCGGGCGGGTCGCAATCAGCCCTTCGGGCAGGTGAAAGTCGAAATCGTCAAGCTTCATGGGGTTAAGCTTCTGTCCGCGCCGCCATGGAGCGTCAAGCCGGCCGTCATCACAAAGTGAAAAGGTCGGGCTTTACATATCCGATCAAATGCGTAAGTTTTCCTTGAAGCCGAGGTGAGCCCATGATCGTCTGCCACTGCACCCAGATTTCCGACCACGACATCAAGGCCGCGATCGACTGGATGCGCGCCGCCGACCCCGAAACGATCATCACCCCCGGCAAGATCTACCACGCCCTTGGCAAGCGCGCCGACTGCGGCGGCTGCATGCCTTTGTTTCTGGACACCATGCGCGGATGCGATAATCTGGCGGTGCCCCCCATGCTGCGGGGGCTGAAAGCCAACCGCACGGGGGAAAGCCATGAAGGGCGACGCAAAGGTCATCGAGTATCTCAACGCAGCGCTGCGGTCTGAACTTACTGCGGTCAGCCAGTATTGGCTGCACTATCGCCTGCAAGAGGACTGGGGCTATGGCAAGATCGCCGACAAGTCGCGCGGCGAATCCATCGAGGAAATGCACCACGCGGATCGGCTGATCCAGCGAATCATCTTCCTGGAAGGCCATCCGAACCTGCAAAAGCTTGACCCCTTGCGCATTGGCCAGAACCTTAAGGAAACGCTGGAATCCGACCTGGCGGCAGAGCACGACGCCCGCACCCTGTATATCGAGGCGCGGGAATACTGCAATCAGGTCGGCGATTACGTCAGCAAAAGCCTGTTCGACGATCTTCTGGCCGACGAGGAAGGGCATATCGACTTCCTGGAAACCCAACTGGGCCTTTACGAGGAAATCGGCGCGCAGAACTATGGCCTGCTGAACGCCAAATCCGCTGACGACGCGGAATAACCGGCAAAAATCGGCGTATCCGGGGGCCTTTGCGGCCCCCTTTGTCGTCTTTCGCCCCGCCAGCCCTCAGCCCAGCCAGTCGGCGGCCAGGTCCGGCAGGTCGTCGAAATGCGCCAGCAGGGCTTCGGGGGCCAAGCGGCGCAGCGCCTCGCCCTCGGGGCCAAAGCCGACCAGCGCCACCCGCACGCCGGCGGCGGCGGCGGTCTTGCGGTCGGTTTCGGTATCGCCGACCAGGAAGGATTGCGCCACCGTGCCGCCCGCCGCCTCGACCGCGGCCTGGTAGGGGCGCGGATCGGGCTTGCGCACCGGCAGGGTGTCGGCGCCGATCATCGCCGCGAAACGGTCGCGGATGCCCAGTTCTTGCAGCAGGGTTTCGGCCAGCGCCTCGGGCTTGTTGGTGCAGACCGCAAGCCGGTGCCCGGCGCCTGCCAGCCGGTCCAGCGCCGTTTCGGCCCCCGGATATAGTTTTGTATGCACGGCGATCGCCTGGCCGTAATGGTCCAGCAGGCGCAGGTAATCCTCGTCCTCGGCGCCGGGGGGCAGCAGGTGGTCGCCGGACATGCGGCCATAGCCCGCGCGCAGCATGGCCCGGCCGCCGTGAAAGGCGATCAGCGCGTCCCCCACCGGGTCCAGCAGTGCCCCCAGCCCGCGCGCGGCAAAGCAGGCATTGGCCGCCGCGATCAGGTCGCCCGAGGTATCGGCCAGCGTGCCGTCCAGATCGAAGACCACCGTTCCCGCCATGCTGTAACCTTCCGTCAAGATGTTTGATCCGCCGGGGCCTTTCCCGGATGCCGCGCTCTAGGTAGAACGCCCGGCAAGGATAAGGAACAGGCAAGAGGGCAGAGATGACCGAGAAACCCGTCGCGCTGATCGTGCTGGCCGCCGGACAGGGCAGCCGCATGCAGTCGGACCTGCCCAAGGTGCTGCACCGGCTGGGCGGCCTGCCGCTGGTCGCCCATGCGCTTGCCGCCGGCAGGGTGCTGGAGCCCCAGGCGGTGGTCGTCGTCGCCGGCCATGGCGCCCCGGCGGTGGCCAAGGCCGTCGCCAAGCTCGACCCTGATGCGCAGATCGCCTTGCAGGACCAGCAGCTTGGCACCGCCCATGCGGTCAGCCAGGCCCTGCCGGCGCTAAAGGGTTTCGAGGGCCGGGTGATCGTGCTTTACGGCGACACGCCCTTTATCGGGCAGGAAACGCTGGCAAGCCTTGCCGCCCATCCCGCCGACGTGGTGGTGCTGGGCTTCGAGGCCGCCGACCCCGGCCGCTACGGCCGCCTTGTCACCGGCCCCGAGGGGCTGGAGCGGATCGTCGAATACAAGGACGCAGACGAGGCGACGCGCGCCATCCGCCTGGTCAATTCCGGTGTGCTGGCGGCGGATGCGGCGCTTTTGCGCGCATTCCTGCCCCGGATCGGCAACCGCAACGCGGCGGGGGAATATTACCTGACCGATCTGCCCGCCCTGGCGCGCGAGGCCGGCCACCGGGTCGAGGTCGTCACCTGCGACGAAGCCGAGACGCTGGGCATCAACACCCGCACCGAACTGGCGCAGGCCGAGGCCGCCTTTCAGGCCCGCGCCCGCGCCCAGGCGCTGGAAGACGGCGTGACGCTTGCCGACCCCGCGACGGTCTGGTTCGCGCTGGACACCTGCATCGGCCGCGACGCGGTGATCGGGCAGAACGTGGTCTTCGGCCCCGGCGTGACCGTGGAAAGCGGCGCCGAGATCCTGCCCTTTTGCCACCTTGAGGGCTGCCATGTCAGCGCCGGCGCCACCGTCGGCCCCTTTGCCCGGCTGCGGCCCGGCGCGGAGCTGGGCGGCGACGTGCATGTCGGCAATTTCGTCGAGATCAAGAATTCGGTGCTGGACGAGGGCGTCAAGGTCGGCCACCTGACCTATCTGGGTGATGCCCATATCGGCGAGGCGACGAATATCGGCGCCGGGACCGTGACCTGCAATTACGACGGCGTCGGCAAGCACCGGACCGAGATCGGCGCCCATGCCTTCATCGGCTCGGATACCATGCTGGTGGCGCCGGTGCGGGTGGGGGCGCGGGCGATGACCGGCTCGGGCTCGGTCATCACCCAGGACGTGCCGGACGATGCGCTGGCGCTGGGACGCGCCCAGCAGGTGACAAAGCCCGGCCTTGCCACGCGGCTGATGCAGGCCCTGCGCCAGAAGAAAGGGAACTGACATGTGCGGCATCATCGGAATCCTGGGCGAACACGAGGTTTCGCCGCAACTGGTCGAGGCGCTGAAGCGGCTGGAATATCGCGGCTATGACAGCGCCGGGGTGGCGACGGTGGACGCCTCGGGGCGGCTGGACCGCCGCCGCGCCGTGGGCAAGCTGGTGAACCTGTCCGACCGGCTGGTGCACGAGCCGCTGACGGGACATGCCGGCATCGGCCATACCCGCTGGGCCACCCATGGCGCGGCGACCGAGGCCAATGCCCATCCCCATCGCCGCGGCCCGGTTGCCGTCGTCCATAACGGCATCATCGAGAATTTCCGCGAATTGCGCGACGAGGTGACGCGGCTGGGCATGCAGCCGGAATCGCAGACCGATACCGAGACGGTGGCGCTGCTGACCGCCTGGCACATGGACCAGGGCCTGTCGCCCGTCGAGGCGGCGCGGGCGACGCTTTCGCGCCTGCACGGCGCCTTTGCCCTGGCCTTCCTGTTCGAGGGCGAGCCCGACCTGATGATCGCCGCCCGCAAGGGCAGCCCGCTGGCCGTGGGCCATGGCACGGGCGAGATGTTCCTTGGTTCGGACGCGGTGGCGCTGGCGCCCTTCACCGACCGCATCACCTATCTGGAAGACGGGGACCACGCCATCATCCGCCGCGCGGGGGCCGAGATCTTCGACGCCGAGGGCCGCCCCGCCAATCGCGAGATCCAGCAGATCGACGTGGGCGCGACCCAGATCGACAAGGCCGGCTACCGGCATTTCATGGCCAAGGAGATCGCCGAGCAGCCGGTGGTGCTGGGCGACGCGTTGAACCATTACATCAAGGGCGACCGGATCGTCCTGCCCGAGGCGCTGGATTTTCGCGACGCGGACCGGCTGACCCTGGTCGGCTGCGGCACCGCCTATTACGCCGCCCATGTCGCGCGCTACTGGTTCGAGACGCTGGCGGGCCTGCCCTGCGACCTCGACGTGGCGTCCGAGTTCCGCTATCGCGAGCCGCCGCTTTCGCCGCAAAGCTGGGCGATCTTCGTCAGCCAGTCGGGCGAGACGGCCGACACGCTGGCCGCGCTGCATTACGCCCGCGACAAGGTGGCGCGCACGGTGGGGGTGGTGAACGTCGGCACCTCGGCCATCGCGCGCGATGCCGACATCGCCCTGCCGACGCTGGCCGGGATCGAGGTCGGCGTCGCCT
Source organism: Paracoccus thiocyanatus (assembly GCF_900156255.1). Classification (GTDB taxonomy): domain Bacteria; phylum Pseudomonadota; class Alphaproteobacteria; order Rhodobacterales; family Rhodobacteraceae; genus Paracoccus; species Paracoccus thiocyanatus. The sequence goes on from NZ_FTMK01000005.1 coordinate 115,885, forward strand.
CGTCCAAGGCTTTCACCTGCCAGCTTGCCGTGCTGGCGGTGCTGGCCTTGAAGGCGGCGCGCGACCGCGGCCGCATCTCGGAGGCCGAGCTGGCCGCGCATCTGGCGGACCTGCGCGCGCTGCCGGGGCTGCTGAACCAAGCGCTGGCGGTCAGCGACGAATGCCGCCGCCTGGCCGGCTGGCTTTCCGAGGCGCAGGACGTGCTGTATCTGGGCCGCGGCGCGCTTTACCCGGTGGCGCTGGAAGGGGCGCTGAAGCTCAAGGAGCTCAGCTATATCCATGCCGAGGGCTATGCCTCGGGCGAGTTGAAGCATGGTCCCATCGCGCTGATCGACCGCAACGTGCCGGTGGTGGTGCTGGCGCCGCGCGACGCGCTGTTCGAAAAGACCGTCTCGAACATGCAAGAGGTGATGGCGCGCCACGGGCAGGTGCTGCTGATTTCCGATGCGGCCGGGCTGGAGGCGGGCGGCCAGGGCACCCATGCCGGGCTGGCCATGCCCATGGGCGGGGGCATGTTCCAGCCGATCCTTTACGCGGTGCCGATGCAGTATCTGGCCTATCACACCGCGGTCGCCAAGGGCACCGATGTGGACCAGCCGCGCAACCTGGCGAAATCGGTGACGGTGGAGTAGCGCCTAGCCCTGGTGCCAGCAGGGTTGCAGGTCGCCCGGCCGCGGGCTGGCGGCATGGACGCCGCGGGCGATGGCGCGGGCCAATGTGCAGGCCGCGGCATGGCCCAGCCGGAACGGGTCCAGCGCCGGATCGGGCAGGGGTTTCGCGCCGGTCGAGACGGCAAAGACCAGGTCGCCGTCAAAGGGCGTATGGCTGGGCACGATGGCGCGGGCCATGCCGTCCTGTGCGGCCGTCGCCAGCCGCGTCAGCCCGGCCTTGTCCAGCGCCGCGTCGGTGGCGACGATGGCGATGGTCGTGGCCTCGCCCAGCCGCTTGGCCGGGCTGGGCTCATGCGCGGCGGGGTAGGGGCCGGCAAGGCCCAGCCCGCCGAATTCGTCGCCCAATTCCCATGGCGCGGCCCAGAACTGCCGCGTCTGGCCCGCAGTCACCGATCCCAGCGCGTTCACCACCACCAGCGCGCCGACGGTGATGCCGCCTTCCAGCACCGCCGAGGCCGAGCCGAGCCCGCCCTTCCAGCGCTGCGTCATCGCGCCGGTGCCCGCGCCCTCGCTGCCAAGCGCGAAATCGGCCCCGGCGGTCTCCAGCGCCCTGCGGCCAAGGGCGGGATAGGGGTTTTCGTCCCAATCCTTGTCGCCGCCGTTCAGCAGGTCGAAGACGATGGCGCCGGGCACGATCGGCACGCGCACCGGCCCGACGGCAAAGCCCCGCCCCATGGCGCGCAGCCCCGCCGCCACCCCGTCGCAGGCGGCCAGCCCAAAGGCCGAGCCGCCCGACAGCACCAGCGCATCCACCCCTTGCACCAGCTTGTCGGGGGCCAGCAATTCGGTTTCGCGCGTGCCGGGCGCGCCGCCCATGACGTTGAAGCCGCAGGCAAAGGGCGTCTCGGCCAAAAGCACGGTGCTGCCCGAGCGCAGCGCGTCGTCGCGGGCATTGCCGACCCGCAGGCCGGAAACGTCGGTGATCAGGTTTCGCGGTCCGGGTCGCATCGGCGTCTCCTGCGGGGTCGATGACCTGCAATCTGGCAGAAGCGGCCCCCGCCCGGCAACCCGCCGCGGCACTCTGGCGTTGCACGGTGGGGTTGCCGCCCCTACCTAATGCGGCATGACATGCGAAAGGACTGCACCATGAGCGCCCCCATTCACAGGATCTTCGGCCGGCCGCTGGATGCCGAGATGCCGAAAGGCTATGATCAGGCGATCTTCGGCATGGGCTGTTACTGGGGCGTCGAGCGGCTGTTCTGGCAGCAAGAGGGCGTCTGGCTGACCGAGGTCGGCTTTGCCGGCGGCACGGTCGATAACCCCAGCTATCACCAGGTCTGCGCCGGCGGAACCGGCCATGCCGAGGCGGTGCGCGTCGTCTATGACAGCTCGCGCGTCAGCTATGAGCGGCTGTTGCAGATCTTCTGGGAAAACCACGATCCGACCCAGGGCAACCGCCAGGGCAATGACGTGGGGTCGCAATACCGCTCGCTCATCATGGTGTTCAACGACAGCCAGAAGGCGGCGGCGGAACTCAGCAAGGCCGATTACAGCAACCGGCTGGCGGTCGAGGGCTATCCGCAGATCACCACCGAGATCATTCCTGCCGGCCCCTTCTGGCGGGCCGAGGACGACCACCAGCAATATCTGGACCGTTATCCGAACGGCTATTGCGGCTTGCGCGGCACGGGTGTCAAAGCACCCCTGACCGATATAGCCGAGGGACTTTGAATGCCGACCTGGACCGCGCTGACCCATACCATCGGACGCGACGCCGCCGAGGCGCTTGCCGAGGCGGGCGAGGAACTGACCCCCGAACCCGTCGGCAGCGGCGTCTTCGAGATCGAGGACGGATCGGGCCGCTGGGAGGTGGGGCTTTACTTCACCGAAAACCCCGACGCGGTGGCGCTGGCGCTGCTGGCCGCGGCCTGGGATGCGCAGCCCTTCGTCGTCTCGGAACTGCCCGAGGTGGATTGGGTCGCGCATGTGCGGCGCGAATTGACCCCGGTCGAGGCCGGACGATTTTTCGTCCATGGCGGCCATGACGCCGACAAGGTGCCCCAGGGTGCCGAGGCGCTGCTGATCGAGGCGGCGATGGCCTTTGGCACCGGCCATCACGCCACGACCAAGGGCTGCCTGCTGGCGCTGGACCGCATGATCGGCCAGGGGATCGAGCCGCGGCGCATCGTGGACATCGGCTGCGGCACGGCCGTGCTGGCCATGGCGGCGGCGCGGTCCTTTCCGGTGATCGTGCTGGCGGGTGACATCGACCCGCAGGCGGTGGACGTGGCGCGCGCCAATGTCATTGCCAACGGGCTGGACGGGCGCGTCGAATGCGTCGAGGCGGTGGGTTTCGACCATCCGCTGATCGAGGGCGCGGCGCCCTTCGACCTGGTTTTCGCCAATATCCTGAAACAGCCGCTGATCGACCTGGTGCCGGACATGGCGCGCCATATTGCGCCGGGCGGCCGGGCGATCCTGTCGGGCATCCTTGCCACCCAGGCCGATGAGGTGATCGCCGCCTATGCGGCAGGCGGCCTGGCGCTGGAGCGGCGCGACGACCTGGGCGAATGGTCCACCCTGGTCGTCCGGCGCGGCTGATCGCCGCAAACGCCCCGCCGAAAATACGGAAGGCGGCCTTGCGGGGCCGCCTGGTCGTCTTGCCCATCCGGGCCGGGAAACAGCCTGCGGGCGTGCCGCAGCCGTTTTCGCGCCTTCAACCGCCAGCTTAGCGGGCGCGCGCGATCCGCTCGATATCGCCGCGGCACAGGCCGATATCGTCGAGTTCGCGATCCGTAAGACGGTTCAGCGCGTTCCGAGTCATCCGCACATCGTTCCAGGCAGACAGGGCCGCCCAGATTTTCGAGCCAATACCGATAGAGCCCGCCCCGCCATGGATGCGGTTCGTGTCAATCGCCGACATAGTTTTTCACCTTGAGATCATTGCCCGTTCATCGGGCGCTTCGTTGATGATCAGCATATAGGCCGGGCAATTTGCGAAAACTATGGACAAACCGGCATTCCAGCCATGCAGCTTGTGCATAAGATGCCGGGATTGTTAAAGTTTTGCGCAAAGCCTGCGGAAATCCGGCTGCGGTGCAACATCCTGTTGTCAAAGGCGCTATTTTCGCAGGAAGCTTGCACGATTCGAACGGATTCGTTCAGCGCCAATCGCCCAGGGCCGCCTGCCACAACGCCATTGACGCAACGGCCGCCGTGTCGGCGCGCAGGATGCGCGGCCCCAGCGCCACGGGGGTGACGCAATCCATCGCCGAAAGCCGGTGGCGCTCGGCCTCGGACCAGCCGCCTTCGGGGCCGATGAGAATCGCCCAAGGCCCCGGCGGCAGGGCCGACAGCACTTGCGCGGGGCCGGCCAGCGCCTCGTCGGCCCACAGGATGCGCCGCGCCGCGTCCCAGCCGTCCAGCAGCCTGGGCAGCGGCGCCAGGTCGCAGACCTCGGGGACAAAGGTGCCGCCGCATTGCTCGGCCGCCTCGACGGCATGGGCCTGCAAGCGGTCCTGGCGGATACGCTCGGCATTGGTATGGTCGGTCTGGACCGGCAGGATGCGGGCCGCGCCCATCTCGGCGGCCTTTTCGACGATGAAATCGGTGCGCGCCTTCTTGATCGGGGCAAAGACCAGCCACAGGTCCGGCGGGTTCAACTGCGGCGCCGTCTGCCGCAGCGCCGTCAGCGCGCCCTGGCGCTTTGCCAGCCGCTCGATCCGCGCCAGCCATTCGCCGTCCCGCCCGTTGAAGACCAGGATCTCGGCCCCCGGCGCCTGCCGCATGACCGCCGACAGGTAATGCGCCTGGTCGGGATTCAGCCCGACGCCTTGTCCCTGGGCCAGCGGGTGATCTATGAACAGTCTGATTTTCGCCATGATGGGGCGCAGCCTAATGCAGACAGACCGTCAGACGCCAGAGGGCACAAGCACTGTCGCCGACGCGCCGCCCGACAATTGGGTGGACCGCCATGCCCCCCCGGACTGGAGGCCGTGGCTGCGCCTGTCGCGCGCCGACCGGCCGATCGGCACCTGGCTGTTGCTGCTGCCCTGCTGGTGGGGCATCGGGCTGGCGATGATGGCCGACGGGCCGGAATGGCGCGACCTGTGGATCGCGGTCGCCTGCGGCGCGGGCGCGGTGCTGATGCGCGGCGCGGGCTGCACCTGGAACGACATCACCGATCGCGACATCGACGACAAGGTGGCGCGCACGCGGTTGCGGCCGATCCCCTCGGGGCAGGTCACGGTCCGGGGGGCGCTGGCCTGGCTGGTGGCCCAGTCGCTGGCCGGGCTGGCGCTGCTCTTGACGTTGGGCGGGGCGGCCATCGCGCTGGGCGTGGGCTCGCTGGCCCTGGTGGCGATCTATCCCTTTGCCAAGCGCTTCACCTGGTGGCCGCAGGTGTTTCTGGGCCTGGCCTTCAACTGGGGCGTGCTTCTGGCCTGGGCGGCGCATATGGGCAACCTGGCCCCTGCGCCGGTGCTGGCCTATCTGGCGGGGATCTGCTGGACGATCTTTTACGACACCATCTATGCCCATCAGGATGCCGATGACGACGCGCTGATCGGCGTCAAATCCACCGCCCGACTGTTCGGGGCCGACACGCCGCGCTGGCTGGCGGGCTTTGGCACCGCCTCGGTTCTGCTGCTGGGGCTGGCGGTGATGGCGGCGGCGCCGCAGGGGCTGGGGCTGACGCTTGGCCTGCTGGGCGTCGTGGGCTTTGCCGCGCATCTGGCCCGGCAGTTGTGGCGGCTGAAGATGACCGACAGCGCCACCTGCCTGCGGCTTTTCCGCAGCAACCGCGACGCGGGGCTGCTGGTTGCGCTGTTTCTTGCCTTGGCGGGGCTGGTCTGATTGCGAAAATCCGGCGCAGGGATTACATGCGGCGGATCGAAAAACAGCCCGAAGGTTCCTGGATGGCCAAAGCCCAGCGATCCGCACCCAGATCCGCACGGCGCGGCCCCGTCCTTGCCGTCAGCCTGGTCGCCCTTGTCGCGGCGGCGGGCATGTCCTTTCTGGGCGCGCGCGCCGGTGCGGACCTGGTCGAGACCCGCACCGTCCGAAACATGCACAGCGCCCTGGCCGATTTCGAATGGGTCGAAATCGCCACCGACGGCTTGCAGGTCCGTCTGGAAGGCGTCGCCCCGGACGAGGTGCAGCGGTTTCGCGCCCGCGCCCAGGCCGAAGCGCTGGTCGGCCCCGAGCGGGTCGTCGACAGGATGCAGGTCGTTGCCCGCGCCGAACTGGCCACCCCGGCCTTCGAGGTCGAGCTTTTGCGCAACGAGCAGGGCGTCTCGATCATCGGGCTGGTGCCCGCCAGCCTGGACCGCGCCCGGCTGGTCGAGCGGTTGAAGCGCCAGACCGGCGCCGTCCAGGTTTCGGACCTGATGGAGGCCGCCGATTATCCGGTTCCCGCCGGCTGGCAGGACGCCTTTGCCTTTGGCCTGAAGGCCGCGCAGATGGCCGGCCAGGCCAAGGTCTCGATCGCGGCGGGCAAGGTCTCGGTCCGCGCGGTCACCGCAAGCCCGCGCGAAAAGGCCGTGCTGGAGGCGGCGCTGAACCGCGCCAAGCCGGCGGATGTCACGCTGGCGGCCACGATCACCGCGCCGCGCCCGGTGATCGCGCCCTTTACCCTGCGCTTCGTCAAGGATGATGCCGGCGCCCGCTTCGACGCCTGCGCCGCCGATGACGAAGCGGCGCGCGAGCGCATCCTTGGGGCCGGGCGTGATGCCGGCGCCTCGGGCGACTTGCAATGCACGCTGGGCCTGGGCGCGCCATCGTCCCGCTGGGCCGATGCGGCCGTGCCGGCCATCCGCGCCGTGGCGGCGCTGGGGGCGGGTTCGGTCACGATTTCGGACGCGGACGTGGCGCTTATTGTGCCGCCGCAGGTCGAGGCGGCGGCCTTCAACGAGGCAGCCGGCCGGCTGGAGGCGGCGCTGCCCCCGCCCTTTACCCTTGGCGCGCGGCACGAAACCTCGGGCCAGGCGGCCGCGGCCGGGCCGGCCGAGTTTTCCGCCGTGCTGGCCCCCGACGGGCTAAGCCTGCGCGGCCGCATCGCCGATGAACGCATGCGCGATGCTGTCGAAAGCCTGGCGCGGGCGCGCTTTGGCCAGGTGGACAGCGCGCTGCGCAGCGATGCCTCGGTTCCCGATGGCTGGACGCTGCGCGCCATCGCCGCGCTTGAGGCGCTGGACGGGCTGGAACGTGGCGAAGCCCAAGTGACAGGCGATCTGGTGCGCATCAAGGGGGTTTCCGGCAGCCAGACCGCCTCGGACGTGGCGGCGGCGCGGCTGGCGCAGCGGCTGGGCGCGGGCGCGCGCTATGAGCTGGCGATCCGCTATGACCGGCGCAAGGACCCGCTGCTGGGCCTGCCATCGGGCCGGGAATGCGTGGACCGGCTTAACGCCGCAATGCAGCAATCCGAGATCGGCTTCGAGCCGAACAAATCGGTCATCGCCGGCGATCCTGCCCCGACCCTGGCGCGGCTGGCCGAGACGATGGCGCTATGTTCGGATTTCCGCATCGAGATCGGCGGCCATACCGATTCGCAAGGCTCCGAAGGCTTCAACGCCGAACTGTCCCGCGCCCGCGCCCAGGCGGTGCTGGGCGCCATGGCCGAGGCGGGGATCGTCATCGCCAACCTGACCGCGAAAGGCTATGGCGAAAGCCGGCCCATCGCCGACAATGACACCGATGCCGGGCGCGAGGCAAACCGCCGCATCGAGTTCCTGCTGCTGGCCGAAGAGCCGGTCGTCACCGTGGCGCCGGCCCCGGCCGAACTGGTCAAGGGCGTGACCGACAGCCCCGAGGCGGTGGCCGCGCGCGCCGCCGCGGCCGCGCTGCATGCCGCCACCGCGGCCATAGGTCCGGCCCTGGGTGTGCCCACCGACCCGCAGATGGCGCTGTTCGCCGCGACCCAGCCGGTGCGGTTGCTGGCGTCGGGGGCCGATCCCTTGCGCGTGGCCAGCCAGCCGGCGCAGCAGGCCGGCCTGCCGGAACTGCCGGCGGTGCGGGCCGCGACCCTGCCGGCGGCAAGCTTGCTGCCCCAGGCGGCAGGCGGTCCCGTCGACCCCGCGCTGGCCGCCACCCGGCCGGCACAGCAGGCGCTGGTCGGCGCCGCGATAGCGGCCGGAACCATGCCCTTGCGCGATGCCCTGCATGTGAACCGGCCCCTGCCGCGGCCCCAGACGCCGTGACCCGCAACCCCTTGCCGTGAAGTCATCCGCATGAACCGCACCGAATTCATCATCGCCATCGCGATCGTCCTGTTCGCCGCCTTCATGCTGGGCTGGTTCGCAAGCTGGCTGGTCCACCGCCTGTCCCGCGTCACCCGCGCCGAGATGGGCGAGCTGGAAAGCATGGCGCAGCAATTGCACGAGGCCGAGGAGGAGCGCGGCCGCGCCGTCGCCGAACTGGAAACGCGCGAGGCCGACCTGGTCGCGCGCCTGTCCACCGCCGAGGCGGAACTGCGCGCCACCCAGGGGCAATTGCGCGAAAGCCTGACCGAGATCGAGGAATTGCGGGACTATATCGACCGCAAGCTGGGCCGCTAGGTCTTGCCTAGGCCGAACTTGCTGCCGATCCAGCCCGCCGCCGATGATGCCGCCGCGACTGTCCCCGAGGCCGCGCGACCGACCGAGGCGCGGATCGAATTCTGTTCGTCCAGCGCCCGCAGGATGCGCTCGATGGCCATGTCCTCGCGCTCGTCCAGCTTGCCATCGGCCTGGGCGATCTCATGCAGCAGCACCTTGATCTCCTGCTGGATGGCGGTGAACTTGCAGTCGGGGTTGGCATGGACGAATTCGGCCAATGCCTGGGTCATCTCGGCCAGCCGGGATTTCTCGGCGTTCTCCTGCAAAAGCATCAGGGCATGGCCGACGTAATCCGCGTCATAGCCCCAGTCGTGGATGAAGTAATCTCGGATGACGGCGACCTCGCGCGGGTCGACTTGCCCGTCCATCGCCGCGACCTTCAAGGACAGCGATCCCATCAGGTCCAGCATCGAGGCGCCCAGCAGGTCGATGGGGGTGTTCAGGAACCGGGGCACCACCTCGACGCGGGAATCCTCGTAGCCCTTGAAGAGCCGCGTCACCCCGTAATAGGCGCCACCGCTGACAAGCGCCGCGGCGATGACCCAGCCCACCAGAGTCGCCGCACCCCCGATACTCAGGACGCCCATCAGTCCCGACTTGGCAAAGAAGGTCGACGCGACGGCCCCCGATTGCGCGATACCGGCCCCGGTAGCCGCGGCGCCACCCAGGTCCGACAGGCTGCCGATGGTCTTGCCGAGTTTCACCGAAGCAAAGGCGTCCTCGCGAATGCCCAGCCGGGCCTTGAACTTCAGGTCGTTGGCGATGACGCGTTTCACGTCGGCGAATTCGCCGATCTGGTCCTGTTCCGTTGTCATGCCACGACCCCGCTTTTGAAGGCCGCGAATTGCTGGGCCATGCGGTCCATCGCATCTTTCATCGCGTGCTCGCGGATGTCCTCTATCGCGCCGGCAGTAAGGCCGATCAGCAGCAGAAGCTTGTTCAGTATCAGCGTAAGAACCGTTCCGACCCCAAGGGGGATCGCACCTATCACCGCTGTCAACGCCAGCGCGACGGCCACGCCCAGGGCGGTATTGGGAATCGTCTGCGCCAGCCACATGGCGATGCTGACCATGCGTCGGCCGATGGCGACCACGACCTCTCCGACCTTCACCGTGAATTGCGCCAGGTCGTAAAGCAGCGCCTTGAGGTCGGCAGACAGGGCGGAACGAAACTCTCTGACATTGTAACCTCTTGAACAGCCGTGCCTACCCCAGTTCTAGGCAGCAGGCTCGCGTCTGGCAACTGGATTGTCGTTGCGCCTGGCCTGTCCTGATCGGCAGGTTGGAATGAAAAAGGGCGCCGTTTTCGGCGCCCCCCTGCGGTGGTTGCGGTGGCTTACACCCCCACCTCGATGATGGCGCGGGCCAGGACCGGGATGGTGTCCTGGTTCAGCCCGGCGATGTTGATGCGCGAATCGCCCACCATGTAGATGCCGAAATCCTGCTTGATGCGCTGGACCTGTTCCGGCGTGGCGCCAAGGCGCGAGAACATGCCGCGATGCCGGGCGACGAAGTCGAAGCGGTCCGAACCCGAAAGGTCGCGCAATTCGGCCGCCAGTTGTTCGCGCAGGCGCAGCATGCCGCTGCGCACGGCTTCCAGTTCCGCCATCCAGTCGGCGCGCAGATCCGGGGTGCTTAGCACGGTCGAGACGATCTTGGCGCCGTGGAAGGGCGGGAAGGAATAGGTCTGCCGGTTCAGGAAGGCCATGGCGCCCTGGGCCAAGTCGCGCGTCGCCGCATCGGCGCAAAGCGCCAAAAGGCAGCCGGTGCGTTCGCGGTAGATGCCGAAATTCTTGCTGCACGAGGCGGCGACCAGCACCTCGGGCAGGCGCGAGGCGATCAGCCGGGTGCCGGCCGCGTCCTCTTCCAGCCCATCGCCGAAGCCCTGATAGGCCAGGTCGATCAGCGGCAGCGCCCCGGTGTTTTCCAGGATCGAGGCCACCTCGGCCCATTGCTCCGCCGTCAGGTTGGCGCCGGTCGGGTTGTGGCAGCAGCCGTGCAGCAGCACCACGTCGCCCTTTTTCGCCTGGGCGATGTCGGCCTTCATGCCGTCGAAATCGACGCCGCGGGTCCCGGCGTCGAAATAGCGGTAGGTCTGGACCGGCAGGCCCATGAAATTCATGATCGAGATATGGTTGGGCCAGGTCGGATCGCTGACAAAGACCCGCAGATCCGGGTTCGCCATCCGCGCCAGTTCCAGCGCCTGGCGGATGGCGCCGGTGCCGCCGACCGTGGCCAGGGTCGCGGTGGTTTCGGGTTTCAGGCCCTGGCCCAGGATCAATTCGCCCATGGCCTTGTGGAATTCGGGTTCGCCCGACAGGCCGGCATAGCTTTTGGTCGTCTCGGACTCCAGCATGCGCTGTTCGGCGGCGTGGACGGCGCGCATGATCGGGGTGTGGCCGGTCGGGTCCTTGTAGACGCCCACGCCCAGGTCGATCTTGCCCTGGCGGGGATCGGCCTTGAATTCACCCATCAGGGCCAGGATCTTGTCTGCGGCCTGCGGTTTCAGATTGCCCAGCATCACGCGTCTCCGGTTGCGATTTTAAGGTCGGGGAAGTTGCCCCATTCGGCCCAGCCGCCGTCATAGAGCGAATGGTCGCGGTGCCCGATGCGTTCAAGCGCCAGGAACAGCGAGGCCGCCGTCACCCCCGAGCCGCAGGTGGCGATGACGGGCTTGGACAGGTCTACGCCGGCGGCCTGGAATTCGGCGCGCAGCGCGTCGGGGGATTTCATCGTGCCGTCCGGGCTGTAAAGCCGGGCGAAGGGCAGGTTCCTTGCGCCGGGGATATGGCCCAGGCGCAGGCAGGGGCGCGGCTCGGGCGCCTCGCCGCGGAAACGGTCGGCGGCGCGGGCATCGACGATCTCGTGATCGGCCAGCTTGCTGGCGGCGGCGACCTGGGTCACGTCGCGCACCAGGCCCGCCTGGCGCTGCACGGTGATGTGGCGGTCGCGCATGACGGGGGGCATGTCCTCGGTCGGGCGGCCTTCGGCCAGCCATTTGCCCAGGCCGCCGTCCAGCACCGCCACGTCCTGCTTGCCCATCAGCTTGAAGGTCCACCAGACCCGCGCGGCCGAGCGCATGGGCGAATTGTCATAGACCACCACCTGATGGCCGTCGCCGATGCCCATGGCGCGCATGCGGCTGATGAACATTTCCGGCTGCGGTGCCATATGCGGCAGTTCGCTGCGCTTGTCGGCAATCGCGTCGATGTCGAAGAAGCGGGCGCCGGGAATATGGGCGGCCATGTATTCGGCCTGCGCGTCGCGGCCCGGCTCCAGGAACCAGGTGGCGTCGATGACACGCAGGTCGGGGTCGTTCAGATGGGCCGCCAGCCAGCCGGTCGAGACCAGCAGTTTCGGATCCTCGGAATCGGTGGACATCAGCCTTCCCTCGCGCATGCGCAGAAACGACACCGATGTAACCGCAGCCGCGCGGGGCGGCAAGGCTTATCCCTGCTTCAGCAAACGCTGTTTTTGCCGGTTCCAGTCGCGTTTCGCGTCGGTTTCGCGCTTGTCGTGGTTCTTCTTGCCCTTGGCCACGCCGATCTTCAGCTTTACCTTGCCGCGGTCGTTGAAATACATCACCAGCGGCACCAGCGTCATGCCTTCGCGCCCGATGGCCTGCCACAGGCGGGCAAGCTCCTTGCGCGAGACCAGCAGCTTGCGGCGGCGCCGTTCCTCGTGCCCGAAAACGCCGGCCTGCTTGTAGGCGGCAATATGGGCGTTGATCAGCCACAGCTCGCCCTGTTCCACCGAGGCATAGCTTTCGGCGATGTTGGACTGGCCGGTGCGCAGGCTTTTCACCTCGGACCCGGTCAGCACGATGCCGACCTCGAGATCGCTTTCGATGAAGTAATCGAAGCGCGCCCGGCGGTTCTCGGCGATGATCTTGTAGTTGGGGTCGGATTTCGTGGCCATGATCGCGCAGAGATAGGGCGGCGGGCCGCGGCTGTAAAGGCCGGGCTGCGGCAGGGCCGGCGGGGCGCGCGGCCGCGGCGGCGATTCGCGACGCCAGGTCAGAGCCCGGCGAAGCGCACCATGGCCGCGGCCAGCGCCGCCGCCGCCGGAACCGTCACCAGCCAGGCCCCCAGGATCATCCGCATGTAAGAGCGGCGGACCAGATGCCGGCGGCGGCGTTCCTCGGCGGGCAGGGGCGGGCGGTTCGCCGCCAGCCGGCGGTCGCGCCATTCCCGGTAGAAGCCGACGCCGAACACGCCGCCCACCGCGACATGGGTGCTTGATACCGGAAGCCCCAGAAGCGAGGCGCCAAGCACCGTTGCCGCCGTCGCCAGGGACACGCAAAGCGCCCGCGCCGAGTTCAGCCGCGTGATCCGGCTGCCGACCATATGCACCAGCCGCCGCCCGAACAGCAGCACTCCCAGCGCGATCCCCACCCCGCCCAGCAGCAGCACCAGCCGGGCGCGCAGGTCGCCGCCGCCCCCGGCCGACAGGCTGTCGAGGATGATGGTCAGCGGCGCCGCCACGTTCGAAGTGTCGTTGGCGCCATGGGCGAAACCCATGACCAGCGCCGCGGCCGCCAGCGGCACGGCCAGCAACTGCTTCATCGCCAGCCGCCCGCCCGCCCCGGCGCGGGCCTGCTGCCGCAGCCGGCGGCGGGTGTAAAGCCAGCCTAGCGCCCCGCAGGCCAGCGCCAGCGCCGCGTTGGCCGCCAGGCCGGTGCCGTGCCAGGCCAGTTCCGCCACGCCCGCCAGCATGGCCGAGGCAAGGCCCACGACCACCGGCATCCAGGTCCGGGCGGCGGCGACGCGGTCCCGCCGGTCCATGACCAGCCGGCGCAACAGGGCCAACAGCCCCGCCGCCATCAGCGCCGAAACCAGCGGCGAGACGATCCAGCCAAAGGCGATCATGGCCATGGCCGGCCAGTTGACCGCGCCCAGGCCAAAGGTGGCCAGCCCCGCGCCCGCGATGGCGCCGACCACCGAATGCGTGGTGCTGACCGGCGCGCCAAGCCAGGTCGCCAGGCTGATCCAGCTTCCCGCTGCCAGCAGCGCCGCCAGCATCATCCGCGCCGTCGCCTCGCCCTCGCCCAGGGTGCTGCCGACCAGCCCTTCGGTCAGGGTGGCGGTCACGGCGCTGCCGGCGACGACGGCGCCCAGCACCTCCATGCCCGCGACCAGCAGCAGGCCGCTGGTCATGCCGATGGCCCCGGCGCCGACCGCGGGCCCCAGGGCGTTGGCCACGTCGTTGCCGCCGATCGACAGCGCCAGATAGGCCGCCACCGCCATGCCGGCCGCCAGGATGCCAAGCGCGGGCTGCCCGGCGAAAAGGCTGGTTCCGACATAGCTGGCGGCGGCGATGAAGATCAGCGCCAGCCCGATCCGCCACAGCGGGCGCGCGGAATGCAGCACCGCGCGCTCGGCATGGGTGACGCGGCGCAGGTCCTTGTCGAGCGTACGGTATTCGCGGGGTTCGCGCCTCATGCCGGCGGGGGCCGCTGGGCCGCGGCGGGCAGGCGGCGCAGGATCTGCTTCAACCCGGTCTCGGCCACCAGGCGGGCGGCCTCTTCGGGCGCGAACCAGCGGCGCAGGCGCTCTTGCGACTCGGGGAATTGCGGCTCCAGCCGGTCGACGTAAAGCGGGAATACCCGCACCTCGATGGGAATGGCAAAGCCGCGATCCTGGTCCTTGTCATAGCGATAGCGGCCGATCTCGGCCGGGGCGATGCGGCCTCGGACGCCGGCCTCTTCCCAGGCTTCCTGCCCGGCGGCCTCGGCCAGGCTGCGGCCGGCCATCGGCCAGCCCTTGGGCACGATCCAGCGCCCGGTGCCGCGGCTCGTGACCAAAAGCACCTGGCCCGTCTGCTCGTCCAGGCACAGGGCGGCGACCTGCATGTCGGCCGGATGGCGGCCCAGCAGCCGCGCCAGCCGGTCGCGAAAGGCGACGATCATGCCGGATCCTCCGCATCGCGGATGCGGCCGCGCATCGCCTTTACCGTGCCGCGCTGGGTCTTGGCGGCCAGCCTGCGGCGCTGGCTGCCCAGCGTCGGCCGGGTGGCGATGCGCTTGCGCGGCGCCACCAGCGCCTGGCGGATCAGCTCGGCCAGCCGCTCGCGCGCGATTTCGCGGTTGCGGGCCTGGCTGCGGGTTTCCTCGGCCCGGATCAGCAGGGCGCCGTCCTGGGTCCAGCGCCGCCCCGCCAGCCGCTTCAGCCGCGCCTTGACCGGCGGGGCCAGATGCGGCGACCGCTCGGCCTCGAAGCGCAGCTCGACCGCCGTCTCGACCTTGTTCACGTTCTGCCCGCCCGGTCCCTGTGACCGGGTGAACTGTTCGGACAATTCCCATTCCTCGATGGCGATCTGGTCGGTGATCTGAAGCATGCAGCGAATATGTCGCAAATCCCCGCCAATAAAAGGCCAAGCCGGCCATAGCCCGCGCAAATAGCGTCAGTGCAGCCGGATTGCCGCAGTCGCCGAGGCACCCAGGGCGTCAAGCACCGTCACTTCGGCAAAGCCCGGACCGGGATGGGGCAGGCTGGCCACCGGCTGCGGCCGGGCGATGGCGACAGGCGCGCCGTTCACCAGAAAGGTCCATGGCCCGCGCCCGCCCCGCGCCTTGGCGGCCAAGGCGCCCTGGGCGTCGATCTCGGCCCCGTCGGGCGGATAGGTCAGGCGCAGCGCATCCGGCGCGGCCGGGCCGGAGGCGGCGGCGCTGGCCTCGCCCGGCGCGGAAAAGCGGCGCAGGGCCAAAGGCAGGGCGCTGTTGGGCACGGTCAGCGCCTGCGGCGGCGGCGGCGCCAGCGCCACCCCCGGCAGCGCGTCGAACAGGTCGAACAGCACCGGCGCGGCCAGATCGCCGCCAAAGGCGCCGGGCACGGGCGTGCCGTCCGGTCGCCCCAGCCAGACCGCCCCCACATGCGCGCCGTCATAGCCCACCGCCAGCGCATCGCGATGCCCATATGAGGTCCCGGTCTTATAGGCCAGCGGCCGCAGCCGGGCGCCCTGCGGGGCGGGGTTCTGGGCCAGGATATGCCCGACCTGCCAGGCGGCGACCGGGCCGAACATCGCCGCCGCCCGTTCCTCGCTGCCCCCCGGCAGGGCCGAAAGCGTGACCCCGCGCCCACCGCGGGCCAGGGCGGCATAGCCTTGGGCCAACCCCTCCAGTGTCACGCCCGTGCCGCCCAGCACCACCGCCAGGCCGGGCGCGTCGCCCGGCAGGCGCAGGTCCATCCCGCCGCGGCGCAGCGCCTGGGCGATGCGGTTCGGCCCCACGGCCTCGGCCAGCTTCACCACCGGGATGTTCAGCGACCAGATCAGCGCGTTGCGCAGGCTGACGGTGCCGCGGAAATGATGGTCGAAATTCTGCGGCTGCCAGCGGCCGAACACGGCCGGCCTGTCCTCGATCAGCGTCTCGGGATGGGCCAGACCGTCGTCGAAGGCCAGCCCATAGACGAACGGCTTCAACGTCGATCCGGGGCTGCGCCAGGCCCGCGCCATGTCCACGAAACCGGCCGATGCGCCGTCGGTCCAATCGGCGGCGCCGACCTCGGCCAGGATCTCGCCGGTGCGGTGATCGGCCAGCACCACGGCGGCAGACAGCCGCCGCCCGGCGCCTTGCACGGCGCGCGCAGCCAGCGCCTCGGCCCGGCGTTGCAGGCGCGGGTCGATGGTGGTCTCGATCCGCAGGGCGCCGGGGTGTTCGCGCATCAGCCGCGCGGCCAGCAGCGGCGCCAGCGCCGGAAAGGCGCGCCGCACCCGCGGCACCGGCTCGGCCATCGCGGCCCGCGCATCGGCGGCCGAGATCAGCCCGGCCCGCGCCGCGCGCGCCAGCACCCGGTCGCGCGCCAGCTTGGCCGCCATTGGAAAGCGATCCGGCCGCCGCGTCTCGGGCGATTGCGGCAGCGCGACCAGCAGCGCGGCCTGGGCCGGCGACAGCCGCCGCGGTTCCTTGCCGAACCATTGCAGGCTTGCTGCCCGAATGCCCTCGACATTGGCGCCATAGGGGGCAAGGCGCAGATAAAGCGCCATGATCTTTGGCTTTTCCAGCCGCCGTTCCAGCGCCAGGGCCAGCCGCATCTGCCGCAGCTTGCCGGCCCATTGGCCGGTCGGCCCCGCCTCGACCAGGCGGGCGACCTGCATGGTCAGGGTCGAGCCGCCCGAAACCACCCGCCCATGCCGCAGCGCCTGCCGGCCCGCGCGCAACAAGGCCCAGGCGTCGACGCCGCCATGGTCCTGAAAGCGCCGGTCCTCCCATAGCAGCAGCATATCCACGAACAACGAATCGACCGGCCCCGCATCCAGCCGCCAGCGCCCGTCCGCGACCTGGAAGGCGCGCAAAAGCGAACCGTCGCGCGCCACCACCTCGACCCCCACCGGCACGTCCAGCCGGGGCAGGGCGGTGGCATCGACCCAATCGTCAAGCCGGTCCCGCAGCCCCGCCCCGATCCCCAGGACCAGGACGGCAGCCATCAGCGACAGGGCAAGGCGGCGCGCTCTCATGACCCATCAATACGCCAGCCGCGAAGGATAGAGAACGCGGCTTCTTCGTTCCCCAGATACCCCGGCACCGGCGACGCAGGCCCAAGGCCCGCTTTCACCGTTTTCCAAATACTCCTGCACCGGCGCATCCCGGACCTACTTCGCCTCTTCCTCGCCGAAAAGCCCCTTCAGCCCGCGCGCGATCAGGTTGCCCACGCGCGGCCGCGGCTGGTGGATAAAGGGCAGCGGCCGGCAGACCTCCATTGCCGCGATGCCGACGCGGGCGGTCAGGGCGCCGTTCACCACCCCCTCGCCGAAGCGGCGCGAGACCTTGGCCAGAAGCCCGCCCCCGGCGACGGTGTGGATCAGGTCGTCGCCGGCGGCGACCGCGCCGGTGGCGATCAGATGCGTCATCACCGTGCGCGCCAGCCGCCAGCCGCCGACGGCGCCGGCGCGGCCGCCATAGATCTCGGCCATGCGGCGGATCATCCGCAGGTTCGCGGCCAGCGCCGCGATGACGTCGACCAGGGCCAGCGGGATCAGCGCGGTGGCGGCGGCGACGGTGCGGGCGGCGGCCTCGATCTCGCGCCGGGCCTCAAGGTCCAGGGCCGCCAGCAACTCGGTCTCGGCCAGGGCGATCAGCGTCTGGGCATCATAGGCATCGGGTTTGCGCTCGCGCAGGCGCGTGAGGCCCCATTCCAGCTCGGGCCGGGCGCGATAGAGGCTCTCCATCCGCGCCACCACCTGCTGCGCCGCCCCAAGGTCGCTGGACGCCAGCGCCGCCCCGGCGTCGAGGCTGATGCCGTCGATGGCGGCAAAGCGCGACCAGGCCCGGTATTCGCGCCAGGCCATCCCCAGGGCGGCCAGGCAGAACAGCACCATCAGCGCGATGCCGATCCAGCCCAGCAGCGGATAGCTGTTCAGCAGGTCGGTCAGATAGCGCAGCGCCGCCACCGACAGCAAAAAGGTGAACAGCGCCACGCCGCTATTGATGAAGAACCGCGTCAGCCGCGACGGCCCGCGCCCGACCAGCCGCGCGACAAGCTGCATGGTGCGCGGCTGCGGCAGGGGCAGGGCACCCCCGCCGTCGATCATCGGCGCGTCGGCGGGCGAGGGCGCGGGTTCGCCCTCGCGCCATTCGGCCCGCGGCGCCTTGCGGTCGCGCTGGTCGGGGCGGGTCGGGGCCGCGGCCAAGGGATCGGGCCGCGCCGATCCGCCGGGGGGACTCGGGGCGGCGCCCGATGCCGGCGCGGGGCTGGCGGCCGCGGCCTGGTCGCCCTGCGCCTCGCCCAGTTCCAGCAGCACCGGGCCGCGGCGTTTCGGGGGTTCAGCCATGGCGCCCTCCTACAGCCTGTCGCCGATCAGGAACTCGGCCGCGCGGTCCAGCCGGATATGCGGCGGCCCGTCGCCCGGCCGCAACGTGCCCGGCGCCGGGGCGAAATTCATGATCGCATAATCGCCGTCCAGCCAGCGTGCCGCGCCCTGGCTTGCCGGCACCAGCAGTTCGGCCGGGTTGGCCGGCAACTCGCCCGGATAAAAGGCCGCCTGCCGCCCGTCCATCAGCGTGCCGCGCACGGCGGGCAGTTCCTCGCCGTCCTGGCGGATCACCTCTTCGGTGGTGGTGCGCAGCGAGGCGATGGCCATGGCCTCGGTCCGCGCGCCGGAAAAATCGGCGCGGTCGCGCGCCTCGCGCAGCATGGCGGCGGTGATCGCGGTCAGGCGGGGGTGCTGGATGTGGTGCAGGTGGTCGGCCTTGGTCGCGGCAAACAGGATGCGCCCCACCCGGCGCGAGCCCAGAAGCTGCGCCAGCCAGCCCGCCCGGCCGGGGCGAAAGGCGGTCAGGATGTCGGCCATGGCGCGGCGCATGTCCTCGACCGCCGGCGGGCCGGCATGGATGGCGCCCAGCACGTCCATCAGCACCACCTGCCGGTCGATGCGGGCGAAATGGTCGCGGAAGAACGGCTTCACGACCCGCGCCTTGTAGGCGCCGAAGCGACGCGCGAATTCGCGCCCAAGGGGCGTCGCCCGCATCTCATGCGGCAAGGGCGTGAAGGTCAGCGCCGGCGAGCCCTCCAGTTCCCCCGGCATCAGGAAGCGGCCGGGGGTGCAATCCGACCAGCCCGCCTCGCGCGCCAGGTGCAGGTGGCTTGTATAGGCCGCGGCCAGCGCCTGCGCGGCAGCCTCGTCAAAGCGCCCCGGATCGGTGGCGGCCAGCGCGGCGCGGAACGCCTCGGCCCCCGGACGGACGGCCATGCGGTCCAGCACCTCTTGCGACCATTGGTCGAAATCCTTGTCCATCAGCCGCAGGTCCAGAAGCCACTCGCCCGGATAGTCGACGATATCCAGATGCAGCACCTGCTGGCCGCGCCAGCCGGCGATCAGTCCGCGCGGCTGGATGCGCAGCGACAGGCGCAGCTGGCTGACATGGCGCGTGCCCTCGGGCCAATGCGGGTCGGGGCCGGTCATCGCCGCCAGGTGGCGTTCGTAATCGAATCGCGGCACGGTATCGTCGGGCTGCGGCTGCAACCAGGCGGCTTTCAGCGAGCCGTCGGCGGCCGCCCGCAGCGCCGCCATGCGCCCGCGGTCCAGCAGATTCGCCACCAGCGAGGTGATGAACACGGTCTTGCCGGCCCGCGACAGCCCCGTCACCCCCAGCCGGATCACCGGGTCGGACATGCCCAGGCCCTGCATCAGATCGTCGGCGATACCCATTCCGTCCCTCGCTTTGGCCGGGTCAAGATAGGCAGGCCGGCGGCGGATGTGTAGGGGCAGGTCTTTTCGCCTGGGCGACGCTTTGCCATAAGGCGGGAATGCAACTGCCCATCGACGCCGTATTGCCTGACCTGACCGCCGCGCTGGCCGCCCATGGCCGCGCGGTGCTGATGGCGCCGCCGGGGGCGGGCAAGACCACGCGCGTGCCCCTGGCGCTGTTGCCCGCCATCCCCGGCCGCATCCTGATGCTGGAGCCGCGCCGCCTGGCCGCCCGCGCCGCGGCCGAGCGCATGGCCCAGACGCTGGACGAGCCGCTGGGCCGCACCGTCGGCTATCGCATCCGCGGCGAGGCGGTGGCGGGCGCCCGCATCGAGGTCGTGACCGAGGGCATCCTGACCCGGATGATCCAGTCCGACCCCGAGCTTGCGGGCATCGGCTGCGTGATCTTCGACGAATTCCACGAACGCAGCCTGAATGCCGACCTGGGCCTGGCCCTGGCATGGGAGGCGCGGCAGGCGCTGCGCCCCGACCTGGCGCTGCTGGTGATGTCGGCGACGCTGGATGCCGAGCCGGTCGCGGCGCTGATGGACGCGGCGCCGGTCATCCGCTCCGAAGGCCGGGCCTTTCCGGTCGAGACGCGCTGGCTGCCCCGTCCGCTGCCCGCAGGCAGCCGGCTGGTCCCCGAGGCGGCGCGGCTGATCGCGGATGCCGAGGCGGCGACCCGCGACATCGGCGGCACCATCCTGGCCTTCCTGCCCGGCGAGGGCGAGATCCGTCGGGTGCAGGCCATGCTGGACGTCCCGGCCGAGGTGCTGCCGCTTTACGGCGCCATGGATTTCAAGGCGCAGCGCGCGGCCCTGCAACCCCAGGGCGGCGGGCGGCGGCGGATCGTGCTGGCGACCGCGATCGCGGAAACCTCGCTGACCATTCCCGACGTGAAGGTGGTGGTCGATGCCGGCCGGGCGCAGCGGGCGCGCTTCGATCCCGGCTCGGGCATGTCGCGGCTGGTGACGGAACGCGTCAGCCGCGCCGAGGCAGAACAGCGCCGCGGCCGCGCCGGCCGGGTCGCGCCGGGCCTCTGCTACCGGATGTGGGCGCGGGCCGAGGAAGGCGCGCTGCCCGCATTCGCCCCGCCGGAAATCGCCGTGGCCGACCTGGCGGGCCTGGCGCTGGAACTGGCGATCTGGGGTTCGGACGGGCGCGACCTGGCCTTCCTGACCGCGCCGCCCGAGGCCGCGCTGGCCGAGGCGCGGGCGCTTCTGCGCGATCTCGGCGCGCTGGACCGCGAGAATCGCATTACCGACCACGGCCGGCGCCTGGCGCCGCTGCCGCTGCATCCGCGGCTGGCGCATATGCTGGTCACCGCCGGGCGCGATGCCGCCGACTTGGCGGCGCTGATGGCCGAACGCGATCCGCTGACCGGCGCGCCCGCCGACCTGGCCCTGCGCCTGGCGGCGATCCGCGACCTGCGCGCCTATCAGGACCGGCACCCCTGGCCGGCCAACCCCGGCACGCTGCATCGCATCCGCGACGAGGCCAAGCGCCTGCGCCGCATGGCGGGCGAGGGCGCGGGCCTCTCGCCCGGCGCCATGGCGGCGCTGGCCTATCCCGACCGCATCGGGCAGCGCCGCAAGGGCGAGCAGCCGCGCTATGTGCTGTCGGGCGGCAAGGGCGCCGCGCTGCCCGAAGGCGACGCGCTGGCGGCGCAGCGGCTGATCGTCGCCACCGACCTCGACGGCGACACGCGAGAGGCGCGCATCCGCATGGCCACCCCCGTGACCGAGGAAGAGATCCGCGCCCTGTTCCCCACCCGCATCGAGACCGCCGAACTGGTGGAATGGTCGCGGCGCGAAAACCGCATCCTGGCCCGCCGCCAGGAACGCTTCGGCGCGCTGGTGCTGGCCGACCGGACGCTGGACGATCCCGACCCGCAGGCGCTGGCCCGCGCCGCATTCGAGGGGCTGCGCGCGAACGGGCTGACATGGAGCCCCGGCGCCGCCCGGCTGCGGGCGCGGATCGCGCTGCTCCCGGAACTCGGCCCGGTCGATGACGACAGCCTGCTGGCCGATCCCGACTGGCTGCTGCCTTACCTGGGCAAGATGCGGACGCTTGCCGACCTGCGCGGACCGGACCTGGCCCAGGCGCTCAAGTCGCGCATCGGCTGGGACGGCCAGCGCCGGCTGGACCAGGCGGCGCCGGCGCATTTCGTCACGCCGCTCGGCCGCAAGGTGCCCATCGACTACGACCACGAAACCCCCTCGGTCGAATTGAAGCTGCAAGAGCTCTTCGGCCTTGCCCGCCACCCGATGGTCGGCAACCGGCCGCTGCGCATCACCATGCTGTCGCCCGGCGGCAAGCCCGTCGCGGTGACGACCGACCTGCCCGGCTTCTGGGCCGGCGGCTATTGCGATGTCAGAAAGGACATGCGCGGCCGCTATCCGCGCCATCCCTGGCCGGAAAACCCGGCCCAGGCCGACCCGACCACCCGCGCCAAGCCGCGCGGCACCTGACCATTTCACCGTTTCCCAAATACTCCGGCAACCGCGCAATCTGGACCGGCCGCCGCCGCCCAAGCCGCAAGGCCGGCACGATCATCGCCCCGCCGATCAGCCAGGCGATGCCCCAAAACCCCGCCGCCGGCATCAGCGCCAGCAAAACGCCGCGAACCATCAGCAGCAACCGCAACCTGCGGCGGATCTGCTACAATCAGCCCAGCCGCTCGGGCAGGGCCATGCCGCGCAGCACCTCGGCCGCCGGCATCGGGCGCTTGCCCTCGCGCTGCGCCTCCAGAACCTCGACGGCGCCATCGCCGCAGGCGATGGTAAAGCCCGCCAGCACCCGGCCCGGCGCGCCCGAACCGGCGGCCGGGCGCGAGCGTAGCAGCTTCACCCGCTCGTCCCCGATCAGGCACCAGGCGCCGGGAAAGGGCGACAGGCCGCGGATCTGCCGGTCCACGGCTGCGGCCGGCCGGCTCCAGTCGATCCGCGCCTCGGCCTTGTCGATCTTCTGGGCATAGGTCACGCCCTCGGCCGGTTGCGGCCGGGCGGGCAGGGGCAGGCGGTGCAAGGTCTCGACGATCAGCGCCGCGCCCATCTCGGCCAGCCGGTCGTGCAGCGCGGCGGTGGTATCCTCGGGGCCGATGGCGGTGCGCGCCTCGGCCAGGACCGGGCCGGTATCCAGCCCCGCCTCCATCTGCATGATGGCGACGCCGGTTTCCGCGTCGCCGGCCAGGATCGCCCGATGGATCGGCGCCGCCCCCCGCCAGCGCGGCAGAAGCGAGGCGTGGATGTTCAGGCAGCCGAAGTGCGGCGCCGCAAGCACCGGCGGCGGCAGGATCAGCCCATAGGCCGCCACCACCGCCACGTCGGCGGCAAGGGCGGCGAAATCCGCCTGGTCCTGCGGCGCTTTCAGCCGCTCGGGCGTGCGGACGGGCAGGCCCAGCTCCTCGGCGGCACGATGGATGGGTGAGGGGCGGGGCTTCTGCCCGCGCCCGGCCGCGCGCGGCGGCTGGGAATAGACCGCGACGACCTGGTGCCGCGCCGCGATGGCCCGCAGCGCCGGGACCGAGAAATCGGGTGTGCCCATGAAGATGACGCGCATCGCTGCCCTCCGTTGTCCTTGCGGTCTCATATCCTGCCCGGCCGCGGGGAAAAACCCAGCATGAAGCTGCGGATGTCGCGGGTGGCCCGCGCCCGCGCCTGCGCGTCGAACTCCAGCGGCGACAGCAAGGACCGTTCGCGCTGGTCGAAACCGTGATTGATGCCGGGATAGGTGGTGACGGCCAGATGCGCGCCCTGCGCGACCAGATCCTTGGCCATCTGCCGGCAATCGGCGGAATCGGTGATCGAATCCAGCTCGGCCAGCAACATCAGCCCCCGCACATGGCCGGGCCAGGGCCCGCCTGCCGCGCCGTTCAGCAACCCGCAATAGGGATACAGCAGCACCACCGGCCCAAGCTGCGCCGCCAGGCTGCCCGGCGGCGCAGGCCAGGCGGTCAGGCCGGGCGGCGGCTCAGCCCCGCCCAACTGGCGCAGCAGCTCCATCACCGTCCAGCCGCCATGCGAGGCGCCAAGCAGCGCCACGTCCGCGCCGTCGATGCCCGGCATGTCGCGCAGCGCCGCCAGCGCCACGGCCAGGTCGCCCGCGCGTTCGGCCCCCGGCAGCACCTGCCCGGCGCAGATCGCGCGCCAGGTCTGCGCCTTGTCCAGCAGCCGCGGCGCGTGGCTGTCCAGGATCAGCGCCGCCCGGCCCATGGCCAGGAACTGCCGCGCCCAATGGTCCATGTTGTCATGCACCCCGTCGCAGCCCGACAGCAGCACCGCGGCGGGATGCGGGCCGGGACCATCGGGGCGCAGGATGCGCCAATGCGGCTTTAGCCGGGTCAGGCGTTCGGCCGGTGTCTCGGTCGCGGGCTGCCAGCCGGCATAGTTGCGCGCCGTGTTCAGCCCCAGCGCCAGGGCCGCCAGCCCCAGCAGCGCCAGCACCAGGATCAGCCGTTTGCGCATCCCGGCCGCTCCTCCTGGCCGCAGATCGCCTTGAGCCTTTCGCTATCAGCGGCCGTCCAGCCCTCGGGCGCGGTGACGGCGGCCCAGCCGTCGATATAGTCGCGGGCGTGATAGCTATGGCCAAAGCCCGGCGGCGCCGAGGTGGAAACCAGCATGTCCACCGCCAGTTGCAGCTGCGTCACCACCGGGGTGAAGCGCAGCCGGGGCGAGACGTCGGGCGCCAGCGGCTCGCGCATCCATTCCGGCGCCCGCCACAGCGAGGCCGGGTCGTAGAACACGATCGGATCGCTGGCATATTGCAGGAACAGGATGCGCAGCCGCCCCCAGGGCCGGCCCGAGCGATCGGGCGGCGCATATTGGCTGGCATAGCGGATCACCTCGTCCTCATCCAGTTCGGGCAGGACGAAGCGGCTGCCGGGCCGGCGCGCGTCATTGGCCTGCCGCCACAGGGTCGAGGTAAAGGGCGGACCCACCCAGAACGCACCCGCCACCGGCTCGTTCATCATCTGGAACGGGTTGAAGGCATACATGGACGACCAGGCGCCCAGCGAGATGCCGTGCAGGTAAAGCCGCGGCCGGCGATCCGGCGGCAGGCCACGCCAATGGTCATAGACCGCGCGCATCAGCGCCGTGGCCTGGTCAAGGCCGGATGCGGTCTCGAAGATCAGCGCCAGCGGGCTTTGCAGATAGGAATATTGCACCGCCGCCGTCGCCACGTCGCCGCCATGCATGTATTCCAGCGCGTCATAGCTCGCGGGATCCATCCAGCCGGTGCCGGTGGGGCTGGCCAGCACCAGAACCTTGCGGTCAAAGGCGCCGACGCGCAGCATCTCGTCCAGCGCCACCTGCGCGCGGATCTCGGGGTCCTTGTTCTGGGCCAGGCCGACATAGATGCGCAGCGGTTCCTTGGCCGGGCGGCCGGTAAAGCCCGAAATGGCGGCGGCGCGCGGCCCGCCCAGCACGAAGTCGCGCCCCGGCTTGCCCATCAGTTCCCAGTCGATGCCGGACGCGACCGAACCCGATTGCCAAGGCTCGGCGGGTGGCGGCATGCTGGGATCGGTCAGGTGCTGGGCCGCGGCATAGGAGCTGTCGGCGATGCGCATCGCCCCGTTCACCACCCCGTCGCGGGTCAGCGTCACCACGATCAGCGCCGCCAGCAGCAGGCCCAGCACATTGGCGCTGCGCGCGGGAATATAGCGCGCCAGCCGCAGCCGCAGCAGGTCGAACAGCGCCTGGATCGCCTTGCCGATCACGAACAGCGCCAGGAACACCGCCAGCGCCAGGGCCAGCATCTTGGCGGTGTTGTTGACCTCCAGGTCGGCCATGCCCATGCGGGCGCGGATGCTGTTCTGCCATTCGCCCGACAGGATCACCCCGCGGCCCAGCAGCACCAGCACCGGCACGGCCAGCACGGCATGGGCGATGCGCGC
The DNA here is from genome assembly GCF_900156255.1 of Paracoccus thiocyanatus. Lineage (GTDB taxonomy): Bacteria > Pseudomonadota > Alphaproteobacteria > Rhodobacterales > Rhodobacteraceae > Paracoccus > Paracoccus thiocyanatus. Next base: position 141,167 of record NZ_FTMK01000005.1, read on the forward strand.
CGGCCGGCCGCGCAGCACCGGCAGTTCCAGCGCCCGCCACAGCGCCAGCAGGAATTGGGTCGCGACATAGCCCGCCGCCATCGACGCCCCGGCCAGAACCCCCTGCATCAGCCAGTCCCGCGGGATCAGCGACGGCGTAAGCGAGGCGGCCATGAACAGCAGGCCGGCAAGAAGGGGCAGCACGGAAAACATCTCTGTCCTGTCGCCCCTTGGGCTGGGCCCGCGGCGGCGGGCGGGTTTCGGCGGCAACGGCAGGGTTCTGCGCGAAAGGCACGTTCCCCTTGGCCCGCCGGTGGCAAGGTTAGGGGCGCGGCGCGGCAAAGAAAAGCGCCTGCCGTCGCGATCCCCTTCCCGCGCTCCCTCGCCGCACCCGGCTCCTTGCGTGCAGAATGCCCGAGCTTCACCCGCTGGTGAAAGCGGGTCTGGGCTTCGCCGCGCGCAGAAAAACCCTCGTCCTCCATCGCCGCGCCGGCGGGCAACTGCCCCGGCCCCTTGCGCAGAAAGCCCTTTCACCGTTTTCCAAATACTCCTGCGGCCTTGCACTCTCCGCGCGCGCCCAAATGGGGCGACAGCGGTTCCAGCTAGACCCGCGCTGTGCGTGGTGCGCGATCCGTTCAGCGCCGCGCCAGCTTGGCCGATTTCGCCACCAGCATCTTGCGGCGCAGGGCCGAAAGGTGGTCGACATAAAGCCGCCCGTCCAGATGGTCGATCTGGTGCTGCACCGAGGTCGCCCAAAGGCCGACGAAATCCCGCTCCTCGATCTCGCCATCCGCATTCAGGAAGCGCACCGTCACCGCCCGCGGCCGCTCGATCCGGGCCGAGACGCCGGGCAGGTTCGGGCTGGCCTCTTCATGCGCGCGCAGCTGCACGCTGGCGTGCAGCACTTCGGGATTGGCCATGCGCAGCGCCTGGCCGCGCTTGTCGGACGCGTCCACCACCGCCAGCCGCTGCATGATGCCGATCTGCGGCGCGGCCAGGCCGACGCCCGGCATCGCCTCCATCGTGTCGATCATGTCGTCCCAGATCATCCGCACCGTTTCGGTGATCGCGGCGACGGGTTCGGCCGGGACATGCAGCCGGCGATCGGCATAGGGCAGGAAGGGGCGGACGGTCATGGGCGGGCCTTGTGATGGATGCCCGCCCCGCTATCACGGCGGCCGGCCCAGGTAAATCCTGCGGCCAGGGCCGCCGGCTTATCCGGCCAGAAGCTGGTCGGGGGTGATCGCCGCCATCCCCAGCGCCTCTCCGACCGGGGGCGAGGTCAGCTGCCCCTCATGGGTGGACAGCCCGGCGCGCAGATGCGCGTCATCGACCAGCGCGCGCCGCCAGCCCTTGTCGGCCAGCGCCAGCAGAAAGGGCAGCGTGGCATTGCCAAGCGCCTGGGTCGAGGTCCGCGCCACCGCGCCGGGCATGTTGGCGACGCAGTAATGGATCACCCCGTCGACCTCGTAGATCGGGTCCTGGTGGGTCGTGGGGCGCGAGGTCTCGAAACAGCCGCCCTGGTCGATGGCGACATCGACCAGCACCGCGCCGCGGGGCATGGTGGCCAAGGCCGCCCGCGACAGCAGCTTGGGCGTGGCCGCGCCCGGCACCAGCACGGCCCCCACCACCATGTCGGCGGCCTGGACCAGTTCGGCGGTCGCCGCGGCGCTGGCGTGGCGGGTGGCCAGCTTGCCCATGAAATTGTCGTCCAGCCAGGACAGGCGCGGCAGCGAGCGGTCCATCACCGTCACATTGGCGCCCATGCCGACCGCGACCCGCGCCGCCGCCGCGCCGACCACGCCGCCGCCGATGATCAGCACATTGGCCGGGCCGACCCCCGGCACGCCGCCCAGCAGCACGCCGCGCCCGCCATTGGCCTTTTGCAGCGCCCAGGCCCCGACCTGGGGCGCAAGCCGCCCGGCCACCTCGGACATCGGCGCCAGCAGCGGCAGCGCGCCGCGCGCGTCCGTCACCGTCTCATAGGCGATGGCGGTTACGCCGCAGGCAAGCAGGTCGCGCGCCTGTTCGGGGTCGGGCGCCAGGTGCAGATAGGCGAACAGCACCTGTCCGCGGCGCAGCATGGCGCGCTCGGCCGGCTGCGGTTCCTTGACCTTCACGATCAGGTCGCAATCGCCATAGATCGCGGCCGCATCCGGCGCGATCCGCGCGCCCGCGGCCAGGTAATCCTCGTCCGGGAAACCGGCGCCCAGGCCGGCGCCGGCCTCGACCAGGACCTGGTGGCCATGGGCCGCAGCCTCGGCCGCGGCGGCAGGCGTCAGGCCGACGCGAAACTCTTGCGGCTTGATCTCCTTGGGGCAGCCGATCTGCATTCCGTTCTCCTTGCGCTGGTTTCGAAACCTCGGGAAGCCCGCGGCAATCGCCAAGACGCCGCCCACCGCCCGAAGCAAGGAAACAGGATGAAGCCGCACGCCTGCGCCGACAAGAAGAATCCATGCCGCCCCGCGATCCGCGCGTTGCATATATTCGCATAATCGAATATTACTTCGACTTGGCCGATTGGAAACGGCGACCAGGAAGGACAAGGTTCGCCCGTACCGCGCTGGGGGGCCGGGGGCCGCGTTTTCCCTGGGTTAACAGGACATAAGGGATGGAGGACGACATGGACGTTCTTTTCGGCATCGCATTGCAACCATCGGGTCCAGGCAGGGGCGCCGCTAAGCGTCCGGTCGCGGCCTTGCTTGCCCGCCCCGCGGGCGCCCAGCCGGAAGGGGTGTAAGATGGCGTTGCTGTCGGCTTTGCTGATCGGGCTGGTCTTTGGCGCGGGAATCGCGGTTTCGGGCATGGCCAACCCTGCCAAGGTGCTGAATTTCTTTGACGTCGCCGGGGCATGGGACCCGTCCCTGGCCTTTGTGATGGGGGGCGCGCTGGCCGTGACCTTTGCCGGCTACCGGCTGGTGCTGCGCCGGCCGGCGCCGGCCTTCGACATCCGCTTCAACCTGCCGCAGCGCCATGACATCGACGCGGCGCTGGTCGGCGGCTCGGCGCTGTTCGGCATCGGCTGGGGGCTGGCGGGCTTTTGTCCCGGCGGCGCCATTCCCGCGCTTGGCCTGCTGCGGCCCGAGCCGGTGGTCTTTACCGCCACGATGATCGTGGGGATCATGGTCGCGAAAGCCGTGCAGGACATGCGCCGCAGATGCAGCTGATCCGCCGCCTGCCCATGCTGCAATGGGCGCGCGGCTATGGCGGGGCGCTGCTGGGCGCCGACCTTCTGGCCGCGGTGATCGTCACCATCATGCTGATCCCGCAAAGCCTGGCCTATGCCATGCTTGCCAACCTGCCGCCCGAGGTCGGGCTTTACGCCTCGATCCTGCCGCTGGTCGCCTATGCGGTCTTTGGCACCTCGCGGGTGCTGGCGGTCGGGCCGGTGGCGGTCGTGTCGCTGATGACGGCGGCGGCGATCGGCCCGGTCGTGCAGGCCGGGCTGGCCGATGCGCTAAGCGCCGCGGTGGCGCTGGCGCTGCTTTCGGGGGCGATGCTGGTGGCGGCGGGCCTGTTCCGGCTGGGATTCCTGGCGAATTTCCTAAGCCATCCGGTGATGTCGGGCTTCATCACCGCCTCGGGGATCCTGATCGCGGCGGGGCAGATCCGGCACCTGCTGGGCGTGGGCGGCGGCGGCTCGACCCTGCCCGAGATCCTGCCGTCGCTGCTGGGCGGGCTGGCGCGGACCAATCCCTGGACGCTGATGATCGGCACCGGCGCGCTGGCCTTTCTTTACGCGGCGCGGCGCTGGGGCAAGCGCGGGCTGGCGCAGGCCGGGCTGCCGGGCTGGCTGGCCGACATGCTGGCGCGCGCGGCGCCGATCCTGGCCATTGCCGTGTCCATCGCGCTGGCCAAGGCGCTGGACCTGGGCGCGCGGGGCGTGGCGCTGGTCGGCACCATTCCGCAGGGCTTGCCCGGCCTGTCGCTTCCGGGGCTGTCGCCCGAATTGCTGGTGGCGCTGGCGCCGGCGGCGCTGCTGATCTCGGTCGTGGGCTTTGTCGAATCGGTCTCGGTCGGGCAGACCCTGGCGGCGCGGCGGCGCGAGCGCATCGCCCCGGACCAGGAACTGATCGGCCTGGGCGCCGCCAATATCGCCGCGGGCCTGGGCGGCGGCTATCCGGTGACGGGCGGCTTTGCCCGTTCGGTGGTCAATTACGACGCCGGCGCGCAGACCCCGGCGGCCGGGGTATTCACCGCCATCGGCATCGCCCTGGCGGCGATGTTCCTGACGCCGCTGCTGGCGGACCTGCCGCAGGCGGTGCTGGCGGCGACCATCATCCTGGCCGTGCTGTCGCTGGTCGATTTCCGCGCCATCCGCCGGGTGCTGGACTATTCGCCGCGCGATTTCCTGGCGATGGCCGCGACCATCCTGGTCACGTTGCTGGTCGGGGTCGAGCCGGGGATCAGCGCCGGGGTGATCCTGTCGCTGGTCATGCAGCTTTACCGCAGCTCGCGGCCGCATTCGGCGGTGGTGGGCCAGGTGCCGGGGACAGAGCATTTCCGCAATATCGACCGCCACCGGGTGCTGGTCTGGCCGGAAATCCTGTCGCTGCGCGTCGATGAAAGCCTGTATTTTGCCAATTCCCGCTTTCTGGAGGACCGCGTGGCCGCGCTGGTGGCGGACAATCCGCGGCTGCGCCATGTCGTGCTGATGTGCCCGGCGGTGAACGATATCGACGCTAGCGCCCTGGAAAGCCTGGAGGAGATCAACCGCCGCCTGGCCGAAAGCGGCGTCAGGCTGCATCTGTCCGAGGTCAAGGGTCCGGTCATGGACCGGCTGCGGCGCAGCGATTTCCTGCGCCACCTGTCGGGCCGGATCTTCCTGACCCAGCACGAGGCGATCCGCCAGTTGCACCGCGACCTGGGCCCCGGCGCGGCCCCGGCCCATGCAACGGGTCCGGCCTGCTGCCGGGGCGGCCGGCGGGACGCAGGTTCAGGCGGATAGGCCATTGGCCGGGTCCCGGCCTTGAATACCTACGGCAATGCGAACATATCCCAAGGGCACTGCCATGAACCCGAGGTCCAGCATGTCCGGCACCGATATCCAGATCGTCTGCACCGCCTGCGGCGCCACCAACCGCCTGCCGCCGGGGCGCGACCCGCAATCGGCGCGCTGCGGGAAATGCCGGGCGCCGCTGTTTTCCGGCCAGCCCGCCGATGTGGACGGGGCGATGTTCCAGCGCCAGATCGGGCGCAGCTCGATCCCGGTCCTGGTCGATGTCTGGGCGCCCTGGTGCGGCCCCTGCCGGATGATGGCGCCGCAATATGCCAGCGCCGCCGGGATGCTGGAACCGGGGATGCGGCTTATCAAGCTGAACTCCGAGGCCGAGCCGCAGACCGCCGCCACCCTGGGCATCCGCGGCATTCCCACCCTGCTGCTTTATCGCGGGGGACGCGAGCTTGCGCGGCAATCGGGCGCCATGGACGCCGCCTCGATCGCCGGCTGGGCGCGGTCGCAGCTGCGCGACTGAACCGTACGGTTGCCCGTCCTGCCGGTCCCGCTATGCTGGGACCGGACGGAAACGCGCGAGGGGCAGCATGGGCCAGTTGATCGACGGCGTCTGGCAGGACGAATGGTATGACACCGACAGCAGCGGCGGGCGCTTTCAGCGCAGCGTGACGGCCTATCGCAACTGGATCACCGCGGATGGCAGCCCCGGTCCCACCGGCCGAGGCGGCTTTGGCCCCGAAAGCGGACGCTACCACCTCTATGTCTCCTATGCCTGTCCTTGGGCGCATCGCACGCTGATCTTTCGCGCGATCAAGGGGCTGGCGCCGCATATCGGCGTTTCGGTCGTGCATCCCGACATGCTGTCCGAAGGCTGGACCTTTGCCACCGATTTCCCCGGCGCGACCGGGGATGACCTGTTCGGCCTGTCCTATCTGCGCGACATCTATCTGCGGGTCGACCCGAAAGCCTCGGGGCGGGTGACGGTGCCGGTGCTTTGGGACAAGGCCCAGGGCACCATCGTCAGCAACGAAAGCGCCGAGATCATTCGCATGTTCAATTCGGCCTTCGACGCGATGACCGGCAATCGCGACGACTATTGCCCGCCCGACCTGCTGGAGCGCATCGAGGCGCTGAACGGCCGCATCTATGACCAGGTGAACAACGGCGTCTACAAGGCCGGTTTCGCAACCTCGCAAGACGCTTACGACGAAGCCGTGCATCCGCTGTTCGAGACGCTGGACTGGCTGGAGGACCACCTGGCCGCGAACCGCTATCTTTGCGGCGACCGCATCACCGAGGCGGACTGGCGGCTTTTCACCACCGCGCTGCGCTTTGACCCGGTCTATCACACGCATTTCAAATGCAACCGGCGCTGGCTGCGGGAATATCCCAACCTCTGGGGCTGGACGCGCGAGCTTTACCAATGGCCGGGCGTGGCCCCGACCGTGCATTTCGACCATATCGTGCGGCATTATCATTACAGCCATGCTACGATAAACCCGCATCGCATCATCCCGATCAACCCGCTGATCGACTGGGACGCGCCGCACGGGCGGGGCTGAACCGGGGATCGCGCGAGGCCTGCCGGGTTCATCGGCGGCGGCCGCGGCAAGGCGCGCCACCCGCGCGTCAAGGCCCCGGAAAGCCCGCCGCGGTCCCGGCCGCGAAATTTCCCGAAGAGCGAATTTTTCCGCTTGCACCCATTCGCCGGCCCTCCTATACGACGCCTCACACGGGCGCCGGCAACGCCGCCCGAGACCTCCGGTGGGGCCATAGCTCAGTTGGTAGAGCGCTTGAATGGCATTCAAGAGGTCAGGGGTTCGACTCCCCTTGGCTCCACCAAAAATTCCTTTCCTCCTTGATATTGCTGGCGACTTGCAGCGCGGACTTGCGGTCCCCTGGGTGGCAGGCATGCTGATTTCCCGCGTGGGTATCGGTCGTCCCACGGGGTAAGCGCAGGCCGCTTTAGCACATGCGCGGGGGTGCCTAGCGCCCGCGCGCCCATTCCTGGCGGTTGCGGCCCAGGCGGACGGCGGCGGCCACGGCGGCATAGGCGGCAAAGCCCAGCGGATCGGCCGCTGCAAGCCGCGCGAGCTCGGTCTTGCCGGGCCGGACATGGCCCTGGCGCGGCGGCAGATGCGGGTATAGCCGCGCGATCTGGGCCACGCCGGCATCCTGGCGCCGGCGGACCCGGACAAGCCGCGAAAAGCCTTCGGCCAGCGGCCATTCATAGGGCTCGTCCACCAGGATGCGCTCGGCTTCGGTGAATTGCAGCCGGGCAAAGCTGTCATCCGAGATCACGTCGGGAAACGTCCCCCAGCGCGCCCGGCCGGCCTGGTTTACGGCGAAAAGCCCGGCTCCGGTGACGCCCTGCGCGACGAAGGGCAGTTTTTGCCAGAACCGGGCATAGGCGCGCGAAACCGCGCTGCGGGCCGGCGCGACCACCAGCCGGCCCCCGGCATAGCGCGGCTGGGGCAGGTCCAGCGCGCGCATGATCCCCGACAAAAGCCGCCGTCCCATGCGGATATCGGCGTCCAGATACAGCCGCACCCCCAGCCCCGCGCAGCCGTCGCCGTGGTTCAGTGCGCCGATCTTGCCGCCCTGCGCCAGCTCCTCGACCCGCAGCTGCCAACCGCGGGCGGCAAAGGCGGGGGCATGGGCGCGGGCGCGCAGGGCGGTGTCGTCGCGGCAGCCATTCGCGACCAGGACCAGGTCCAGCGGGCCGCGATGATCCTGGGCCAGCACATGGTCAAGGCAGGGTCCGATATAGCCGGCCTCGTCATGGGCGGGCAGGATGATGGTGCAGGGCGTCATGGAGCGGCCGCCCGGCGCCTGCGGGCGCGGGGGTGGAATCGCGCGCCATCGCCCGCCGGGAAGACGGCAACGGCAAGGGCGAAGCCCCGCTTGGGACCGAATCGCCCGCCGCCGGGCCGGAAATGCGGCAGATTGTCCTGATCGTGCCTGATTTCGGTTGTCGCCTTCATGAGGCGGACGCTACCATGCCGCTGCCGGGGATGTCATCGGCAGGTCGCCGTTCCGGAACGGCGCGGTTTCACCAGAGGCAGAGGGGCCACAGTTTGACGCCCGCGACAGGGAACAAGCCGGACATGACGCCGGCAGGGCAGGCCGCACCGCAGGCGGCGCGCGGCCAGGTCTCAAGCCGGTTCATCCGGCAAGAGGCGGCATTGGCCGCGTCGGACCCGCGACACGCCAAGCTTATCGCGCAGCGCTTTTCGCTGCTGCGCACCCGCATCCTGCGCGAGATGCGCAACCGCGGCTGGACCAGGCTGGCGGTGGTGCCGGTGACGGCGGGCGCCGGCGGCAGCTTTGTCGCGGTCAAGCTGGCGCTGGCGCTGGCCCGCCAGCCGCATACCAAGGTGACGCTGATCGACCTGGACCTGGGCAGCCCCGGCATTGCGGCGCAGCTTGGCATTGCGGGATGCGCGCCGGTTTCGGCGGCGCTGCGCGAAGGCGGCGACCTGGACGCGCTGGTCTGCCAGGTGAAAGAGGCGCCGAACCTGGCGGTCCTGGCCCCCGAGCGGGCCGAGCCCGAGGCGGCCGAGCTTTTGCAGGACGAGGCGCTGGCCCAGGCCATGCGGCGGCTGCACGACAGCCACCCGGCCGAAATCGCCGTCATCGACACCGCCGGGCTTCTGGGCGAGGATGCGGCGCTTGCCGCGCTGCCGCTGGCGGATGCGCTGCTGCTGGTGGCCGACGGGCGGCGCGGCACGGCCGGGCATATGGCGGAATGCGAAAGGCTGCTGGTCGGCATGCCGCCGGTGATGGGCGTGGTCCTGAACAAGTCGGAAGACTGAGCAAAAAAGAGACAGGGTCAAGATTTGGGACCGATACAATCCTTGCAGGATCTGATCTCGATGATCTGGCGGCGGCTGCCGTTGGTGCTGACGATCATCGTCCTGGGCGTACTGACGTCGTTTTACCTGATCGTATCCTCGCCGCGCATCTATCAGGCCTCGGCCGTGATCCAGCTGGACATGCCGGCCGCGATCGACCAGGGTGCCGACAGTTCGCTGCCCGCCTCGCGCCGGGTGCAGCTGATCGAGCAGCGGCTGATGGCGCGCACCAACCTGCGCGAGGTGGTCGAGCGGCTGGGCCTGTTCGCCGGCTCGCCGCTTAGCGAGACAGAAAAGCTGGCGGCGCTGCGCAGTTCCACCCGGATCGAAAGCATCGCCGCGCCGGGCGTCTCGGTCGATTCGCGCATGTCGCTGGCGGCGATCATCATCACCGCCCAGGCGGAAACCCCGGCCACGGCCGCGGCCATTGCCAATGACTTTGCCAACAGCGTAGTCAACCGCGACCGCGAGAACCGCCAGGCCCGCATCCTGGAATCGCAGGATTACCTGCGCAGCGAGGAACGCCGCTTGAACGAGCAGCTTTCCGAACAAGAGCGCAAGCTGGTCGAGTTCAGCGCCCGCAACGAGGATTCCTTGCCCAGTTCGCAAGAGTTCCTGCAAACCGAACTGGCCCGGCTGACGGAAATGGAGACGACGCTGGACCGCGACATCATGACCTTGCAGCGCGAACGGCTGTCGCTGGAGGCGGGAGGCACGGCGGCCGAGACCCGGCCCTCGGCCTCGCTGGTGCAGCAGATCCGCTCGGCCGAGATCGAACTGGCGCAGGCCCGCCGGACCCTGTCGCCCGACCATCCCGAGATCGCGCGGCTGGAGCAAACCCTTGCGCGGCTGAACAGCGGCGCCGGCAGCGGCGGGTCGGACGTGATCCGCCGACAGGCCGAACTGATCGAGGCCCAGCTTGCCAGCCTGAGCGAGCAGAAGGCCGCGATCGAATTGCGCCGCACCGAGATCGACCGCGCCCGCGCCCGCGCGCCCGAAGTCAGCCGCGAACTTGAGACGATGAACCGCCAGGAACGCCGCTTGCAGGACCGCTACAATGAAATCTCGCGGCAGCTTGCCCAGGTCGAAACCCAGCAGATGCTAATGCAGAACGACCAGACCGAACGCTTCGTGCTGCTGGAACGCGCGCTGCCGCCGGAATATCCCGCCATGTCGAACCGCAAGAAAAGCGCGGTGATGGGGGTCGGCGGCAGCATGGCGCTGGCATTGGCCGTGGCCTTTGTGCTGGAACTGCTGAACCCGGTCTTGCGCCGCACCGAGCAGTTCGCCCGCGCCACCGGCACCCGGCCGGTGGTGTCGCTGCCCTATCGGCTGTCGGCGGGCGATCTGCGCCGGCGCCGCCTGCGCGTGCTTTACATGGTCCTTGTGGTGGTGCTGGGCATCCTGGTGGCGCTGTGGCTGATCGGGCGGATCCCCGGCCTGCCGTCGCCGGCGGTGGTCAGCATGCCCACCGACGGGATGGGCTGATGAGCGGGCCCGAAGGCGGCGCAGCCGCCGCGCCGGAGGGGCGCGGCAAAAGCCTTGCCTCGCGCGCTTTGGGCAGCGGTGCGTGGTCCATGGTCAATTTCGGCCTGGGCCAGATCATGCGGCTGGGGTCGAACCTGATCCTGACCCGCATTCTCAGCCCCGACGATTTCGGGCTGATGGCGCTGGTCACAAGCTTCCTGATCGGCCTGACCATGTTCAGCGACATGGGCTTTGGCCCCTCGATCATGCAAAGCAAGCGCGGCGATGATCCGGATTTCCTGGATACGATCTGGACGCTCAAGATCATCCGCGGCTTCGTGATCTTTGGCGCCGCCATCCTCATGGCCTGGCCGCTGGCCTGGTTCTATGACGCGCCGCTGTTCGGCTGGGTGTTTCCGGTGGCGGCCAGTTCGATGATCCTGGGCGGCTTCTTCCCCACCCGCATCGACACGGCCGCGCGCCATCTGCAACTGGGCCGCCTGACGGTGATCGAGCTTGCCAACCAGCTTGTCGGCATTCTTTTCACCATCGCCGCGGCGCTGATCCTGCAATCGGTCTGGGCGCTGGTCTGGGGCAATGTGCTGGGCGCGCTTGCCCAGCTTTTGATGTTCCGGCTGTTCCTGCCCGGTCATCGCAACCGCCTGCGGCTGGAGCCAGAGGCCCGCGCCGAAGTGATGAAATTCGGCAAGTGGATCTTTTTCAGCACCATCTGCGGCTTTTTGCTGTTCCAGGGCGACCGCATCATTCTGGGGCGGGTGCTGACGCTGGATCAACTGGGCATCTACAATATCGGCCTGTTCCTGGCGACGGTGCCGGTCATGCTGGGTTCGTCGATCGCGGGGCGGCTGTTCATCCCGATCTATCGCCAGCACCCGCCGGCCGAAAGCGCCCAGAACGCCCGCATCCTGGCGCGCACCCGCGCCGGGCTGACGGCGCTGCTGCTGCTGGTGGCGGTGGTGCTGGCCTGGGCGGGCCCGCCGCTGGTCGATCTGCTTTACGATCCGCGCTACGGCACGGCGGGCGGCATCCTGGTCGCCATCGCCTGCATCCAGATGCTGCAAGTCATCCCCATCAGCTATGAACAGGCGGCGCTGGCGGCGGGGGATTCGCGCGGCTTCTTCGCCATGCAATCCTCGCGCGCGGCGATCTATTTCCCGCTGGTTGCGGGGGGTGCTGCGCTTCACGGGCTGCCGGGGCTGTTGACCGGCCAGGCGCTGGCGCAGGTCTTTTGCTATCCGGTGACGGTCTGGATCGCCCGCCGCCATGGCTGCTGGGATCCGCGCCATGACCTGATCGCCGGTGTGGTGGCCCTGGCCGCCGCCGCCACCGCGCTAAGCGGACATCACGAGGCCGTGCTGGCCGCGCTGAGCCCCTGACCGGCCGCCGGCCGGGCATTTTACCCCTTTCGGTTCCACGGGCGCTGGCGCTATTGCTGCCCGCACGTCATGAGGAGGCACCGGATGAGCGACGACAACACCCCGCGCAAGTCCCGCATCACGCGGGAAGAGGCCCTAGCCTATCACCTGGAACCGCGTCCGGGCAAATACGACATCGTGGCCTCGACCCCCATGGCGACGCAGCGCGACCTGTCGCTGGCCTATTCCCCCGGCGTCGCCGTTCCGGTCGAAGCCATCGCCGAACGCCCCGAGACCGCCTATGACTATACCGTCAAGGGCAACATGGTCGCGGTGATCTCGAACGGCACGGCGATCCTGGGGCTGGGAAACCTGGGCGCGCTGGCCTCCAAGCCGGTGATGGAGGGCAAGGCGGTGCTGTTCAAGCGCTTTGCCGACGTCAACGCCATCGACATCGAACTGGACACCGAGGACCCCGAGGCGATCATCAATGCCGTGCGGCTGATGGGCCCGACCTTCGGCGGCATCAACCTGGAAGACATCAAGGCCCCCGAATGCTTCATCATCGAGCAGCGGCTGAAAGAGGTGATGGACATCCCGGTCTTCCACGACGACCAGCACGGCACGGCGGTCATCTGCGCCGCGGGGCTGATCAACGCGCTGGAACTGTCGGGCAAGAAGATCGAGGATGTGAAGATCGTCCTGAACGGCGCCGGCGCCGCAGGCATCGCCTGTCTGGAACTGCTCAAGGCCATGGGCGCGCGGCATGAAAACTGCATCATGTGCGACACCAAGGGCGTGATTTACCAGGGCCGGACCGAGGGCATGAACCAGTGGAAATCCGCCCATGCCGTCGCAACCGACGCCCGCACGCTGGACGAGGCGATGCAGGGCGCCGACGTGTTCCTGGGCGTTTCGGCCAAGGGCGCGGTCACGCAGGACATGGTGGCCTCGATGGCCGAGAACCCGGTCATCTTCGCCATGGCCAATCCCGACCCCGAGATCACCCCCGAAGAGGCGCATGCGGTGCGCCCCGACGCGATCGTCGCCACCGGGCGCAGCGACTACCCGAACCAGGTCAACAACGTCCTGGGCTTTCCCTATCTGTTCCGCGGCGCGCTGGACATCCATGCCCGCGCCATCAATGACGAGATGAAGATCGCCTGCGCCCGCGCCCTGGCGGAACTGGCGCGCGAGGATGTGCCCGACGAGGTCGCGGTGGCCTATGGCCGCAAGCTGCAATTCGGCCGCGACTACATCATCCCGACGCCCTTTGACCCGCGGCTGATCCATGTCGTGCCGCCTGCCGTGGCCAGGGCCGGCATGGATACCGGCGCGGCGCGGCGCCCGATCATCGACATGGATGGCTATGTCCAGTCGCTGAAAGCGCGCATGGACCCGACCGCGGCGATCCTGCAAGGCATCCATGCCCGCGCCCGCCAGGCCCAGGCCCGCATGATCTTTGCCGAAGGCGACGACCCGCGCGTCCTGCGCGCCGCCGTGGCCTGGCAGCGCGGCGGCATGGGCCAGGCGCTGGTCGTCGGCCGCGAAAGCGACGTGCGCGAAAAGCTTGAGGCGGCCGGCCTGGCCGATGCGGCGCGCGAGATCGCCGTGGTCAATGCCGGCAATTCCCGCCACCTGGAGCAATATCACGAAACGCTTTACACCCGCTTGCAGCGCAAGGGCTATGACCGCGAGGATGCGGTCAAGCTGGCCAATCGCGACCGGCATGTCTTTGCCGCCTTGATGCTGGCGCATGGCCATGGCGACGGGCTGGTGACGGGCGCGACGCGCAAGAACGCGCATGTGCTGGCCCAGATCGGCATGGTCTTCGACGTGACGCCGGCCGCGGGCGCGGTGGGCATCACCGCCGTGCTGCACAATGGCCGGGTGATCCTGATGGGCGACACCCTGGTCCATGAATGGCCCGAAGCCGAGGACCTGGCCGACATCGCCACCCGCGGCGCCCATGTCGCGCGCGGCCTGGGGCTGGAGCCGCGGGTGGCCTTCCTGTCCTTCTCGAATTTCGGCTATCCGATCAGCGAGCGGGCGGTGAAGATGGCCCGCGCCACCGAAGTGCTGGATGCCCGCCGCGCCGATTTCGAATATGAGGGCGAGATGACCGTGGATGTGGCGCTGAACGCGTCGCAGGCGGCGAAATACCCGTTCTCGCGTCTCAAGGGGCCGGCCAACGTGCTGGTGGTGCCGGCGCGGCACTCGGCCTCGATCTCGGTCAAGTTGTTGCAGGAAATGGCGGGGGCGACGGTGGTGGGCCCCATCCTGACCGGGGTGCCGCAGCCGATCCAGATCTGCTCGACCAGTTCGTCGGTCAATGACATCCTGAACATGGCGGCCATCGCCGCGGGCCGGCTGGGTCAGGTGAAATAGGCCGAAATGAAAAGCGCCCCCCGGACGGGGGGCGCCTGGGCCGTCGCGCCGGCTCAGAACCGATACGAGGCGCGCAACTGCACCATGTCACTGTCCAGGTCCAGGCCGCTGATGCCGGTTTCATCCTCCAGCACGTCCTTGAAGTCGCTGCGGCTGTATTCCGCGCCGACGGTAAAGCGCTCGGTCACCTTGTAGTCGGCGCCGATGCCATAGGTCAGCCCGGTTTCCGAGATGTCGTCGACCGAAAGCCGGGCCGCGCCCAGCGTGACATAGGGCAGGAAGCGGCCCATGTCGGCGCCGGCGCGCAGGCGCAGCCGGGTCAGGTCGCCATCGTCGTAATTCTCGTCCGGCGAGATCTTGTTGTAGTCCAGCTCGCCGCCCAGGACGAAGCGGCCCAGGTCGCGCTGATAGCCCGCATGCAGGCCATAGCCGTCGTAATCGCCGACATCGGACAGGGCGCCGTCAAGATCGGCGCTGCCCTTGCCGTATTGCAGACCGGCATAGAACCCGGTCCAGTCGCTTTCGGGGGTGATCGTCACGGGCGCGGGCGCCACGACCGGCTGTTCGACCACCGGGGCGACATAGCCCCCGGCATAGGCGCCACCGGCCATAAGCGAAGCCAAGGCTGCGTATCCGATTATCTTCATGATGGGTTCTCCACTCAACTCGGACCGCCTGCCTATCACCCGCACCCCGGAATGAAAGGCTTGGCGCCGCCCCGGAACGCATAAGTGAGCCGCTGTCAGACGCCACCGGGGCCGCCGGGAAAATACCGCCTTTCCAGCAGGTTGGCGGTCAAGCGGGCGTGATGCCGCGTGATGCGCGATCGGCGAAATGCGCCAACCGCCTGACAGGGCTTGGATTTCACGGGCGGGTTGGCAGGTCCTGGCCAAAGCATTCGCCGCGCTCGGCCTGGCGCTGGCGGGTGCGGAAGCGGGCGCGGTCGGCGTCGGAATATTCGGCGGCGCAGCGGTGGCAACTGACGCCTTCCTCGTATTCGGGGCGGTCGTGATCCTGGGGCGCCAGCGGGCGGCGGCAGGCATGGCAAAGGTCGTGGCGGCCCTGCCGCAGCCCGTGGCCCAGGCTGACCCGCTTGTCGAAGACAAAGCATTCGCCGCGCCACAGGCTGTCTTCCTGGGGCACCTCCTCCAGGTATTTCAGGATGCCGCCTTGCAGGTGAAACACCTCGGCCACGCCCTCGCCCAGCAGGAAATTGGTGGATTTCTCGCAGCGGATACCGCCGGTGCAGAACATGGCGATGCGCTTGTTGTGAAAGCGATGCGCATTGTCGCGCCACCACGCCGGAAAATCGCGAAAGCTGCGGGTGCCCGGATCGACGGCGCCGGCAAAGCTGCCGATCTCGACCTCGTAGTCGTTGCGGGTGTCGATCACCGCCACGTCGGGGGCGCTGATCAGCGCGTTCCAGTCCTGCGGCGCGACATAGCGGCCGACGGCGGCGGTGGGGTCCACGTCCGGCTGGCCCATGGTGACGATCTCGCGCTTCAGCCGGACCTTCATGCGGCCGAAGGGCATGGCCTCGGCGGTGCTTTCCTTCCACTCCAGCGCCGCGCAGCCGGGCAGGGCGCGGATATGGGCCAGAACCGCGTCGATGCCAGCGCGGGTGCCGGCGATGGTGCCGTTGATCCCCTCGGGCGCCAGCAGCAGCGTGCCCCGGACCTCATGCGAACAGGCGCATTTCGCCAGCGGCGCCTTCAGCGCGGCGGGGTCGGGAAAGCGGGTGAAATGGTAAAGCGCGGCGACGATCAGCATGGGCTGGCCATAGCGCCGCCCGGACCTGCGATCAAGTTGCTGCATTGACGCCCCGGCCGCCTGCGCCTACCAATTTCCCCGTCAAAACAGGAGAGACGCGATGGCAAGGGCCCTGATCGTCGTCGACATGCAGCTGGATTTCTGTCCCGGCGGGCGCTTGGCGGTCGCGGGAGGGGACGAGATCGTGGCAGGGATCAACGACCTGATGGCCGATTTCGACGCCGTGGTGCTGACGCAGGACTGGCATCCCCATGACCATGCCAGCTTTGCCGACAACCATCCCGGCGCGGCGGCTTATTCGGTCGTGGACATGGCTTACGGGCCGCAGGTGCTGTGGCCCGCCCATTGCGTGATCGGGACCGAGGGGGCGGGCTTTCACCCCGCTTTGGCCGCCGATTGCGCCGACCTGGTGATCCGCAAGGGGTTCCGGCCGCAGATCGACAGCTATTCGGCGTTTTTCGAAAACGACCGCCGCACCTCCACCGGCCTTGCCGGCTATCTGCGCGACCGCGGGCTGGACGACCTGGCCTTTGTCGGGCTGGCGCAGGATTTCTGCGTCGCCTGGTCGGCCATCGACGCGGCCAAGCTGGGCTTTCGCGCCACGGTGATCGAGGATGCGGCCCGCGCCATCGACCTTGACGGCTCGCTTGACGCCGCGCGCGCGCAGATGCGCCAGGCGGGGGTGGTGTTGGCATGATGATCCCGACCGTCGACATCGCCACCCGCGTCTATAACCACAAGTGGAAGATCGACCCCATCGTCCGCTCGCTGATCGACGACGATTTCTACAAGCTGCTGATGTGCCAGTCGGTGTTTCGCAACCGGCCCGACACGCAAGTCACCTTCAGCCTGATCAACCGCACCAGCCGCATCCGCCTGGCCGAGCTGATCGACGAGGGAGAACTGCGCGAACAGCTAGACCATGTCCGCGGCCTGACGCTGACGCGGGGCGAAAGCACCTGGCTGCGCGGCAATACCTTTTACGGCAAGCGGCAGATGTTCCGCCCAGATTTCATGGAGTTCCTGGAAAACCTGCGCTTGCCCGCCTATCACCTGGAAAAGCGCGACGGGCAATATGAACTGACCTTTGAGGGGCGCTGGCCCGAGGTCATGCTGTGGGAAATCCCGGCCCTGGCGATCATCATGGAGTTGCGCAGCCGCGCCGTCCTGAAAGACATGGGCCGGTTCGAATTGCAGGTGCTTTACGCCCGCGCCATGGCCCGGCTTTGGGAAAAGATCGAGGAATTGCGCAAGCTTGGCCCCGACCTGCGCATCGCCGATTTCGGCACAAGGCGGCGGCACAGCTTCCTGTGGCAAGATTGGTGCGTGCAGGCCATGGTCGAGGGCCTGGGCGACACCCGCTTCATCGGCACTTCGAACTGCCTGATCGCCATGCGCCGCGATATCGAGGCCATCGGCACCAATGCCCACGAACTGCCCATGGTCTATGCCGCCCTGGCCGACAGCGACGAGGAACTGCGCCAGGCCCCCTACAAGGTGCTGGCCGATTGGCACGAGGAACATGACGGGATGCTGCGCATCATCCTGCCCGACACCTATGGCAGCGAGGGGTTTCTGGATCATGCGCCCGACTGGCTGGCGGGCTGGACCGGCATCCGCATCGACAGCGGCGATCCGGTCCAGGGCGCCGAGGCCGCGATACGCTGGTGGCAGGAGCGCGGCGAAGACCCGCGCGACAAGCTGATCATCTTTTCGGACGGGCTGGATGTCGAAAGGATCAAGGACCTGTTCCACCGCTTTCACGGCCGCGCCAAGATCAGCTTTGGCTGGGGCACGCTTCTGACCAATGATTTCCGCGGCCTGGTGCCGGGCGACGGCTTGGCGGCGTTCTCGCTGGTGTGCAAGGCGGTCGCGGCCGAGGGGCGGCCGACCGTCAAGCTGTCCGACAACCCGCAAAAGGCCACCGGCCCCGAGAACGAGATCGCGCGCTACAAGCGAGTCTTCGGCGTCGGCTGGCAAAAGCCCATGGCGGTGGTGGTCTGACCCCCGGCCGCCCTAGCGCGCCACCGCCGACTGCAAGGCGCGGCGGTTGGCGGCATGGCGGCTGGCAAGCCTGCGGGTTTCGCGGCCCTTGCCCAGCGGGCGGGCCGGCCGGGGCGGATGCCCGGCCGCAAGCTGGGGGAAAAGCGCCGCGATTTCGGCCCGCGCCGCAGGGTCCAGCGACTTCCGCGCCTGCGCGCCGGTGAACAGCGATTCCGTCTGCGCCCCCTCCGACCAGATGATTTCATGCCGGTCAAAAAGCAGGTGGTAATAGGTCAGCGCCCGCGGGCTGTCGACGATCTCGATCCCCTCGATCCCGGTCAGGTGCTTGGCGGCGACCAGCACCTCGGGCTCGCCGAACATGCGCCGGGCGATCTGCGAGGCGACAAGGACGCGATGCTGTTGCGAGACGTAAAGGTCGCGCCGGGGCAGGCCGGGGCCAAGCGCGCCCGCCCGGATGCGCACCGGCCGCAGCGTGGCGAACAGTCCCAGCAGGTCCGGGGCCAGGTGCTTGCGGCCGATCCAGCGCAAGGGCTGCGGCCCGTGGTCGCGGGTGATCACCATGTCGCCGACCCGCAGGTCCTGGACGGCGACCTGGCCGCGTTCGGTCAGGATCAGCGTGTCCTGGCAAAAGCAGACGAAGGCCGGCGCATCCGCGGCGCCATAGCCGGCCAGCTCGAATTCGTTCCGGTCGGGGTCGACGACCCCGGTCAGCGTGATCGAGCGGATGGGCAGGCCGGTCAGCCCGGCGATTTCGCCGTTCGCGGCACCGGCGGGCGGTGGCGCCAGCGCCAGCGTCCCGTCCGTCGCCTGAAGCACGCGCAGCGCCACGCCCGTGGCCGTGCTGCCATCCGCATAGGTGACGGTGCCGCTGTAAATGACGCCGGAATCCAGGTGATAGACCGCGCCCTGATGCACGGCGTGTTCGGCCGCCGCCGGACCCGAGGCATTGTCAAAGGCGATGGCCCCGTCATCGTCGCCGTCATGCAGCACGACATCGTTGATGTCGCGGAAAAGCGGCGCTTCGGCGCTGCCGAAGGTGGTGCCGACCAGGTCGCCGGGCGCCTCGGCCCCCGGAACCGTTTCGTCTGGATCAAGGTCCAGATCGCTGCGCAAACCAAGATAGATCACGCGGATCGAAATGTCCGTCGGCATGGCAACCCCTTACTCGTCAAAGCGCCCGAACTGGGCGCAACGGCAAAAACACCGCCCCGACCAGAAGGGACCGCGCAAGGCGCGGGCCATGGGGCGAATGAAGCCAGAGTAAACGGTTCAGATCAGAACGATAAACCTATCGAATGGGACAGGTCTGCGGGATAGCCAGATTTATCCTTTTTATTGCAGAGGTTTGCCTTTCCGCGGACGCCGGGGGACGCCGATTTCGGCCCTCCCGCCGCGCGGGTGCTAAAGCCGGTCGCGCCAACGGTTGACCAGCGGATAGCGCCGATCCAGCCAGAAAGCCTTGGTCGAGATGCGCGGCCCCGGCGCGGCCTGGTAACGCTTCCATTCGCTGCCATAAAGCAGCGCCTCGACCTTTCTGACGGTTTCGGGCTCGAAGCCCTGGGCGACAAGATCCTTGAGCGCCAGATCCTTTTCGATCAACCCTTCAAGGATGGCGTCCAGCACCTCATAGGGCGGCAGGCTGTCCTGATCCTTCTGGTCGGGGCGCAGTTCGGCCGAGGGCGGTTTGGAAATGATCTGCGGCGGGATCACCTCGCCCGCGCGGCCGGCCATCCAGTCGCGGTGGTTTTCATTGCGCCAGCGGCAGGTCTGGAACACGCGGGTCTTGTAAAGATCCTTGATCGGATTGTAGCCCCCGGCCATGTCGCCATAGATCGTGGCATAGCCGACCGCGACTTCGGACTTGTTGCCGGTGGTCAAAAGCAGCTCGCCGAACTTGTTGGACAGCGCCATCAGCATCACGCCGCGCAGGCGGGACTGGATGTTTTCCTCGGTGATGTCGGGCTGGGTGCCCGCCATCAGATGCGCCAGGGCCGCGCCCACCGCGTCGCGGGCGGCTTCGATCTGCACGCTGTCCAGCCGCGTGCCCAGCCGTCCGGCGCAATCGGCGGCGTCGTCAAGGCTGGCCTGCGAGGTGTATTCGCTGGGCAGCATGACGCAGCGGACGTTTTCGGGACCAAGCGCATCGCTGGCGATCGCCGCGACCAGCGCCGAATCGATGCCGCCCGACAATCCCAGCACCGCCTTGCCAAAGCCGGATTTGCGCATGTAGTCGCGCAGCCCCAGCGTCATGGCGCGATAATCCTGTTCCCATTCGTCGGGCTGGTGGTCCATCCGCCCCGGCACCGCGCGCCAGCCGGCCGGCGTGCGGGCGAAATCGACATGCGCCAGCATCTCGTCGAAGGGGGCCAGTTGCATGACCTTGACCGCGCCGCCGTCCTCGCCGGGGTTCAGCACGAAGCTGGCGCCGTCATAGACCTGGTCGTCCTGCCCGCCGACCGAGTTCAGGTAGATCAGGGGCAAGCCGGTCTCGACCACGCGGGCGACCATATGGCCCATGCGCAGGTCCAGCTTGCCCCGGTGATAGGGGCTGCCATTGGGGACCAGCAGCATCTCGGCCCCGGTCTCGGCCAGGGTCTCGGCCACCTCGGGCCACCAGGCGTCCTCGCAGATCGGGCTGCCGATGCGCAGCCCGTCCAGGCTGTAGGGGCCGCAGATCGGTCCCACGTTGAACAGCCGCCATTCGTCGAAAAGCTGCTTGTGCGGCAATTCGTGCTTGAGCACCCGCGCCACCACCTTGCCGCCGCTGAGAATCCAATAGGCGTTGTAAAGCCGGTCCCCTTCGGCATGGGGGCCGCCGATGCCGATGGCGGGGCCGTCGGCGCAATCGCGCGCCAGTTCGAGGATTCGCTCCATCGCGTCCGCGGTGAAGCCGGGCTTCAGCACCAGGTCCTGGGTCTGGTAGCCGGTGATGAACATCTCGGGCAGGGCCAGCAGGTTGGCGCCCGCTTCGCGCGCCCTGGCCCATGCCTCGCGCGCCTGGGCGGCATTGCCGGGCAGGTCGCCGACGGTCGGGTTCATCTGCCCCAGGGTGATGCGGAACGTGTCGGTCATGGCGTTTCCTTTACCCGTGTCTTGCCCTGTTGATAGGTCAGCGCGCGGCAAAGGAAAAGTCGGGCTTTGCGCCGGCGCGCCCCTTGCGATAAACCGATGCCAAAAGCAGCAACAAGGCGGAGTGCAGCACCCATGAAGGCAGCCCTTGTCGCCTGTGCGATCATCATGGCCGGCACGGGCGCGGCCGGCGCGCAGGCGGTCATCACCAAGCAATATGACGATGGCGGCGTCTACGAGGGCACGTTCCGCAACGGCAAGCAGCATGGCCGCGGCACCTACAGGCTGCCGTCCGGCTATGAATATGACGGCGACTGGGTCGAGGGCGAGATCCTGGGCCAGGGCGTGGCGAAATTCCCCAACGGCTCGGTCTACGAGGGGGCCTTTGCCGGCGGCAAGCCGCATGGCAAGGGCAAGATCACCTATGCCGACGGTGGCAGCTACGAGGGCGACTGGCAGGACGGCCAGATCCTGGGGCAGGGGGTGGCGCGCTATGCCAACGGCTCGGTCTACGAGGGCGGCTTTCTGAACGCGCTGCATGACGGCAAGGGGGTGCTGACCCAGCCCAACGGCTATCGCTACGAAGGCGACTGGAAACAGGGCGTCAAGGACGGGCTGGGCAAGATCACCTATCCCGACGGCGCAAGCTACGAAGGCGAGATGCGGGCCAACCAGCGTTCCGGCCAGGGCAAGCTGACCATGCCGGACGGGCTGGCCTATGAGGGCGGCTGGTCGGCGGGGCAGATGGCCGGGCAGGGCCGGCTGACCCAGCCCTCGGGCGATGCCTATGAGGGGCGGTTCGCCAATGGCAAGCGCGAGGGCAAGGGCGTCGCCACCTATGCCAACGGCGACCGCTACGAGGGCGATTTCCGCGCCGACAAGCGCTGGGGCGCGGGCACCTTCACCGGCACCGACGGCTATGTCTATACCGGCGACTGGGCCGAGGGCCGGATGGAGGGGCTGGGCCGCATCACCTATCCCGACGGCTCGGTCTATGAAGGGGCGCTGATGGCCGACCTGCCGCATGGCCGCGGCCTTATCACCTATCCCGACGGCGCCAGCTATGACGGCGAATGGGTCGCGGGCGTGATCGAGGGGCAGGGCGTCGCCAAATACGCCAACGGCCTGGTCTACGAAGGCGGCTTCAAGCGCGGCCGCAACGAGGGGCAGGGCCGGATGACCTATCCCGACGGCTATGTCTATAACGGCGCCTGGCGCGACGGGCAGCGCCACGGGCAGGGGCAGGCGACTTATCCCGACGGCACCACCTATGACGGTTCCTTCGTGGACGGGCTGCGCCATGGCAAGGGCCGGCTGATCGCCCCGGACGGTTTCCGCTATGAAGGAAGCTGGAAAGAGGGCGAGATCGACGGCGAGGGCATCGCGACCTATGCCAATGGCGATGTCTATACCGGCCATTTCGTCGCCGGAAAGCGCCAGGGCGCGGGGGTGATGCGCTATGCCACCGGCCAGGTCGCCGAGGGCGAATGGGAGGACAACCGCTTGGCCGTCCCCGCCGAGGGTGCGACAGTGCCCGATGGCGCCGAGACCCCCGAAGGTGTGGTGCCGGACGAGCCTGCCGTGGCAGAATAGGCTAGGGTTCGGGGCGGCCGTCCGCCGCGGCCTTGTTCGCGTCTGATGCGGCGGGCGGCTCCCGCCATGATCTGTCATCGCAGGGTCGGTCGAACCAGGCACGGTTTTTCAGTGCCGGATTGTCGAGGTTTCGCCATTCGCAGGGCGGCAGGAGCGACGGGTATTTCTGGCCATCGAGCAGAAAAACAGCACCAAGGAGGCCGGTGTAATAGCCGTTGCAGCGCCGGACGTATTGGTCTGTCAGCCCTGCCTGCATCAGGGCCAGCCGGATCGGAATGCCCTTGCGCGATAAGCGTCTGTATGGATCATGGTCATGCCAGAGAACTCCCGTGTCGCCGGGGATACTCCAACAGAAACTGCCAAGATTCGGTTAACCGGGCGCGCGTCGCGGCGTCGCACCCTGCACCGGCACCCCCACCGTCTCGGGCCAATGCGCGAATGGCAGCACCCGGCCGTTGCGGCGGCTTTCAGCCACGCGGTCCAGGTCCACCTCGGCCTTGACCCAGCCCGGCACGTCCATCAGCCCCTCGGCCATGACGCCGCTTTCCGGCCACAGCCCGTCGGGGGGCGCATAGATCGCCGCGGCGCCACGGTTTTCATCCACCGCGGGGCACCAATCCACATCGCCCACGGTCGGCGCCTGCACCACGACGCATTGGCTTTCCAGCGCGCGGGCCATGGCGCCGATGCGGACCCGGTTGAACCCCGCCACCGTGTCGGTGCACGAAGGCACCAGCACCACCTCGACCCCTGCCTCGGCCAGCGCGCGGCCCAGCAGCGGAAACTCGCTGTCATAGCAGATCAGCACGCCCAGCCGCCCGACCGCGGTGTCAAAGACCCGCAGGCCGGGGGCGCCGACCACGTCCCAATCCTCGCGCTCGAACCGGGTCATGACCTGCTTGTCCTGATGGCCGATCCGCCCCTGCGGCCCGAACAGCGCAGCGCGGTTGACCGGGCGCGGCCCGATGAAATGCGGCCCCGATGCGGCCAGGATATGCAGCCCATGCCGCGCCGCCAACTCGCCGTGCAGCGCATCGCGCGCGGCCTCGTGGCGGGCGACCTCGTGCAGCGATGCCTCCAGATCGCCCGCGACCTTAGGCCCGCCCAGCGAGGCCAGTTCCATCGCGCCATATTCGGGAAAGACCAGCAGGTCGCAATCGGCGGCCTCTTCGACCCAGGCGGCGAGCTTGGCGCGGTAAGCGTCCAGATCCTCCAACCAGTCCAGCGGATAGGCGGCAGCGGCGATTTTCACGATCCGGCTCACAGGGTTTTCATCCAGAATTGCAGGGGTTTGCGGGATGGTTCGGTCTTACCGATGTCCTTCCACTCGAAGCCTGCGACCACGCCCGGCAAGGGCGCATAGCCGCGTTTCTGCCAGAACCCGTCCAGCGGGCGATAGCCTTGGGGCCGCAGCGGGTGGTCCTGGGGGCGGATCACGCTGCAAAAGGCGCTGTAGCGGCGGCCAAGCGCCCGGCCCTGAACCTCGCGCCCGTCGAAGAAGGCGTGGCCCAGGCCGCGGCCGCGATATTCGGGCAGCAGCACCGATTCGGCGCAATAGAAGATCTCGTCCAGCCGCTCGGGCCGGTCGGCGAAAGCGGCGGCGAAATCGCCGGCATGGTCCTCCATCGGCGCGCCGGTTGCGGCGCCGACCATGCGGTCGCCGTCCCAGGCCGCGACCACCACCGCGCCGGGCGACTGATAGGCCCGCAGGTAATCGCGCTCATAATCCAGGTCGCCGTCATAGAGATAGGGCCAGTCGCGGAACACCGCGATGCGCAGCCGCGCCAGGTCGTCCAGCACGGCGGCGACCGCATCCCCGGTCAGGCTTTCGGTGCGGATCACGCCCCGACCTGTCGCGTCCAGTCGGCCAGGTTGTAATAGGTCGTCACCCGCGCGATCTTGCCGTCGCGGATGGCGAAAAACGCCCCGGCCGGCAGGACATAGGTCTGGCCCTGCGCCTCGGGCAGGCCCTCGTCGGTGGCCAGATAGCTGCCGTTGACCACGAATTCCGCCGCCGCCCGGTCGCCGGCATCGCTGGCCATGATCACCATGTCGGTCAGCTTTTCCCGGTAGCTGCGGGTCATGTGGGCGTTGAATTCCGCGAATGCCGCCTTGCCGCGCCGGATCGGGCCCTGGTTCACGTGGTGTTCCACATCATCATGCAGATAGCCCAGCATCTCGTCGGTGCGGCCGGCATTGAAGGCGTCGTAATAGGCGGCGATCAGGGTCTTGGTATCCATCGGAACCTCCTTGGTTTTGTTCCATCTAGCGCGGGGCGGGGGCCACGTCACCTGCGCCCTTTGGTGGAGCCCCCCTCGCTTATTTCCCTGGCGGGACCTTCAGGATTGCTTCATGCATGCTGATTGCGTCTTCGAGGTTTTGGAAGACGGATATGGCGCCCTGGTG